>RXJJ01000012.1:0-163727 GCA_003963145.1 Bradyrhizobiaceae bacterium
AACCTCGCGATCCTGCGGTACGGTCGCCTCGGTTAGCGCGGACCGCACGACACTGAACCTCTTAAATCGTGAAACGTCAGACCGGCGATCTTGGCCTGCTGACAAGCCTTTCCCCACGACGCACGAAACCCATCAGAAGTCCAAGGTCGACCGTGACTATTCGTCATGATGATCGGGCTTTCCGAAGAATTTTTAGCAAACGCTTTGGTTAGAAAAAGCCGATTGAACCGCTACCAGGCAATTGGCGAAGACGTGAATGGCGTCATCTCAGTTGCTTTCGCTGTGCTGGGCCTGGAAGGCATTTCTGTTATCTCAATGCGTCCGGCCAGCAGCAAGGAAAGGAAACTTTATCGTGAGCACCAAAAAAGCAAATAGAACCAAAAAAGGTTTTGGCGCGGCGGATTTGAAGGCTGTTTCCGATAATCCGGAATGGACAGAAAAAGACTTCGCAAGGGTCCTTCAGTGAGGTTTTTCCGGATTTGGCAAAAACTATCAGAGGACGTGGACCGCAAAAGGCGCCTACGAAGGAACCGGTTTCAATTCGCTTGAGGCAGTATGCGTTGCTCCCGTTCTGCACTAAAAACCTTGTTGGCGGCACACAGACTTTTGGCGACACACAGACTTGGCCAGCGGTGCGTTTCTAATCGTAACAGAGAAATTTTCGATAAGCCATTTTGCAGCTTTATTCATGGAACGGCATTGCATATTAGATAATTCTAATATATATGGCGAAAACCGCGACGTAGTCAAATCCCATCAATCGTCACGGACGGGGTTCTGGATGCCGGCTGGCTCTGCAGCCTGATTTTTTAATCCGGGGAAAAGCATGGCGGTCACGCCGTTCACACCATTTGCCTCCCTTCTTGGAGGCATAATCATCGGCATCGCTGCCGTATTGCTGATGCTTGCGACCGGGCGCATTGCCGGGATCAGTGGCATCGCAGCGCGCCTGTTCCCGCCTTATCAGGATACGGAGCTCACGGGACGATTGGCATTTATTACTGGCCTGATCGTTGCGCCTCTTGTTGTGTTGCTAGTGACCGGACGCGCCCCGGTGCGGACAGTCCAGTCCAGCGATTTTGCACTCATCATTGCCGGGTTGCTCGTCGGCTTTGGTTCCGTGTGGGGCAACGGCTGTACATCGGGTCACGGTGTTTGTGGAATAGCACGTTTGTCGTTGCGCTCCATGGTTGCAACTGCGGTTTTCATGGCCTCGGCATTCGTTACCGTCTTCATCACGCGTCATTGTCTCTGAGGTCCGCCATGGCAATCTTCGCACAATTTCTAATCGGTCTGATCTTTGGATTAGGCCTCATCATTTCGGGTATGTCGGATCCAGCAAAGGTTCTGAATTTTCTGGACCTTGCCGCGATTCCAAAAGGAACATGGGACGCCAGCCTGGTCTTCGTCATGGCTGGCGCTGTTGCTGTGACTTTTGTCGGCTTTCGCTTCGTTTTTAAATCGAGCCGTCCGATCTTCGCAGATTGCTTTCATTTGCCTGCAACCACCGGACTCGATGCCCGAATTGTTATCGGTCCGGTGCTATTCGGCATTGGATGGGGCATGGCGGGATTTTGTCCTGGCCCGGCATTCACTGCGCTAATCGGAAAATCGCCGGCGGCATTCATCTTCGTTTCAGCAATGTTCACGGGCATGGTTGCCGCGCGCTGGCTTGCAAATCGAACGTCGTCTGCAAGAGCGAAAATTCAAACGCTATGAATTCAAGGCATCGGGATAAATCCATGTCAGCCATTCCATTTGAAGTCGATCTCAGGGTCAGACCGGAAGTGACAGCTTTTTTTGACGAGCCGACGAATACCGTCAGCTATGTTGTCAAGGATCCGGCATCGAACACCTGCGCCGTTATCGATTCCGTGATGGATATTGATTATGCGGCCGGCCGCATCGCCTATAAGTCGGCGGACGCGATCATCGCTTTCGTGCAAAAGCACAATCTCAAAGTGGAATGGCTCATCGAGACCCACGTTCATGCGGATCATCTCTCCGGCGCGCCTTACATCCAGGGCAAACTCGGCGGCAAAATCGGAATCGGCGAGAACATCAAGATCGTGCAGCAGACCTTCGGCAAGATTTTCAACGAAGGCACGGAGTTCCAAAGGGACGGAAGCCAATTCGATCGTCTCTTTGCCGATGGAGATACTTATCAGATCGGCTCAATGACCGCTTTTGCCATGCACACGCCCGGACATACGCCGGCTTGTATGACCCATGTGATCGGTGACGCGGCCTTTGTCGGCGACACCCTCTTTATGCCCGACAGCGGATCGGCTCGCGCGGATTTCCCGGGAGGCGATGCACGCACGCTGTACCGATCAATCAAGAGAGTGCTGTCGTTGCCGGGAGAGATGCGGCTGTTCATGTGTCATGACTACGGACCGAACGGTCGCAATATTCGCTGGGAGACGACCGTGAACGAGCAGCGCGCTCACAACATTCATGTCAGGGATGGCATGTCGGAAGATGCATTCGTGGCCATCCGCGAAGCGCGGGATAAAACGCTTTCGATGCCGAAGCTGATTATTCCATCGCTTCAGGTGAATATGAAGGCGGGCCAGTTACCTACGCCGGATGACAGCGGCAAACGCTTTCTCAAGGTGCCGATCAACGGCCTGTAGCGTCTTCGATCAGAGTTTTCGTGCTGTCGATTGCCTGGCTACTATCGACCCATCGCGCGGTGATCGTGTCGCCTGGCCGTCCACCCTTGAACGAGAATTTCACATAGGGCTGCCTTGCGATCATAGGCCCCCAATCGGCAGTGAAGACCGTCTTGCCGTTATGTTCAAATTTCAGCGTTTCTATATAGCGGGCAGGAATAAGCTGATCCGCTGGATCCTTCGCAAAACCAGAATCCATGGGATGCTTGATCAAAACCTGAACCTCGGTTTGATCGCCGATCTGAACGGCGCGCATATGAATAGTTGACTGCATACGCTCTCTCCGGACAACAGCATCATTCAGAACAATAGAGTGCTCTCCAGGTTGCCATTATTGTAAAATGATAGGAAGAAACAAAAGTATTTCGCAGATGGCGCTTCCTCACTTCTTGAATTGTGAGGCTTCGAGTTCCAGGAATATCCGGTAAGCGTTGCCGCGGTTGTTGTTGTCGAAGGCCGGAAATTTCCTGTATTTGGACCAATCCGCCGCATCGTAGGCTGTATCAAAGTCGATCCAGTTCGTCACTGCGTTGTTCATCGTGTCGCGCACGTACTGGATATAGTCGCGAGTGAATGCGATGGCTTCCTTGGCTTGCGCGGAAGGTTTGCCGTGACCCGGAATAATGAATTGCGGATCGAGGCTCAGCACTTCATTCAGCGCTTTCAGCCATTGCGTGGTGCTGACATCGTCGCTGTTCATAAAGGGGATGCGGCTGTTCTGAACAATGTCGCCTGCGAATAGCACGCCATCAGGTTCGACCATCATCATGATATCGCTGCCGGAGTGAGCCGGACCGGCATAGATCAGGGAAAAGCGTTTGCCGCCAAGCGAGATCGTCATTTTGTCGTCGAATGTAATGTCGGGTGAGATCACACGTGTTTTTTTATTCACCCATGGATATAGAGCTTCCTGACGTTGACTGAGCCGCGCCCCGGCACGCTCGTCGGCAGTTTCCTTATTCTCGTTGTAATCGCTGGACCGGTCCTGTGCGATGATTGTTGCGCTGGTGTGATCCTTGAAGGCCTGCAGGCCATAAATGTGGTCGGCATGATAATGGCTGACCACCATGTAGCGAATATCCTTGTTCGTCTGTTTGCGGATGTCCTTCAGTAGTTCCCAGCCAAGCGAGGGTGTGCCAAGTGCATCGAAAACAACGACACCATCATTAGTAATGACATACCCGGCGTTGGAGGTATTACCTTCGTTGACCTTGCTGGGGACACCAGGATTGCCGATGCTGTAAAAAATGTCCTTGCCGGGTACCTGTTCAATCGTAAGCGGACGATCAAGCGGTGCATATTCCGGAGCCGCCGGGAGGGTGGCGAACAAGACCGATGGAATTGCCGTCAGCGCCAGCGCGGCGGCATACAAGGTATTTCTCACGATCCGGCTCACGAGAAGTCGTCGCAATACAGCTTCTTGAGCACTTTGACGAGTTTGGTCACCCGCGAGTCTGCGATCCTATAATAAAGTGTCTGTGACTCCCTGCGAAATTCGACCAGTCCCTCGTCGCGCAATTTGGTGAGATGTTGAGATAGCGCGGACTGACTGAGGCTCAGCGCGTCGACCAATTCGCCGACTTTCATCTCATTTTTCATCATCAGATGGCAGACAATGAGAAGGCGGTTTTCATTCGCCAGGACATTCAGCAGGCGCGAGACTTCTTCTGCCTGTTTGGCCAGAAGCTGATCGGGGGTCAATTTGTTTGCGCGCGATTTCGCTACGGTTGATGTCATCGAAGTTCAGTCCGGTTCGGTCTCATGATTCCGCCGTGCACCAATTATACAGATGCTTCTTATTTAGCGTTGACTAATTTAGCAACCATAGATAGGAGTTGAGGCAATCAATAAGCAAATCTGATCGTCTCATAAAAATGGGCGATCGCCAAGGGAGGGTTGGAGTGCCTTTTCAACTCCTAGGAGATGCCCGCAAGGCGTCTCTCGCTGCCGGGCCGGATCGTGTCCGGATACCCAGGCGCTCATTATTGAAATTGGCCGGAGCGGCTGCCGGAGCGGCTTTGCTCGATGGCAAATCCGCACGCGCGGAGAGCGCTTCTCCTCCTGCCGACAATGATTGGTCGCAATCGATCGGAGCGGGTGTCGTCGATCAGCCTTACGGCAAGCCCGCGGCAGCCGAAGCCGGCGTGATTCGCCGCAACGTGCCCTGGCTGACGGCTGGAACGGAGTCGTCGATCAGTTTTTCTCCGCTGCAAAGCCTTCACGGCATCATCACGCCGAATGGATTGTTTTTTGAGCGTTATCACGCCGGCCGGCCGGATGTGGACGCGGACCAGCACCGTCTGATGATTCACGGTCTTGTCGATCGTCCGCTGGTCCTGACGATGAAAGACATTTTGCGGTTTCCTTCGACATCCCGGATCCATTTCATCGAATGCCCTGCGAATGGCGGCATGGAGTGGCGGGGAGCGCAACTGAATTCCCTTCAGTTCACGCACGGCATGATTAGCTGCGCCGAATGGACGGGCGTCAAATTATCGACGCTGTTGAATGAAGTCGGTCTCAAGAAAGAGGCGAAATGGGTTCTGGTCGAAGGCGCGGATGGCGCTCACATGACCCGAAGTCTGCCGATTTCCAAATGTCTCGACGATTGTCTTGTTGTCTATGCGCAGAATGGCGAAGCGTTGCGGCCGGAGCAAGGGTATCCGCTGCGTCTTGTCGTCCCGGGTTGGGAGGGCAATGTCAGCGTGAAATGGCTGCGCCGGATCAAGGTTGGCGACCAGCCTTGGTATACACGTGAGGAGACATCCAAATATACCGATCTGATGCCGGATGGAAAATCGCGCGGGTTCACCTGGCTGATCGATTCCAAGTCGGTGATTACGTTCCCGTGTCCGGAAAAGCCGTTGAGCGGACCGGGTCTTTATGAGATTCGCGGTCTGGCCTGGACCGGCAATGGCAAGATCAAGGAAGTGCACGTATCGACCGACGGCGGTGCAAACTGGCGTCAGGCCGAATTGAAAGAGCCGGTGCTGTCGAAGGCTCTCACACGGTTTTCCATTCCCTGGCAATGGGACGGCAAGCCTGCGCTTCTCGAGTCGCGCGCCGTTGACGAGACCGGCTTCGTTCAGCCGACGCTTGCCGCGTTGCGGAAAATACGTGGCTCGAATTCCGTCTATCACAACAACTCAATTCAGACTTGGCAGGTTAAGCCCGATGGGAGCATTTTCGATGTTCAGATCGGCTAGCCTGATGGCCACGGTCGCTTGTGCAGCGCTCCTGATGCTGGGCGTTTCCGTGTCTCATGCGAGTGAGAAACAGCCCTTCGGATACGGGACGCCTGCTACGCCGGAACAAATCCGCGGCTGGGATATCGACGCGCGCGGCGACGACGGAAAGGGATTGCCGCCCGGCAAGGGAAATGTCGAACACGGTGCCGAAGTCTTCGCCGATCAGTGTGCCAGCTGTCATGGCACGTTCGGTGAAGGCGAGGGCCGCTATCCAAAACTTGTCGGCGGCAACGGTACGCTCACCGCAGATCGTCCCGAGCCGACTGTTGGAAGCTATTGGCCTTTCCCGGTGACGTTGTGGGATTACATCAACCGTGCGATGCCGTTCCCGACACCGCACACGCTGTCGTCTGACGATGTTTATGCGCTGACGGCTTACATTCTCAATCTGAACAATCTGGTTCCCGAAAATTTCGTCGCCGACAAGGATTCTTTGCCGAAAGTCAAAATGCCAAACCACGATAATTTCAGTTGGCAGGATCCACGCCCGGATACGGCAACAAAGCCCTGCATGACGAAATGTCTTGATCCGTCAACCTTGAAGATCGTTTCGACGGCCGAGGGACAGAATCTGACGCCGAGAACAACTGGTCCGCTTGATGACATGAAACCGAAGTGATTTGTGGAGCGCATGATGCACTTTGATCGTCTTCATATCGCAGCTGCAGCAATCGGATTTTTTTTGGCATCGTCGGTTGCTGCGCATGCACAATCTGCACCTGCCCTCGATGGAAAGGCGATTGCGTTCGATCGCGGGAAGGGAAATTGTCTTTCTTGTCACGACATCAAAGGAGGCGATCTGCCAGGCACGATCGGTCCTCAGCTTAACGATATGAAGGCGCGGTTCCCCGACCGCAACGAACTCATTGCGATCGTGACTGATGAGACAAAGCGCAATCCGCAAACGGTCATGCCGCCATTCGGGCGGAATCTGATCCTGAACGAAAAAGAGATCTCGGCGATCGTCGATTTTCTCTATCAGCTCTAAGAACATCCGGAGGAAATCAAATGAGCGCCGCCAATCCTTCATCTCTGCCTACATCACGCCGGCGCCTGTTGAAGGGCATTGTGCTTGCGAGCATCTTTGGAGTTGGCATCAACGCGATGCGGTCGATCGCAGCTTTTGCGGCCGACGCCGCAGGCTGGCCCGCCGATGCGTTCAAGCAGAAAAATCAGGCCGATGCGCTTAAGGCTCTTTATGGAAAGACGGCCGAGGTTTCCGATCAGGTGAAGCTTGACGCTCCCGAGATTGCCGAGAATGGCGCCGTCGTTCCGATCAGTGTCAGCACCACCTTGCCGAAAGTGACATCGATTTCGGTGATGGTTGCCGAGAATCCCTATGCACTTGCGGCTTCCTATAAAATTCCGGAAGGCACGCTGCCTTCGGTTTCGAACCGTCTGAAGATGGCCAAGACAAGCAACGTCATCGCGGTCGTCGAAGCTGACGGCAAACTCTATAGCGCAAGCAAGGAAGTTAAGGTCACCGTCGGCGGTTGCGGCGGTTAAGGAAGGATAAGACCATGGCATCGACTATTCGCGTACGCGCTATCGCTGGAGCCGACACCACGGAGGTGCAGGCGCTGGTTCAGCATCCGATGGATTCCGGATTCGTCAAGGATGCTCAAGGCAATCTCATTCCACCGCATCACATCGAGACGGTTCAGTTCGAGACGGGCGGCAAGATCGTGTTTACCGCGTTGTGGGGGCCGGCGGTTTCCAAGGATCCCTTCATCAAATTCAGTTTCAAGGGTGGCAAGAAGGGCGACGATCTCACGATCACATGGATCGACAACAAGGGCGCCACGGATACCACAACCGCCAAGATCGCCTGATAGTTAAGCTGGAGGGGACTGCATGGTGCGCTATCTTGCATTGCTGGCGACGATCCTGGCGTTCGCTGTTGCGCGGCCGTCATGGGCTGCATCGACGGCCTCCTCGCCGGAGAAGGATTTCACCGCTTTCCGTAATTACTTCAAAAGTAAGTTCTCGAAAGTGCCGTTGAACGATTTCGTCAACGGCCCTTATTCCATGAACGAAGATATGCGTAAACAATGGGTCGAGAAGGAGGATTTTCCGCCTTACGATTTCGCGCTCGACCGCGGGAAGGAATTGTTCGAGGCGCCCTTCAAGAACGGCAAAACGTTCGGCGATTGCTTTCCGAACAAGGGCATCGGCATCCGGCAGAATTATCCATATTTCGATGAGAAGAAGAACGAGGTTGTGACGCTCGAGGTGGCCGTCAACCAGTGTCTGCAGGCCAATGGCGAGAAACCGTATTCCTATCTCAAGGACGATATGGCTGCGGTGACGGCTTACATGGCCTTCACTTCGCGCGGCAAGCCGTTCGATATCAAGATTCCAAAAAATCCGAAGGCGCTCGAAGCCTACGAGAACGGCAAGAAATATTTCTACCAGCGGCGCGGACAACTCAATTTTTCATGCGCGAGCTGCCATGTCCAAAGTCCTGGAGAGCGCATTCGGGCCGAGATCCTGGCTCCCGCGCTCGGCATTCTGAATGCCATGCCGATTTATCGTTCGGAGTGGGGCGGTATGGGCACCATCAGCCGCCGCTTTACCTCCTGTAACAGCCAGGTACGCGGTGTGCCGCTGGAGCCGCAGGACCCCGAATATCGTAACCTTGAATACTACCTGTCCTATATGGCGAACGGATTGCCGATTTCCGGTCCGGGCGCGCGACCATAGGAGATGACCATGCGTATCATGACATCGATCGTCGCAGGTGCTGCCGTCTGTTTCGTTTTGTCATCGGCATATGCGGAGACGGCGGAAACATTCGGCGCCGCGTATGCGAAAGCCGAAGCGGCCAACAAAAAAGCTGGCGAACTCAGGAATCAGTGGACCACGACAGGCGCGGCTTTGAAGGACGCAAAGAAGGCGGCCGATGGAGGCGATTTCGACGCGGCTACCAATCTGGCAAAGAAAGCCGAAGCTCTTGCGAACGCTTCGATCGCGCAGTCGCAGCGCGAAGACAAGCTCTGGACCGAATCCGAAATTCGCTGACCTTCCGGGATTTAAAATGCCGATCCACCGACGGGATATTCTGAAATTTGCGGTGGCAACACCGGCTATTCTTGCGTTGTCGCGTTCAGGCAACGCAGCCGAAACCAATTCGCTTTACGACTTCAAACCGTCGGGTAATGCGCGCGTTTTGCACATGACCGATACTCACGCCCAGTTGCGCCCGGTTTTTTTCCGTGAGCCAAGCGTCAACATCGGTATCGGCAGCATGAAGGGCCATCCGCCGCATCTGGTTGGCGAGTATTTCCTGAAAACATTCGGGATGAAGCCGGGCAGCGCCGATTCGTATGCCTTTACTTTTCTCGATTTCGAGAACGTTGCGAAGCAATACGGCAAGATGGGCGGCTTTGCTCATTTGCGTACGCTGGTGAAGCAATTGCGCGGTGCCGTTCCGGCCCAGCAATCGATTCTACTGGATGGCGGCGATCTTTGGCAGGGCAGCGGTCTTGCTAATCTCAGCCGCGGCGCGGATATGGTGCAGGCGGCTAATCTGCTGGGCATCGATGCGATGACCGGCCACTGGGAGTTCACCTATGGCGAGGATACGCTGCGTAAGAACCTCGCCGACTTCAAAGGCGAATTCATCGCGCAAAATGTTTTTCTGACCGAAGACGCGGCTTTCAACGAAGCCAAGGCATTCGATCGCGAGTCCGGCCGCGTATTCAAGCCATATATCATCAAGCAGATGGGCGACCACCGCCTGGGCATTATCGGACAAGCCTTCCCATACGTGCCGATTGCTCATCCAAAGCGTTTTGTGCCTGATTGGACGTTCGGCGTGCGCGATGAAGAAATGCAGAAAGTCGTCAACCGGCTGCGTGACGTCGAGAAGGTCGATGCGGTTGCTCTGCTTTCGCATAACGGCATGGACGTCGATCTCAAGCTCGCAAGCCGCGTGACCGGCATAGACATTATTCTTGGTGGTCACACGCATGACGCCGTTCCGCAGCCGGTGAGCGTATCCAACGCGGCCGGCAAGACGCTTGTGACCAATGCGGGCTCCAACGGAAAATTTCTCGGCGTTCTCGATCTCGAGCTCGGCAAGGGTTCCGTCAAGAACGTCAATTATCGTTTGCTGCCTGTGTTCAGCGACCAGCTAAAGGCGGACGCAGAGATGTCGGAATTAATTGACAGGCTTCATGCGCCGCATCTCAAGGCTTTCGGTGAAAAGCTCGCAAGCGCCGACCGCCTTTTATATCGCCGCGGCAATTTCAACGGCACGATGGATGAGATGATTTGCGCCGCGCTGCGCCAGCAACTGGATACGGAGATCGCCCTGTCGCCGGGCTTTCGCTGGGGAACCACCGTTCTGAACGCCCAGCCGATAACGATGGATGATGTGCTGTCGCAGACCGCGATGACCTATCCGGAGGTCTATGTTCAGTCCATGACGGGCGACCAGATCAAGGTCGTACTGGAAGATATCTGCGACAATCTTTTCAATCTCGATCCTTATTATCAGCAGGGTGGCGACATGGTGCGGATCGGAGGCATGTCCTACACCTGTGCGCCAAACGAGGCCACGGGACGCCGCATCTCCGACATGAAACTCTCGGACGGCCGCGATGTGGATCCGGCGAAATCCTATCGAGTCGCAGGCTGGGCCTCCGTCAACGAACGGAAGGGTGTGCCAGTCTGGGAGACTGTGGCGAGCTATTTGCGCGAGGGAAAGAGGAAAGCCGCGTTCGAGAGCAACAAGATCAAGATCGTGGGTGTTGAGGACAATCCGGGATTTGCGGCTCAGGCATGAGACATGAATTTCAAGAATGGCTGATCGTCGCCGCACTTTTTTCGGGACTAGCCGTTGCTGTGAATGCTGAACATGCCTTTGCTCAAGGCGCAACGGCAACTGAGAAGCCTTTTGTCGAACACCGTATCGCGTTGCAGCTTTCGGACAGCGATCCGAAGAAGCAAAGCCTGATAATCAGCATCGCATTCAAGTTGTTGGAGGTTTACGGGCCTGACACCATCGATATCAAGGTTGTCACGTTCGGCCCCGGCATCGAGTTGCTGAAAGAGGATAATGTTAATCGCCAGTTGGTCGATAGCCTTGTGGCGCATGGTGTGAAGTTCGATGTGTGCGGCAATACGCTGGACACGATCGAGCGCGAGACCGGCAGGCGGCCCAAAATTAATCCCCATGCTGTCGAAGTGGCTGCTGGCGTACCTTATCTCCTGTCACTTGCCGAAAAGAAGTACATAATCATTCGTCCCTAGGGAGGTTCCGATATGCGGATTTTCTGGAGATTGCTTGCAATCTGTGCGGTTGCGTTCTCGATCTCATCGCCTGGCCTGGCGGCTGATGCCAAGCCTCACCGTGTTGTTATTCAGGTTGATCAAAACGATCCGGACACGATGAACTTGGCGCTCAACAACGTCACGAACATGATGGAAATCTATCGTTCCAAGAATGAGCCTGTGCAAATTGAAGTGGTTGCTTATGGACCGGGCCTCAACATGTACCGTGACGACACATCGCCGGTGAAGGATCGCCTGAAGCAGATTGCCGCGATGGCTTTTCCGGCTGAATTGAAGTTCTCGGCCTGCAACTTCACCAAAACGGGAATGGAAAAGAGGGAAGGGCATCCGATTGGCATCGTTCCTCAGGCGAGTCTTGTTCCATCGGGTGTGGTGCGGATCAGCGAATTGCAGGAGGACGGCTGGAGTTACGTCAAACCGTAAGGCTATCGGGTAAAGGCGAATGACGATGAAAAAAGTCCTGTACATTTGCATACCCGTGTCGCTGGCCTGTGTCACAGCGAGCGTTACGAAGGCAGAGGACGCCACAGTCACGTACAAGTCGTTGACGCTCGATGTGGCATTGGACGCCGCACGTGCGGCTATCGATCAATGCCGCACGGATGGCTTTCAGGTCGCTGTCGCTGTGCTTGATCGGTTTGGCCAGACGCAAGTTCTGTTGAGGGATCGCTATGCCGGACTGCCGGCCGAGCGCACCGCCACGGACAAGGCCTGGACAGCCATTGGATTTCGCAATGATACGTCCGCATTGGCGAAGTCGATCAAGAACGGAAGTCTCGATCCCGGCCTGGCAAGTCTGCCGCGCGTGACGATGATGGCGGGGGCACTCAAGATCGAAATGGGAGATACTCTACTCGGAGCTATCGGTGTCTCGGGCGCTTCGGGCGGAGACAAGGACGAAAAATGCGCGCGGGTCGGTCTTGACGCCATTCGTGACCGATTGGATTTTTAAGATCATTCAGGAGAATAAGATGCGTTCGATACTCGCTGCGGCCACTCTTCTTGCTTTCTCTTCTTGTGCACATGCCGATGGTGATCCGGCGAAAGGCGAGCAGGCTTTTCGCGTTTGCATGGCATGTCATGCCGTGGGCCCTGGCGCGAAGACTAAAGTCGGCCCTGAACTGAATGGCGTGGTAGGCCGGAAATGGGGATCGGCTGAGGGATACAGCTATTCGACCGATTTGTCGGACGGAAACGCACAGGGCAAGGTTTGGGACGAGGCGACGTTGGACGATTATCTGACAAATCCCAAGCATCTTGCTCCTCATGGCAAGATGGGATTCACGGGTTTCCCGCAGGCGGAGAAGAGGGCGGATGTGATCGCTTATCTCAAGCAATTCGACGCTCAAGGAAACAAGAAATGAGTCCGGGTCTGGTTAAGGCACCTTCAGCGAAAACGAAGAGCGGGCGATTTCCACAGAGGCAGGTTTTGAGGCGAACCACGCGGCTGACTTGAACGTCGAAATTGGCGCGCAGGCCGAAGCCCTTTTCACTGGCCTGCAACAACTGTGAGCGCGGCGGCCTCAGCCGTGCCGATGCTGCGCATGCGATGACGCACGTGACCCGGAAACCGGACACAATCGCCGCGGCGAAGAACGATTTTGCGATTTGAGAAGCTGAGTTCGATGTTGCCCGAAAGAACATAGATAAGTTCTTCGCCAGAATGTTCTCGCAACCTTTCTTCACCGAACTCTCGATCGGGACGGACAATGAAGGCGTTGATGTCCGAGCCACCCGGCACGAGCAACTCGACACCGCTGAACCTGTTCGCGACCTTTTTTCCGGTCCCGGCTCGTGTCACCTTGATGGTCTGCGGCGAGAGGTGCTCGCCCATCAATTCCGAAACGCTCATTCGAAGCGAATGGGAAACCTTGAGAATTGTTGCGAGAGCCGGCGTCTTCAGATTTCTCTCGACCCGCGACAGATAGCCCTTTGTGAGCCCAGTGGATTGAGATAGCTCCTCAAGCGTCATCGCAAGGCGCTTTCTCGCTGTTTTCATGCGCGCGCCGATCGATACATGGCTACCGGGCACCGGAACGACTTCGCTGGCGGCTGCGGACCGGCTTGTGTGCATTTTCGAGACCGGATGAACGCTCGCTTGTTTACGCGCGATCGTTCCACGTGGCTTTGTGATTGTTTTCAGATTCGGCAACACGGCCCCCCGGCATCAAAAATCAATGCCACACTAGCTGAATCGAAAGTCTTTTGCTATCGACAGAATAGACAACAAGTTGCCCATTCGGTTGGCCAAACGCACAATATTTCCGCCAGATGAAGCCATACTTTGAGCAAACCGTTTATTGGAGGGGCGCGAACGCCATGCAATCGTTGTCCTGCTGGACAACAAGTTGCTCAACTTCTCCAGCGCACCCGATAAGTATGGAGAAATCAAATGACGGGCATGACGGGGCTTCCGAAGGCGGATATCAATCCGGGGTATTTTCGCTGGTTTCAATTGATCTGCGGAATCATCTGCATGGCGACGATTGCCAACCTGCAGTATGGTTGGACGCTGTTCGTCGATCCGATCGACACCAAATTTCACTGGGGCCGTGCCGCGATCCAGTTGTCCTTCACGATCTTTGTGGTCGTCGAAACATGGCTGGTGCCGTTCAAGGCATGGTTTGTCGATAAATATGGTCCGAGCAGGGTGGTCGCGTTTGGCGCAATAGGAATTGCCCTGGGCTGGGTCATCAACTCGCAAGCCAGTTCGATTATGATGCTTTACCTCGGGGCTTTCGTGTCGGGTATTGGCGCCGCGGCAATCTGGAGCGCCTCGGTCGGAAATGCTTTGAAATGGTTTCCGGACCGGCGCGGACTCGCCGCAGGCCTGACGATTGCTGGATTTGGGGCGGGCGCGGCAATCACCATCGTTCCCATCGCCAACAGCATCGCAGCCAACGGTTATGAGCGGACTTTCCTCTGGTTCGGAATCGGGCAGGGCGTGATCGCTCTAATCATGGGGTTATGCCTGCGGCGCCCCAGTGCCTCTGTCGTCAAACTTGCCTCCGACAGCGTGCTTCAAACGAGCGGAAATACAAAGCCGGTCGATGCAGTTAAAACACCCGTGTTCTGGCTGATGTATGTGATGTTTGTGCTTGTCGCGTCTTGCGGTCTTATGGCAATCGCGCAACTCGGGCCTTATGCCAAAGATCTCAAAATCGCAAACATCCCGGTTTCGCCTTTCGGCATCGAGATGACCATCCTCACTTTGGCAATTTCGCTTGATCGTATAACCGACGGTATAGGTCGGCCGCTCTTCGGTTACATTTCGGATCGCATTGGGCGCGAGAATACGATGTTCATCGCGTTTGGCGTGGGCGCGGTTGCGCTGATGGGACTCTCGCAATTCGGCTCCAATCCGGCTTTGTTCATCGTGATGACGCCGCTTTATTTCTGGGTGTTCGGAGAGATCTTCACGCTGTTTCCTTCGATCTGCGCCGACACGTTTGGCAACAAGTACGCGACCACGAACGCCGGTTTGCTTTATACGGCAAAGGGTACCGCGGCGTTGATCGTGCCGGCGGCCAGCATTGTTGCGGCAAGTCATGGCTGGAGCACAGTGTTTGGACTCGCGTCTGCGTTCAATCTGACCGCTGCTTTGCTTGCGATATTCGCTCTCAAGCCGCTTCGACGCCGTTATCTGGCGAAGCGCGCGATAATCGGCGAAGCCTCGTCCACTCCATCTACTGCGCACGCTGTACCTGCTGAGTAGTTGTCTTTAGCGAGCGCCATGAGAAAAAGGGGAGGCTTACGCCTCCCCTTTTTCCGTCCGCAGTCCGCCAAGCTGCGCATGTTTTCGGCAATTCAGCCGAATAGTCGACAAAACGCAGATTGAACGGCTTCGGTGCCAAAAACACTTTCTTGCACTCGCTCGTCAAAACGCGATGGTTGGGTAACAAGCGAGGGTACCGCAATGTCACTGATCGATCTGGAAAAACCTCTCTCTCACCGCACGCCGTCGGCTGAGCCTAGGAAAAATACGCCGAGACCATCCTGGCTCGGGCTTGTGGAGGCCATGCACATTGCGCCGCGTGCTTTCCTTCCTTTGCGCAGCGTGAATAGCGTGAGCATCATTGAGGGGCTTGGCATCGAGGGCGATAGATACGCGCGGCGCACCGGGTTTTTGTCGGAGCGAATCGAAAAGCGCGGCGACACGCCAAACAGGCTGGTGACGCTTTTCGAGGTCGAGACGCTTGAGGCGCTCGAACGCGATCACGGCGTGCGTATCGGCATGGCGGATCACCGCCGCAACATCACCACGCGCGGCGTTCCGCTCAATCACCTCATAGGGCGCAAATTCAAGATCGGGCAAGCCATTCTGTTTGGAACGATCGCGACGCCCTGCAAGCATCTGGATGAACTACTCGGAATGAAGCTGATCGGCCTATTGACCAATCGCGCAGGTCTCAATGCGGGCGTGATAAAAAGTGGCGAAGTACGTGTCGGCGATGCCATCGAGCTTATCGAGGGTTGATCGATGAGCCGCAACGACCACGTGACGACGGTTGTTAAAAGCATCCGGTCGACGACGCCTCGGGTCAAGGTGTTTGAGCTCGTGCAGCCGGAAGATTGGGAGTTGCCGTTCTTCGATGCCGGCGCTCATATCGATGTGCATATTCCGGGCGGGCATGTCCGGCAATATTCACTGGCTGGAGATCCTGCCGATCAGAAAACCTACACGCTCGCAGTGATGGCGGATGAACATGGACGCGGGGGGTCCATGGCATTCTGTTCGAATGTCAAAGTTGGCATGGAGCTTTCGGTATCCATGCCAAAGAACTATTTTGCTCTCGTGCCCGGTGCACATAGGCACATTTTCGTGGCAGGCGGCATCGGCATCACGCCTTTTATCGCAATGATAAAGGTGGCGCAGCGGCGAGGCGAAGCATTCGAGCTGCATTACTGCTCGCCGGCTGAGCCTGATACGCCGTTCCTTGCGGAACTGAAGCAGTTGGCGGGCGATAATCTGTCTCTCTACCATAGCCGTGGAACCGGCGGAGAGCGCCTCAACGTGGACGATCTCGTTCAACAATGTCAGCCCACAGACCACATTTATTGTTGCGGTCCGGACAAACTCATGAGCGCAGTTCGCGACGCGGGGATTAAATATCTGAACGCCGACAATCTTCACTTCGAGCGATTTCAGGCACCGGAAGCGGCATCGGCGGGGCATGGCGTTTACGAAATTAAATTGGCAAGGCAGGATCGGGCCGTCGAAGTGCGTGACGGCGAAACGATGCTGGGGGCGCTGCGCCGTTGCGGCGTCGCTGTAGAAGCTGGCTGCGAATCCGGAACGTGCGGCGATTGCAAGGTCCGTTATCTTTCCGGGCAGGTGATGCATCTCGACTTCCGGCTGTCAGAGCCCGAGCGGCGCGAATTCCTGATGCCATGCGTCTCGCAGGCCAAATCGCCGTCGATTACTCTCGATCTCTAACGGGCTCACGCAATGACAACGATAGTGCAGGAAGGCGCGGCCGCCGAGGCGGTGGAGCGATCGATCAGAATCATCAAAGAGAAAGACGCCGCCATTGGCGCTTGGGTTTATTTCGATCCCCGCCGTGCACGCCAAGTGGCAGAGGATGTCGATGCGCGATTTGCCGACGGCCCTCTTTACGGAGTGCCGGTCGGCATTAAGGATATTTTCGATACCAACGACATGCCGACGGCTTACGGATCTTCCATCTACGCCGGGCATCATCCCGGGCGCGACGCGGCTCTGGTTGCGCAATTGCGCCAGAGTGGGGCCGTGGTTATGGGAAAAACGGCGACCACGGAATTCGCATCACCCTATCCGGCCAGGACGCGCAATCCTCACAACCTCGGTCATTCGCCGGGAGGGTCTTCCAGTGGGTCGGCCGCAGCCGTTGCGAGCGGGATGCTGCCGCTGGCGCTCGGGAGCCAGACGCTCGGATCGATCATCCGTCCCGCCTCATATTGCGGCGTTTACGGCTTCAAACCCAGCCACGGGCGCATCAGTCGCGCCGGAGTGCTCACGCTTTCGGATACACTCGACACGATTGGCGCGCTGGGAAAATCGGTTGCGATTCTCGAGACGTTTTATCGCCATATCACCGGCGATCAGCGGATCGTGACCTTTTCGTCCAGGAAGCCGCCGCGTCTTGCATATTGCGAAGCGCCGGGCTGGGAGCAAACGACGCAAGCTGCGCGTGATGCCTTTGATCGGGCTATCGCCAAGTTTCGCAGCAAAGGCTTGAACATTCAAAAGCTTGTATTGCCGGAAGCTTTTCTGCACTTAGTCGATGCCGGATTCACCGTTCACGACTATGAGCTTTATCGCAACTTTTCCGCGGACCGCCTGGGCCATTGGGATGGCCTCAGCGAGAAGTTCAAAGAGATCATGCGCCGTGGCGCCAAGGTGAGCACGAGCCAGCACGAAGATGCGCTCGGCATCGCAGCGTGGTGCCGCGATGAATTCGCAAAATTGATGGGCGATTTCGACGCCGTTATCACGTTGTCGGCGACCGACGAGGCACCCGAGGGTCTGGATACGACGGGCTCGCCCGCTGTTAATGTAGCCTGGACCCTGCTGCGCGGCCCGTGCCTTTCGCTACCGAGTTTGATCGGTGCACAGGGCTTGCCTATCGGGCTTCAGCTCTGCAGTCCGCAATCCACAGATAGCAGCCTGTTGGCGTGTGCAAACTGGCTCGATCGTGGCTAACCCTTTCGGCCATTCGCACACGCGCTGGCCATCGCGCCTTAAAGAGAGGCATTCGCGCCATTTTATCGACTATCTAGCCGGCACAGTGCAGCTTGCGAAAACTTCCCGCGATCACTTCCTAAAATATGAGCGAGAACTGGCATGCCGCGCTTTGACAATCAAAAGAGCGGAGAGGAGGCTTATCGTATCCGGTGATTTCGTGGGAGAGATAATCTATGATGATCCTTCTCAGTTTGACGGTCTTTGCGGCCACGGCCTTCTTTATGCTGATGGCGAGCGACGCATCGCAGAAGAAACGATGGGTGACGACGCAAGCCAAGGTGCTTGACGTCGAAATCGTCCCATTGGCGTTAGAAACCGGTCTGTTCTTTCAACCGGTCTGCCGCTACGAATATATTGCGAACGGAAACAAACTTGAGGCGTCGAGCAGCTTTTCACAAAGCTTTATCTCGCGAAAGAACGCGGCATCATTTGTCAATTCGATCAAACCGCTCTCGCCGATAGAGGTTCGTTTCGATCCGAAGCGTCCGGATCATTCGGTGGTGATGGCGACGACCATCTGACCATCGCCATCTTCGATGACTTTCGCAACGATATTGCCGGTTCTTTCCGCAAGACCCCAGGTCTCGATATTCATTTGTATGGCTCTGGAAGTATCACGAATGTGCCGCGTCAAAATCTGCGAGGCGCGTTCTAAATCGCCCGCTATGGCAGCCTCGGACATTTCCTGGTGGTCGGTCGCCGTGTTCGCCAGAAAAGCGCGCCGCGGAATGGACAGGGTGCGGTAACGATCGAACTGATCGTAGATCGTGTCCAGAAACCGATGCTGAATTGGAGCGCGATATCCATCCAGAAGCGCATAGTGGAAGCGCCGGTGGTCGACCTCCCAGGTGGCGTCGAGCGGCCGGGCGTCGCCTACACGATGATCGTTTGGCAGGATCGCTCGCAGCGCGCTGGCGAGTTCGACCTTCCATCGCGGTCGTGCGAGCTCGATTGCCTGTCCGAGAAGAACGATTTCAAGCGCAATTCTCATTTCGGTCAGGTCGCGAAAATCCTGAACCGACATCGATTTGACGCGAAAGCCGCGGCGGCTCTCGCGCTCGATAAGTCCTTCACCGCAAAGGGCCGATAACGCTTCGCGAATCGAACTCTGACTGACTGCGAACCTCTTGCGCAGATGTTCAGTGGTCAGCTTCATCGCTGGAGGGAGGCGGAGCGTCCGAATTCCTTCGCGCAGGTCTTCCACCAGACGATCCCGGATCGGCGAGTCCGGAGCCCCCGGATTAGACGCCTTTCCTCCAACAGGCGAGTTCGATGTGGATCTTTTCATCGCTGCTGCGTCATGACGACAATCAGGGCTTCTGCAAGCCGACCGTTCGAAGAACGTGAACGGTGAGGCACGTGGGCATCGAAGTAGGCGCAGTCACCTTTTCCAAGTGTATAAGACGTGCCGCCGTATTCGATCTCCATCTCGCCAGCGAGGACGAAGATGATTTCCTGTCCGCTGTGATTGAAACGCTGGTCACCCTGAAATTTCAATGGAGGCCGCATGATGTAAGGCTCCATGGTTTTAAACTGTTTGCCCGGTGCCAGCATTTCGTAATCATAGCCGGATCCGCTTCCTGCACGCATGAAGGAGCGCCGCTCATTTTGTCGAACAATTGAAATCGCACCCTCGTATTGGGTTTCGCCCAGAAGCTGCCCAACGGAGAGGGAGAGACTTTCCGCGATCTTCATGGCAGCCGAAATGGATGGCACCGAAAGACCTCGTTCAACCTTGGACAAATAACTTTTGGTGAGACCCGATCGTTCAGCAAGTGCATCGAGCGTAACGCTGCGCTGTTTGCGTATGAACGCAATACGCTCGGCAAGCGTGACGCCAGCTTCCGGTGTTTTCTTCGCCGCAACGGTTGAAGCCTTCTTCGCCGCTTTTGCCATCTAAAAAAATCCTACCGTAGAATCGAAACGAGAATACCGGAACTTAGACGCAGGCAATCCTAGAGGAAAGCGGCTGCGGCACGATGTGGCAAATCGTTCAAAAAATGTGCGACACGACGACTAAATGTCATGCTTGACACATTGTGTCATTCGCGGTCGAATTGGGCCATAGCGACATTCTACCGGGAGGATAACATGAACGTGGATGTGAAGGTCAGGGACAAGTCGGACTACCATCTCCAGACGACCGAGCGGATGAACAAACATTTCGTCATTCCCGAATGGTCTATCCGCCAGAAACTCGCTTTGACTTGCCGTATCCTGGCATCAGAAGGCCACGATTCCGGCTTGGCCGGACAGGCGACGGCACGCGGCCCGAAGCCCGGTACATATTATATGCTCCGCTTCGGTCTCGGCTTCGATGAGATCACCGCAGACAATCTCTTGCTGGTCGACGACGATCTGAACGTGCTCGAAGGCGAGGGCATGCCCAATCCCTCAAACCGGTTTCATTTGTGGATCTACAGAGCCCGGCCTCATGTCAATGCGATCATGCATACGCATGCCCCGCACGTCTCTGCACTTTCGATGATCGGTGTTCCGCTGGCCGTATCGCATATGGATACGACACTGTTCTTTGAAGACTGCGCATGGTTGCGCGAATGGCCCGGCACCCCTATCGGCGACGAAGAAGGACGCATCATCTCCGAAGCCCTCGGTGACAAGCGCGCAATTCTTCTTGCGCATCATGGGCAACTCGCTGCGTGCGAGACGATCGAGGAATCGGCGATCCTGGCGATGTTTATCGAGCGTGCTGCAAAACTGCAGCTGCTCGCGATGTCCGCCGGGACGATCCTTCCGGTTGATCCAGCACTGGCGCAGGAAGCGCACGACTATCGTTTGAAGCCAAAGGCA
Source organism: Bradyrhizobiaceae bacterium (assembly GCA_003963145.1). Taxonomy (GTDB): domain Bacteria; phylum Pseudomonadota; class Alphaproteobacteria; order Rhizobiales; family Xanthobacteraceae; genus Afipia. Next base: position 20,757 of record RXJJ01000012.1, read on the forward strand.
ATAGCCGCGACATTCGCTTACTACTCCCGGCGAATTCTGGCTCGTTCGGCAGACGTGATCTGATTAACTCGCGCCCTGACCGGGCGCGAAAACTTCATTGACGATTGGAGAATGGCGATGGCTGTGACAACACAGTTTCACGAACGGACAAGTGCGCCCCGCACCCGGGCGATTGTGGCCGCGAGCACATTCGGCACGATCGTCGAGTGGTATGACTTTTTCATTTATGGCACCGCTGCAGCGACAGTATTCGGCAAACTCTTCTTCCCGTCGTCATCTGCCGTCACGAGTACACTTGCCGCATTCAGTGTTTTCGCAGTGGGATATATCGCACGACCGCTCGGAGGAATCATCTTCGGTCATTTCGGCGACAGGTTCGGCCGCCGCTCGATGCTTGTCCTGTCAATCATGATGATGGGCCTCGGCACGTTTCTGGTCGGCCTCTTGCCGGGCTACGATAAGATCGGCGTCTGGGCGCCTGTTCTTCTCGTTCTGCTTCGCCTCGTTCAGGCCATTGGCCTTGGAGGCGAATGGGGTGGAGCGGTGCTAATGGTTGCTGAAACTGCGCCCCAGAATAAACGCGGCCTGTTTGGAAGTATCGTGCAGATGGGAAATCCCATCGGGCGATTAGTCGCTACCGGCGTGTTTGCGCTGGCAACAACATTGCCTCAGGCAGATTTTTTGAGCTGGGGGTGGCGGTTGCCGTTCCTGGCCAGCATCCTGCTGGTTGTCATCGGCTTTTTCATTCGAATTCGTCTTGAAGAGACGCCAGCCTTCCAGCGCGTGCAAGCGACCAGCCAGACCGTGAAAATTCCGCCATGGGAGGCGATCACGACCTACAGGCGCGAGACGCTGATCGCCATTGGTCTGAAAGTTACAGAGGTCGCGTGGGTCAACGTGCTTTCGGTTTTCGCGGTGGCGTATCTGACCAAGCAACTTGGCATGAGCCAGTCGTTCATACTCGGTGCGGTGACGCTGGCGACATTCGTGGAGCTGATCGTCATGCCGGCGACCGGCTGGCTCTCTGATAAAGTAGGGCGTCGGCCTCTTTATCTTTTCGGTACATTGTTCGGTGCGATCTTTGCCTTTCCTCTCTTCTGGATGCTTGAAACCCGCAATCCGGTATGGGTCATGACGGCCATAGTTGTTGGCATCAGCGTGTGCCAGGGCACTGTATTTGCGCTGCATGCGAGCTTCATGCCCGAATTGTTCGGAACGAAGGTGCGCTACTCCGGCATCTCGCTCGGCTTTCAGATCGGCGCTGCGATCGGGGGAGGGATTACGCCACTGTTGGCCGCTGCAGTGGCCGGCTGGACGAACGGCGCGACCTGGCCGATCTCGGCCTTTCTCATTCTGCTGAGCATGGCGACTACAATTGCTGTTCTTAGCAGCCGCGAGATGTCGAATGAAAGCATCCAGGAATAGTCAGAGAACGGGCTCTCTCGGTTTATTACATATCCTCGTAATGTGGCCTCATGAGCATTTTTGGAGTTGGTGCGCTGGCTTGCCCAACCTGATGCGGGCTATTGGCGTTGATTGTGCGGGCGATGTCATTGACCATCTAGGTCAGGGTCAATGATCGAGTTGCCAATTATGCGCGATGTCCGGCAAGCTCGAGTAAAAAGCAAAGACGTTAATCGCTCACGCCCTGCATTTTCCAAACACGGTCGTGCGCTTCGACGAGGTGTCGGCGCATCAGTTCGGCTGCCCCATCGCTATCGCCGCGAATCATACATTCGAGAATACGACTGTGTTCCTGCCACACGCTGATTGTCATTCCCGGGTGTCGCAGAACCTCACCCATCGAGCGGCGAAGGTGCCTCCAGTGAAGTCGCATGGTTTCCGCAATCAACGGATTGCCAGAGAGGTCGTAGATAAACGAGTGAAAATCCATGTCGGCATGCAGTGTCGCCCGGCTTTCTTCTGCAATAACCAGATTGCGGCCGTGCTCTATCAGCGAGCGGCCGTGCAATATGGCCTGCTTTGTAAGGCGAGGGATCGCCAGCTTAACGGCGAGCGGTTCGACGGCTGATCGAAACTGGTAAATTGCCTCGAAGAACGAAGGCTCGACGGATGTCACTGTCAGTCCGCGGCGTCCGGACTGTTCAAGAAATCCCTGCATCCTCAAAACGGCCAGCGCATGCGTGACTGGCTGGCGAGAAACATTCAAACGCTCGGCGATGTCCTCTTGGGTGAGGCGTTCGCCGGCTTTGAAGGTGCCGTCGCAGATCGCATCGAGAATCACCTCGTAGGCCTGATCGACCAAACTTTTGGGTGGTTTCAGCGATTCCAACACCCGCTTCCTCCTGAATCGGCGCGTTTAACCAGTATTCCCCAGCCTTGACAGCGATACAAGGACACGACATTCTGTGTTTAGAATACTGAATTCAAAATTCAATAAAAGGTCTTGGGAGGTAAATTTGGCTCAGCCAATCCGTGTGCTCCTCGCAAAAGTGGGGCTTGATGGTCATGACCGCGGTGTAAAAGTAGTCGCTCGCACCCTGCGCGACGCCGGAATGGACGTCATTTATTCTGGCCTGCATCGCACGCCTGAAGAGGTCGTCAATGCAGCCGTGCAGGAGGACGTCGATGTCCTTGGCGTCAGCCTCCTTTCGGGGGTGCAACTCACGGTTTTCCCGAAAATTTTCAAGTTGCTCGCCAGCAAAGGCGCTGACGACCTGATTGTCGTCGCGGGCGGCGTGATGCCGGATGAAGATGTCGTCGAACTGAAGAAGATGGGCGTCAAGGAGGTCCTGCTTCAAGACACGCCGCCAGATGCCATCGTTGCCACTCTCACCCGCCTTGTATCAGAGCGCGGCGAACGCTGACGGGAGGGACGATCGATGGAGTCTTGGTCTTTTCCTCCGTCCTATGATGCATCGTATTTTCCGCCGCCGGACAGCCGTTATTGGTTTCCTCAGCGCGAGACGATGCCGGCGGCGCAACGCGATCGGGCGATCCTTGAGCGCCTTCGTGTGATCTGCAGCTATGCTTACGAAAATTCTGCGTTCTACCGACGCCGCTGGAACGAGGCGGGATTTCACCCGGACCATCTTCGTTCGCTGGAGGATTTCGAGGACAAGGTCCCCGTCGTCACGAAGAAGGAACTGAGGGAGTCGCAGACAAGCGCGCCGCCGTTTGGCGATTACCTCTGTGTTCCGGACAGCGAAGTTTTTCATGTCCACGGTACGAGCGGCACCACCGGGCGGCCGACGGCCTTCGCAATCGGCCGCAATGACTGGAGCGCCATTGCGAACGCCCACGCCCGGATCATGTGGGCGATGGGTATGCGTCCCGGCGATATGATCTGCGTTGCGGCCATCCTCAGTCTTTACATGGGAAGCTGGGGTGCACTCGCGGGCGCTGAGCGTCTTGGCGCGAAAGCTTTTCCGTTCGGGGCCGGTGCGCCGGGCATGACTGCGCGCTGCGCGCAGTGGCTGGACACCCTGAAGCCCGCGGGTTTCTACGGCACGCCGACCTATGCGCTCCATCTCGCGCAGACGGCTATCGATGAGGGGCTTAATCCCCGGGAGTTCGGCCTGAAATACATGTTCTTCTCGGGGGAGCCAGGCGCATCGATTCCCGGCGTGCGGGACCGCATCGCCGATTTTTATGGAGCGAAGATTTTCGACTCCGGATCGATGGCTGAAATGTCACCTTGGATGAACGTTGCCGGCTCCGCTGAAACGGAAGGCATGCTGTGCTGGCAGGATATCGTCTACACGGAGGTCTGCGACCCGAAGACGATGCGGCGGATTCCATATGGCCAGCGCGGTACGCCTGTTTACACGCATCTTGAGCGCACATCGCAACCGATGATCCGCCTTGCGTCGGGCGATCTCACGCTTTGGACCGATGAGCCGAATCCGTGTGGCCGGACCTATCCGAGGTTGCCGCAAGGCATCTTCGGCCGCATCGATGACATGTTCACGATCCGCGGCGAAAATGTCTATCCCAGTGAAATCGACGCGGCTCTCAACGCAACGCCGGGCTATGGCGGCGAACATCAGATCATCATCACCCGCGAAGCGGCGATGGATGAGTTGCTATTGCGCGTCGAAGCCGATGAAGACGCGTTGACGAACGGCAACGCCGAGGCTTTTCGGGCCGACGTTAGCAGCCGCATCCATAAATTGCTTGGCTTGCGCACCAAGGCTGAGGTCGTCGCAAAAGGAACCCTGCCTCGCACCGATTTCAAGGCGCGCCGTGTCGTGGATGACAGGGCGGTGTTTCGTGAACTGAACAACGAGATTAGTGCGGAGCGCCGAACATGAGCCGCTACGTTCCAGCCGTCGAGTTGGTGGAGCGGGCCATGCGTGGGGAAATTGCGGCCATCGGTAGGCTGATTTCCCGAGCGGAAGCAAACGTTTCCGAGGCAAGAGAGGCGCTTGCCGCGATTTATCGGCGCGCTGGGCGTGCGCATGTCATCGGACTGACGGGCGTTCCGGGCAGCGGGAAATCGACTATGGTGGCGACGCTTACCCAGCGCTTGCGTGACAAGGGCTCCAAGGTAGGAATTGTCGCGGTCGATCCGTCCAGTCCCTACTCGGGTGGTTCGATTCTCGGCGATCGCATCCGCATGTCGGACCTCGCCAATGATCCGGGCGTTTTCATTCGCAGCATGGCGACCCGCGGCGAAATGGGGGGCATGGCACGGGCGACGCTTGATGCCGTTGATATTCTCGATATCGGCGGCTTTGACACGATCATTATTGAGACGGTCGGCGTCGGACAGGATGAAGTCGAGATTGCAAAGGCATCTCATACCACCATCGTTGTTTCAGCGCCGGGGCTCGGTGATGAAATCCAGGCGATCAAGGCGGGAATGCTGGAAATCGCCGACATTCACGTGGTGTCGAAATGCGACCGCAGCGACGCCAACCGCACCCTTACCGATCTCAGGCAGATGATGACGCTCGGCGTCAATGGCCATGTGAAACCCGATTGGCAAGTCCCGGTTCTCGGCGTCAGCTCCTACAATAGCGAAGGTTTCGACGATCTCGTCGGTGTCATCGAACGCCATCGGATGGCGGTGCTCCACACCGAGCTTGGCAGGAAGAGGCAACTGTCGATTGCGAATTTCCGTCTGCAAAAGACGGCGGAGAACCTGCTCATCGAGCGCTTCCTGAAAACATCAGCTTCATTCGTTCCGTCCATTGCGGACCGACTGCTTCGCCGCGAAGGAGATCCTTACGCGCTCGCAAGCGAACTTGTCGCCGCATCCCTGAATTGAGGACATTATCATGGATAAGATCACCGACAATCAGACTCTCTCGCAAAAGAAAATCGATCAAATCCGCTCCGAGGAGAAGGATTGGGAGGCGAACGAGGTCGCACAATTCCTGCGCAAGCAGGCCGAGCGCAAATCGGAATTCTTTACCCTGGGTGATATTCCGGTCAAGCGCACGTACACCGCAGCCGATCTTGCTGAGACACCGATCGAGGATATCGGTCTGCCTGGCCGTTATCCTTTCACTCGCGGCCCCTATCCCACGATGTATCGCTCCCGGACGTGGACGATGCGGCAGATTGCCGGGTTTGGTACAGGCGAAGACACCAATAAGCGTTTCAAATATTTGATTGCTCAAGGTCAGACCGGCATCTCGACTGACTTCGACATGCCGACTCTGATGGGATACGATTCTGACCATCCAATGAGCGAAGGCGAGGTTGGCCGCGAAGGTGTTGCCATCGATACGCTCGCCGATATGGAGGCACTCTTCGACGGCATTGATCTGGAGAAAATTTCCGTCTCCATGACGATCAATCCCTCGGCTTGGATATTGCTCGCCATGTACATCGTGCTTGCGGAGAAGCGCGGTTACGATCTCAACAAGCTTTCCGGAACGATTCAGGCAGACATCCTGAAGGAATACATGGCGCAAAAGGAGTATGTGTTTCCGATCGAGCCGTCGGTACGCATCGTGCGCGATTGCATCACATACAGTGCCAAGCACATGAAGCGCTACAATCCTATAAACATTTCAGGATACCACATCTCCGAGGCTGGCTCTTCGCCACTTCATGAGGCCGCATTCACGTTGGCCAATCTCATTGTGTATGTCGAGGAAGTTCTGAAGACCGGTATGCACGTCGATGAATTTGCGCCGCGTCTTGCGTTCTTTTTTGTTTGCCAGGCGGATTTCTTCGAGGAAATAGCAAAATTCCGCGCTCTGCGGCGCTGCTACGCCAAGATCATGAAGGAACGGTTCGGCGCCAAGAATCCCGAGTCAATGCGACTGCGCTTCCATTGCCAGACTGCGGCGGCATCGCTGACGAAGCCGCAATACATGGTCAACGTCATTCGCACGTCCATGCAAGCGCTTGCTGCGGCTCTCGGAGGTTGCCAATCGCTTCATACCAACGGCTATGACGAAGCCTTCGCGATTCCCACGGAGGATGCAATGCGGATGGCCTTGCGCACACAGCAGGTTATCGCCGAGGAAACAAATATAACTCAAGTCACGGATCCTCTTGGGGGCTCCTATTACGTTGAGACGCTGACCACGGAATATGAAAAGCGAATTTTCGAGATTCTCGAAGAGGTGGAAGAGCGGGGCGGCACGCTCAAAATGATACAGGAAGGCTGGTTCCAAAAACACATCGCGGATTTTGCGTACGAGACGGCGCTTCGAAAACAATCGGGCGACAAGCCGGTGATCGGCGTGAATTGTTTCGTCGATGGTGCTCCAGACCCAGCAATCCATACCCACCCATATGATCACACGACGGCGGAACGGCAGGTGGCCCGAACGCAACGCGTACGCCGCGAGCGGGATCCGGTAAAGTTCGATTTGCTCCTGCAGCAACTCCTCGATGTGGCGAAAGATCCCTCGCAAAATATCATGCCCATCACAATCGAGCTCGTACGTGCCGGCGCAACGATGGGAGACATCATCGAATCCCTGAAAAAGGTATGGGGGACCTATCGTGAAACGCCGGTGTTCTGAGGATGGCACGTGCAGCAATCCCGCAAGCAGTTAAAGCAGCTGAAGGAGGCCGCTCGAAACGGTAACGCACAGGCGGCCAAGCTTTTGCTCGCTCACAGTGTCGCGCTTGGACACAACCGATTGAGTGTTGCCAGGTTTTTTCAGGCTCGTGCACTCGGGGCTGAGGGATTGGAGCAATATCACGAAGCAGCTCTAGCGGCGGCGAGCCGCATTCCACCGGACATCGTACTTTCCATCGCTCAAAATGCTGTACAGGGTAAGGCTCTGCGGCCGGAGATACGCTCTATGATTCAGGAAAGCATGGTTGTGACAGCGCCCTATATCCTTCCCTACGGCGGTATTCAGCCGTCATTCGTGACGCATCCGCTCATTTCCGGTCACGGATCCAGTGTGCTCGGTAAAGTCAGCCTTGGTGCGAATGCGACATTAGGACCGGCGGCAGTTTTAAGGGCGGACGGTCATTTCGTGAAAATTGGGGATGATTTCAGTATCGGAAGAAACTCGACCGTTCACATCGCGCATGAACTTTATCCAACAATAGTTGGCGACAGGGTAGCCGTTGGAAAAAAGGCGGTTGTTCACGCCTGCGTAGTCGGCAACGATTGTTTGATCGAAGACAATGTTGTGATTCTCGATGGTTCGGTTGTCGAACAAAACGTTCTGATAGAAGCTAATTCCACCGTTTATCCGCGGGCAGTTTTGAAGGCTAACTCTGTCTACGCGGGCAGTCCCGCAAAATTTGTCAGGGAATTGACAACCCGAGAACACACCCAGCGAAAGCTTCATCTCCTGGAAAGAATTGCCGGCGATTTTATCACGCCGCAGACTGAATTTCGTCACCAACCGCACGAACAACCGGACGCCTTTGTCGCCAGAACGGCGATTTTGAGCGGACATGTCGATTTGAGATCGCGATCGAGCGTATTTTATTCGTGCGTTCTCAGTGGAGGGCAAGGGTCCATCATTGTGCACGAGAACACCAATATTCAGGACAACTCCCGCCTTGAATGTCACGCCGACGGAATCATCGTCGGTCAAAACACCACCATCGGTCACAATGTGACGATTAGAGATGCCCGGATCGGTGCGCAATGTCTCATCGGAATAGGAAGCCATGTAAACGCGGGCACAGTGATCGAAGACGACGTATTGCTCGCCGCTGGATCCACGACTGAAATGAACCAGCGTCTCGAAGGCGGCTATCTCTGGGCCGGCCGGCCCGCGCGCCAGCTTGGAAAGCTCAATGACGCCAAGCGTAAGATGATGGGCGATATCATCGGCCAGTACTGCGATTACGCCGATGCGTACAAGCTGCAGCAATGACTGACATTGAGTAGGAGGATTCGATGGGACACAGACTCTCGCAAATTGTCACGCGGACCGGTGATCAAGGTCAGACCAGCCTTGGAAGCGGTACCAGGGTCGATAAGGACAGTCTTCCCATCCAGACTTTGGGAGTAATTGACGAGCTTAATAGCTGGATCGGTGTGGTCGTTGCCCTTTCGGCTTCTCAGCCCGTCAAAGATACGCTCACGTTTGTTCAGCACGATCTTTTTGATCTCGGCGCGCAGATCAGCGTGCCCGGCACGCCCTTGCTTTCACACGCGCATCTCTCGCGGCTCGACAGCAGCTTCGAGAATTTGAATAGCGGCCTTGGGATGCTGAAGGAGTTCATTCTGCCGGGAGGCACGCCCTCCGCGGCGTTTACCCATGTAGCTCGCACCGTATGCCGCCGCGCCGAACGGCAATTGTTTAGCCTGATTGAAACAGAAGCTGCGAATATGGGAAATGTGAAGACATTTTCTACAAAAGAGAATTTCGGTCTTTCGTATCTCAACAGACTTTCGGATCTGCTCTTTGTCGCCTCCCGGGTTGAAAATCGCGAAGGAGGACATGTGGATGTTTTGTGGCAACGGGGCAAGAGTCTCGGGAGCGGAGGAGCCATTTGAACAATCCGTCAACAAATTCGCCTCTCGAGATAAAAACCGTCGGCGTTATCGGTGCCGGACAAATGGGTTCGGGTATTTCGCAGGTTTGCGCTCTTGCCGGATTCGATGTCTTTATCAACGATGTTTCGGCAGATCGTATTGATGCGGGTCGGGCCGGCATCATGCGAAATTTATCGAAGCAAATCGAAAAAGGCTATATCACCGAGACCTCTTCCGCAGCGGCTGCCGCGCACCTAAAGCCTGCCATTGATTACCGGGCATTCTCGGATTGTGACTTGGTGATCGAGGCGGCGACAGAGAATGAGGCTATCAAGCGCGAAATCTTCGCTTCATTGTGTCCTTTGTTGTCACCGCGCACTTTACTCGCGACCAACACCTCGTCAATTTCCATCACGCGTCTTGCGGCATCGACCGATCGTCCCGAACGCTTTATCGGAATTCATTTCATGAATCCGGTGCCGCTCATGCGGTTAGTTGAGATTATCAGGGGAATTGCAACCGACGAATTCACCTATCAATCGGCCAATACATTCATCGCCCGTCTTGGCAAGACAGTAACGACATCGGAGGATTTTCCCGCCTTCATTGTGAACCGCATTCTGCTGCCGATGATTAACGAAGCCATCTACACGCTTTATGAAGGCATTGGATCGGTGCAGTCGATCGATGATGCGATGCGACTTGGGGCCAACCATCCAATGGGGCCGCTTCAACTCGCCGATTTCATCGGCCTGGATACCTGCCTTTCCATCATGCAGGTGCTTTACGATGGCTTGTCGGATTCGAAATACCGGCCTTGTCCCTTGCTGGTGAAGTACGTTGAGGCGGGTTGGCTTGGCCGCAAGACCAAGAGAGGCTTTTACGACTACCGGGGGGAGACACCGCTACCGACGAGGTAAAGCCGATTTGGTCGATGGGCTGCGAATAAAATAATGATGGCCAAGCGTGGTAATGCGAGACGTTCGGTCATATTTTGTCTGGACATGACAAACACCATTATAACGTCGGTATCCCCTTGTGTTTCGATCTGTACGATCGATCCGCGTATCGGTCTGTGCATCGGCTGCGCGCGCACGCTGTCGGAAATTGCCAATTGGCAATTGCTCAGTCTGGAGGAGCGGGCGGCTATCAACAGAGCGCTGATCGGCCGTTTGAACGATGTCGGGGTGAGCGTGCAGCCGGCTTTGAGGCAACGATTACGGGATGGATAGCATTGCTGCGGCCGAGCAGCCGACTTAGTCAACTCCGCCCTTGATTTTCTGTGATCAAAATGCGGCGCCCGACCGCGAACGATGATATCGACAGGACAACGGCTGACGTTTGCCCTGGCGATCTCGCTTTCATTTTTGTCCGCCCCTCGCGGGTCGGCGCTCATTCCATCGCTCAGAGCGTCTAGAATGTTGCGCCCGCTTTCAGCGTGTAGACACGGCCGGGGAGCGGATAGAATGTAATGACGCCCGGCGTACTCGCGCTGGCCACGCCGTAATCGTAATAGGGCGTCGAGAACACGTTGGTAATTGCGGCCGCCCAGTAATAGCGGTCGAGTTCACCACTCAGTTTCAGATCGATGGTCGAATTGCCGGGAATTAGCGGTTGCCGGTTCAACTGGTCGTTGTCGAAGCGGCGCGAGCTCCAGAAACGCCATGTCGCGTCGAACATGACGTAGCGCTGCCAGACGTTCCACGACAGGCCTGTGCTCCCGCTATAGCGCGACACCAGCGGCACGTCGTTGCCGGCGAACTGTCCTTCGGAAAACACCGCACGTGTATAGGCAAAACTGCCTTTCAGACGAAAGCTGTCGGACAGCGCGTAGGTTGCGTTGGTTTCCGATCCGTACCGGTGGGTCGGATCGAGGTTGTAATTGAACATGTTGACCGGGTCGTAATGAATCTCGTTCTTGAGATACATGTCGTACACGCTCGACTGAAGATCGAGGCGGCCGAAATGAAATTTGGCGCCGCCTTCCACGTCATGCGATGTCTGTGTTTTTAGCTGGAAATTCTGCGGAATGGCGGGGCAGGGATATGGCGGGCATGCTGCCAAATCGTAGGCCGGTCCGGTGACAACCCGTTCGTCCACATTCGGCGTGCGGAAAGCCTGAGCGACGCGGCCGAAGATCGTCACGGCGTCGTTGAAACGATGTTCGAGTCCGACATGAAAGGCATGGTTTGTTTCGTTCTGGTCGAGCGGCGTGGCCTGTGCGAACAGTGAGCCGGAAGGTGCGAGTGGATCGTAGTGATCGCGCGCGGTCAGATTCATATACTGAATGCGGCCGCCATAGGAGAAGTCGGTGTTGCTCCATATGCCGAGCGTCTGCTGCCAATAACCGGCAAGGGTCTTTTGGTCGAGATTGTAAACATGGTTCGGCGGATCGTCGATCAGGGCGCTGCGGCTCGATTTGTAATTGGCGTCGTAGTAATCGATACCGGTGAGAACCGTTGAAGGCATGCCGAAGAATAAGCTTCTGATATTCAGACGCGGCGTCAGCGACCAGGTCAGCAAATCGGAATCGACGTAGCTGGTCGAGGGAAAGGGAGACGCCGGATCGTCGAAAAATCCTGCTTGCTGTTTCTTGCTACGCACGCCGCCATCGACGATCAGGTCCACGGAATTCGAGAACGATTTGATGAAGCCGGTGGTCGCGCTGACCCCTTGCTTGTTAGCGTAATCGAAGGGAGTTGATGAGCCGCGTAAATCGTTGAGCTGGTTTATGTAAGTCACTCCAAAGTCCGGGGTGTAATGATTGGAGCGCGCGCCGGGCAGGCCAAGGCGCTGATTGTCGCCAGTGACGGTGAAATAGGCTTTGAGGTCCGGTGTCGTGTAGCGTAACTCGCCGATACCGTTCTGCTGTTCGAGGCGGTTATTGACTCGGTAGCCGTCCGATTTGACCGCATTCGCAAAAACGGATGTGGACCACGGTCCCGCATTCGTCGTCGCCGAAACGCTGCCGAAGCGCTGGTTGAACGAACCGATCCCGCCTTCGACATATCCCGAGACGGGTTTGCTGCTATCCGCGCCGGTCTTGGTGATGATGTTGATCACGCCACCCACCGCGTTATCGCCGTAGAGCACGGCGGCGCTGTTGCCGCGCGTGATTTCAATGCGCTCAATGGATTGCAGCGGAATGGTGGACAGATCGACGCCCTGCAGATCGGCGTCATTCAGCCGTCGCCCGTTGAGAAGAAAAAGCGTGTTCGACGATGCGAAGGCGCCGAAGCCGCGCAGATCGACCGTGGTGCCAGCTCCGTTGACGCCGCCGTAGAGCGATTGCAACTGGACACCGGGAATCGTGCCCAGAACGTCCTGCACGGTCCGGCCCGGGGAGCGTTTGATGTCCTCGGCGGTGATGACGCTGGTTGAAGCGCCGACGATCTGGTTTACTTCGACAACACGGCTTGCCGCGTCATTGCTCGGCGCCGTCGTGGCAACTGGCTCGCTCGCGGGCGCGGACTTCGGCTTGGCGCTGGTTTGCTTGCTGCGTTTTGGCTTCTGGTTTTTCCTGGGCGTGGCTGTGGGAGGACTGACTTCGATCTGCGGCAGCACGCCGGCCTGTTGAGCCTGTGAAATGGAAATAGAGGTGCAGCAGCACAGAAGCGCATCCACCCCCGCGAGCAATGCAAAGGTGCCTCTGTTCCAACGACAACGCGCTGGAAATAACATCCGGAAAATAGCCACGATCCGCCCCCGAGCGACTCAATGATCGCGGAGGACCTGATCGTCCCTCAAACGCCGATATAACCAGGAGCACGGGCGCACCAGTTAATGCCTGCGAAAGAGAAACGAGCGACCGTCTCCGCAAGTTACGTCATGTCACCTCAGCGGAAACCCGCTCCTCGCACACCCCGTGCGACGGAAGGATGACGGAACAGGCAGGTCTCCTGGCTCGCAGATCATCGCTGTTGTCCGCCTTCCCGAGGTTCGGCTTAAAGCCTTGGCTCAGTGGCATATCGGACTACAGCTCTCCGCTCACAGTTGCGGGGGCAGCTTCGGATTCCGTGGTCGATAGGTCTTCCACGCGTTCAGAAAGCGCAGTCGACGATATCAAACAACGGCACCGAATTCCCTATTATGTTGGCTTTCGCCAACACCTGTACCGTACGAACAGTCAACCTAGCTCCTCAGGCCTTGTCAAGAACACAATCCCGGCGGGTAGATACCCTGAAAGAAACGAAGGGGATGCAAACGGGAGCACCGGGAGCAAAACTCCAACTGTCGCGCCACCTCAGGTCGGTCCGGATCTCAATCGTATTCGTCGCGCATCGTAATGCCTGGCGGCACACCGCTGGCATACCGCGCCAGCGGTGAGCCAACGCCTGTGGATGCGGATGTGTGATTTGCGCCGGTGGCGGATCCGAGCGGATCATTGATTTGCGTCAACTCGTCCGGCCGGTTTGTGCCGTTGATTGACGGTCGGAAGGAGTGTCCGACATGAAACGAATATTGCTCGCGATTTTGTGCCTGGGTGTGGTTGTGCGGCTCGCCGGAGCCCAGGCCGTTGACACCCCGGCCCCTCCAGGAAATTACGTACCGAGCCTCGGCGATATCATGAGCGCGATGCAACTGCGTCATTTCAAGCTGTGGTTCGCCGGCCGCCTGAAAAACTGGGACCTTGCGGCCTATGAGCTCGACCGGATCAAGTCGAGTTTTGCCGACGCAATGGGCTTCTACCCCGGAATTCCTGTGGCAGACATGACTGCCATGGGACCACCAGCCCAGCAAATCGACGAAGCGATTAAGGCGAAGGACAGCAAAGAATTTGCCCGGGCATTCGGTGATTTGACCGTCGCCTGTAATTCCTGCCATCAGGCGATCGGACGCGGCTTCATCGTTGTTCAGGTGCCGACGTCATCTCCCTTCAGCAATCAGTCGTTTGCGCCCGCTGCCTCCAAATAGAGCTCCGGTCCATTGAGCTGCCTCAACCCATCGGCGCCGCATGGTGTTAGATTTGGAACTGAAAGACCCGGTGAGTGGAGACGATGGCGGAAGTAAGGAAGCTACCCGGCCCACCCGGCAGCGAGGGTCCCGAGTCTGTAAGCGAAAGGCATGATATTCCCGAGCACTCCGCCGCCGCCCGCGCACTGGTCCCGATGCCGACTGATCGCAAGGGAAAGACGCGCAGGCGGTTGCGGATCGCAGCGGCGGTCGTGGTGGTGCTGGCGATCGCGGGCGGAGGGGGCCTTTACTGGTGGAAGCAGGTTCATGCCCGATTGCCCGCCGGCATCAGCTGGGGCAATGGCCGGATCGAGGCCGACGAAATCGATATCGCCACGAAATTTCCCGGCCGGGTTGCCGAACTGTATGCCGACATAGGAGACATGCTGGCGCCAGGGCAGATCGTCGCCCGGATGGATACCCGGGACCTTCAGCAATCGCTGGAAAAGTCGGAGGCGCAGACGAAGCAAGCGCAGCGCGCAATCGAGGAAGCGAACGCCAATCTCGTTCAGTTGCGCGCGCAACAAGTTCTGGCCGATCAGGAAATGAGCCGCGCACGAAGCCTGCTTGATGGCGGGTGGGTGACGAAAGAGATGATCGATCAACGCCGACAACAGCTCGACAGCGCCAATGCGGCGGTGAACGCGGCTGAATATCGGGTGCAACAGGCTCAGCACGCGCTTGAGGCTTCGCAGCATGACGCCGAGCTTTACAGGGTCAATATCGCCGACAATACACTTGTCGCTCCGCGTGCCGGGCGCATCCAGTATCGCATCACCAACATCGGCGAAGTGCTACCCGCCGGCGGCAAGGTTTTCACGATGCTCGATGTGTCTTATGTCTACATGGATATCTATTTGCCGACGCAGGAAGCGGGCAAGATAAAGATCGGCACCGACGCGCGCATCGTTCTCGACGCCTATCCGGACCATCCGATTCCCGCAAAGGTGTCCTTTATCGCCAGTCAGGCGCAGTTCACGCCCAAGACGGTCGAAACCCAGACCGAGCGCGACAAGCTGATGTTTCGCATCCGGGCGCGCATCGATCCCGAGCGGTTGACGGCCCATGCCGATGCGGTGCGTAGCGGGTTGCCTGGCGTTACGTACCTGCGCTGGGATCCGTCGGTGGCCTGGCCGCAAAATCTGCAAGGCACGCCATGAGCGGCGGCAGGCCTGCGGTTGCAGTCCTCGAAAGTCTCACGGAACAATACGGCAAGGTCGCCGCTCTCGATCATGTGACGATCGAGGTGCCGTCCGATTGCATGGTCGGATTGATCGGCCCGGATGGCGTGGGAAAATCGTCGCTGCTTGCAATCATTGCCGGTGCCCGCGAGGTGCAGGAAGGGCGTGCCCTCGTTCTCGGCGGCGATATGTCCGATGTGCGGCACCGCTCGTCGGTATGTCCGCGCATCGCCTACATGCCGCAGGGCCTCGGAAAAAATCTTTATCCCGATCTGAGCGTGCGCGAGAACATCGAGTTCTTCGCACGTCTGTTCGGTCAGGCGCGCCAGGAACGGGAGTGGCGGATTGCGGAGTTGCTCGAGAGCACAGGACTGTCTCCTTTTGCCGACCGGCCGGCGAAGAAACTGTCTGGCGGCATGCGCCAGAAACTCGGCCTGTGTTGTTCGCTGATTCACGATCCCGATCTGTTAATCCTGGACGAGCCGACGACCGGCGTCGATCCGCTGTCGCGGCGGCAGTTCTGGGAGTTGATCGGCCGCATTCGCTCCCGCCGTCCCGGCATGAGCGTGATCGTGGCGACCGCCTATATGGAAGAGGCGGAGCAGTTCGACTGGCTGGTAGCGCTGAACGCTGGACAGATTCTCGCCACCGGATCGACCCAGGAGATCAAGGCCCGGACCGGAACGGCAACGATCGAGGATGCGTTCGTCGCGTTACTTCCCGAGCGTGAGCGGATACGCAGCGTGAAACTGTCGATCCCGCCGCGGCGTCATTTCGATGGTGAGCCGGTGATCGTCGCGCGCGATCTGACCTGCCGGTTCGGCGATTTCACAGCGGTCGATCGCGTGAGTTTTTCCATCGAACGCGGAGAGATATTCGGCTTCGTCGGCTCCAACGGATCCGGCAAGACAACCACGATGAAAATGCTGACCGGCCTTCTGCCGGCGAGTGAGGGCGAGGCGTTCATTTTTGGCCAGGCTCTCGATGCCGGCAATCTCGATGCACGCCGGCGGGTCGGATACATGTCCCAATCCTTCTCGCTCTACGGCGAATTGACGGTTCTGCAAAATCTGAACCTTCATGCGCGGCTGTTCAGCATTCCGCCCGATGAGGCCAGGGCGCGCATCGCCGAACTGGTCGGCAAATGCGATTTGTCGCCATATCTCGACGACCTCGCGTCCGAATTGCCGCTTGGCATCCGCCAGCGACTGTCACTTGCGGTGGCCGTCGTTCACAAGCCCGATCTTCTGATTCTGGACGAGCCGACATCCGGGGTCGATCCGCTGGCGCGCGACCAGTTCTGGGAGCTGCTGATCGACCTGTCGCGCAATCAGGGCGTGACGATTTTCGTTTCCACTCATTTCATGAACGAGGCGGCGCGCTGCGACCGGCTTTCGCTCATGCATGAGGGGCGGGTGCTTGCGACCGATGCGCCTGCCGCGCTGGTCAAAGCGCGGGACGCGGCGACTTTGGAAGAGGCGTTCATCGGCTATCTGGAAGAGGCGATGCGTGCCGGAAAGATGGAAACCGCAGGCTCGGACGTTTCTTCAACCCGAGCCTTTCTTCCGTCTGCCGCAACATCGCGGCGGCCGGGTCGATCCTGGTTCAGCCTGCAGCGCCTCCTGGCCTATACAATCCGCGAGGGGTTGGAGCTGCTGCGCGATCCGATTCGCCTGACATTCGCATTGTTTGGAACGGCGTTCCTGATGATCGTGTTCGGCTTCGGTATCTCGACCGACGTCAACAATCTGTCGTTCGCCGCGCTCGATCGCGACCAGACCCCGGAAAGCCGCGCCTATCTCGAAGAGTTGAGGGGATCCCGCTACTTCACCGAGAAGCCGCCGATTGCCGATTATGCCGACCTCGACCGGCGTTTGCGGAGCGGGGACATCACGGCCAGCATCGAGATTCCGCCGAATTTTGGCGAGAATATCAAGCGCGGCCGTCCGGTGTGGGTGAGCGCGTGGATTGACGGCGCGATGCCGTTTCGCGCGGAGACCATCCGCGGCTATCTGCAAAGTATGCATCAGCTGTATCTGACCGATCCGGCGGTGAAGACCACGGTTCCGGGCGCAGCGGCGCCGGCGGACATCGAGGTGAGGTTCAAATACAATCAGGATTTCGATAGCGTCTACGCGATGGTACCGTCGACCATCGCGCTGATGCTGGCGCTGTTTCCCGCGATCCTGATGGCACTGGCCATCGTGCGCGAGAAGGAACTCGGTTCGATCACCAATCTCTACGTCACGCCGGTGACGCGTCTTGAATTTCTTCTCGGCAAGCAGCTTCCCTATGTCGCCGTCGCGATGATCAATTTCGCCATCATGTTCCTGATGGCGCTCTTTCTGTTTCAGGTCCCGCTCAAGGGAAGCTTTTTGACCTTGCTTGTCGGTACGCTGATTTACGTTACCGCGACCACGGGCTACGGGATGTTCATCTCGACATTCTGCCAGACCCAGATCGCGGCCCTGTTCGGAACTGCGATCCTGACCATTCTGCCGGCGACGCAGTTTTCCGGAATGCTCACCCCGGTGTCGTCGCTGGTCGGTTTCGGGCAAATCATCGGGCGCTGTTTTCCGATGACTTATTATCGTCCGATCAGCGTCGGGACCTTCACAAAGGGGCTCGGATTTGCAGATCTCGGTGCCAGCATTGCCGCACTGGCCATTTTCATTCCCGTACTGACGCTCTCAAGCCTGTTGCTGCTGCGAAAGCAGGAGCGCTGACATCATGCGGACGCTCGCGAATATCTACTGGCTGGGGACCAAGGAGCTGCGAAGCTTCATGAGCGACTTCGTGCTACTGGGCCTTGTGATCTATTCCTTTTCGCTGGCCATCGTCAGCCAGGCACAGAGCAACTCGCAGGAACTGCACAACGCGGCGATCGCGGTTGTCGATGAAGATCATTCGGAGCTGTCGCGCCGCATCACCCACGCATTTCTGCCGCCGTATTTCCAGACGCCGGAACTGATCGGGCAGGGCGACATCGACCATCTGATGAACAACGGCCGCTTCACCTTTGTCGTCGATATTCCTCCGAATTTTCAGCGTGACGTTCTTGGCGGTCGTCAGCCCGGTCTGCAGGTCAATATCGACGCGACGGCGATGGTGCAGGCGGGCCTGGGGTCCAGTTATATCCAGCAAATCGTCAGCACCGAAATCGCCGGGTTTCTGTCGCATTCCGAAGGTGCTCCGCTGTCGCCGGTGAATATCGCAATCCGGATCGCATTCAATCCCAACGTCACAACCGCATGGTTCACCAGCGTGATGGGTATCATCAACAGCGTGACCATGCTCGCGATTATTCTGGCGGGGGCTGCGATCGTGCGCGAGCGCGAGCACGGCACGATGGATCATTTGCTGGTGATGCCGCTGACTCCCTTTGAGATCGCGATGTCAAAAATATGGGCCAATGGTTTTGTGATCGCGATAGCCGTGGCGCTATCGCTTTATTTTGTCGTGCGCCTTCTGCTTGGCGTTCCGATCGCGGGCTCGGTGCCGCTCTTCATGGTCGGCGTTGTGATCTATCTGTTTTTTGCGACTTCCATCGGTGTTTTCCTGGGGACGGTCGCGCAATCCATGCCGCAGCTTGGTCTGCTCTATATGCTGGTCGCGGTGCCCATGAATCTTCTGTCGGGGAGCGCAACGCCGCTGGAAAGCATGCCGCCGCTGCTTGCGACCATCATGCAGGCGTCGCCCTCGACGCATTTCGTGTCTTTCGCTCAGTCGATCCTTTATCGGGGAGCGGGTATCGACGTGGTGTGGCCGGAATTTCTGGCCGTTGCCGTCATCGGGGCGCTGTTTCTCGGTCTGTCCCTCCTGCGCTTTCGTGCCGTCATCGCGCAAGCTTCATAGCGGTCTCTGCCTTTCGCGAACACGGAGTTTGCGATGCACGGCAGTTCTTGACGTGGGTCAATCACTCCGGTTCCGGACATGCCATGATGAAACGACATCATGTGGGAGCCGATCATGAAAGACATCGTTGTCGGATTGGAGTGCGACAAGTCGAGGGATGCCGTCTGTGACTATGCCATTTCGATCGCCGAGGCGTTTGATTCCCATCTGGTCGGCGTGGCGTGTGGCGGTATCACCGATATCCCGGCCTATCTCAGGGCGGATATTCCCGTCGATGTTTTTGAGGAACTGGTGGTCGAGCGCGAGCGTAATGCGCGCGCCGCGATTGAACGATTTGAGGCGGCAGCCAGGCGTAGTCTGGTGTCCGCCGAACACAGGATGATTGCGCGCAGCACGTTTTCGCCGCCCGATATCTTCGCGGCGATCGCCCGCCGTTTCGATGTGAGCGTTCTCATGCAGTCCGACGAGGAGAAGGACGCCTTCAACGATCTTGTGATCGAGGCAGCTTTGTTCGATTCCGGCAGGCCGTTGATTGTCGTGCCTTATATCCAGAAGGACGGCGTGAAACTGGACCGGGTCGTATGCTGCTGGGACGGAAGCCGTTCTGCGGCACGTGCCGTGAATGACGCGTTGCCGCTGCTGAGGAAGGCGAAAGCCGTAGAGCTTTTTACTGTCATCAATGAAAAATACGAAAAAGAAAACGAAATTCGCGGCGCCGACATCGGCAGTCACCTTGCGCGTCACGGCTTGAATGTCGAAGTCGTAACCCAGCCCGCCGCCGACAATGATGTCGTCAATGTCATTCTTTCTCACGTTGCCGATAGCGCCGCGGGCATGATCGTGATGGGCGGCTATGGGCATTCACGTGTTCGCGAATTCGTGCTCGGAGGAGCCACCCACGGCATCCTTGCCTCGATGACTGTCCCGGTGCTGATGTCCCATTAGCTCTAGTAGACGTTCTGATCGAATCCGAAAACTCTGCGCGTGGCTTTCAACGCGCGTGCCGGCGTCGATATTGCGCGATCGCCGGTTAGGTTTCTTCGCGGCTTGGTTAAGCCATGTATTTTCCGCCATTGATCGACAACGTTGCGCCGGTGATAAAGCCGGCCGCGTCGGAGGCAAGGAACACAACCCCGCGCGCGATTTCCTCAGGCGTTCCAAGCCGCTTCACCGGCACGCTGTCGATGATGGTTTGCAGGATGTCCGCTCGCACGGCAGCGACCATGGCCGTATTTGTGTAACCCGGCGCAATCGCATTGACGGTGATGCCGCGCGAGGCTGTTTCCAGTGCGAGTGCCTTGGTAAAGCCGATCATACCCGCCTTGGCTGCGGCGTAATTGGTTTGACCGGCTTGTCCGGAAAGGGCGTTGATCGAGCTGATATTGATGATCCTGCCGAACTTGCGTTCCCGCATGCCCTCTATGACGGCCCGGCACATATTGAAGCATCCGCCAAGATCGATATCGATCACCGAGCGCCATTGCTCCAGAGTCATCTTGTGCAGCATGGAATCGCGGGTAATGCCGGCATTATTGACCAGAACATCGACCGGGCCGTGCTTGGCCTGGATATCGGCGATCCCTTTCGCGCAGGAGTCGAAGCTGGCAACATCCCATTCAAAAACCGGGAGGCCGCTGGATTGGCCGAAGGCTGTTGCCGCGGATTCGTTACCAAGATAATTGGCGCAGACAGTGTAGCCTTCCGCCTTCAACGCGAGGCTGGTTGCTGCGCCTATTCCTGTTGTGCCTCCGGTAACAACCGCAACTCTGCCCACCAAAATCTCCTGTTATGCGACCCGATCGGCGAGGCTGTCGTGGCTGCCCGTTCTGTTTTTCGATCAGGATTCCATATTGGCGAGGCGTGTACGATTGCGCAGGACGATCTGGCGCGCGCCGGAAAACTCAAGAATGCCCTGGCTGTGAAGCTGCGAGAGGGTGCGGGAAATTGTCTCAAGCGTAAGGCCGAGATAGTCCCCGATATCGCGGCGGCACATCGGCAACGCCATCATTCCGGCGACGGCGAGGCGGCGGTCCATTTCCAGCAAGAACGTTGCCACGCGCTCCAGCGCGGTCTTGCGGCCGAGGAGCAGCATGTGATCCTCCGCATGCCGCAGATCGCTTGCGGTCATGGTCCAGAGCCTGTGGGCGACGGAAACGTCCGTTCCGGCGAGGGCTTCGAGATTGCGGCGCTTGACCAGCCGCACGGTGGTCTCGACGATCGCCTCGGCGGTGAGGCGATGAATCGAAGCGGATTCGAGGCCGAACATGTCGCCGGGGAGATGGAACGAACCGATCTGGCGGCGGCCATCGTTGAGGAGCTTGTAGGTCCGAACCGCGCCGCTCACCACCTGATAGACGTAGTCGGCAGGCTCGTCCTCTCCGTAAATTTCCTCGCCGCGCTTGTAGGAATACTCCGTCACGACAATTCCGGGATGCATGGCGAGCGAACCGAATTGGCCGGCACGGACGGCTGCGGGAGCCGGGTTGACGTGATTGGCGGAAGCGCTTGTCGATTGGGTGAGCATTTGCCATCTCCTCCGGTTCGGGATGGCTGTTTGTATGTTTAATATCCGCAGCTTGATATTTGGGCCGATATCCTAAGAGCCGCCCCCTAAGGGCTTTGCCGGAGGTCACAGGGCCTTGTTTTTCTGATGTTTTCAGGCGTCCTGCATGGCCTGGCGGATTTCGCCCACCAGACTCTCGTCAAGATGCGGCTTGAACAGAACACGGCTGAGGCCCGCGCTTGCAGCCTTCGCTGAAATGTTGTGGTCCGGATAGCCGGTGAACAGCACGATCGGTGTGACGATATCGAGTTCACGCAGTCTGCGCGCCAATTCGATGCCGTCGATGTCCGGCATCTTATAATCGATGACAAGGCAATCGGCGCCGTTCCGGAATTCGGACCCAAGCAGGGCCGTGGCGCTGCGAAATGTCTTGACCTCGAAGCCCTCCGTTTCCAGAAGAAACGTTAGCGATTTGAGCACATCGAAATCATCATCGATGATGTAGATCATCGCTTTCTGACGTCCCGACTTGTGCGCGGGATTCTGATGTATCTGTTTCATCTTATGAAAATAGATGTTTTCGGCGCCGGGAGCTTGATTTAACTCAATCTTTCAGGACTCCGGCGCGGATGGCCAGACGTACAAGCTCCGAGATGTTGTTGGCCTGCATCTTGGTCATGACGTTGGCGCGATAGACCTCGACGGTGCGGGGGCTGATATTGTAATCGCGGGCGATCAGCTTGTTCGACAGGCCGGATACAAGCCCTTCCATCACCTGGCGTTCGCGCTGGCTGAGGCTGGAGACCCTCGCTGCTATTTCGGCAGCGACCGTATCGCCTTTCTTGGCGCTTGCGTCCTGGGCCAGCGCCTTTTTAATGACGCCGACCAGCCGGTCGTCCTCGAACGGCTTTTCCAGAAAGTCGAGTGCGCCGAGTTTCATGGCTTCCACGGCGAGAGGAATGTCACCGTGGCCGGTCATGACAATCACGGGGAAGTTGTGCGTGCTTGACGCCGAGTGCAACTGGCGCAGCAGTTCGATGCCGTCGATTCCCGGCATCCGGATATCCGTCAGAACGCATCCGGTTTCGATATCTTGCACATCGTCCAGAAAATTCTGCGCTGATTCGAAGAGTTTCACGGTGAACCCGGCCGACTCCAGCAGGAATGCCAGCGAGTCGCGCATCGCGGCATCGTCATCGATCACATAAACATTGCTGCTTTGGACATTGCCGCCTGGCGACATGTTCTAAATCCTCGGCTGTGCGACAGGCAGCGTGAAATGGAAGGTCGCGCCGCCTGCGGTATTGGATTCCGCCCACATCCGGCCGCCGTGGGCTTCGACGATTGTTCGGCTGATCGACAGGCCGACTCCCATTCCGGTTTCCTTTGTGGTGAAGAAGGGTTGAAACAGATTCGGCATGACGCCGTCGCTGAACCCATGACCGGTGTCCGAAACGGTGATTTCGACCATGTTGTCGTCGGCTTTTGCGTTCGATGCGATCAGCTCGCGGTGGGAAGAGCTTGTCATCGATTCCAGCGCATTGCGAAAGAGGTTCACCAGCACCTGCTGAATCTGGACGCGATCCGCCAGAATGAGATCGCATGACGGATCGAGATTGAATCGCAGGATGACACCCTGTTCGCGTGCGCCGGTCAGGCCGAGTGCGCCGGCCTCCTCGATCAGTTTGGAGACGCTCTCAATCCGCTTTTCGGCTTCCTCGCGCGCGACGAAATTCCGCAGGCGACGGATAATCTGCCCGGCGCGGATCGCCTGTTCGGCCGCCTTGTCGAGAGCGGATTCGATTTGCGGTACATTTGCCTGGGGATTGGCCATCAGCCGGCGCGATCCTTTCATGTAGTTGCTGATCGCCGAGAGCGGCTGATTGAGTTCGTGGGCAAGCGCGGACGCCATTTCTCCCATCGCGGTAAGGCGGGAGACGTGCACAAGCTCCGATTGAAGCTCCTGCAGCCTTGCCTGCGTCTGCTGATGTTCGGTCAGATCGCGCACGAAGCCCGTGAAATAGGTTTCGCCCGCCGATTGCATTTCGCCAATGGTCAGGTGCATGGGAAAGGTCGTGCCATCCTTGCGCAATCCGGTGACAATGCGTCCGATGCCGATAATCCGCCGCTCGCCGGTGGACAAATAGCGGGCGAGATAACCGTCATGGCGTCCGCTGTCCGGCTCCGGCATCAGGATGCTGACGTTTTTGCCGATAGCTTCAGCCTCGCTGTATCCGAATTGCCGTTCGGCGGCGCTGCTGAAGAATTGCATAACGCCATGCTTGTCGATGACGATCATGGCGTCATTGACGGTATCGAGAATCGAACGAAGATGGCTTTCCCGGATTCTCAGGGCTTCTTCAATGCGTTTTTCATTATCGATATCCAGAACGATGCCGCTCAACTGAGCAGCTACGCCACGGGCGTCTTTCACGATTGTCCCGAGCATGCGCAACCAATGGCCCGAAGGACCGCCGAGCCGGTACTGGATGTCGAAATTGCAGCCGGTCGCTATCGACCGTCGAATGGCAAGTTGCGTGGCGTTCCGGTCCAGCACATCGAGAAGCGACAGAAACAGCTCGTAGGTCACCAGTTGGTCGGCGGCAATACCGAACAGCTTCCTCGCCGAATTCGACCATTTGAGTTTTTGGTTGGAGAGATCGAACGTCCACGTGCCGACGCCGGCTCCTTCGAGACCGGCGCGAACGTCATGATCGAAAGAGTCCTCCCCGGAAGCGGATCGATGGACGTCAGTCACCTGAGCCTCAGCCCTCAAATTCCACCAGGCTGCAGGATAACACAGGTCAAGCTTTATGTGTCACTCACCATGCAGCCCTTGGCCCCAGGTTTCGACCAAAGAAGGATGTGGCAATACGTCTTTCCGGCGTCGCCTTATGGGTCAGGCGCGAACAGGACCGAGCTTAAAATGCTCCTTGGCATAGGCGATGATTTGCCGGTCGGTGGGGTGATCGGCCGGTACCACCGCAACGATCCTGTCGGCGAGTTTGGGATCGTGCTCGCGAAGGTATTTCTGGAGCGCCTGCTTTTCTGTCGACGGTCCGATCACGATAATCTGTTCGGCATCGCGAAGGGCCTCGGCGGTCTGGCCGAGAAAATGTTTGTCGTCCTGGGTTTTGCCGGAGCCGATCGAGTTTGCCTTGTGGTGAATGTGCTGCGTTGGAAGATGAGAGTGCAAAACCACCTCATTCGCTCCCGTCAGCCCGACATGAAAAATGCGGGCTTCGCGATGGTCGATCCATACGATCGCATGACTATGTGACATTGCGTCTTATCCTTTCATCGTGATTTGCCTGAACGGGCAGCTTGATCGTCTTCCGGCGAATTCAGATACATGCCAGACATGGGGTCGATCCAGCACAGATGATCGTGGACCTCTTTAACACCCCGTACGTTTTCGGCGGCGACGATGGTCGCCTGCCGGGACCGCTCGTCGGTGATGATGCCGCCAAGCTGGACAACGCCGTTCCGCACAATAATGTCCAGGCTTGATGGGCACCATTCATTTTTCTCGATAGCTTGACGAACCGCCGCCCGCAGCTGGCGATCGTCGCCTGTCGGGCTACTCGTATCGCGAGCGAGACTTGCGACCGCCTGGAGCAAATTGGAGCGCGTCACAATTCCTACAAGCTCGTCGCCGCGCATCACCGGCAGGCGTTTGACATTGTTTCTTTCCATCAGCCGGACGATGTCATCAAGCGGCGTTTCTTCCGCGATGGTCAGAGGATCCGGTGACATGATCTCGCCCACCTTGCGACCCTGGGCGCGCACGAAATCGAGCGCCTCCCTCCCGGGTCCCAACAGAAGACTCAACCAGCGCCCGCGTTTTTTCTGGGTGCCAATCTCACCGCGCCGGAGAAAGTCGCCTTCGGAAACGATGCCTACCAGCCTGTTCGATGTGTCGATGACGGGAAGTCCACTGATATGGTGCTGCAACATGATACCCGCAGCCTCGACAACCGGCGTTTCAGGCGTAACTGAAATGACGGGCGCGTTCATGACCTGATCGGCACGCATTCTTGAGCTCCATTTGTATGACGATGTAAAGTTATCAAGACACGGACTCGCTGGCTTGACGCAGGTCAATTCAGGCCTTCCGAGACATGCCAACTTGCAAACAGTGGATGCGGGATTCGATTGACGCAGGTCAATGTCCGCATTGCGGTGACTGTCAGGATCAATCCGTAATCTAGAAAACACGACGAAAGCGGAGGTTTTCATGTCCGATATCATCAGTTCAGAAATTCCTGCGACTGCCCCGGCGATCGAGATTGGCGATATGAACAGGCGTTCGCTCGATCTCGTCTTCAATGCGCAAAAGGCCGTGCTTGATGAGATGATTCTGCTCAACAACACGATTTTCGAACACGCATGCGGCGAGATTGGTGTCGCGACCGAGTTGATGTCGAAGCTTGCTGAAGCGCATTCGGTGAAAGCCATCATGGAGGTTTGTGAGGATTGCAGAAAGCATCAGATTGATGTTTTGCGGCGGGATAATGACTGCTTGTTCCAGTACAGCAAGCGCTTCCTCGATCGAACTGCCGGCTTCCTTACAAATTCAACTCTGGAAAAGGTTGCCGCCTGATCCCGCGGTGAAGGGCAGCCAGCAGGAGAGTCACGGCAATGGGTCTGAATTCACCAGTCGTGGTCAAGGCGAGCGATGACACGATCGCGGATCAATATATTCGCGATCATGATAACGGTTTGCACCGCCATGTGACGGACGTGCCTCGAGCCGGCGACATTGTGCCCATTGATCAATCCTCGAAGGTAGCCGCAGGGCACGTGCCGGCGGAGGCGTCCGAACCTGCAGGTTTTCCGCTCGACCGGGCGTTTCGCGCCGCAGTGGGTCAATTGACGGGCGGCCTTTCTCCCGCGGCCTTGATGATGGCTTATGTCGACTGGATGTCGCATCTGGCGGCGGCGCCTGAAAAGCGGCTCGCGCTGTCGCGCGAAGCTTTCCAGAACATGCTTCGCCTGGCGGATAGTGCCACCCATTTTTCCACGTCTGGGATCGCGCCATGGCGCACCATTCATCCCGAACCGCAGGATCACCGCTTTTCGGAGGAGGAATGGCTGTTGCCGCCGTTCAATCTGGCGGCTCAGGCCTTCCTGCTCGGCCAGCAATGGTGGCGGGACGCCACGACCGGTGTTCGCGGCGTTTCGCATGAAAACCAGGCGGTCATTGAGTTTACGGCGCGGCAGCTTCTCGACATATTCGCGCCCTCGAATTTCGTTCTCAGCAATCCCGAAGTTCTGCGCAAGGCTTTCGAAACGGGCGGCGGGAGTTTTGCCGCCGGTTTCCACAACTGGCTTGACGACGTGCGCGACTACGCGGCGAGGGGCGATACGAACAGGCAGGCGAAGACGGAAGTCGGCAAAAGCGTTGCGATCTCACCTGGCAAGGTCGTCTACCGCAATGAGCTGATCGAGCTCATCCAGTACGCGCCAACCACCGCGACAGTGCGGCCCGAACCAATCCTGATCGTTCCGGCCTGGATCATGAAATATTACATCCTCGATCTGTCGCCGCACAATTCGCTGGTGAAATTCCTGACCGACAGCGGCTTCACCGTTTTCATGATCTCGTGGAAGAATCCCGATCCCGAAGATCGCAATCTCACCCTTGAGGATTACCGGGAGCTCGGTGTCCACGCGGCGTTGTCCAAAGTCAGGGACATCGTGCCGGGCGAGAAGATTCATGCGATCGGCTACTGCCTGGGAGGCACGCTGCTTTCGATTGCGGTGGCAGCGATGGCGAGGGAGCATGCCGACTGGATCAAAACCGTCACGCTGCTCGCCTCCCAGGTGGATTTCACCGAAGCCGGCGAACTGACGCTCTTTATCAATGAAAGTCAGGTCGCTTTTCTGGAAGACATGATGTGGCGGCGCGGGGTGCTCGATTCGCGGCAAATGGCGGGCACGTTCCAGATTCTACGCTCAAACGATCTGATCTGGTCAAGACTCATCCGCAATTATCTGATGGGTGAACGTGATCCGTCCAGCGATCTGATGGCGTGGAGCGCCGATGCGACGCGTATGCCTTACCGGATGCACTCGGACTATCTGCGCAAGCTCTTCCTCAACAACGATCTGGCCGAGGGCCGCTATTTGGTGGACGGAAAACCCATCGCCTTGTCGGATATTCATGCGCCGATATTCGCGGTCGGGACGACCTACGACCATATCGCGCCGTGGAAATCGACCTACAAGATTCATTTTCTCACTGACGCCGACGTCACATACCTGCTGACGACCGGCGGTCATAATGTCGGCATCGTGTCGCCGCCCGGCGCAACAACGCATACCTATCAGGTCATGTCGAAAGGATCCGACGATCCCTATATCGGACCGGACGCTTGGCTCGAAATCGCTCCGCATGTCGAAGGCTCGTGGTGGCCCGAATTGGCCAAATGGCTGGCGCAGCATTCCAGTGAGCCGTCTTCGCCGCCTGCGATGGGTGGTGTTGCCCTGAAAGACACGGTCCTTGCGGATGCGCCGGGCGATTACGTGCTGCAAACCTGATCTTTCGCGATAAGCAGCTTGCGGCATATTTCGAATGTCTGTTCGGGCGTTCCTGATGCCTCGACGATGGACCAGTCCATGTGACCGAGATCGTAATCCTGCTGCCGCAGGGCGATTTCGGGCGTAGCGTCGGATGCATCGCCAGATCTTTGCCGGATCCGTTCGATACGGGTATCAAGATAGGCAACAAGGAAGAAGCCGACAAGGCGGCCCGCATTCTCTCGCGCAACGTCGGCCATCGTCATTCGCTCGCTTTCGCGCGCGAAGACTGCATCGACGATGACGGAATGACCTTGCTTCAGAACGCATGCCGCGTGCTGCGCCAGAATGTCATAGACCTTCGCTGTGGTCTGCGGCGTGTATGCATCCGCGGGCAACCGTTCGGTTTCGTCGGCCCCAAAAAGAGCTTTACGTATGACATCCGAGCGTAGCACGATGGCGCCAGGCTGTGGCGGCACGTCGCTGGCGAGGCGGCGGGCCAATTCCGATTTGCCGGTCCCTGATAATCCGCCGATGGCGATGAATTTTGGCGGCGGCGGTGAAATCAGATCAAGCGCCAGTTTGAAGTAGGCGCGGGCGCTCTGTTCGATAGCTCCTGACCCTTTGCCTTTCTGCTCCAGACGGGCAAGCAGGACATTGGCGCGGATCGCCGCGCGCATCGACATGAAAAGCGGGAGGAGCCCGATAGCGCCGAGGTTTTCGTCCGGCGAGCGGTTCAAATAGCGATTGAGAACGCTGTTTGCCGCCGCACCTTGGCGGTAACGAAGCAAATCCATCAGAGCGAAAGCCAGATCGTAAAGAACATCGATCGATGCGATGCCGGCATCGAATTCGATCGCATCGAACAGAACGGGCTTGCGATCGATCAATACGATATTTGCCAGATGAAGATCGCCGTGACAGCGGCGGACAAAGCCCTGTTGTCCGCGCCGTTCAAGCAGTTCGCGTGTATGTGCGAACAACGAAAGGCTCGCGTTATCCAGCCTGTCGATATCGCCGGGCAAAAAGACGCCGGCGCGGCGAAAAGCGTCCGTGTTGCGCGAAACGATCAAGGGGATCGAGCCGACCCACGGCCCGGCCGGGACAACGGGAGCTGCCATATGTGCAGCAAGGATTTCGTCGGCCAGCCCTAGCGCGAGATCCGGGTTTATTGCTCCGGCCTCGGCGATATGATCAAGAGTCAGATTTTCGTCGAATCTTTCCATGTCCACGGCCCATTCGATCGGCACGCCATCGCCACCGATGGCAAGGCTGCCGTCGCCGCCCCGAGTGATCGGGACAACGCCCCGATAAATCTGCGGTGCGAACGGGCGGTTGATCCGCAACTCCTCCTCGCAGGCGGCCTTGCGCTTCGCGAGCGTCGAATAATCGAGAAATGGGAAGCGTACCGCGCGCTTGACCTTCAGAACGCGCGGTCCCGCCAGGAATACGGATGCGGCATGGGTGTCGATGCGACGGACGGGGGCGCCGCCGTGTGCCTCAGGGCTCGCCAGAAAGGCGACCACATCGTCTTGCGATTCCTTGTGATATTCGCTCATGAGAAAATCTTATCAAATTTCCGCCGGAGAGAGTTGTTGGATGCCAAGTGACATTGGCATTTGACCTCGATCAATTC
Organism: Bradyrhizobiaceae bacterium; assembly: GCA_003963145.1. GTDB lineage: Bacteria > Pseudomonadota > Alphaproteobacteria > Rhizobiales > Xanthobacteraceae > Afipia. The sequence continues at coordinate 50,285 of RXJJ01000012.1, forward strand.
GAGGCGGCGAAGACGATCTATGATCAGGGTATATTCATACGGAGGCCATCATGACCAAAGCGCTTATCCCGGTTAGCAATGATCGGTCGTTTGTCGGCCGTGAATCGTACGCATTCGCAGCTCTGCAGCAGGAGATCGATCGCCTGTTTGAGAGCTTCACCCGCAATTTCTCCAACGCCGGGACTCAAGTCGTTCCGAATATGGATGTCAGTGAGACCGACAAGGAGATCGAAATCACGGCGGAATTGCCCGGTCTCGAAGAAAAGGACGTTCAACTGAACGTCGCGGACAATCGCCTTACAATCAAGGGCGAAAAGAAAAGCCAGCGTGAGGAAAAGGACAAGGACTATCGGCTTGTCGAACGCAGTTACGGTTCCTTCACCCGTGCGCTGGAATTGCCGGCCGGTGTGAATGCCGACAATATCAAGGCGACGATTTCGAAGGGTGTTCTGAAGGTTGTCATCCCGAAGCCGGCGCCGGCCCAGACCAAGAAAATTGATATCAAGGTCGCTGCATAGTTCGCTGTGGCTGGTGCGTTGTAATGAATTCACAGCGCACCACGCTGTTTGCTTTCGTGGCTGGTCGAATTTTCGAGCGCAGGAAGGTTCAAGCTTGCTCAGATTCAAGGACGAAATTGTCGCTGAGCATATGACCCGCACAGTAAAGACTGTAACCCGTGACATGACGATGCGCGAGCTTCAGGCCATGTTCGCGGCGGACGACTTCAATGCATACCCTGTCCGGGAAAACGGTCATGTCGTCGGTTTTGTGACAAAACTCGACGTTCTCAACTGTTTTGCGTTTTCGGCCGGGGGTACTGCACCGCGTTACGACGATCTGATGAAGCGAACTGCCGCCGACGTCATGACGCCAGACTTCATCTACGTCAGTTCATCGACCAAGCTTACGCGGGTTTTGCAACTGATGGTCGAGCATCGGATCAGGGCGATCCCGGTCATTGATGCCGACCAGCAGCTCGCTGGAATCATTTCGCGAGAGGACATTCTGAGAGCGCTGGATCGCTGCGGCCATCCTGTCCAATAACTCGCATTTTAATTACGAAACGTCCCGGCCGGATATTGAGCCATGTCAACAGGCTGTCCCCGGCAGCCATTAGACATTTTAAAGGCCCATTTTCGACGGACAGGCGCTTGAGCACCTCGCCTCTTTTGAATTTCCGATCCAGTAACGGCACGCTCGAACTGCATCCGGGCGGATCGTGGACAGCGGCATATTCCGGCGAGCTTGAAAGACTGTTCGATGCGGCACGGCCCCGGCTCGGACAGGTCACGAAACTGACTGTGGACCTCGCGGATGTCGGCGAGCTCGACACGCTGGGTGCGTGGCTGCTCGAAAAAATGTCGCGGCAGGCATCGCAACCGGCCGAGGTGATCGATGTATCGGATCGTTACGCCGATCTGATTGCGGAAGTCAAACAGGTCAATCGCCTGCAGCAGGCCGTAAAAAAATCCGAAAATCCAATTCTCGTTCGCCTCGATCAGATCGGGCGCTACGCCGCTGGCGCGGCGGAAGACATCCTGATTTTCCTTCAGATGCTCGGTGCCTTGGGGCTGGCTGTTTTTCGCATCATCCGCAGGCCGCATTTGTTTCGCCTGACGTCGCTCGCTTATCAAATCTACCGCGTAGGCTGGCAGGCCATTCCGATCATGGCTTTGATCACCTTTCTGATCGGAGCGATTATCGCCCAGCAGGGCATTTTCCATTTCCGGAAATTCGGCGCGGACTCCTATGTGGTCGACCTTGTCGGCATCCTGGTGCTGCGTGAAATCGGCGTGCTGATCGTCGCCATCATGGTCGCGGGCCGCTCGGGCAGTGCCTACACCGCCGAACTCGGCTCGATGAAGATGCGCGAGGAAATCGACGCGCTCTCCACCATGGGTCTCGATCCGATCGAGGTGTTGATCCTGCCGCGGATCGCGGCGCTGATCGTCGCATTGCCGATACTGACCTTCATCGGATCGATGGCCGCGCTGTATGGCGGCGGCCTGACGGCCTGGTTTTACGGCGGCATGAGTCCGGCGATATTTATCGCTCGTCTGCACGAAGCCGTGTCGATTACCAGCTTCAAGGTCGGAATTTACAAGGCGCCATTCATGGCGCTGGCGATCGGCATCGTTGCCTGCAGCGAAGGCCTGCGGGTGAAGGGGAGCGCGGAATCGCTCGGGCGTCAGACGACGACATCGGTCGTGAAGTCGATCTTTCTGGTTATCGTCCTCGACGGCTTGTTTGCCGTGTTCTTTGCCTCGATCGGAATGTAGCGATGGCGGGGACAGCCGATGAATTTGCGATTCGTGTCCGCGATCTTGTCGTCGGTTTCGGCCGGCAAATTGTGCTCGATCATTTGTCGCTTGATGTGCGCAGGGGCGAAATCCTCGGTCTTGTCGGCGCGTCCGGCGGCGGCAAATCGGTTTTGATGCGCACGATCATCGGCCTTATTCCGAAGCGGAGCGGCCGGATCGAGGTCATGGGTGTCGAGATCGGCGGCACGCAAACCCGCCGGACGCAGGCAACGGCGGCGAAGTGGGGCATCCTGTTTCAGCAGGGCGCGCTTTTCTCCTCGCTCACGGTACGCCAGAACGTCCAGTTTCCAATGCGTGAAAATCTTGCGATGTCGCAATCGCTGATGGACGAGGTCGCGGATGCCAAGCTGGAAATGGTCGGGATTTCTCCGGAGGATGCCGACAAGTTTCCCGCTCAGCTCTCCGGCGGAATGACCAAACGCGTCGCGCTGGCGCGCGCCCTCGCGCTGGATCCCGCGATCGTCTTTCTGGATGAGCCGACCTCGGGACTCGACCCGATCGCAGCCGGCGATTTCGATGTCCTCATCAAGACGCTGCAAAAGACGCTGGGGCTGACCGTCTTCATGGTTACGCACGATCTTGCCAGCCTCAATACGGTCTGCGACCGGGTTGCGGCATTGGCCGATGGCAAGATCGTCGCGATCGGGCCGATGCGTGAACTGTTTCGTTCCGAGCATCCGTGGGTCAAGGCGTATTTCCACGGCAAGCGTTCGCAAATGCTGCAACCGCAAGAGAAATAGGGTCATACCATGGAAACCCGTGCTCCGTTCGTCATCGTAGGTGCGTTTATTCTGGCGGCCATTGGCGCAGTCTTCGGATTTGTCTATTGGCTCAACAACAGCGGCGGGATCGGCGCGCGCACGTCCTATAACTTGCAGTTCAATGGCCCGGTGCCCGGACTTCTGGTCGGAGCGTCGGTATTGTTCAACGGCATCCGTGTCGGCGAAGTCACAGGCCTTAGTCTTGCGCCCGATAGTCCGCGCCGCGTCAACGCCGTGATCGCGGTGACTCCGGATACGCCGGTGCGAGCCGATACCAAGGTCGGACTCGATTTTCAGGGCCTGACGGGCGTGCCGGTGGTCGCCCTGGAAGGCGGCTCGCAATTGGCAAATTCGGGCCCCGTGCCGACATTGATCGCTGAACCCGGCGCGGGGCAGAGCATGACACAGGCAGCGCGCGACGCGTTGCGCCGGGTCGACGATGTTTTGGCGGTGAACGCGGCGCCGCTACAGGACACCATCGCCAACTTGAAAACGTTCTCCGATGGGCTGGCGAGAAATACCGGCAAGCTCGACGGCATCCTGGCCGGTCTTGAACGGATGACCGGCGGCGGTGCGGGCAATGCGAGCAAGGTCATCTACGATATCTCTGCTCCTCAAGACCTTGCACCGCCCAAAAAGCAGATCAAGGGACAACTCGTGATTCCCGAACCGACCGCGCTCCTGATGTTCGATACCCAGCGCGTTCTGTTCACGCCGCCGGGCACCGAGCCTGCTGATTTCGCCAACGTACAGTGGAGCGACAGCATCCCGAAACTGTTTCAGGCGAAGCTTCTTCAGAGTTTTGAGAATTACGATCCCGCGCACGCGCCGTTGCGGCCGATGGATGCGCTGGAAACCGATTATCAGCTGCTGATCGACATTCGCAGTTTTCAGGTCACCCAGGAGGGTGGACCTTCGGCAAATATCAGCCTGTCGGCGAAGATTGTCGGCAAGAACGGCCGCGTGATCGCGACTCGCCTGTTTCAGAGCAAAAAAGCCATTGAAAAACTCGATCCGCAGATGACCGCGGCGGCTTTCAATGCGGCATTTGGCGATATCGCGACGGAGCTCGTGAGCTGGACGGCGGCTCTCGTCAGCTGAGGTATCCTCGGCAGAACAGCCTCATCAGGCGCGTAAGATGCCCCAAGGCTGTAGACCGCATCGGCTGCGGCCTCGTTCAGCCCTCTACTCGAGACTTTTGAGATAGGAAATGAGATCGTTGACCTGATCGGGATCGAGATGAAATTCCGGCATCGAGGGATGACCGGTGGAAAGTCCTTCGACCATGGCCTCGGCAAGCGTATCGACCGGATAGCGCCGATGAAGGTCGCGAAACGGCGGTGCGGCCTCGAGCGGACTCTGGCTCACGCGATCAATCGCATGGCATCTGGCGCAGTTTGTGAGCGCGAAGCGTTTCCCGCGCATTTCACTGGGCGAGGCCGCCATCGCCGGCGTCATCAAGAAAGATATCGTGGTTGTTAAAGCGGCGATTCCACCGAGCGAGGAATATCCCCTCATGTCCGGCCTCATGTTGAAATGATGACTTTCAGGGCACCCGTATCGGCTGCGCGGCCGAACGTGTCATAGGCGTCGAGGATTTTGTCCAGCGTGAACCGATGTGTGATCAGCCGTTTCGGATCGATCTTTTTTGATTGCACCGTCTTGAGCAGCATAGGCGTCGTGACCGTGTCCACCAGCCGGGTTGTAATCGCGATATTCTGCGACCACAACGTCTCCAGATGCAGATCGACCTTGTGGCCGTGCACGCCGATATTGGCGATAATGCCGCCGGGAGCAATGATCGCCTCGCACAACTGGAACGTCGCCGGAACGCCGACGGCTTCCATCGCGGTATCGACACCCCGGCCGCCGGTGAGGGCCATGACCCTCGCGGCGGCGTTGCCGCCGGTGCTGTTAATCGTCTGCGTTGCGCCGAATTTACGGGCGATATCGAGCCGCTTGTCATCCAGATCGATCATGATGATTTCGGCGGGGGAATAAAATTGCGCCGTGAGCAACGCCGCAAGGCCGATGGGCCCGGAGCCCACAATCGCCACGCTCGATCCGGGGGCCACCTTGCCGTTCAGGACGCCGCACTCGAAACCGGTCGGCAGGATGTCGCTCAACATCACAAGAGCTTCCTCGTCGGCGCCCTCGGGAACGCGATAGAGGCTGGTGTCGGCATGCGGGGTGCGGACGTATTCCGCCTGCGTGCCGTCGATGGTGTTGCCGAGAATCCAGCCGCCGGTCTCGCAATGAGAATAGATGCCGCGACGGCAATACTCGCATTTGCCGCAGGACGAAATGCACGAAATCAGAACGCGGTCGCCCGGTTTGAAAACCGTGACGCCCGGTCCGACGGAATCGACGATGCCGACGCCTTCATGACCGAGAATGCGGCCCGGCGCGCAGGTTGCAACGTCGCCCTTGAGAATATGAAGGTCGGTGCCGCAAATCGTGGTCTTGACGATTTTGACGATGGCGTCATCTGCCGCCTGTATTGCTGGCTTGGGCCGGTCCTCAACTGCCTTCAGTCCTAATCCGCGATAAACGAGCGCCTTCATGGCCCCTTCCTCGAATTGGGAAAACGATTGATTGAATAGAAGCATAGAGACCCCGCAACACCTTGATATTAATCAAAACTGGCGCGGTCATTTCTCTCGCGAAGACGGCCGGTGTTCTGAACTAACGCGGGCAGTCTCGCGTACTTGTCATTGACGCCGATATGACCTGAATGCCGGGGTTCATGGGCAGCGTACCGGCGAGCAGCGCGATCACGACGACCTTCTGATGGAGCATGCGATCCATGCTGTAAATCGATTGACTCATGAGACGTTCTTATTGTTATGAACAATTTGAAATTTCCAATGGTGAAACTTGCTCGATATTTCGCATCAGATCTTAGGTGGCGACCTGGGGGCCTTCCCGGATCGGCCCGCCGCAATTGATTTATTGGACTGGCTTGAAACGACGACATCAGGCGATGGAACGGCGCCAGGGAATACGTTCTTGAGGTTGGCCGGGCGGGAAGATAATCTTCGAAGACCTCCTCCTTGCCAGAGCGTTCTTTAATTTGCCGGAAACAATCTGTTTGGAACCTCGGCCGCAGTGGAACGTCGATGCTTTGCAAAAGTATGACTTCCTGTCTCAGGAATATCGGAACCTGTTTCGCTGCTCGAGCGGAACAGTTTTCCAGAGCCCCTTGTGGCTTGATCGTCTCTACCGCCATCTTGCCGATGAACTGAAGGCAGAGCCGCTGATCATCACCGTCCGCGATGCGCGGAGCGGGCATCTGGCGGCGATCTTTCCGCTGGTGGTTCGCCGGCGACATCGATTTCGTGTCGTTGAATTTGCGGATTTCGGCATAAGCGATTACTGCGCGCCGGTATGCGATCCGGGCGCGATGCCGGCTCTGCTTGCCGACAGAACAGTTCCGAAGCGAATCCGCACGCTCTTGAAACCCAACGATCTGATTTTTGTGCAGAAGATCCGCGCGGAAAGCCTTCCGTTTTTCGATCTCCTTGGCAAGGTGCGAGCTCTTCAGCTTCCTTTCACGGCGCACGCAACCAGGCTTTTTTCTCCGTTCGCGGCCTGGCGCGAGGCTGGAATCTCGCCATCGCAGCGCCGCTTCCTTGATACGAAAAGAAAGTGGTTAACCAAACGGGGCACGTTGACGGTCTCTGCGGTCACATCGGGCGAGGGATTCCAGCAGGTGCTGGAAAATATCCAGCGGTTTCGGGACCACCGCTTTCGCGCCACGGGCGCGTTCGACATTCTGACGAAGGAAGCTTTCGCAAGGTTCTATCGGGAGGTCGCGCACGAGTCGTTGCCGGCCCGTGGCTATCTGATGAAGCTCAATGGCACCATCATCGCTGCGGCGTTCGGTCTCCTGCACGGCAAAAGGCTTCACTTCATCCTGTCCGGATTCGACTTTCTCAACTACCGCAACGCATCGCTCGGATTGCTTCTGATCGAGGACATCATCGCAGATTGCATCGCCCGGGGCGAGGAAACGATGGATCTCACGATCGGCGATCAGGCCTACAAGCGCGAGTTCGGGACGCACGACACTGCGATGTATTCGATCTGGTCCGGCTTGAGCCTGCGCGGAAAACTGGCCGCTTTCCTGCTCTCCCGGTCGGATCTCCTGCGTCAGCTAACCCGGCGTTTTGTGCGGCGTTGACTCAGTCCATGTAGGCGCCGGCCGCCACCCCTGTGCGGCACATCCGGCGAGATACCACAGGAGCGCGCCGGTCTTGATGGTCACCGACGACGTGCTGATCGAGAAGAGCAGGATCAGATACATGCAGGTGAACAGCTTGAAGCGCCACGATTGCATGGTCTCGGCGGGGCATCCATAGACGTAGATGGCCCACAGCATCGCCGCGCCGAACAGGCCGAACTGCGACAGGATGTAGGAATAGCCGGAATCGTCGAAATCGACCGCTATCGTCTTCAGTCCCAGCGCCTGCGTGAGATCGAGTTTGGACATCAGCTGGCCGCTGAGCAGAAAGCGGCCGGTGATGGTATTGTCCCATGGCACGTCGATCATCTGCCCGGCGTAGATCAGCAGAGCGATGATCGCCAGAAACGGAAGAACGAAGATCATTGTCGGCCTGACGAAGGGGGCGGCTGCATAAACCAGAGCGACGACGACGCAAAGATAAAGGCCGAAGCGCGCATCGCCCAGTACCAGCACGGCGGCGATCATCAGCGTCTTCAGAACAAGCGCCAGCGGCCTTGAGCGGTCGCGAAGCAGTACCCATGCGAAGGCAATGGCGCCAAAGTTTCCGAGCGAGACCGGCTCGAGGAAAACCGAGGACACGCGATGTTCGCCCAGAAACGGCAGGAGGGTGCGGCCCTCGAACCTGGTTCCGCTGACGAACAGGCCGGGACCGTCGCTGCCGAGCGTCGCATCGATCGTTCCCTTCGCCTGATAATATCCGAGCACGTCGAAATATTTCAGGTAGGTGTCGAGAAAGCCCCATTCGAACAGCGCCCCCGCCGCGACGATCAGCACGCAGATCGTGACAAGGCGATCCGCCGATGGCAGCGAGCCGAAGTGACGGCCGAGCATGAAGAAGATGATCGGGATGAAGGCATCGCGGACGACTTTCGGATCGAAGCTTGAGCGAACCACCATGGCAAAGCCAAGCCAGGCGAGAACGGCCAGCGCGAGAAAATAGAAATTCTCGCTCCGGCTTGCGACCATGAGGCCCGCGATGCCGAGAATGACAAGCTCGACGCCAATCACATAGGACGCGTTAACCCGGAACACGCTAGCGTTGACGAAACTCAGCACGAGATTGAACGAGAGCGCGGCAATGACCAGCGCCGGTGCGATATTGAATGTGCGGCTTTCATGCGGCACGAAAACTGCCGGATGCGCCAGTTGGCTCATACAGGGCGTCCGGGTGTTCTCGGTGCCGAAAGCTGGTCCATGAACCACGCGGCGGCGGTGCCAAGCCCGATACCCATCAACACGCTGGCGAGCAGGATCAGGATCGGTGAGGCCCCGCCGGGCTCGAGCGGCGGCGAGGCATAGCTGAGAACGCGCGTATTGGTGTTTTCCAGTCGCTGCTGTTCGGCCAGTTCGCGCGAGCGGCCGAGGAACGATTCGTAGATCGCCCGGCTCGCATCGACCTCGCGCCCGAGTTCGCGCAGGCGCACGCTCGCTTCGTTCGAGCTGCTGATCTGGCTGTTGATGGTGTTGATCTGCGCGTTCAGACCCTTGACGGTCGCCTTGGCGCGCTCAAGTTCGGCGGAGATGGATTGCACGATATCGCGCATGGCCTGATCGAGCAGACGCCGCGCCTCGGCGGCTTGTGCCGCCGCCGTGGTGTAGTCGGGATGTCGCGGTCCAAGTGTCGCGACGAGATTCGTCTCGAGCTGCTTTGCTGCCGCATAGCGGTTTCTCAGGATTTCGATCGAGCCGCTGCGGAAGGCTTCGGGAATAGCATCGAGCCGGACCATGCCGCCCTTGGTATCGCGGATCTGGTCGAGTGCGGATTGCAGCTCATTGACCCGGGCCTGCGCGGTGGTGAGCTGGCCGGACAGATCGGTGACCTGTTTTTCCAATATAGGCTGACCGTTCGCAACGACGATGCCATGCGAACTGCGATAGCGTTCGTAGCGTTCCTCGGACTCACGCAGGCGCGTTTGAAGCGCTTCCAGACGCGTGTCGAGCGACGTCCCGGCGCGCTTGGCGGTCTCGGCCTTCGCGCGGTTTTCTTCGTCGATATAGGACGTCATGATGGCGTTGGCGACACGGGCCGAGGTGTCGCGGTCTTCGGTCGCCACATTGACGTTGACGACGAACGAGTTCGCGCTTCTGGAAACGGACACGGAGCGGTCGAGCTGGCGCAGCGCGAGGGCATGAGGATCGATCGGCTTGATGATGCCGAGAGCGACAAGCAGCGACGAAATGAGTCCGCGCGGTTTCGCACCGAACAGCGGATCGGTTTCCAGATGCTCCGTGGCGACCACCCGGTCGAACACGGCGCGTGAAGTGATCACATAGATCTGGCTTTCGGCGTCGATCGCGCTGGTGTCGCGCGTGGTGTCGCGCGGGGCGACGCCCGTTCCGACAATCTGCAGCCCGATCGGATCGAGCAGGATGCGGCCGGAGGCGATATATTTCTGGGGCACCAAAATCACGTAGGCAGCGCCGGCCAGCGCACACAGCAATATGACGCCGCAAATGAGACGGACGCGGCGCAGCAGCACACCGGCCAGATGCTGGCCGTTGGTCACCGGGGACGTCACGTAGCTCTTGCCTTCTGAAACCGTCATCTCGTTTCCCTAGCGCGCCGGAACAATCCGGCGCTGCCTGTTCCAATCCGGGACAATTATGCCCCGTTGGCCAACCGGCTTGACCTGCCGGCCCGGCCGGAGGGCCTCATTCGGGTGATTTCCCGCAAAATATAGGCCAAAATCCAGCGATCGGCAGGGTCAGGGCGCCCGCGCCCCGAGCGCCTCGAACAGCGCCGGATCATACCGTCCCGCCTCGTCAAGTCCAAAGGGTCCCTGACGAAGAACCCATAAGGTCCATCCCCAGCCGTCCGATGCGACGGCATGCGAGACGTCGTGCAGCCAGCGGGCGCGCGAAGCCGCGCCGCCGGGCGTTTTCATCGCGCCGAATTCGGTGAACACGATGCGGCCGGGCGCGACCTTGCGGTCGAAGCCCCAGTCCTTGAGGACTTTCAACTCTGCCTGAATCGTATCGGCGCCGGCGTTGCTATTGAAATAATTACGGATGGCATCTTCCGCCCGGGACAGGAGACCCGTTGCGGCCGCGCCATCCTTGTTCGACGCCGCCCGCGCGCGGGCGCGTGCGAGAGCGTCTTCGAGATGTCCAGCCTGCGCGGGATAGGGCAGGCCGCCGATGAACGGCATGATGTCGAGGGTCCAGTCCGCGCCCTGATGGGTGAAAAGAAACGGATCGTAGAAGTGGACGCTGACGAATGTTTGCTTGTCGCGCAGCCGGTTCTCGCCGATTCCCGCAAGCCCCTCGATTTTCGACCAGCAGCCTCCGGTGATCCCGAGCCACAGCCGCGGCGCCTTCGCGCGCATGCGGGCGATGAGGATATCCTGATACTCCAGCCAGTCGGCGGACTCCGTTTTCCGGCAGGCGCGCTGCGGTTCGTTCATCGGCTCGAGCGCGAGGTTCTCGATCCGCCAGCTTTCAAGTTCGCTGGCAAAGCGCGTCGCGACGGCGAGATAGCGCGCGAAGCGCGGGCCGTTGGTGTCGTCGAGCTGGTCTTCTGGAATCTGACCGTTCAGCGAAGGCGCCACCAGCGTGACAATGACATTCAGTCCGTTGCGTTTGAGATTTTCGACAAAGCGCCGGAAATAGATCCGGAACGCCCGCCAGTTTCGCTCGTCCGGATCGTCGAGAAACGGTCCGACATCGACAGGCAGGCGTACATGGTCGAAACCGCTCGCGCGCAGCCGGGCGATGCTGAAATAATCCTCGGCCCCGGCGCGGCCCGGAAAGGGATCGTCCGCATAGCCATTGGCGGCCGTCGCGGGAAACGTGAACAGTTGCAGGCTCACGCCTTTGCGGAACGGCGCGGGAGAATCGACGGCGCTTGCCGAAACGGGAGAGGCAAGGACGAACAGGCACAGCGCCAGAGCGATCCTAAGCATCGCGCGCTTCCCGTGCGGACTGCTCCATGCCGAGCATCTGCAAATAGTGATCGATCATGCGCTGCACGGAATAGCGCGCCGCGACGTCCTGCGAGAAGGACTTGAGCTGACCGACGTCTATCGGATGATCGAGTGTTTTGCGGATTGCTTCGGTCCACGCGGCGGAATCGTCCTTGTCGGCGAAAATCACCGGCGAGTTTCCGGACGCGAGCACCTCGCGCAGAACCGGAATGTCCGAGACGATCATGGCAATGCCGCTGATCGCGGCTTCAGCGGCGGCGAGCCCGAAGGTTTCCCAGACCGAGGGGAAAACGAAAAGATCGCTGGCGGCGTAAAGATTGGCGATGTCGGTATCGCCGCGCGCGCCGAGAAGGTGAGCCCTTTCCGCCACGCCTTCGGCTTGCGCCAGATCCATAATGGCGCGTTCGTCTTCGCCATGTCCGGCGACCACGAAGATAACATCGGGAAGCTGCGCGAGAGCTTGCACGATGACCTTCTGGTTTTTCTGCGCGACGAGCCGCCCCACGTGCAGCAGCACCGGAGAGTTTTGCGGAATATCGAACTGAGCGCGGGTCTGTTCCCGGTCCTGTGTCGGCACCGGCGGCTCAATGCCGTGCTCGTTGAGAACGATCCTCCGCTGGTACGCCGCCGGATAGGATTTGAATTCGTTCAGCGTGAAGCGGGTGTTGACGACATTCGCCGTGTAGAAACCCAGCGATCCGGCGATTTTGTCAGCGATCCGTAAATAGGGCGCGGTGGCGGAGGGCACCGCCGTCTGGTGAACGATCCGAGTCTTGCAGCCTCTGATCCGGCCGAACAGCCCGACCAGAATGGAAGCCGTCGCCTGATAGGAGATCAGCGCGTCATAGCCGCCGCGCAGCAGGCGCGCGGCCATCCTCGCCGCATCCGCGATTTTCTCGGCGCCGTTTCTGTCGGGTGTGCGAAACAGAATGGCTGTTTCGACTTCGCAGCCATGGCGGGTCAGTCCGTCCTCGATCATCGAGGCCAGTGTCAGGATTCCGCCGCGCTCCTGCGTATGAAGTATCTGCAGGATACGGAGCGGCCGGGTTGACTCGTTGCTGGTTTTAATCTTGCTGGTCCTGCATCGATGCCGCGGGCACGGGGCGTCCGCCATATGTTAAGGAATTGATCCCGTTCGCAATACTGGTTTACTGCTCCCGACAAGATGAAAAATCCAAGCCTCGCCCTCTATTTTGGCTCCCGCGCGATTTCCGCGGCCGGAAACCTCGTTTCCGTGGCGGTCTTCGCGCGCCTTGTCGGGCCGGCGGAATACGGCGCCTACATCCTGATGTTCGCCTGGGCGATCGTCGTCTACGGCTTCGCCACCCAGTGGATGAAATTTTCCTACTTCGGAATTTACCGCGCGGCGCACGAGAACGCCATCATCGCCTCTTATATCAGGCTGGTCGCGCTTGCCATCGCCGCCGTCAGCATCGTCGCATTGGCCCTCATCGTTTTCGACCCATCGCAGCGCGATTTCATATTCGCCCTCGTCGCCCTGTTCGTCGGAATGACGATCTATGAAGCGGCGCTGGAGATCAGCCGCACGCGTCTGCAGGTGACGACGGTGGCGCTGAGCATGATCTGCCGCGCTGTTTTCGTTCTGGCGCTCGGCTGTGTCTTTCTCGCCGTTCATCATTCGGCATTTTCGCTGGCGCTCGGTGTTGCCGCCGGGCACCTCATCGCGGCGGTGCCGACGCTCGCCAGGCTGCGGTCCTTGCCCTGGACTTCGACGTCTTGGGTGTCGACGTCGGGAAATTCGTACAAGGCGTTCCTGAAATATGGCTGGCCGCTGATTTTCTCGTTCGGCATTTTCGCCATCGGCCAGACCATCGACAGGTTTCTGATCGGAAAATATGTCGGCAATGCCGTGCTCGGTCCCTATGGCGTGGTGGCCGATCTGATGCGCCAGAGCTTTCTGGTCGTCGGCGAGTCGATCGCGCTCGCCCTGATTACCATCGCCAAGAAGCACGCGGATGAGGGCAGGCGGGACGACTCGGACGCCGTCATGCGCTCGACATTCCGCGCCTGCGTCGCGGCGGGTTCGTTCGGTGCGGCGTTTTTCATCGTGTTCGGCCACGGCCTGACCAAGCTGTTTCTCGGCGCGGAGTTTGCTGCGCCTGTCGACGGCATCATTCCGATCTTTGCCGTTGCCTTCGGTTTCATGCTGCTGCGCAGTTTCTATTTCGGGCAGGTGATCTATTTCACCAACGGAACGCTGCTTGAGCTGTTCGTCGCGGCGATATTCGTGCTGTCGTCGAGCACGATCGCCTTCATTCTGGTGCCGGGCGTCGGCCCGTTGGGTGGCGCGGTGGGCGGTGCGATCGCGCTGTTGATCGCGCACGCGGTGTCCTGTGTCATCAGCGCACTGGTGGGCCGCAGGCTTCATGCGTTTCCCGTCGATGTGCCGGCGCTGCTTGAGATCCCGGCTGTCGCGGCGCTTTGCATCCTGCTGTGCTGGCTGGTTGGAGACGCTCTCCCCATGGCAGCGGCGCTGGCCGTTCAGGTTGCTCTGCTGGCGGCGGCGGCGGGATTTGTGGCGTGGCGGTTCGATCTCATGCAGCTTGTCATGAGCGGATATAGGCCGCGCCCAGGCGAAACATGAATACGGCGTTGCCGATCAGATAGCGGCGCCAGAGACGCCGGGGCTCGTTCGCAAGCCGGAACATCCATTCACTGCGCAGCGTGCGCACCCAGACCGGCGCGCGGGGTTTTTCCTGCGAGACGAAATCGAGTAGTCCGCCGACGCAGATCGCGGAGACACCGCCGGTCTTCATCAGGTGTTTCGCGGCCCAGATTTCCTGCCGCGGCGAGCCCATGGCGACGATGACAAGATCGGCCTGTTTGGCAGCGATGTCGGCCAGAACCGTCTCCGACTGCGCGTCGTCGATATAGCCGTGATGCGTGCCGACATAGGAATGCTGGGGGGCGATCTTCCGGAAGACCTCCATCGCCCGTTCCGCGACGCCGGGAATTCCGCCCACGGCGTAGATCCGAAATCGGTGCCTGCTGTCGCGAAGAAATTGCGGAATGAGATCGGTGCCGTTCAGATTGTCGGGAAAGGATTTGCCGTGAAGAACAACCGACGCGATCCCCACTCCGACACCATCGTTCAGGATCAGGCTGCGGCGGAGAACGTCGCCGAGCATCGCGTTCTGCGCCGTCACGTTTGACACATGCGCGTTCAGAAAGGTAATGAGGGCCGGTTTTGTTTCATCCAGATGGTCGTCCATCGCAACAATGGCGTCCTGCCGGGTTGCGGCAAGAACCGGAAAACCCATGATTTCGCGCATGCGCGCTGCGGACGGAGCGGGCGCCGTTTTCGCGAGGTGAGTTTCTTTTTCGGCTATCTGATGCATTATTGAATCACTCGGCACGCCAGTTGGATCGCTTCATGTTTCTCGGCACCACCCCGGACGATGTTTACCGCAATCGCTTTCGTCTCGCGCGGTTCGCGCGCTTTCTCGGTATCGTCGATGAGATCATCGCAAGCAAGGGAAGCTGCCGCATCATCGATATCGGCGGCCGGATGGAACACTGGGCGGCGCTTTCGGATCTGTGGCGCGACCGGAAGATCGAGGTCACGCTGACCAATCTCGAAGCCGAAAACATCACCGAGCCCGGCTTTGAGAGCCTCGCGGCCGACGCCCGCGACCTGTCGCGGTTCGAGACCAACGCGTTCGATCTGGTCTATTCCAATTCCGTCATCGAGCATGTGGGGCAATGGGCGGACCAGAAGAAAATGGCGTCGGAGGCGCGGCGCGTTGCGCCCCGCCATTTCATCCAGACGCCGAACTACTGGTTTCCCCTCGAGCCTCACTTCAGGACGCCCTTCATTCACTGGCTGCCGGAACCCTGGCGCATCGCAATTGTCCGTTTCCGTGCATGCGGGTTCTATCCGAAAGCGAAGAACGTCGATGAAGCGCGCGCCATTCTCGACGATGCGA
Organism: Bradyrhizobiaceae bacterium; assembly: GCA_003963145.1. Lineage (GTDB taxonomy): Bacteria > Pseudomonadota > Alphaproteobacteria > Rhizobiales > Xanthobacteraceae > Afipia. Next base: position 65,483 of record RXJJ01000012.1, read on the forward strand.
AGCTGCTCGACTTCGCCGCGATGCAGGCGCTTTTCCCAGACTCGCTCATCGAGCGTGAAAAAGTCCTGCTGCTGACCAAATCGCTGATCGCCATCAGATAGCTCCGTATCGCTCAATGCGCGTTGCGTCTGCGCATCACCTCGAAGCAGGTGAGCGCCGCGATTTTCAGGTCGAGCAGCAGACTCCAGTTGTTGATGTACCAGAGATCGTGCTCGACCCGCGCCTTCATCTGTTCGACGCGGACGATCTGGCCGCGATAGCCGTTGACCTGCGCCCAGCCGGTGATGCCCGGCTTGACGTGATGGCGGAGCGCGTATTCGGACAATAGGTCGCCGTAATGATCGTCATGGGCGACGGCGTGGGGCCGCGGGCCGACGAGGGACATCTGCCCTGCCAGCACGTTAAAAAGCTGCGGCAGTTCGTCGATGCTGGACTGCCGGAGCAGGTTTCCAACCATCGTGACGCGCGCATCGCCCGGCCGTGCGTGCTCGATCACGGGCCCGTCTTCCATCACCGACATGGTGCGGAATTTGAAGATGACGAATTGATTCGAATTGAAGCCGATACGCCGCTGCCGGAAAAAAACCGGGCCGGGTGAATCGAGCTTGATGGCCAGCGCGGAGATCAGCATCAGCGGCGACAGAAGGAGCAGGGCCAGCGACGCTCCAAGAATATCGATCAGTCGCTTCAGCATCTGCTCGATGCGCAATAGAGGCGCGCGCTGAACCTCGACGGCCAGAGACTGCTTCAACGTGTAGGATGGATTGCCAATCAGCGAGCGGATGTTGCGGTCGGGAAGGAGCTGAACCGGCAATGGCGAAGACCGCAGGCGATCCCTGACAAGCTCCAGCGTCGAGGTGTCGCTCCATGGCAGTGCGAGCACGATTTCGTCGGCATTCCGCTCCCTGGCCATGGACAGGACGGCATCGACCGAGGGCATGCTTTTGTCCGCGGGATCAGGATTTGACGCGCCGGTCAATTCAACCCGTCCCACTTCCGACACGCCAAAGGAATGAAGCAGCCCCGCTTCCTCGACAATCGACAGTTCATCCACGGAGCCCAGGAGGATTGCGCGCCGGCCCCGCATTTTTTGATCCGCGGCCGCGGCTGTGATCATCTTTTTTACGCTGATGCGCGACACCGACACCAGCAGCAGCGCAAGGCCTGCGAAACACAAAAGCGAGCCCCGGGAAAAGTCGGCGCCGACCTTGAACAGAAAGGCGAGGAAGGCGAGGAGCAGGCTCACAAGCGACCAGACTGCGACAACCTGGCGCAAATCATTTTTGCGCGAAAGCAAAGAGGGGGACGAATAGAACCCGATCGAATGTGCGATCAACACATAAAGAAGGGATCCGATGAGACCCGCGCCGAGGAGCGCGCTGAGGTTGCCGAAGCTGGCGTTGACGGCGAGCTGATAGCCGGCGCCGCCGATCAGGCTCGCGGCCACGATCAGCCCGGCATCGATGGCGGCAGAAACATATCGCAGGGAGGAAATGGATATCCCGAACCCGTCCGAAGCCCGGTTTTGGGAAGTGTCCGCAAACTTATCGCCACCGATCGGAAGTCGAAGGTTTGGATCGTTATTTGTTAGCAAACTCATAAACTTATCTTCAATCAGCGAATTCGTTAGTGAGACCTTAAGGAAGTGTCCCTGCGAGATACGTGCAATGCAGCATAAGGTTTCTGTTAATGCTAATGAATTGGGCAGAATGATATCCACGCTACATACGACTTTAGTATAAGGCGTTCGGATTCGTTTTCCGGGTGGCGAACGAAAACCCCGGCGTTAAGTTTTCGTAGAGCATATGAACGCTACCGTGCCGCCTCTCTTGTCGTCAGAGGACTGCGCCATGGTCTTGAGCTTCATTGCGGCTGTTTTGGCCGGGATACTAATGAGCCAGAGCGCACGCGTCTGGCTGCTTTTTCTCGTGGTGCTCGGCGCGACAACGTCCATTCTGATTGGACACATCCTGGCCGGAGCCGGTTTTGCCACCGCGCTCGCCTCCGCCCTCGTGATCAGCGTGGTGATTCAGATCGGATATGCGCTCGGTCTGTTTGGGCGTGCGCTGTTTTCAAGAAACAACGGATTCCAGCCGCAGGCCACGAATTTTCGCCGGCCGTGAAGTTGCGAAGTTATGTCGTGCGATCCGGTGACCGGTTCTTGCCGCATACAACCGAATAAATCCACTGCAGGATAAGGGCCGCGGCCGTGCCGCAGATGGCGCCGGCCGTCTTGAACGCGACGTCGATCAGTCTCGGGTGCCGTCCATGGGCGAAGTTCTGCAGGACCTCAAGTCCGACCGCGATGCCGATTATAATGACAAGCACGGTGAGCAGTCTGCGGGGGTAGAGCAGGCTGAAAAAACAGCTCAGCACCGCGAAGGCCGCGACGTGCTCGATATGCGCGCCCGCGAGATGGGGCCGCATCTGGATCGGTGACAGCGTCGCGAACGCAATGAACGCCAGACAAGCCCACGCAAGCAGAACAAGCAGATTTCGTTTCATGGCTCATGATGGCCCAACGGAGGTTTCTGCGCCATTTACAAAGCGCTGATCGAAAGTTCCCCGGTCTCGCCACGGCTGGCCGGCACATCGAAAGCACGACATGAAACTACCGGTGTCCCAGGCGCACTCCAAACAGCCGCGCAGGTGCCGATGCGGGCTGCCCCGTTCCATCATTTGAGATGACAGCGGAGAAAGCCACGGGGCTGCGGCCGTCTTGTTCCGCCATGTCTTATATTAGACATATGATATCTTTACAGGACACGAGAACGGTGGCACCCTGCGGACAATAAAAAGTCAGATGCTCAGCATCGACATCGGGGAGACGACGCGCTCGATGACACGGAACGCGGATAAAGATCTGGCTCGGCATCGCGGAACTCTTCGGTTTCGCGGCGACGGGCCGTTTGTTTTTTCGCGTCTGGTGTTTCGGAGAGAATTGTTTTGTTCAACCCGGTGCGATTGGAGAGCCCTTCTCTTTCCATTTACGCGGAGCGGATAGATGCTCGCGCGCAGCGACCGGGAGGAAAAATTGGACACCGCGCCATTGCTCGACGTGAAAGGTGTCACGCTGCAATACAAGACACCGAAGACTCTCGTCACAGCGACATATCGAATCGACTTCAGCGTCTTTCGTGGAGACAGGTTCATTCTGCTCGGCCCCTCGGGCTGCGGAAAATCGACACTGTTGAAGGCGGTCGGCGGTTACATGACGCCGACCGAGGGCGAAATTCGCCTGAAGGGCAGCCTCGTCAAGCATCCCGGTCCGGACCGGATGATGGTGTTTCAGGAATTCGATCAGCTGCTGCCCTGGAAGACGGTCAGGCAGAACGTGATGTTTCCGCTGCTGTGCACGCACAAGCTCGGCGCGAGCGAAGCGGAGGACCGGGCGATGCATTACATCCGCAAGGTCAATCTCGAGAAATTCGCCGACAGTTATCCGCACATGCTGTCCGGCGGCATGAAGCAGCGCGTGGCGATCGCGCGCGGCATGGCGATGGAGCCCGATATCCTCTTGATGGATGAGCCGTTCGCCGCACTCGACGCGCTCACCCGCCGCAAGATGCAGGACGAACTGATGGCGCTGTGGGACGACACGCACTTCACCGTGCTGTTCGTGACCCACTCCATCCCCGAGGCCATCAAGATCGGAACGCGCATCCTGCTGCTGTCGCCTCATCCGGGCCAAGTGAAAGCCGAGCTCAACGGCGGCTCATGCAACGGCAGCAGTGCCGAACTGGAAAGACACATTCAAACCATGCTGTTCGCCGACGCGATCGAGGAGGCGGAGAATGTCTGACATGTCGCTCGCTATGAAGGATAACGTCACGCCGATACGCCCCGATGTCATTCGCGATGCCGCCGCGAGTGCACAGGCGCCAGTCGTTGTCGAGAAGCCGCTGTCCACGCTCGACCGTCTTTATAATCAGGCGTGGCTGCGCAAGGTGATGATCCTGATCGTCCTGGCGCTGATCTGGGAGGCCTATGGCCGCTATCTGAACAACAACCTTTTGTTCCCGACGTTCAGCGAAACCATGGGCGCGTTCTTTCAGAACATCGAGAACGGTGTTCTGCCCGCGCGTGCGTGGTCGTCGATCAAGGTGCTGCTGATGGGCTACGCCTGCGGCATTGTGCTGGCCTCGCTGCTCACCGCGTTTGCAATCATGTCGCGGATCGGCACCGATCTGCTCGAAACCCTGACCTCCATGTTCAATCCGCTGCCCGCGATCGCGCTCTTGCCGCTGGCACTGATCTGGTTCGGTCTCGGTAACGGCAGCCTCGTTTTCGTGCTGGTGCATTCGGTGACATGGGCGATCGCGCTCAACACGCATTCGGGGTTTCTGTCGGTCAGCAAGACCCTGAAAATGGTCGGCCGGAATTACGGTCTTGGCGGCTTCAAATACATCAGCCGGATTTTGATTCCCGCGGCGTTCCCGAGCATCCTCACCGGTCTGAAGATCGGCTGGGCCTTTGCCTGGCGCACGCTGATCGCCGCCGAACTGGTGTTCGGCGTCAGCTCCGGATCCGGCGGTCTCGGCTGGTTCATTTTCGAGAACAAGAACAGCCTCGATATTCCGACTGTGTTCGCGGGTCTGCTCACCGTCATCATTATCGGGCTTGTAGTTGAAAACGTCATTTTCCGCGCGATCGAGGCCAACACCATCGATCGCTGGGGCATGCAGTCGTGAAAACCGGCTGAGATTGAAAACAACGTTTTGAAGGAGAACGCAATGTTCAAACGCATCGGATTGATTGCAGGAGCCTTCGGTATTGTGGCGATGCTGAGCGGCGCGGCGCATGCCGAGGTCGATACGGTTCGCATCGCCAAGCAATACGGTATTTCCTATCTGCCCCTGACGATGATGGAGGAGCAGAAGCTTCTCGAAAAGCACGCCAAGGCCGAGGGCCTTGATCTGAAGGTGGAATGGCTGCGGTTCAGCGCCGGCACCGGCATGAACGAGGCGCTGTTGTCCGGCAATCTCGATCTGGCCGGAGGCGGCGTCGGTCCGCTTCTGACGATCTGGGGCAAGACGCAGAACAATTACAAGGTGAAGGGCGTGGCCGCGCTGAATGCGATGCCTCTTTATCTCGTCACCACCAATCCGAAGGTGAAGACCATCAAGGACTTTACCGACAAGGACAAGATCGCGCTTCCCGCGGTGAAGAGTTCGATCCAGGCGATCACGCTGCAGATGGCAGCGGAGAAGGCGTTCGGTGCGGGCCAGCAGGGCAAGCTCGATCCACTGACCGTGTCGATGAGCCATCCCGACGCGATGAGCGCCATGCTTGGCGGTCTGTCCGAGGTGAACTCTCATTTCGGTTCGGCGCCCTTCCAGGATATCGAGTTGAAGGATCCGAAGGCGCATCTCGTGCTCAACAGCTATGATGTGCTCGGCGGCCCCCACACCTTCAATTCGGTCTGGGCGACCAGCAAGTTCGTCGACTCCAATCCGAAAGTGACGAAGGCGTTCGTCGGCGCTCTCGAGGAAGCGATGGCCAATATCAAGGCGGATCCGGCTGCGGCCGCGGCGATCTGGGTGAAGGCCGAGAACTCGAAGATTTCGGCGGCTGATGCCGAAAAGATCATTCGCGATCCGCAGAACGAGTGGACCACGACACCGAAGAAGGTGCTCGTCTATCTCGATTACATGAACCGCGCGGGACTGGTCTCGGCCAAGACGTCCGACTGGAAGGACATCTATTTCGATGCCATCCACAACGCCAATGGCAGCTGATCGGATATCCGGCAAGCGTCATGAATGTTCATGCAACCATCGATAGCGGCGTCCCGGCGGGCTCGACCCTGAACGTTCAGGTCTGGCGGGGCGATCGCGATGGCGGCTTTCAGACGTTTGAAGTCCCCGCGCGGGCCAATCAGACGGTGCTCGATGTCGTCACCGAAATTCAGCGGACGCAGGATGCGACGCTGTCCTATCGCTTTGCCTGCCGGGTCGGCATGTGCGGCTCATGCGCCATGGTGGTGAACGGGCGTCCGCGCTGGACGTGTCGGACCCGTGTGGATCAGCTGGAGAGCGGACCACTGAAACTGGAGCCGCTCCGCAATCTGCCGATCGTGAAGGATCTCGCGGTCGACATGGAGCCATTTTTCAATAAATGGCGCGACGCGCACGGCTATTTCGAGCCCGGCGAGAATCCGCCCGAGGACTTTGCACGGGTCGAGCCGGCCTCGCGCGAGCGGCAGGCCGTCGATGAGAGCATCGAGTGCATCAATTGCGGAATCTGTTATTCGGCCTGCGATGTCGTGTCGTGGAACGAGTCCTATCTCGGTCCGGCGGCGCTCAATCGCGCCTGGACGCTGGTGAACGACATTCGCGACCGGGGGCAGGATGAACGGTTGACCGCGGTGACGGGTGACGCCGGCTGCCATTCCTGCCACAGCCACATGAGCTGCACTGAATTCTGCCCGAAGCATCTCTCGCCGACCTATTCGATCGCCGGGTTGAAACGGGCGACCTCCAACAGGTTGTGGAGGCGGCGATGAATCCGGTTCTCTATCTCGCCCAGCGCGGCACCGCCTTCATTCTCGCCTTCGCGGTCACGGTCCATCTGCTGACCATTTTATACGCCGTTCGCGGCGGCCTGACCGCGGGCGATATTCTGGCGCGGACGCACGGCAACCGTGGCTTTCTGGCGTTCTACCTCGTGTTCGTCCTTGCCGCTGCGATTCACGCGCCGATCGGTCTTCGCGCGGTGCTGCGCGAATGGGCGCACTGGCGCGGACGCTCGCTCGATGTTGCGCTGATTGCGTTTTCCGCCGCCCTGATCGTTCTCGGTGTGAGGGCCGCGCTCGCGGTGTACGGCGCATGGTGAGCAACGCGCATCTCAAGCCCGGCTTCATCGCCGCTATTGTGCACCGGCTGTCCGGCGTGGCGCTGGCGATCTTCCTGCCGATGCATTTCATCGCGCTGGGCACTGCCCTTGGCGGCGCGGACCAGCTGCAGAGCTTTCTGGTGCTGACTCACTCCTGGTTCGTGCGTGTCGCCGAATGGGGGCTGGTGAGCGCGCTGGCGGTTCATATGGCGCTGGGCCTGCGCGTTCTCGCGATCGAATGGCTCGCGGTGCGCGAGCGCAGCGCTGTCGTGGTTTCGACCTGTGTCGCGGCGTCCGCCGCGATCGGAATCTTATTCGCATTGAACGGGATGTAGCGTCATGCAGATCGACATGCACGAAGTGGAAGAGGTCTGTAAAACGCTTTACGTCCAGGCGCTGAAAGTCCTGCCGGACGACATCAAGGCCGGCTTTAGGGAGCTTGTCCGCACCGAGACCAACGCCACCGGCCGCACCATTCTCGACACCATGGTTGAGAACATCGCCGTTGCGGAGCGTACCAACAACATCCTTTGTCAGGATACCGGCATCCCGATCTATAATGTGCTGATCGGGCGGGGCGTCGCATTCGACGGCACCCAGCTGAAAGACGCGATCCGCAAGGGCTGCGAACGCGCCACCACGGAGTGTTCGCTGCGCTCGTCGGTCGTGCATCCAATCACGCGCAAGAACAACCAGACATCGAGCGGAATACGGGTTCCGATCATCCATGTCGATTTCGACGAGCGGCCCGAGACCGTTTCCATTGAAATGATTCCGAAAGGATCGGGCTCGGAAAACGGTTCGTTCCTGAAAATGTTGCTGCCGTCCGACGGCATCAAGGCGGTGAAGGCGTTCGTGATCGACCGCGTGATCGAGCTCGGCGGACGTGTCTGTCCGCCGACCATCGTGGGCGTCGGCATCGGCGGCACCTCGGACCTTTGCATGCATCTCGCCAAGATCGCCGCGACGCGGCCGCTCGGTTCGAAATGTCCCGACGAGGAGGGCGCCAGGATCGAGGCGGAACTGTCGCGGGCCGTCAATGAACTCGGCATCGGCCCGCAGGGGCTTGGCGGGCGTTCGACAAGCTTTGCCGTGCATGTCGAGGTTGCAGCCACCCACATCACCCAGAATCCGGTGGCGGTTAACATCCAGTGCCATTCGGCACGGCGCGCGCGGGCGACAATCACGCCCGGCGGCATCACATTTTCGGCGTGAGGTTCGATCATGGCGCATCATGTTCTGCAAATGCCGATCAGCGAGGAGCAGGTCCGCAGCCTGAGGGTCGGCGACACGGTCACGCTCGAGCAGACTTTGTACGGCATCCGTGACGCGACCCTGATCCACATGTTCGACAAGGGGCGGCCGACGAAATTCGATCTCGAAGGCCATGCCGTGATTCATACCGCGCCGAACGTTCACCGGGTGCCTCCGTCGAATGCGGCGCCGGTCGGATATGCGCCGTTTTGCATCGGCACGACGACGTCCATGCGTATGGAAAGATTCACGCATGACCTGATGCAGCGCGAAGGCGTGCGCGTCATCATCGGCAAGGGCGGCATGGGACCGGATACGCTGGCGGCGTTCGCCGAATTCGGCGGCGCCTATCTCGCGGTTGTCGGCGGCGCTGCCGCGCTGGAGACGACGTGGATCGAACAGGTCGTCGATATCGATATGGAAGATTTGCTTCCCGAGAGTCTCTGGAAATTCCAGATCAGCGGTTTCGGGCCGCTGCTTGTCAGCATGGATTCGCATGGCGGATCGCTGTTCGCCGAGATTCAGAAGGATGTCGCGAGCCGGCGCGACGAAATTCTCAAAAGCATCGGGGCGGCGTGAGACAATGGCGCTGCGCGACATCAAGACCGATATTCTGATTTTGGGCTCGGGCGGGGCGGGGCTATTCGCGGCCCTGCACGCAAAGAAGACCGCGCCGCAGCTTGATGTGACGGTCGCCGTCAAGGGCCTGCTCGGCAAATGCGGCTGCACGCGGATGGTGCAGGGCGGTTACAACGTCGCGCTTGCGCCGGGCGATTCCACCGAGCGTCATTTCATGGATACGATCGAGGGAGGCAAGTGGCTCAACGATCAGGACCTCGCCTGGAAGCTCGTTACCGAAGCGCAGGTGCGTATTCGCGAGCTTGAAAACGAACTCGGCTGCTTCTTCGACCGTAATCCGGACGGCACCGTTCACCAGAAGGCCTTCGCGGGGCAGACTTTCGACCGCACCGTGCACAAGGGCGATCTGACGGGCATCGAAATCATCAACCGGCTGTCCGAGCAGGTCTGGCGGCGCGATGTGCGGCGGATGGAGGATCATCGCGCGCTCGATCTCATTCCGGCGGCGGACGGATCGGGCCTCGCGGGCGTGCTTATGCTGGACATGCGTACCGGCGAGCCGGTGCTGGTGCGGGCGAAAGCGACTCTGCTGGCTACCGGCGGCGGCCCGACGATGTACAAATACCATACGCCGTCGGGCGAAAAGACCTGCGACGGCCTCGCCATGGCGCTGCGCGCCGGTCTTTCGCTTCGCGATCTTGAAATGGTGCAATTCCATCCCACCGGCCTGCTGGCGGGGCCGGGCACGCGCATGACCGGCACGGTCCTCGAGGAGGGCCTGCGCGGCGCGGGCGGACAATTGCTGGATTCGCGCGGCGAACGCTTCATGTTCGATTATGACGAGCGCGGCGAGCGTGCCACGCGCGACATCGTCAGCCGTTCGATCATGTACCAGATCCGCAAGGGCTTCTCGACGAAGAACGGCGGCGTTCATATCAAGATGAGTCACCTCGGGCCGGACAACGTGCGCCGCGCGTTCAAGGGCATGGTGGAGCGCTGCGCCGATTGCGGCTTCGATCTCGCTGGCGGTCTCGTCGAGGTGATCCCGACCGCGCATTACATGATGGGCGGCGTAATGTTCGATCTCGACTGCCGCACCTCGATGCCGCGGCTCTACGCGGCCGGCGAGGATACCGGCGGCGTGCATGGCGCCAATCGGCTCGGCGGCAACGGCGTCGCCAATTCGACGGTGTTCGGCGGCATCGCGGGTTCGTCGATGGCGCGTGCCATTCTCAATGACAAGACATTTTCGGAGCCGGATACAGCCATCATGCAGCGCTCGCTCGATCGGGCTTTCGCGCCGCTCGGCAGGCCGTCCGGCGATCTTGCCGGAATGCGCGAAACGCTGATGGACGTCATGTGGAACGATGTCGGCATTTTGCGAAGCGCGGAAGGACTCGGGCGCGGCGCGGATGTTCTCGATGGTCTGGCCCGGCAAGTCGAGCAGAGCGGGGTGGCCGACGGCGACCGCCGTTACAACCTGACCTGGATGGACCGCCTCAATCTGGAAAACCTCGTGCTGGTCAGCCGTGCGATCTGCGCCGCCGCGACGGCACGCATCGATAGCCGCGGCGCGCATTTCCGCGAGGATCATCCAACGGCATCGGATCTGGCGACCTCACGCTACACCGTGGTCCGGATGGAGGGCGACGCCATCGATATCGGTACCGCGCCGGTCGCCTTCACCCGCGTCCGGCCCGGCGAAACGCTGCTGCGGGAGGCCGCCGCATAGGTGCTCTGCGCTTGACTGTTCTATCTATTGTCTTATACAAGACTGCGACTGTTCCACCAGACCATAACGACCGGGAGACCAACATGAACGCTCCAGTTGCCGCGCCCAAAGCCCCGCCAAAGGCCGCAACGAACTCGAAGGTGCCGCACGTGCTTGCGCATAGTCCGAAGGACAATGTCGCGGTCGTCGTGGTCGAGGACCTGAAAGCCGGCACCCAGGCTTTCGGAGTCGTCACCGAGAACGACACCACCTTCAACGTTGACGTGAAGGACGACATTCCGATTGGCCATAAGGTCGCGCTGATCGACCTGAAGAAGGGCGACACCGTGATCAAGTACGGCCAGGACGTCGGCAAAATGGTCGGCGACGCTCCGAAGGGCCGTCACGTCCATATCCACAATCACAAGACCAAGCGTTGGTGAGGTTCACATGTCGCTGAGCAATATCGTTGAAATGAAGTCGCCTTTCGTCGGAGGCGCAACGGATCAGTTGACGACGAAGAACCTTCCCGGCACCCGCGCCTCGAAGGATTTCAAGAACGCGAAATTCTGGGGCTGGCGACGCGAAAACGGCCGTGTCGGCGTCCGCAACCATGTCCTCATTCTTCCGCTCGACGATCTGTCGAACGCCGCGTGCGAAGCGGTCGCCAACAACATCAAGGGCACCATCGCCATTCCGCATTCCTACGGCCGTCTGCAGTTTGGCGAGGACCTCGAGGTTCATTTCCGTACCCTGATCGGGACCGGTTCGAATCCGAACGTCGCCGCCGTGGTCGTCATCGGCATCGAGGAAGGCTGGACCAGCCGCGTGGTCGAGGGCATCGCCAAGACAGGCAAGCCGGTTGTCGGTTTCGGCATCGAAACCCATGGCGACATCAACACCATCTCGCGCGCCAGCTATCAGGCCAAGCGCTTCGTGCAATGGGCGACCGAACTCGAGCGCGAGCTGTGCCCGATCTCGGATCTGTGGGTCTCGACCAAATGCGGCGAGTCCGACACCACCACCGGCCTGTCGTCTTGCCCGACCGTCGGCAACATGTACGACAAGCTGATCCCGCACGGCATTTACGGTGTGTTCGGCGAGACGTCGGAAATCACCGGCGCCGAGCATCTGTGCAAGGAGCGGGCGGCGTCGCCGGCGATCGCCGACAAATGGTATAAGATGTGGAAGGCGTACCAGGACGACGTCATCGAGGCCCACAAGACCGACGACCTGTCCGATTCCCAGCCGACCAAGGGCAACATCGTTGGCGGTCTGTCGAGCATCGAGGAGAAGGCGCTCGGCAACCTGGAGAAGATCGGCCACAAGTCGAAATTCATCGATGCGCTGGAGCCGGCGGAAGCGCCGGCCAAGGGGCCGGGACTTTATTATATGGACACGTCGTCGGCCGCGGCTGAATGCGTAACCCTGATGGCCGCCGCCGGTTATGTGGTTCACACGTTCCCCACCGGGCAGGGCAATGTCATCGGCAATCCGATCATCCCGGTGATCAAGATCAGCGGCAATCCGAAGACCGTGCGGACGATGGGCGAGCATATCGACGTCGACGTGACGGGCGTGCTCCGCCGCGACATGACCCTCGATCAGGCGGGCGATGCGCTGATTGACATGATCGTGCGCACGGCAAACGGCCGACTGACGGCGGCGGAATCGCTTGGGCATCGCGAATTCTCGCTAACCAAGCTTTATCGCAGCGCGTAAATCCAGCGGGCGGCACTCACCTGCCGCCCGTTCGTCTGAACGAGAAGAGCCGGGCAACGGTTCGCGGAGTTTGAGGGCGCGTGTCGGACATCGTCATTTGCGAATTCATGGACGAGGAGGCGATCACGCAGGGGCTGAGCGGATTCGACTGTTTCTACGATCCGGGCCTCGTCGATCGTCCTGACGAACTGAAAACGCGCGTCAAGAATGCGCGTGCGCTCATCGTTCGCAACCGGACGCAGGTGCGTGGGCCGCTGCTCGAGGCCGCGAGCGGTCTGCGCGCGGTCGGGCGGCTCGGCGTCGGTCTGGACAATATCGATCTTGCAGCCTGCAAGGCGCGCAATATCGCGGTGCTGCCGGCGTCGGGCGCGAACGATCTGTCGGTTGCCGAATATGTGATCTGCACCGCGATGCTGCTGCTGCGCGGCGCCTATGGCGCATCGCCCGACGTCGCCGCCGGAAAATGGCCGCGCAACGCGCTGATCGGCCGCGAAATGGCCGGGAAGGTCATCGGCCTCGTCGGGTTCGGATCGATTGCCCGGCTGACGGCGAAGCTCGCTAGCGCGATGGGAATGCAGGTGATCGCGTCGGATCCGTTCGCCAAGGATGACGTGTTCAGGGCCGCAAACGTGCGCCGGGAGACGCTGGATAATCTGCTGTCGCTCGCTGATGTCGTCAGCCTTCACGTTCCCCTGACGGACGAGACGAGAAACATGATCGGCACCGCCGCTCTGTCGCGCATGCGCCCGGACGCCATCCTCATCAACGCCGCGCGCGGCGGTGTGGTGGATGAAGCCGCGCTGGCGCAGGCCCTGGCGATCAGGAAGCTGGGCGGAGCCGCGCTGGACGTGTTCACGGAGGAGCCGCTCGGCGCGGACAAGGGCGGCATCTTCGCCGGCTTGCCCAATGTGATCCTCACGCCGCATATTGCCGGTGTCACCGATGAATCCAACACCAGGGTCTCGTGGGTCACGGTCGAGAATGTAAAACGGGTTCTGTCATCATGACGACACTTTCCATCGCCGATCTCACGGCCCGCGTCCGCGATGTATTTCTCGCCGGCGGATGCAGCGATGACGCCTCACGCTCGGTTGCGCGGGCGCTGGTGACCGCCGAGGCCGATGGATTGAAAGGGCATGGCCTGTCGCGCGTGCCGACTTATCTGGCGATGGTCAGAAGCGGCAAGATCGACGGCCGTGCCGCGCCGGTCATGAGCAGGCCGCGTCCGGGCGTTCTCGCCATCGATGCCGCCAGGGGCTTTGCCTATCCTGCAATCGATCTTGCGATTGCCGAATTGCCTGCGCTTGCCGCGAGGCAAGGTATCGCCGTGGCCGCTATCGGCAATTCCAATCACTGCGGCGCGGCGGGTCTGCCGTGCGAGGCTCTGGCGAAGAAGGGACTTGTGGCGCTGTTGTTCGCGAACACGCCGAGCGCGATGGCGCCATGGGGAGGCCGCGAGCCGGTGTTCGGCACCAACCCCATCGCTTTCGCAGCGCCGGTCCAAGGCCGCGATCCGGCGGTGGTCGACATGGCGCTGTCGAAAGTGGCGCGCGGGCCGATCGTCACCGCGAAACAAAAAGGCGAGAGCATTCCCGAGGGCTGGGCGCTCGATGCCGATGGCCAGCCGACCACCGATCCGGCGAAGGCGCTGCAGGGTACGATGATTCCGCTTGGCGACGCCAAAGGCGCGGCGCTGGCCTTCATGGTGGAGGTTCTGGCCGCATGCATTCCCGGCGCGAACCTCGCTTTCGAGGCATCGTCGTTTCTGGACGACAAGGGCGGCCCGCCTCTGACAGGACAATTGCTGCTGGGGATCGACCCGGCGGGTTTCGGACATGCCCGGTTCACGGAACGGATGGCGAGGCTTGTTGAAGCGATCGAGGCGCAGCAGGGTGCGCGGCTGCCGGGGGCGCGGCGGCTGGCGAATCGGGCGAAGGCGGAAAAGAACGGACTGAACGTGCCGCCCGAAATCGCCGCGATCCTGGAGGAAAACGTCATGCCCGCAAGGGCTTGATGCGCCATTTCGGTGTGGGTATTCCCTCTCTGCCGGGGTTCGGCGGGGAAATGTCTATGATACTTTATATAAGACGACTCGATACATAAGACGGCTCCAACGGCGGACGACGTGAGCGACGAAGCAGCAGCATCCATCGGCCATGCCGAATATCTTCCCCTGTACGCACAGGTGAAGGCGCTGCTCGTCAAGCGGATCGGCGCCGGTGGCTGGAAGCCGGGCCAGATGCTGCCCAGCGAATTCGAGCTCGCCGCCGAATATAATGTGAGCCAGGGCACCGTCCGCAAGGCGCTGAACGAACTCGAGACCGACCGGATGATCGTGCGCCGGCAGGGCGTCGGCACGTTCATCGCCCGGCACTCACGCGACAAGGCGCTGTATCAGTTTTTCCGGATGGTCGGCCTCGACGATACGCGGTTGATCCCGACCAGCGTCGTGCTGTCGCAGCGCGAGCAGCGCGCCACACGCGAGCAGGCCAGCCTGCTTTCGCTGAACGCCAATGCCATGGTTCACGCCATCACACGGGTCCGCAGCTTCGAGGGCAAGCCGGCGATCTTCGAGCGCATTTTCGTCCCTGTCGACGTGATGCCCGATCTCTCGGTCGAGACGCATATCGAAATGGATGACGAGATGTACGTCATCTATCAGGAGAGGTTCGGCATCAGCATCGTGCGCGCGATCGAGCGGCTCGCCGCCGTCGCCGCGACAGCGGAGGAAGCCAAGCGCCTCGATCTGAAGCCGGGTGCGCCGCTTCTCGAAATTTCGCGTGTCGCCACCGATGTCAGCGGCCGTCCGGTGGAACTGCGCATCAGCCGCTGCGACACGCGCCGCAACCGCTATGCCGCCGAAGTGCTGTAACCGCCTTTTGCCGTCCGCTGAATTTGAGCTGTTCGCTCAAAGCCTCTGACACAATTCGGACAGCGCATTGCGCAGCCAGCGATGACCGAGATCGCCGTCGGCTGACTGATGCCACATGAAATAGATCGGGATATTCGGGAATTCCAGCGGCGTCCTCAGAATTCTGGTCCTGAAAAAATCGGCGTAGACCAGCGCCATGCGTTTGGGGATGGTGCAGATGAAATTCGTTTTCTGCACGATCAGCGGCATTGAGAGGAAGTGGGGGACCTGGAGCGCAATGATGCGGTTGAGTCCATGCGACTTCAACACGGAGTCCACGATGGGCTTGTCCTGCGTCAGCATCACATGCGGCAGGCGCGTGTAATCCTCGAGGCTGAGGTGGTCGCCGATCGTCGGATGATCCAGCCGTACCATCGACACCAGATGTTCGTCCATCATATGGACGTTGTGGAATTCATCGCCCCGGATGCGAAAATAATCCATCGCAAGATCGACCGTGCCCTCGCGCAGCTCTTCCTTGATGTACCGTCCGAGTTCCGGCCTGATCTGGATCTGGATGTTGGGCGCGACCTGGGCGAGCCAGTCCACGAAGCGCGGCATGATCACAGCCTCGCCGTAATCGCCGATCGCAATGACGAATTTGCGCTTGGTGGTTTCGAATTCGAATGCCTCCTGTTCGCGAAGGCTGTTCTGGATGAGGTCGAGCGCCTGACGCACCGGACCGGCGAGCTGTTTCGCGCGCGACGTCGGTAGCATGCCCTGCGCCGTGCGCACGAACAGCGGGTCGTCGATTACCGCGCGCAATCGCGCGAGCGCGTTGCTGATCGCCGGCTGGCTCATGTTGAGTTTGGCCGAGGCGCGGGTCAGGCTGCGCTCGCTTAGAATAGTGTCGAACACCGTCAGCAGGTTGAGGTCGACATTTCGGAGGTTCAGCGAGGGCGTCTTTCCCGAGCGCTTTTCCGGATGAGGTGTGTGCATTGCAATATCCAATGGCTTCCGCATGCATACTTCACATTGTGAATGTGCTGCCGTTGCACCAGCTAACAACATCATACGGATGAATAACAATCATTCGATATATAAATTTGAATAATGTGCGTGCGATCCCTTAGGTTGATGTTGCTCGATTAGTCGTGCCGCAAGGCAGCGGCTGCCGAGCCAAGGACGAAAAGTCCGTTCAGAATTAGGGAGTGTCGCTTGGGAGAGATTCTGCCGAAGACCGGGCTCGTATTGGGAGTCGTCGGCGCCGGAGCCATGGGACGCGGCATCGCGCAGGTTGCCGCCACCGGCGGCATGAAAGTGCTTTTGATCGACAGCCGGCCGGAAGCCGTGGCCGATGCAAAACAGCATATCGAGAAGATGCTTTTGCGCGCCGCCGAAAAGGGCGCCATGGATGCCGCGAAAGCCCGTGAGGCGATTGCGCTGGTCGAACCGCTGAACAGCCTGAATGGACTGGCGGGCTGCCACCTCGTCATCGAGGCGATTGCCGAGGATCTCGCGCTCAAGCAGGATCTTTTTGCACAGCTCGAAAGCATCGTTTCGGACGATTGCATCCTCGCCAGCAATACCTCCTCGCTTTCCATCACCACCATTGCGTCGAAATGCCGCCGGCCGCAGCGCGTCGTCGGCTTCCATTTCTTCAATCCGGTGCCGCTGATGAAGCTGGTCGAGGTGATCGACGGCTTGCGGACGCTGCCATGCGTCGGCGATGCGCTGATGGATGTCGGCCGCCGCATGGGCCGCGAGCCGGTGCGGGTGAAGGATGCGCCGGGATTTCTGGTCAATCAGGTCGGCCGGGCCTACACGCTGGAATCGGCGCACCTCGTCGCGGAAGGCATTGCCACATTCGCCGAGGTCGATGCGGTGATGCGTGACGCCGCCGGCTTTCGCATGGGTCCGTTCGAGCTTCTCGATCTTGTCGGCCTCGACGTCAATCATCCCGCGACTCAGGCGATCTACCGGCAGTTTTATGACGAGCCGCGCTACCGGCCTTCCGTCCTGATGCAAAGCCGCGTCGATGCCGGGTTGCTCGGCCGCAAGACCAAGGCCGGGTTCTATGAGTATGACGAGAGCAAGGAGACAGCGGCGGCGTCGCCGAAGCCGCCATCCGGCGACATATCCGTGCCGGTCTGGGTGAGTCCAGCGGAGCCCGATGCCGCGAGGAAATTGATCGCCCTGACGAACCAGCTCGGTGTGAGGGTCGAAACCGGGGACAAGCCGTCCGATAAGGCGCTGTGTCTGGTCACTCCGATCGGAGACGATGCGACGCAATGCGCGGTAGAGCAGGGGCTGGATGCCGGACGCGTGGTGGCCGTCGATACCCTGTTCGATCTGCAAAAGCGCCGCACCATCATGTCGACGCCGGTGACGCAGACGCAATATCTGGAAGCCGCCAAAACGCTGCTGTCGCAGGATGGCGTGGCCGTGACCGTAACCCGCGACAGCCCCGGCTTCATCGCCCAGCGGATTGTCGCGATGATCGTCAATATCGGATCGTCCGTGGCCCAGCTGCGGACCGCATCCGCCAGCGATATCGACAAGGCCGTCAAGCTCGGTCTTGGCTATCCGCACGGGCCGCTCGCCTTTGGCGATGCGCTCGGCGCTTCCACCATACTCAAGATCCTGAAAAACATGCAGCGTCGGTACGGTGACCCGCGTTATCGCCCCACGCTCTGGCTCGCGCGCCGCGCCGAGCTTGGCGCGCCGCTGACCCTGCAGGACTGAACAACTCAAGACATACACGACAAGAAAACGACCAGGACGGAGCCGGATATGTTGGAAGCCTATGTTTATGATGGATTGCGTTCTCCTTTCGGTCGGCAAGGCGGCGGTCTTGCGCGGATACGCCCGGACGATCTGCTTGCGCAGGTCATGCAGGCGGTGATGTCCCGCAGCAAGTTCGCGGCGGACGAATTCGAGGATGTTATTGTGGGCTGTGCCAATCAGGCTGGCGAGGACAGCCGCTGCGTGGCCCGCCACGCATCCCTGCTCGCCGGAATGCCTGTCGGACTCGGCGGCACCGTCATTCAGCGCAATTGCGGCAGCGGACTCGGCGCGCTGGTCAGCGCGGCGCATGCCGTCACGGCCGGTGAGGGCGACCTGTTTCTGTCCGGCGGCGTCGAGAGCATGAGCCGCGCGCCCTTCGTCATGGGCAAGGCCGAAGCGGCATTCTCGCGCGACATGAAGATCTTCGATTCCGCCGTCGGCGCGCGCTTTCCCAATCGGGAGATCGAGAAGCGCTACGGCGCCGACACCATGCCGCAGACCGCGGACAACCTTGCCCGCGAACATCAGCTGAGCCGCGATGAGGTCGATCGCTTTGCATTGCTCTCGCAGCAGAAATACGCCGCGGCGAAATCGGATGGCTTTTTCAACGCCGAACTCGCCGCGATCCAGGTCGCCGGCCCGAAGAAGGGCGTGCAGGTGACAGTGCAGGACGATGAATTCCCGCGCGCCGACACCTCGCTGGAGACGCTCGGATCGCTGCGCGCGATCCACGATGGCGGCGTGACGACGGCGGGCAATGCCTCGGGCATCAATGACGGTGCTGTCGTGCTGACGGTCGGTTCGCGCGAGGCGGGCGAAAAGGCCGGCAGCGCGCCGATGGTGCGGATTCTTTCAGCGGCGAGTGTCGGCGTGGAGCCCCGCGTGATGGGCATCGGTCCGGTGCCGGCGATCAAGAAGGCGCTGGAGCGCGCGAAGCTCAAATTGAACGACATGGACGTCATCGAGATCAACGAGGCCTTTTCAGCGCAGGTTCTTGCGTGCCTGCGCCAGCTTGGCGTCGATGCGGACGATCCCCGGGTAAATCCGAACGGCGGCGCCATCGCTCTCGGTCATCCGCTTGGTGCATCGGGTCCGCGGCTTGTGCTGACGGCTGCGCGTGAGCTACAGCGGCGCAACGGAAAATATGCCGTCGTCAGTATGTGCGTCGGTGTCGGACAGGGAGTTGCGATGGTTCTGGAGCGAGTCTGATGTTTCTAACGTAACAGTCTAGGCCATAACCCGGTCCCGCAGAGGACACACAGAACGGGGATTGGCCAGGCGAAGGGAGGAGAACATGACTATCCGCAGAGGCGCCTTTTCAGGCGCGATGACGCTTGTCGCCGCGATCCTGGCCGTTGCGATGTTCGGCACAAATTCCGCCAGCGCGGAAGTGTCGGAGTTGAGAATAGCCCGGCAGCCGGGCTTGGCCTATCTGCCTCTTCAGGTGATGGAGCGCGAGCGGTTGTTGGAGAAGCACGCCGAGGCCGCCGGGCTTAAGGGCGTCAAGACGAAATGGGTGACCTTTGCGGGCGGCAACGTCATGAACGACGCCTTGCTGTCCGGCAGCCTCGATATTGCCTCCGGTGGTGTGGCCCCTCTCATCACTTTATGGGCCAAGAGCAATGGCCGGGTACGCGCCATCAGTTCGCAATCGACCTCGGAAATCTACATCAACACCCGCAATCCGAACGTCAAGTCCATCAAGGATTTCACAGATGCGGACCGGATCGCGATGCCCGCCGTCAAGGTGTCGGTCAACGCCATCGTGCTGCAGATGGCGGCGGAGCAGGAATTCGGAAAAGGCAATGCTTACAAGCTCGATCCTTTGACGGTGGCACGCTCATACGCCGAAGGCAGTGCAGCGCTGCTGTCGGGGATCGGCGAGATCAACAGCGCGGCGTCGGCGCTGCCGTTCTACGCGCGGGAGATCAAGACACCCGGCATTCATACCGTGCTGAAATCTTATGATGTGCTCGGCGGTCCGGCGACCAACAATTTGATCTGGACCACGCAGAAATTCCACGACGAAAATCCGAAAACCTACGCGGCTTTTCTCGCCGCCTATAAAGAAGCGATCGACCTGATCAACAACGATCCGACAAAGGCCGCGCAGATTTATCGGGATGCCGACAGCACCAAGGCCTATTCCATCGAGGAACTGGTCGCGATGCTGACCGACAAGAAGGTGCTGGAATACACGGTCGTTCCGCACAACGTCACCAAATACACCGACTTCATGTTCCGCATGGGGGTCATCCCGCGCAAGCCGGACAGCTGGAAAGACCTGTTCTTTCCGGAAATCCATTCCCTGCAGGGAAGCTGATTCGTTCGCTCGTTCATTTCACAAGGTCATGGGAGACGTATCAATGATCGCTTTTATTCGCACGACAGCCATCTTGCGGAAGACGGGCGTGCTGCTGACAGCTGCCCTGGCGCTCAATCTCGGAATTGCTTCGGCGCGTGCCGAAGTCAGCGAAGTCACGATTGCCAAGCAATATGGCCTTCTGTTCCTGCCGCTCATCATCATGGAGCAGACGGGCATGGTGGAGAAGCAGGCCGAGAAAGCGGGCATCCCGAATCTTCAGGTGAGGTGGCAGCGCATGACCGGCGGCAGCGCCATGAATGATGCGTTGATTTCCGGAAGTCTCAATTTCGCCTCCGGCGGCGTGCCTCCGTTCCTGATCCTGTGGGCGAAGACCCAGGGCAAGATGGATGTGCGCGCGGTCGCGGCGATGGACTCGCTGCCGATCTACCTCAACACCCGCGATCCCAAGGTCAAGACGATCAAGGATCTCACCGACGGCAACCGCATCGCGATGCCGGCGGCGACGATCTCGATTCAGGCGATCATGCTGCAGATGGCGGCGGCCAAGGAATGGGGCAAGGATCAGGCGCAGCGGCTCGACAAGCTCGGCGTCACTCTGGCTCATCCCGAGGCGATGGCGGCCATGCTGTCGAACGCCGGCGGTATCGACAGCCACTTTGCCTCGCCGCCCTACAACTATCAGGAGTTGACCAAGCCCGGCATTCACAAGGTGCTGGATTCCTACGACATCATCGGCCCCGCGACCTGCGAGGTGGTCTGGACCACCGCCGCGTTCCGCCGCGACAATCCGAAGGTCTACAAGGTTTTCCTCGACGCCTTCCAGGAAGCGATCGACCTGATCAACAAGGACAAGCGGCAGGCGGCGGAAATCTACGTCAAGAGCACGAACGGCAAGGAATCGATCGAGGATACGCTCGCGATCCTCAACGATCCCCATTCCGAATACACGACGACGCCGAAAAACATCATGAAGTACGCGGACTTCATGAGCGATATCGGCCTGATCAAGACCAAGCCGAACAACTGGCAGGATCTGTTCTTCCCGGAAATCCATTCGCTGCCCGGCAGCTGATTGGATGCAGGTCCGGTCATGAACGAGACAAAGGTGCGCCGATGGCAGTTTCAGTCCTGAGCAAACCGGTCGACACAAGCGCGGTCACTCTCACCGGAGGAAAATTCCAGTGGGACGACCCGCTCCAGCTCGACGCCCTGTTGAGCGAAGAGGAGTTGCTGATCCGCGACACTGCGCGTTCCTACGCGCAGGAGAAGCTGATGCCGCGAATCCTCAAGTCGAACCGGGACGAGTCGTTCGATATCGAGGTGATGAAGGAGATGGCCGATCTCGGCTTTCTCGGCGCCACGATCGATGGCTATGGCTGCGCCGGCATCAGCTATGTCTCGTATGGGCTCATCATGCGGGAGTTCGAACGCGTCGACACCAGCTTTCGCTCCGCGCTTGGCGTGCAAAGCACGTTGTCGATGCTGCCGATCTACGCCTATGGATCCGAGGCCCAGCGTCAGAAATATCTGCCCAAAATGGCGCGCGCCGACCTGATCGGATGCTTCGGTCTGACCGAGCCCGATCACGGCTCGGACCCGTCCGGCATGACGACGCGCGCCAGGCGGGTTGAGGGCGGTTTTCGCCTGACCGGCGCCAAGACGTGGATCACCCATGCGCCGATTGCCGACATCATGATCGTCTGGGCGAAGACGGAGGATGACATCATACGCGGCTTCATCCTCGAGCGCGGCATGAAGGGTCTTACGACGGCGAAGATCGAAGGCAAGTTTTCGGTGCGCGCATCGCCGACCGGGCAGATCTTCATGGACGATGTTTTCGTGCCAGAGGAAAATCTGCTGCCCGGCGTTCAGGGACTGAAAGGGCCGTTCGGCTGTCTCAACAATGCGCGCTTCGGAATCATCTGGGGCGCGATGGGTGCCGCCGAATTCTGCTGGCACGCTGCGCGGCAGTATTGTCTGGAGCGCAAGCAGTTCGGGCGGCCGCTCGCGGCCAATCAGCTGATCCAGAAGAAGCTGGTCGACATGCAGACCGAGATCGCGCTCGGTCTTCTGGCCTGTCTTCACATCAGCCGGATGCGCGATGCAGGCACGGCCTCGCCAGAAATGGTGTCGCTGCTCAAGCGCAACTGCGCGGGCAAGGCGCTGGAGGTGGCGCGCATGGCGCGCGACATGCACGGCGGCAACGGCATCTCTGACGAATATCATGTCATCCGTCATCTGATGAATCTCGAAACCGTCAACACGCTCGAGGGCACGCACGACATTCATGCGCTGGTGCTCGGCCGCGCGCAGACCGGCATTTCGGCATTCTCGAATTAAGAAAAGCGCGGCAAACGCCGCAGGGAGAATAATGTGAAGGTTCAGAGTCAAAGGATGCCGCTGGAATCGCAGGACACGGTAGGCGAGAGCGCCTTGAAGGCGCTGCTGGCGCCGCGCTCCATTGCCATCCTCGGTGCGTCGTCCGATTTCCGGAAGATCAGCGGCCGTCCGCTGAAGCACCTGCTCGACAAGGGGTATGCCGGGCGCATCTATCCGGTCAATCCGCGCGCCGAAAGCATCGGCGGCCTGCGCGCCTATCCAAGCGTCGGCGCAATCGAGGGAGAGGTCGATCTTGCGATCATCGTCCTGCCGGCGAGCGAGGTGCTGGGAGCCGTGCGTGAGCTCGGCGCTAAAAATGTGCCCGCCGCGATCATTTTCAGCTCCGGCTTTTCCGAGATGGGCGATGCCGGCCGTCAGCACGAGAGGGAGGTGATCGAGGCGGCGCGCGCCGGAGGCGTGCGCATCTGCGGGCCGAACTGCCTTGGCCTGATCAATGCCTTCGACAAGGTGATCGCCACCTTCAGCCAGTATGCCGATGCGGAAACGCCGTCGGGCCCTGTCGGGTTCGTCACGCAATCGGGCGCGTTCGGCACGGCCATCGCGGCGCTGGCGCGGCGACGCGGCCTCGGGCTCGGCTATTTCGTCAACACGGGCAACGAGGCCGATCTGAATTTCTCCGAGATCATGCGCGAGGTCATTTGCGATCCGCGCGTGAAGGTCGGCGCGGGCTACATCGAGGGATTGAAGAACGGAAACGACTTCACGGCGCTGGCCGAGGCTGCGATGGCCGCGGCCAAGCCTCTGGTCGTCACCAAGGTCGGGCGGCTCGGGGCGGGAGCCCGCGCGGCCGCTTCGCATACCGGATCGCTGGCCGGCGACGATGTCGTGTTCGACGGCATCGCGCGCCAGTACGGCGTGATCCGCGCGCGTAACGAAGAGCACATGCTCGACATCGTCGAGGTTTTGTCCTGCTGCAAACTGCCCGAAGGCAACGGCATCGGCCTTCTCACGCAATCGGGCGGCGCCGGTGTGCTGATGGCCGATCGCGCGCAGGAGGTCGGCCTGTCGGTGCCGATCCTTCAGCCCGAAACCCAGAAGGCGTTGCACAAGGTCATTCCCGGTTTCGGCGCGGTCGGAAATCCGGTCGACGTCACCGGACAGTTCGTCGCCGATCCGAACCTGTTGCTCGAGAGCGTGAAGCTGATGCTGGCCGATCCCAACATCGATGTCGGCATCATCTGGTTCCAGCTGATGGAAGGGCATGTCGAAAAGCTGGTGCAGGTGCTCAAGGAAATCCGCGATCAGGTGACCAAGCCTTTCGTGGTGTGCTGGGTGGCCGCGCCCGAAGCTGGCGTTCGTGCGTTGCGGGATCTCGGCATCGCCGTATTGCGCGGCGCGGAGCCCGCCGTGGACGCGGTTGCCGCGCTCGTTCATTACGCGCAGGCCCGCCGCACATGGCTGGAGCGTTCCGGCCAGCGCAAGGACATCAAGATTCCTCGGATCGACATTCAGTCGGGCGGCGTGCTTTCCACGATGGATGGCGTTCAGCTTCTCGATCGCAACGGTGTGCCGCATACCGCGACGGTGCTGGCGAAATCGGCCGACGAGGCTGCGAACGCGGCGCGAACCATCGGCTATCCGGTCGCGGTGAAAATCGAATCGCCGGATATTCTGCACAAGACCGAGGCCGGCGGCGTCATGTTGCGGCTCAACAATGACGATGACGTCCGGAGCGCGTTCGACACCATCATGGACCGCGCGCGGCGTCACGATCCGGCGGCACGGCTCGAAGGCGTGATCGTGCAGGGAATGGCGGGCGGCGACACCGAATTCGTGATTGGCCTGCAAAACGATCCGGTGTTCGGCCCGGTGATCATGGCAGGGCTGGGCGGCGTTCTCATCGAGGTGCTGCGCGACGTGGCGTTCCGCAAGGTGCCGCTCTGCGAAGGCGAGGCCGGGGACATGCTCGACGACCTGCACGGCAAGGCGGTGCTGGGCGGCGTGCGCGGCCGCCCTGCGGTCGACCGGAAGGCCCTTACGCAGATGATCTGCGCCGTTTCGCGTCTCGGTGCGGCGCTGGGGCCGCGCCTTTCGACCCTCGATCTCAATCCGATTATGCTCGGCCCGAAGACGGCGACCGCCGTCGACTGGCTGATGATGCTCAACGCAAACGATGGCAGTGTCCCGGGGCATCATACGTCATGACGCAATCGGATCGCATCGAAGGGACTTTGCCAGGAGATTTGGAATGTCGCTGACTTTGTTGGAGCGCCCGCACGAGCATGTCGCGCTGTTGAAACTGAATCGGCCCGAAGCCCGCAACGCGCTGAACGATCCGCTGCGTGCCGAACTGGCGGAACGGTTTCAGGCGCTGTCCGCCGACCGGCAGACGAGGTGCATCATTGTCACGGGCAACGAGCGCGTGTTCGCGGCCGGCGCCGATCTCAAGGAGATCGTCGATTCCAGCCCCATCGACATGATGTCGCGGCGGGTTCTCTATTTCTGGAAAGTGATCGCGGGCTGCCGCAAGCCGGTGATCGCGGCGGTCAACGGTTTCGCGCTGGGCGGCGGCTGCGAGCTTGCGCTTCAGGCAGACATTATAATCGCGGGCGAGGGCGCCAAATTCGGCCAGTCGGAAGTCAGCGTCGGCATCATGCCCGGCGGCGGCGCGACGCAGCGGCTGACGCGGGCCATCGGCAAGTACCGCGCCATGAAGATGCTGCTCACCGGCGAGCATGTCACTGCGCAGGAAGCCCTTCGTCTCGGCTTCGTCAGCGAGGTGGTCGCGGACGACAAGGTTCTCGACGCCGCGCTGCGAACCGCGACCACGATCGCGTCGATGCCGCCGCTTGCCATCGAACAGATCAAGGAGGTGGTGCTGGCAGGCATGGATGCATCCCTCGATGCGGGGCTGATGCTCGAGCGCAAAGCCTTCGAGATGCTGTTCGCGTCACGCGATCAGGAGGAAGGGATGCGAGCCTTCATCGAAAAACGCAAACCGGATTTTGAGGGCCGTTGACCGGCCAGTGATCGTCCAGTCCAGATTACTCGCACGTCGCGCCGAATGGGAATTTTAATCGAAAGAGGTTCAAGCATGCAGACCTCCACGCCGCTTCTGAACGTCAAGGGCGTCACGCTTCAATACAAGACGCCGGACCATCTGGTCACGGCGACGTACCGCATCGACTTCGACGTTTTTCAGAGCGACAGGTTCGTTCTGCTGGGGCCTTCGGGTTGCGGCAAGTCCACGCTGCTCAAGGCGGTCGGCGGCTACATGACCCCGACGGAAGGCGAGATCCGGCTCAAGGACAATCTCGTCAGGCATCCGGGCCCGGACCGGATGATGGTGTTTCAGGAATTCGACCAATTGCTGCCGTGGAAGACGGTGCGCGAGAACGTGATGTTTCCGCTCGAGTGCACCCGGCAGTTATCGAGCGCGGAAGCAAACGAGCGCGCGATGCATTACATCGACAAGGTCAATCTGAGCAAATTCGCCGACAGCTATCCTCACATGCTGTCGGGCGGCATGAAGCAGCGCGTGGCCATTGCGCGCGGCATGGCGATGGAGCCGGATATTCTGCTGATGGACGAGCCGTTCGCGGCGCTCGACGCGCTGACCCGGCGCAAGATGCAGGACGAACTGATGATGCTGTGGGATGAAACCCACTTCACCGTTCTGTTCGTGACCCACTCCATTCCTGAAGCCATCAAGATCGGAACGCGCATTCTGCTGTTGTCGCCGCATCCGGGTCAGGTCAAGGCCGAGCTGAACGGCGGCGTGCAGGGCGAGTGCGCCGCGGAACTCGAATCGCGAATTCAGCACATGTTGTTCGCCGACAAGATCGAGGAGACGGAAAATGTCTAGGGCGGTTCTTGCAATGAACTCCGGATTCACACCGATCAGGCCTGAACTGGTTCGCGATACCGAAACGGCGGCGCATCTTCCGGTCGTCGTCGAAAAGCCGCTTTCGCTGATCGACCGTCTTTATAACCAGGCATGGCTGCGCAAGACGCTGATCCTGATCTGTCTGGCGCTGGCGTGGGAAGCGTATGCGCGTTACCTCAACAACGATTTGCTGTTTCCGACCTTCGGCGCGACAATCAAGGCGTTTTACGCCTCCTTCGTCAGCGGCGTCCTGCCAGATCGCGCTTGGTCGTCGATCAAGGTGCTGACGATGGGATATGTCTGCGGCGTGGTGATCGCGGCGCTATTGACGGCGCTGGCGATCATGTCGCGGATCGGCACGGATTTCCTCGAAACCCTCACGTCGATGTTCAATCCGTTGCCCGCGATTGCGCTGTTGCCGCTGGCCCTGATCTGGTTCGGGCTCGGCAATGGCAGTCTCGTCTTCGTTCTCGTGCATTCGGTGACATGGGCGATCGCGCTCAACACGCATTCCGGCTTTCTGTCGGTCAGCAGCACGCTGAAGATGGTCGGGCGCAATTACGGGCTGAGCGGTTTTTCTTACATTCGGAAAATTCTGATTCCGGCGGCGTTCCCGAATATCCTGACCGGCCTGAAGATCGGCTGGGCGTTCGCCTGGCGGACCCTGATCGCGGCCGAACTGGTGTTCGGCGTCAGTTCGGGTTCGGGCGGTCTGGGATGGTTCATTTTCGAAAACAAGAACAGTCTGGATATCGCCAACGTCTTCGCCGGCCTGCTGACGGTGATCATCATCGGGCTTGTGATCGAGAATTTCATTTTCCGCTCGATCGAACGCGCGACCATCGCACGCTGGGGCATGCAGTCGTAATTTTCGAGCAAACGGCCTGACGAACAAATCCGTCAGGCGGTGCCGGCGATTTTCACCGATTTCGCCGCCGACACGAGATCCTCGCTCAGCACTTTCATGACGGCGGCCATCGCCGCCGTCACCGTGCGCTTGGGATGCGTGACCCAGGCGACCGAGCGCGTGACGGCCGGACGCTTGATCCGCTGTGCACGGACGCGGCGTGCGGTAAGGGAGGGATGAAGCGCGATCCCCGGCAAGACTGTCACAAGATCGGTGCTCGCGACGATTTCGCAGATCGCGGACAGCGTGTCGATTTCCAGTCGCGGCTTCAGGCTGATCTCGACCTTCGCGGCCATCGCATCGAGAATCCGGCGCAGGCCATGGCGGCGCGAGGGAATGACAATGTCCATATCCCGCAAGGCGCGGAATGAGAAATTCTCGGGCAGCGATTTCACCGCGACGCTTTGCGCGAGCATCATGCCTTCTTCCACGATGTGATGGATCGGCAGCGCAGGCTTGGTCGGCGGCATGTTGATGATGGCGATGTCGAGCTGTCCGGTGTTCACCCATTCGACAAGCGTGTCGGTGTAACCCTCGCAGACCGAGAGCTGAATGCCGGGATAAAGCGCGGCGATCTTTGCGCTTGAGGGGGCAAGGGTGCTTTGCGCGGCGGAGGTGATCATGCCGATGGTCACGCGGCCGGAGATGGAGCCGTCGAGCCGGTCCATTTCCTCCTGCACGTTCGCCGCATTCTGCGCCAGACCGGCCGCGAGTTCGGCGAGTTTCTCGCCGGCCGCCGTAAGCGAAACGCCATAGGCGGAACGATAGAACAGCTTCTTGCCGAAATGGGCTTCGAGCTTGGCGATCTGCATGCTCAGCGCCGGCTGCACGATGTTGAGCTGCCGCGCCGCCCGCGTCACGTTTCCTTCCTGCACCAGGCACAGGAAATATTGCAGCTGCTTCAGGTCCATGCGGCCCTCGCATCAAATCATCGATCAATTATAATGATTGGAACTATCAAAAGCAATTATTTGAAATGATTGGGAAGGGGCCATAGCCTGAGCAGATCAAGAACGAATAATATCGGGTCAGGAAACGAATAATAATGATGGGCGAAACGGACCGCCGCCGGCTGATTGTCGGCATTTCCGGCGCATCGGGGGTGCAGTATGGCGTACGCCTGCTGCAATTGCTGCGTAATGCCGGCGTGGAAACGCATCTGGTGATGTCGAAGACGGCGGAGCAGACCTTCGCCTACGAGACCAATCTCAAGATCGCCGACGTCAAGGCGTCTGCCGACAAGGTTCACGCCATCGACGATATGGCGGCCTCGATTTCCAGCGGTTCGTTTCCGACCATGGGCATGATCGTCGCGCCCTGTTCGATGCGCTCGATGTCGGAAATCGCCTCGGGCGTGACAACGACGCTGCTCACGCGCGCAGCGGACGTGACGCTGAAGGAGCGTCGGCGGCTGGTGTTGATGGTGCGCGAAACGCCATTGCATACCGGCCATTTGCGCTCGATGGCGGCGTTGTCGGAAATCGGCGCCATCATCGCCCCGCCAGTGCCGGCGTTCTATGCCAAGCCGCAAAGTCTCGAGGACATGATCGACCACACGGTCGGCCGGGTGCTGGACCTTTATGGAATCGACGTCGGCATCGTCAGCCGCTGGGGCGAGGATCAGGATTTGCGCCGGCGCAAGGGCCTGACCTGATGCGAACCGGGATATAAAAAATGTCTTCGATGCCATATTCGCGATCCGATCGTCTCGTTGCCGCTTCTGGTGCCGGGCATAATGCCGTGCCCGATCTGCGCTCCTGGCTGCGCAAGCTTGCCGCCACCGACCGCCTCGCGATCGCGCGTCCCGGCGTGTCGCTGATTGATCAGCTTGCGGCGATCGGCAAAAGGCTGGAGCACACCTCGGCCGTTCTGTTTCCCGCGCCGAAGGGACACAGCATTCCGGTCGTGTCCAACATCTTCACCGACCGCAACTGGGTCGCCGAATCCATCGGCGTGCCGCCCGGCCAATTGCTGACGCGGTTTCAGGATGCGGTTCGTAACCGCCTGCCCTGGATCGAAGTCGACAACGCGCCGGCGCAGGAGGTCGTGCACAAGGAGGTCGATCTGCTCAGGCAGCTGCCGATCCCCAAGCACAACGAACTCGACAGCGGACCCTATATCACTGCCGCGCTTCTGATCTCGCGCAATCCGAAGACCGGCATCCAGAATGTCTCGATCCATCGCTGTCAGGTCAGCGGGTCGGACCGTATCGGCGTTCTCATCCTGCCGCGTCACACCCGGCATTATTTCGACATGGCCGAGCAGGCGGGAGAGGCGCTCGACATCGCGCTCGTTGTCGGCGTGCACCCGGCCTGCATCCTTGCCTCGCAGGCCATCGCCGCGGTGGACGAGGACGAAATGGAAATCGCCGGCGCGCTGCTCGGCCATCCCATCGAGATGGTGAAGTGCAAGACCAACGATGTACGCGTGCCGGCTCACGCCGAAATCGTGATCGAGGGCCGTATCCTGCCGCGCGTGCGCGAGCCGGAGGGCCCGTTCGGCGAATTCCCGCAATATTACGGACCGCGCGCCAATCGTGAGGTCATCCAGGTGGACGCGATCACCCATCGCGCGAAGCCGATCTATCACACCATCACCGGCGGCGGCATGGAGCATCTGGTGTTGGGTGAAATTCCGCGCGAGGCCACTCTGCTTGAACATCTGCAGCGCAGCTTTCCTTCGGTGCGCGACGTGCGGCTGCCGCGCGGCGGCACCTGCCGCTATCACCTCGTCGTTAAGATGGACAAGACCAATAACGGCGAGCCGAAGAACATCATCATGGGTGCCTTCGCCGGGCACTACGACCTGAAGCAGGTCGTGGTTGTCGATATGGACGTTGATATCGACGATCCGAACGAGATCGAGTGGGCGATCGCCACCCGTTTTCAGGCCGATCGCGATCTGCTCGTCGTGTCCGGCGCGCTGGGATCGAAGCTCGATCCCACCACCGATAACGGCATCGGAGCGAAAATGGGCATCGACGCGACCAAGCCGGTCGATGTCGATCCGATGGTTTTCAAGCGCATCCACGTCAGGGGCGAGGAAGACGTCGATCTGACGCAATGTCTCGCCGACGATGCCGAAAGCGTGGCGGAGAAGATTTTGGCAGAGTAGAGGCACACAACCAATAACAGCAGGCGCAAAGCCGCGGTCATTTTTGGAGGACGAGATATGCGACGAGTTACACGAAAGACAATAGCTGCGGCGGCGTGCGGAGCGCTGTTCGCTTTCGCCGGTCCGGTTCAGGCCCAGCAGCAGCCTGACGTCGTGAAGGTCGGCGTCAATAAAGTCATCAGCGATGTCGTGTTCTACATCGCGCGCGACCGCGGATTCTTCGCCGACGAAAACCTCAAGGTCGAACTCATTCCCTTCGATTCCGGCCCGCGCATGATCGCGCCGCTGGGCGCGGGGCAGATCGACGTCGGCGCGGGCGCGTCGTCCGCCGGTCTTTACAATGCGGTGTCGCGCGGCATTGGCGTCAAGATCGTGGCCGACAAGGGCTCCTCGCCGGACGGTTACGATTACATGCCGCTGATCGTCCGCAAGGATTTGATCGACACGGGCCGCGTGAAGACCTTCGCCGACCTCAAGGGATTGAAACTGGCGGCGGCGGGGCCGGGCTCCGCGACCAACTCAAAGCTGAACGTCGCGCTGGAGATGGGCGGGCTCAGCGGCAAGGACGCCGACGTCGTCAACATGAGCTACCCGCAGCAGGTCGTGGCCCTGACGTCGAAGGCCATCGACGGCTCGATCACCACCGAACCGTCCGCGAGCCAGGCCGTCAACAGCGGCGTCGCGGTGAGGATGCCGGGCGCGCAGGTCTATCCGGGCCAGCAGGTCGCCGCACTCTTGTACGGCAATGATCTCTTGACCAAGCGGCGCGACATCGGCCAGCGCTTCATGAACGCGTATGTGAAGGCCGCGCGTATCTATACCGATGCCACCCGCAGCGGACGGTTCAACGGACCGGGCGCCGAGGAGATCGTGACCCTGATCATGAAGGATACGGGTATTGCCGACCGCAAGCTGTTCGACAGCATGGTCCCGAACGGCATTTCGCCGGACGGCAAGGTCAACATGAAGAGCCTCGACGAGGACCTGAAATACTTCCAGTCGCAGGGGCAGATCGAGAAGCCGGTGACCTCGAGCGATGTGGTCGATCTGTCGTTCGCCGAAAATGCGGTCAAGAAACTCGGGCCTTACAAGCCGCGTTGAGGTGACGGTGATGCCTGTTGTCAAGATCGTGCACGATGCGCAAGCGGCTCGTCCGACGCAAATCTCGCTGTCGAATGTCAGAAAGTATTTCGGCTCGACCGGTTTCGTCGCGCTGGACGGCATCACCGTGGACATTCCGCAGGGGCAGTTCTTCGTCATTGTCGGGCCGTCGGGCTGCGGCAAGACCACGCTGCTGCGTATTCTCGCCGGGCTCAACGAGCAGAGCGAAGGCACGGTCGATGTGCGCCAGAACGATCCGTCGCGGCCGACCAATTCGATGATCTTCCAGGGCGACTCGCTGTTTCCCTGGATGACGGTGTTCGACAATGCCGCCTACGGTCTGCGGATGCGGAAGGTTCCGGAGAAGGAGATCGCGGACACGGTACGGGTGTGGCTCGAGCGCACAGGGCTCTGGCGTTTTCGCGATCGCTATCCCAGCCAGTTGTCGGGCGGCATGCGGCAGCGCGTCTCGATCGTCCGCGCCTTCGCCAACGATCCTGAAATTCTGCTGATGGACGAGCCGTTCTCCGCGCTCGACGAACAGAACAAGCTGCTGCTGCATGAAGAGCTGCTGAAAATCTGGGAAGCCACCAAGAAGACCGTGGTGTTCATCACCCACAGCGTCGATGAGGCGGTGACGCTCGGCGACCGCATCATGGTGATGACGGCGAATCCCGGCCGGATGAAGGCCCTGATCGACGTGCCGTTCGAGCGGCCGCGCCACGTTCTCGAATTGCGCCAGCGGCCGGCTTACGGCGAACTCGTGGTCGATATCTGGGAGCAACTCCGGGAAGAGGTCAATCGCGCGCGCATGGAAGCCGAAGGACGCGGATCATGAAGGGTGTGCTCAAGGGATATGAGCGGTTTGTCGGCATACTGACGCCGCTGGCGCTTCTGATTATCTGGGAACTGGCGGCGCGCGCCGGGCTCATCGACGTGCGTTTCTTTCCGCCGCCGAGCAGCATCGCGCACCAGATCGGCGTGCTGCTGCAGTCGGGCGAACTGGTGACCAACACGCTGGCCAGCCTGCGCCGTCTCGCGCTCGGCATGTTGCTGGGCGGCATTCCGGCATTGCTGCTGGGGCTTGCGATGGGGGTGTCGCGGCCGCTGCGCGTCGCCATCGATCCTTTGATTTCCGCGACCTATCCGATCCCGAAAAGCGCCATCCTGCCATTGGTGCTTTTGATCTTCGGTCTCGGCGAATTGTCGAAGGTGGTCATGGTCGCGCTCGGCGCGTTCTATCCCATCGTCATCAACACCGTTGTCGGCGTCGTGGGCCTTGACCGCATCTATCTCGATGTCGGCCATAATTACAAAGCCAGCCGCTGGCAGGTGTTCCGAACCATCGCGCTGCCCGGCGCACTGCCCTCGATCATGGCGGGCATCAAGCTCGCGGCCGGCATGGCGCTGATCCTGATCGCGATCTCGGAAATGGTCGCGGCCAATGACGGCATCGGCTACATGATCTGGAACTCGTGGCAAGTGCTGACGGTCGATACGATGTATGTCGGCCTGCTGGTCATCGCGCTGCTCGGCTTCATCTTCTCGGTGGTTCTGGATGAAATCGAGCGGCTGCTGATTCCCTGGAAAACCAGCCAGCAATAACCGCCGCGTTCCATGCAGGGCGTCACGGACGGCCGGGCGGTTCAGCCGCCCGCCGGGCGTGCTATATTGACTCCGTCATGCTGCGGGAGGCGCATATCGCACCCGCGAAAGATGGACGGAGTTCAGGGTGCAGGGATTTACGTTTCAGTCGACGAAATCGATTCTGGTCGAGCCGGGCAGTTCGTCGCGCATCGGCGAGCTGGTCAGGGGCCTCGGCTGCAAATCCGTGCTGCTGGTCACCGACGCTGGCGTGCACAAGGCCGGCCTGCTCAAGGCGGGTCTGAGCGGACTTGAGAAGGAAGGCGTCGCCGTCACGCTTTTCACCGATGTCGAGGCCGATCCACCGGTTCGCGTGATCGACGCCGGCGTGAAGGCGGCGCGTGAGGCAAAGGCGGATGGCATCGTCTCCATCGGCGGCGGCAGTTCGATGGATGTCGCCAAGCTGGTCGCGCTTCTTGCGATGGGCAAGGAACAGCTTTCGGATATTTACGGTGTCGGCATGGCGAAGGGGCCGCGGCTGCCGCTGGTGCTCGCGCCGACCACCGCCGGAACCGGATCGGAGGTCACGCCGATCTCGATTGTCACAACAGGCGAGGGGGAGAAGAAGGGCGTGGTGTCGCCGGTGCTGCTGCCGGACTGGGCCGTGCTCGATGCGGAGCTCACGCTTGGACTGCCGCCTGCGGTGACGGCGGCGACCGGCATCGACGCGATGGTTCATGCCATCGAGGCCTACACCAGCAAGCGATTGAAGAATCCGCTGTCGGACACGCTGGCGCGCGAGGCGCTGCGGCTGCTCGGCGGCAATATCCACGAGGCTTGCCGCAATGGCGGCAACCGCGAGGCGCGTCACAACATGCTGCTGGGCTCGATGCTGGCCGGCATGGCGTTTGCGAACGCGCCGGTCGCCGCGGTGCATGCGCTGGCCTATCCGATCGGCGCGCGCTTTCATGTGCCGCACGGCCTGTCGAACTCGCTGGTTCTGCCGCAGGTCATCAGATTCAACGCGTCGCATGCCGAACATCATTACGGCGAACTCGCCGATATCCTCACGCCCCACGCCAAGGGGCATGCAGGCGAGCGCACCCGGCTCGTGGTGGAGATGCTCTCAAGCCTTCCCGTCGAACTGGGATTGCCGACGCGGCTGCGCGACGTCGGCATCACCGAGAAGGATCTGAAAAGCCTCGCCGACGACGCGATGAACCAAACGCGGCTTCTCATCAACAATCCGCGCGAGCTGTCGCATGCCGATGCGCTGGCGATCTACGGCGCCTCGCTATGAGCGAACGGGCAAAGCCGGAGCGGCGGGAGGCCTATGCCTATTTCCGCACCATCACGACACGCTGGATGGACAACGATGTCTTCCGGCATATCAACAACGTCACTTACTATTCGTTTTTCGATACGGCCGTCTGCCAGTATCTGATCGAGCAGGGCGCGCTCGACATCGAGACCAGCCCGGTCGTGGGTCTCGTCGCCGAAACCATGTGCCGCTATTTCAGTCCGGTCGCGTTTCCCTCGCTCATCCATGCCGGCATTCGCGTCGGACATCAGGGCAACACAAGCGTGCGTTACGAGATCGGCCTGTTCAAGGACGATGACGATTTGGCCTCGGCGCAGGGACATTTCGTTCATGTCTATGTCGATCGGGTAAGCGGCCGCCCGGCGCCTTTGCCCGACACATTGAAAGCGGCGCTCGCGCCTCTGTCGCGGCGGCCCGTGTCCGAAGGCGGCGATTCATAATGACCGGCGCGTCCGTGCCACGCCCCTATCCGGTGAAATGGGAGAGGACGCTGGTTCTTCGGGACGGTTCGCGCATTTATGTGCGGCCAATCAGGCCGGACGACGAGCCGCAGATCAAATGGCTGCTCGAACACACCAGCGGGCGGGATCTGCGCTTCCGGTTTTTCACGACGGTCAAGGTCTTCACCCACGAATTCCTGGCGGCACTGACCAACCTCGATTACAGCCGGGCCATGGCGTTCGTCGCCTTCGATGAAAGCGGCAAGGAGATTCTCGGCGTGGTGCGGCTTCATTCCGACGACGGGCATCAAAGCGGCGAGTTCGCGATCCTGCTTCGCTCGGATTCAAGGGGCCGGGGTCTCGGCTGGGCGATGATGAATCTCATGATCGAATACGGCCGCTCGGAAGGCCTGAAGCAGATCACGGGGCAGGTGCTCTGCGAAAACCGGCCGATGCTCGCGATGTGCCGCGAACTTGGATTTCAGATCCACGTCAATCCCGAGGAGCGCGATGTCTACGAGGCCACGCTGACGCTTGAAGATCAACCCGCGGCGTGACCGCGATCACTGAATTCAGCTCGGCCGGGCGTCGTTGGCCGGCCCGGCCAAACCTAGCCGCCTGATGATGGGGATCATCTCCCGGCGGCGGGCGGACCTTAACGCAAGCGTTCGCGCGTGCAATCGCATTTCGTCAGACGTCCATGCAGAATAGACATGTAACATTCATCGTTTGCCGCGTTTGGCTTGCGACAGTTTTGTCGTGAGGAATTGCGCCAGCGCCTCCACACGCGCCGGACGCGGGCCGCCAGGCGGCATCACGAGATGCACCGCGCCCTCGCGCTGCTTCCAGTCCTTCAGGATCACGCTGACTTTTTTAGCGGCGATGGCGGGTCCGACGATGAAGTCCGGCAGATCGGCGATACCGAGCCCCGCGAGCAGCGCGGCCATCAGCGCCTCGCCATTATTGACGCGCAGCGGACCGTTTGGGCGCACCGAGGCCTGCTCGCCCTTCGCGTTGGTGTAGTGCCAGATTCCGGGCGTGGAGAGATAGGTATAGCCAAGGCATTTGTGCTGGGCGAGGTGCATCGGATGTGTCGGTGTGCCGTGGGTCTTGAGATAGGACGGTGCGGCGACGGTGTGACGCGGCATCGGACACAGCCGCCGCGCCACCAGCGACGAATCCGGCAGGCTGCCGATGCGGATGCCGAGATCGAAGCCGTCGCCGATCAGATCCACCGTCTCGTCGCCAAGATGCATGTCGATCGCCACATCAGGATACGCCTTGAGAAATTCCGGCAGTAGCGGCGCAATGATATTGACGCCGAACGTCATCGGTACCGCGAGCCGCACCAGCCCGCGCGGCGCGACCGACTGCGCCAGCGCCTCGTTTTCCAGCGCCTCGCCATCGGCGAGCAACTGAGCGGCGCGTTGCGCGAGGCGTTGTCCGGCATCCGTCAGCGCGAGCTGGCGCGAGGTGCGGTTGAACAGCCGCGCCCCTAACCGCTCCTCGAGCCGCGTGACGGCTTTCGACACGGTCGCCTTGGAGAGCGCCAGTTCGTTTGCCGCGCCGGCGAAGGAGCGCATCTCCACCACTTTGGCGAAAATCGCCATCGCCTCGAAATCCGGGAGTTTCGGCATGTCGCCCTTAAGCTCAATTATAGAAACAATATGTTTCGATAGTTTCTATTTATGAACGACGCCGGTCTGCTTATCAATAGTTCATGAAAAGGCCCGGTACGGAAGCCGGGCCAGAAGGAGCAAGCACATGATCAAGGTCAAACCTTTCGACAAGCTCGGCGGCGCCGATCACGGCTGGCTGAAGGCCAGGCATCATTTCTCGTTCGCGAGCTACTACGACCCGGAGAACGTCAGCCATGGCAGCCTGCGGGTCTGGAACGATGACGAGATCGCGCCGAACACCGGCTTTCCGCCGCACCCGCATGCGAACATGGAAATCATCACCTATGTCCGCGAGGGCGCGATCACCCATCAGGACTCGCTCGGCAATCAGGGCCGCACCGAGGCCGGCGACGTGCAGGTGATGAGCGCGGGCTCGGGCATCCGCCATGCCGAATACAATCTCGAACCGGTGAAGACGAAGATCTTCCAGATCTGGATCGAGCCGGAGAAGCAGGGCGGCCAGCCGACCTGGGGCGCGAAGCCGTTCCCGAAGGCGGATCGTTCCGGCAAGTTCGTCACCATCGCCAGCGGTTTTGCGGCCGATAACGATGCATTGCCGATCCGTGCCGAGGCGCGCGTGCTCGCCACGACCCTGAAGAAAGGCGAGAGCGCCGAATACACGTTCAACGACAACACCCGCAACGGCTATCTCGTGCCGGCGGCGGGAGCGGTCGAGGTGAACGGCGTTCGCGTCAATACCCGCGACGGCGCGGCGATCTCGGGCGAGACCGCGCTGAAGGTCACCGCTCTGGAGGATTCCGAACTGGTGCTGGTGGACGCCGCCTGACCTTCGGCATCGCGTAAGAATATCAGACGCCGCGGAACATCATTCCGCGGCGTTTGGCATTGTCGCTCCGCCTTCGCCCGCGAACGAAGGAAGGTTTTCAGGGGAAGGAAGACACGGCACCTCGCAGCCGGTGGCGCAGCAGCGACCCGGCTGTTTCGAGACGCGCTGCCCATCGGCCGCGATGCCGCGATCGAGCAGGCTTTCCACCAGTTCCTTCTTTTCGAGCACGGGATAGTTGCGCCAGATCTCGCGCTTCATCGCCTCGGGCGAGCCGCCGCCATGCAGCGAGATCACCGAATACCATCCCGCCTGATGCGACACGGTGAGATCCTCGATGAAGCGCGACACTTCAAGCCGCTTGTCGGCGGGAATGTCGGGCCTTGCGCCGAGCACGGCCGAGAGCGAAGCCTGCGTCTCGGGATTGTGATCCTCGTCGGGGCCGGGCAGCGCGACGATGAGGCCGCCCGAGACATAATGCGCGATGCGGTGCATGTCGTAGATCTTGGTCGCCAGCAGCAGTTTGCCGATGTTGGAGAATACCGCATCCGGCATTACCGATCCGCCGGGGTCCTTCATGCAATACACCGAGGCCGCGACGCCGCAGGCATAGAAGCCCTCGGTGATGGTGATGAGTTCGGTCATCTGTTCGCGGATATGGCCATGGCGCTCGGCGTCGAGCCCGTTGGCGTCGATCATCAGCGCGCCCGCGCCGATCAGAAGATCGCCGAAGCCCGCACGCGCGCCGATGCAGGAGTGGCGGTGATGCGTGGCATAGGATGTGGTGAGGAATCCGCCTTCCTCCACTTCGCCCGCGAGAAACACGCGCTCGTGCGGCACGAACACGTCATCGAAGATCACGACGCCGGTGGACTGGCCGTATTTGCCGGAAAACTTCGCGGCGGCCTCGCCGGGCCGCCCCGCCGGACGCGCCACGATCGTCACGCCGGGCGCGTCGACAGGCACCGCGCAGCACACCGAAAAATGCGCGTCTTCCTTCGTGTGGGTGCGGCAGGGCATGACCAGAAATTCGTGCATGTAGGGCGCGCCGGTCACGATGGCCTTGGTGCCGGAAATCACGATGCCGTCCGGGCGCCGCTCCTTGATATGCACGTAGACATCAGGATTGGCCTGCTGGCCGGGGCGTTTCGAGCGGTCGCCCTTGGCATCGGTCATCGCGATGCCGAGGGTCAGGTCCTCGTCCTGCACGCGGTGCATGTAATTGATGAAGCGCTGCACATAGTCGGTGCCGTGGCTGGCGTCGGTTCGCATCGCGGCCTGATAGATGCCGTTGAAGGCGTCGTGCGTCAGATAACGCTGTGCACAGCCGGACACCTTGCAGACCAGCCGCACCGCCTCGAGCTTGTAGAGCAGGTCGGTGGAACTTTCGTCGATATGAAGCATCCGGTTGACGATCTTGCCCGACGTGCTTTGCGTCGCCGTCATGATCTGCCGGTGTTCGGGCACATGGGCGAAATCGTAGGTGATGCCGACCGCATTGATGCCGGGCGCGAGGCGCGGGTCGTCGGCCACGCTGGCCACGGCCTCGCCATTGACGAACACGCGCGGCGAATAGCGGCGCAGCGAGTCGCGGTAGTCGGCCCCGGTCATCAGCATGGCGATCCTCCAAATCCGTTCTAATCGTTTCTTGCCCGAAGATTTTAACAGTGTTAAATTATTTGTCTATCATACCAGCCGCTTGGATTTAAGGTTTCATCATGGCAATGGCCGAGGGCAAGACGGGACGGGTGCGCGCGGTCAAGGATCTGAAGCGCGGCCTCATTCTGGATGCCGCGCGGAAGATTTTCGAGGCCGAGGGGCTGGACGGCGCGTCGCTGCGCGCCATTGCCGCCGAGGCCGGCTATACGCCCGCCGCACTCTATTTCCATTTTGAATCGAAGGAGGCGATCTACGCGGAGGTCCTTCAGGATTCGCTGGCACGGCTGAAGGACAATGTGCTGCGCGCCACGTCCCGCGCCCGCAGGCCCGAGGACCTCTTCCGTGGCGCGGCGATGGCGTTTTTCGACTTCTATGCAAAAAATCCGCGCGACCTCGATCTCGGCTTCTATCTGTTTCGCGGCGGCATGAAGCCCAAGGGGCTCGGCAGCGCGCGCGACAGGCTGCTCAACGCAGGTCTTGCCGATGCGCTGCAGCCGATGGCGGAGGCCGCCGAAAAGCTCGGCGCGTCGAAGGAGGAGGCGCGGCTGATGATGGTCGATGCATTCGCTCATGCCGCCGGTCTGCTGCTGCTGGCGCATACCGGCCGCATCCGCATGTTCGGCGCTTCGGCACCGCAACTGATGGCGCGCTACGTGGATGAGCGCATCGCCTTGTTGAAGAAGGCGCGATGATGCTGACGATCGACCGCGGGCGCTCGACGCTGATCCTGGTCGACTATCAAAGCCGGCTTATGCCGGCGATCCACCTCGCGCCGGAGGTGCTGGCGAATGCCAAACGGCTGCTCGACATTGCGGCGATGCTGGATGTGCCCGTGGTGTTCACCGAGCAGAATCCGGATGGCTTGGGCAGGACCGTGCCGGAATTCGATGTCGCAAGGCACGCGCTGGCGCACAAGATGACCTTCGACGCCTGCCGCGCGCCGGGTTTCAAGGAAATGCTCGCGCATGGCCACGATCTCGTCGTCGCGGGCTGCGAGGCCCATGTCTGCCTTCTGCAAACGGTGCTCGGCCTGCGCGATGCGGGGCGCAAGGTCTATGTCGTGCGCGACGCGGTCGGCGCGCGAACCGCCGAGAGCAAGGAGACGGCGCTGACACGCATGGCGCGTCATGGCGCGGAAATCGTTACCACTGAAATGGTCGCATTCGAGTGGCTGGAGAGCGCGGAGCATCCGCGCCTTCGCGACGTGGTGCGGCTGGTGAAATGACTATTCGCTGACAAACTGCCGCCGCTCCGCGCGCACGCGCGAGGCGATATAGCGGTGCACCTCCTTCACCCGCCGCGTCCCGTGAGTGTCGGGGTGCGAAACCAGCCAGTAGGCGCGGGTGAATCTGATCTGCGGCAACAGCTGGGTGAGTTCGGGATAACGCCGCGCGGCGTAATCGTGCAGGATGCCGACGCCGTGGCCGGCCCGCACGGCTTCCACCTGTCCGACCACGCTGCCGCATTCATAGCGCCGGCTCATCAGCGCCTCGAACGGCGCGGCATAATCCAGCGCCTTGCTGTAGGCGATGTCCGGTACCTGCGTCACCAGCATGTGGCTTGCAAGATCGTCCTGCCGCGCGATCGGCGCGTTGCGTTCGAGATAATGTTGCGAGGCGTAGAGGCTCAGCGTGTAGTCGGTGAGCTTGGTGGTGATCATCCGCACTTCCTTCGGCCGCTCGATGGTCACCACGATATCGGCTTCGCGCTTGGTCAGCGAAAAGGTGCGGGGCAGCGGCACGAGCTGGATCACGAGTTCGGGATGCACCTCGGCCAGCGCGGCGAGCTGTTCGGCGAGAAAATAGTTGCCGATGCCGTCCGGTGCGCCGACGCGTACGGTGCCGGTGACGCGATCGGAGGTCGCGGCGAGCTGCGACCCGACTTTCAGGAATTCGGACTCGACGCGCTCGGCGGTGGCGAGCAGGGCCTCGCCGGATCGCGTCAGCGTGCAGCCGGTGGTATCGCGGTCGACCAGCCGTGTCTTCATTTCCTTTTCGAGCGCGGTGAGCTGGCGGGCCACGGTGGCGTGGTTGAGCCCGAGCCGCTTCGCCGCGCCGAGAATCTGCCCGGTGCGCGCGACTTCAAGAAAAACCCGAACGCGATCCCAGTCCATCGACCATCCTCAATTGTGAGGGGTACTTTAATTTTTGCACAACGGGGTGACAAGACTTCAAGTTGCCCGCGGCGCCCCCGGGGCGCAAATGAAGGCCAAGAACACCAACCATTCTAGGGAGACAGGCCATGGCGACCGACATTGTCCATTATATCGACGGCGAGCGGCGCAAGGCCAAAAGTGGCCGTTCATCGCCTGTTTTCAATCCCGCGACCGGCCAGCAGAGCGGAACCGTGCATCTCGCGTCCCTCGCGGATGTGAACGAGGCCGTCGCGTCGTCCGTCAAGGCGGCCGAGGTCTGGGCGGAAACCACGCCGCTGCGGCGCTCGCGCATCATTGCTCGATTTTTGCGCATCGCCGAGGACAATATCGACGCCCTCGCCACCATCATTTCCGCCGAACACGGCAAGGTGTTTTCCGACGCCAAGGGCGAGGTGCAGCGCGGTCTTGAGGTGGTCGAATTCGCGACCGGCGCGCCGCAGCTTCTCAAGGGCGAGGTCAGCGAGGACGTCGGCACGAAGATCGACAGCTACGCCGTGCGCCAGCCGCTCGGCGTCGTCGCCGGCATCACGCCGTTCAATTTTCCCGCCATGGTGCCGATGTGGATGTTCCCCGTCGCGCTCGCCTGCGGCAACGCGTTCATCCTCAAGCCCTCCGAGCGCGATCCGTCCGCCTCGCTGATGATCGCCGACTGGCTCACGGAAGCCGGCCTTCCCAAGGGCGTGTTCAACGTGGTGCAGGGCGACAAGGAAGCGGTCGACGCGCTGCTGCGCCATCCGGATATCGCCGCGATTTCCTTTGTCGGCTCGACGCCGATCGCGCGCTACATCTATGAGACCGCCGCGACCACGGGCAAGCGCTGCCAGGCGCTCGGCGGTGCGAAGAACCACATGATCGTGATGCCGGATGCCGATATCGATCAGGCGGTCGATGGCCTGATGGGCGCGGCCTATGGCTCGGCGGGCGAGCGCTGCATGGCGGTGTCGGTCGCGGTGCCGGTCGGCGAGGAGACCGCCAACGCGCTGATGGAAAAGCTGGTGCCGAAGGTGCGCGCGCTGAAGATCGGACCCGGCACAGATCCCGAAGCCGAGATGGGTCCGCTGGTCACGAAGGCGCATCTCGACAAGGTCAAGGGCTATATCGACGCCGGTGTCGCCGAGGGCGCCAAACTTGTGGTCGATGGCCGCGATTTCCGCATGCAGGGTTACGAGGACGGCTATTTCGTCGGCGGCACGCTGTTCGACAACGTCACGCCCGACATGAAAATCTACAAGGAAGAGATTTTCGGCCCCGTGCTCTCGGTGGTGCGCGCGAAGGATTACGACAGCGCGGCGAAGATGATCAACGAGCACGAATTCGGCAACGGCACCGCGATCTTCACCCGCAACGGCGAGGCGGCGCGCGAATTCGCCCATCGCATCAAGGTGGGCATGGTGGGCATCAACGTGCCGATCCCGATCCCGATGGCGTTCCATTCCTTCGGCGGCTGGAAGGCGTCGCTGTTCGGCGATCATCACATGCACGGGCCGGAAGGCATCCGTTTCTACACCAAGCTGAAAACCATCACGACCCGCTGGCCGACCGGCATGGCGGAGGGCGCGGAGTTCGCCATTCCGAACATGAAGTGACGCGCGTTCTTCGCTTTTAAAGTTCCTCCCAAGACTGTTCCTCCCAAGACTGGGCGGCCCTCGTGGCCGCCCTCTTTTTTATCGTGAGCAGACACTTCCCTGTGCGATGTGCATTTCGACGCACGCATGACGGTGCATTCTTCGCATTGCAGCACAAAACATGCGCCTGAATGTCGCCGCTTATCTAGGCGTTTGGTCGTGTTCCTCCGCGCGATGAAAAATGCCATCGTGCGCGTGCCAGCCACAAAGGCGGCCGATACAAAATCCTCTGGGAGACTTTTGAAATGCGCCTCAAGTTTGCAATTTCCGCAGCGCTGCTCTGCGCTGCCGCCGCCTTTGCGCCCGCTTTCGCCGCCGACAGTTATCCGTCGCGTCCCATCACGATATTGGTGCCTTACGCGGCGGGCGGCCCGACCGACACCGTTGCGCGCGTCACCGCGCAGTCGATGTCGAAAATTCTCGGCCAGACCGTCATCATCGAGAATGCGCTGGGCGCCGGCGGCACCATCGCGACGGCCCGCGCCGCCCGCGCCGAGCCTGACGGCTATACCCTGCTGGTCCATCACATTGGCATCTCGACCGCACCGACGCTCTACCGGCATCTGTCGTTCGACACCAAAACCGCGTTCGCGCCCATCGGCCTGATCACCAACGCGCCGATGACCATTATCGCCCGCGCCGATTTTCCTCCGAACAATCTGAAGGAACTGATCGCCTATATTCAGACCAACGGCGACAAGAT
The DNA here is from genome assembly GCA_003963145.1 of Bradyrhizobiaceae bacterium. GTDB lineage: Bacteria > Pseudomonadota > Alphaproteobacteria > Rhizobiales > Xanthobacteraceae > Afipia. The sequence continues at coordinate 108,845 of RXJJ01000012.1, forward strand.
GACATTCGGGAATGCGGGCCTCGGTGCGGCGTCGCAGCTGTGCGGCATGCTGTTCATGATCGCGGTCAACAAGCAGATCCAGACGATCCCTTATAAAGGCAACGCGCCGGTGATGAACGATCTGATGGCCAAGCAGATCGACATGACCTGCGATCAGACCACCAACACCACGGGACCGATCGGCTCCAAGCTGGTGAAGGGCTATGCCATCACCACCAAGAAACGCCTGGCGTCGATGCCGGATTTGCCGACCGCCGACGAAGCCGGTCTGCCGGGCTTTGAGGTCGGCGCATGGCATGGCCTTTACGCACCGAAAGGCATGCCCGACGAGATCGTGCAGAAACTGGCGAAGACATTGCAGGAAGCGCTGCGCGACCCCGACCTTGTGAAGCGCTTCAACGACATCAATACCGATCCGGTGTCGCAGGAAGAGGCGACGCCTCAGGCTCTGCAGGCCAAGCTGATCAGCGAGATCGATCACTGGGCGCCGATCATCAACGCGCAGGGCCAGTACGCGGACTGAGGCGAGCTATTTCGGCGCGAGACGAGGCGCCAGCAGCATGACGATCGGAAATATCGCAATCGCGGTCGCCGCGATTGCGACCGTCGCCCATCGCACGCCGATGGCGTCGCCCATAAATCCGTAAAGTACCGGTGCGATCGCGCCCGCGCCGATGGTGCCGGTATAGAACAGCGCAAAGGCATGCTCGGTTTTGCCCGGCTTTGCGAGTTCGGGCACCGTGCCGTACAGCACGGACGAAGTGCCGTTCAGCATCGCGCCGAGCACCGGCAGCATCACCATGCTCGCTGTCAGCGGCAGGACCAGAAGCGAGAGGATGGCCAATGCGGTTGCGCCCTCGGTCGCGATCGTTGTGGCGACGACGCCGAAGCGCGCGCCGAGCGGGCCGCAAATGATCTTGCCCGCGGCGCCGCCGACAAAAACCAGCGCCAGCGCGAGGCCGATGGTCGGCAGTTCGGCACCCTTGTCCCTGAGCAGGAAGGGCAGGAAGGTCAACAGCCCCATGCGCACGCCGGTGTCGAGAACGCCGATGCTGAACAGCAGCCCGAAGCCGCCGCGTCCTTGTCCTGTCTTCGCGGGCGGTTCGGCCACCGGCCGTCCGATCGGCGGCATGAAGATCGCGACGATGGCAGCCACGGCGAACCCGACCAGCGAGATCGAAATCAGCGTACCGCGCCACGACATGATGAGCATCAAGACGGACACCGCGGCCGGCACGGCCGCCTTGCCGAGATCGCCGGAGAAATTGTAGGTGCCGAGCGGGCCGCGTGCATTGGTTCCATAAGCGCGTGCGACGGCGGCCGAGCCGATCGGGTGTTGGGTGCTGGATCCCGCCCCGGACATAAAGAGCGCGATGCAAACTCCGATCAGTCCGCCCGAAAGTCCCGCAAGCGTGTAGCCGGCGGCGGCCATCGCGGTGCCGAGCGCGAGAATGGCGCGGCCGCCGAAACGGCGGGTCAGAAATCCGGACGGCACCTGCAGCGCGGCCATCGCGCCGGCATAGAGACCGCGCAGCACAGCCAGTGCAGCGTAGGACAGGCCGAATTCCGTCTGCCACACCGGCAGCATCACATAAATCAGATCGGTAAAGCCGTCGTGCAGCGCGTGCGCCAGTCCGGCAACAAGAAGGGTCCGCCGCGCGGTGGCGTCCGGCTTGTTGCCGCCGACAAATCCGGCGAGGTCCCGTGCCCCGGTTTTGCTCGTCATGTGTTCCGCTGCGCTGCTGGAGGCCGCGTCAGATGCCGGAATCGGCTCGCGGCTGGTGCGCCAGCATGTCATAAAACTGTCATATAAGCCTAGTGCCTTGTTATCATGACGGGCCTGCAAATTCGAATGCAGGCTCTTGATTCATCGGCGGAAACGCGGGACTGAGGCAGCCGCTGGCAGGGGACCTTACCCGGCCGCTGACAACGGACCAATCAGGGGCAATCGCGATGCGGATCGGCACACGCAAAAGCACGATGGCGATTGCCCAGACCGAGGACATCGCGCGCCGGCTTCGCGCCGCGATTCCCGGCGTCGATGTCGATATCGTCAGGTTCGAGACCACCGGCGATCAGGATCAGATCGGCAAACTGTTGCCGCATGGCGGCAAGGGCGGTGCGTTCGTCGCACAGATCCGCGACGCCGTGCTGCGCGGCGAATTGCAGGCGGCTATGCATTCGCTGAAAGACATGCCGGGCAATGAGGAGACACCGGGCCTCGTGATCGGAGCCATGCTGCCGCGCGATCCGCCCGGTGACGTGTTGGTGCTGCGCGAGGGCGTGACGCTGGACGATCTGAAGCGCACGCGCGGCAAGGGTTTCAAGATCGGCACCAACGCGGTGCGCCGTGCCGCTTATGCAAGGCGGCTGTTTCCCGAGGTCGAGGTCATTCATTATCGCGGCGCGGCCGATACCCGCGTGCGCAAGCTCGACGAAAAGCAGATGCAGCGTCTGCCGGATGGCGGCGAAGCCGGGCCGGCGGATGCGCTGATCATGGCACGCTCGGGCCTTGCGCGCGTCGGGCTCGCGCACCGCATCGCTTATGAGTTCACGCCGCGCGAGATGCTGCCGGCAGCGGGGCAGGGCATCGTCGCGGTGGAATGCGCCGCGCAGGACTGGCCCACGCGCATGACGCTGGCGAAGATCGACGACGGCGCGGCGCGCGCCTGCGCCGATGCCGAACGCGAGGTGTTGTGGGTGCTGAACGGCCACTGCAATTCGCCGATCGCCGCCTTTGCGACGATCGACGGCGATACGATATTATTGACAGCTTCTGTGCTCGATCATGCGGGCGGCGCGATCATCGAGGCCGCGCGCGAGGGCCCGGCGGCTCACCCGCGCGAACTGGGCCGCGCGGTGGGACTTGAGCTTCTCGACAAGGGAGCCGCGGCGATCATCGAGCGGACGAGGCCCGTCTGATCAGCCTTTATATCCCCGCACCCGCGCGACCATCTGCTCGACATGCGCGATAGGTGTTTCGGGCTGGATGCCGTGGCCGAGATTGAAGATGAAGCGCCCGCGCGCGTAATTTTCCAGCACGTCGTCGATGGCGCGGTCCAGCGCCGCGCCGCCCGCGATCAGCGCCAGCGGATCGAGATTGCCCTGCAGTGCGACCTTGCTCTGTACGCGCTCGCGCATCAGTGCGGGATCGCTGGTCCAGTCGATGCTCACCGCGTTCACATTCGTGCGCTCGACATAGTGCGGAAGCTGAGCACCGGCGCCGCGCGGAAAGCCGATGATCCGCGCATCCGGCGCCCTGGCCCGCACGCCCTCGACGATGCGGCGCGTCGGCTCGACCGACAATGCCTGAAATTCGCGGGGCGGCAGCACGCCCGCCCAGGTGTCGAAAATCTGCAAGGCATCCGCGCCCGCCGCGAGTTGGCCGAGCAGATAGGAGATCGACGTCTCGACGATGGCGTCGATGATTTTGGAAAATGCCTGCGGTTCGCGATAGGCGAGCAGACGCGCGGGGGCCTGGTCGGGCGTGCCTTGTCCCGCGACCATATAGGTTGCGACTGTCCACGGTGCGCCGCAGAAGCCGATCAGCGCAACTTCCGGAGCAAGCGCGGAGCGCACGCGCCGCAGCGCCTCATAGACCGGCTCGAATTTCGAAAGGTCGGCTGTGGGGGCAAGCGTTGCGATTTCCTGCGGCGTGTCGAGCGGATCGAGGCGCGGGCCTTCACCGGCCACGAATCGCACCGAGCGGCCAAGCGCGTAAGGCACCACCAGAATGTCGGAGAAGATGATCGCCGCGTCGAAGCCGAAGCGGCGGATCGGCTGCAGCGTCACCTCCGCGGCGAGTTCGGGATTGAAACACAAATCGAGAAAGCCGCCCGCCTTTTCCCGCGTGGCGCGATATTCGGGCAGATAACGCCCCGCCTGCCGCATCATCCACAGCGGCGGGCGGGCCTGCCGCTCGCCGTCGAGGACATCAATAAAGGGTTTGCGGGCGATCTGCGGCAAAACGCTTATCCGATTGGAACTAATCAATTTGCCGCGTCTGATACACTGGGCTATCGCTTTTGGCCACCGCAGACAGCACCGATTTGGACACAAATGACCGCGACCATCGCCGATCAGAAGACCGCCAGAGGCCTCGTGTCCGCGCTCTATGTCCGCACCAAGGCGCTCCATACCGAGGCGGAGCGGTCCGGTATCGTGGTCGACATCCTGCGCGGCGAGGCGAGCCGCGATGACTATGTTCTGTTTCTGCGCAATCTCGTGCCGGCCTATCGCGAACTGGAAGAGGGGCTGGCGCGTCATGCCGCCTCGCCGATTCTCGGCGAACTCGCGCGCTACCGGCTGGACCGGGCCTCCGCGATCGAATCCGATCTGGAGGTGCTGAGCGGGCAGGGCTGGGAGGCGCGCGTTCCGCTGTTGCCGGCTGCGGAAACCTATGCCGCGAAGATCGCGGATGCGGCAGGCGGCGACGGCAGCCGGCTGATCGCGCATGCCTATACGCGTTATCTCGGCGATCTGAACGGCGGCCAGATCCTGTCGCGCCTTCTGGCCAAGGCGCTCGATCTCGGTCCGCATGAATTGTCATTCTACGACTTTTCACGGTTTGCCGATCCCGACGCGCTGAAATCGGATTATCGCCTTGCCATCGACCGCGCCGGCGATGCCGTCAGCGATCCGGCAGCGGTGGTCGAGGAAGGCGCGCTGGCGTTCTCGCTCAACATCGCATTGTCGGAAGCTGTTCAGCAGGCGGCGGGCACGACGGCCCCGGCGCGTTAACCCTGTCCCCAAAGCCTTGGTTTCTTCAAAGCCTGGTTTCTTCAAAGCCTTGGTTTGTTAAAGCCGTGGTTCTTCGCGTCCGACGATCTCGCTGATCGATCGGCGGTATTCCGGTTGCGCGATCCGGCGCGATTTGCGTTGCCTTCGCCATGCATAGGCCAGCGACGATAGAAACGCGCGCAGTGCGACGATGGCGACGGTAATCTGCAGCCAGAACGAACCGCCGAAACCCTTCAGCGCCACTTCCGCCTGATCGCCATAGGGATAGGGCAACATCCCCGTGACCTGCTCGATGCCGTGCGTGATGAGGCGCAGCCACCAGCTGATCCATTCCGGGTGATAGAAAAAAGCAAACCCGAAAAAAGCCAGCGTGAACGCTGCGGTGCAGATTCTATAAGTATGCGTCTTGATCCAGCGTTTGAATTCGGAAGGCCTTGGTTCGTAGGGCGTGGCCATCGAGCATCCAGTCGGGTGTTATGTTTGTTCCTGAAGGAACGACCTTAACATCCTTTGCAGATGCTTTTCACCTTTCTGTCCGCCGAGGCAGGATCGGAATCCTTCGGAAGACCGGTCCGACCGTCAGGCGCCTTCGCATCAACTCCGCCGGGAGACTGAGTACTTCCCCCTCCGGTGCCGGTGGTGACTCCCGACGACTGGGCCGTGCCCGCGCTGTTGGTGCCGGGCGCCGGTGAATTTCCGAGCTTTCCGGCGTTGCCCGCGCCGCTCGGATCGTTGGCCGCATTATTGAGACCGCCCGAACTCGCGGGTCCTGTCGGCACGCCGCTGACGCCAGCCGTGCCCGCACCGGGCGAACCCGCAGAGGGAGCCCCGCTGCCCTGCGCAAAAGCCGCGCCGCCCATCAGGGCGGCGGACAATGCTGTGACGATGACAAGATATCTGCTCATTGTATCTCAGCCCTTTGTGTTCATCGTGCCTCAATTTCGCTGCGCGTTGCGCTCCGGCTTGTCGAGGTCAAGCTGGCTGCCATCACCGTGGACCTTGTCCCAGTCCTTGGTTTCGGTCTTGTCGGCATCCTTGATGACGGCCTGATTTTTCTCACGCTCGGAATCCTTGCGCGGCAAGCTTCCTTTCATGTCGCGGGACGATGCGGATTTCGGTTGCATCGGGATCTCCTAGCGGAAGCGGTAATCGCTCCAGCGCTGCGGGCGGCGCGCCGGGCGGTTCATCATCAGAGCCAGCATGAAGCCGGCCGCACCCGCGAGCAAAAGCGCGCCGAGCGGCTGTTCCTGCACCTTGGCTGCGACCGCGCGCGAACCGTCACGATAAAAATCCTGCCCCGCGTCGATCGCGTGCTGGGCAAAGCCCGAGGCGGCATCGCCGATATCGTTGGCGGCTTCCCGCACACTGTCCTTCGCCTGTCCGTAGATTTTCTGCGCGGTGCCTTCAGCATCGCGAACCCGTCCCGAAGCTTCGGTCTTGGCATCGCCGGCGGCGCGTCCGATGGCGCCCTCCGCTTTGCCCGCGAATGATTTGGCCGCTCCCGTTACGCGATCGCTATCCATGGTGGTTCTCCCTGAAAGACGTTTCAGTCCACAAACTTGCAAGGCTCCCGATTGTTCCTTTCATGTTTTGCGCGAGCGTTTTGCCGCAGAGAGGAACCAGAGCACGTCTTTGCCGTTCTGCCGCCATTGAATGCGAACGCTCCAAGGAGGAGGACATGGGAATGTTCACTAAAGACATCAAATCGATGGACGACATGCTGACGCATGGGCTGCAGGACATCTACTACGCGGAGCAACAGATCACGAAGGCATTGCCGAAGATGATCGACAAGGCCACCAACCGCGATCTTGCAACCGGGCTGAAGAACCATCTCGAAGAAACCAACAAGCAGATCGAGCGGCTTAATCAGGTCTTCAAGAAACTCGGCATGGCGCCCAAGGGCACCGATTGCCCGGCGATTGACGGCATCATCAAGGAGGCCGACGAGACGGCGGGCGAGATCGACGACAAGTCGGTGCTCGATGCCGCGATTGTCGCCAACGCGCAGGCGGTCGAGCATTACGAGATCGCGCGCTACGGCACGTTGATCGCATGGGCTGAGGAACTTGGCCATGACGATATCGTCCGGCTTCTGACCACCAACCTCAACGAAGAGCACGCCGCCAACACCAAACTGAACACGGTGGCGATGCGCAAGGGTGTCAACCGCAAGGCCGCGAGCTGATTGTTTGCAGAACCGCCCGGCGTGTCCGGGCGGTTCTGTTGCACTGTGATGGACATAGCGGGCGCCCTTTCAGGGCGCGCTGTGGAACCTTTGACATTCGCAGTCGTTGACATTTTGATTGTTGAAAGGGGGAATCCGCATGACTGAGAAATTCGATCCCGCGCCGCACGACAAGCACGCCGAAAATCCAAAGACGGCGCTCAAGGAAGATCGCGAGATGAAAAAGCAGCTCGACAAGGGGCTGCGTGATTCCTTCCCGGCGTCGGATCCGGTGAGCATGACCCAGCCGTCGCCCTCCAAGGAGGACGCCCGAAAGTCCTGACGTCTTTGGCTGGTCCCGAGCGAGTGCTCGCTCTTTGACGTTTTGCAGGAAATATGAGCAGCGATTGATCGCAAACGGCGCGATGTTTTGCATGCATTGACGGGACCCTGTTGCGCGGCGAGGAATGTTCCGCCTAAAGTTGGTGGACGTTTTCGAGAGCAACCATGTCCACCACAATTCTATCCGACGCCAGGCCGCTGCGGGCTGGTGACGCCGATCCGGCAGGCGCCGACGGCGATGCGCATCTGCGTGCCGACATCCGCCTGCTCGGTCGTATTCTGGGCGATACCGTGCGCGATCAGGAAGGCGCGGACGTGTTCGATCTGGTCGAGCGCATCCGCCAGACCTCGATCCGTTTTCACCGCGACGAGGACAAGAACGCGCGGCGCGAGCTGGAGGGGACACTCGATCGCCTCTCCACAGCCGAGACGGTGCGCATCATCCGCGCGTTCAGCTATTTCTCGCATCTCGCCAATATCGCCGAAGACCAGAACAACATCCGCCAGAACCGCACGCAAAACATGGCGAAGGCGGTGCACGCCGAAGGCTCGCTGGCCGGAGCCATCGCGCGCGCCAGGGCGGCGGGTATCGACGCGCACCGGCTGCGCGAATTTTTCAGAAGCGCTCTTGTCAGTCCGGTGCTGACCGCGCATCCGACCGAGGTGCGGCGCAAGAGCACGATCGACCGCGAAATGGAAATCGCCGCGCTGCTGGAGCGCCGCGACCGCGTGCAGCTCACCGCCGCCGAACTCGAAGCCGACAATGAGGAACTGCGCCGCGCGGTGCTGACGCTGTGGCAGACCAACCTGTTGCGCCGGACCAAGCTGACGGTGGTCGATGAAGTGGCCAACGGACTGTCGTTCTACGAATACACCTTCCTGCGGCAATTGCCGCGTCTGCTGTGCGCGCTCGACGACGCGTTGCGGGACGATGGGCAAGCCAATGGAAAGAGCGATGAGGAACTCGCGTCCTTTCTGCGGATGGGAAGCTGGATCGGCGGCGACCGCGACGGTAATCCGTTCGTCACTGCGGACGTGATGCGGGCCACGCTGCACATGCAATGCGACCGGATCCTGTGTTTCTATCTCGACGAATTGCATGAGCTCGGCGCCGAACTCTCGCTGGCGTCTCATCTCGTGGAGGTGACGCCGCAGCTGCAGTCGCTCAGCGACAGTTCGCCCGATACCTCGGCGCATCGCAGCGGCGAGCCCTATCGCCGCGCGGTGTCCTGCATCTATGCGCGGCTGGCCGCGGCTGCCGCCGCGTTCGACGTCAAGCCGCGCCGCGCGGCGGTCGGCAGCGCCGAGCCCTACAGGAATGTTGCGGAATTTCGCGGCGATCTCGACATCATCCACCGCTCTCTGGTCGAGAACAATTCGGCCATTGTCGCGCGCGGCCGGCTGCGCTTCCTGCGCCGGGCCGCAGATTGTTTCGGCTTTCATCTCGCCAGCCTCGACATGCGCCAGAATTCCGTGGTGCACGAGCGCACCATCGCCGAGCTGTTCGAGGCCGTCGCGCCGGGCACCGATTACGCGGCGCTGGATGAGAAGGCGCGCTGTGCGCTGCTGGTCGGCGAATTGCGGACCGCGCGTCCGCTGGTTTCGAAATTCGCGTCCTACAGCGAGGAGACCCTCAGCGAACTCGGCGTGATGCGCGCCGCGAGCGAGGCGCATACCGTTTTCGGCGAGACGGTGATTCCGCAAAGCATCGTGTCGATGACGCAGGGCGTGTCGGACCTGCTGGAAATCGCGGTCCTGCTCAAGGAAGCGGGGCTTGTCACGCCGGACGGCACCAGCCGCATCAACATCGTGCCATTGTTCGAGACCATCGAGGATTTGCAGGCGTGTTCAACCATCATGGATGCGCTGCTCTCGCTGCCCGAATATCGACGGCTCGTCGACAGCCGTGGCGGCGTTCAGGAGGTGATGCTCGGCTATTCCGACAGCAACAAGGATGGCGGTTTCGTCACCTCGGGCTGGGAGCTTTACAAGGCCGAGATCGGCCTGATCGAGGTATTCGCGAAACACAATGTGCGGCTACGGCTGTTTCACGGGCGCGGCGGATCGGTCGGGCGTGGCGGCGGCCCGAGCTATGACGCGATCCTCGCCCAGCCGGGCGGGGCGGTGAACGGCCAGATCAGGATCACCGAGCAGGGCGAGATCATCTCGTCGAAATATTCCAACCCCGAAGTGGGACGGCACAATCTCGAAATCCTGGCCGCCGCCACCTTGGAAGCAAGCCTGCTGCAGCCGAAGCACTCCGCGCCGCGCGAAGAATATCTCGTGGCGATGGAAGAGTTGTCGGAGATGGCATTTCGGGCCTATCGGCATCTTGTGTATGAGACGCCGGGCTTCGAGGATTATTTCTGGGCCTCGACCGTCATTACCGAAATCTCGACCCTGAACATCGGCAGCCGCCCGGCCTCGCGCAAGAAGACGCGCCGGATCGAGGATCTGCGCGCGATCCCGTGGGTGTTCTCATGGGCGCAGTGCCGCCTGATGCTGCCGGGCTGGTACGGCTTCGCCAGCGCGGTGCAGGGCTTCGTCGAGAAGCATCCGGACAAGGGCATCGCGTTCCTGCAGGAGCTTTACCGCGAATGGCCGTTCTTCCGCACGCTGCTCTCGAACATGGACATGGTGCTGTCGAAAAGCTCCATAGCCATCGCCTCGCGCTATGCCGAACTCGTGCCCGACGAGACGCTGCGGGCAACGATCTTCCAGCGCATCCGCGCCGAGTGGCAAAGCTCCATCGATCTTCTGCTTCGGATCATGGGACAGGACCGGCTGCTCGGAAGCAATCCCCTGCTGGAACGTTCGATCCGCAACCGTTTTCCCTATCTCGATCCGCTCAACCATGTGCAGGTCGAGCTGCTCAAGGCGCATCGCGCCAACGACCCCGATCCGCAGGTGCTGCGCGGCATCCAGATCACGATCAACGGAATTTCGGCCGGGCTGCGCAATAGCGGGTGAATTTTGCCGTCGCCCCCGCGCAGGCGGGGGCCCAATTTTTTCGGTGAAACTCTTCTGGGTCCCCCGCGGGGACGACGAAGTGATGGATCACCGCCCCGCCGGACGAATGACCGGGCGGGTACGGCGGAAATAGGCCTCGGTATCGGTCAGGCGCTGATGCGTCCGGCGCACCAGCACGTTGCCGACGGAAAGATTGCGGTTGGCGGCGTGGAGCAGGCGGCGTCCCTCGGTGACGAGCTCGCGGGCATGCTTCAACTGTTTGTCGAACGAGACGACGGCCATCGCGGCTTTGGTTTCGGCGGCGCGTTTGGCCGCCATCGCTTTGCCTTTGGGGTTGGTCGCGGTCGTCATGATCCGGCTCCATACCTGCCGACAATATGCCTGCCGTCAGTCCAACGCGCTGGCAGCGGAATTGTTCACCGGCGGACACCCGGCAGCAATGCATTTCGGGATTGTCCACAGCCTGATTCGATTCGCGGCGCCGTGCCAGTGCCTTTCCGGTCACGTCACCGGCCCGTCACGTCATCCGGACTTCATTCACCTTCATGTCATGCGCGCGGATGTGAGGCGAATTCAGCCCGAGCGGCCTGATTTCGCCGCTTCGATTTTTTGCGACATGGCGTTGATCAGCGGCTTCATGAAGAAAGCGTCATTGGCCGGATAAATATCCGCCGCCAGCCCGTAGGCTTTCAGTTCTTCGGAGACGACAGGGCCCACCGATGCGATCGGTGTTTTGGCGAGCCCTGCGCGCAGGGCGTCCTCCAGCCCGTGCTGGCGGGCGACTTCGACGAGGCGGCGGACCTGCCCGGAACTGGTCAGCGCGATGGCGTCGACCTTGCCCGCCTGCATTTCGGTGATGGCGGTCACGATATTGGCCTCGGCGGCATTCGGGTCGTAAACATAGGGCGTCACCATGTCGATGTCCGCGCCGAGCCCGGTGATTGCCGTGATGAGCTTCGCGTGGTCCTTGTCGGGATAAAGCTGCAGGCCGAGACGGTGATCGTTGATGTCGAAGCCCGACAGCGTGATCGCGATGCCTTCGGAGGTCGGCGTTTGCGTGGTGACGTCGGCCTCCAGCCCGATCTCGCGCAGCGCGCGGCCGGGCTTCGGCCCGCGCGCGAATTTGCGCGCCTTGCCGAGGGCGGCCACGAAATCCTTTTCCACATCGAGACGGCGCGCCACCTTCATGATCCGCCGCAGTCCTTCGCCGGTGGTCAGCACGAGATCGTCGAACGGCGTGGCGATGGCGCGCCGGATCCAGGCTTCGACGGGCGCGGGATCCGGACAGTCATGGATCGCCACCATCGGACATTGCAGCACATCGGCGCCCTGTTCCTTCAGCAGCCGGGAGAACTGCGCTTCCTCGCGCGTTTCGAGAATCAGGATGCGGGTGCCGTTCAATTTATCGGGCATTTAATTTATTCCTCGTCAGCTGCCCATTGTCGCCGTGGGGACATTCTTTGCAAGCATAGCCGGAACTCAATTAGGAGCGTAATTTATCTGCGCAGTAAAAATAACTAAAAGACGATCAAGGTTTCGCAATGCCCCTGCTGGATCGTGCCGCTGAAACTTCAAACCCGGCGCAAGACCACGAAAGTTCTATCCCCGCCAGGCCCAAATCAGTCCGAAACTCCTCGATCGATGCGATGCGCGCTTTCAGCGTGCTCTACATCGTCGGCTTCTGGCATTTGATTAATTACGCTCCGCAGAAAGAATGGGCTTATTACAATGAGGTGACATATCGCCTGACGATATTGTGCCTCGGCCTGTTCACTTTCGTATCGGGCTATCTCGTCGGGCGGGGATATCCGGATGGCAGAATCGACGCATCGGCCTATTACAGGTCGCGGTTCTGGAGGATTTACCCGCCCTTCCTGTTTGCCAGCGTGCTTTATCTGATCTTCGCCATTAGCAAGAGCGGTTATGTGATCAAGGGCATTTTCCTGTTGGGAATGTTCTGGGCGCCGCCGCCGACGACGCTGTGGTTCATCTGCATGCTTGCGATCCTTTATGCGCTCGTTCCTGTCCTGATACGCGTCCGCGAAAATCTGGCGGCGTTCGCCGCGCTTTGTCTGGGAATTCTTGCGGCCTTGTTTGTCTACAACGCCGTGACGCATCTGCTCGATGAGCGCATGATGATCTATTTCCCGGCTTTCATTCTGGGCATTTATCTCGGCGGCGGACAGCTTCCGCGGTCGCTTCCCGCGCTGATGGGATTGGTGGTGCTTGCGGCGGTGTCGCTGCTTCCGACCGTCGGCCAGCCGATGGAGGGGCTTGAACACAACCTGATGTCCTTGCCGTGGGCGACATTCGGCGCGCTGGCGGTTTTCGCCGTCGTCTCGCGTCTTCAGGTCAATCTCGGCCCGGCCGTCCGTTTTCTGGGCTCGGCGAGTTTCTTCATGTATCTGCTGCACCGGGTCATCTACAAAAACGTCATCATGATTTTTTTGCCGGCGACCGGGCGGGGACAGCTGATCTATCTTTATCTCGTCGGTCTTCCCGCCGTGATCGTCATCGGATGGGCTTTTCAGTATGGATACGATCGCCTGAGGCTTCGTCTGGGCTGGACCTGACAAGTCCGCAATTTATAGCATGCGCGTGCGGGATTGGCGGACGGCCAAGCGGGTGTTAGAGCAGGGCGCAATTTCCGCTTTCTGCTTTTCCTCACAGGAATAAACACGCGATGCCCGACCAGCAATTCGTTCTGACCCTGTCCTGTCCCGACCGCTCCGGAATCGTCTCGGCGGTTTCGACCTTTCTGTTCGCCAGCGGTCAGAACATTCTCGACGCCCAGCAATACGACGATGTCGAAACCGGCAAGTTCTTCATGCGGGTGATGTTCACGCCGACTTCGGGCACGACCACGCTGGATACCATGCGCGGCGGCTTTGCCGCCATCGCCCAGCCCTTCGCGATGAACTGGCAGATCCGCGAGCGCTCGACGCACCAGCGCGTATTGCTGATGGTGTCGAAGTTCGATCATTGCCTGGTCGATATTCTCTATCGCTGGCGGCATGACGAATTGCCGATGACCCCGACGGCGATCGTTTCCAACCATCCGCGCGACACCTACAAGGATGTCGAGTTCGGCGATGTCCCGTTTCATTATCTGCCCATCACGCGCGAGACCAAGGCCGAGCAGGAGGCGGCGGTCTGGAAAATCATCCAGGACACGCAGACCGATCTCGTCGTGCTGGCGCGCTACATGCAGGTGCTGTCGGACGAATTCGCGACCAAACTGTCCGGCCGCTGCATCAACATCCATCACTCCTTCCTGCCGGGTTTCAAGGGCGCCAAGCCCTATCATCAGGCGCACGAGCGCGGTGTGAAGCTGATCGGCGCGACGGCTCATTATGTCACCGGCGATCTCGACGAAGGCCCGATCATCGAGCAGGGCGTCGAGCGCATCAGCCATCGCGATTCCCCCGAGGCGCTGGTCCGCAAGGGCAGCGACATCGAGCGGCAGGTGCTGGCGCGGGCGCTGCGCTATCACCTCGAGGACCGCGTGATCCTCAATGGGCGCAAGACGATCGTGTTCACGGACTAGCGTAACTTCGATTCAGTGCTGTGTCGCGTCTGTCTCCGGCACGTTCAGCGCCTTCAGCACGCGGCGCAGCTTGTCCGGATTGCGCGTGACGTAAACGCGCGTGATCAGTCCGTTCTCGATCTGGAGTGCCGTGGTCTGGATGAAGTCGCCGCGATCGCGGCTGACATAGCCGGGCAGGCCGTCGATCCGCGCCGGCCGGAAGGAGTCTGGCGGCTGAACGCCGAATTTGCGCGCAAGCCCGCGATAGAGCCGCAGCACGCGTGCGAGTCCAATGATCGGATTGCGGAAGGCGATCACCTTGCCGCCGCCGTCCGATTGCAGGATCACGTCCTGCGCGAGCAGTCCGCGCAGCGCCGCGACGTCGCCGGTGCGGGTCGCGTTGAAGAAGGCGGCCGCGATGCGCTCGCCCTCATCGTCGGCGACCGGAAAGCGCGGCCGGGCATCCTGCACATGCTTGCGCGCCCGCGCGGCCAGTTGCCGGACGGCGGCGGGATCGCGCTCGATGCTGGCGGCGATGTCGTCCATCGGCACACCGAACACGTCATGCAGCAGAAAGGTCGCGCGCTCGAGCGGCGAGAGGCGTTCCAGCGCCATCATCAGAGTTAGTGTCAGATCGTCCTTGTCCGGCTCGTCGGATGTGCCAGCGATCGGCTCGGGCAGCCAGACGCCGAAATAGCTTTCGTGCCGGGCGCGGGCCGAATTCATCACGTCGAGGCAGAGCCGCGTGACGATGCGAGAGAGAAAAGCCGGCGGCGATTCAACGCCGGAGCGATCGGCGCGCTGCCAGCGCAGCCATGCGTCCTGCACGATGTCCTCGGCTTCGCTCATCGAGCCGAGCATGCGGTAGGCGAGACGCAGCAGCCGCTGCCGCTGCGTCTCGAAAATTTGCGTCGCCTGGTCAGGCTGCGGCACGCTCGTTACCCTTTGGGTGCTGCGCACGCAGGCCGACGGCAAACCTGTTCCATCCGTTGATCATGCCGATCAGAATGGTGAGGTTGATCTGCTCGCTTTCGCTGAACTGCTCCTTGAGCAGATCATAGTCGGCGTCCGGCGCGCCGGTCTGCGGCAGCAGCGTCAACGCTTCCGTCCACGCCAGCGCGGCGCGCTCGCGCGGGGTGTAGAGCAGGATTCGCGCCATGCGTTCAGCATGTAAAGGCGCATCTCGCTTTCGCCACCCTTGCGGGCGTCGGTCGTGTGCATGTGCAGGCAGAAGGCGCAGCCGTTGATCTGCGAGGCGCGCGTGCGCACCAGTTCGGTCAGGCCGGGCTCGAGCCCGCTGGCCTTGAGAACGGTCTCGACGGCCTGCAGTGCCTTGATCGGTTCGGGCGCGATCCGGTAGGGGTCCTTGATACGCGGGGTCATGCCAAATCTCCTTCATGTTGATGGCAGGATACTCCCATGACGGCGCGGATCGGCCCGATGTGACATGGCATGCTGCCCCGGCCGGATATTTTACAAAAAATCGCGCCGGACACCCGGCCGCCACCGCAGCCGGTGGCCTAATCCATCCTGCTCAGGCGGATGATGTCGAAGCCGCCGTCATCGAGCAGGAACAGTTTGCGCTGCTGCTCGTCGATCCGCCACGCCCTCACTTTTTCGAGTGCGGTGTGGAATTTGTTTTCCTGATTCATCACGGCGGGCGAGCAGGCCATGCGCGTGCTGGCCATCGGGTGAAACCGGATCGTGCCGCTGCCGACATTGGCCGAGCCGGTGTAGCGGTTGCAGCCGCCCATGCCGGTGACGATGCCGTCCTCGCGGATTTCCAGCGTGGTCTGCAGCCGGTCGATCACCCCGCCGCCGTCGATATCCTCCGCCAGCCACTTTCCGGCGGGAGACGCCGGCGCGGCGATGGCCGCCGTCACCGACAGAACGATGGCAAGAGCCGCAAGTCTTTTCATCATGCAGGCCGTTTCAGCATGTTTGTCTTTCCGCACGGACATTCAGGCCCTTGCTGACGGACGGAACGGGCATTTTCAAGCCGTGAGTCCTGTGGAATCCGGCTTCCCTTGTGGGCAGATTGTGTTACATAGCCCGAATACAGCCAAATTGCCCACTCACAAAACCCATGAAAAACGACACCATCCTGGCCGAAATCTCGGACTATTGCCGCACGGCGGGAATGGCCGAGTCGACCTTTGGGCGGCGGGCGGTCAATGACGGCAAGCTGGTGCACCGTTTGCGCGAGGGCAAGCGCATCACGGTGGACACGCTGGACCGGATCAAGGCTTTTCTTGGGGATAACGCGCCGGTTCCGCGCCCGCCCGAACCCCCGCTGGAGCGGCGCGATCCGGCCGGAAATTTCCGTTTTTTCGAGAACCGGCAGAAATATCTGCTGTTCGTCCACACCTGCAGCGAAAAACGTGTCATCGCCGAGCGCGTGGCGCTGGAGCTGGCGAGCATTCATCCGCGTCCGCCCGCGCTCCGGGTTTTTGACGCCGGAGTGGGCGACGGGACCGTGCTGGCTAGGGTGATGCGGGCCATGCATGTGCGGTTTCCCCACATGCCGTTTTACGTCGCCGGTAAGGAAATCAGCCACGAGGACGTGCGTCTGGCGCTGGACAAGGTGCCGGACCGGCTGTTCGAGCACCCGGCGACCGTGTTCGTGCTGACCAACATGCATTATGCCGAAGCGCCCTGGCTGACCCCGAAATCGCCGGTGGCCGCCGCCGGGATGATCTGGAAAGAGGTCGCGCTGACGGGGGCGTCGGCGGGCGATTTCGAGCGCCAGGTCGCGGATCTGAAGGGGTTTCTGGAGGAGAACTGGCGCGCCAGCGTCTCGCCGCGCTCGGGCATGCCGGTCTATGAGCGGCCCATCGCGCTCGTGATCTACCGCGAGGACCACCGCTTCCTGCTGGATTCGATCATCCCCCGCGCCGGCAAGGTCGAGGCCAATTTCGACCTTGTCATCGCCTCGCAGCCTTACCGCGCCAAATCCTCGCTCGCGTTCCGCGCCAAGCGCATCATCGCGCCGCTCGCCAAGGCGCTGCGGGCCGGGGGGCGGCTGATCGGGATTCATTCCTACGGCCATGACCCCGGACTTGAAATCATTCAAGCGGTCTGGCCGGGAGAAACCCCTTTCGCCATCAGCCGCCATGAGCTATTGCGCGCTGTGAAATATGAGCTCGGCTCGGCCGCCCGCGATCTGAACTTCAACGCCTATGCCGATTCCCGCTCGATCTTCCGGTACGACATGGAAGCTCTGCCCAACGAGGTCACGGGATCGATCGGCACCTCCACGGCCTTTGCGGCCTGGAATGCGGCGGTGTATGTGGCTCAGGTCGAGGACGAGCGACTGACCGACGTCACGCAGAGCGGCCGCTGGCTGGACGCCACGCGGGACGTGCTGCGCAAGCATAATGGGCTGTGGTTTTACGATGAATCCTACGTCATCTCGCGCAAGCGCGATTGACGGTCTCTCACCAAACTGACGAACGGGCCGCTGGCGGTCCAGCGGGAAGGAAAAGGTTGATGCGCGCGTCTTATCTGTTCACCTCTGAATCGGTGTCCGAAGGTCATCCCGACAAGGTCTGCGACCGGATTTCGGACGAGATCGTCGATCTGTTTTTCCGCGAGGGCCCGAAGGCGGGCATCGACCCGTGGAACATCCGCGCGGCGTGCGAGACGCTCGCCACCACCAATAAAGTGGTGATCGCGGGCGAGACGCGCGGTCCCGCCGTGCCGAAGGAGCAGCTCGATTCCGTGATCCGCGCCGCGATCAAGGACATCGGCTACGAGCAGGAAGGCTTCCACTGGAAGACCTGCGACATCGAGATCCTGCTGCACGAACAGTCCGCCGATATCGCGCAGGGCGTCGACGCCCAGCAGCCGACCAATCGCGAGGAGGGCGCGGGCGATCAGGGCATCATGTTCGGTTACGCCACCAACGAGACGCCGGAACTGATGCCGGCGCCTTTGTTCTACGCCCACAAGATCCTGCGCCTGATCGCCGAAGCCCGCCACGCCGGGACCGAGAAGGTGCTCGGCCCGGACTCCAAGAGCCAGGTCACCGTGCAGTATGAAAACGGCAAGCCGGTCGGCGTGCGCGAGATCGTGGTCTCGCACCAGCATCTGGTCGAGGACATGACGTCCAATCAGGTGCGCGAGCGCGTCGAGCCTTATGTGCGCAAGGCGCTGCCGAAGGAGTGGATCACCGACAAGACCATCTGGCACATCAACCCGACCGGAAAATTCTTCATCGGCGGCCCCGATGGCGACACAGGTTTGACCGGCCGCAAGATCATCGTTGATACTTACGGCGGCGCGGCTCCCCATGGCGGCGGCGCGTTCTCCGGCAAGGACTCCACCAAGGTCGACCGCTCGGCCGCTTACGCCGCGCGCTATGTCGCCAAGAACGTGGTCGCGGCGGGGCTTGCCGACAAGTGCACGCTGCAGCTCGCTTACGCGATCGGCGTGGCGCGTCCGCTGTCGATCTATGTCGATACCCACGGCACCGGCAAGGTGGCCGACGACAAGATCGAGAAGGCGATCGCCTCTTCGATCGATCTGACGCCGCGCGGCATCCGCAAGCATCTCGATCTCAACAAGCCGATCTATGCGCGCACCGCGGCCTATGGCCATTTCGGCCGCCAGCCCGACGCCGACGGCGGCTTCTCCTGGGAGAAGACCGATCTCGCCGACACACTGAAGAAGGCGGTGTGAGATTTTAATTCGGGCGTCATGCCCGGCCTTGTGCCGGGCATCCACGTCTTTCCTTTTTACGAACTAGACGTGGATGGCCGGGACGAGCCCGGCCATGACGAAATCCAGAGTGCGGATCGCGCGATTTCCCATCCGCTGATGTGAACAAGGATAGCAAGCATGACCACCGCAACCGCAAAAGCGCCCGCAGGGTTCAACGACTACATCGTCGCCGATATTTCCCTGGCCGAGTTCGGCCGCAAGGAGTTGTCGCTCGCCGAAACCGAAATGCCGGGCCTGATGGCCACGCGCGAGGAATACGGCCCGAAGCAGCCCCTGAAAGGCGCGCGCATCGCCGGCTCGCTGCACATGACGATCCAGACCGGCGTTCTCATCGAGACGCTCAAGGCACTGGGTGCCGACATCCGCTGGGTGTCGTGCAACATCTATTCGACGCAGGACCACGCTGCCGCCGCCATCGCCGCTGCGGGCATTCCGGTGTTCGCTGTGAAGGGCGAGACGCTGAAGGACTATTGGGACTACACCGCCAAGCTGTTCGACTGGCACGGAGGCGGCCACCCGAACATGATCCTCGACGACGGCGGCGACGCCACCATGTATGTCCATCTCGGCCTGCGCGCGGAGAAGGGCGACACGGCGTTCCTCGACAAGCCGCAGTCGGAGGAAGAGGAAGTGTTCTTCGCGCTGCTCAAGAAGCAGCTCAAGGAAAAGCCGAAGGGCTACTTCCAGGCCATCGCCGACAGCATCAGGGGCGTGTCGGAAGAAACCACCACGGGCGTGCATCGTCTCTATGACATGCAGAAGGCCGGCACGCTGCTGTGGCCCGCCATCAACGTCAACGACTCGGTCACCAAATCGAAGTTCGACAACCTCTATGGCTGCCGTGAATCGCTGGTGGACGGCATCCGCCGCGGCACCGACGTGATGATGTCGGGCAAGGTCGCGATGGTCGCGGGCTTCGGCGATGTCGGCAAGGGCTCGGCGGCGTCGCTGCGTCAGGCCGGCTGCCGCGTGATGGTGTCGGAGATCGACCCGATCTGCGCGCTGCAGGCGGCGATGGAAGGCTATCAGGTCGTCACCATGGAAGACGCCGCGCCGCAGGCTGACATCTTCGTCACCGCGACCGGCAACAAGGACATCATCACGCTCGAGCACATGCGCGCGATGAAGGACCGCGCCATCGTCTGCAACATCGGCCATTTCGACAACGAGATTCAGGTCGCGACCCTGAAGAACCTGAAATGGACCAACATCAAGCCGCAGGTGGACGAGATCGCCTTCCCGGACGGCAAGCGCATCATCCTGTTGTCGGAAGGCCGCCTCGTGAACCTCGGCAACGCGATGGGCCATCCGTCCTTCGTGATGAGCGCCTCGTTCACCAACCAGACGCTGGCGCAGATCGAGCTTTACGCCAACAACAAGGACGGCAGGTACAAGAAGGAAGTCTATGTGCTGCCCAAATCGCTGGACGAGAAGGTCGCGCGGCTGCATCTGTCCAAGATCGGCGTGAAGCTCACCGAGCTTCGCAAGGACCAGGCCGATTATATCGGCGTGAAGCAGGAAGGCCCGTTCAAGGCCGAGCATTATCGGTATTGAGATTTACGCAGCGCAGAAATGAAAAGGCCCCGGCAGCGATGCCGGGGTTTTTTGTTGTTGCCGCATTGCGGAAATTTTCTGTCTGCGATCAGGACGGCGTCTCGAGCATGACATGAAATTCTGACGGGGGACTGACTTTTTGTTATTGTGTGAAGTGTTCATAGGCAGACAGTTTTGAGTAAAAATTTTTGTAGTGATAACCGCGACGCTAACGATTGCGGGTCAACGCAGGGAGGGTTTCATGAAGTCGTGGCTGGCAGCTCTCGGACTGTTTTTTGTTTCGGCAATCGGGGTACAGGCTCAACCCGCAATCGGGGAGCAGGAGGCGCAGTCGATCGGCGTCGATGCGTACATCTATTTCTATCCCCTGATCACGATGGACATCACGCGCAAGCTGGGCACCAATATCGAGGCCGGCAAGGCGTTTGGAAAAGGCCCCATGAATGCCTTCACCAGCGTGCCTGCCTATCCGCCCGCGGATTTCAGGGATGTCGTTCGACCGAATTTCGATACGCTCTATTCGCCGGCATGGCTGGATCTGACCAAAGAGCCGCTGGTCGTCTCCGCGCCGAACACCGATGGCCGTTACTATCTTCTGCCGATGCTCGATATGTGGAGCGATGTTTTCGCGTCTCCGGGCTGGCGTACGACGGGCACCGAAGCGCGTGATTTTCTGATTACGCCGCCCGGATGGACCGGCACCGTGCCGGCGGGGCTGATCCGCATCGGCGCCCCGACGCCATTTGTCTGGATTATCGGACGCACCAAAACCGACGGTCCGGCCGATTACGCTGCCGTTCACAAGATACAGGCCGGATACCGCATCACGCCGCTGTCGCAGTGGGGCAAGCCCGCCGCGCCGCTGCCGCCGGTCACCATTGATCCGTCGGTCGACATGAAAACGCCGCCGAAGGTTCAGGTCGATACCATGCCGGCGGATAAATTCTTCGCTTACGCGGCTGAACTGCTCAAGGCGAATCCACCTCACGCGACCGATCAGCCGATGATTGCAAGGCTGAAGATGATCGGCTTTGAAGCGGGACAAAGCTTCGATCTGTCGAAATCGAGCCCGGCCGTTCGCAGCGCGCTGGCGAAGGCGCCTGCGGAAGCGCTGCAACTGATGACGTGGAAGCTGCCGACCCTGGCGCGCGTCGCCAACGGGTGGTCGATGAACACGGACACCATGGGTGTCTACGGGAATTATTATTTGAAGCGCGCCATTGTTGCGCAGGCCGGTCTCGGAGCAAATTTGCCGGAGGATGCCATCTATCCGCTGAACCTGTTCGACGATACCGGCAAGCCTCTGGACGGCACCGGCAAGTATGTTCTGCATTTCGAGAAGGCCAGTCTGCCGCCGGTCGAGGCCTTCTGGTCGATCACGCTCTATGACAGTGACGGCTTTCAGGTCGCGAATGCGCTGAACCGGTTTGCCGTCAGCAGCTGGATGCCGTTCAATTATAATTCCGACGGTTCGCTCGATCTTTATTTCCAAAATGAAAGTCCGGGCGCGGGCAAGGAGGCCAACTGGCTTCCCGCACCGAAGGGACCATTCAACCTGACCATGCGTTTGTACGCGCCGAAGCGCGACGCGCTGATCGGTAAATGGAATCCGCCATCGGTGAACAGGGCATCGTCCGTTCCGGGCCTTGTCGGCCAGTAGCCGGGGGTTGGCAGTCGCAAGAAGGAGTCCCGTGCTGCCGAAGTCGCTGGACGAGAAGGCCGCGCGGCTGCATCTGTCCAAGATCGGCGTGAAGCTCACCGAGCTTCGCAAGGACCAGGCCGACTCTATCGGCGTCAAGCAGGAAGGCCCGTTCAAGGCCGAGCATTATCGGTATTGAGGTTTACGCAGCGCAGAAATGAAAGGCCCCGGCAGCGATGCCGGGGTTTTGGTATATCGAGTTATCCAATTAGATAACTTAATCCACGGCCAGCACCGTAGAACGCGGCTGCTTGAAAGATATTTATGACCGACAGTCGCAAGAGATAGGCGAGAGGGCCGCCTGTCGCAACATGCATTCCCCGTATTCCAAAATACATCAGGTTCCAAATTACTAAAGCGCCGCCTGCAGGCAGTATGGAATACAGCGGCCATCCCTTGTAGCCACCGAAAACGGCAATCCCAACTAGAATTGAGAGCAAAAATTTCATCTTCGTTCGTCAGTCAAAAATATCCCACTCGTATTCCTGCGCGCAATGCAGCCCACGAAAGCGCTACGATCATTATGATCTTTATAACTAGCAGCGACCGCACTCCCGAATTGAACGGATCAATCGGTAGATTAGCCTCGATACGCTTGCGTCGATACCATCCAGGATTCACGATAGCCCTTAAAGCGGCCCCTGCGTTATTTAGGATTCCGAATACGTTAATCCAAAAAGCGAGTTTGTATTCGCCGATCACATAGAAAAATCCGGCAAATCCTAAAAAAAGATAGTCTGCTAGATGTATCATCTATCGTTTCCGTACCATCTCCGGAGCGTTTTGCTAACGTGTTCTGGCTTCCAAAATTTCGAACCACCAAATTCGAACCAAAGGAACACTAAACGCCTGACAGGAAATAATTATGCCGCCAGATGTGTTTGCAGGAAATTTGTACGTAGGTCTTTCTGATCTTACGCTAGGGGATAAGGCTATTGAATTTCCGCTATCCATAAAACTCGAAAGTACATTTGCTCATATCATGTCGCCAATCACCGTGGCTTTTGCTCGGCCAACTACTGGAGGGCATCATCCGGGACCGTGGAAGGCGGCCAGAGGTGGTTTTGGTCAAGATATTACTGCGCAAATCACAATTCCTACATCAGCAGGCCCGAGTGTTGACGATCGAATGGTAATCGCAAAGACCATAGTCTTTCTTTTGAGGCTTTGGACTGATCCATCAATCGTTATGCCTGCCTTATCCAATATTCCGTTTTCACAAATTGCACATGCAGACGACGGCGTTGCGCAGATTATGCCGCTAGAACACCGACGCAGAATTTTCCAGCTTGGGTTGGTTGATCAAAGCCAAGTTCTCGATAGTCTAACTTGGGTTGTCGATAACTTTACTTCTGCGCTAACATTAACAAAAGAGAGCGCTGAATTCAGACTGGCCGCTCATGCTCTAGATTCTGGTCAATTTGTCGAAGACAGCGCTCTTATTCTCATATCGCTTTGGGGTGCGCTAGAGGCGATTTTTTCGCCTTCTCCCTCTGAGCTTCGGTTTAGAGTCTCCGCGTTGATTTCATCGTATCTTAATCCTCCGGGATCAAAGAGAATGGAGCACCAGAAACAAATTGCTGAATTGTATGATAAGAGGTCGGCTGCGGCTCACGGAAAAAGAAAGCATGACGGTGATGACGTCCTGCAAACATTTGAATTATTGCGGCAAGTCTTGATAAATATGATTCGAGAAGGGAAGGTTCCTACCCGAATCCATTTGGAGAATAAACTTTTCGGATGTTGACATCGGAACTTCAAATTAGACGAACTTGTTTTTCAATCGACTAGTACAAGGCCCCAGCATCACTGCCGGGGCTTTTGCTTGCTGAGCCCCTCACAAAAACCTCGCATCATCTCCCTCAAGAAGATCGCGCGCGTTGGCCGGGACGGGAAAGCCGAAGCCGTCCCAGTCCGCCCATGACAGCTGGCCACCTGTGTTGGCCTCGCTGACGTAAAGCTCGAAGCCGATTTTCTGCATCGCCGACAGCAGCGCCTGCATGCTGTCGCGCCCGCCGGCAAAGCCATCCTGCGCCTTGCCGGGCCAGCCGATCGCATAGCGGCAAATCCAGTCGCTCCCGTCCGGCTCGGGCTGAAACAGATCGACGCGCACATCGTGCGTGACGGACGGCGTCACAAGCCGCAAAATGCGGGAGGCGACGATCATCTCGGATCCTGTTGCTCGGGACGGCTCATGGTCTATCCTGCGGCCGGCATGATTTGGCCGGCATGGTGTGCGGCCCGGATATGTGATGCGATTATTCCCGACATTGCGAGCCTTATTGTGCGGCGTGCTGGCGGCGGCCGCCCCTTTACCCCTCCGCGCGCAGGAGGCCTCGACCCGCGCGATTGTCCGCCCGCTCGGCGATTTCACCCAGACATGGACCGGCGAGCCGATCGCGATGCCGCGCGGGCATTTGCGGCTGATCGTGTCGAATTACGAGATCGCGCCGGGCGCGGTGCTGCCGGTGCACAAGCATCCTTACCCGCGCTACGCCTATGTGCAGGCCGGCCTCTTGCGCGTCACCGAGGCGGGCAGCGGCAAGAGCCGCGATTTCAAGCCGGGCGATGTCATCGTCGAGGGCGTGGACCAATGGCACTTCGGCACCAATATCGGGAGCGATCCGGTCGCGCTTCTGGTGATGGATTTCCTGCCCAAGGGCAAAACCGTCAACACGGTGCTGCGCAAGCCGCCAAACGGATGAAATTTCGGCCCCAGACGTTATGATCCGTCACGATCCGTCTTGCGCGGGTTCGAAAGACGGCACTAAAGAAGCGGCCGGCGGCGCGTTTGTAGGAGGCGGCCACCGCGCCGGACGATGCCGGCGGCAATTCGTGTCCATCCAGCCGGTTCGGCTGCCTCATCAGGTCGGGACCCGTTCATGAGCGGCATAGCGATATCCGTGATCGTCTTTTTGTGCATCGCGGCGGGCACGGCGGCCGGCATGCTTCTGCGCAGATCGCTGGCGGAGCATCATCTCAGCAACGACGCGAAGGATGTCGTGCGGCTCGGAACGGGATTGATCGGCACCATCGCCGCGCTGGTTCTGGGCCTGCTGATCGGGTCCGCGAAAACCTCGTTCGATTTGCAGACCTCACAGGTCAGGCAGATCACGGCGAATGTCGCGCTGGTGGATTTGATCCTGGCCGAGTACGGCGCCGAGGCAAGGAACGTGCGCCTCCTGCTGCGGCAAGGCGTGGCCGTCATGGCCGATCGCCTCTGGCACGAAAAGGATCCCACAAGCGCAAGGCCGGCTCATTTCGAAGCCAGCGCCGCAGGCGACCGGTTCTATCTGGCCTTGCAGTCGCTTCCCGCCAATGACGACATCCATCGTTCGCTGCAGGCGCGCGCGATGCAGATCAGCACCGACGTCGCGCAAATCCGGCTGCTGTTGTTCACGCAGCCGACCTCCTCGATCCCCATGCCGTTTCTGGTCGTGCTGATCTTCTGGCTCGCCGTCATCTTCGCGAGCTTCAGCCTGTTCGCGAAACCCACGCCGATCGTGATCTGCTCGCTCTTTCTGTTTGCGCTGTCGGCGACCGGCGCGATCTATCTGGTGTTCGAACTCGGCCAGCCCTTTTCGGGGCTCATGCGGATTCCGCCCGAACCGCTGCGCGAAGCTCTTGCGCCTCTGCCCGGCTAGTCAGTGCTTGCCTGAATCGGGCCGTTGGCGCCAAAATCGGGATGCCCGGCCGGGTATCATGATAGCGACATGGACGGCCGTCATGCTCCCGGAACCGCCGGTGGGGGCGTCATGTGTGGCGAATTGTCACCAGATCGTGCGGAACGGAGCGTGGCATGAATTGGCCGTTTGGCGGTGGCGGCTGTTAATACTAAGACCGTAATCTGATGCGAGATTCTCACGCGAACGGACAATTTCCGGCCGGTAATCCCGAGAGACAACCCCACACGATCCCGCATCCCGCCGGTGAATGCAGGACGGATCAGGGCAGGACAGATCAGGACATGACACGTCAGAGGTTGGCAATTCACGGCGCGGCAACGATGGCAGCTTCAGTCTCCATACCCATGCGGCGCAAGTTCCTCCCCGCCGCCCTGACGCTCACGGCCGTGGCCGCGCTGACCGCGTTCCCGCCCGCCGCGCACGCGAAGAAATCTTCGCGCCCCGCGCAGACAATGGAGGCGGTGGCGCCGCGCGAGGCGGGCGAGCCGATCATGGCGATCGTGTCGATCAAGTCGCAGAACGTCACGTTCTACGACGCCGATGGCTGGATCCTGCGCGCGCCGGTCTCCACCGGAACCACCGGACGCGAGACGCCCGCCGGCGTGTTCGCCGTGGTCGAGAAGGACAAGGACCACCATTCCAGCATGTATGACGATGCCTGGATGCCGAACATGCAGCGCATCACCTGGAACGGTCTCGCGCTGCATGGCGGCCCGCTGCCCGGTTACGCCGCCTCGCACGGCTGCGTGCGCATGCCGTTCGGTTTCGCGGAAAAGCTGTTCGACAGGACCGAGATCGGCATGCGGGTGATCGTCTCTCCGGACGATGCCGCCCCGGCGGATTTCTCCCACCCCGTGCTGTTCCAGCCGAACGCGGATGCCATCACGGCCGCTCCGGCGCGCGCCGTGACGCTCGCCCGCGCGGCGGCGGATGCGGACAAGGCGGCGGATGACGCGAAAAAGGCGGCCGCGAACGCCAAGCGCGACACCGCCGCGCTGCAGGCGGCGCTGCGTAAACTTGAGCGGGCCAAGACGAGCGCGGACGCCGATCTCGCGCGCGCCGACAAGGCGGTGAACGCCGCGAAGACGGACGACGACAAGGCGAAGGCGGACGAGCAAAAGCAGAAGGCCGCCGACAAGGCCGCGGAAGCGGGCTCGCAATACGACGCCGCCAAGACCGATACGCAGACCAGGCTCGACGCCATCGCCAACGCGAAGGACGCCGCCAAGGCGGCCGAGGCGAAGAAGGCCGACGCCAAGCGGGCGGCGACCGACGCCAAGCTCGCGCTCGAGCCGGTCTCGGTCTACATCAGCCGCGCGACCCAGAAGATTTACGTCCGCCGCAACACCCACAAGCCCGCGCCCGATGGCGGCGGCGAGGTGTTCGACACCAGCATCGAGGCGCCGGTCACGATCCGCGATCCCGACCGGCCGCTCGGCACGCATATCTTCACGGCGATGGCGCGCGACGGCTCGGGCGGCTTGCGCTGGAGCGCCGTCACCATCGACAAGGGCGACGACGCGAAGGACGCGCTCGACCGCATCACCATTCCGCAGGATGTGCTCGACCGGATCGCGCCGACCGCGGTGCCGCGCTCCTCGATCATCGTGTCGGACGAGCCGCTGAGCAAGGAAACCAACTACCGCACCGAATTCGTCGCGGTGCTGAACGATCAGCCGCAGGGCGGGTTCATCACCCGCAAGCCGACGCCGCCGCCGACTTACGTCGCCAACCAGCAGCAGGACGGGTTCGGCTTCTTCTTCCAGGGCTGGAATGACCAGTCGCAATACCAGACCCAGTATCAAAACCAGTATCAGGTCCGGGACTCGCGACGCCGCGGCCGCCAGTATCAGCAGCCGGTGCAGCAGAGCTGGTGGTAAGCAATCCGCGCACTGTCGGCATCTTCGTCAACGGAGAAGCCGTGAGCGATAGAGACAAACAAAAAGGCCTGTCGCTTGAGGCGCTGCGGGGCATCGCGGCGCTTGTCGTCGTTTTCTGGCACTGCGCGCTTGCATTCTTTCCGGAGGTCACGGGGATCTATCCCGAAACCTACGGCGATTTCGGCGCGCGCGGCGACATCTTCTATGTGTTGATGTTCGGCACGGGCGCGGTGTGGGTGTTTTTCGTCCTGTCGGGATTTGTCCTGTCGCGCGGATATTTCGCCAGGCCGCGAAGCGCCTCGCTGTTGCGGGGCGCGATCAAGCGCTGGCCCCGTCTGGCCGGGCCGGTCGTCGCGTCATGCATCCTGGCGTTTCTGCTTTTTCATTTCGATTGCATGCGCTTCGACGAGGCTGCGCAATTGACGCACTCGCCCTGGCTGCTCGCGCCCCATGTTCCGGATCACATCTCCT
This sequence comes from Bradyrhizobiaceae bacterium, assembly GCA_003963145.1. Taxonomy (GTDB): domain Bacteria; phylum Pseudomonadota; class Alphaproteobacteria; order Rhizobiales; family Xanthobacteraceae; genus Afipia. The sequence goes on from RXJJ01000012.1 coordinate 136,602, forward strand.
TCATGGACGCGGTGCGTGTCGGCGCCACGACATTTTTTACCGGCGAGTCGTCCTACGACAATCCGATCTGGACCATGCATCTCGAGTTCGTTGGCAGCTACGTCGTGTTTGCATTATGCGTGCTGGCCGGCTGGCTGAGGTTCGATCTGGTGTGGTCGCTCGTGTCGATCGGCGTCGCCGGCGTCGTGGCCTATTCCCTGAATCGGCCGCTGATTCTGTTCCCGCTGGGAATGGCGCTGGCGCTGCTGTTTGTCGCAAGGCCCCGCAGCAGCAGGCTCGGAGGGTGGCTTCTTTTCACCGCCGGCCTGTTCTTCCTCGGCTATTCGGGGGTGCGCGAGGGGGTTTATTCATGGGGCTGGGGCGGCAACGCGACGACACTGTGCATCCAGATGACGGGTGCGGGGCTCGTCGTCGCCGGAACGGCGCTGTTGCCGCCGATCCGCGGACGACGGATGGATGCGTTTGCGGCCTTTGTCGGACGGCTCTCGTTTCCGCTCTATCTTGTCCATGTCCCGCTGATCTGGTCCATCGGCTCCGCCACGATGGTCGCAACGGATTCGGCGTTCCTCGCCACGTCGGCAAGCGTGGCGGTTTCAATCGGTCTTGCAATGGCGTTCAGCCTCTTCAACGAACGCTGGACGACGCTTACCGACCGTTTCAGCGCGGGCCTGGCGGGGCTGCTGATCTCGCGTCTTGAAAACGCCCGCTCGTCGGCACCCCGGGCGGGATGATCTTCAGCACACGCAGGCCGACAATGCGGAGCAGAACCGCTGACCGGCCGCTCTTGTAAATCGGGGCCATCCGCGGGACGCGAGTCGGACTTCCTCGCATACGCCGCTGCGCCCGATCGTTTTGATTCAGATCAAGTCACGCGCTCCCCTCAAGAATATGGATCATGGGAAATTAATTTCGAGAATTGTTTGTGCCGGACTTTCCGGATCGTCCGACGGTGCTAGGTGACCCATTCGATTGGTCGTTTAAACGAGGCGGATATGAAACGAGAGTGGCTGTCGGGTTGTCAGGCCCTGCTGGTTTGGCTTGTGGCGGGACTGACGGGCGGTGCGCAGGCCCAAAATCCGGGGGCGTCCCTGATCCCGGCGGACGGCGGAGCGAGTGTGACCGCACATTTCGATCCCCAGGGCAAACCGCCGTCCAAATTTACGCTCGAACTGCGCAACGGACAGAAGGCCGAACTGCCGTTCGCCGACAAGCGCGATTTCGATGAGGCGAAACGCGGTTTTATCGCCGAGCCGCCCTACACGAAAATCATGGCCGATGCGGGCAATGTGGCGTGGGACATGGCAAGTTACGGCTGGCTTCTGACCGGCAAGGACTTCGAGAGTATTCATCCCTCGCTCCAGCGTCAGGCCGTGCTGAACATGGCTTACGGCCTTTACGAGGTCGTCCCGGGGCGGATTTACCAGGTTCGCGGATTCGATCTTGCCAATATCAGCTTCATCAAGGGCGACACCGGATGGATCGTGTTCGACCCGCTGACAGCGAAAGAAACCGCGCGGGCGGCGCTCGATTTCATCAACGACAAGCTCGGCAAGCGCCCTGTCGTGGGGGTCGTTTATTCGCATTCGCATGTCGACCACTTCGGAGGGGTGCGCGGCGTGATCGATGAAGCCGATGCCGTCAGCGGCAAGGTCGCGGTCATTGCGCCGGACGGCTTCCTGCATGAAGCGATCGCCGAGAACGTCTTCGCTGGCAATGCGATGTCGCGCCGCACGCAGTGGCAATACGCCGTATTGCTGCAGCGCAGCCCGTTCGGACATGTCGATCAGGCGATCGGCAAGAATGTCGCCAAGGGCAATACCGGACTGATCGCCCCGAACCGGCTGGTCAAGAATGACATCGAGGAGATCGTGCTCGACGGCGTCACGATGGTGTTCCAGAACGTGCCCGATACCGAGGCCCCGGTGGAGATGAATACTTATTTTCCGCAGTTCAAGGCGCTTTGGACGTCGGAGAACGTGACCGGCACCATTCACAACATCTACACCTTGCGCGGAGCGCAGGTCCGCAACGCGCTGAACTGGTCGAAGGAGATCAACAAGGCGCTCTACGAATTTGGACAGAATGCCGAAGTGATGTTCGCCTCTCACAGCTGGCCGCGCTGGGGCAATGCCCGCATCCAGGAAGTCCTGCGGACGCAGCGCGACGCTTACGCGAACCTGAACAATCAGGTGCTCCATTATGCCAATCAGGGTGTGACCATCAACGAAATCCAGAACGTCTATGAAGTCCCGAAGAGCTTGCGCGACCAGTGGGCTGCGCGCAGCTACCACGGCGATGCGCAAAACAATGCGCGTGCGGTTATCAACCGCTTCCTCGGTCATTATGACGGCAACCCGGTCAACCTGATTCCGTTGTCGCCGAAGGATTCTGCGCCGCTTTACGTCGAGATGATGGGCGGTTCGGACAAGATTATCGCCAAAGGCGAAGAGCTGAAAAATCAGGGCAAGTACCTGCTGGCCACTGAAATTTTGAACAAGCTGGTCTTTGCCGAACCGCAAAACAGGCCGGCGCGGCAATTGCTTGCCGATGTTTACGAGCAGCTCGGCTATCAGGCCGAAAGCACAAGTGTGCGCAACAGCTTCCTGCAGGGCGCATTCGAGTTGCGCAACGGGTTGCCGGCAGGCGTTCCGCCGCGCAGCACTGGACCGGATGTCGTGCGGGCGATGTCCACCGAGCAATGGCTGGATTTCATCGGTATCAGCATAGATCCGAAGAAGGCGGATGGATTGCGGTTTACCTTTAATCTCGTAACGCCGGACAATGGCGAACAGTATTCTGTCGAACTGAGCAACGCCACGCTCACCAGCATCAAGGGATTCCAGGCGAAAAATCCGGACCTCACCGTGACCGTCAATCGCGCGGACCTCAATCAGGTGATGATGGGTCAGGCGTCGTTCGATGACCTGATCGCATCGGGGAAGGCCAAATTCGACGGAGATCGAACCGGCTTCGACCGTTTGCGTGCGATTCTTGTAACTTTCACGCCGGACTTTGAAATCCTGCCGGGAACGGCCGCGCGCGCGCCGACCAATCCACCAAAGCCGTTTGAGGTCCGCGACGTGATCGACTTTGGCGACTGAACCAGTCTGAACGCCGGGCTGAGTATCCGCGGCCTGACGACCATCGCGTAAAAGCACCGCACGAAAAAAGCCCCGGAGCGATCCGGGGCTTTTGCATCGGGCCGAGCCGACGGCGTTAACGCGCAGTCGATCCAGCGGGAGCCGGGCTCGGACTGTTCGACGACGAGCCCACCGTCGCATTGCGGCGGTTGTCGTTCATCTTCTGCGCCATGTCGAGGTGATGCTGAAGCGCGGGCAGGGTCTTGCCGGCCCAGTCCTTCAGCTGGGCGTTGTCGCCGCCCTTGGCGTAACGCTCGAACAGCGACACCGCGTCCTTGTGCGCGCTGACCTGCATCGGGTCGTAGGTCGCCGCGAAGTCTTCCGGCTTGGCTGCATTCAGCTTGTCGATCTTGCCCTGAGACGACGAGTCGAGCGCTGTCGGGATCTGCGCCTTCAGGTCGGCGTTGTTGGCGACCGCGGCCTTGAGCTCGTCGGATGTCTTGGTGTGATCGGTGATCATCTGCGCGGCGAACTTCTGTTCTTCGGCGTTGCCCTTGGTCTGGGCGATCTTGGCTGCGGCGATCTCGAGCATGTCGCTCATGGCCGCTTCCTTGACGAAGTCCTGGGTTTTCGGCGCGACGCCGAGCATCGAATTGACGCCGGTTTTCTCGCCGACGGACTGTGCGAGCGCGGCGCTCGACAGCATGGTTGTGGCGGCTATAGCGATCATTAGCTTTTTCATGGGGGTTCCTCTTTGATGAACATCTTCATGTCGGCATAAGCCGGTTTCGGCCCGGCCTTGCGCGCATAACCGCGCCCGAGGCGGCATGTTCCGGGAACACGAGGCGGTTGTTCGGATGAAATGCTGTTTCATGAACCTGCCGTCATGAACGCACGGGTGGGGACGGTGGCGCAGGGAGGCTTCTTTACGCCGGCATCATTTGCCATCATCGCCTTCGCGAATCTGCTTTCGGGGTCAGCCGTGACGGCATCCAGTCTCTATCCCACAACCATTTCCCTGCTCGGCGTTCCGATCGAGGTCGGCGCGTCGCAAAAGGGGGCGCTGATGGGCCCTGCGGCGCTTCGCACCGCGGGGCTTGCGCCGCTTCTTGAAGAGCTGGATTTCAAGGTTGAGGATCGGGGCGACCTTTTGCCGCGTGAACTGGCCTTTGTCGACGGCGCCGCGCCCGCGAACACCAAACATTACCGCGAAATTCAGGGCTGGGTTCGTGCCGTCAGCGCGCACGCCTATGAGATGGCGCGTTCGGGCGCGATTCCGATGTTTCTCGGCGGCGATCATTCGCTGTCGATGGGCTCGGTCAACGGCGTGGCGCGTTACTGGCAGGAGCAGGGCCGCGATCTGTTCGTGCTCTGGCTCGATGCGCACGCCGATTACAACACGCCCGCGACAACGATCACCGGCAACATGCACGGCATGTCCGGCGCGTTCCTGTGCGGCGAGAGCGGGCTCGACGATTTGCTGGGTGGCGATCCGCGCGCGACGATTCCATCCTCGCAACTGGCGTTGTTCGGGCTGCGCTCGGTGGACAAGCTCGAGCGCGAGCTGCTGGGCCGTCGCGACGTGTGGATCGCGGACATGCGGCGGATCGACGAGTTCGGCGTCGGCGTGCTGATGCGCGAGTTCATCGAGCGCGTACGATCGCGCAACGGCGTTCTTCACGTCAGCCTCGATGTCGATTTTCTCGATCCGGCCGCAACGCCGGGCGTCGGCACGACGGTGCCCGGCGGCGCAACCTATCGCGAGGCGCATCTGGTGATGGAGATGCTGCGCGATTCAGGGCTGGTGCGTTCGATCGATCTTGTCGAGCTCAACCCGTTTCTCGATGACCGGGGACTGACGGCGCGCACGGTGGTCGAGCTTGTCGGCAGCCTGTTCGGTCAGCAGATCACCGACCGCCCGACGCCGACCAACGCGGTGGCCTGATCGTTCGCGCGCTTGTTTCAACCTGGACGACCGCGCCGCTGCCGGACCGAATCCCGATCCAGCCCGGCGCGGTAGACTTCATTGTTGTTTTCGTCGCGCACGACGATGCCCTGATCGGCGGATACCAAATGCGGCTGCGTCTGCACCAGCCGCTCGGCGATTTCATCGGCAACTTCTCGTGCATGCATGACGTCCTCGCATTCATGCGCGCCGCGATCGGCGATGACGATGTGGTCTTCGAGATTGAATCGGTATTTCGGCATGGCCGGATAAGTCCGGCGATGGCGATGCGTTCCGGCGCGGACGCGATTTTACATATTATTGATGACACCCGCCGGGACATGTCCCTTGCGCAGACGGCGTGCGGGCTTGGTCTCCGGCTTGATAAAGAAGACGCCGATCTGATTGCCGTTCACCCATCTTTTCTCGCAGCGGCGATAGGCGAGGCCGGTCGACGACAGGCTGAGGAAAAATTCCTTCAAATCGAGGCCCGCAAGCGAGCCTTCGACGATCAAGAGCGCGCCGCTCTCGGAGACGTCGCGCATGGTGCAGCTACGCCGCCATGTGCCGTCGATTCCGAGAATCTGAACTGTCACGCCGCGCTCGAAATTCACACGCGGCGATTGGCGCTTGTCGGAGTTCGGATCCATGGCTTCCTCGGTGCTTATGTACCGAACGCCATCTCAAGATTTGCTTAATTGGCGGGCAAAACCGGGTGAGTTGGTCTTACAGTATATAAACTCTTTACAGCCGTTCGCTGATACGATCCGCAGCTTGCCGTGCAGCGCAGACGCATTTTGCTGCGGATGCACAGGGAACGGAACGAACGGGATTCAAATTGATCCTGCGGAGGTCGCGCGGGCACGGCAATGAGTGATGACAGCGAACGCCACTGGCGCAACCGGCGCCTCCTGGATATCGGCACGGTGGTCGCGCTGCTGGCAATTCTGATGATGGGCTATTGGGCGCTTGCGCCGCGCTTCGACCGGCCGACGCAAACGTCCTATATCGTGCCGAGCCAGCACGTTCACTGGTGAGCCCGGCAATCTTCAGATAAACGAACGCGCGTCTTTTAAGCCGCGATTGCGAGCCTGAGCGAGGGCAAGCCGTCGACGCCGCATTCGATCTTGTCGCCGGGCGACAGCGCCGCGACGCCGGCCGGCGTTCCGGTCATGATGATGTCGCCAGCGCCGAGCGTCACCTGCAGCGACAGCTTGGCGATGATTTCCGGCACATTCCAGATCATCTCGCTGAGGTCGCCCTTCTGCCGTTCGGTGCCGTTCACCGACAGCCAGATCTTGCCCTTGGCGGGGTGACCGATTTCGGAAGCCGCGCGCAGCGCGCCGCAGGGCGCGCAATTGTCGAACGACTTGCCGATTTCCCAGGGTTGCTCCTTCTTGCGCGAGGCCATCTGCAGATCGCGCCGCGTCAGATCGATGCTGACGCCGTAGCCATAGACGTGATCCAGCGCCTTGCCGGCGTCGAGATTGGCGCCGCCGGATTTCAGCGCCACGATCATCTCAACCTCGTGCTGGAAGTTCTGCGTCAGGCCGGGATAGGGAATGGTCGCGCCATCGTGCACGATCATGTCGGCATGCTTGGCGAAGAAGAACGGCGGCTGGCGCTCGTCATTGCCGAGCTCGCGGATGTGTTCGAGATAGTTGCGGCCGACACACCAGATGCGGCGCACGGGAAAGGTCTTCGACGTACCGGCGACCGGCAGCGCAGGCAAGGTGTGGGCGGGAATGACGAAGGAGTCGGCGGTCATGAACGGATCCGTTGGTGGAAGTGTTGATCAGGCGGTCGCGGCGAACGGCGCGGGCGCGCCGCTGTCGCGGTGTTGCAGGCGGAAGAACGAGGCGTAACGGCCGTTGCGCGCAAGCAGGTCGTCGTGGCGGCCGGACTCGACGACAACACCGCCCTCGATCACGAAAATCTTGTCGGCGTTCGTGATGGTGTGGAGCCGGTGCGCGATGGCGATGGTGGTGCGGCCCCGGCACAGATGCCCGATGGCCTCCTGCACCAGTTTTTCCGATTCCGAATCGAGCGCGGCGGTCGCTTCATCCAGCAGGATGATCGGCGCGTCCTTGATCAGCGCGCGTGCGATCGCGATACGCTGGCGCTGGCCGCCGGAGAGCTGCGCGCCGTGTTCGCCGACCGGCGTGTCGTAGCCGAGCGGGAAGCCCATGATGAAGTCATGCGCGCAGGCGGCCTTGGCGGCGGCGATGATGTCGTCGTCGCTGGCGCCCGGTTTGCCGAAGGCGATGTTCTCGCGAATGGTTGTGCGAAACAGATAGACGTCCTGTCCGACATAGGCGATCTGCGAGCGCAGCGAATGGCGCGAGATGTCGGAAATGATCTGGTTGTCGATCACGATGGCGCCGGAGCCGACCTCGTAGAACCGCAGCAGCAGCGCCAGCACCGTGGATTTGCCGCCGCCGGAGGGACCGACCAGAGCCGTCAGCTTGCCGGGCTCGGCGACGAGGCTCATCCGGTTGAGCACCGTCTCGTCCTTGCGATAGGCGAAGGTGACGTCGCGCAACTCGACGCGCGAGTCCGTCAGTTTCAGTTCCGGCTTGTCGCTGTCGTCGGGTTCGGTCGCGGGGCTGTCCACGATTTCCAGAAGCTTGCGCGCGCCGACGAGCGAGGAGTTGAGATCGATGTTCAGGCGCGCCAGACGCTTGGCGGGCTCGTAGGCCAGCATGAAGGCCGAGAGGAACGAGAAGAACTGGCCCGGCGGCGTATTGGTGACGAGCACGCGGTAGCCGCCATAGATCAGCGCGCCGGCGATGGCGAAGCCGCCGAGCGTTTCCATCAGCGGGCTGGCGCGGTTCTGCACCCGTGCGATCTTGTTGGAATGCGCCTCGACCTGCGAGATGTTGCTGTCGATGCGCGCCTGCATCGCGTCTTCAAGCGTGAACGCCTTGACCGTGCGGATGCCCTGCAGCGATTCCTGCATGGTCTCCAGAATGTCGGTGTTGTTGGTGAACTGCTTGTGCGCCAGTCCGCGCACGCGGCGCACCAGCTTGCGCAGGAACAGCATCGCCGGCGGCGCGATCAGGAACCCGAAGATCGACATATACGGGTCCTGGTACACCATCACCGCGACAAGGCCGATCAGGGACAAAAGATCGCGGCCGATCGCATTGACGAGAAGACTGAGAACCTGCGTCACGGAGGTTGCGCCCGCCGTCAGCCGCGCCACGAATTCGGACGAGTGGCGGTCCGAGTAGAAGCCCATGTTCTCGCGCATCAGCTTGGCGAAAAGCTGGCGCTGGTTGTTGGCGATGATGGCATTGCTGATCTTCGACAGCATCACCGTGTGGCCATAGGTGGCAAAGCCCTTGGCCGAGAACAGCACGATGATGACGACCGACAGCGTGACGATGCCGGAGATGCTGCGGTTGACGTAGGTCTGGTTGATGACCTCGCCCAGCAGATAGGCCGACAGGGCTGTGGCGCCGGCCGATATGGCCATCAGGGTGAAGGCGAACAGATAGCGCCGCCAGTAAACAATGCCCTGCTCGGCGACCAGGCGCCGGATCAGGACGGCCGCGCCATAGGGGTCGTCGGTGATTTTTCTCGGAACCGTGGTCATCCGCGTCCCGGAGGGGGTCTTGCGAAGCATGTGTTTCCATGCCCGCTATCACGCGGTTTTTCAAGCCAAAATGGCGTCAAATTTGGTTAGGCCGAGATCGCCAGCGCGCCCGTATCCTTGCGCTCACCAAGTAGTTTTTCTTCCCAGGCCAGCGCGTGGGCCGCAATCGTCTCCAGATTGTCATGGCGCGGTGTCCAGTCCAGCGTCGCGCCGATCCGCGAGGTATCTGCGATCATGGTCATGATGTCGCCGGGCCGGCGGTCGGCCATCTGGACGGCGAAATTGCGGCCGGACACGCGGCGCACGGCCTCGATGGTTTCCATCACCGAATAGCCGCGTCCGTAGCCGCAGTTCAGCGTCACCGATGCGCCGCCCTGTTCGAGATAGGTGAGCGCCGCGCGATGCGCTTCCGCCAGATCGGTGACATGGATGAAATCGCGGATGCAGCTTCCGTCCCGTGTCGGGTAGTCGTCGCCATACACGTCGATTTTCGCGCGCTGGCCGGTGGCGGCCTCGACCGCGATTTTCAGAAGATGCGTCGCGCCGGGAGTCTGCAAGCCGATCCGCGCCTGCGGGTCGGCGCCGGCGACGTTGAAATAGCGCAGCACCACGTAGCTCATGCCGTAGGCGCTCGCCACGTCATGCAGCATGATCTCGCTCATCAGCTTGGAAAAGCCGTAGGGCGACAGCGGCCGGGTCGGCGCGGTCTCGGCGACCGGCACCTTCTCCGGATTGCCGTAGACGGCGGCGGTGGAGGAGAAGATGAACTTGTTGATGTGGCACTTGACCGCCGCGTTGAGCAGGTTGCGCGTGGTCATGGTGTTGTTGCGGTAATAGGCCAGCGGATCGCGCACCGAGTCCGGCACCACGACCGAGCCCGCGAAATGAATGATGGACGAGATGTTGTGCGCGGCGATCACGCCCTCGACAAGGTTCTCGTCACCCGCATCGCCGATGAACAGCGGCACGCCTTCCGGCAGCGCGCTCGAAAATCCGGTGGAGAGGTTGTCGATCACGACGACGTTTTCGCCGGCTTCCGCCAGCGCCAGCACCGTGTGGCTTCCGATATAACCCGCGCCACCCGTGACAAGTACGGCCATTCCATTCATCCCTGTATCTTCGCGGCGGACATTCTTGTCGCGCGCAGGGCAATGTGACCTTGAAACCCTTGATGGAAGCTTGCGGCGATCGATGACAGAGCAGGTATAAGTCCTGATTTTCGGGTGGAATTTCATGGTATTTGCCTACGGAAACCGCTTTATGGTTTCCAAAATCTAACTCGCGGCCGAAGATCCCATGGCGACCGGTTCCTCCTCCTCCGTTCTTTTCATCAAGACATCCTCGCTCGGCGACGTGGTGCATCAGATGCCCGCGATGACCGATGCGCGGGCTCATGCTCCCGATGCGAAGATCACATGGATAGTGGAGGAAGCCTTCGCGCCGCTGGCCCGGCTGCATCCGGGCATCGATGAGGTGATCGCGGTGGCGACGCGGCGCTGGCGTTCGGCGCTGCTGTCGCCATCGACATGGAAGGAGATATCCGCGTTCAAGGCGCGCGTGCGCGAAGTGAACGCCGGGAAGGTCGTCGACACCCAGGGTCTCTTGCGCTCGGCGCTGATCGCGCGCATCGCGAGCGGCGAGCGTCATGGCTATGACGCCAGAAGCATCCGCGAGCCGCTGGCGTCGCGTTTCTATGACGTCACTCACACCGTCGCGCGCGACCTGCATGCGGTGACGCGCAACCGCACGCTCACGGGTCTCAGCCTCGGCTATCAGCCCGCGGCGCGGATCGATTACGGACTCGTCAAGCCGCCGGCGCAAAACACGGCTCCTTATGCGGTGCTGCTGCACGGCACGTCGCGGCCCGACAAGGAATGGCGCGAATCCGAATGGATCGGCATCGGGCAGTGGCTGCGGCGGCAAGGCATCGACGTGGTTTTGCCATGGGGGTCGGAGCGCGAGCGGTTGCGTTGCCAGAGATTGTCGCAGGCGATTCCGCAAAGCCGGGTGCTGGAGCGCCAGCCGCTCGACAGGACCGCGCAGGTGATCGCGAACGCGGCGCTGGTGATCGGCGTCGATACCGGATTGCTGCATCTCGCCGCCGCCTATGAAGTGCCGCTGATCGCGGTGTTTCTCGGCAGCGAGCCGGGGCTCACAGGCCCTGTCGGCAACGGGCCTATCGCCGTTCTCGGCGGCAAGGGCGCATCGCCCGCATTCGCGCAGGCGATCGCCGAAGCGCAGCAGATGGGTTTCGCCAAAGTCTAGAACGCCACATCTCGTTGGGGCGGTGCCAGGCCGGGAACTCCCGGATCGCTGGCACGTTACGATCTTTCAACCCGATCCAGTCCACAGGGCCCTGATGCGGATTTTGGTTTTAGCCGCCGACAAGAATCGCCGCTCCACGCTTTTCGATGCGATTGCTCTGCGGCACCCTTCTTCGCAAGGCTGATTTCATGAACCTGCCTGTCGATCTTACCAATTGCGACCGGGAAATGATTCAGATTCCCGGCAGCGTGCAGCCGTTCGGCTTTCTGCTTGGCCTGTCATCCGATTTCTCGGTGTGCTTTGCGTCCGAAAACCTGCCGCTTTTTCTCGGCCGCGAAGTGGCCGACGTGCTGCACCGTCCGGTGGCCGCCATCATCGCCGAGGCTGCGATCGATGCCATTCGCTCGCGCGTCGACTATCTGACCGGCCCCGACGCGGTCGAGCGGATCTTCGGCCTGCAGCTTCAGGACAACGGACCGCGGTTCGATGTGGCCGTGCACTTCTCCGGCGCCTATCTCATCGTCGAGTCAGAGCCGAGCGCGGCCTATGATGATACCAATTCCGGCGAACTGGTCCGGCTGATGCTGGTCCGCATGCGCAAGACCAGAGGCGTCCTCGAACTGGCCAATGAAGCCGCGCGTCAGCTCAAGGTGCTGACCGGATTCGATCGGGTGATGGTGTACCGCTTTCATCCCGATGGCTCCGGCGAGGTGATTTCGGAAGTCGCGCGCGGCGGACTCGAGCCGTTTCTCGGGTTGCACTACCCGGCATCCGACATTCCGCGTCAGGCCCGCGTACTCTATCAGCGCAACTGGCTTCGCATCATTGCGGACATCAACGCCCCGCCGGTACCGATCGCGGCGCCGCCATCCCACAATGCGGCCCTGCTCGATCTGTCGATGAGCGTGCTGCGCTCGGTCTCGCCGATCCATATCGAATATCTGCGGAACATGGGCGTCGGCGCGTCGATGTCGGTCTCGATTCTGCGCGACGACAAATTGTGGGGGCTGTTCGCCTGCCATCATTATTCCCCGCGCAACATTCCGTTCGAGCGGCGCACCGCGGCCGAACTGTTCGGCCAGATGTTCTCGTGGGTTCTGGAAAGCCGCGAGCGCGAAAGCGAGGTTGCCTACGAGGCCAGGGCCAGTCAGGTGCAGGAGCGCCTGATCGAAGCCGCCGCCTCGCATGCCCATTCGCGGGGCGCTATCGCGGATTTCGTCGACGACTACCGCAAGATGATCGACTGTGACGGCATCGCGGTGTGGTCGGACGAAACGCTGACGCTGACGGGCGAAACGCCGACCGAAAGCGAAGTGAAAGATCTCATCAATTTCATCAACCGCACATCGCCCGGCCGCATTTGCGCCAGCGCCGAGATTGCGAAGGTCTATGCCAGCGGCGAGGCATTCCGGGATCGTGCAGCGGGGTTCCTCGCCATTCCGATTTCGCGCACGCCGCGCGACTGCCTGATTTTTTTCCGCCGCGAAATTCTGCGCAAGGTCAATTGGGCGGGCGATCCGAACAAGACCTACAGCGAAGGTCCGCTCGGTCCGCGTCTCACGCCGAGAAAGAGCTTTGAGGTGTGGCAGGAAATCGTGCGCGGCCAGTCCGCGCCATGGACCGCGGCCGATCTGCACATCGCCGAGAGTCTTCGCATCACGCTGCTCGAAGTCATCCTTCAACTCGCCGACCTTGCCGCGCGCGAGCGCCGCACCGCGCAGGAGCGGCAGGAATTGATGATCGCCGAACTCAATCATCGCGTCCGCAACATCCTCAGCCTCGTTCGCGGGCTTGTCGCGCAAAGCAAGGACACCACGGTCAGCACCGAGGAGTTCGCCTCCGTGCTCGGCGGTCGTATTCAGGCGCTGGCGCGCGCACACGACCAGATCACGAGTCTGAACTGGGCGCCGGCCGCGCTGCGCTCGCTGATCGAGTCGGAGGCGGGCGCCTATCTCGGCGCGCGTGCCGGGCGGGTCAAGCTCGGAGGGCCGGACGTCGCGCTCGATCCCAAGGCGTTCGCGACGCTCGCACTCGTCGTCCACGAGATGATGACCAACTCCGCCAAATACGGCGCGCTGGCCGACTCCACCGGCGAGGTCGAAATCATCTGGAAGCTCGACGACGGCGACACGTTGACCATCGAATGGAAGGAACGGGGAGGGCCGCCGGTGCAGCCGCCATCCCGCAAGGGGTTCGGGACGACCATCATTGAACGCTCGATTCCCTTCGACCTGAAAGGAGAAGCCGAATTGCGATACGATCTTCTTGGCGTCAACGCCCGCTTCGTCATTCCCGCGCATTTCATCGAGCCGGCCGCAGCCGGCGCGGGCGGCAAATCCCAGCAAGCCGAACAGAAGACAAGGCCCGGTATCTCCGGCACCGCCCTGATCGTCGAGGATAACCTCATCATCGCGATGACGGCCGAGGTGATCCTCCTCGAACTCGGCGCGCGCCATGCCGAGACGGCTGCGTCGGTGAAAGAGGGGCTGGCCGCGATCGCGCGCGCCAAACCCAGCTTCGCGCTGCTCGACCTCAATCTGGGCGGTGAAAACAGCATCCCGGTCGCCATGAAACTCAGTGAACTGGGCGTGCCCTTCATTTTTGCCACCGGCTATGGCGAGCGCGCGCCGATCCCGGCCGAACTTTCGGATGTGCCCGTGATTCAGAAGCCGTACACGCGCGATGTGGTCGAGCACGCGCTGACGAAGCTGCCTGAGAAGCAGTCGGCCGATTGAGCGGCCCGCGCTGTCACAGCGGTCTGTAAAAATTGTCAAACGCGTTCGCGGTTTACGCCGTGATCGCGATGTGTAATGTGCCGCGCCAATGCGGGCGCGAAAGCCCCGCGATGAGTCTCAAACTCGCAAGGGCGGAAACATCACGATGAAGGTTTGCATTTACGGCGCGGGTGCGATCGGTGGCTATGTCGGCGTGCTGATGAAGCTGGCGGGCGCTGACGTGTCTCTGATCGCGCGCGGCGCGCATCTCGAAGCCATCAACAAGAACGGCCTCAAGCTCCATATCAACGGCGAGGAGAAGGTCGCGAAGATGACCGCGACCGCCGATCCGAAGACGCTCGGCCACCAGGATTACGTCATCGTCGCGCTGAAGGCGCATCAGGCCTGGGAAGTCGCCGACCAGATGAAGCCCCTGATCGGGCCGAACACTGCCGTGGTCACCGCGCAGAATGGTTTGCCGTGGTGGTACTTCCACGGCTTCGAGGGCCAGTACGCCGACCGGCGCATTGAAAGCGTCGATCCGGGCGGGCGGCAGTGGAACGCCATCGGTCCCGAGCGCGTGATCGGCTGCACGGTCTATCCCGCCGCCGAGATCGAGGCGCCGGGCGTGATCCATCACGTCTCCGGCGACAAGTTCGGCCTCGGCGAGCCGACACGCAAGGTAACCGAGCGCGTGCAGAAATTGTCGGAGCTGTTCGAGAAGAGCGGCATGAAGGCGCCGATCCTGCCCGAGATCCGCAACGACATCTGGCTCAAGCTGTGGGGCAATCTCTGCTTCAACCCGATCTCGGCGCTGACCCATGCGACCCTCGATGTCGTCGCCACCGATCCCGGCACCCGCGAACTCGCCCGCCACATGATGGAGGAGGCCGAGCGCATCGCGCGGCGCATCGGCGTGCATTTCCGCGTCGATATCGAAAAGCGCATCAACGGCGCGGCCCGCGTCGGCGCGCACCGCACCTCGATGCTGCAGGACGTGGACAAGAACCGGCCGATCGAACTCGACGCGCTGCTTACCTCCGTGCAGGAGCTCGGCCGCCTGACCGAAGTGCCGACCCCGCATATCAACGCGGTGCTGGCGCTGGCCAAGCAGATGGGCCGCGTGCGCGGAATCTATCCGACCTTCCCGGAGGAGGCGGCCGTCGAGGCGCTGGACTAGGCGGCCGAGGTTTGGCTGTCTGTCGTCATTGCGAGCGGAGCGAAGCAATCCAGAGGCGGAGGGAAACGGCTGGATTGCTTCGTCGCTGATGCTCCTCGCAATGACTGTTAAATTTTATTACTCCCATCTCAGCCGGTCTTCGCCACGTCCAGAATTGCCTGCGCGAAGGCCTGCGGCGCCTCCTGCGGCAGATTATGCCCGATGCCGCCGGTGACGGTGCGGTGCTCGTATTTGCCCGTGAACTTCTTCGCGTAAGTCGTCGGGTCGGGATGCGGCGCACCGTTGGCGTCGCCTTCGAGCGTGATGGTCGGCACTGCGATGGCGGGGAACGTGGCAAGCTGCTTTTCCAGCGCATCGTATTTCGCTTCGCCCTCCGCAAGGCTCAGGCGCCAGCGATAATTGTGAATGCTGACGGCGACATGATCGGGGTTGTCGAACGCCGCCGCGCTGCGCTCATAGGTCGCCTCGTCGAAATGCCATTTCGGCGAAGCGAGTTGCCAGATCAGCCTGTTGAAGGCGTGCCGGTTGGCCTCGTAGCCGGCGCGGCCGCGCTCGGTGGCGAAATAGAACTGATACCACCACGCAAGCTCGGCCTGCGGGGATAACGGTTTCAGATTGGCCTCGCGGCTGCCGATCAGATAACCGCTGACCGAAACCAGCGCCTGACAGCGCTGCGGCCATAATGCTGCGATGATGTTGGCGGTGCGCGCGCCCCAGTCATAGCCGCCGATGATCGCGCTGCGGATTTTCAGGGCATCCATGAGGTCGATGATATCCACCGCGATCGCCGCCTGCTGGCCGTTGCGCGGTGTGTCTTCGGACAAAAAGCGGGTCGCGCCATAGCCGCGCAGATAAGGCACGATCACGCGGTAGCCTTGCGCGGCGAGCAGCGGAGCGACGTCCGCGTAGCTGTGAATGTCGTACGGCCAGCCGTGCAGCAGGATCACGGGTTTGCCGTCGGCGGGTCCGCTCTCGAAATAGCCGGTGTCGAGAACGCCGGCGCTGATGTGGCGGATCTGTCCCAGCGTGGCGGCGGCGTCCGGCGGTGCGGATGGCTGAGTCTGCTGGGCGGCGAGGGGTTCGATCCATCCGAACTGCGCGGCGGCGAGACCCATCGCCGTGGTTCGAAGAAAGGCCCGGCGATCTGGATTGATGTTGTCGGTCATGCGTTCGCTCCGCTGAGGAAGAAAAGGCCCGCCCAATGAGATGGGCAGGCCGGGTCGTTCAGACCAGATTGAACTGGACGTCGATATTGCCGCGCGAGAGCTTGGAGTAGGGGCAGATCTGGTCGGCGCGCTCGACCACCTTCTTTGCTGTCTCGCGATCGAGACCCGGCAGCCCGACATTGAAGCGGGCCTGCAGGAAGAAGTCGTTATGCGCGCTGCCGAGATCGACCTCGGCGTCGATGAAGTGGTCCGCGGGCAGCGCTACCTTCAGTTCGCCCGCGGCGCGGGCCATCGCGCCCTGGAAGCAGGCCGACCAGCCGGCCGCGAACAGCTGCTCGGGATTGGTGCCCGGCGCGTTGCTGCCCGGACGCGACAGCTTGACGTCGAGCTGGCCGTCCGAGGACTTCGCCGCGCCGTCGCGGCCGCCGGTGGTGTGGGTTTTCGCAGTATAGAGAACCTTGTCGATTGCGGTGATGGTCATGGGATCGCTCCGTGCTGGAATTGTATCGTATCCGATATAATCGAATGCGATACAAATAGCCGGCCCGGCGGCGATGTCAACCCTTCCGATTTGATCGCATCCGATATATATCGATGCGAGAGATCACGTTCCCGTGTGGGAGAGGCGGATGACGAAGCCCGGCAAGACCACGGCAAGGCCGGCCCCGAAGGCGAAAGCCGGCGCGCCGACGAGATCCGGCGAGGATTTCCTTAAAGCGCGGATGATGCAGCCCAGGCTGGCCGACTTCCTGTGTTTTTCGATCTATTCGGCGAACCTCGCCTATGGGCGCGCCTACAAGCCGCTGCTCGACGAACTCGGCCTGACCTACACGCAATACATCGCCATGGTGGCGCTGCGCGAGCAGGACCACCAGACCGTCGGCCAGCTCGGCGAGAAGATGTTCCTGGAATCGAACACGCTGACGCCGATCCTCAAGAAGCTGGAGGAGATGGGCTATGTCCGCCGCCAGCGCGATCCCAGGGACGAGCGGCAAGTGGTGGTCAGCCTCACCGAGGAGGGCCAGAAGCTGCGCGACAGGACCCTGTCCGTCAATCTGATCAAGGAGTCCGGCCTGAGCGGCGACGAACTCGTGACGCTGCAGAAGGACGTGGTGCGGCTGCGCAACAATCTCGTCAAGGCGGCCAAGACGTAGCGCGCCCGGAGCGCCGCGAGGGGAACGGCCGCGCCGCGCCCGCATTGAAGGACATGTGTCCCGCGTCAGCAAAGGGCGTGCATCATGATCCGTAAACTGAAATCCGGCGAATACCGCCTCTATTCCCGCAAGCTCGATCCGAAAACGCATAAGCGGCGCAACCTCGGCACCTTCAAGTCCCGCGCCGCCGCCGAAAAGCACGAGCGCGAGGTGCAGTATTTCAAGCGGCACTGACCGACTTGTCGGGAAGCGCCAATCGGCGCGCTACGCCCGAAACACGGTGTAGCCGAGGATCAGCAGCACCAGGAAGATGACGACGAAGATGTAGAACAGGATGCGCGCCAGATCGGCCGACACCACCGACACGCCCGAGAAGCCGAAGAAACCGGCGATCACCGAAATAATGAAAAAGATAAAAGCCCATTTCAGGATGGACATGACGAACCCTCGTATTGTGTTCTCGCGTTTTGACGTGAATGAAAACAGGCGAGGACGGCGAAGGTTCCGCACGCGCCGCCTTGACGGCAGCGCGGGCTCTTTTGTCTGGACCTTTTACCTGTCCGCCGCGAACTGCCCCAGCACATCCCGGCAGGCCGGCGACAGCGCGTCCGGGCGCATGGCGAGACACTGGACGATGCGCCCGCCGCCGGGCTGCACGTCGCCGCACAGCATGCGCGCATCGGGGCCGCAGGCGAGGCGCAGCACGCGCACTTCCTCGAGCGGGCGCAGCGGCCTCAGCATCAAGGGAGGCGTCGGCGGAGCCGTGGCTGTTTGCGGCGCGGGCGAGGGCGCGGCGGGTTTTGCGGTCGCGGATTTCGGCGGTGCTGTCTTCTGTGTGGAAGGGTTTGGCGCGGCAGACTTGGGCGCGGCAGACTTCGTCGTGGGCGAATTGGGTTCGGGCTTGACGGGAGCCGCTTCTGATTTTGCCGGCGAACGTTCGGCCTTTGAAGTCTCCGACTTCGAAGGTTCTGCTTTCGAACTTTCGGCTTTTGGCGTTTCCGCTTTCGGAGTTTCGGTCTTCGCGGGCTCCACCGCGCTCACCGCGCTTTTGCAGGCGGGAGACAGCCGCGCCATGTTCTGCTGCAGGCATTGAAAGGCGGCCGCGCCGCCGGGCTGCACGCCCGAGCAGTTCGACATGAAGTCCGAGCGGCAGGAGGCGCGGATCGCGCTGCGCTGCGCGTCGGTGACCTGCGCCGAGGCGAGGCGTGCAGGCAGCGACAGGCCGGCAACGGCAAAGGCGGCGAACGCAAGAAGATGCAAGCCAAAGGCTCGCGAGCGGAGTGAGACGGTCATGACGTTTCCCCGCGCGGTCCTGAAAACGCCCGCGCCTTTATATAAAGTATCGGGCCGTATCATTTTCGGATTTTGATTTGACCGCAAGCGGATTGTTGCGGCGGGCGCGGCGGGATCAACCGCGCTGGCGTTAAAGCGGGACGCTGTTAGAGCCGGGCCAGCGCCAGCCGCGCCAGCGGCGAAAGCTTGCCGTCGATGCGCGGCACATCGTTCGGCGCCACCACGGCCAGCGCGCCCTCGGTGATGACGAGTTTGTCGAGGGGAAGATCGCGCACGACATAGACCTCGCATTCCAGCGATCCGTCGCCGTCGATTTCCATATCCGCGCCCTCATGGCGCAGCAGCAGCTCGAACTTTTCCGCCGGCACCGCGTAGCTGATCTCTTCCTCGATCTCGCGCACCGCGCAGGCGAGGCACGTCTCGCCGTCCTCGCAATGGCCGCCGAACAGCGAAATCTTGCCGGGCTGCAGAATGTTTGGAATGTCGTCGCGCTGCTGCAGCAAGAGATTGCCGGAGGTGTCGATCAGAACGGCGCAGCCAATGCGGCGGGGTGGGGACATTGCAATAGCCCGATATGTAGAGCTTATTCTCAAGTAGCAGGTTTCAAGATTGTAGCCAGAGCGTTCTCGTGGTTCCTTTGCATTTTTTGAAATCTGTAGCGCAGCATACCGGTTCGATCATCGTACCATGCTTGTCCGGGATTACGATTGTTGAAAGGCCCGTAAAATTCGATGCTTAAAAAGCCAGTTAACAATAAGCGATAAAGCGATGGCGTATACATAAACAGACTACGTCCACTTTCGACAATCAGGCGGCTGTCGGAAATCGGATTACCGTGCAAATAGTCATTTCGAGCATGATAAAGTTGGCCGTATATCCAACTCGCTAAATTGCGCTGGCGAGAACTTTGTTTTGGTTTCCGTCTTTCATAGCAGTTGTAAATTTCCTCAGTACAGGCTTCCGTCAACCACCCAACTTTATCAAAGACGCGATAGACCTCATTGAGGCCGCTGTCTCTATCGCCCGGATGTGCGAGAATCTCAAACGCGCTGACCCACAGTGAGATGCTTCGCCCGAGGGACTGAGGTGTAACATCCACCACGCCGGGAAGTTGCGCGGCTGCATTGGCCATATTTAATGAACGAAATAGGGCCAGACTTCTCCAGGTTGGTTTTGTTGATGAAAACCGTCTTCTCCATTCGCCGAGCAAGGCCTTCAATAAGATTTCATCAACCTCCAATGCTTCCCACTGTGAAATGGCTAATCCCGGCGTGGATTGTCCCTTAAAATCTTGGAATCGCTCCATGCCCCAAAGCGAAGGATTATTCGTTGTTAGAACATCAAAGTCTTTACTGAAGGTCCAAGCGTAAAAATCAAAGAAAGTCGAATACTGGTAAGTCTGAACTTTGGAATATAGCATAGTCAGAGATCGGCTATTTGTCACAGCCGCAATTGATATGGAATCTCGAAAGCTCGTAATTGCATCGAGAGACATCACCCATGCTGGCGCATCCGCGCGCGTTAGCAACACGCTTGGTTTAACGGGATGCTGAAACGCATCGGTGAACGAAGAAAGAAAGGGAATAAATTTATCTGTGCGCTTGCCAATCTCAAGACAACGTGCGTCATCTGGCGCAACGATTGCGACGTACTCGTTCTCAATGGGCTCTTTAATGAGAAGGTTGGGCAGGACGTAAATGGGATTCCAAGTATGCACGATTGTATCCCGTATTAGTGCCTAAAACGGCAAAGTTTTATATTCTAACACTCTCTTCCACAAACCTCTCCAAATCCCCGCCCTTAAACAAATGCCCGGCAATCCCCGCCGCCTGCGCGGCGTCCATGTCGGTTGGTTTGTCGCCGATCACGAAGCTGCGCGCCGCATCCACCGGCCAGTGCTGCATCAGATCGAGGATCATGCCGGGCTTTGGCTTGCGCCAGTGATGCTCGATGGCGAAGGCCTCGATAATGCCCTCGGGGTGATGCGGCGCGAAGCGCGCATCGTCGATCCGCGCGCCCTGCTGCAAAAGTTCGGCGAACATCCAGCGGTGCAGCGCCTCGACGTCGCTCTCTTTATATAGTCCGCGCGCCACGCCCGACTGGTTGGTGATGACGAACACGTAATAGCCCGCCTCGTTGAGGCGGCGCACCGCGCGCGCGGCGCCGGCGATCCAGCGGATGTTTTCCGGCTGCCACACATAGCCGTCGTCGTGGTTCAGCACGCCGTCGCGGTCGAGAAACGCGGCGGGCTTGCGCACAAGGCTGCCGGTGTTTGTGGGGCTCATTCGTCCGCGCGCGCCATCAGCACGGCCTCGACCTCGTCGCAGATCGCGTGCATCGCCATCATGTGGATCTGCTGCACCACCGCGGTGTCGTCGCTCGGCGAGATCAGCACGTGATCGCAGACGTCCTTCATGCTGGCGCCGCGCAGGCCGGTGAATCCGGCGCTGACGATTCCCATCTCGCGCGCCATCGTGATCGCGGCGAGGATGTTCGGCGATTTGCCGGATGTGGTCAGCGCGATCAGCACGTCGCCCTTTTTGCCGAGGCCCTGAAGCTGGCGCGCGAAAATCTGCTCGAAGCCGTAATCGTTGCCGATGGCGGTGAGCGCCGAGGTGTCGGTGGTCAGCGCGATCGCCGCCCACGCCGCGCGCTCGCGCTTGTAGCGGCCGACGATCTCGGCGGCGATGTGCTGCGCGTCCGCCGCGCTGCCGCCATTGCCGATCAGCAGCAGCTTGCCGCCGCGCGCGATCGCCTCCGCGATGGATTTGGCGATGGCGTGCGACGCGGCGAGCACTTCGCCTTCGTGCACCGCGCGGTTCAGCGCGTGAAGCGAATTTTCAAAATGGGTTTTGACGCGGTCGCCGGTCACGGAAAGAGTCCTGTTCAGAGTCTTGTTTCAGAGTCACGTCTGCTGTTCGGCTAGTCGTAGACAGGCGCGAAGGGCCGCGCAAGACGGCGAAAAGGCGAGGTTACAGTTAACGCGGGTTCATCCGGATTTAACGCGCGTTTCATCCGCGGTTAATGCGCAAAATTGGCGACGTTGACCCGGTCGTTGTCGATCACGTCCAGCGCCCGCGCCACTACCTCGCTCACGGGAATATCGCGCATGCACAGGTGATGGTTCATCCGGCACACCGGCTTGTGGCAGGGCTGGCACTCCAGCGTGGTTTTGGTCTGCACCAGCGTCGCGGCGAGGCCGTTGAGCGGCGCCCAGTGATAGGGACTCGTGGGTCCGAAGATGCCGACCACCGGCGTGCCCGCCGCCGCCGCTACATGCATCAGGCCCGAGTCGTTGGAGATCGCGATTGTCGCCGCCGCCAGCGCCAGAATGCCGTCGCGCAAATCGGTGCCGGTCATGTCGCGGGCACGGGGACCGGCGATGGCAACGATGTCGGAGGCGGCCTGTTTTTCACCGGGGCCGCCGATCACCCACACATCAAAGCCTTTATCCGCAAGGGTTTTCGCGGCCTCCGCGTAATAGGTCCAGCGCTTGGCGGGGCCGACCGCGCCGGGCGCGAGCGCGATCGCGGCGTTGTCGCCGAGGCCCTTCGCCTTGCGCCACGCGGCGATCTCCTCCGGCGGCACGACGAGCTGCGGCGGCGGCCAGTCCTCGATCAGCTTCGCCTCCGGCGGCAGCGCCAGCGCGCATTTCTTGTCGATCATGCGGGCGAGTTTCTTCTCGCCCCAGCGCCAGTCGTTGAGCAGGCCGAAGCGCATCTCGCCGACAAAGCCGGTGCGCTGGGGAATGCCCGCCAGCATCGGCGCCAGCGCCGCCTTCCAGGTGCGCGGCATGATCAGCGCGGTGCCGTAGTTTTGCTGTTTGAGCCTGTGCGCCAGCGCTTTCTGCTGATCCATCGCGATTTGCCCGCGCGGCAGATTCCACTCGATGCCATTGCGAACGCCCGGCATGTAATCGACAAGCGGCCTGCAAAGCGTGGTGGTCAAAAGATCGACAGGGCGGTTCGGCCAGCGTTCCTTCAGCACGCGCACGACGCTGTGGCCGCGCACGAAGTCGCCGATCCACATATAGGGCACGATCAGAACGGGGCTGGTTTCGGCCGGGTCCGCCTCGACGCCCATCTGGTGAAGTATTTGATAATCCATATCTTTTCTGGCCTGCGGCGCGGGGCCGGAGCGGAAGAAGTCCACGCCCCTGATAGCCTCTTCGCCGGGCCGGATAAATGAGGAAATTCGGGGCGCGGGCCTTCACCAAATTCCGCTCCCGGCGTTGCCTCGCGGGCATGACTGGGGCAAAGGTGACCGCCGAAAGGATACCGCGACCATGCTGCTCGTGACCGGGGGCACCGGCTTTATCGGATCGAATATCGTGGCGGCTCTCAACGAGGCCGGCCGCTCCGATGTCGTGGTGTGCGATTTTCTCGGAACCGACGGCAAATGGCGCAACCTCGCCAAGCGCCAGCTCGCCGACATCGTGCCGCCCAATGAATTGATGCACTGGCTGTCGAGCCGCAAGCTGCAGGGCGTCATCCACATGGGCGCCATTTCCGAAACCACGGCAACCGACGGCGATCTCGTGATCGAAACCAATTTCCGCCTGTCGAAGCGGCTTTTGGACTGGTGCACCGTCAACCGCGTGCCTTTCATCTATGCCTCGTCGGCGGCGACCTATGGCGACGGCGAGGAGGGGTTTGTCGATGACGACTCGCTGCCTGCGCTGAAAAAGCTGCGGCCGATGAATCTCTACGGCTGGAGCAAGAACCTGTTCGACATGGCGGTGGCCGAACGCGTCGCCAAGGGCAAGCCGATGCCGCCGCAATATGCGGGTCTCAAGTTCTTCAATGTTTTCGGGCCGAACGAGTATCACAAGGGCGCGATGATGAGCGTCCTGACCAAGCGTTTCGACGAGATCAGGGCGGGCAAGACCATCCAGTTGTTCAAGTCGCATCGTGAAGGCATCGCCGATGGCGATCAGCGCCGCGACTTCATCTACGTGGACGATGTGGTGCGCGTGATCATGTGGCTGCTCGCGGCCGGAAACGTCAACGGCATTTTCAATGTCGGCACCGGCCATGCGCGCAGCTTCCGCGATCTGATGCTGGCGGCTTACGGTGCGCTCGGCACCAGACCGCAGATCGAATATGTCGACATGCCCGAGCAGATCCGCGGCAGCTATCAGTATTTCACGCAGGCCAGCACCGACCGTCTGCTGCAATCCGGCTATAATGGCGGCTTCACCAGTCTGGAAGATGCGGTGAAATCCTACGTGCAGGATTTCCTCGATCGTCCCGACCGCTATCGCTGATCGCTGAGCAAAGGCTGACAATGTTCGATTTCGATGCGCTCTCAAAAGCGATGGCCCGCCAGACGGTGCTCTGCGTCGGCGACGTGATGCTCGACGAGTTCATCTATGGTGAAGTCTCGCGCATTTCTCCCGAAGCGCCGGCGCCCGTCATCGCGGTCCAGCGCAGCGAGAAGAATGTCGGCGGCGCGGGCAACGTCGCGCGCAACATCGCGGCGCTCGGCGCGCGCTGCATTTTCGTCAGCCTGATCGGCGAAGACGACGCGGCGAAAACATTGAAGGCCGAATTTTCCGGCGAGCCGCGCATCGAGCCGGTTCTGATCGTCGATTTCCTGCGGCCGACCACGCGCAAGCTGCGTTTCGTTTCGGAGCATTTCTCGACGCACATGTTGCGCGCGGATTGGGAAATGGCCGCGCCCGCCGCGCCCGCCGTCGAGGCGCAGCTGATCGAGGCCATTCTGGCGGCGCTGCCGCGCGCCGACATCGTGCTGCTGTCCGACTATGCCAAGGGCGTGCTGACGCCGCATCTGATCCGCAGCGTGATCGATGCGGCGACGACGCTCGGCAAGCGCGTGATTGTCGATCCGAAGAACGTGAATTTCGCGGTGTATCACGGCGCGACGCTGCTAACTCCGAACCGCAAGGAGTTCATGGAAGCCACCCGCAGCCCGGCCGAGACGCAGGCCGAGATCGCGACGGCGGCGCAGGACGCCATGGTGGTGGCGGGTTGCGAGGCGATGCTGGTGACGCAAA
The DNA here is from genome assembly GCA_003963145.1 of Bradyrhizobiaceae bacterium. GTDB lineage: Bacteria > Pseudomonadota > Alphaproteobacteria > Rhizobiales > Xanthobacteraceae > Afipia. The sequence goes on from RXJJ01000012.1 coordinate 161,013, forward strand.
GCGAAGACGGCATGACGTTGGTGACGCGCAGCGGCAGCACGCTTCATGTGCCGGCCTATCCGGTGAAGGTGCGCGACGTCTCGGGCGCGGGCGACACGGTGGTTGCGGCGCTCGCCGTTACGCTGGCGGCCGGAGCCGATGAGGAAACCGCGCTGCGCATGGCGTCGGCGGCGGCGGCTGTCGCGGTCGGCAAGCACGGCACGGCGACGGTGACGCAGAATGAACTCCGCAAGAAGATTTTGCCCCACGCCTCGCTGACCGCCGAGGAGAAGATCGCCTCCGACTGGGAGGACCTCGAAGAACATTTGGCCGAATGGCGCAAGCAGGGCCTGCGCGTCGGCTTCACCAACGGCTGTTTCGACATCCTGCATCCAGGTCATGTGCGCGTCATCACGCAGGCGCGGGCGGCCTGCGACCGCCTGATCGTCGGTCTCAACAGCGACGCTTCGGTAAGGCGGCTGAAAGGCGCGGATCGCCCGGTGCAGGACGAGCGCGCACGTGCGGAGGTGCTCGCGGCGCTCGAGGCGGTCGATCTGGTCGTGGTGTTCGACGACGACACGCCGCTGACGCTGATCGCCCAGATCAAGCCGACGGTACTGGTGAAGGGCGGCGACTATACCCGCGAGCAGGTGGTCGGCCACGATATCGTCACCGCCAACGGCGGAGAGGTTTTGCTGGTCGATATTCTGCCCGGCCACAGCACCACATCGCTGGTGAAGCGGGCGCGTGAGAATCGCTCCTAGTCGATATCAGGCACCACAGCCGGCACCTTCGATCCTTTTTCGGCGCTGAAAATCCACACCAGCCCGCCGATGGCGCCGACCACGAAAAACGCGGCACCGAACAGCAGCGATACCACGGTGCCGTCCGCCCGCACCAAGCCCGCATAGCCGAACGCCACCATCATGGAGGCCTCGCGCACGCCCCAGCCGGCAATCGAGATCGGCAGCATGGTGATCAGCATGATCGGCGGAATCAGCATGAAGACCTGTTCGAAATTCGCCGGCGCCGCGATCGCGCGCACCGCGCACCATGCGATCACGACAGCCAGCACGTGAATGAGCAGGGACAGCACGGCGATTTTCGGTCCCGAGCGGCGATTGAATAAAACGCCGTTGGCGATCACCGAACAGGCGTGAACGTGCCGGGTCGGCCACCATGCCTTCAGCCACGGCCATGACAGGCGGCCGAGCAGCAGAAATGCGAGACCCGCGCCGAGCGCGGCAAGATCGAGGAGCACCAGCGCCAGTTGCCCCTTGGCATTGCTGATCATCGGATAGCTCCAGGGCAGGCTGCACACCACGATGACGGCGAGCGCAATCAGTCCGATGGCGCGGTCCACCAGAACGGAATAGGTGGCCGCGCGCCAGCCCGCGCCGGTGCGGCCCACCAGCCACAGCCGCATCGCGTCGCCGCCGATGGCGGACGGCAGGGTCTGGTTGAAGAACGAGCCGATCATGTTGAAACGGAAGGCCTGCCGGTCGGTCAGCGGCGCTTCGCATTGATTCGAAATCTCCCGCCAGCGCAGCGCGCCGACGAACACCTGGAAAAGCGTCACCAGAACGGCGATGGCGAACCAGACCGGGCTGACGCCGACGAGACGTTCCTGCAGGTGGGCAATATCGATGCCGCGCAGCGCGAGGTACAGAAGTCCCAGCGAAACCAGAATCCGGGCAGCTAGGACGAGAAACGAACGCATCGGGACCGTTATTGTGAATGTTGTTATCGTTAACGACAGATCCGCGGCAAAGGGGCCGGCCGGCATTTTGCCCGGCTTTTTGCGGTCTTGGTATGGCTTTAAAAGCGCACTGGCAATAGGAAAGCGCCGGGGCACAACCGCCGCCCTTGCGGGGGCCGAAACACGGTGGCTAAACCCGCCGGAACATTTTATTTGATGTTATTCGCGCCGTTCCATTGCCGTCCTCCCGCCGGGGAAATCGAGTCTCGATGTCGAACAAGACCATTCTGGTGACAGGCGCAGCCGGCTTCATCGGCTTCCATCTGACGCAGCGCCTGTTGCAGGCGGGGCATGGCGTCGTCGGTGTTGACAATCTCAATGCCTATTACGATCCCAAACTGAAAGAGGCGCGGCTCAACCTGCTTCGCAACGATCCGAATTTCGCGTTCGTGCGCCTCGATCTTGCCGACCGCGCGGCGACAGCCGAACTCTTCGCCACCCATCATTTTCCGATAGTGGTTCATCTCGCGGCTCAGGCAGGGGTGCGTTATTCGCTGCAAAATGCGCCCGCCTATGTCGATGCCAATCTTGTCGGGTTTGGCAACGTGCTGGAAGGTTGCCGCCATAATGGCTGCAAACATCTGTTGTTCGCATCGTCCTCCTCGGTTTATGGCGCCAACACCAAATTGCCTTTTTCGGTGCACGACAATGTCGATCACCCGGTCAGCCTCTATGCCGCAAGCAAGAAGGCTAACGAACTGATGGCGCATTCCTACAGCCATCTTTACGGTCTGCCGGCGACGGGGTTGCGCTTCTTCACGGTGTACGGAACCTGGGCGCGGCCGGACATGGCGATGTATCTGTTCGCCAATGCCATCGTGGAAGGCCGCCCGCTCAAGATATTCAATCACGGCGACATGCAGCGCGACTTTACTTACGTCGATGACGTCACCGAGGCCGTTGTGCGGTTGATCGACCACGTACCGGCCGGTAACCCGAACTGGTCGGGCGAGCGTCCGGATCCAGCGACCTCGCGA
>RXJJ01000012.1:163777-297986 GCA_003963145.1 Bradyrhizobiaceae bacterium
TTCAACATCGGCAACAGCAGGCCCGAGCGGCTGATGAGCGTGGTCGAGGCCCTCGAACAGGAGTTCGGCCGGAAGGCGCAAAAGGAATTTTTGCCGATGCAGCCCGGCGACGTTCAGGCCACTTATGCCGACGTTGACGATCTGATAAGGGAGGTCGGCTTTAAACCGGTGACGCCCCTGAAGGATGGCGTTGCGCGGTTTGCAGCATGGTACCGCGACTATCACCGGGTCTGAACGGCGCTTGTGAGCAAATGATGCCGGCGTCCATATTCGAGCGCATTGATGACTGATCGTATCATTCCCCTGATCATGTGCGGCGGCTCCGGCACGCGGCTGTGGCCGGCGTCGCGCGAAGGGCGGCCAAAACAGTTCCTGCAGTTGTTCGGCGTGCATTCGACATTCCAGGATACGATCCTGCGGGTGTCCGATCCGGCGCTGTTCGAGCGGCCGATCGTCATCACCAACAACGCCTACCGCTTCATGGTGCTGGAGCAGCTTGCCGCGATCGAGCGGCAGGCGGACATTCTGCTCGAGCCGATGCGGCGGGATTCCGGTCCGGCGATTGCAGCAGGCGCTGGGTTCGCGTTATCGCGCGAAGCGGATGCCGTAGTCCTCGCCCTCGCGGCCGATCATGTGGTGAAGGACAACGCTGCTTTCGTTGCAGCCTGCCGCAAGGCGCTCGACGTGGCGCGCGCGGGAAAGATCGTGACGTTCGGCGTGCGACCGGAGCAGCCGTCCACCGAATACGGCTATATCAAACCGGGCAAGACGATTTCCGGCGAGGTGCTGGCGATCGACAAATTTGTCGAAAAGCCGGATGCGGCAACTGCCGCATCTTACGTGAAAGACGGCTACCTCTGGAACAGCGGCAACTTCATGTTCCGCGCGCAGACCTTGCTCGATGAATATGAAAAGGTCGATGCCCCGAGCGTGCAGTCCGTGCAGCATGCCGTCGGCAAAGCGGGCAGCGATCTCGGCTTCGTCACGCTCGAGCCCGAGGCGTTCGGATCGGCCGCGGCTATTTCCATCGACTATGCGGTGATGGAAAAGACCGCGCAGGCTGCCGTTATTCCGGTGTCCTATGGCTGGTCGGATGTCGGCTCGTGGCGCGCGGTGTGGGATCTGTCGCCGAAGGACGAACATGGCAACGCCGCGCAGGGTTTCGCGGTGTTCGAGGGAGCGGCCAACTGCAACGTCTCGACCGACCGGGCGCTGGTGGCGCTGGAAGGTGTCGAGGATCTCGTTGTCGTGGCGACGCAGGACGCCGTTCTGGTGTCCCGGCAAAAGGACGGCGGCGCGCTGAAACGGCTGGTGGCGAAACTGAAGAAGCTTGCTCCGCAGGTGACGGAGGATCATCTGAAGGTTCACCGGCCCTGGGGCTCGTACCAGTCGCTCGACATTGCCGAGCGTCATCAAGTCAAGCGCATCATCGTGAAGGCCGGTGGGCGATTGTCGCTGCAAAAGCATCACCACCGATCCGAACACTGGATCGTGGTGCGCGGCGCGGCGCATGTCACGGTGAACGACACGCAAAAGATCGTCCATGAAAACGAGTCGATCTATATTCCGATCGGAGCGACCCATCGGCTGGAAAACCCGGGAAAGATTCCGCTGGAACTGATCGAGGTTCAGACCGGCAGCTATCTTGGCGAGGACGATATCGTGCGGATCGAGGACGATTACCGGCGCTCCTGAACTGCCGCCGGATTTTGCAAAACGAATCAGCGTTTTGTCCGGATTTGATCGGTAATCTTTTGCATCAAAACGTGTACGGGGAGGGCGCTCCGCCGGTCGCCACATATGTGGCGTTGTGCTAAGCCGTGCCCGGCGCGTTCGGGGATTTGGCGCCGCAAGTTGCTCAGGGGACTTTCATGACCGCATCCGGTTCGACTCAGAAGAACAGCACAAGCGACAAGGGAAACGACAACGCGAAGGCCGCCGGATTGCTGCGGATCGGTGTCATCGGTGCCGGTGTGATGGGTAGCAACCATGCCCGCGTGCTGGCCGGCCTTCCGGGCGTTGCGCTTGTGGGTGTGGTGGATCCGCTGGCCGATAACCGCAAGCGCGTCACCGACATGGCGGCGTGCCCGACTTTTTCGAGCGTCGAGGAATTGCTCAATGCCGGCGTCGATGCGGTGACCATCGCCGCACCGACTCACCTGCATCGCGACATCGCGCTCGCCTGTATCGCTCACAAGGTTCATGTGCTGGTGGAAAAGCCGATCGCATCCACCGCCGAGGAAGGCCATGAGATCGTCAACGCCGCGCGGGCGGCGGGTGTGACTCTGATGGTCGGCCATGTCGAACGTTTCAACCCGGCGGTCGCGGCGATCAAGCAGGCGATCAAGGGCGAGGAAATCCTGTCCATCGGTATCACCCGCGTCGGTCCGTTCCCGCCGCGCATGTCGAATGTCGGCGTGGTGATCGACCTTGCCGTTCACGACATCGACCTGATCCGCTGGTTCACCGATTCGGATATCGTCGATGTTCAACCGCAGCTCGCGAGCGCCGTGGCCGAGCGCGAGGACATCGCGCTGCTGCAATTCCGCACCGCGTCCGGCGTGCTGGCTCACATCAACACCAACTGGCTGACACCGTTCAAGGCGCGCAGTGTCACGGTGGCGACCCGCGAAAAGTATATCCAGGGCGACCTGCTCACCCGTCAGGTCACCGAGTGCTTCGGCTTCCAGCGCGACGGCAGCTATTCGATGCGTCATCTGTCGGTCGGCCATGACGAGCCGCTGCGTGCCGAACTCATGGCGTTCCTCAAGGCTGTCAGCACCGGCGATAAACCGGCTGTCACCGGAGAGGAAGGCGTCGCCAGCCTCGAGATCGCGATCAAGTGTCTCGATGTTCCGGCCGGCGCCATCGCACAGCCGCGGCGCCCGCGCGCGGTGGCGAGCTGAGCCCGCGGCTTTCACTTTCAACACAGAACCGGACTGGCAAATTTCATGAATCAGCACATCCGTCCCGAACCCGTGCCTTTTATCGACATCGGCGCGCAGCGCCGCCGGCTGGGATCGGCCATCGATGAGGCCGTCACAAAAGTTCTGAACCATTGCCAGTTCATCAACGGGCCGGAAGTCACCAGACTCGAAGCCGACCTCGCGGCGTTCTGCGGCGCAAAGCATGTCGTCGCCTGTGCCAGCGGCACCGATGCACTGCTGATGGTGCTGATGGCGAAAAACATCGGCCCCGGCGACGCCGTGCTGTGTCCGTCCTTCACCTTCTGCGCGACCGGCGAGGTTGTGGCGCTGGCCGGGGCGACGCCGGTGTTCGTCGATGTCGACGAGGCGACCTTCAACATGGACGCCGAGTCGCTCAAGCGCGGGATTGCCACGGCGAAGAAACTCGGGCTGAGGGTGAAAGCCGTGATCCCGGTCGATCTGTTCGGCCAGCCGGCGGATCATGACGCCGTGGCTGCTGTGGCGAAAGCGGAAGGCATTTTCGTTCTCGACGACGCCGCGCAGGGATTTGGCGCGACCTATAAGGGCAAGCGTCTTGGTACGCTGGCTCTGGCGACAGCGACCAGCTTCTTTCCGGCCAAGCCGCTGGGCTGCTTTGGTGACGGCGGCGCGATCTTCACGGATGATGCGAATCTCGCCGAGGCGTTGCGGAGCGTACGCGTTCACGGCGCCGGCAGCGATCGCTATGACAATGTGCGGCTGGGTCTGACCGGACGGCTCGACACCATGCAGGCGGCAGTCCTGATCGAGAAGCTGAAAATCTTCCCGGACGAGATCGAGGCCCGCAACAAGGTCGCGCAGCGATACGCCGACGGATTGAAGGATGTCGTGAAGGTGCCGCAGGTCACGACCGGCAATGTCTCGGTCTGGGCCCAATACGTGATCCGTCTTCCCAAGGGCGTGGATCGTACCGCATTCGGCGATGCGCTGAAGGCACAGGGCGTTCCGACCGCGATTTATTATCCAAAATCCATGCATCAGCAGACCGCCTACAAGCATTTTCCGGTGGTGGAAGGCGGCCTCCCGGTCAGCGAGCGGCTGTCGCAGGACGTCATTGCGCTGCCGATGCATGCCTATCTGGATGCCGCCGCGCAGGACCGGGTCATCAAGGCTGTGCGTGACGCGGTGAAAAGCTGATTCGATCCGACTTCGGGTTTTCTTGGCGTGTGCTTCTAAGCTAGAAGCGTAGCGCATGCTCGGACGCATATTCACCGTTGGCGGCTATACGCTGTTGTCGCGCCTGACAGGTTTTGCGCGTGACATCATGCTTGCGGCCATTCTGGGCGCGGGGCCCGTGGCCGACGCATTTTTCGTTGCGCTGCGGCTGCCCAACCATTTTCGCGCGATCTTTGCCGAAGGCGCATTCAATGCCGCTTTCGTGCCGGCCTATGCCCATGTGCAGGATCGCGGCGGTCCCGATGCAGCCAAACTGTTCGCCGACCGCATTTTCACCTTGCTGTTCGCTTCGCAGGTTGTGCTGCTCGTCCTGGCGATGCTGTTCATGCCGGAAGCGATTTCGATTCTCGCGCCGGGCTTTTCGGACGATCCCGCGCAGCGCGACCTCGCGATCTCGCTGACGCGCATCACGTTTCCTTATCTGCTGTTGATCACGCTGGTGACGCTCTATGGCGGCATCCTCAACGTGATGCATCGCTTCGCCAGCGCCGCAGCGGCGTCGATCTTCCTTAATCTTGCGATGATGATGACGCTGGCCCTTGCCGCGTTCTTCCCGACCGCCGGTCACGCCGCGGCGTGGGGCGTTCTGATCTCCGGTTTCCTGCAATATTTCCTGCTCGCGGGCGATGCGGCATGGCATGGCGTGCTGCCGAAATTCACCTCGTTCAAGCTGGATGAGGATGTGAAGGGGTTTTTCCGCGCGCTCGGTCCGGCAACGCTGGGTTCGATGGGCACGCAGGTGGCGCTGTTCGCCGATACCATCATCGCGACGTTTCTCGCCGCAGGTGCGTTGTCGGCACTTTATTATGCGGACCGTCTCAATCAGTTGCCGATCGGCGTCATCGGCATCGCCATCGGCACCGTGTTGCTGCCGGACATGTCGCGGCGGCTGACCTCGGGCGATCATGCAGGCGCGATGGCGGCGCAGCGCCGCGCCTTTGAATTCACGCTGCTGTTTTCAATCCCCTTCGTCGCGGCGTTCGTCGCCGTCCCGGACGTGATCATGCGCGCGATGTTCGCGCGCGGCGCGTTCACCAAGGCCGACGCGGCCGAAGCGGGCGCGACGCTTGCGGCCTACGCCATCGGCTTGATCCCGTTCGTGCTGATCCGGAGTGCGGTCGCGACCTTCTATGCGCGCAAGGACACGGCAACGCCGGTGAAGGCGGCGCTGACCGGTGTCGCCGTCAATGTCGCGCTGAAGGTTGCTCTGGTGGGAACGATGGCGCAAATCGGTCTTGCGCTCGCGACCGCCGTGGGGGCGTGGATCAATCTTCTGCTCGTGGTGTTTTTTGCCGTGCGCCGCGATTTTCTGGAGTTCGATCGCGCGTTTGTCGTTGCGTTGCTGAAGTTCGCCGCAGCGGGTGTCATCCTCGCTCTGGTGCTTTGGGGCACGGCGCATTGGGCGGCTCACGTGCTTGCGGGCATGACGTGGCTGCGCCAGGAAACGATCCTTGCCATTTTGATCGTCGTCGGGGCACTGGTTTATGGTGTCTCGATTCTTTCGATGTTCGGCCGCTCGTGGCTGCGGGCGCTGGTGCGTCCCTAGTCGCGCTTCGGTCCGAAAACAGTGTCGCAATAAATTCCGCGTGTACGGTGAAATTTCCTGTTTGCGCTGTGTTGCCGGGAATGATCGACTCCTTATGTTCGGGAACCGCCCGCCGCGACAGGAGTATCTTTCTTTATGAGGCTTTTGATTTTGATACTTGCCACGATCATAACGGGCGCAGGAGTCGTTGCAGCGCAGGATGCGGCAACTCCGGGCCAGTCGCAGATGAGGGGCAACAACGATGCCATTGCCGCGCTTGCGGCGATGGCCAAGGGCGAGAAGCCGTACGATCAGGCCGCCGTGGATGCCGCCATCGCAAGGCTTGAAGAATGCGCGAGAAAGCTGCCGACTCTCTATCCCGAAAGTTTGAAAGATGCACCGGCAACGACGCGGTTCAGCCCGTCAGCCAAGGTGTGGGACGACAAGGCTGGCTTCACGGCTCAGATCACCGGCTTTGCAACCGCGGTCGCGGATGCCAAAGCCAAGGTCAAAAACATCGATACGCTGAACGTCAGTGTCGGCGCCATTGGCAAGCAATGCGGCGACTGTCATCAGACCTTTCGCGTTCGTAACGGCTAGGCGCTGGTATAGCCAATGCGCGTCTGGAGCTTTCTCGCATTCGTTCTCGCGGCGGCCATCGCCGCTTTTGCCGTGTTCTGGATCGTGACGGTACCTGCCGTGGTGCCGGCCGATGCCCTGCCGTCCTATTCGCCAAGCATCGCGAACGGAGAGGTGGTGTTTAACGCCGGCGGTTGTGCAGCCTGCCACACCAGCAATGGGCAACCGCGCACATCGCTTGGCGGCGGGCTGGCGCTGTCGTCGCCTTTCGGTACGTTTTACGTGCCGAACATTTCGCCGGACCCGAACGATGGCATCGGAAAATGGAGCGAGGCCGATTTTGTCACCGCCGTGACAAAGGGCACGTCGCCGGAAGGTCAGCACCTTTATCCGGCCTTTCCCTATGCGTCGTACCAGAAGGCGAAAATCGAGGATGTCCGCGATCTGTTCGCCTATATCAAAACACTGCCCCCCGTTGCCGGCAAGGTGCCCGCTGACGATCTGAAGTTTCCCTACAAGATCCGCAGGCTGGTGGGTTTGTGGAAGCTGCTTTATCTGGATGGCAAATCATTCACGCCCGATCCAGAGCAGACCGCGGAGTGGAATCGGGGCGCGTATCTTGTGAACGCGCTTGGCCACTGCGCCGAGTGTCACAGCCCACGCGACACGTTCGGCGGCATTATCGCCAAACAGCGCTTCGCCGGAGGGCCGGACCCGTCAGGCGAGGGCTGGATTCCCAACATTACTCAGAAGGCCCTGAAAGACTGGTCGGAGCAGGATTTTGCGGAATTTCTGAAAACCGGAAATATGCCGGACGGAGATTCCGCGGGTGGATCGATGGTGTCCGTCATCAGGAATACGTCGCTCCTCAGTGACGACGACCGCGCGGCGATGGCAACTTACCTTAAATCGCTGCCGCCTGTGGAAGATCCGCCGCGCCGCCGGAAATCCTGAAGACAAGCCGCGCATGGAATCACAGACAGCCATGTAAATGCGGGGCTGTTCGTCGCATGGTCTTCATGATTGTGTGTCGCCGCTTTTGTTCTTCTATGGCCCCATGAATATTCCAAAGGCCGTCGGCCTGAAAATCGCCAGCACACTGATGTTTACCGTGATGGGTGCGCAGGTGCGCTATCTCGAGGGCGTGTTTCCTGTCGGGCAGGTCGCGTTTTTCCGGTCGCTGTTCGCGCTGATCCCGATCGTGCTGATCTTTGGCTGGCGTGGGCAGTTGCGCGGCGCGTTGAGCACGGAACATCCCTCCGCGCATTTTATTCGCGGCCTGTTCAGCATTGTCGGAACGTTTTGCACCTTTGCCGCGCTGGCACGCATCCCGATCGCGGATTTCACCGCCATCGCGTTTCTTGCGCCGCTGATTACGGTGATATTCGCGGCGCTTTTCCTCAAAGAGCATGTCCATGCCTATCGCTGGACCGCAGTCGCGGCTGGATTTGTCGGCGTCATCCTCATGCTGACGCCCTATTTCAAGGACCATGCGGCGCTCACATCGTCCGCTTCACTCGGGGTCCTGTTTGCTTTCGTCAATGCGTTCAGCAGCGGAGGCGCGACCATCCAGATCAGGCGGATCACCGAAACCGAGACGACGGCCACCATCGTGATTTTCATGACCGGCATCGTCATGGTCGCGTCGCTGTTCAGCCTGCCGTTCGGCTGGGTGATGCCGGTCTCGATGCTGCAATGGACGGTGCTGGCGGGCATCGGCGTCGCGGGCGGTGTCGCGCAGATGCTGTTCACGGACAGCTATCGTTACGCTCCCGCCTCGTTCCTTGCGCCGTTCGATTACACCTCGATGCTCTGGGCCTTTCTTGCCGGCTACTGGATTTTCGGCGAGGTGCCGACGCTTTACGTCGTGGTCGGGGCGCTGATCGTGGCAGGGGCCGGCATTTTCGTGATCCTGCGCGAGCGTCAGCTTGGCCTCAAGCGCCTGCGCGATACGCCGGTGGCGGCGATTGCATCCATGGCCGATCCCGAGCCAGACCCTGACGCCCCGGTGACTGAACTCGCCGAGGCGTCCTGACAGAAGCCGTCCTGATCGGGAGGCGGATTGGGGGCGGGATGGTCTCGCCGCCGGCCGCCGGATACAATGCCGCATGACCAGGCATATCCCCATCGCCCTGACCATCGCCGGCTCGGATTCCGGCGGCGGCGCGGGCATCCAGGCTGATTTGAAGACCTTTGGCGCGCTGGGTGTCTATGGTGCCTCCGTCACTACCGCGCTGACCGCGCAGAACACCAGAGGCGTCGCCGGCGTGTTCGAAGTGCCCGCGGATTTCGTGACCGCTCAGATCGATGCGGTGTTCGACGATCTGGCTGTCGATGCGGTCAAGATCGGCATGGTGTCGCGCGTTGAAACCGTCGCCGCGATTGTCGCCGGATTGAAACGATGGCCGGCAAAGAACATCGTGGTCGATCCAGTGATGATTGCCACATCCGGCGACCGGCTGCTGTCGGCCTCCGCGCTCGATGCCTTGCGAGGCACGCTCATTCCGCTGGCGCGGATTGTCACGCCGAACCTGCCCGAGGCGGCGGCTCTGCTCGGCGAGCCGCTGGCCAGAACCGAGGGCGACATCATGGGGCAGGGCGAGCGCCTGATGAAGCTTGGCGCGCCCGCCGTCCTCATCAAGGGCGGTCACGGCGAGGGGCCGCAGAGCATCGACTATCTTTTCAGCAGTGGCGGAGTTGTCCAGTTTGCCGCTCCGCGCATCGCCACGGCCAACACGCACGGCACCGGCTGCTCGCTGTCGTCAGCCATCGCGGCGGGACTTGCGCAGGACAAAAGTCTTAACGAGGCGGTCGGACTTGCCAAGGATTTCATCAGCGCGGCGATCGCCGCCGCTGACCGGCTCGGAGTGGGTCATGGCCACGGGCCGATCCATCATTTCCACGCATTGGACCGATGACAGCCGCGCGACAGTCTGTCGCGTATTTGTCGCATAGCGCTGATAATTCCGGGATGAATTAACCACTGGCCTGATTCTTTTTCGAATCACGACCCGGAACAACGCCAATGACATCCGATCTTGAAAAAAATGTCGTCGAAACCGCGTATGCACGCTGGGCTCCGATTTACGATGCCGTTTGCGGTCCGGTGATGGTGATGGGCCGCCGTGCTGCCGCCGAGGCCGCCCGCGCGGTCGGCGGCAAGATTCTCGAAGTCGGCGTCGGCACCGGCCTGTCTTTCGACGATTACGACGCATCGACCGAAATCACCGGGATCGACATGAGCGCGCCCATGCTGGAAAAAGCCCGCGCCAAGATGGCGAGCGGTCGTTATCCGTGGGTGAAGGACGTCGTCCAGATGGATGCCCATCACATGACGTTCCCCGATGCGGTGTTCGATTGCGTCGTCGCGCAGTTCGTCATCACTCTTGTTGCCAATCCGGAACAGGTGCTGTCGGAATGCGCGCGGGTCGTGAAACCCGGCGGCAAGATCATCCTTGTCAATCACCTGTATTCGGAAGTGGGTATGGCCGCCGCTGTCGAGCGCTGGGCGGCCAAGCGCACCCGCAAGCTCGGTCTGCGTCCGGAATTTCCGTTCGCCCGTCTTCAGGCCTGGGCGGACTCGAACGACACAGCGCAACTGATCGAGCGACGCAAGGTTGCCCCTTTCGGCGTTTACACGCTGGTCTGCTTCCAGCGAACGGACACGGCTCTTGTCGCGTAGGCGTTAGGTTTTACCTTTATTGTTGCAATGCAGCAAGAATCTGGTAGTCTTCAGGGCATGGAAACAGTCGTCATGAGCGATGGGAATCCAGAACGCAGCTTCCGAACGTTGTTTATTTCGGATGTTCATCTCGGCGCGCGGGGATCGCAGGCTGAGCGGCTGCTCGACTTCCTGCGGGTTCATGACGCAGACACCATTTATCTCGTCGGCGACATCATCGATGGATGGGCGCTAAAGGCGAACTGGCACTGGCCGCAATCGCATAACGACTTCGTGCAGAAAATGCTCCGCCGCGTCCGCAAGGGCGCGAAGGTGGTCTACATTCCCGGCAACCACGACGAGTTCCTCCGCTCGTATTACGGCACACATTTCGGTGGCATCGAGGTGGTGGAAAACGCCATTCATACGGGCGTCGACGGCAAGCGCTATCTCGTCATTCACGGCGATATCTTCGACCTCGTGGTGCAGAACGCGCGCTGGCTCGCCCATCTCGGCGACAAGGCCTACGACTTCGCCATTCAGGCCAACCGCTTCGTCAACATGTTCCGACGCATGTTCGGCTTTCCCTATTGGTCGCTGTCGCAATGGGCCAAGCAGAAGGTCAAGAACGCGGTCAATTATATCGGCGCGTTTGAGGAGACGCTTGCGGCCGAGGCGCGCCGGCACGATTGCGACGGCGTGATCTGCGGCCATATCCATTATGCGGTGATCCGCGATCATGACGGCATCCGCTACATGAATTGCGGCGACTGGGTCGAGAGCTGCACGGCGCTCGTCGAACACGAGGACGGCCGGTTCGAAATCCTGCCCTGGACCGTGCCTTTGAAACAGCGCCGGCCCGAACCCGCGATCGCCGCCGTAAAGGCTGCCTGATGCGTATTCTTGTCGCGACGGACGCCTGGCATCCGCAGGTCAATGGCGTGGTCCGCACGCTGACCATGATGGCCGAAGCGGCGAGCACGCTTGGCGTCGATATCTCTTTCCTCACACCGCAGTCCTTCGCCACCGTGGCGTTGCCGAGTTATCCCGATCTGCGTGTTGCTATTCCCGGTCCGGCAAAAATCGCGCGTCTGATCGCCGATGCCCGTCCGGACAATATCCACATCGCGACCGAAGGCCCGATCGGAGTTTTGGTACGGCGCTATTGCCGCAAGCATCACATCCCGTTCACGACGAGTTTCCATACCCGTTTCCCGGAATATGTGTCCGCCCGCTCGCCGATTCCTGAATCGTGGGTCTGGGCGGGCCTGCGGCGATTCCATGCGCCGAGTTCCGCCGTCATGGCGGCAACGCCCGCGCTGGCGGATGAATTGCGCGAGCGCGGCTTCGCGAATGTCGTGCTCTGGCCGCGGGGCGTCGACGCCAATCTGTTCCGCCCGCGTGATGTCGATCTCGGATTGCCGCGCCCGATCTTTCTGTCGGTCGGCCGTGTTGCGGTGGAGAAGAACCTCGAGGAGTTTCTTGCGCTCGATCTGCCTGGCACCAAGATCGTGGTCGGTGACGGCCCGGCCCGCGCTGAACTCGAGGCCAAATATCCCGATGCCGTTTTCCTCGGCTCGATGCAGGGCGAGCGGCTCGCGGACGCCTATGCCGCTGCCGACGTTTTCGTGTTTCCGAGCAAGACCGACACCTTCGGTCTGGTGCTGCTGGAGGCACTGGCGAGCGGGGTGCCGGTCGCGGCGCTGCCGGTTTGCGGTCCGCGCGACGTCATCGGCGATGCGCCCGTCGGTGTCCTGAACGACGATCTCGAAGCCGCGTGTCTGGGTGCGCTGACGATACCCCGTGAGGCGTGCCGCGAATTCGCGCTGGAGCATTCCTGGGAAAGCTGCGCTCGCGCCTTTATCGAAAATGTCGTCCATGTCCGCCGCGACCCGAAGGCCGATCTGAAAGCCGACGCATTGGGTGAGCCGACACGCACGGCGGCATGATTGTCAGCCGCCTTGATCGCGCCGCGCAAGGCACGATACAAGCGGCGATGAACGAAGCTCCTCCGACCTTCGCGGATGTCGAGGCCGCGGCGCGGGTGCTCGCACCGGCGGCCATCCGCACCCGCCTGATATCCTCGCCCGCGCTCGACGAGCGAACCGGCGCGCGGGTGTTTCTCAAGCCGGAAATGCTGCAGCGGACCGGATCATTCAAGTTTCGCGGCGCGTTCAACAAGCTGTCCTCGATCCCGACCGGACAGCGCGCCGCCGGCGTGGTGGCGTTTTCCTCGGGCAATCACGCGCAGGGCGTTGCTGCGGCGGCGCAAATTCTGAACATGCCCGCGACCATCGTGATGCCGGCCGACGCGCCTCTGTCCAAGCGCGAGCGCACCAGGGGCTATGGCGCCGAAGTCGTGCTTTACGACCGCGACAAGGAAGATCGCGAACAGATCGCGCGCGACATTGCCTCCAGGCGCGGCGCGACACTGGTGCCGCCGTTCGACGATCCCAGGATCATCGCGGGGCAGGGCACGGTGGGACTCGAGATCGCCGAGGATCTGCTGGCGCTCGGCGCGCCGCCGGACCTCGTCTCTACGCCCGCGTCCGGCGGAGGGCTGATGGCCGGCACCGCGATCGCGATCAAGCATCACTTTCCCAACGCAACATTGATGACCGCCGAGCCCGAAGGTTTCGACGATCACGCCCGCTCGCTGAACAGCGGCACGCGCCAGCCGCATCACGCCGAGGGGCGCACCATCTGCGACGCACTGATGGCGTCGATTCCGGGCGAGATCACATTTGCGGTCAATCAGAAGCTGGTTGCAGGCGGTGTTACCGCGACCGATCCGGAGGTCGGGACGGCGGTGGCATTCGCGTTTCGCGAACTGAAGCTCGTTGTGGAACCGGGCGGGGCGGTGGCGCTGGCCGCCTTGCTTGCGGGCCGTTTTGATGTGCGCGGCAAGACGGTGGTGATCGTTCTGTCGGGCGGCAATGTTGATGCCGACCTTTATGCGCGTTTGATCCAGCAGGGCTGATTGTTTGCCTAGCTGAAGAACGCGATTTTTTCGGCCTGACTCATGCGGCGGATCGGGGCCAGAGGATCCGGCCTGCTGCTTGCCGCCTGTGCGACAATGCCGCGCCATCAGACTCGCACCGAGCGAGGCGGAGGCATTGCTCACGTTTTTCGCGGGCTCGATGTCCCGTGCCGGATTGACAGGCATTGCGATGGCGCCGGCATTGGCCATGTCCAGCATTCGAGGGGGCACAGGTTGGGCTGCGGTAACATTGATCTCTGCAATCATTGCGGCAGGGGCTTCGGGCGCCACGGGATCAGCGGGTTTCTCCTCACTCACGGGCATATCCGGTGAGGGATCATCTGCCGCCAACACTTCGCCGGGGTCGGACACAATGTTCGATTCCGCAAGCTTCTCGATCTGCACCAGACTGGCATCGAACGCATGCAGCACGGCGTCGCGATGTTCCGCAGCGGCAAGAGTGTCACCGGCGTCGGTGAGGGCGCGAACCTGTTTGTCGAGAATATCGCAGATGCGGCCATCGGAGCCGGATTCGCGAAGCCCCCATGCGATTTCCTGAACGATCCGCGCGGTGCGCCGCAGTGGCGACAGTGCTTCCTCCATGTCCGGCACGGACAGCGCGGCTTCCAGGGCCGAGCGGGTGCGGGCGAGGATCATTTTGACGGACGCGAGAATTTCGGCATGGGCCGGTATGGCCGTTGCTATACCCGGAGAAGGTGCGGCTGCTGCCAATTCAGTACGGCTGGCCGCAAGGCTCTGTTCGAGCCGCTCGACGGCCTCCAGCACCATGGCGGTATCGGCGTTGCGGTTGCGGCGTGCATATTCGCCGAGAAACCAGCGTCCGCGCGCGGTTTCCATGAAGGCTTCACGGATCGCGTCGTAGTCGGCGTCGGTTGGCGAGGCGCTCCGTGCCGAGATCGGCGATAATGCAAAAGCCTCGTCAGCCATAAGTGCTTTCTGGATCGGGGAACCTGCTGCTAGATGATCGGCAGCGGGCGCGAATCGCATTCGGACCATGGACATCGAATCACAAACCAGCACCTCGGCGCAATTGCGGGGACGCCGCTTCGCGCGCCGGGTGGGGCTGTTTTACGCCAGCATCGTCGGCGTCGGCGGCATCTATCTGCCGTTTTTCCCGGTATGGCTGCGGGCCATCGGGATCGACCCTTACTGGATCGGGCTGATTACGGCCGCGCCCGCCATTTCGCGCTTTACGGTGCTGCCGCCGATCACGGCCGCCGCCGAACGGCGGCAAATGCTGCGTGGCGCGATCATCGCGATGGCTTTTCTGTCGGCCTTCGGTTTCGTGCTGCTCGGGCTTTTGCATCAGCCGCTTGCGATCTTGATCGTGTTCGCGCTGATCGCCTGCGTCTGGACGCCGCTGACCCCAATGACCGACGGCTATACGCTCAAGGGCCTTCAACGCCATCGTCTCGATTACGGCCCGCTGCGGCTGTGGGGCTCGGCTGCCTTCATCGCCACTGCACTCGGCTGTGGCTGGCTGGCCGACTTCATTGCCGCGAGACATCTCATCTGGATCGTGGTGGCCGCCGCTTTTGTCTCCGCCCTGATCGCGCTACGACTCGAGCCGCTGGAACGGCCCGATATGCGGGCACGAAGTTTGATGCGGGCCAATGCTCTGCTGCGCCAGCCTTTGTTCATCGCCATCATGGCGACGGCGGCGCTGGTTCAGGGCAGCCACGCCGCCTATTACAGCTTCGCATCCATCAGTTGGCAGGCCGCCGGCCTGCGCGGGCTGACAATCGCGATGCTGTGGTCGATCGGGGTGATTGCGGAAATCGCAGTGTTCGCGCTATCGCCGCGTTTCACGCTGTCGCCGGCGCTGATCGTCGCCATCGGCGCGTCGGGGGCGGCGCTGCGCTGGTTCATCACCGCGCAGGAGCCGCCGGTCGCGGTGCTGGCGGTGGTGCAACTGATGCACGGCCTGTCCTTCGGGATGACCCATATCGGCACAGTCCTGCTGTTGGCGCGCAGCGTGCCGCATCATGTCCTGGCGAGCGCGCAGGGCTATCTCACCGCCGCGATCGGATTCACCTCAAGCGTGATGATGATCGTGTCCGGCCTGATCTATGCGCGCGCGGGCCTGCACGTCTATTACGCCATGTCGGCGATGGGGCTGATGGGTCTGATCGTGATCGCCTCGGTGCGGGCCCGGCTCGACCGGGCCCGCACCATCACGGCCTGATTTTAATAAGGGGCATGACCTTTTCCGAAAACCGGTGCCCACTTTTCGGGATCATGCCCTAGCCCCATAACGACGCTTCCGGCGGATAAACCGTGCTGCCGTCATAGCGCAGGCCATTATCGCGGTCATGCGCCAGCAAAAGCGGCCCGTCGAGATCGACCACGCCGGCATGCTGCGCCACCAGCATCGCCGGAGCCATCGACAACGATGTGGCCACCATGCAGCCGACCATGATCTCGAACCCCAGCGCGCGGGCGGCTTCGCTCATCGCAAGCGCTTCGGTAAGGCCGCCGGTCTTGTCGAGCTTGATGTTGATCGCATCGTAGCGTTCCCGCAGCCCCTCCAGCGAGGCGCGGTCATGGACACTTTCGTCCGCGCAAACGGCGATGGGCCGTTTGATCCGGCCGAGCGCCACGTCCCGTCCGGCGGGCAGCGGTTGCTCCACCAGCGTCACCCCGGCCTTGGCGCAGGCTTCCAGATGTTCTTCGAGGTCGGCCTCGGTCCATGCTTCGTTGGCATCGACAATGAGCGTCGAGTTGGGCGCTGCGGCTCGGACGGCGGCGATCCGGGCGGCGTCGCCTTCGCCGCCGAGCTTGATCTTGAGAAGCGGGCGGTGGGCAGCTTTCGCGCTCGCCTGCGCCATGACCTCCGGAGTTCCGAGCGAGATCGTAAAGGCCGTGGTGAGCGGGCGCGGAGAGGGCAGTCCCATCATCTCGCAAACCCGCCGTCCCGCGGCCTTGGCTTCGAGATCCCATAACGCGCAGTCGAGGGCGTTACGCGCCGCGCCTGCTGGCATCACGGTTTGCAGTTCCTTCCGGGTCAGCCCTTTGCAGAAACGCTCACTCACCGCTTCGATGGTTGCCAGAACCTGTTCCGGCGTTTCGCCATAGCGGGGATAGGGAACACACTCACCGCGGCCTCTGGTCCCGCCATGAATTCCATTCCGGTCATCGCCGAGGCTTAGTTCAGCCACAATAACCACGGCTTCTGTCTTGGCGCCGCGGCTGATCGTGAAACTGCCCGCGATGGGCCAGCGCTCGAGCGTGGCTGACAATTTGATCGGGCTGGAAGTCATTCGCGGACCAAGGATTTTCCGAAAGCAGGCTTGCTCAATCGAAACAATTATGGCTCTTTAATATCTTCTCCGTACAGATCATAGACTTTACGCCGGATTGCTTGCGATCGGCGACCAAGAGTTGATGCGGGAGCGACTGGTGAACGGCAATCCGACACTCGAGCAACTGCCGCTGGGAGCGGGCATGTCCCTCCGGGCGGCCGGCGAATGGACGGTCCATCACGCGCCCGATCTGGAGAGGATCGTCAACCGCGCCGAGCGGCTCGATAGCGCCTCGGGCGTCGTGATCGACGTTTCGCAGGTTTCCCGTCTCGATACGTTCGGCGCCTGGCTGATCGAGCGGATGCGCCGCAACCTGACCAGAGGCGGCACCGAACCGCGGATTGCCGGCCTGTCGGTGGATTACGCCAGTCTCGTGGACGAAGTGAAACGGGTAAAGGCCGGCGTCGACGAGCCGAAACAGCCCTGGACGATCGTCAGCGCCGTCGAGGCCGTGGGCCGCAGCGTGGTCAGCATCGGCGAGACGCTGGTCGGCCTGATCAACATGGCCGGTTCGATCCTCTATGCGATGTGGCGGGTGCTGCTGCATCCGACCAGCTTCCGCTTTACTTCGATGGTCCATCATCTCGAGCAGGTTTGCTGGCGGGCGGTCCCCATCATCCTGCTGATCACCTTCCTGATCGGCTGCATCATCGCCCAGCAGGGCATTTTCCATTTTCGCCGCTTCGGCGCCGACGTGTTCGTGGTGGACATGCTCGGCGTGCTGGTGCTGCGCGAACTGGGCGTTCTTCTGGTGGCCATCATGGTCGCCGGCCGGTCCGGCAGCGCCTATACCGCCGAACTCGGTTCCATGCGCATGCGCGAGGAAGTCGATGCGCTGCGCACCATGGGCTTCGATCCGACCGAAGTGCTGATCCTGCCGCGCATCATCGCGCTGATCGTGGCCATGCCGATCCTGTCCTTCCTCGGTGCCATGGCGGCGCTCTATGGCGGCGGGCTCGTCGCGTGGGGTTACGGCGGCGTGCAGCCGGACGCCTTCCTGTCGCGTTTGCGCGAATCCATTTCCATCAATCATTTCACCGTCGGCATGGTGAAAGCGCCCTTCATGGCGCTGGTGATCGGTGTTGTCGCCTGCGTCGAGGGCGCGGCGGTGAAAGGCAGCGCGGAATCTCTCGGCCAGCACACCACGGCGTCCGTGGTGAAATCGATTTTCTTCGTCATCGTGATGGATGGCCTGTTCGCCATCTTCTTCGCTGCGATCAACGTGTAGGGCTGGCGATGGCGACCTATCCTGACGACGCGATCATACGGGTGCGCGACCTCACGGTTGGCTTCGAGGACAATCTGATCCTCGATCGTCTCAATCTCGATGTGAAGCGCGGGGAAATTCTCGGCTTCGTCGGCGCGTCCGGCGCGGGCAAATCCGTGCTGACGCGCACCATCATCGGCCTGATGCCCAGGCGCAGCGGCTCGATCGAGGTGTTCGGCGTCAATATGAACGATGCCGACGAGGACACCCGCCGGGCGGTGGAACGGCGCTGGGGCGTGCTGTTCCAGCACGGCGCGCTGTTTTCGTCTCTCACCGTGCGGCAGAACATCCAGTTTCCGGTGCGCGAATTCATCAACGTCTCGGAACGGCTGCTCGATGAGATTGCGATCGCGAAACTGGCGATGGTCGGGCTCAAGCCCGAGGTCGCGGACCGGTTTCCCTCGGAACTGTCGGGCGGCATGATCAAGCGCGTGGCGCTGGCGCGGGCGCTCGCGCTCGATCCGGAGATCGTGTTCCTCGACGAGCCGACCTCTGGGCTCGATCCGATCAGCGCGGGCGACTTCGACCAACTCGTGATGACCCTGCAGCGCACTTTGGGCCTGACGGTTTTTATGGTAACCCATGACCTCGACAGCCTTAAAACTGCCTGCAACCGGATCGCCGTTTTAGGCGATCGCAAGGTTTTGCTGGTTGGAACCATGAACGACATGCTGGCATCCCAGCACCCATGGCTGCAGGCTTATTTCCACGGCAAGCGCGCACGGGCGGTCATCGCGTGACCTTGAAGGCGTGACTTGAGTGGCGTGATTTCGGCGTATTTTTCAGCGTACTCACCTTGTGAGATGAGATCTGGAGTAGAGTGATATGGAAACCCGGGCCAACTATCTGCTGATCGGAACTTTCACCATCGCGGTGATCGCCGCCGCCTTCGGCTTCGTGTTCTGGTTCCAGAATCTGGGCGCGGTCGCCCAGCGCACGCCGCTCCGCATCATCTTCGAGGGATCGGCTTCCGGGCTTCGTACCGGCGGCAACGTCAATTTCAACGGTATCAAGATCGGCGAGGTCACATCCGTGAAGCTCGACGATCCGAAGCGCGTGGTTGTGCTGGCGACCGTCGACAAGAGCGCGCCGATCCGCAAGGACACCCTGGTCGGCCTTGAGTTCGCCGGCCTCACCGGCGTCTCGTCCGTCTCGCTGAAGGGCGGCTCGCTCGAGGCTCCGGGCGTGCCCGCGGCAGAGGACGGCGTGCCGACGCTGACGGCCGATCCCGATTCCATCAACGACATCGGCGAAGCCGTGCGCGCCACGCTGAAAAACGTCAACCGGCTGGTGAACGACAATCAGGAAGCGCTGCACGACAGCATCGAAAGCCTGCAGGCCTTCTCCAAGAGCCTCGCCAATAATTCCGGCCGCATCGACGCCATCATGAGCGGCGTGGAATCGCTGATGGGCAACAAGGAAGGCCAGGAAAGCGAATTGCAGGCGGCGGCGCGCTCATTCCGCGAGCTCGCCGAAAATCTCGACAAGCGTTCGGCTGGTCTGATTTCCGACGGACGCCGCACGCTTGCCGATATCAGCCGCGCGGTGAACAATTTCGACCGCAATCCGACCCGCGTCATCTTCGGGGCCGGTGGAAATGACCAGCGCCCGCCAGCTCCGCAGGTCGGCAGCCCGACCAATGCGCGGGCCAGGGCTCCCGCTACGACTGCCACGACCGGCCGCTAGGACGTCCGCGCGGTGGCAGGCGAGGGGTTGCGGGTCATCGCCGATGTCGGCGGCACCAACGCGCGTTTCGCGATTGCACGGGACGGAAGATACGACCGGCTGATCCACGTCGAGGTCGCGCGATACACGTCGCTGCACGACGCTCTGCTGGACTATCTCAACGATCTGCCGCCGGCGCTGTGGCCTTCCGAGGCAGCGATCGCCGTGGCCGGGCCGGTGCTCGGCGATCGTGTCACCATGACCAACCTCGCATGGTCGTTTTCGGCGTCCGAATTGAAGCGAGGTCTCGGGCTTGCCGCGCTCAAGGTGTTCAACGATTTTGCCGCCACCGCGATGGCGGTGCCATATCTGCCGCCAAAGGATGTCTTTCCCGTCGGTCCCTCCAACCCGGAGGCAAAAGGCCCCATTGGCGTCATCGGACCCGGCACAGGGCTCGGCGTCTCGTCACTGGTGCCGCATGATGGCCGCTGGGTGATGGTCGCGGGCGAGGGCGGCCACGTCACGCTGCCGGCCTCGACCAGGGAAGAGGATGCCGTCATCGCGGTGTTGCGGCGTCGCTGGGATCATGTTTCGGCCGAGCGCGTGCTGTCAGGCTCCGGGCTGGTCAACCTCTATCAGGCGGTCTGCGCCGTCGCGGGAAAGCCTGCGCTGTCTCTCACACCGGCGGACGTCACCGCTCATGCGATTGCGGGCACGGATGCCGATTGTGTCAGGGCCTTCGCTCTGTTTTGCGCGCTGCTCGGCACCGTGGCGGGCGATCTTGCGCTCACGATCGGCGCACGGGGCGGCGTTTACATCGCGGGAGGCATTCTGCTGCGTTTCAAGGAAATGTTCGCCGCGTCCGCCTTCCGCGCGCGTTTCGAGGCCAAGGGCCGGTTCGCGGACTATCTGCGCGCGATCCCGACCTGTCTGATTCTCGAAGAATCGCCTGCATTGCTGGGGCTGGCCAAAGCGCCGCTCGATTAGCCATGAAAAAAGCGGAGACATCGCTGTCTCCGCCTTCTGTTTTCGTGTTCGGGCAGGTCAGCCGAGACGGCCGACCGCGTGGGCGAGCAGGGTATAGACCAGGCCGCCTTCGGAGGTGAGCTGATTACGCAGCGCCGCCGGTCCGCGATCATCGCGCGAGATTTCATCCAGCAGACGTTCGAACTCGCTGATGTAACGGTCCACTGTCTGCTTGAAGGCGCGGTCGGCGCGATACTTGCGGGCGACCTCATCGAACGCCTTCTGACCCGAAGGCGTATAAAGGCGCTTGGTGAAGGCCTTGCGCTCGCCACGCTGATAGCGATCCCACATCTCGGCCGCGAGGTCGCGATCGACCAGACGCGAGATGTCGAGCGACAGCGCCTCGAGCGGATTGGCGACAGGACGCGACGGTGCCGCCGCACGGCTGCGGGGATCGCGGTCCAGATCGCCTTCGGCCCGATTGAGCAGATCCGACAGCCAGGCGTCGCCAGCCGGCGAGACCGGAGGAGCCTCGGTGCGGCGCGGCGCGGGCCCCGGAACGCCAAGGTCGGGAGGCGGCAGGCTGGAGGCACTGGTCGTGACATCGCGCGAACGTGGCGCCGGACGCGGGGCTTCGGTTCGCACAGCGGCCGACGACACCGCAACCAGTTCTTCATCGCGCGGGGCGGCGCGCGTCGAAGTGGTGGCGACGTCAAGGCCGCGGCCATGACGGGCCACAATGCGGTTGAGTTCGGCAAGAGCCTCGATCTGATCGACGATCACCTTGCGCATTTGTGCGGTGTTCTCGGCAGCCTCCTGCGGCATATCGAGGACGCCCCGGCGCAGTTCGGCGCGGGTTTCGTCGAGTTCGCGATGCAGTTCGCTCGCCATCTGGCGCATGCTTTGCACGATGTCGGTGAACTTGTCGGCGGCCTGCTGGAACATCTGGCCGGCCTCGCGCGTGCCTTCATCGTAGATTTCGCTCATGGCCTCGATGGTCTGACGCCGCTCGTCCTCGGCGGCGAGGCGCACGGCCTCGAACTGGCGGCCGACGATCGAGGAGGTCGCGCCGGCGCTTTCCGACACCACGCGGGCAATGTTGGCGGCCCGGCTTTCCGCGGCGTCGAGCGATTCATCAAGGACGGTGGTAAAGCGGTGCAGGCGTTCGTCGAGGTCGAGCGTACGCAGATCGATGGTATTGACCAGCGATTCCAGCGTTGCATTGCGGTCGGCGACAGACTGGCCGGTGCGCTCGTTGCTTTCCTCGATCATCTTTGCGGCTTGCACAAGCATCTGGCCGTGACCTTCGAATTGCGCCGCCATCTGGCCGAGACCGTCAAGCACGCCGCTTGTGGACTCGTTGAAGATACGCAGCTGCTCTTCGAGCACCTCGGTGGACGTGCCGTTACGCGTGGTGACGTCGTTCAGTGTCGAGACGAATTCCGCCACGCGGGTCACCAGCGCGCGCTCCAGTGAATTGAGATTTTCGTGGGCGCCGGTCAGCACTTCCTGGAGCAGGATATTACCCTCGCGCAGGCGTTCGAACAGCGCCACGGTGTCGGTGCGCAGGATCTTGCTGGTCTCCTGCATTTCGGTGACGGCGGCGGTCGCGACCTGACGCGACTGATCGATGGCGGCGCGGGAGTTCAGCTCCATTTCCTTGAGCGACTTGTTCACGGCGCCAGTCGCCGTTTCGCTGGCGACCGTGATCTGACGGGCGATGTCCGAGCTGTTGTTCATCATCGTGATGGTGAAATCGCCGCCCTGCGTCTCGATCAGCTTGACGGCGTTCTGCGTGGCGCTGTTGATGATGCCGGCCAATTCCTCGCCCTTGGCGGCTATGGCCTCGATGAGTGGCGCACGCTTGTCGTCGATGATCTGCGACAGGCGCTCGGTGTGCTGTTCTACGCCGCCGGTGATGAGTTCAACCCGGCCGGTCAGGGCCGTGCCGAAGCTGTCGGTCGCAGCCGTGATGGTGCGCTCGATCTCGGAGGAAGCTGACCTGATTTGCGAGCTTGCGTTGTTGGAGGCCTGGAACAGCGCGCTCTCCACTTCGTGAGCGCCGCTGTGGAGCGCGCGTTCGACTTCGGTCGCGGCGGTCTTGAGCTGGGTGCTGACCTCGCCGGACAGCGACAGCAGGGAATGCTGCGCGGAGCGGGCGTTGTTCTGGATCGTCTCGGTGGTGTCGATCATCAGACCGGAGAGGGCGCGCTCGGCGTCCTCGACGCGGGATTTGATGCCCTGGGTCAGTTCTTCCGCGCGGGTCACGAGAATATCGCTGGCCTTCTGGCCGCTGGCTTCGACGCGGTTGGCCGCGGCATCGACGCGGATTCCGAGCAAATTCTCGAAACGACTGACGCGCTCCTCGATATCGCCGGCGACCAGCGTGGCATGATTTTCCAGGCCCTTCTGGATGCCCTCGAACCGGACGGCGATCGTTTCGTTCAGCGTGGTGCCGCGCTGCTGGAAGGTTTCGTCCAGGGCCTTGATGTTGTTGTCGATGGCCGCGTCCACCGCCTTGATGGTGGTATCGAGCGACAGATCGAGCTTGGTGACGCGGGTTTCGAGCGAAGACTCGAATGCGGTGAGGCGCTGGTCGAGACTGGTGTTGATCTGCTCTCCATGCGCGGCGACACGCGTGTCGAAATTGTCGACGTAATTCTTCAGACTGTCGGTGACGTTCTGTGTGTGCGTTCCCATGCGCTCGACAAGTTCGCCGCCGAATGTTTTGACGGTGCGATCGAACTCCGACACGTGCTGGGTAATGAGCGCACCCAGAGTGCCGCTGTCGCGCGCAAATTTCTCCGCCAGTTCGGCGCCCTGTTGCTTCATCAGGGTTTCGAATGTTGCCATCTGCACGGTCAGGGCGTCACGCGAGGTTTCGGTCTGGCTGACGACCTTGGCGACAAGCGTGTTGACGGTGACGTCGAGAGCCTCGCCGGCCTTCTCGCCGCTGGTGAGGAGGTAATCGGCAAGACGGTTGCCGGCATCGTCGATCTTGGCGACGAGATCGTTGGCGCGCAGATCCATTTCGGCGAGCAGCGAGTCGCCGGAATTCTTCAGCGTATCATGGACCTCTTCGGTGCGCAGCGCGATGCCATCGACGATCGTGGTTGATTTCTGCTCGAATTCGCCGGTGATGAGATCGATCCTCTCGTTCAGCATCTCGTGGATGCGATCGGCGAGATCGGCGAATTCCTCGTGAACGTGCCCGGTCTTGAAATTGAGGCTGGCGTTGAGCTGTTCGCTGGCGTCGAGAACGGCCTGCGCAGTTTGCGCGCTGGCCTCCTCGAGGCGGTCGAGCAGGTCGCCGCCGCGCTCGCCGAGCGCGAGAATCATGCTGTCGCCGGCCACGCTCATCGCGCCGGTGATATGTTCGCTGCGCTCTTCGAGCATCGCGGTGATGTTGCCCACGATCTCGTCGACGCGCGCAGCGATGGTGTCGCTGATCAGCGCGATGTCCTGGCGCAGGTCGATCTGCACGCCGGAGATTGCGTTGCGGACCTGTTCGGCCTGTCCGACAAGGCTGTCGCGCTGGAGCGAGATGTCCTGCAGCAAGGCACGGATGCGTACTTCATTGTCGGTGTAGGCACGCTCGAGCGCCGAGACTTCGTTGGTGATGAGCGATTCAAGTTCCCCTGCGCGGGCAATCGCGCGTTCCACGCCATCGCCCATCGCCGAGATTTCGCGGCGGATAGCCTGACCCACCGACACCATGGCGTCGTTGGTGACACGCTCGGGTTCGGAAAACCGCATCGCCATCTGCGCCATCGATTGGGCGATCAGGCTAAGCTCCTGCGTGCGCCAGGCGACGCTAGCGAGGAAATAGAAAAGGACGAGCGGAGCGATGAAAACACAGGCGAGACCGATCAGCGCGACGCCGCCGCCGGCTTCCGGGCCAGCCATGGCTTCGAGCGAAGGCAGAAAGGCGACTGTCAAAAGCCCTGCGGCCGCGATCCACAACCCCGAGAACAGAGCGGCGAGTGCGTAGAGGCCCCGGCGCGGACGGCCGCGCTGGATCGTCTGCAGCATGGCTCCGATTTGTTCGCGATCGTCATTGGCGGCGCCGTGGCCGAGCAGCGCATCGTCGAAGGAGCCGGAGGGCGGGCGGACATTATCGCGCGAAGGGAAACTGCTGTCGCTCGCAGGCTCGTCCGAAATATTGAGCGCGTCCTGAATGGCGGAGAGTGCGACTTCAGTTGGGTCCTTGACCTTCGATTTTTTTGCCATTTATCGCTACGCCCTTGTTTTACGCATTCGAGGAAGGGCAGCCCGCAACGTTGTGCGCGCCTTGTGATTTGCCCTGACCGTCTTTCCGAAGCCCGATGGAAGCCGCGGTTACCGGCTTGTCCCCTATTTCCGCGAACATCCTATTGGCTCAATCGTTCGAATGAAATGGCTCGCGTTAAGAACATTTTAATCATCGTTAACATCCGAGCGCGCGACCTCCTGCCAAAAGCCACGAAAGCATTTCAGACACCCGCGATTGGTGGCAAGTCTGTGTCAAAATATGGACAAAACCGGGGCGACCGCTAACAGGGTGAAAAGGTTTCATTAACGAACGCTGTGGTTTGCTGCGGCGTTATCGGCAGCTTGCGTGCGAGATCATGCACCCACTTCTCCAACAGGTTCCCTGGATGTCGTCTCCACCGCTGGTCCCCGATCGTTCCGCGATCGACCTCGACCATCTGCGCCGGATGACGCTTGGCGATCCCGCTCTGGAACTCGAAGTGCTTCGGATGTTCAGGGCCCAATCGTCCGATCTGCAGATGCGGCTCGAGGCTCTGCCTGCCGATGCACCAGCACTGGCACATACACTCAAGGGTTCCTCACGCGCGATCGGTGCGTTCGATGTCAGCGACGCGGCGCAGGCGCTGGAATCGGCGTTGCGAACAGGGAGCAACCCGATGCCCTCGCTCGAGCTGCTGACAGACGCGCTGGACGAGGCCCGCGCTGCCATTGACGCGATTCTGAGCGGCCGCAAGTCCTGAAATCAGCCCACCTTTTTGCTGTCGGCGGCTGGCGTGACGCGGTGCAACTGGTTATACGACTGCCACACATTCATTTGCCCGGCAGTACGAACACACATGGTCAAGATCAATTTCACCGATCACGCAGGCACCACGCGCACGGTTGACGTGGAACCCGGCGCGACGGTCATGGAAGCCGCGATCCGCAACGCAATCCCCGGCATCGAGGCCGAATGCGGCGGTGCCTGCGCCTGTGCGACCTGCCACGTTTATGTCGATGAAGCCTGGCGCGCCAAGGTCGGCGATCCGACGCCGATGGAAGAGGACATGCTGGATTTCGGTTACGACGTGCGGCCCAATTCGCGTCTGTCGTGCCAGATCAAGGTGACGGACGAACTGGACGGCGTGCAGTTTTCGACGCCCGAGCGGCAGGCCTAGGACGCGCTTTTTGCGCCAGCGGTGGCGAAGTTTTGCTTTGAACCGCCGTAAGCAAAAATACTTTAATATAAACAATGTCTTGAGTGTGGTCATGGGAGCGTAATTTATCGCTTTCCCGCGCCGTCATCCTTGGCTAGACAAGCGCGCGAAAGCGGCGTTTGGCCGCCGTCCGCATTCCCGTCAGACCGCCCCTTTTCACAGCGATTTTCCAACGGATAAAGAACGATCCATGAGCGACGCGATCAAGACAGACGTGCTGATTATCGGCGCAGGCCCCTGCGGACTGTTTGCGGTTTTTGAACTCGGGCTGCTCGATATGCGCGTGCATCTGATCGACATCCTCGACAAGATCGGTGGCCAGTGTGCCGAGCTTTATCCGGAGAAACCGATTTACGACATTCCGGGAATTCCGCTGGTCACCGGACAGGGCCTCACCGACGCGCTGCTGGAGCAGGTCAAGCCATTCAACCCGACCTTCCATCTCAACGAGATGGTCGAGAAGATCGAGAAGATCGGCGATCCGCTGTTTCGCGTCACCACCGATGCAGGTCAGGTGTTCGAGACGAAGGTCGTCGTGATCGCGGCGGGCGGCGGTTCGTTCCAGCCCAAGCGTCCGCCGGTGCCGGGCATCGAGGCCTACGAAGGCACTTCCGTTTTCTATGCCGTCCGCAAGATGGAGCAGTTCCGCGACAAGGAATTGCTGATCGTCGGCGGCGGCGATTCAGCGCTCGACTGGACGCTCAACCTTCAGCCGATCGCAAAGCGCGTGACGCTGTTGCATCGCCGTGACGATTTCCGCGCCGCGCCGCACAGCGTCGAGCAGATGCGCGAGCTGGTCGCGTCGGGAAAAATGGATCTGAAGATCGGTCAGGTCACGGGGCTTGAGGGCGCGAATGGCGTTCTTTCCGCCGCGCATGTGAAGGGTAACGACAACGCAACCTTCAAGGTGGACTGCAACACCATGCTGCCGTTCTTCGGTCTGACCATGAAGATCGGGCCCATTGCGGACTGGGGCGTCAAGCTCGACAACAACCTGATCCCGGTCGACACGGAAGCCTTCGAGACCAACGTGCCCGGCCTGTTTGCGATCGGCGACATCAACACCTACCCCGGCAAGCTGAAGCTGATCCTCTCCGGTTTCCACGAGGGTGCGCTGATGGCGCAGAAGGCGCACCGCTACGTCTATCCCGAAAAGCGGCTGGTCTTCCAGTACACGACCTCATCTTCGAGCCTGCAGAAGAAGCTCGGCGTCAACTGACGCCGCGCTTGCGCGGGCCCAGACCGCGCTTCCATTCGCTGATCGGCTGATACTTACCGGCTGTTTGCTGCTCTCCGATCGCGGCCGCATCTATTGTTGAACCGGTGCGATCGGCTCTCGCACGATCGTGGTGTCGGGAGTGCCGAGACCGAGCACCGTCGCGGCAGCGGGGAGCGCGGCATCGGCCATGACGGCATGGCCTTCGGCGGTGGGATGGATCGCGCCGCCATAGACCGCCGAGAGCACGCCCCATGTCGCATCGTGGATGTCGGAAGGCTGTGCAGCCGACTTTGCCGCAAGCGGATATGTCATCGCAGTGAAATAGCTGTCGTTGGCGTCGCGAATCCAGCGCGCGCGCGGCAGATAGGCCCGGAAATCGCTCGCCGCCGCGCCGCAGGTCATCGGATTATTGGCCGCCGCGACAATATCGGGATTAAAGCTCCCGCCCTTCGCGGAAAAGCACTGCTGGTCGAATTGCGGATCGGTCGCTGCGCGGGCGCAAAACCCGTGGTTCTCGAACGAAGCCTGATGGCTGTCCACGAAGGTCATGACATCGCCATTGCCGTTGCAAAGTACGCCGCCCGTGCACGATGCGAGATTTTTGATCTGCGGAAGAAATTCATTCTGCACGAACGCGGCCGTCGCCGTCAGTCGCTGCGGATCGGCATTGAATGAAGGCTGCACATCGAAACCGGACGGTCCGCCGGGGCAGGGCCCGCCGTTTGCGAGCGCCGGATTGCCGTAAGACACGAATACCACGCGAGACAGATCGCCGCCAATGAGTGGCCGCAGCGCATCGCGTAGCCGGCGGAATCCCTGCGGAAGATCGCGCGCCATGCGGGCGCGGGAATCGTCGAGCGAACCAATGATTCCGGCGCGCTGAAACAATGCGCGCTCAAGGCCCTGGTCGACGATGACGTTGGCGACAAGACCGGAGAAATTCATGTCGTTGGCGCCGATCGTCAGCAGAACGAGATCGAGTTGCCGGTCGGGCTGGCGGCGCTGCGCCGCGGCCAGGGTCTCGCGCAATTCGGCGATCTGCGGCCTGACGACACCCTCGCAGTTCATTGCGGTCTTGGTGAAAAGACATTCGCGTGCGCGCAGCGGTCCGAGCAGGCCTTCATTGATGGTCGCGCCCGAACAGGCCAGCGGCAGATAGGTCACGGCGATATGCGGATACTGCGTCGCCAGCGCGAGAGCGGTACGGGTCTGATAGCTGTAGAGCGAGCGATGGCAGGCGGCGTTGAACCAGTGCGCGCCCAGCTGAAGCCAGCCCTGCATGGTGTTGCTCGATGCATCGGGCGTGTCGCAGGCGCGCGAGCCTTTATAGCCAGCGCGGCTTGGCCGGTAGTATTGCGCGGAGGAGGCGCCGAGATAGGAGCGGAAACAAAAGCCGTCGTCGGCCAGCGCAACCGGCCGGTCGGGATTACCTTCGCCGGAGGCGATGGAGTCGCCAAGACCCGCGATCAAAATATCGCGGACCATGATCTGCTCGGTGACATGTTGCGGCGCGTCGGTGCCCGCCGTGATGTCGACGCTTACGGCAGTCGGCCGTCCATAACGCGCGCGGAAATTCACCACCTCGCTGCAGTCGAGGGTCAATTGCCTCGGCGATCCATCCCCGTCATCGATCGACCACGCGCAAATTCCTCCGACCGGCACGGGACCCGTCATGCGCATGGTGACGGCGTGATCGGTGGGCGTGAGATAACTTTCCTTCACGCCGTCGCGGGTGCAGGGCTCGGCGATGCGCCCGGTTGCATCGATGCAAAGCCGGTTCATGGTGTTGCGGGCCCAGCCGCGGCCCTCGCTTTCAGCTTCCAATGCATCTTCGGATGACAGGATGCTGCGCCCGGAGAGTGCCTCGGTGTGGATCAGAAAATCACGCTCTTCGCGAAAGAGCCTGAAGCGGTTGCGGACTTCCCATGTAATCTGGATGCCGCCGCCGGCGGAAGCGGCGGATTGGGCTGGCGCGGGCGCGGTCTGGGCCAGTGAAACGCCGGTCAGCCCACCGGGCGCGAGAAGGGCAATTTGCAGAACGATAAAACAAATAAATAGGCGGCGCATGCCTGCTTCAAACGCAGCGATGCGGCAAAAATGAGGGGCGCATTCTGAGTTTTTCGGCCCGCTCGTGCTCACGCCGTTATCCGTGAGGCTGTTGCTGCTTCGGGGTATGGGCCACCGCGGGAGCAGGACTCAATCCGTTTTTGCGCCGGTGCCAGGGTAGCACGACATTGATCCACAATTCCCGCATGCCCATCATTGCGATCGCAAGCGCAAAGGGGATCAGGAAGTAGAGAATACGGAACATCAAAAGCGAGGCGAGCAATTCCTCGCGGCCATATTGCTGCAGTCCAACCAGCATGGCGGCATCGAACACGCCGAGGCTGCCGGGCGCGTGGCTGGCGAAACCAAGCAGCGTGGCGAGAATGAAGACCACTGCCATTGATACGAAGTAGGTGTGAGGCGTATCCGGAATCAGAATGTACATCGCCAGCGCGCAGAAGCCGAGATCGACGACGCCGATCATGATCTGAAGCAGGGTGAACGGCGCGGATGGCAGCACCACCTTCCAGCCGTCGCGGCCGAGTTCGCGCCGGTTGCGGCCAAGCGCCAGCCAGAGGAGATAGGCACCGATGCCGAACAGGAAGCCAAAACCGATCAGCTGGTTGAGGCTTTCGGGCAATAGATCGACCGCGGAAGCGGCTGTCGGGTGCCAGATCATGCCGATGCCGAGCACGAACGTATTGCCGAGCCAGAAGGTGAGGCCGGAGATGAAGCAGATTTTCGCGACGTCGATTGCGTTAAGGCCCCAGTCGGAATAGATGCGGAAGCGGATCGCGCCGCCGGTGAACACCGTCGCACCGATGTTATGGCCGATCGTGTAGCTGCAGAAACTCGACAATGCGGCGATACGATAGGGAACGTGCAGCTTGCCGATGGTTCGCAGCGCGAACAGATCATACAGCGTCAGCGTGCAGAAGGCGCAGAACACGCACAGCGCGGCGAGCATGATCTGCGAGTGGGTCTTGTTTTCCAGCGCCAGCAGGACGGTGGCGGTATTCACGCCCTTGAGGGTATGGACCAGATGATGGATGGCAATGCCGACGATGAGCAGGCTGGCGGCGAGACCAACCCGCTTCCATCCAATCCGTTCGCGGAAAACACGCCCGATCGTGCTTAGAAAACCTTGCATTCATCCTCCCGGCGGGGGCGTAAGCGTAAGCCGATTGAAATGATGAAACGCAAGCGGCCGGTCACTCATATGGCAAATCATGTCACGGAAAAACAGGGTATTTTTGAGCTTGCAGATGGACGGCAATGCATAGGCGCTGGCCTTTGCAGGTGTCACCCACCTGTCATATGAGGCGAAAAAGAGGCCTCGTCCGGTTGACGGGATGGCCCGGCCCCAATGGCGAACCGCTTAAAAAATATCGGTTCCGTGAAACATGGCAAATACCCTTTTGTTGGTGAGTCATCGCCACCGGGACGGCACGGCGAGCGCGTCTCGCCTTGAGTCGCCCAAAAAGAAGGAAAGCAGCGATGGGACTGTTCACCAAGGACATCAAGACACTGAACGATTTGTTCGTCCACCAGCTTCAAGACATCTATTACGCCGAGCAGCAACTTGTAAAAGCATTGCCAAAGCTCGCGGAAAAGGCAACGAACCCGCAACTCAAGCAGGGCTTTTTGACGCACCTTGAAGAAACCAAGGGTCACGTGAAGCGGCTGGAGCAGGTCTTCGAGATGCACGGCGCGAAGGCCAAGGCCGTCGATTGTCCCGCCATCGACGGCATCATTGAGGAAACCGACGAAGTGGCCGGCGATGTCGCGGACAAGGAAGTGCTCGACGCCGCCCTCATCAATGCAGCGCAGGCCGCCGAGCATTATGAGATCACGCGCTACGGTACGCTGATCGCCTGGGCAAAGCAGCTTGGCCGCGCCGATTGCGCCGCCGTTCTGCAAAAGACGCTCGAGGAGGAAAAGGCAGCCGATCACAAGCTGACCTCGATCGCGGAGTCCAAGGTCAATATCCGCGCCGCGAGCTAACGGCGACAGTAAAAACCGCCCGGTTTTGCCGGGCGGTTTTTCAATGGATTTCATCAAGCGCGCTCGAGCGCGAAATAAGCGCCGGCGAAGGCCATGATCGCACCGAGAAACATCGCGCCGATCGCGGCCAGAACGCCTGCGACTGTCGGAATAGCGCTTGGACCCGACGCGGCCTGACCGGCTGCGGCGAGCAGCAGTACGCCGGCGCCGATCAATGCCTGACGCAATCGCGGGGGCAACTGTCCTGAGGCCGCGCTGTGCAGAAGGGCTGCGGTGAAATAACCGGCGACGAAAGCGACGGCGGACACCAGCCACCAGGCCACAGCGGCAATGGCGGGCATGACGTCGCCCGTGCCCCAGAGGTCGCCGAGATTGAGGCCAAACCGCTGTCCGAGAATATGCACGCCGAGCGCAAGCAGCATGCCGAACAGCGCTGCGCCAGCAAGGATCAGATAACGCGGAAAGTAGACGGGGGCGGCCATGTGACTGTGTGATGTGACTGTGTGATGTGTCCGTGCCGTTGATACTGGATCAGATGTCACCCCGCAGAGTCATAGAAGGACGGGCAGGGGCGCGCAAGCGGCTACGCCGGTAAATTGGCCGGCGCACCGTGGATCATGCATTCCTATTTGTTTTCCGGTGCCGGTCTTCCACACACGGCGAGCGTGATTTTGTGTACGTTTCTCATCCCCGGACTCTTTTTCTGTTTTTAAGAGCGGGAAACGTCAGCGGATTCTATATCGCGGTCAATTCGCCGTTGCGGCATTATGGTTTCGCATCGCACACGAGAATGGGCGTTTCATGGTTCGGAGGCAGTTCGATTGGCGGCGCTGTTGAGTTTATCGCGGTGGCGAAACCTGTTCAGCCGCACGGGGTCCGGCAGCGAGCCGGATGAGACGCATTATGTCTACAAGGCGTCGCTGGCCGGTCCCGCGCATCG
The DNA here is from genome assembly GCA_003963145.1 of Bradyrhizobiaceae bacterium. Taxonomy (GTDB): domain Bacteria; phylum Pseudomonadota; class Alphaproteobacteria; order Rhizobiales; family Xanthobacteraceae; genus Afipia. The sequence goes on from RXJJ01000012.1 coordinate 195,542, forward strand.
TTTCGAACTGCTGGACGAGGGCCTTGCGTGGTCGATGATCGGGCGATCGGGCGTGTGGCCCTATGACACCATCATGGCTGTCGTTCTGTCCTACCGTCCGAATGCGATGCAGCCGCGGCGTTTCCGCGCCGACCTTCAAAACACCAGCGGGAAGTGGATCAAGCTCTATTCGACAAGCTGGCAGACGTCGGCCCTGATGATGCGGCAGGATCATGCCTATCGCGCCTTCATCGGTGAACTGCATCGCCGTCTTGGTCCCGTGGCCGCGTTGACTGGCGGGGTCTCCCGGCCGGCCTATGTCGCGGGTCTTTGTATTGTCGTGCTGGTGCTTGCGGTGCTCGTGGCCCTGGCGGTGAGGGGTCTGGTTATTGGCCAGTATGCAGGTGTTTTGTTCCTGATTGGTTTCGGTGCACTGTTCACCTGGAAGGTCGGCGGATTTTTCCGCCGCAACAGGCCACGGATCTACACCGCCGATCGGCTGCCGGATGAACTTTTGCCGTAAGGCGGATTTCAGTCCGCGCCGGACGCTTCGCGCAGACGTTTCGGGCTGATGAAGAGTTTCAGCGTGCCGGTGCGGGCGGCGATCTCGCTCCATGCCGGCACGGCAAAGTCGATCACCACGGCCGCCGCCGTGGGCAGATTTTCGCCAAGCGCATGGCGGTCCGCCGCATTGCTCTTGCCGGTCAGATTCCAGGCAAGTTCGTGCATGCCGGGATTGTGTCCGACGACCAGCAGGGTTTCAGGATCGCCCTTGGCCGCCTGCACGATCTTGAAGAGTTGCGACGCCTCGGGAAGATAGAGGTCGTCGAGAAATTTGACGCGGCAATGGGGCATGTAAGGCGAGATGCGGTCCCATGTCTGACGGGCGCGTGTCGCGGTCGAGACAAGGGCGACGTCGGGCAGATAGCCGTTGGCGGCGAGCCATGCGCCGATCTGTACGGCGTCGCTTTCGCCGCGCTCGTCGAGACAGCGGTCGCGGTCCTTTCCGCTGGCGGAATCCCTTTCCGTCTTGGCGTGGCGCAGGAGAATCAGACGGCGCATGAAGCGGCCTCGATTTACAGGTGCCGGGATGTTAGAAGCTAACATGGCCGGCATGACAAGCATTTCGCGGACGATTTAAGACAACAATGACGATCGAGACGACAGATTCCAGCGATAGCGCGCCGCTTTCCGAACGCGAAGCGCTCACTTTCAACACGGATACGGACATCTGTGTGATTGGCGGCGGTCTCGCGGGACTGACGATGGCGCTGGAATCGGCAAAAAAGGGAGCCAGCGTTGTCGTGCTCGAGGGACGCCGGGTCGGCTGGAACGCCTCGGGCCACAATATGGGCAGTGTCATGCCCGGGTATGGCGTGCCGGTGGACGATCTGATCGAGCGCGTCGGGTTTGACGACACCCGCGAATTATGGGCGCTGGCGCAGGAGGGGGCCGACTACATGCGCCGTAAAGCCGGCGAGATCGGCAATGTCGACCTGACCGACGGCGCGCTGGAAGTCTCGACTGTCGATGCCGGCGACAAGCTGATCCATCGCCTGCAATTGCTCGGTTCGGATTTCGGCACTGATCTGGAGGGCTGGCAGGTCGAGCGCGTGCGCGAGGTGCTGAAAACGCGGCGCTATTTTCACGGTATCCATTACCCAAAAGCATTTCAGCTCGACGGAGCTAAATATGTGCACGGTCTCGCCAGGCTCGCCGAGGCTGCCGGTGTGCGTATTTTCGAAAATACCCCTGCGGTGAGTATGGATCCGAATGGCATCCGAAAGCGCATCGTCACGCCCTCGGCGCGGCTGCGTGCTTCGCATATCGTGCTCGCAGGCAATATTCATATCGGCGCGCCGGCGATGCGGCTGGCCGGCACGCTGTTGCCGGTGTGGCGCTATGCCGGAATCACCGAACCGCTCGGCGAAAGGCTTGCCGAGGTCATCGCCTTTCAGGGCTCGGTGGCCGACGCCGACGGCATCGATCATTTCCGCATCGTGAATGGCGACCGGCTGATGTGGTCGAACCCAGAGACGACATGGAACGCGCGGCCGCAGAAGTTCGCGCGCGCCATCGAGCGGCGGATCCGGACCATTTTTCCGGGACTCGGCGATGTGGCTGTCGAGAGCATGTGGAGCGGCGCCTTCGGCCGGACGGTCCATGGCATGCCCCAGATCGGCCGGCTGCGTCCCGGCCTGTGGGTGGTCAGCGGCTTTGGCCGGCAGGGTCTCAATACCAGCGCGATGGGTGGCGACCTGATTTCGCGCAGTATCTTGTGGGGCGACGACCGCTGGAAATTGTTCGCTCCGTTCGAACTGGTCTGGGCCGGCGGCACCGGAGGCCGCGTGGTGGGGCAGGTCATGGGAACGCTGTCGCGCGGTGCTTCGGCGGCGACCGGAACATTGGCGCGCTGGCGCGAACAGTTGCAAAAACGCGAACAGGCGCGGGAAAAGTCCCGCGAGGCGCGCGCCGCCAGCGCCAAGGCACGCTCGGTTCAGGCAATGCAGGCCGCGCGGGCGCGCCGCGCCCAAACCGAGGCGCGGCAGCGAAATCGCGGCGGCGGGGATGCTGCGTGATGTCGTCACGGAACCGTGAGTCGAATTGTCCGGAATGATGTAACTTCCGCGCAATCCGAACGTATTTGGTTGTGAAGCCAGCCTTTTGGAGAGCGCCCATGATCGACCGCCGATTGACCCTTGCTGCCCTCGCCGGATTGTCTTCGTTCGGAGCCTTCAAATGGCTTAGCGCGTCGTCGCAGGCCCAGGCCGACGACAAACCGGCTGCGGAAAAGTTCGAAATCGAGAAGACCCCCGAGGAATGGAAGAAGCAGCTTACGCCGGAGCAGTATTACATCCTGCGCGAGGCGGGCACCGAGCGTCCGTTCACCAGCCCGCTGAATCACGAAAAGCGCAAGGGCACTTTCGCCTGCGCCGGTTGCGACCTGCCGCTCTATTCGTCCGAAACCAAATTCGATAGCGGCACCGGCTGGCCCAGTTTCTATCAGGCGCTGCCGAACGCATTGGTTGAGAAAACCGATCGCTCTTTCATGATGGTGCGGACCGAAACCCTATGCCGGCGCTGCGGCGGCCATCTCGGGCACGTCTTCAATGACGGGCCGAAGCCAACGGGTTTGCGCTACTGCATGAACGGTGTCGCGCTGACCTTCAAGCCGGGTGCGTCTTCGGCATCCTGACGGCACTTTCATCACGGCAAATCTTGCCGCGCTAGGCAAATGCGCCCCGGTCTTTGGACCGGGGCGTTTTCGTTAAAGCGCTGATGTGAATCGATTTTTTCGATTGGCATGCCTCATGCACCACCAGGATCGACGCGGCCCAATTTTTTTGGCGAGACCGGCGGCCGCCCGGATTGCAGTTGGAGACGATGTAATGGGTATTTTTGGCGCTCTCACCACATCCGTCGCGGGCTTGCGCGCGCAGTCCTATGCGCTGGAAAACATCTCCGGCAACATTGCGAACTCGCAGACCACGGCTTTCAAGCGCATCGACACGAGTTTCGAGGACCTCATTCCCGAGACCGGCAACACCGCGCAGCTCGCGGGCAGCGTCACGGCCAATTCGCGCGAGACCAACACGGTGCAGGGCGACGTTCAGGCTGCGTCGGTCGCGACCTATATGGCGATCAATGGCGATGGTTTCTTCGCCGTACAAAAGCCGGGCAGTTTCTCCGATAACCAGCCGGTGTTCGACGGCGTTGACCGCTATACGCGCCGCGGCGATTTCACGCTCGACAAGAACGGTTATCTCGTCAATGGCGCCGGTTATTATCTGGAAGGCATTCCGATCGACCCGACAACGGGCAACGTCGCGGGCAGCGTGCCGCAGGTTCTGAAATTCGGTAACGACTTCCTGCCGGCACAGCCGACCACTGCGGTCACCTATCGCGCCAACCTCGCCAGCTATCCGCTGACCACGAAGCACGATACATCGGTGCCGGGCTCCGAGTTGCTCAACGTCTCGGATTTCACGTCCGATCCAACGGTCGCGGGTACGGGCACGGTGGTTGGATCAGACCTGCAAACGTTCCTTAATGAATCGGTTTCCGGTGGCGCGGTCACGGCCTACGACATCTCCGGCTCGCCGGTCAGCCTGCAATTCCGCTGGGCGAAAACGGACAGCTCGACGCTTGGCGCCGGGCACACCGACACATGGAACATGTTCTATCAGGTCGATCCGAATGCCACCGGCACGGCAACGGCATGGCAGAACGTCGGCACCAACTTCACTTTCTCCGCGAACGGCCAGATGAGTCCTACCGTCGCTTCGGTCACGCTGACCAACGCGACTGTAAGCGGTGTATCGCTGGGAAGTCCGACGATCAATTTCGGCTCCGGCGGCATTACCCAGTTTTCCGACGCCAACGGCAACGTTCAGGTCAACCAGATTCAGCAGGACGGTTTCCCGGCCGGATCGTTGCAGACCGTTTCGATCAGCGACAACGGCCGCGTGGTCGGCAACTATTCCAACGGCCGTAACATCGATCTTGCGCAGATCACGCTGGCGACCTTCAACGGCACCAACTTCCTCAAGCGCGATGACGGCGGTGCTTTTGAGGCTACCGACGAATCCGGTCCGGCGCTGTTCGGCAAGGGCGGCACCATCGTCGGCTCCTCGCTCGAAGGCTCCAACACCGATATCGCCGACGAGTTCACCAAGCTGATCGTGACGCAGCAGGCGTATTCGGCCAACACCAAGGTCATCACCACTTCGAACCAGATGGTGCAGGATCTCCTGAACGTGCTGCGTTGATGTCTTGCAGTCCGTAATTGAGATGGACAGTTCGTTATGGGTCTGAGCCAAGCTCTCTCGACGGCGATTTCCGGCCTGAAGGCAAATCAGGCAGCGCTGGCGCTGGTGTCGTCCAACGTCGCCAACGCCGAAACGCCGGGCTATACCCGCAAGACCGTCACGCAGATCCAGACCGTGGCGGGCGGTGCCGCCAGCGTTCGCGTGACGGGTGTCAATCGCGAACTCGATCAGTATATTCAGCGTCAGGTGCTGACCGAGAATTCGGGTGCGTCCTACGCCAGCACCCGCTCCGATGCATTGCAGCGGCTTCAGGACATCTATGGCGATCCGACGTCCGACGGCACGCTGGAATCATCCTATAACGATCTGACCAATGCGCTGCAGGCGCTGTCCACCAGTCCCGACTCGGCGGCAGCCCGGACGAGCGTCATCACCACGGCGCAGTCGCTGACCTCCCAGCTCAACGCGACCTCGCAAGGCATCCAGGCGCTGCGCGCCGACGCCGAATCCTCGATCAACAGCGCGGTCAATTCGGCCAATGTTGCGCTTCAGCAGATCGCGAGGATCAATACCCAGCTGCTCGGCGTTTCGGGCGACGATGCGGCATCCGCCTCGCTGCTCGACCAGCGCGATCAGTATGTCTCGCAACTATCGCAGCTGATGGACGTCCGCGTCGTCGATAACGGCAACAACCAGATCGGCGTCTTCACCAATTCCGGCGTGCAGCTTGTCGGCAGCGACGCCGCGACACTGTCGTTTAATGCCCAGGGCACTGTGACGCCCAATACGCAGTGGAACAGCGATCCCTCGAAAAGCACACTCGGCTCGATCACTTTGACGTTCCCGCATGGCGGCGGTTCGGTCGATCTCGTCTCGACCGGTGCGATCCGCTCGGGAACGATCGCCGGCTATCTCGACTTGCGCGACAACACGCTGGTTCAGGCACAGGCGCAGATCGATCAGCTTGCGGCCTCGATGGCTAGCGCACTGTCCGACAAGACGACGGCGGGCACCGCTGTATCGAGCGGCGCGCAGAACGGCTTCTCGCTCGATCTGTCCGGCCTGCAGAACGGCAATTCGCTCAAGTTCAGCTATACCGATACGACGACCGGCGCGACGCATAATGTTACGGTCGTGCGCGTCGACGATCCGTCCGCGTTGCCGCTGAAAAACACCTTCACAACCGATCCCAGTGACGAGGTCATTGGTGTTGATTTTTCCGGCGGCGCGGCCGGGGTTGCGGCGCAGCTCAATACCGCTTTCGCCGCACAAAACATCCAGTTCGCCAATCCTTCAGGCTCGACGCTTCAGGTGACGGACGACGGCACCGGTGCGGCCACGATCAATTCGGCCTCCACCACCGTCACCATGACGTCGCTGACCAGCGGCAATCCGCAGCTGCCGCTGTTTACCGACAATGGCGTGCCCTATACCGGCGCGATCGGCGCCAACGGTTCGCAGCAGGTCGGACTGGCGGGCCGTATTTCGGTGAATGCTCAGCTCGTCGGCGATCCCTCGCGTCTGATCGTTTACAATACGTCGCCATTGACGTCGTCCGGCGACACCACGCGTTCCGACTTCATTCTGTCGCAGCTGACAACCGGCACGTATTCGTTTTCGCCTGACACCGGACTCGGTTCAACCGGCACGCCGTTCAAGGGCACGATCCAGAATTTTCTGCAGCAGTTCACCACCATGCAGGGCCAGCAGGCGAGCGCGGCGCAGCAGCTCTCCGACGGGCAGAATGTCGTGCTCTCGACGCTGCAGAACAAGCTGAACCAGAATTCGGGCGTCAATATCGACGACGAGATGGCCCATCTTCTGGCGTTGCAGAATGCCTATTCCGCGAACGCACGCGTGATGTCCACGGTGAACGACATGTTCACGGCACTCCTTCAGTCAGTTTGAGGTAGACTCACATGACCATTGACGGTGTTAGCGGACGGACCAACTATATCGGAACGTCGATCCTTAATCTCCAGAGTCAGCTCAACACGCTGTCCGAACAGCTGACCAGCGGCAAGAAGGCCAACACCTATTCTGGACTTGGCGTTCAAAGCGGATTCGCCACCGGCCTGCGTTCGCAATTGTCGGCGCTGTCGGCTTATTCCGACACGGCCACCATGCTGAACACCCGCATCGGCGTGGTGAACCTGTCGCTTCAGGGGCTGATCGACGCGGGCTCGGAAACCAAGACGGCGGCGACGGGATCGTCGCTCACGCTGAACGAACAGGGGCAGACGCCGGGCCAGCAGACTGCCAATGCCTCGTTCACGCAGGCGATCGCGCTGCTCAACACCGAATCCGGCGGACGTTATCTGTTTTCCGGCCGCGCCACCGATACGCCGTCAACAGCTTCGGCTGATGAAATCCTCAATGGCACCACATCGCAGGCGGGACTGCGTCAGCTGATTTCCGAGCGCAAGGCTGCGGATCTCGGCACTGGCACGCCGCCGACCGGGCGTCTTGTCACTGCACAGGCCGGCACATCCGTCTCGATCAGCGAGGATGCCACCGGCTCGCCTTTCGGTCTCAAGCTCAGCGCGATTTCATCCTCGCTGACCGGCTCGAGCGTGACGTCGCCACCGACCACCGCCCCGACGCCACCCAGCCCGCCGGCAAGCGAGTCCGTCGATCTCGGCGCGACCAATCCCAAGGACGGCGACAGCATCCAGTTCACCTTCCAGCTGCCGGACGGCACGTCGGAATCGATTAGCCTCACGGCGTCGTCGGCGAACCCGCCGCCGGCCGGCAGTTTCGCCATCGGGGCCGATACGACCGAGACCGCAGCGAATCTGAAAGGCGCGCTCGATACGGCGATCGGCAACCTGGCCAACGGTCCGCTGGTCGCGGCCTCCGCCGTCGCCGCTTCGAACAATTTCTTCGCCGATCCGCCACAGCGCGTCGGCTCCTCGCCTTTCAGTTCCGCCACCACTCTGGTGGACGGAACGCCGGCCAACACCGTGACGTGGTACACCGGCGAGAAGGGCACGGATTCCGCGCGGGGCACCGCCGTCGCCAGCGTCGATCCCTCGGTCAGCGTCCAATATGGCGCGCGCGCCAACGAGCAGGCGATCGTCGATCAGCTCAAGTCGATCGCGGTTTACGCCGCGGTCACGACCAATCCCAACGATCCGAATGCCAACGCGCAGATCACCGCGCTCAACCAGCGAGTCCAGGCCAATCTGGCCGTACAGCCGGGCGCGCAATCCATCCAGAACATTCAGTCGGATTTCGCAGGCGCGCAGGCGGCGGTGAAGGCGGCGACAACGCGACAGACCCAGACGACCTCGATGGCCCAGAGCATGCTGGATTCGATCGAGGGCGTCGACGATAACGAGGTGGCGACGCAGATCATGGCGCTGCAGACCAGTCTGCAGGCGTCCTATCAGACCACCTCGATGCTGTATCAGACCAATCTTTTGAAATATCTGCCGATTGGCTAAATCATTCGCCGGCTGAGCAAACGAAAAGGGCCTCCTTCTGGAGGCCCGTTTTGGTTGTTGGCGTGCGGTAGTTTCTGATGGTGTCAGGCGGCGCCCTGCAGGCCCGATTTGCCGGACTGCCGATGTTTGGCAAGCTCGAGGAGTTCGGCCTCGTGCGCGATCAGCCGCTTCGATTCCTTCAGCGCCTTATAATAGTCGCCGCTTAAGATATGATTGTTGATCTCGGAGATTGCGACCGCCGAACTCGGCATCGCGTTGAGAAGATCGCGCATCAGGTCGAAATAGACCGCGTGATGTTCCTGCGGATCGCGCGCGACGTACATCAGCTGAACCGCCAGATAGAGCAATTTCGCCGGCGTGTCCGCGGTTGCGGGGGTCAGAATATCCTTCTCGCGCAGAATTGGGATCCGCTCGCCTTCGATCAGGATCTTCGCGCGCTGCTCGGTATTGGTGATGACGCAGGAGCCGATGATGATCTTCTCATGTGGCTTCAATTCGACCTTCAGCGCCATGCAAATTCTCCGCTGCCGTTTATTGCGTAGCCTGCCGCAGCCCGCATTATCCTTTCCCATCGTGGTTAATGCGGCGTAAACGGCGTTGGTTTTTTCCTGTCTTATCAATAGTGCCGAATGCACCAAGGTCTGCACGCATCGAGTGCAGAGCGCCCCTTCATTCACTTTTTTTTAGACTGTTGCTCGCATTCTTGGCCGTAGCGCCAGTGAAAGTTGGCGTAACGCTCGCACACGAAAATTGTTCACCAGAAAGGTTGAGTACCATGTCAGATATCGTTCTTTCAGCGTCGGTTCGCCAGAACCTGCTGTCGCTTCAGTCGACTGCCGATCTGCTTTCGACCACGCAGACCCGTCTTGCCACCGGCAAGAAGGTCAACACCGCTCTTGATAACCCGACCAACTACTTCACGGCTTCGGCTCTCGACAGCCGCGCCAGCGACATCAACAACCTGCTCGACGGCATTGGCAACGGCGTCCAGATCCTGCAGGCCGCCAACACCGGCATCACCTCGCTGCAGAAGCTGGTCGATACCGCAAAGTCGATCGCCAACCAGGCGCTGCAGACCTCGGTGGGTTACAGCAGCAAGTCGACCGCGACCACGGCCGCTGTTTCCGGCGCGACTGCCAGCAACCTGCTCGGCCCGGCTGGTTCGCCAACCAATGCCGTGACCACGGGCACGGTCGATCTCACGGCCGGTCTTGCCGATCCGGGCTCGGACGTGACCTTCACGATCAACAGCCAGACCGTCACCCTGACCACCGGTTCGGGCAGCGGCACCGGCGGCGCGTTCACGCTCTCCGACATCGAATCGGCGATCAACGGCACCACTGGCGTCGGCGTTAACGCCACCGACGACGGCTCGGGCCACCTCGTGCTGACCAGCACCGGCACCGCCGGCGCAAGCGACGCGATCGTGACTTCCGGCCTTGCTTCGCTCGGCATCGCCAACAGCACCTACAACGGCACGGCCGGCACTTCCGCTCTGTCGGGCAAGACCCTGACGATTGCTTCGACCGATGGCGGTGTTGCAACCAACATCACCTTCGGAACAGGTACGGGCCAGATCTCGACGCTCGATCAGCTCAATACCGCTCTCGCTGCCAACAACCTGACCGCCTCGATCAGCTCGACAGGCGCGCTGACGTTCACGACCACGAACGATCACGCTTCCTCGACGATCGGTGCGTTCGGCGGCACCGCTGTCGCGGCCGGCACCGGCCTGCTCGGTGCAAGCGTGACGGTCAACGCTCCGGTTGCGGACGCCAACTCGCAGAATACCCGCGCGAGCTTGGTTGCCCAGTACAACACCGTGATCGACCAGATCCGCACCACCGCTCAGGACGCTTCGTTCAACGGCGTCAACCTCCTGAACGGCGACCAACTCAAGTTGGTGTTCAACGAAACCGGCAAGTCGACCCTGAACATCACCGGCGTCACTTTCGACCCGGCTGGTCTGGGTCTCAGCTCGCTGACCTCAGGAACGGATTTCGTCGACAACGCCTCGACGAACAAAGTCCTGTCCGCGTTGAACGATGCCAGCACGACGCTGCGCTCGCAGGCTTCGACGTTGGGTGCGAACCTCTCCGTCGTGCAGATCCGTCAGGACTTCTCGAAGAACCTGATCAACGTTCTGCAGACCGGTTCGTCCAACCTGACTCTCGCCGACACCAACGAAGAAGCGGCGAACAGCCAGGCGCTGTCGACCCGTCAGTCGATCGCGGTTTCCGCGCTCGCTCTGGCCAACCAGTCGCAGCAGAGCGTTCTCAAGCTCCTGCAGTGATCGCAGCAGCAATCGCAAAAAAGACGGCGGGGTTCAAAAACCCCGCCGTTTTGTTTTCCGTAGGCCAATAGGAACTTAAGTAATCGAATTTTAAGCGATTATCTTTACACATATGGCCGATGTCGCCTCATTCAGCGGCGGCGCGTTATCTATAATTCCCGTCAAGGTGATGAATGTCCAACGCCGCGAAGGCCTACGCTAAGACCGCCCAGACCACCGCATCACCCCGTGAGATCGAGGCCCAGGCGCTTCTCAAGGCCGCCAGCCAGCTTCAGGACGTCATGAACGAAACCGGCGAGCGTCTGCAGGCCGCGCTGATGTTCAATCGCAAGCTGTGGTCCATTTTCCTGAGCGATGCCCTGCGCGATGAAAATCCGCAACCGCTCGAAGTTCGTCAGAACATCGCGAACATTGGCGTGTTTGTCATGACGCATAGCGCCGCGCTTGCTGTCAATCCGCAGCCGGGCCATCTCCAGCCGCTGATCGACATCAACCGCAATATCGCGGCAGGTCTCGCCGGGCGCGCGTGATCGCGGGGGACAGGTCACGATGTCGGACGTCTACAGCATCCTTCAGTCGGGTTACGTGACGGCCGGTTCGAATATCGCCGGTCTTGCGAACTCCAAAACGCCCTATGTTCCGGTTGACGCACCGAGCTATGAAGGAACCTGGACCGGGGCCTACGCGAACAACACCAAGTTCACGATCCAGATTTCCAATGTCGAGGGTTTTCGCGCCAAGGTTCGCTACCAAAGCGGTTCGACGGTGAAATATCAGGACGTCCTGATCAAGGACAATTCCTTCAAGTTCGGCGATTCGAAATTCACCCTCACCAAGGCCGGGACCGCGCAGCTCAAAACCGTCATGACCGACGCGGCGACCGGCGCGCAGACGCTCGAGACGGCCTACGCCCAGCAGTCCTGATTTGCTGTGTCAGGTCCGAGGAGTCAGGCCTGCAGGTCCGTGTGAGACGCTTCTTTTTCCTGCTTCGCAAGATCCTGCGTCCGCACATAGGCGCGCAGGCGAAGACGGGCCTCATCGGGAAATTGCCGGACCACGAGAGTAGTGCGGTTGTCGACCACCCGGTAAACGATTTCGTTTGCATCCCGATCGATGATCGTTTGAGAAGTGAAGGCATCGTCCTTCGATTGCGGATCGTTGGCCGTGCGCTGACCCGTGTCCGGGGCGGTGACGGACTTTTCGGGCGAAAGCTGCGTCGGCACAGCCGCCTTCGCGGCGTCGGGCGAGGGGCCCGCAGCCGGTGTCGCAACCGACGCCCCGATCGGTCGTATGCTGAAGTCCGCAGCCATGGCAGCCGTCCGGCCTCCACTCTGTCACGATGATCAATGCGACAGTATCGCCGGGAGCTTCTAAAGCTGGTGCTGATGCGTGCCTTGCAATTTGATTCAAATGCCGGACAGTTTGCGCGCCAAACAAAACCGGCGGACGAGGTCCGCCGGTTTAAGAAGATCGGAAAAATTCTTCGGAACTACAGAACGCGGCTGATCGCCAGCGGGGCGGCGTTGCGCGATGCGTTCGGCATGGCGCGCTGGCCGGCAGCGGTATAGCCGTTCGGCATGTTGCGGCGCTGGATTTCGCCGCTGACGCCGCGCACGATACCTTCCGACACCGCGTGTGCCGTTGCGAGCACGGTCAGGTTGACCTGCAGCATGGCGTGGAAAACGTCATGATGACGATGCAGGGCGGCGAGCAGATCCGGCGTCGATTGCCTGAGATAGTCACGGCTGTTCTTAAGTTGGGTGACGCTCTGCATGTAATGACGCGAGGCTTCGCTCTTTTGCGCCTCGAGCGCGATGGCTTCGCGGACCTTGCCAGCGCGCACCATTTCGGTTTCCTGTTCGACGATCCCGAGCAGGGTGGTCATGATGTCGATCAGGCCCTCGGCGAGGCGGCGCGCCTCGGCAGGCGAAGCCACCGGCGCGGGCCGAGCCGTCTGTGGATTGGGATTGTTCACGATGCAAGACTCCGGGTGTTCTGGGCTGGCTGTCTGGCCTGCTGGAGGATGAGGTCGCGATAGATCTCGCTGGAAATGCCGATTCCGCCAGCCTTGGCGAAGGACTTCGAATATTCTTCGGTCATCATCGAGCGCCAGATGCTGGTGCCGGGCGTGTTGCCAAACGGGCCGTCGCCCTTGATGCCGGCGGTCATCTGAGAAAACATCGAGTTCAGGAAAACCGACTCGAAATCCTGTGCCTTCTCCTTGGTCTTGGCCTGCATCTGCGGCGAGACCTTGGTCAGGGCGCTGGCGAGTTCGAGATCGGGGCGGCCGTTTCGGGTAGGCTGGCCCTGTCTGGCGGCGAGTGCTGCGGCGTCCATCACAGCACCTCGATGTCGGCCTGAATCGCGCCGGCCGCCTTGATCGCCTGCAGAATGCCGATCAGGTCGCGCGGCCCGATGCCGAGGCCGTTGAGGCCGTCGACGAGCTGCTGGAGCGACACGCCGGCCTTGACCAGAGCAAGTTTGCGTCCGTCTTCCTGAACGCCGACACGCGTGTTCGGCGTGACGACCGTTCGTCCGTTGGAGAAGGGCGCCGGCTGGCTGACCTGCGGGCTTTCCGAGATGGTGACGGTCAGATTGCCTTGCGCGACCGCCACGGTATTCACGCGCACGTCGCGGCCCATCACGATGATGCCGGAGCGTTCGTCGATCACGATCTTGGCGACCAGATCGGGATCGACCTGGAGCTGCTCGATCTCGGTCAACAGCGCCACCACATTGCCCTTGAATTCGGCCGGGATGGTGAGGCGGACGGTCGAGGGATCGACCGGCTCGGCGGTCTTGGCGCCGAGGAAATCGTTGACCGCCGCCGCGATCCGTTTGGCGGTGGTAAAATCGCTGTTACGGAGTGCGAGGCGCACGTCGGGCATCTTGTTCAGCGCGAACTCGATCTCGCGCTCGACCAGGGCGCCGTTGGCGATACGGCCGTTGGTTGGCACGCCGCGGGTGACGCTGGCGGCCTGGCCTTCGGCGGAAAAGCCGTTGATCGCGAGCGAGCCCTGGGCCACGGCGTAAACATTACCGTCGGCGCCGAGCAGGGGGGTGACGAGCAGGGTGCCGCCCTGCAGGCTTTTCGCGTCGCCCATCGCCGAGACGGTGACGTCCATCCGGGTGCCCTGGGTGGCGAAGGGCGGCAGATTGCCGGTCACCATGACGGCGGCGACGTTGCCGGTGCGGATGGTGGCGCCGCGGATGTTGACCCCCATGCGTTCCAGCATCGCCTGCAGCGACTGCTTGGTGAAGGGGATATTGTTGAGGGTATCGCCGGTGCCGTTGAGGCCGACCACGAGGCCGTAGCCGATCAACTGGTTCTGGCGCACGCCCTCGATATTGGCGAGATCCTTGATGCGCGAGGTCGCATGCGCCGCCGCACCCGACAGGGCCAGCGTCAGCGCGGCAAATCCGATCGCCCGAATAACTCGAAACATCCTCTGCTCCCACCGAGGTGTTGAAACTCTCACAGTCTCCGTGCTCCCCACGGAGTTAGTCTGCCATTAACTATGCGAGCGCCGTGCCATCGGGCTTTTTGCAAGCAAGCCATTGAACTAAAATCATTATTTTTGATGACCTGAAATCGGAAGATGCCGCAGTCCGTGCCGAAACTGCCGTTCGCGGCAGATTTTGCCGGGCTCTTTACGCTCCATTAACCATAAAGGATGAGGTTAGCGTTGGGGCACGCGGGATGCGGCGCTCCCCGAGACAGCAGAATGCGAATTTACGGCCCCAACGGAACCACACTTGGATCGCCTGCCGCGAGCAGCCGGCGCATCGGTTCGTCCGGATTCACGCTGGACGAGACGGGTTCGCCCTCGGAAACCCGTTCGGTCAGCGCGCCGCGCGCGGCCGGTGGCATCGATGCGCTATTGGCCCTGCAGGGTGTTGAGGATTCCACGGAGCGGCGGAAGCGTTCGGTTGCCCGCGGCCGCCGTGCGCTCGACCTGCTCGACGATCTGAAAATCGGTCTCTTGTCCGGCACTCTCGATTCGTCGATGGCGGGACGGCTGCGGGCGATTGCCGCCGATCTGAAATCCTTGTCCGGCGACCCCGGTCTCGATCAGGTGTTGTCGGAGATAGACCTGCGCGTCGAGGTTGAGCTCGCCAAGGCCGGCGGCTGAGTTTCCTGCTTTATACCTGTGGATGGCCGGCTCGGACGATGCCGGTTCCTTGGGCAGGGCGGGCCGATCCTGCCTTTTACCGATATTGTTTGTCACGGGCCGTCGCTATATAAGCGGCGCGCGGGTGGGTCTTTTCTGCCCGCCTTGCACGGATGAGAGATCGGTGTTGGACAAACTGAAAAGCTACCGGCCTTCCGAGAAAGAGCCGTTCATGAACGAACGGCAGCGCGAATACTTCCGCGCCAAGCTGCTTGCCTGGAAGGATGAGATTCTCCGCGAAGCCAAGACGACCTTGCAGCAATTGCAGGAAGAGAACGTCAATCATCCGGACCTCGCGGACCGCGCGTCATCCGAAACGGACCGGGCCATCGAATTGCGGGCTCGCGACCGGCAGCGCAAGCTGATCTCCAAGATCGACGCCGCTATTCAGCGCATCGAGGACAATACCTACGGCTATTGCGAGGAAACCGGCGAGCCGATCTCGCTGAAGCGGCTGGAGGCACGGCCGATCGCGACCCTGTCGGTCGAGGCGCAGGAGCGCCACGAGAAGCGCGAGAAGGTCTACCGCGACGAATAGGGTGCGGGCTTTCTTTGCTTCGTTAAAGAACGATCACCAACGGAATTGCAACTCGCAGGAGTGCTTGCGCACAACATTCCTTTGCGACGGCGTCCGAAGATCAGCCCGGCTCACGGAGCCGGGCTGATCGCTAACATCGCCTAGTACAGCTTGTAGTTCAGGCCGGCCTTGACGGTATGCATCTGCTGGTTCGACGTCGCCGAGAATGCTGCCGTCGTTGTGAAGCTGTTCGTGTCGGTTCCGGTCGCAAATGCGAGGTTCTTGCCACCAAAATCAAGATAATCGTATTCGAGTTTTGCCGTCCAGTTCGATCCAATCATATATTCAGCACCAAAGCCCATTGTCCATCCGACGCGCGTTTCAGAAGTCTTTGGATAGGCTCCGCTCGAGAATGGATTTTGCGCTGTAATTGAAAAGCTGTTGTTGTCAAAGGCGACGCCGCCCTTTGCATATAACAGCGTATCGTTGTGAAACATCGCGCCGATGCGGCCTGTGACCGTGGCTATCCAGTTTGTTTTGATGTTCACGTCACCAGACGCGCCGAACGAACGGTAAAGATTGTGGCCCTGGAGACTGCTTCCATCGAATTCGCCTTCGATGCCGTATACCACTGGCCCATTTTGAAAATTGTAACCGACTTGAACGCCGCCGACCGCGCCGTTCGTGTTGCCACTTGTAACGGTAATTCCGAGGGCAGGGCTATCGCCGACTTGCGTGGGGGCCTGAGCATTCGTCAGCGAATTCGTGCTGATGCCACCGCCAACATTGACGCCGGCGTAAAAGCCCGTCCATGTTTGTGCCAATGGTGCTTTTGCATAAATTGGATTTGGCATGTCGGCTGAATTCGCCGGTGATGCCAATGTAATCACCGCTGCTGTTGCTCCCCAAAAACCTACCGTCTTCATTGCCTTGCCCCGTTTGTGTTGATTTAAAATAACGACTGCGAGTCGTTGGATTGTTATCCGACGGGATTTCGGGAACAAAAGAAATTTGGTCGTGAAATAAAATCACTTTGAAATCATGGTGGGTCCTTTCTTTGCCCATTGATTGTGTAAATTCTCCCATCTGACACAGCGAGATGGCATTCGGCGAAGAGGACTTTTTGTGAATGTGCTATCGGAGTTCTGTTGCCCTCTTTTCCCTCGGACACGAAGTCGAAGTGAAGATGGTGTCCCCTGACACGATCACGGCCCGACGCCAGGGGAGCTGACGCGGGCCGTGACGTGGTACACCGTGCCGCGCCTAGGTTCGCAGGTCCGGTGTGGGAGCTCGGATCGCGGCGGTGGCCGCCGCGACGAATTTCGGTCAGAACGGCAGCAGAATGTCGAACACCTGCTGGCCGTAGCGGGGCTGCTGCACGTCTGTAATCTGGCCGCGTCCGCCATAGGCGATGCGGGCCTGCGCGATCTTGCTGGAGTCGATGGTGTTGTCGCTCTGGATATCCTCCGGACGCACGATGCCGGCCACGACCAGTTCGCGGATTTCGAAGTTCACCCTGATTTCCTGCCGCCCTTCGACCACGAGATTGCCGTTCGGCAGAAGCTGGGTGACGACAGCCGCGACATTGGTCTGCAGCGCTTCCTGACGATTGACCGATCCCTTGCCGTCGCTGGAAGCGGTCGAGTCGGTGTTGAGCATGTTTCCGGCGCTGTTGGTCCCCGGCGTCTTTTTCAGGCCGAAGAAATTGGCGATGTTCGAATCCTCGGAATTGGCGCGGCTTCGCTGGGTCTCGTTGGCGATATTGGCCTTGTCGGTGATGTTGACCGTCACCGTCAGAATGTCGCCGATCTGATGCGCACGCTGGTCCTTGAAAAAGGCGCGCGATCCGTTGCGCCACAGCGAGTTCGGATTATAGGACGCGGCTTCGGGCGCCGGCATCGGCATCGATACCGGCTTGTAGCCCGCCTGCGTGGTCGGATTGTCGATCGACGACAGCTTCGGCTGCTCGCCGATATTGGCGAGACGGTCGAGCGAGGAGCAGCCGCTGGCGGCACATCCGAACGCGAGCAATCCGCCCGTAAGACAAATACGCTTGAAGTGACTGACCTTGAACATGAACGTTACTCGGCGTTTTCAGGTGAACGGCTGGCTGGCGTGGGCTCGTCGGCAGGTGAGGCGCTGGCAAGCGAGGCGGTGACAGTGCGCGGCGTGGGGATCGTGATCGACACCTGGCCGGGACCGATCACCACGCCCTGAACGATACGCTTGGATTGCACATTCAGAACGGAGACGGTGTCGCCTTCGGTGCCGCCATCCATCGCCTTGCCCCGGCCGGTGAGATAAACGCCCGGTGCGTCGTAAATCAGCGTGACGGCCTGATCGCGGGTCACGAGGTCGGCCTTGGCGAGATCGCCGGCCCGCAGCGCCTGTCCGGCGCGGATCGAACGGCGCAGCTGCATGCCGACCGAGCGGGTGCGGGTGGCGGCATCGTTGCCGACCTCCGCCTTGGGACGGCGCTCGATCACGATGTCGGACGCCTTGATCACGTCACCGCGCTCGGCGTTTCGTGCAAGGACGGCGGCCTCGACGGTCTCGACCGCGGTCCCGGTGAAGCGCAGGCGAGTCGCGCCGCCATTGTCGCTCTGGATTTCGAAAAGCAAATCGAAGCGGCCATTGCGCGCGTCATAACGGGTTATGGCAGGCCGGATTTCGCCATTGACGCTGGAATCGAGCTGAATGTCGCGCAGATCGCGCTCGAAGGTCAGCGAGAGGTTGGCGGCATCGCCGAGGCCGTTGCGGTGTTCAAGCGCCTTGGCGACGAGGGTCTCGATGTCCTTGACCGAAATTGCCCGCGATGCACGGGTGACTGACACCTCGCTGATGCCCTGGGTGTCGACGCCGATCACCTGATTGGCGCGCAGCGTTTCGAGCACCTGCGCGGTCCGCAGCGATCCGGTGGTGCCGAGATCCGGCGAACGATAGACTGCGACCTGTGAAGCGACGCCGGCATTGTCGACGAGGTCGCCGATCCGCACCACGTCTGCCGTCACGGTCACGCTGGATTTCAGCACCGGCGCCGAAGGCGCGTCCATCGGCGGATTCTGGAGCGTCTCCGCACGCGCCGGAAGGGAGGTCGTCCCCAGCGTTAGCGCGGCGACGAGGATGAAGCGAATGATCATCATGTGCGTTCTCCTCTTCCTGCGTTAATGGAACATGTTGGTGGCGGACTGCATCATCTGGTCGGCGGCGCTGACGACCTTGGCGTTCATCTCGTAGGCACGCTGCGCGGCGATCAGGTCGGACATTTCCGACACCACCTCGACGTTGGCCTGTTCGAGGTTGCCCTGCTGCATGTCGCCATAACCGTCGGCGGTGGCGAGACCGTCCTGCGGCGGACCCGAAGCGGGCGTGTCGGTAAAGAGGTTGTCGCCGATCGATTGCAGGCCCGCTTTGTTGATGAAGCGGGTCAGCCCGATCTGGCCGAGGACCGTCGGCGTGGTCGAGCCCGGCAGCAGTACCGATACCTGGCCTTGCGGGTTGATTGTGAGCTGTGAGGCGTTTTGGGGAATGGTGATGGTCGGCTGCACGGGATTGCCCTGCGCATTGACGATGCGTCCGGTGCCGTCGGTGGTGAACGAGCCGTCGCGGGTGTAAGCGTAGGTATTGTCCGGCATCTGAATCTTGAAATAGCCTTCGCCGCGAATGGCGATGTCGAGATCGCCGCCGGTGGGCGACAGCGTGCCCTGCGTCATCAGGCGCGGCGTGCCGACGGTCTTGACGCCGCCGCCGATATCGATGCCAACCGGAATAATGGTGTTCTGGTCCGACGCCTGCGCGCCGACGCGCTGTACGTGGTCGTAGATCAGGTCCTGAAACTGCGCGCGCTGCTTCTTGTAAGCGGTTGTGCGCAGGTTGGCGATGTTGTTGGAGATGACCTGAACGTTCAGCTCCTGTGCGGCCATGCCGGTCGCTGCGGTATAAAGAGCACGCATGGTTTTTCTCCTTAAGCGGGAACGTCGGCGAGCGACTGGATCGCGGATTTGCGAAGGTCACCCTGCTGTTGCATCATTGACGCGACGGATTGATAGATGCGGCTGATTTCCATCAGCCGGCTCATTTCCGCGATCGCGTTGACGTTGGATTTTTCGATGAAGCCTTGATTGACGCGCGACGACGTGTCGTTGTGCGCGACCGCGCCGCCCGACGAATACAGGTTGCTACCTTCGCGTTTGAGGCTCTGCGGATTATCGAACGAGACGAGTTTCAGTTTGCCGCGCACGGCATCGACCTGCGTCGTGGTGCCTTCGCGAACCGTGACCGTGCCGTCTTCCGAAATCTTGATGTCGCGGTCGGTCTGCTGGAAGACGATCGGGCCGCCGGTGCCGAGCACCGGATAACCCGAACTTGTGACGAGCTGTCCCTGCGCGTTGATCTGCATGCCGCCGTCGCGGGTGTAGCGTTCGCCGCCGGGGGTCTGCACCGCGAGGAAGCCCTTGCCGTTGATCGCGACGTCGAGCGGGTTGCCGGTTCGGTCGTTCGCGCCCTGCGAGAAATCGTTCATGGTGCTGCGATCCTGAACGAAGCTGATCCGGCGGTCCGACGCGGAGAAATTATCCTCGTGCGCGCCGGTCTTCATGAACTCCTCGAACAGGGAGTTGCTGGCCTTGAATCCATTCGTGTTGACGTTCGCCACGTTGTTGGCGACCACGTCCATCTGGCGCTCCAGCGCCATCGACCGCGACAATGCGACGAGAAGCGTGTTCTTCATCGTCAGTTCTCCCCTCAAGAACCGCGACCTGCCTCTCCCAAAGCCGATGGCGGTTCGTTAAACCGCCCAAAACCGATGGCGGTTCGTTAAACCGCCTCGCTCTCCCAAACGGACGGTTCGCCATGGTTAATGCGAGGGCCGTGCCAGAGCCGATTGTTTATTTTTTACAATTAGATAGATGGTTTTCGGGGCTGGCATAAGGCGGCAATAAGGTGCCGGTTGCCGGCCTCACTCGGCAATTTTTTCCCATTCGAGCGGCCAAAGAAAGGTTCCGTTAACCATTGCAGACATAGCGTCGAGCCAACACAGGACGCTCGTGCGTCGGCGGCATTTAGTCTCGCGTAATCAGCCAGTTCGGCAATTCGAGCCAGTCCCGGAGCGGGGCAGGGCATGGCAGACGACGATCAGACGGAAGAAGGCGAAAGCGCCGCGCCGAAGAGCAAACGCAAGCTCTTTATAATGGCCGGTGCTGCAGCGCTGCTGCTCGTGATCGGCGGCGGATCATGGTTCATGTTCTTCCGCGGTCACGGCGAGGAAAAGCCGGCGGAGATTGCCGCAAAGCCGCCGGCGTTCATGGATGTGCCCGAGATTCTGGTCAATCTGGCCACACAGCCGGGCGAACGCACGCAATATCTCAAAGTGAAGGTCGTGCTCGAGGTGAAGGACGCGCCGCAGGTCGCGCAGATTCAGCCGACCATGCCACGCGTCACCGATCTGTTTCAGACTTATCTGCGCGAGTTGCGGCCCGGCGATCTCAACGGGTCGATCGGACTGTTCCGCCTGAAAGAAGAACTGACGCGCCGCGTCAACGCCGCTGTCTCGCCCAACCAGGTGAGTGCGGTTCTGTTCAAGGAAATCGTCATCCAGTGACGCGACGGGGCGGGGGCCATGACACCGGACAATGATATCGATCAGGATGCGCTGGCCGCCGAATGGGAAGGCGCGCTGGGCAATGAGGATCCGGTTGCCGCCGCGGCCGAGGCGGCGAACAACGAACTCACCGAGTCGATGGCCGAACAATGGGCCGCGATGGTCGACGATGGCAGCCGCGGCTTCAGCAACAAGGCCAGCGGCGAGCGCGTGCTGTCGCAGGAAGAAATCGACAATCTGCTCGGATTCAGCGACGGCGAAGTCAATATCGACGACAGTTCAGGCATTCGCGCCATCATCGACTCGGCGATGGTGTCCTACGAACGTCTGCCGATGCTCGAAATCGTCTTCGACCGCTTGGTGCGGCTGATGACGACCAGTCTGCGCAATTTCACCTCCGACAACGTCGAAGTCTCGCTCGACCGCATTACCTCCGTGCGTTTCGCGGACTATCTCAATTCCATTCCGCTGCCTTGCGTGCTCACGGTGTTCAAGGCGGAGGAATGGGAGAATTTCGGCCTGTTCACGGTCGATTCCAGCCTGATCTATTCGATGATCGACGTGCTGCTCGGCGGACGTCGCGGACAGGCATCGCTGCGCATCGAGGGCCGGCCTTACACCACTATCGAGACCAATCTCGTCAAGCGCCTCGTCGAGGTCGTGCTGGCCGATGCCGAGCAGGCGTTCCGCCCGCTCTCGCCGGTGACCTTCACCATCGACCGGCTCGAGACCAATCCGCGTTTTGCCGCCATCAGCCGTCCCGCCAACGCCGCCATTCTGGTGCGCCTGCGCATCGACATGGAGGATCGCGGCGGCAATGTCGAATTGCTGTTGCCGTATGCGACCATCGAGCCGATCCGGCCGGTGCTGTTGCAGATGTTCATGGGCGAAAAATTCGGCCGCGATCCGATCTGGGAGGGACACTTCGCCACCGAGATTGCCAAGGCCGAACTGTTTGTCGACGCCGTGCTTTACGAGGCCGACATTCCGCTCAAGCAACTGATGACCCTCAAGGTCGGCGACACACTGCCTCTGGGAATCCGTTCGGACGCACTGGTGTCGGTCCGCTGCGGCGACGTCACGCTCAGCGAGGGCCGGATGGGCCGCGTCGGCGACCGTGTCGCCATCCGCGTCTCAAAGCAGTTGCGCAAGCCGCATACGACCTACGCGATGTTCGAGAAGGCCGACGAGCAGACAAAATTGATGGAGGCACAATGAATCATTTTATCGGAATTATCATCGAAAGCCTTGTTGCGGTGCTGCTGCTGTTCACCATCGGCTATTGCCGGCTGCTCAACACCCGGCTGAAGGCCCTGAAGGCGGACGAGCAGTCGCTGAAGGCGACGATCGCGGAGCTGATCACCGCGACCGAGATCGCCGAGCGCGCCATCGGCGGATTGAAGCTGACGGTACGCGAATGCGACGAGACGCTGGGCAGCCAGCTCGCCGCCGCGTCGGATCTTTCGGGCACGCTGGGCAAGCAGGTCTCGGTCGGCACCGATATTCTCAAGCGGCTGTGCGATATCGCGATTGCGGCCCGGGCACAGCAGGCTGAGCAGATCGTCGCCGCTCCGGTGCGCGCCTCGGGCGCCAAGGCGATCGTGGCGGCGGCGCAGGCCTTCTCCGAACGGCAGCGGGCAGGCGTCGCGGCATGAGCTTTATCCGCGAGTTCAGAATCATTCCCGTGCTCCTGATCGCGATCAGCTGTCTGGTCGTGCTCAAGATCGCCGGGCTGCTTCTGGACGGCGGATATATTTTCAACGACCAGCCTGTCGCCGGCAAACCATCCTGGGCGCAGGCGACGTTCAATTTCCCGACGGGCCGCAAGGCGCCGGACGGGGATATCACCGGCTCGATCGAGACCCAGAAAGAAGAAAAAAAGGCCGTTCAGCCGGCGATCGTTTCGCCGGAATCCACCCGCGCGCCGGATGAAGTCGTCGTGGTGCCGGATCCCAACCGGCCGGTCACCGCGTCCGAGCGCGCGGTGCTCGAACGGCTGCAATCGCGCCGCCAGGAAATCGAGGCACGTGGACGCGAAATCGATATCCGCGAAAACCTGATGAAGTCCGCCGAAAAGCGCATCGAGGGCAAGATCGAGGAAATGAAGGCGGCCGAAGCACGTATCAATGTCGCCACCCAACAGCGCGACGAGGCGGAAGCGGCGCGCTTCAAGGGGCTGGTGACGACCTACGAAAACATGAAGCCCAAGGATGCGGCCAAGGTTTTCGACCGGCTCGACATTTCGATCCTGTTCGACATCGCCTCGCAGATCAATCCGCGGAAAATGTCCGACATTCTCGGCCAGATGCAGCCGGAGGCCGCCGAGCGGCTGACCGTTGAAATGGCCCGGCGCGCCGGCGGCGAGAAGTCCATGGAGTCGAACCTTCCGAAGATCGAAGGCAGGCCAAGCGCGAACGTCAATTGAGCGGGATGATTAACAGCTCCTTAAACGCCAATCCGTAGATTGGTCGGGTCCATCCGAGCGGCGCGGGCCGACCGACATTATTAAAGAGACGATCGTCATGGCCGGTCAGGCTGCGCGAACAACGGCTGTGTTAGGTACCGCGCCTTCTCATGGCCAGGCTTTGCGCCGCGTGCTTCGGCGCGGGCTATGGCTGGTGCTTTTCGCCGCGTGCTTTGCCGCCGGTGCGGCGCGTCCGTCCTTCGCCGATCCGGTCAGGGCCGACGTATCGCTGACGGACGCCAAGGGCTATGCCCGTCTGCTGCTGCAATTCTCCGAGGAAATGCCGACCGAAGTCGTCACCGCCGGCTCCATTCTGGTGGTGAAATTCGCCAGGCCCGTCGATCTGTCCGTCGATCAGTTGTCGGACGCGGCACCTGCCTATCTCGGGACGGCCCGCCGCGATCCTGACGGTACGGCTATTCGCATCGCGCTGGCGCAGCAGGTGCGGGTCAACGTGATGACGGCGGGCGAAAAGGTTTTTGTCGACCTGTTGCCTGCATCGTGGAACGCGCTGCCGCCGCCGCTGCCCGCCGAAGTGGTGCGCGAGCTGTCCGAACGCGCGATGGCCGCCGAGCGCGCGCTGCGTTTGCAGAAACAGGCGGAGGATATCAAGAAGAAGCCGCCGGTACGGGTTCGCGCTTCGGTGCAGCCGACCTTCGTGCGGCTTGTGTTCGAATTGCCGGATGGCGTCGGCGTGTCGTCCTCGTTCAATAACGACAAATACGCGATGTCGTTCTCGCAGGGACTGACCTTCGACCTCGCCGATGCCAAGGTCGTCAACCCGGCCAGCATCAAGTCCATCACGCAAAAGGTGGACGGCGACAGTTCCGCCGTCGAGATCGCGCTGATCGGCGGCGCGGACGTCCGTTCCTTCCGCGACGAGAAGAATTATATCGTCGATATCGCAATCGACGATTCGCAAAATCCGCCGCTGAAACCCGTTGCCGCCGCTCCGTCCTCGCAGCCTGCTGCGAGGGATGAGCCGCTGCCGGCGAAAGCCGAAGCTGCGCCCGAAAAATCCGCACCGCTCAAATCCGCCGAGAACGTCAAGTCTCCGGCGAATCCGGAACAGGCGTTGCCAATGTCCGCGCCACGGCCGGCCGCCGCCGAACCCGCAGCACCAGCGATAAAGCCGGTGATGGCCGCGAATGAGGTCAGGGCCGAGCCGGCGAAACCGGCGGAGCCGCGGCTGGCCCCGCTGCCCAATCCCGTGCCGCTGATCGCACCGGCGCCATCGCTTTCGCGCAATCCTGTCGATAGCGTGATGGCGGTCCGTTCCACGGACGATTTCAGGATCACATTCCCGTTCAACGCGTCGGTGACATCGGCGCTGTTCCGGCGTTCGGATACGATCTGGCTGGTGGTTGCCAATACCGCGCCGCTCGATCTGTCGGCAATCGTCCGCGAGGGCGGTTCGATCGTTGCCGAAGCCACGTCGCTTCCGATGCAGGGCGGTCAGGCCATCCGTCTCAAGCTGGCGCGGCCGCAAATCGCCTCGCTCGGTGGCGACGATCGCGCGTTGACGGTGACGCTCGCCGACAAGGCCGTTTCGCCGCAGCCTCTGACGGCGCTACGCAACATTGCCGAGCCGGGCCGCGCCAATGTCAGCATCACCCTGGTCAAGCCGGGGCCGATGCTGCGCTTCGCCGATCCGGACGCGGGGGACACCCTTGCTGTCGTTACCGCGCCACTGCCGGCGCGTGGCTTCATCCGGCGGCAGAATTTCGTCGAGTTCACGCTTCTGGAATCGGAGCACGGCGTTGTGATCCAGCCGAACTCCGATGATGTCACCGCCGACATCGCTCCGGACAAGATCGTGCTCACCCGGCCCGGCGGCCTGACGCTGTCCGCCTCGAATGCCTCCGCCGAAAAATCCGCGACGTCTTCCGGTCCGGTCTTCGACGTCAATGAATGGCGCGAAAATCAAAAAGCGCCTTTTTTCGAACGTCAGAATGAAATCATCAAAAACGCCTCGATCCCCGGGAGCGATGACGGTCTTCAGGCGCATCTGGCCGGAGCGCGGTTTTATCTCGCGCGCGGTTTCTATCCCGAAGCGAAGGGATTGCTCGATCTGATGCTGGTCAAGCCGCGCACGGAAGACGCTGCGGCTCCGCTTTATATCCTGCACTCCGTTGCCAGCGCGCTGGCGGGACGGCCTGAGCTCGCTCTGAAGGATCTCGATAATCCGCTGGTGGCGGGAAGCGCCGATTCCCAGATATGGAAATCGTTCGCGCTGGCGCGGTTGGGCAAGTGGGCCGAGGCGCGCGAGAAATTCAAGAATGTCGAATATGCCATGATCTCGCTGCCTGTCGATCTGCAGCGCCTGTTGCTGATCGAGGCGATGCGCGCCGCACTCGAGGTGCGCGATTATTCGGGCGCGACCGCACGCAGCAACGATCTGCAAACCATCGGCATTCCGCCGAAGCACCAGCCCATGCTGGCGCTGCTGCGCGGCCGTCTCGCCGAAGCGCTGGGCCACGAGCAGGAGGCGTTGGCGAATTATCACGAGGCGGCGGGGTCGTCCGACCGTCCCATCGCCGCGCAGGCGCGGCTTGCCGAAGTCACGCTGCGCCAGAAGCGGGGCGAGGCAAACGACGACCAGACGCTGACCGATCTGGAAACGCTGTCGATGACATGGCGCGGCGATGCGACCGAAGCCAAGAATCTTCAGATGCTGGTGCATCTCTATGGATCGACGAACCGCTACTCGGAGGCGTTCGCCGCTGCTTTCAATATCGCGCGGATCCAGCCGGACTCGGAGACCGCGCGCGCTGCGATGGAGGAATCCTCCGCCTTGTTCGCGCAAATCTATCTGACGCCGAAAGGCGACGATCTGCCGCCTGTCGAGGCGCTGGCGATGTTCTACGAATATCGCGCGCTGACGCCGATCGGACGGCGCGGCGATGAAATGATCCGCCGTCTGGCGGATCGTCTGGTCGCGGTCGATCTGCTCGATCAGGCGGGCGAATTGCTGCAATACCAGATCGATCACCGCCTTGATGGCGCGGCCCGCGCGCAGGTCGCCTCCCGCCTGGCCATGGTCTATCTGATGGGCCGCAAGCCCGAACGGGCCATCGCTGCCTTGCGCGCCACCCGCATCGCCGATCTGGCCGGCGAACTGCGCCAGCAGCGTCTTTTGCTCGAAGGGCGTGCGCAATGCGATATCGGACGCCCCGATCTCGCGCTCGACATCATCGCGAACCTGAACGGCCGCGAAGCCGTACGCCTGCGTTCCGACATTTACTGGGCGGCGCGGCGCTGGCGCGAATCCGCCGAGCAGATCGAGATGCTTTACGGCGAGCGCTGGCGCGATTTCCAGCCGCTGACCGATATCGAAAAAGCCGACATCATCCGCGCCGCGATCGGCTATGCTCTGGCCGGAGACACCGTCGGCATAGCCCGTTTCAAGGAAAAATACGGGCCGAAAATGGACAGTGACGGCGATCGTTCCGCTTTCGCCATCGCCAGCAAGCCGGCCGATGGCAACAGTGCCGATTTCGCGCGGATCGCGAAAATGGCGGCGAGCATCGACACGCTCGACGGCTTTCTGCGCGAAATGAAGGCGCGCTATCCGGACGCCGTTTCGTCGGCAAAACTGCCGCCCGAAATCAGACCCGACACCAGCACGACGGGCTCGCTGCCGGAGATTGTCGGCGTTCGCCAGGTGGTGCCTGCGCGTTAAAGACTAGCCGCCGCCGTAGCTCTGCACGAGACTGCCGGCGACCAGTGCCCAGCCGTCCACCAGCACGAAAAAGATCAGCTTGAACGGCAGCGATACCACGACCGGCGGCAGCATCATCATGCCCATCGACATCAGGACCGACGCCACCACAAGGTCGATGATGAGGAAGGGCAGGAACAGCAGAAAGCCGATCTCGAAGGCGCGCTTCAGTTCCGAGATCATGAAAGCCGGGATCAAAACGCGCAGCGACATCTGTTCGGGGGTCGGGGCGGGCGGCTCGCCCGACAAATCCATGAACAGCTTCAAATCCTTTTCGCGCACGTTCTTCTGCATGAAGCCGCGCAGCGGCACCACGGCACGCTCCATCGCCTGCTCGACGGTGATCTGGTTGGCGACGAGAGGACGGATGCCGTCGTCGTAGGATTTCTGCAGCACCGGTCCCATCACGAAGGCGGTGAGAAACAGCGCCAGCGCGATGATGACTGAGTTCGGCGGCGCGGTCGCGGTGCCGAGCGCGGTGCGAAGCAGCGACAGCACCACCACGATGCGCGTGAACGACGTCATCATGATGAGGATCGACGGTGCGATGGACAGCACCGTCAAAAGCGCGATCAGCTGAATCGCGCGCTCGGTGACGCCGCCATTGTTGGCGCCGAGATTGATGCTGATGTCCTGAGCGAAAGCGGGCGCGGCGAGCGTTGCCGCCGCGATCAGTGCCGATAGAAAAATGAAAACTCTACGCGGGCGTTTGGCCAGACTCACGTCGAGTTCTTGGGGCGGCCGAGCAGGCTTGCCATCTCGTCTTCGAGATTGTCGAAGGCGGGTTTGGGCGCGGCCGGGGCATTGCGCGACGCGTTGGCAGGCTCACGCGCAGCGCGGATGGGCGGCTCGGGCGCGACCGGAGGCGCGCCGACGCGGTCCATCGGATCGATGGCGACGCCGCCGCGTCCGGCGCCGGAGTCGGGCCGCTCGCCCGGACGGCGTAATGCAGCTTCAAGGCGCTGCGCCATTTCAGCAAGGTTCTGGTCCGCGGACGCCACCGGCGGCTCGACTGTACGAGCGGAGCGCGGAGTTGCGGAAGGTCGCGGCTGGACGTCGCTGGCGCGGGGCATGCGCGGCAGCGACGGCTCGTTGCGCTCGCTGCGCGGGATCGCGCGCTCCGAGCGCGGCGTGACCGGCTCGGGCACCAGACCACCGAATTCATCACGGTTTCGCTCGGCAATCGAAGGCGCCCGGCGCGGCTCCTCGAAATGGTGTTGCCGGGCGGCGCGCTCGGGAACGGGCATCGGCTCCGGGAAGTCGGAAATCTCCTCGTGTCCCGGGTCGTTGTCGGCCCAGCCCATCGGGGCGTCCGGCAGGGGAGCAATGCGCGGCGGTAGCTCGACGCCCATGGGCGCGCGCGTCGGCGCGGGGTCGCGCTGCGGCTGGGCATTGCCGCGCATGATGTTGGGCTCCACCACGAGGTCGGTCGGACCGCCGATCATGATGAGATGCTCGATGTTGTCGCGGCGGACCAGCACCAGGCGGCGGCGGCCGTCCACGGCGGCGGCGTCGATGACGGCGAGACGCGGCATCCGCCCGCGATTGCCGCTCGCGCCCAGACTGTTTCCGGCGAAGCGGCGCACCAGCCACGCAACCACGGCGATCAGCGCCAATACGATGAGTATGGAAGCGACGATCCAGAGCATCTGCGGCATGTTTTCTTATCCTTTTTGAACCGCGCTGCCCGTTGGCGGCGGCCACTTAAATCAAATCCGTTGGTCCCACAACGGGAACAGAAACAGCGCAATCGCGCCGTTCGGGTTTTGGCGAATAACAGAGTTGGCCCATCCTTAAAGTCTTAATAACCCATGAATCGCTTCCACCCAATACCACGGGCGAGAACTGCGGCGATGCTTAAGACCGGCACCAGACAAGCCGTGGGCCACAAAAGGGAATTTCGTGGCGAAAATACGCCCGGATGAGCCTTGCCCCGTCCGAGGCGCGGAATCTTAACCCGTTATTAACCATACACCCGGCAAATTCTGCCTACCGGGGCGGTTCGGGAAAGATGAGGCAGGCATGGCGATCAACGACCTTCCGATGCTGGCGATGCTGCGGACCAAGATGCAGTGGCATCAGGAACGCCAGCGCGTCCTGGCCGAAAACGTCTCGAATTCCGATACGCCCGGTTTCAAGCCGCGGGATCTGGTCGAGCCGAAATTCGGCGATCTGATATCCGCCCCTTCGCGCCAGGCCTTCGCGATGACGCGGACCGATGCCGGTCACATCCAGACATCGGGCGTCAGCGAGAACTTCGATTCGAGCAGCAAGAA
Source organism: Bradyrhizobiaceae bacterium (assembly GCA_003963145.1). Classification (GTDB taxonomy): domain Bacteria; phylum Pseudomonadota; class Alphaproteobacteria; order Rhizobiales; family Xanthobacteraceae; genus Afipia. Next base: position 224,778 of record RXJJ01000012.1, read on the forward strand.
CGCCTACCAGATCCGGCCGACCGGCAACGCCGTCAGCCTCGAGGAAGAGATGATGAAGGCGGCCAATAACCAGATGGATTACGCCGCCGTCACCTCGCTCTACAGCCGCAGTCTCGGTCTCATCAAGACCGCCATCGGCAAGCGCTAATCGGGGGAATAGATCATGACCGATAGTGCCGACTTTCTGAGATCGATGAGCATCGCGACCTCGGGTCTGCGCGCGCAGGCCGGGCGCATGCGGGTGATCTCGGAAAACATCGCCAACGCCGACTCAACCGCGCAGACGCCGGGCGGCGATCCCTACCGCCGCAAGGTGCCGACGTTCACCTCCGAACTCGACCGTTCGCTCGACGCGCAGGTGGTGTCGCTGGGCCGCATCAAGCCCGACACATCCAGCTTCCGTCTCAAATACGAGCCCGGCAATCCGGCTGCGGATTCATCGGGCAACGTGAAATACCCCAACGTGAACTCGCTGGTGGAAATGACCGACATGCGCGAGGCGCAGCGGTCCTACGAAGCCAACCTCAACATCATCAGCGCGACGCGCCGCATGATTCAGCGAACCCTCGACATCCTCAAGGCCTGAGCGGGAGATTTTTCACCATGGCAACGCCTTCGGTCGCGGCTAACGCCTACGCAAGCCTGCAGCGGATCATGAGCTCGGCGGCGAGTTCGACCGCGGATATCGGCAAGAGCGGCGAGAGCGCCGGCGGGCCGTCCTTCGGCGCGGTGCTCAAGGATACGCTCAGCAGCGTGATGGATGCGGGGCGCAAGTCCGACGCGCAGACCGTCGCCGCGGCATCCGGCAAGGCCAACATCATGGATGTGGTGACCGCGGTGGCGGAAACCGATGTCGCGGTGTCCACGCTGGTGTCAGTGCGCGACAAGGTGATCTCGGCCTACGAAGACATCATGAAGATGCCGATTTGACGGATCGGCTTAGACCAACACGCGAAACTTTTTTACAGCGCCTGCGGGCAGGGGAATGACATGACAGGTCCGGAAGTTCTGGAAGTGGCGCGCGATTCGATCTGGACCATTGTGATCGTGTCGTCGCCGATGCTGGTGGTCGGTCTCGTGGTCGGCGTGGTGATATCGCTGGTGCAGGCGCTGACGCAAATTCAGGAGCAGACACTCGCCTTTGTGCCGAAAATCCTCGCGATTTTCGTCACGCTGCTGCTGGCCTTACCGTTCATGGCCGACGCGATGCATAGCCACATGATGCGGATCTCGTCGCGAATCATCGGCGGATAAGCCACATTATACTTGCATGCGCATCGACATCTCGTTTCTTCCCGTTCTTGCCGCAACCTTCATGCTGGCCTTCGCCCGCATCGGCGCGATGGTGATGCTGTTGCCGGGCTTCGGGGAAACCAATATCCCGGTGCGAATTCGTCTCGGTATCGCCCTGATGCTGACGCTGATCCTGCTGCCGCTGCACCGGAACGCCTACCACGTCGATCTGAGTTCGGTCTCGTCGCTGCTTGTGATGATGGTGCACGAGATCATCGTCGGCGTGGTACTCGGCGCGACCGCGCGGGTGACTCTGGCGGCGCTGTCGGTCGCGGGTTCGGTAATCGCGCAGCAACTCGGGCTCGGTTTCGTGACCACCGTCGATCCGACACAGGGCCAGCAGGGCGCCATCATCGGTAATTTCCTCACCATGCTCGGCTTGACGCTGCTGTTCGCCACCGACACGCACTATCTCATCATTGCCGCGCTCAACGACAGTTACAGGATTTTCGCACCGGGCGAATTGATGCCGAGCGGCGATGTCGCCGCGCTCGCCACCCGCGCCTTCACCGAAGCCTTCAAGATCGGCATCCAGCTGTCGGCGCCGTTCATCGTGTTCGGCCTGGTGTTCAACCTCGGGCTTGGCATTCTGGCGCGGCTGATGCCGCAGATGCAGGTCTATTTCGTCGGCGTGCCGCTTTCGATCCTCGCCGGTTTCCTGATTCTTGCCGCCATCCTGTCCACCATGATGGCGACGTTCCTCGATTATTTCGGCGGCGTCATGCACGCGCTCGCCCCGGCCGGCGGAGGCTAATTCCATGGCCGAGGAGGGCGATACCTCAGACAAGACACAGGACCCGACGCAAAAACGTCTCGACGACGCCCACGACCGGGGCGACGTCGCCAAGAGTCAGGAGGTCAACACCTGGTTCGTGATGGCGGGCGCGACGCTGCTGCTGTCGTCGTTCTCCGGCTCGGTGGGTGAGAGCATTCAGACCCCGATGCGCAATCTTCTGATGAACGCGCATCAGATCCGTGTCGACGGTCCGGGAATTCTGGCGCTGGCGGGACGGCTCGAATGGCTGCTTCTGGCCGCGCTCGGCACGCCGCTGCTGCTGCTTTTGATCGCGGCGGTCGGCAGTCATCTCATACAGCACCGGCCGGTCTGGTCGGCCGAGCCCCTGATTCCGAAACTCAGCAAGCTCTCGCCGATGGCTGGCGCCAAGCGCCTGTTCGGCAAGCAGGCGGCTGCGAATTTCGCCAAGGGTCTTTTCAAGCTCGTCATTCTCGGCGTGGTCATGTGCATGGTGCTTTGGCCGGAGCGTCACCGGCTCGATGCCATGGTGCGCATCGACCCGATGATGCTGATGGACATCACCCGCGGCCTGTCGCTGCATCTGATGACGGCTGTGGTGGCGATGCTCGCCATCGTGGCGACGCTGGATTACCTGTTCCAGTACCGGCAGTGGTTCGAGCGGCAGAAGATGTCGCTTCAGGAGGTCAAGGAAGAATACAAGCAGTCCGAGGGCGATCCCCACATCAAGGGCCGTATCCGCGCCATCCGCCATGCCCGCATGAAGAAGCGCATGATGACGGCGGTGCCGACCGCCTCGGTCATCATCACCAACCCGACCCATTATGCGGTGGCGCTGAAATACGAGCGCGGCATGCCCGCGCCGGTCTGCGTCGCCAAGGGCGTCGATGTGCTCGCCCTCAAGATCAGGGAAATCGCGGCCAAGCACGATATTCCGGTCGTCGAGAACGTGCCGCTCGCCCGCGCGCTGCATGCGGCTGTGGAGGTCGACGACGAAATCCCGGTCGAGCATTATCATGCTGTCGCGGAGGTCATCAGCTACGTCATGAAGCTGCGGCGCGGGGTACGCGGCCTGAACTGACCCGGCGTGGCATGGTTGTGTTGTACGATCGCACTTGGCGGACGCGCCCGATTCAGGCAATGAACGATGCAGGGTGATTTGCAGACCGGCGATTTCCGGATTGGTTTGGCCCGCGAGAACAGGCATCCTGTGCTAGAAATTCTTCTCAGCCGCATGCACGGTGTCCGATGAAGGCGGATCGGGACCCATCCCTGAACGATCCATTTGCGGCGGTTCCCGAGCCGCCGCGGCGCGGCAGCATTTTCTTCGTTCTCCTGATCGCGGGCGCCGTCGTCGCCGCCGCCGTGGCCTTCATGACGCTCGGCCGCTCGGCGGCGCAGCCCTACATCATGGCGCTTCTGGCGCTGCTCGCCATGGTGGGCCTGTTCACCCTGTTCGCCTTCGCGGCCGGCATCGTCCGCTTCGCGGACAAGGCCTCCGAAAATCCGATCATGCGCGCGATGGCCGATCATGCCTTCGACGGTCTGGCCGTCACCGATCCGCGCGGCCATGTGGTCTATGCCAACACCGCCTATCTCGCGCTGACCGGCGCGGCGAGCGTGCAGGATGCGCGGCCGGTGGAGCGCGTGTTCATCGGCGATCCCGATGTGTCCGAAGCGGTCTTTCGCCTGCTGAAGGCCGCCCGCGAGGGCAAGCGCCAGCAGGAGGAGGTTCGTGTCGCCGGTGTGGGCGATGGTGTCGGGCGCTGGCTGCGGATGCGGGTGCGGCCGCTCGGTTTCACGAGGCGCGACGCGAAATATGCCGTGTGGTCGATCGCCGACATCACGCGCGACCGCGAACGGCAGGAAGACGTATTTCAGGAACTGCAGCACGCCATTGAATATCTCGACCACGCCCCTTGCGGCTTCTTCTCGGCCGCGCCGGCCGGCGAACTGGTCTATGTCAACGCCACGCTGGCGAACTGGCTCGATTACGATCTGGCCGAGGTCGGCTCGGGCGGGCTGAAACTCTCGGATATCGTGTCGGGCGACGGCGCGGCGCTCTTGACCTCGATCGTGCCGGAGCCGGGCGAGGTCAAGACCGAGGTCTTCGACGTCGATCTGCGCATGCGCGGCGGCAAGACCATGCCGGTGCGGCTCTATCACAAGCTCGCCTTCGGCGTCGATGGCGCGCCCGGCGCGTCGCGCACGCTGGTCATCAACCGCGCCCGCGATGAGCATGCCGATCCGCAACGCGCCGCCGAAGTGCGCTTCATGCGCTTCTTCGATCATACGCCGATGGCGATCGCCACCGTCGACAGCATTGGTCAGATCGTGCGCGCCAACGCGCGCTTCGCCAAGCTGGCGCAAAGCCTGTCGCCGTCAGTGAGCGCGAGCAAGTCGATCTTCTCCGTCGTGATCGAGCGCGAGCGGGGCGAATTGATGTCCGCCATCGCCAAGGCGGCGGAGGGCCATGGCGATATTCCGCCGGTCGAGGCGATGCTCGACGGGCCAAAGGAGCGGTGGGGGCAGTTCTTCGTTACATCGGTGGAGACCGGAACCGGCGGGCAGCGCGACGATGCGGAGGCCGCGATCGTCTATCTGCTGGAGACGACCGAAAAGCGTACGCTGGAAAACCATTTCGCGCAGTCGCAGAAGATGCAGGCAGTCGGCCAGCTGGCCGGCGGCATCGCGCACGATTTCAACAACGTGCTCTCGGCCATTATGATGGCGAACGACTTCCTGCTCAACGCGCACAAGCCGACCGATCCGTCCTTCCAGGACATCATGCAGATCAAGCAGAACGCCACCCGCGCCGCCGCGCTGGTGCGGCAGCTCCTGGCGTTCTCGCGCAAGCAGACGCTGCGTCCGCAGGTGCTCGATCTCAACGAGGTGCTCTCGGACATCAGCGTGCTGTTGAAGCGTCTGCTGGGCGAGAAGGCAAAGCCGGAAATTCTCTACGGCCGCGATCTGTGGCCGGTGAAGGCAGACCTCTCGCAGTTCGAGCAGGTGATCGTCAACCTCGTCGTCAACGCGCGCGACGCGATGCCGGACGGCGGCACGCTGACCATCCGCCTGCTCAATATGCCTGCCGGGGAGGTGGATCCGGCGCGGCAAAACGGCATGCCGGTGGCCGACTATGTGCGGATCGATGTCGGCGACACCGGCACCGGCATTCCAGCCGAGATCGTGGACAAGATATTCGAGCCGTTCTTCTCGACCAAGGAGGTCGGCAAGGGCACTGGCCTCGGACTGTCCACGGTGTACGGCATCGTCAAGCAGACCGGCGGCTATATCTACGTTGAGTCCGAACCCGGCCAGGGCACGGTGTTCAGCATTTTCCTGCCGCGCCATGTGCAGGAAAAGGAAATCGCGCTCGAGGCTCCGCCCATCGTGCCGGATGGCGCCGCGCCGCTGCCGAAACCGAAGGCTCCGGACCTCACGGGGCACGGTACCATTCTTCTTGTCGAGGACGAGGACGGGCTGCGCTCGCTCAACGCACGCGGGCTTCGCTCGCGCGGCTACACCGTGATCGAAGCCGCCAACGGTCTCGAGGCGATCAAGTCGCTCGATGCCGAGGAGGGCGAGATCGATCTTGTGGTGTCAGACGTGGTGATGCCGGAGATGGACGGCCCGACGCTGCTGACGCAAATGCGCAAGCGCAATCCAGAACTGAAGATCATCTTCGTTTCGGGCTACGCCGAAGAGGCCTTCGAGAAAAGCCTGCCCGCCAACGAGCAGTTCGCGTTCCTGCCGAAACCCTTCACGCTCAGCCAGCTGGTCGCGGCGGTGAAGGAGACCATGAACGCCTCGTAACAATTTCTTCGCACGCCGCTCCGCGACGCAGAGCCGCAGTCCCCGTTCGCGAACAGGACTTTCTTTTCCCGCCGGAACCACCATGTTGTGTGCGCTCCCCATGCCGGGGGTGGAGGAACAACATGAATTTCCCGCAGCACATGCGCGCTTCGTTCAAGGTTCTCGCGGTGGCCCTGTCGCTGGCGATGCCGCTCGCGCTGGCCGTGTCGTCGGCCGACGCCCGTATCGGCGGCGGCAAGAGCATGGGTTCGCGCGGCATGAATACATGGTCCGCGCCGCCTTCGACCCCGACCGCGCCTAACACGGCTTCACCGTTCCAGCGCAGTATGACGCCGAACAACGGGTTCAATAATCCGGGCGCGAGTGCCGGAATGGCGCAGCAGCGCGGCGGCTTGTTCAACCGTCCGGGGCTGCTCGGTGGTCTCGCCGCCGGTTTTCTCGGTGCGGGCCTGCTCGGCATGCTGTTTGGCGGCGGCCTGTTCGGCGGGCTTGGCAGCCTGTCGTCGATTTTCGGCCTGATTATCCAGCTCGCGCTGATCTATTTCATCGCGCGTCTTGCGATGAACTGGTGGGCGCGCCGCAACGGCAATCCGGCCTACGCCAATATGGCGCCGCAGGTCGGTCCGCAGCCTTACGGCACGCAGAACAATCCCAACGCCGCGTTCGGCTTCGGCAAGGGTGCCAACACGCCGCCGCTCGAGATCACGCCGAAGGACTATGACACCTTCGAGCGCCGGCTGAGCGAAATCCAGACCGCGTGGTCGAACGAGGATGTCGATGCGCTGCACAGGCTCGCGACCCCCGAGATGGTGTCATACTTCAGCGAGGACCTTGCCTCGAACAAGTCGCGCGGCGTGGTCAACAAGGTCACCGACGTGAAGCTGCTGCAGGGCGATCTCGCGGAGGCCTGGCGCGAGGGCCCGACCGACTATGCAACCCTCGGCCTGCGCTACGCGCTGGTGGACAAGACGTTCGAGCGTGCCAGCGGCCGCATCGTCGATGGCAGCGATACGCCGCAGCAGGTGACGGAGGTGTGGACTTTCGCGCGCCGCCCCGGCGGCGACTGGGAATTGTCCGCGATCCAGCAAGCCTGATCGCTTCTACTTTCAGACAACAAGGCGCCGCCGCAAGCGGCGCCTTTTGTTTTGGCGTTTGCGCGCAACCTTCCCCGGCAGTAACGGTTGGAACCGTCTGCAACGCGGGGTCCGATCATGCCATACGAACTCTATTACTGGCCGACCATTCAGGGGCGCGGTGAATATATCCGCCTCGCGCTGGAGGAGGCCGGCGCCAGCTATGTCGATGTCGCGCGGCGCTCCGGCGGCGAAAATAAAATGATGGCGATGATGGACAGCAGGCGGCTCAAGACGCCGCCTTTCGCGCCGCCGTTTCTCAAGGCGGGCAATGTCGTCATCGCGCAGGTGGCCAACATCCTGCTTTATCTCGGTGCGCGGCACGGCCTTGCACCGAAGAGCGAAGCGGCGCGGCTGTGGATTCACCAGCTGCAGCTCACGGTCACGGATTTCGTGGTGGAGGTTCACGATACCCACCATCCGCTCGGGCCGACGCTGTATTACGAAGACCAGATTGGCGAGGCGAAAAAACGCTCGCGGGAATTCTGGAAGGAGCGGGTGCCGAAATTCCTCGGTTATTTCGAGGACCTGATCGCGCGCGGCGGTCCTTACGTCCATGGGCGGCGCATCACCTATGTCGACCTGTCGCTGTTTCAGCTTGTCGAGGGCCTGCGTTACGCCTTTCCGCATTCCATGAAGGCGTTCGAGGGCGACGTGCCGCGCCTGATCGAACTGCGCGAGCGCGTCGCCGCGCGGCCGAACATCAAGGCGTATCTGCAGAGCGATCGGCGCATCGCGTTCAATACCGACGGCATTTTCCGCCATTATCCGGCGCTGGACAAATAGGACAGCGCGCCTGCGCGCTTTTGCATATTCATTCGGACATGCGGCGCTGCTAGAACAGCTGAAACATGCAGAATGCTTCTGGAGACGTCCCATGAAAATCACTTCGCCCGGCGAAATCCCCACGCGCCCCGCGCCCGCCGACTATTTCACCGGCACGGTCTGGCAGGATCCGCTGGTCCAGACGCCGGCGCCGGCGCGGTTGCAGGTGGTGCGGGTGGCTTTCGATCCGGGCGCACGGACGGCGTGGCACACGCATCCGTTCGGCCAGACGCTCTATGTGCTTTCAGGTTTCGGCCGCGTGCAGAGCGAAGGCGGTCCGATCCGGGAAATCCGGCCTGGCGATGTGGTGTGGATTCCGCCGGGTGAAAAGCACTGGCACGGCGCGTCGCCGAACAACGGCATGGTGCATCTGGCCATGCAGGAAATGGACAATGGCAGCGCCGCGGTCTGGATGGAAAAGGTCACCGACGCCCAATACGGCGCCGCGCCGGGCTGAGATTGCCGCCTGCCGATAACCAAGTCGTGACGGGAGAAGGGCGGGAACCGGGCTTGTGCCCGGCCCCAATGATGACTCATTCTGCCCGTCAGGTGACTGGTGACCCTGTTCCGATATTCGTACAGTTACGGAACGCCAGAATCACCAAGAGCCGCCGTAATTTGTAAAACGGCCGGCTCATAGAACCCGGAGGAAAGATGCGCATCATCACCCCCGTGATCTACGCGGTGCTGTTCGGAACCGCGATCTACGCCGCGATCGCCCAGACGTCGCTGCCATTCACGTCGGCCGCGACCGACGACAGCAAGCCGGCCGTGCTGGCCTATGCCGAACCTTCGGATGGCACGTCGTCTCCCGCAGTCTCCAAACCTCTTCGCCTCGGCAAGCGCGAGATGTGCCGCCAGACCGTGTCGGCCAAAAAGCTCGGTCGGCGGGAAGCCCGCGACCAGTTGCAGCTTTGCGTGGCGCAGGCCCGCGTCGAATGTCTGCAGCAGGCCATCGAGCAGAAGGTCCGCGCCGGAACCCAGCGCCGCGTATTCGTGAAGGGCTGTCTCGCGGGATAATCTGCAAGGGCAGAGCCTGATTTTAAATCAGAGTCTGAATTTTAAAACCGCGCCGAAATATCCGGCGCGGTTTTTTTTTATATCAGCGTGACAGCTACTTGTTGCTGTTCATGCTGCCGGCGCCGCCGGTGGTGTTGGTCGACGCACCGGCGCTGCCGGTCGTCGTGCCACTCTTGGCTTTGCTCATTTTCTTCTTCTTGGTCATCTTGTTCTGCGCGTTCATCGGGCTGTTCGATTTCATCGCGGCATCCTGTCCTCCGGCAGCTCCGGTGGACTGAGCCAGAACAGGGCCAAGTGAAACGGCACTCATCAGCGCCGCGGCGCAGGTCGCAATCACAAGCTTCTTCATGGGCGGTCTCCGGGTTAAACGATGTGAAACACGCCGCTTCAACAGCGCCTGCGACAACTCGTTCCGGTCCGGCTGGCGCATATTCGCGCCGGCGTTTAACCCGCCATAACCCTGCCATCAGGCGACCACGGACCCGCCGCGCCGCCGGCGGAATTGAAAAAATCCTCTGAATATCGTTTCGATCACAAATCACGCAGTTGCGAACACGGCGGATCGGTTCAATCTGAAAGGAAGCCCGGAGATGACCATGCACGAGCAGTCCCCGCCGAACGCGCCGCTGGTGACGACATGGGATCACGTTCACCTGCGCACCCCGGATCCCGAGACGACGGCGCGCTGGTATGAGGACATGCTCGGCGCGGAGGTGGTGCATTCGCCCGGCCGCATCGATCTCATTCTCGGCGGGCAGAAGGTGTTCATTCTCAAATCGCCGGACGGGGATTTTACCGCGCCCCGGCACCCCCATCTCGGTCTCGATCATTTCGGCCTGCAGGTGAAGGACATCGACCGCGTCGCCGCCGCGCTGAAGGCCAAGGGCGTCGAATTCACCACCGAGCCGTTCACCATCCGGCCCGGCCAGCGCATCTGTTTTCTGCGCGGTCCCGACAATGTCTCGATCGAGCTTCTGGAGCGCGACAGCAAATATCTGTGACGGAAACGCCCCAAACCGATCTGCCGCGGCATTGACGTTGCAGGACGGGCCTTTTATACACTTTAGAACCATTCTAAACTGTATTGAAGGCATCAAACATGAAGAAGTTCGCCGACCTGTCGGAGCGCGAGGTGCTCGCGGTCGCGATTTCCGCCGAGGAAGAGGACAGCCGCATCTACATGAGCTTCGCGGAGGATCTGGCGGAGCGTTATCCGGATTCGGCGAAGATTTTCGAAAAGATGGCCGGGGAGGAGCGCGGCCACCGCCACATGTTGCTGGACATGTACCGGCAGCGTTTCGGCGAAAATCTGCCGCCGATCCGGCGCGAGGACGTGAAGGGCTTTCTGAAACGCCGCCCGATCTGGCTGACGAAGAACCTGCCACTGGAGCGCATCCGCAAGCAGGCGGAGGCGATGGAGTTCGAGGCGCGGCGTTTTTACACCCGCGCCGCCGAGCAGACGCAGGATGTCGGCGTGCGCCGGCTGCTCGGCGATCTCGCCGAACTGGAGAAGGGGCACCAGTACCTCGCCGAGCAGCTGACCAGCAATCTCAGCCCCGGCGCGCGCGAGGCCGAGGAGCGCACCAGCCAGCGCATGTTTGTGCTGCAATATGTCCAGCCGGGCCTTGCCGGGCTGATGGACGGTTCGGTTTCGACGCTGGCGCCGCTGTTCGCCGCCGCCTTCGCCACGCATCAGAACTGGCAGACCTTCCTCGTCGGCCTCGCCGCCTCGATCGGCGCGGGCATCAGCATGGGATTTGCCGAGGCGCTGTCCGACGACGGCTCGATGACGGGACGCGGCTCGCCCTGGCTGCGCGGCGGCATCTGCGGCCTGATGACGACGCTCGGAGGTCTCGGCCACACCATGCCGTATCTCGTGCCGGACTCATGGCCGAACGCGTTCTGGATCGCGACCTCCATCGCGGCGATGGTCGTGTTCGTCGAATTGTGGGCGATCGCCTTCATCCGCACGCGCTACATGGACACGCCGTTCCTGCAGGCGGTGTTTCAGATCGTGCTCGGCGGCGCGATCGTGCTGGCCGTGGGGATTCTCATTGGGGCGGCGTAGAAGTCGAGAAAAACATATGACTGCATTAGAAAGGTTCTTGGACGAATTTGGCAATTCTTTCGATGTTTCGCAAATTTTGGATTCTGACGTCGAAGTGATTGAGAGCATCCGCTATCCGAATCCCGTTATATATAAATACTATTCATCTGCTCGCTCCGGCTTTTTTAGCCGGCCTCAAATTCGGTTTAGCCCTAGAGAAGCTTTGAACGATCCTTTCGAAATGAGCCGGAAGTGGAAAAATATAAGTGCTGATAAAATCAGAGACGGTCTAAAAGTATCTCTGGCCGAAAGCCTGTCGGCAACGTTTTCTAACCCGGTTCTCTTGGCCGAAATGTTTAACGAGGAGCAAGCAGTCCAAGGTTCGCCTCTTTCAGAATCTCAGGTGTCGTTGGTAAGAAGCTTCTTAGAAAGCGAACAAGGAAAGGCATTTCTTGAAAGACAATTTAAGCTTGCTGCTCCATTGGTGGAGCCTATGCTCGAACATGTATTCGCTAAAATCGAATCGCAGCTCGAGCAGTTGTTGGATGGCACGGTTTCAAAGATTGGAGTGTTGTCGCTTTCAGAAGATGGATTGAGCGATTTAATGTGGGCTCACTATGGCGAATGCGGAAAAGGATTTGTAGTTGGTTTAAAGTACACTGATGCTTTTTTTCATCCAAGTGACGGCGGTTTGTTGCCCGCATTGAAAAAAGTGATTTACACGGATCAGTGGATCGAAAATTTTTGGAAAAATCCATACTACTTGTTCTTAGTCAAGCCAACGCGCTGGTCGTATGAAAAGGAGTGGCGAATTTTTAAGAAATTTTCAACCAGCGACAAAGAGGTAATAGTGGGTAAGGATTCAATCCATTTATGGAATCTGTCGCCAGAGATTATTTCCTCGATTCATTTCGGATATAATTATCCAGACCATGAAATAGAAAAAAATAAAAATGAAATAAGATCGTTTGGTTCCGACCCCGTCTTTTATAAGATAAAAGTAAATCGTGATGCTGGTGTTCTAGAGGCGCACGAATTGTCTTAATCTCACTCATCCTTCTCCCGCGAAATCGTGACATTCGCGCTGGTCGTGCTGCGTGAGCAGTGCACGTCGAGCTTGCGGTAGCGGGTCTGGATGTCGTTGCCGCGGATCAGGCCGATGCGGTTGAGGCAGCGCTTGACGCCGTTGAGCGCGTCGTCCTTCGGGATGGTGAACACCACCGCCGCCGCGGTCGCCACCATCTCGATGAAGGCGGGCGAAGGCTTGCGCTGCGGCGAGGCGGCGTAGAATTCCGCCAGCTTGTTGCGGCTCTGGCAGCCGAGCGAGGCGCTCGCCGCCAGCGGATGCTGCAGATAGATGATGCCGCCGCGCGTCGCGCCGACCTTCATGTTGTCGATGCGCGAGGCGAGATCCTTCGCCAGATCGTCGCAGCGGTCGGCGCGCGCGGGTGCTACTGAAAATCCGAGTGCGCCGAAGAGAGCGGCGCAAAAAGCAAGATGCGGTAATCGTTTTATCATCTGAGGCCCCATGCGCATTGAAGCGCGGCAGGAGATTTTCCGCAAGGGCGAACCCCGGCAATCAAAATCCGTAGATAGAAACGGCAAGGATGAACAGCGCCATCTCGTAATTGCTGTAGATCACCGGCACGGATACCAGCAGCACTGCCAGTCCCGGATGCTGGTTGCGCCTGGCGAGCACCAGCGCAAACGCCGCCAGCACCGGCGGAATGACCAGCAGCATGATCGTGGGCTGCGCCAGAACATAGAGGTCTTTCGACGCCAGCGATCCGTTCGGCCCCGGCAGATACCAGAGCCATCGTCCCAGCACCACGCCGGCCATGGCCGCCACCGCCCAGCGAACGCGCCCGGCCAGCGCGCAGATGAGAGCCGCGAGCGCAAAGACGGGATGGGTCAGGATATAAATCTTTTTCAGCGCGCCGCTCAAACCGGAGCCGGTGTCCGACAGGCCGTCCAGCGCGACGAAGAACATCGAACTGTCCCATGTCTCGAACAGCGCAAGCGGCACTAATATCGCCGAGAGTCCAAATCGCTTCCAGCCGCTCATTGGCGCCGGTGACGTCTCCAGGGCGGTGGAATTCATCGGTCAATCCTGTCTTGTTGAAGAACGAAATGGATGGCGGCCGCAGCTCCGCGCTTGAGTTCTGCTCGCGGTATCAAAATCCGTAAATCATGACGCCGATGAAAAAGCCGACCATCATGACGATCAAATAAAGCGTCGGCAGGCAGACCAGAAACCTCGCAAGGCCAAGGCGAATGCCGCGTGCGGCGAGGCTGCCCGCAACGAGACCGGCAATGGGCATGACGACCAGATTCATGATCGTCTCCTGTGCCGAGAAGAAGCCCGTGATTTTCCAGTTCGCTGGGTCGAACAGATCGGCCGTCAGCCAGCGCAGGACGATGTTGGCGGCCAGCACGATGATGGCCTCGCGCACCCGGCCGATGCAGGCGAGCACCAGCGCCGCCGCGCCGAGCACGGGCTGGCTGAGAATGTGCGCGATGAGGAAAATTCCGCCGATGGCCGAGCGCTGATTGATGCTGTCCGGGATGGCGAGATTGGTCCAGCCGTCCCACGTCTCGAACGCGGCAATCGCGACGAGCGGCACAATGATGGCCAGCTTCTTCCATATCGATGGTTTGGCTGGGAGGGTGGCTGTGTCGGCGGGCATGGCGGCAATCATCGCCTCTGGGTTTGAAATGCGGAGTTCTCAATGGGTCTCAAATGGATGTGACAATACGCCGGCCGGCAGTTTTGCAAAGCGGGCCGACGTTCGGACGCCTATGCCTTGGTCGCCAAAGGGTCTAGAACGGTTCGAAATTCTCCCCGGCGATCCGCTTGCCGCTGAAAAGGCAGGGGTTTTCGCCGCACACCCGCGAGGCCATCCATGAACGCCCCCTTCGCCACGCCCACCGTCCCGCCCTACAGGCACACCCCGCTGTTTCCGCTCGGCAAGGACGAGACGCCCTACAGGAAGATTTCGTCCGAGGGCGTGCGCGTCGAGAAGGTGATGGGCAGGGACATGCTGGTGGTGTCGCGCGAGGCGCTGAAGGCGCTGGCGGAGGCCGCCTTCGTCGACATCAACCATTATCTGCGCCCCGGCCATCTCGCGCAGCTCCGCAAGATCCTCGACGACCCGGAGGCGAGCGACAACGACAAGTTCGTCGCCTTCGACTTTCTGAAGAACGCCAATATCGCCGCCGGCGGCGTGCTGCCGATGTGCCAGGACACCGGCACCGCGATCATCATGGGCAAGAAGGGCAACAACGTTCTCACCGAAGGCGACGACGAGGCGGCCCTGAGCGAAGGCGCGCGCGACGCGTATCTCAAGCGCAACCTGCGCTATTCGCAGCTCGCGCCGCTGTCGATGTTCGAGGAAAAGAACACCCGCAACAACATGCCCGCGCAATGCGAAATCTACGCGGAAGGCCAGGATTCGAATCCCGACGCCTACAAGTTCATGTTCATGGCCAAGGGCGGCGGCTCGGCCAACAAGAGTTTCCTGTTTCAGGGCACGCCCTCGCTGCTGACGCGTGACCGGCTGCTGGCGTTCCTGAAAGAAAAAATTCTCACGCTCGGCACCGCCGCGTGCCCGCCTTATCACCTCGCTATCGTCATTGGCGGCACCTCCGCCGAACTCACCATGAAGACGGTGAAGCTTGCCTCCGCGCGCTATCTCGACGCGCTGCCGACCAAGGGCAGCGAGGACGCGCATGCGTTCCGCGATCTGGAGATGGAGCAGGAAATCTGGAAGATGACGCAGAGCCTCGGCGTCGGCGCGCAGTTCGGTGGAAAGTATTTCTGCCATGACGTGCGCGTGATCCGTCTGCCGCGTCACGGCGCGTCGCTGCCGATTGGTTTGGGCGTGTCGTGCTCGGCGGACCGTCAGGTGCTCGGCAAGATCACGAAAGACGGCGTCTATCTGGAGGAGCTGGAGCACAATCCGGCGAAATATCTGCCCGACATCGAAGGCACGCTCGGCGGCGATCCGGTGAAGATCGATCTCAACCGGCCGATGAAGGATATTCTTAGCCACCTGTCGCAGTACCCGGTGAAGACGCGTCTCGCGCTGACCGGCACCATCATCGTCGCGCGCGATCTGGCCCATTCCAAATTGCGCGAGCGGCTGGAGAAGGGCGAGGCGCTGCCGGATTATTTCAAGAACCATCCGATCTATTACGCGGGTCCCGCGAAGACGCCGGAGGGCTATACGTCGGGCTCGTTTGGGCCGACCACGGCGGGCCGCATGGATTCGTTTGTCGATCAGTTCCAGGCGGCGGGCGGTTCGATGGTGATGCTTGCCAAGGGCAACCGTGCCAGCGCAGTGCGCGATGCGTGCGAGACGCATGGCGGCTTCTATCTCGGCTCGGTCGGCGGCTCGGCCGCGAACCTCGCCGAACATTGCATCAAGAAGGTCGAGGTCGTGGAATATCCAGAACTCGGCATGGAAGCGATCTGGCGCATCGAGGTCGTCGATTTTCCGGCCTTCATCATCATCGATGACAAGGGCAACGACTTTTTCAAGGAACTGAATCTCGGTTGATATCTTGACCGAGATGCCTTCGAAAACGCGCAAGCCGCCCTGGAAAAAACCCAACCCGCGCAAGAGCGGTGGCGGAAAAGCCTCGAAGCTCTCGCCGCAGTTGCGCGAGATGGCGCGCGAGCGCGCGGCGAAAGCCGGGCGTCGCTATCCGAATCTTATCGACAACATGTGGGCGGCCCAGCACGCGAAGGCCTCACGTAGCAACTCCGACTAAATTCCGTTTTTGGAAAAACGTTTCTTGACGGGACGAGCTGTATCCTGTATTTAACCAAATAGTTAAATATGAGACATGCCACAATGGACCGTCTTTCCAGCACATTTTCAGCGTTGGCTGACCCGACAAGGCGGGCGATCCTCGCGCGGCTGGCACTCGGTGAAACCAGCGTCAACGAGATCGCCAGGCCGTTCGACATGAGCCTGCCGGCGGTGTCGAAACATCTCAAGGTCCTCGAAGGGGCGGGGCTGATCTCGCGCGGGCGCGACGCACAGTGGCGGCCATGCAAGCTCGAAGCCGCGCCGCTGAAAGAGGCCGCGGGCTGGATCGAATATTATCGCCGCTTCTGGGAGATGAGTTTCGACCGCCTCGACGATTATCTGCAGCGCCTGCAGTCGCAGACGACGGAGAAGCCGAAAAAGCCTTCGCAATCGTCCAAGGCACCAAAACCGAAAGGGCCGAAAAATGAGCGCAAGTAACACCGTCGCCGGAAGCTTTGTCATCAGCCGCACCTTCAACGCGCCGCGCGAAACCGTATGGCAGGCATGGACCGAACGCGACGCGATGGCCCAATGGTGGGGACCGAAAGGGTGTCCCGTTTCGGTGAAGACGTTCGATCCGAAGCCGGGCGGGATGTTTCACTACAGCATGGCATTGCCGAACTGCGATCCGTGGTGGGGCCGCTTCGTCTATCGCGAGATCGAAAAGCCGTCGCGCCTTGTCTTCGTCAGTTCGTTTTCAGATGAAAAGGGCGGTGTGACCCGCGCGCCGTTCAGTCCGCACTGGCCGCTTGAAGTGCTGAACGAAGTGACATTGACCGAGAGCGGCGGCAAGACAACCATCCGGCTTGAGGGCAGACCCGTGAAACCGACGTCCGAAGAGGCCGCAGCGTTTGAAGGGATGTTCCCGTCCATGGAGCAGGGCTTCGGCGGAACCTTCGATCAGCTCGCCGACTATCTTGCATCGCGTTGAAAACTGCGGAGCCGGAAATGAGCGCGACCAATGCGACCGCCAGAACTTTTCTCTTCACCCGCACGTTCAATGCGCCGCGTGAAACGGTGTGGAACGCATGGGCCGATATCGGCAAGCGGTCGCAGTGGTGGAAGCCGATGGGCACGCCCATCACGGTCAAGGCCTACGACCTGAAGCCCGGCGGCGTGATGCATTACGGCATGGATACGCCGGACGGCGCCAAATGGTGGGGCCTGTTTGCTTATCGCGAGGTCGAGGCGCCGTCACGGGTGGTTTACGTCAATTCGTTCTCGGACGAAGACGGCAACATCGTCCGCGCATCGATGCATCCGCACTGGCCGCTTGAAGTTCTCACTACGGTGACCTTTACCGAGGATGGCGACAGGACCGTTATGAAATTCGAGGGCGTCCCGATTAACGCGACGGGTGAGGAGCGCGCTCTGTTCGAAGACAGGATCGAACAGATGCAGCAGGCTTTTGGCGGC
The DNA here is from genome assembly GCA_003963145.1 of Bradyrhizobiaceae bacterium. Taxonomy (GTDB): domain Bacteria; phylum Pseudomonadota; class Alphaproteobacteria; order Rhizobiales; family Xanthobacteraceae; genus Afipia. Next base: position 241,896 of record RXJJ01000012.1, read on the forward strand.
ACGACCGGTCAGCTTGCGGCCTATCTCGCGGAACATCGATAGTCGCCATTAGTAATGCCGCTGTCATCGTTTCGATGTTAGCAGCAATGCCAAAGACCAGAACAACAGGAGGAACACATGAAGGTCACCCCATATCTGTTTTTCAACGGCACCTGCGAAGAAGCAGTCAAGTTTTACGAAAAAGTCCTCGGCGCGAAGGTCGCCTTCATGATGCGCTACAAGGACATGCCGGCAGAGGCAACGCATTCAGCAGAGGATGACCCAAAAATCGCGCATGTGCGCTTTACGATTGGCGACAGCGTCGTCATGGCGTCGGATGCTCCGCCGCAGCGCTTCAACAAGCCGCAAGGCTTCGACATGAGCCTTGGCATCGATAAGCCGGAAGAGGCCGATCGCATTTTCGCTGCTCTGTCCGAGGGCGGAACGGTCACGATGCCCATCGCGGAAACATTCTGGGCGCATCGCTTCGGCGCGCTGGTCGACAAGTTCGGCACGCCCTGGATGGTGAACTGCGAAAAGCCGATGGCGTAATCGCCGCAGTTCGGAGCCAGTCCATGCCATCAAGACCATCGGCATCAGCCAGTCCGCTGTCCGTTGAGGAAGACGAACTCATTGTCTCGCGCAAATTCAACGCGCCGCGCGAGCTTGTCTGGAAGGCATGGACCGATCCGAAGCATGCCATCCACTGGTGGGGCCCTCCGTTCTGTCCCGCGGTCGAGATGAACATGGACGTCCGGGTCGGCGGCAAATGGCGCAACTGCCTGAAGTCCGGAGAAGACGGCACGCTGCTGTGGCAGCACGGTGAGTTCAGGGAAATCTCGCCGCCCAGCCGCCTCGTCTTCACCTTCACCTGGGACAACAACCCGTATCTCGAATTTCCCAATGTTCCGATGCTGGTGGAATTGACGTTTGAGGAGAAGGACGGCGGCACGCTGCTGACGCTGCGCCAGACCGGATTCCATTCCATCGCCGACCGTGACGGTCATGGCATGGGCTGGAACGGCACATTCGATCGCTTTGAAAATTACGCCTTGCAGAATGCAAGCGGCGCCAAATCCGAAAGACCCCAATAAGGAGATTGCCGATGGCGAACGTTTTCCCTTGCCTGTGGTTCAAGTCCGAAGCCGAAGAGGCGCTGCGCTATTATGTCTCGATCATCAAGAATTCGAGTCTGGAAAGCGTCAACCGCGTCGGCGATGTGCAGCCATTGCCCAAAAGCAGCGTGATTTCCGCCACCGCGATTCTTGACGGGGAGCGGGTTCTGGCGATCAACGGCAATCCGCAGTTCCCGTTCACGATGGCGATGTCGATGGTCTTGTTATGCGACACGCAAAAGGACATCGATACGTATTGGGATAAGCTCAGCGCCGGCGGCCAGACCATCCAGTGCGGCTGGCTCACCGACAAATACGGAGTTGCCTGGCAGGTGGTGCCGCGCATCTTTCCGGAGCTTCTCAAGGGCGATCAGGCATCCGTCGACCGGATGATGACAGCGATGATGACCATGACCAAGCTCGACATCGCAGCGTTGCAAAAGGCTTATGACGGTCAATAGTTTGTGACGCCGCGCATAAAGGTTGGTCTTGGGTGAGTGCGCGATGCGCGCTACATCGTGATCGTCGTCCCCGCGAAAGCGGGCACGCGCATTCATACAATCAAGTTGATGCTCCTTCGTTCTGGATTCCCGCTGTCGCGGGCGTGACCAAGAAGGAATTTGGACGACAAGGAGAATCGTTGCCGTGTCTTCAAGCTACGTCAAAAACGCCGTCGTTCTCGGATTGCTTTCCGCTGTCGGCCCCTTTGCGATCGACATGTATCTTCCGGCGCTGCCGGCGATCTCCGCCGATCTGAAGGCGTCGACGGCCGCGACGCAGATGACGCTGATGGCGTTTTTCGTCACACTCGGTCTGTGTCAGATTTTCTACGGTCCCGTCTCCGACACCATGGGCCGCAAGCCGCCGCTTTATTTCGGGCTCGGGCTGTTCATCATTGGTTCGATCGGATGCGCGATGGCTTCGAACATCCAATGGCTGATCGCGCTGCGGGTGGTGCAGGGCATCGGCGCGGCGTCGGTGATGGTGATTCCGCGCGCGATCATCCGCGACCTTCACACCGGCATCGAGGCGACGCGGCTGATGGCGCTGGTGATGCTGGTGTTCAGCGTGTCGCCGATCCTGGCGCCGCTGTTCGGCAGCGCGCTGATCGTGCCGTTCGGCTGGCGCGCGGTGTTCCTCGCCGTCACCGTGGCGGCGGTGCTCGCGGCCATTCTCATCGCGGCGTTCCTGCCGGAAACCCGCCTGCCGGAAGACCGGGTCAAGGCCAGCCTCGGAAACATCCTGCGCCATTTCTGGAATCTGCTTCGCAATCCCCGTTTTCTCGGGCTGGTTTTTATCGGCGGGTTCGGCATGGCGAGCTTTTTCGCATTCCTCGCGAGTTCCTCGTTCATCTATATCGACCATTTCGGCCTGACGCCGACGCAGTACAGTCTCGCCTTTTCGGTGAACGCGGTCGGCTTCATCGGGGCGTCGCAATTCGCCGCCGCGCTTGGCGCGCGCTTCGGCATGGCGCGGATGGTGAAGATCGCCGCCTTTTCCTATGCATTCTTCGCCGTCGTTCTGTTTGCGGTGACAAGCATGGGGGCCAGCAGCCTGCCGGTGCTGATGGTGCTGTTGTTTCTCAGCTTCGCCTCCCTCGGCCTCGTCATCCCCTCCAGCATGGTGCTGGCGCTGGACGATCACGGCCCGATCGCGGGCATGGCGTCCTCGCTGGCCGGAACCCTGCAGATGCTGTCAGGCGGCGTGGTGGTGGCGGTCGCCAGCTTCTTCTTCGACGGCACGGCCTATCCGATGGTCACCATCATCGCCCTGTGCGCCTGCTGTGCGCTTGGGCTCAGCCTTGTGACGTTACGTGGACGCCCAGAAGCGGCGGTCCAACTGGCCGAGTGATCGCATAAATAATCGTCACGTTCGGGATCGAAGCGCCGTTATTCCGGTTTAGATGGGGATGACGCGCGGCTGGCCGCGTCATCCGGCGCGAAAGACATGACATTGTCGCCGGAATCGTTCAAAGAGAATGAGCCGGTTTCTTTTTGGTTCCTGTATCGTCAGTCATGCCTGTCATTTCGTCGAAAAAACCCTATCGCATCGGGCGATCCAAGACCGGCCTCGGCCTGTTCGCCACCCGGCCGATCAAGAAGGGCAGCAAGATCATCCGCTATTTCGGTCCGCTGCTGGATTCGAAGAAGAAGGAAGACGAGGCGGTCGACAACAAATATCTGTTCGAGATCAACGGCCGCTGGACCATTGACGGTTCGATCCGCAAGAACATCGCCCGCTACATCAATCACGCCTGCAAGCCGAACGCGGAATCCGACGTGAATGCGCGCAAGCGCAAGGTCGTGATCCGCGCCATCAAGAACATCGCGCCGGGCGAAGAGATCAATTACGATTACGGCACCGATTATTTCAAGATTTTCCTCAAACCCATCGGTTGCAAGTGCGACGCCTGCGAGAAGAAGCGCAGGAAAGAGCGCGTCGAGGCGCGGGCCGAAAAGCAGCGGCTGAAGCTCAAGGCCGAAAAGAAGGCTGCCAAGAAACTCGCCAAGGCGGAGCAGCCGAAGAAAGTGGCGGCGAAATCGAAAGGCAAGACCGCGAAGGCGCTCCCCGGGGCCCATGCGCGCGGAACCGGCAAGCCGACCAAAACCAAGGCCGGGCGGACCAGATCCCTCATCCCGCGTTCGAGCGAGGCAAAAAGCCCGGCTCAGGCGAGCCAGGCTTTTTCGGGCCAGTAAGCTGTCCGGTTAAGCGGCTGTCGAGCGGCTCGCTCAGACGCCCTTGAACAGATTCCCCGCCAGCAGCACGACATAGGCGATCAGCAGCGTGATGAACGCGTGGCCGCTGATGAGCGGAATCTTGACGCCGGCAAAGACGACAAGCACGGTCAGAACCGCGAGAATGACCGAGATCAGAAAAACCGGAAGTGTCGGCGCGCTGAGATTCATGACATGCCCCCAAAAGCTGAATAGACTCCGCGTGATCGCGGCAGCTGAATCAACCCTTTGAGGGGCCGTGTGGCAAGAGCCCGGGAACCCGAAAAAGCCGCGGCTGTGGATGATTGCGGGGCGGTCATCGCATCCGGTGGCGGGTGTCTTGTTCTGTCTCCGTGCGTCAATATCTTCTGCGGACCCGACCTGGAGAATAGCCGATGAGCGCCAAGCCGCTTCAAATCGACGTCGTGTCCGATGTGGTCTGCCCGTGGTGCTATATCGGCAAGCACCGCCTCGAGCGCGCACTGGAGCTTGTCAAGGACGTGCCGCTCGAGGTGCGCTGGCGGCCGTTCTTCCTCAATCCCTGGGTGCCGCGCGAAGGCATTTCGCGCGAGGAGTATCTCACTACCAAGTTCGGTTCGGTGGAGGCCTATGAGCGGATCGCGGGACGCGTCGCGCAGGCCGCCGCCGAAGAGGGGCTGGAATACAACAACGCGCGCGTGAAGCGCCAGCCCAACACCATCGACAGCCATCGTCTGATTCACTGGGCGAGCAAAATCGGCAAGGCCGCGCAGATGAAGCAGAAGCTGATGGAGCTGTATTTCCGCGATGGCGGCGATCTGACCGACCCGAATGTTCTGGTTCAGGCCGCTGCGGATGTCGGTCTCGACGCCGAGGACGTGCGCCGGCGCCTTGCAACCGACGAGGACGTGGACCTCATCACCGAGGAGGCCGTCGGCGCGTCCGAAAAAGGCATCAGCGGCGTGCCGACCTTCGTGCTGGCGAACAAATACGCGCTGTCAGGCGCGCAGCCGCCCGAGCAGCTCGCCGACGCAATCCGGCAGGTGGCCGCGGAGATCAACGGCGTGACGGCTTAGAACTATGCGTCGATATATTCGGCAAGGCTGGTTGGGGCGGGGACATCCTCACCATCAGCCTTTAGCCCATCGATATGAAAACGGATAGCTTGGCGAATCTCGCGTTCAACATCGGCAACGCTTTTACCGGTCGCGACGCAGCCAGGAAGGTCGGGCACGAACGCCGAATAGTTGTCGCCCGCTTTTTCGATCACAACGGCATAGCGCATCAGCGGATATCCTTCAGACCCGATTGTTTCAAGATACTATTCAGGGTACCGGGCGCAAGGTCATCCGATGGTTTTCCGGCAACGGTGACCCGTCCGCGCTTTATCGCATGCTTGTATTGACGATGCGAGCCGCGGGTGGCGACGAGAACCCACCCGTCCCGTTCCAGCATAATGATGGCGTCCCTGACCTTCATCCCGATCCCTAAGGCGAGGCTGACGGAATGAATCTTCACTCATAAGGTAACGTCTGTCACGCCTTCAAATAATAATTCGCGTTCTTGCCGAGCGCGATACGACGGAGAATCCGGCGCATGCTTTCGGACGAGCGCAGGGGCTCCACCACGCCTCGGCCGGCGCGGAAGAAGGCAAGCTTGGCGCCATCCCACGCGGGGTTCCTGCCGGGCGCGGCCTGCGGCAGCTTGAGGCCGCGCAGCATCGAATTGAAGACGTGAAGATCGTTCTGGCGCTTGACCTCCTCGGTCTTCCAGGTGATCGCCAGCGAGATCGAATAGGAGCCGGTGGTCTTCACCCAGTGCGGCCATTGATAGGGCACGTAGCAGCCGTCGCCGTCGAACAGGCGGAATTCGACGCCGCGTGTCTTGAAGTCGTCGCGAAAGGGCACGTTGCGATGCTTGGTCGTGCAGTGTTCGACTTGCTCGTCGTCGGCGATGCCGCCATCGCGGTTGTCGTAGATCGCGAAAATCTTCTCGCCGTGGATCTGCACGAAAAAATTGTCCTCGGCGTCCATGTGGAACGGCGTCGTCGAATTCGGCGAGGAGACGAACAGGAAGCCTTCGACCTGCGAGAAGCCGGCATCTTCGAGGCTCTTGAAGCCGCGCGCGCGGGCGACCGAGAGCAGCGCATCTTCGAGCAGCGCGCGGTATTCGGGCGATGTCTCGACCCGCTTGAGCACCATCCAGGCGCCCGCCGTTTCGATGCGGTTGACCACCTCGACCGGATCGAGCGCGACGCTCTTGACCTTGTCGGGGTCCTGGCTGATTGCGGCGTCGCCGGAATTATATTCGATCAGGTCGCGCGGCAGTTCTGCCGCAAGCCGAGCGATGCGCGGCAGGGTCAGGAGGGGATGGCCGGCGAGCTTGTGCCTGATGGCGAACGGACGCAGCGGAAAATCCCTGGTCAGCGATTCATTGCTGGCGGTGATGACCGGCGCGACATTGGACGGGGCGTTCATGGGCGCGTCTCCTTAAATTTTCGGATCAAATGGACAAGGCGGCGAGCGGGTTCGCGGATCGCCCGGCGTGCGGCGAGGCTCGCGCGGATGGCGGCGATGAGCGGATCGCGGCGATAGAGCGGGATCAGCACGTCGCCGACGGCAAGACGCCCGCGCCAGATCGGATCGATCATCGGGTGGTTCGGGATTGCGGTTGAATCGGCGAGGGCGATCGTTTCGTCCGCGCACAGATGCCGCGTCAAATCGAGGGTCAGTTGCACGCCGGGAGAAAGTCTGGCGAAGCGTTCGTCGACACCGAGCTTGAAATAGAAGGCGCGGTCCTGGTGGCGCAGCACGATGCCCGCGGCGACCGGCGTCTCGCCCGCATAAAGCGAGACGATCTCGCACTGGCCGCGCGCGGCCATGTCGTGGACCGCGCGGCGGATGAAGGCGGCATCGTCGTCGTCCTGAATGAGCGCCGTGCCGCGCCTTGCCTTCCAGCCGCTGGCTTCGAGGCGAAGGAATATATCGAGCGCCGGGATGGCGTCTTCGGGCGTCGCGGCGATGGAGAAGATCACCTCGCCCATGTCGCCGAGGCGGTTGCGCTGGCGGCGCAGCTCTTTCTGTTTTTTCGCTCCGAGCGCCTCGCGCAAGAGATCGTCCGCCTCGCGCGTGGCGTCGAGCGCCGCGCGCTCATGGGCGTGCAGAATATCCGGATGTTGCCCGGTCCGGCTCAGCACGCGGGTGAAGCTGTCGATTACCGCGCCCTTGAGTGGCGTGTCGCGCAGGATCAGCGCATGCGCGCCGGCCTTGCGTGCGCGCTGCATCAGCATGGCGGCGGCTTCGTCCGCCTTGTCGCGGTCGAGCAGGATGGTGCCGAGCGGCGGCCATGCGTCGGCGGTGACAAACGCGGGCAGCGGCAATTTGTAGGCGCGCCAGGCCGAAACCGCCGGCATCAGCCCGATCAGATCTCGTCCGGTGTCGTCGTAAGCCGTCAGCGTGGCGGCGTCCCTGCGTCCGCGCGACAAGGCGTTCACGGCGAGCGCCCATTCGGGCAGGTAATAGCCGTTCGGCTCGGCGGCGCGGTCCGCGAGTGCCCGCCATTTATTCCGGTCGACAGAGGCGAGCGGGGGCAGGGCCGTTGTTGGAGATGACGGCGCAATGCGGTGCCGCGCGCGCAAGGCCGCGTCCTGCGCGAGACCTTGTGTGATGTCCTGCGTTACGTTCTGCGTCATGTCTCGCGCCATGTTTCCGGCGCGCGCTGCTCGCGCAGCATTGACGGTCTCGGCCACGTCCCAATCCCCGTTGGTGGCGCGTTGACAACAAGCCGTCCTGGCATTGCCGCATGCCGCGCTTTCGTTGGCGCGACCCTACGCGGCAGACTTCAAAATTGGATTGGACTGGTTCGCTAAATCCGAGGGGTCGCGTTAGCCGCCCCTTAACCAAGTCCGCCCGGTTCCATTCGCAAAGGCGCGGCGCCCGGCTCGCGCGATTGTGCGATATGCCCCCACGGTGCGGGCCGAAATGCCGCTTTGAGCTGAGTGTGGCGGTTTGATATAACCCGTCTCGTTTCGGGAACCGGGAGCCGATCAATGAATCACAAGGCCTTCACATTCGCCCTTGCCGCAGTCTCTGGTGCGCTGCTCGCGTTGACGGCGGCACCGGCACAGCTTCACGCTCAAAATCTGATGCCCGGTTTTCAGCTCGGCGCTCAACCGGAATTGACGCCCGAGGAAAAGGCGCGCAACGAAGCCAACGAAAAGGCGGCCAAGGACGCGATGAAATCGGTCAAGGCGCCGAAGGTGAGCAACGACCCATGGGGCGACATGCGCTCCAGCGACGCGACGGCGGCCAAACCGGCGAAATCGAAAAAGGTTCAGTAAAAGCCCGCTTGCGGCCGTCCGGCTCGGGATCCTCCGGCTTCGTTCGGGACACCGGGGTTTTCAAAAGGCGCGTGTTTGCATGCGGCGTGCCGCCCGTGCTTGAGTGCGCGCTCGGGAGTGCCGTTTGGGACTGAACGCCCTGAAGCGCCGGGGCAGGCTGGGGTCATTTATGCTGCGTCTGGTCGGTTCGATGGTGGTGGCCGCCGTCATCATCGTTTTCGGATATTATTCTTACCTGCAGCCGCGGCCCGAGCAGCTGGCGTGCGACGACGCGATCAAGGCCTCGGGCAATTTCGGCCCGACATTCACGGCGCGATCGCACACCAGCAAGCCATCCGCCGACGGTGTCGTTGTCAACGTCGTGTTCAGCACCACCAGCGCCAATGGCGACATGCTTGGCAACTTCTACAGCTGCGATCTGGCCAAACAGGCCGACGGCAGCCTGAAGGTGACGAAGGTCTATCCGACACCGGGAGAGGCGAAATAGCGGGCGCGAGCCGGCCGGTTGTCCGGCTTCGGCCGCCGGGTGCCTAGTCGTCGAAAGCGACGCCGATCCGCTTCTCCTTGCGCCAGACCACGCGGCAGTGATGCCTGCGCTGCTCGGAGGGAACGACCAGGGTCATGTCCTTGGGAATGCCGAACGGACTGGCGACATCCAGCGCCGCGCCGGTGGCGGACAGATTGCGCACGGTGCAATCGAAAGCGCCGCCGCCGAACTCGATGGTTCCGGCCTTGAATACCCTGTGCCGCTGCGTGGTGCGCTTGTCGTCCATGACGACGAAGGATGCGCGCCAAATCATACATTTTCGTAAAAACGGTTGCGGCAGAGGGCTATTTTGAGCCTCAGATCCGTCAAAACCGGCCGCGAGGGCTCTTCTGATGTTGCCGAGGCATCGGAACCCGTTTACGCCGGGCGCTTTCGGTCCCGCGTCGTGATAGGCTCGGGCGGCACGGGGGAGCACAATGCAGGATCCGATTCAGAAGGGCGAGGGCGTTCACGCCAGGGGCACGGTAACCAGGGGCGCCGATGGCCGCTGGGAGGCGCATCTCGAGGTCAAGGACCCCGCACGCGGTTTCCGGCAGGAGCGCGGCCCCGAATTCTTCGCCACCGAGGCCAAGGCGCGCGACTGGATCCTCCTGCAGGCCGGCCATCATGGCTTCGCCGACGAGGATTTCGATATCGAGATCGCGCGCGAATAGCTGCCCCTCAAGCGTAGGCGGCCTGAACGAGCCTTTCCCGGCTGCGAAGCTGCACGTCCCGCGAAGCCATCGCATGCCACTCGATGGCGATCTGCTCCCATTCCGAGCGGACAGCCGGGTCGGTGGCCTCGTGCGCCCATTGTTCGGCGGCGATGGCTCTGAGACGGAAAAAATCTGATCGGTATGTCATGCGTTCAGCATGCGCCGTTTTCGAACCGCGAATATGATTTAGGTCAACCACGGCGGGCGGGCCGCGCGGATGGTTGCCGCGCGGTTAACGGATTTGAGAGAATGGAATTGGTCGTCGGCGTGGAACGGCGGCCTGTGTGCAGAATAAGGCGCCGTACCTGATCCCAAGCCAGCCAGCTAAAGCGGCGTTACTTCATGAGAAATAAAACGGCGACTCCGCCCACAAGCATAATGCCGCCAATGCTGGCGATGGCGAGCAGGCACTTTTCGGTAAAATCTGTTTGCTGGAATGCCGGCATGGGCCGCCTCCTGTTAAATGGGGGCGGGTTCGTAACCGGCGAACTCATCACAGATAAAAGCCGCGGATCGGACTGTGATAATGAGAGCTTGCGCTTAATCGGCGGCTTCGACAGTCCAGAAGTGAACATAGCGCAGGGTTTATTCACGTCCGAAATTTGGGGCATCCTGCCGATCCGGCTCGTCCGCCGGGCTTGAACCAGGGCAGGGCCCAAATCAACATACGCCACATGGCCGAAGGCAGCCGGCTTCAAGTGAACTCATCGGAACGCGGTATCAGCGCGACCGGATGTGCCGGCGGGCATTGTCTGAAAAGAGGGAGCGGCGAACATGAATTTGATCGGATCGGTCATCGGCAGGGGGATGCTTGTGGCTGGCTTGCTGCTATCGGCGGGATCGGTGCTGGCGGCTGGGAGCGATGACGATTTCGCAACGTTCTGGACGCAATTCAGTGCTGCCGTCGGCAAGGGCGACCAGAACGCCGTATCGCAGATGGTCAAATATCCGGTCTTTTATATCGATCCGCGCAAAGAGGCTGATTTCCCTGTCGTCTGGAAGGGTGCTTTCAAACCGGCGCAGCGGACGTGTCTTGCCAAGCAGAAGCCCGTCAAGGACACCCACGACGGCAAGGTCAGCTATGCTGCTGGTTGCGGTCACCTCATCTACAGTTTCGAAAAAGATGATGGCGGCTGGAAATTGACCAGTATTGACGAAAACGATTGATCGGACCGGCCTCAGTTGGCGTATCGGCGGCAGCCGGAGAAGGCTGAGGACTCCTCGGAATGAAAAGGCCGCCAACTAAGGCGGCCTCTTAATTCTTATCCAACTTTCCTTTTCATAACTCGGTCGACTATTGCTGGCGCAATGTCTTTGTCGATTTCCTGAAGAACGTTTTGTGTCTGTTGTTTTATACGGCCCAGTTGGGCTTCCAATTCGTCGATCTTAGCTCGCGAAAACCTTAGAGCGCGTCTTGTGGTCATATGTTCTTTGCGCTCGTTCCAGAGATCGCGCTTAAGTCCTGCAATCTCTTTGCGAAGTTCATCCTTGAACGGCTGTCCATAAAGCTCAGGCATCGTCAGTCCTCCAGTTAAGCGGCGGCACTCAGGATGTAATTTCAATTCGGTCCCGAATTAAGAGTTCGGTAACAAATCAAATTAGGCCACTCCCAAAATCAAATTAGGCCACTAGGGGATAAAACAGGCCAGTACCCCAGCCCCAAAAAGAACATATTGCGAACGAGGAACAAATAGGGTACGGTTTGTCCATCGGAGGTCCTTCGCGATTCCGGTCCGCCGCTTCTGGGAAGCCCGTTTGTCCGGCCGGCGAATCCCGTACATAAGGAGTGACACCTATGGCCCCTGCTGCCCTGCGTATCGTCGAAGGAACCTCCATGGACAAGACCAAGGCCCTGTCGGCCGCGCTCTCGCAGATCGAGCGCCAGTTCGGCAAGGGCTCCGTGATGCGGCTCGGCAAGAACGACCGGTCGATGGATGTCGAGACCGTGTCGTCGGGCTCGCTCGGCCTCGATATCGCGCTTGGCATCGGCGGCCTGCCGAAAGGCCGCGTCGTGGAGATTTACGGCCCCGAATCCTCCGGCAAGACCACGCTGGCGCTTCATACCGTGGCCGAGGCGCAGAAGAAGGGCGGCATCTGCGCCTTCATCGACGCCGAACATGCGCTCGATCCGGTCTATGCCCGCAAGCTCGGCGTCAATGTCGACGACCTTCTGGTCTCCCAGCCCGACCATGGCGAGCAGGCGCTTGAAATCTGCGACACGCTGGTGCGCTCGGGCGCGGTGGACGTCCTGATCGTGGATTCGGTCGCGGCGCTGGTGCCGCGCGCCGAACTCGAGGGCGAGATGGGCGACGCGCTGCCCGGCCTGCAGGCGCGGCTGATGAGCCAGGCGCTGCGCAAGCTCACCGCCTCGATCAACAAGTCCCACACCATGGTCATCTTCATCAACCAGATCCGCATGAAGATCGGCGTGATGTACGGCTCGCCCGAAACCACCACCGGCGGCAACGCGCTGAAATTCTACGCCTCGGTGCGCCTCGACATCCGCCGCATCGGTGCCATCAAGGAGCGCGACGAGGTGGTCGGCAACCAGACCCGCGTCAAGGTGGTGAAGAACAAGCTGGCGCCGCCATTCAAGCAGGTCGAGTTCGACATCATGTATGGCGAGGGCGTCTCCAAGATGGGCGAAATTCTCGATCTCGGCGTCAAGGCGGGGATCGTGGAAAAATCCGGCGCGTGGTTCTCCTATGACAGCCAGCGTCTCGGGCAGGGCCGCGAAAACGCCAAGGCATTTTTGAAGGCCAATCCCGACATCACCGCCAAGGTGGAAACCCTGATCCGGCAGAATTCCGGCCTGATCGCCGAGCAGATTCTCGCCGGCGCGCCCGAGCGCGACGCCGACGGCGAGGAGCCGGCCGACGAATAAGACAACGAAAACTTCCGGGCCTTGAGGCTTTTGGGCGTCAGGGCTGCGGCATGACCGGAAAGACGGGAATCCTTTCCGGACCCCTCATGCTTCGGAAGACAGACGGGTGCTGCGGATGTTGAGTTGCCGACATCCTCAGCGCCCGTTCTGGTTTTGAAGTAAGCCGCCGCTCAGGGGGCTGGCGAACGGATCTGATCCCGCAACAGGGGTTTCCGCGCCAGGACGTCGCCCAGCCACCGCACCGAATGTTCGGCGGCGCCCAGCGACTGTGCGGGCGAGGAATAGGCCGCGCCGGAAAAATGCTGCGTCGGCGTCCATCGGCCGCCATCCTCGCTGTCGCGCCGGAATTCCTCGAAGCCGAAGGTTCCGTCCGGCCGCGCGAAGAAATCGACGCACCTGTTGTCGTCATCCTCGACGCTGGCGAATACGACCCAGGACTTGTCGATACGTTGGGACATGGCTGGCTGGCGTCTTATTCGGCGGCCTGCGCGTAATCGCCGACCGGCGGGCACGAGCAAACAAGGTTGCGGTCGCCATGGACATTATCGACGCGCCCGACCGGCGGCCAGTATTTGTCGGTGCGGGGCGAACCCGCCGGAAAGCAGCCTTCGCTGCGCGAATAGGGCCGCTGCCAGTCGTCCTCGGCGATGTCGTGCACCGTGTGCGGCGCGTGGCGCAGCGGCGAGGCCTCGATAGGCCAGCGTCCCGCCTCGACTTCGGAAATCTCGCGGCGGATCGCGATCATCGCCTCGCAAAAACGATCCAGCTCGGCTTTGCATTCAGACTCCGTCGGCTCGATCATCAGCGTGCCCGGCACCGGGAAGCTCATGGTCGGCGCGTGGAAGCCGTAATCGATCAGGCGTTTTGCGATGTCATCGACAGTGACGCCCGATGTTGTCTTCAGCCCGCGCGGATCGACGATGCATTCATGCGCGACGCGGCCATTATGGTTGCGATACAGCACGGGAAAATGCGCATCGAGACGCTGCGCGATGTAGTTGGCGTTGAGGATCGCGACTTCGGTGGCGCGCTTCAGCCCGTTCTCCCCCATCATCAGGATATAGAGATAGGAGATGACAAGGATCGAGGCCGAGCCATGGGGCGCGGCGCTCACCGGTCCCGCGGCATGGGTGCCTCCATCGGTGATGTCGCCCGGCAGAAACGGCGCGAGGTGCTTCTTCACGCCGATCGGGCCGACGCCGGGTCCGCCGCCGCCATGGGGAATGCAGAAGGTCTTGTGCAGATTGAGGTGGCTGACGTCCGCGCCGTAATCGCCCGGCCGCGCCAGCGCGACCTGCGCGTTCATGTTGGCGCCGTCGAGATAGACCTGCCCGCCATTCGCATGCACGATGTCGCAGATCTCGCGGATCCGTTCCTCGAACACGCCATGCGTCGAGGGATAGGTGATCATGATCGCGGCGAGCGTGCCCCTGTGCTGCGCCGCCTTGGCGCGCAGATCGTCGACATCGACATTGCCCTTGGCGTCGCAGGCCACCACCACGACCTCCATGCCCGCCATGCTGGCGGAGGCCGGGTTGGTGCCGTGCGCGGAGGAGGGAATAAGACAAACATTGCGGCGCGCCTCGCCGCGTGCGGCATGATACGCGCGGATCGCGAGCAGCCCGGCATATTCGCCCTGCGCGCCTGAATTCGGCTGCAGCGACACCGCGTCGTAACCGGTGATGTCCGCGAGCCATTTCTCCAGCGTCGCGAAGATCGCGGCATAGCCCGCCGTCTGCTCCTTCGGCGCGAAGGGATGCAGCGCGCCGAATGCGGGCCAGGTCACCGGGATCATCTCGGTGGTGGCGTTGAGCTTCATGGTGCAGGAGCCGAGCGGGATCATCGCGCGGTCGAGCGCGAGATCGCGATCGCAGAGTTTTCGCATATAGCGTAGAAGCTCGGTTTCCGAGCGATAGGCGTGAAACACCGGGTGGGTGAGAAAATCGCCGGTGCGTCTCAGTTCGCCCGGCAACGCGTCGCGCGTTCCCGCCTCAATGTCTGCATAGGACAGGCCGCCGCCGAAGGCGCGCCACACCGCTTCCACGATCGCGGGCGTCGTCGTCTCGTCCAGTGCGATGGAGAGATGCTCCTTGCCGAGGCGCAGGTTGATGCCCTCCTTCAGCGCGCGAGCGACAATTTCCTTCTGCGCGGCGGGCGCGGCGCGCACCGTCACGGTGTCGAAAAACGTCTCGCTCATCGGCGCGAAGCCGAGCTTGCGCAGTCCCGCCGCCAGCACCGCTGTGCGGCGATGGATGGCGCTGGCGATGGCGCGCAATCCCTCCGGTCCGTGATAGATGGCGTACATCGAGGCGATCACCGCCAGCAGAACCTGCGCGGTGCAGATGTTGGAGGTCGCCTTCTCGCGGCGGATATGCTGCTCGCGCGTCTGCAGCGCGAGCCGATAGGCAGGCTGGCCTCGCGAGTCCACCGAGAGGCCGACAAGCCGTCCGGGGATCGCGCGCTTCAGCGCATCCTTCACCGCCATGTAGGCGGCATGCGGACCGCCATAGCCCATCGGCACGCCGAAGCGCTGCGTCGAGCCGACGGCGATGTCCGCGCCAAGTTCGCCGGGCGAGGCGAGCAGGGTCAGCGCCAGAATGTCGGCGGCGATGATCGCAAGGCCGCCTCTGGCGTGAACCGCCGCAATGGCCGCGCGCGGATCGCGCAGCGCGCCGTCGGTGCCCGGATATTGCAGCAGCGCGCCGAAGACCTCGGCGCCGGCAAGGTCCCGCGCGGGATCGCCGACGATCAGCGTCCAGCCCAGCGGCTCGGCGCGGGTACGCAGCACGGCGAGCGTCTGCGGATGCACCTTCTCATCGACAAAGAACGATTTTGCTTTCACCGGGGACGTGCGCTCGGCCAAGGCCATTGCCTCGGCCGCCGCCGTCGCCTCGTCGAGCAGCGAAGCGTTGGCGACATCGAGCCCGGTGAGGTCGCAGATCATGGTCTGGAAATTGAACAGGGCTTCCAGCCGCCCCTGGCTGATCTCCGGCTGATAGGGCGTATAGGCCGTGTACCACGCCGGATTTTCCAGGATGTTGCGCTGGATGACGGGCGGCAGGATGGTGCCGGAATAGCCCTGGCCGATCAGCGAGGTGAACACCTGATTTTTCGCCGCCAGTTCGCCGATATGCGCCAGAGCCTCGCTCTCGCTCATCGCCTCGGGAAGTCCGAGAGGCTTTGTATGGCGGATATTCGCCGGCAGCGTCTCGTCCATCAGCGCGTGCAGGCTTTTCGCGCCGACAATGTCCAGCATCGTTTCGACATCGCGCGGCGAGGGGCCGATATGGCGGCGGGCGAAGGTTTCGGCGATGTCGGCGGTGTTTTTCGAGGCGGTCATAACAAGTGTCCTGCGAAGAGGTCAGGCGGTGTGGGCCTTGTAGGCGGCTTCATCCATCAGGCCGGCGAGTTCGCTCTTGTCAGCGATCTTCAGCTTGAAGAACCACGCGCCCTTGCCGGGATCGGAATTCACCAGCGAGGGATCGGCGACAACGGCGTCGTTTACCGCGACGACTTCGCCCGCGATCGGCGCATAGACATCGGACGCCGCCTTGACGCTTTCGACGGTGGCGGCGGTCTCCGCCTTCTTCAGCGCGCGGCCGATTTTCGGCAGTTCGACGAACACCACATCGCCGAGTTGGGTTTGCGCGAAATCGGTGATGCCGATGGTGGCGGTATCGCCGTCGATCTCAAGCCATTCGTGATCTGGGGTAAACAGCGTGGTCATGAAATGCCTCAGCGTTGATAGGTGGGAGCGACGAAGGGAAGTCTGGCGACGCGCAGCGGCAGGCGCTGGCCGCGCACTTCCGCAAACACCAGCGTATCCACGGCGGACAACGGGGTCGGTACGTAACCCATGGCGACAGGGCCGCCGACGCTGGGACCGAATCCGCCGGAGGTCACCGTGCCGATCCGCTCGGGCGATGTTTCATCGGCGAACAGCGATGCGCCCTCGCGCACCGGCGCGCGGCCCTCCGCTTTCAGGCCGACACGGCGGCGCGTCGCGCCGCTTTCAAGCTGCGTGAAAATAATGTCCGCGCCGGGAAAGCCGCCCTCGCGCGCGCCGCCCTTGCGGCGTGCTTTTTGAATCGACCATTCCAGCGCCGCTTCCACCGGCGTTGTCCCGGTGTCAATGTCGTGGCCGTAAAGGCAAAGCCCGGCCTCCAGCCGCAGACTGTCACGCGCGCCAAGCCCGATCGGCAGCACGTCCGGATCGGCGAGCAGCGTCGTGACAAGACGCTCGGCGGATGGCGCCGGCACCGAGATTTCAAAGCCGTCCTCGCCGGTATAGCCCGAGCGCGAGACGAAGCAGTCGATATCGAGCAGGGCGCGCGGCCCCGCGTCCATGAACTTCATCGCGGTGATGTCCGGCGCGAATTCCGAAAGCACGGTGACGGCCTTCGGTCCCTGCAGCGCGATCAGCGCGCGATCGGGCAGCGCCTCGATCTCGCAAACATCGGACAGATGCTTGCGCAGGTGCGCCTCGTCGGCGTTCCTGCAGGCGGCGTTGACCACCACAAACAGGTGATCGCCGAAATTGGCCACCATCAGATCGTCGAGAATGCCGCCGCGCTCATTGGTGAACAGCGCATAGCGTTGCCGTCCCGGCGCGATGCCGAGAATGTCCTGCGGCACCAGCCGCTCCAGCGCGCGCGCGGCATCTTCGCAGCGGCCCGATTTCGCCCGCAGCACGATCTGGCCCATATGCGACACGTCGAACAGGCCGGCGGCGGCGCGAGTGTGAAGATGTTCCTTGAGCACGCCCGCGGCGTATTGCACCGGCATGTCGTAACCGGCGAACGGCACCATCCTGCCGCCGCGCGCGACATGGAGTTCATGCAGCGGCACGCGTTTCAGCGGCTCGGAAGCAGAATGATCGGGTTTTTGAACGGCAGCAGACGCTAAACTTGCGGACATGGCCGGGCTCCTGAGTGCCTCGCGATCGTGCGAAGCCTGCAAAAGCCCCATCTGTCCTTGTGCCTGAGAGTATTATCCCGTCGGCGGATACCGCGCCGGAAACCCGGCCGTATCTCTTTCCAGATTGCAGTCCATCGCGCGGTCCGTTTGCCTGAGAGTTTCCGGGGCGGTTGCTCCTTCGGCGCTGGTAAAAATACCAGTCTCTCCCGACGCGACGTCTTGCTGCGAAACAACACCTGTTCGCTTGCGATGTCAACGCGGCGCCCTGCTGCTTTCAACGGCATGTTTGTCGCGCCCGTACCAAATTTGTCCAAAATCCATCCGGCGCCGGGTGTGTCACATCAGTGTAATGAGAGCCTTGCAAATGGTCTGCGGCACATCCGTCCATCACGCGAGGAGAGGCTCTCATGAGCGACACCATCCAGACCGACGAAGCTGCGCTGCGCGCGCGCATCCATCAGGAGATGGCCGACAACCTCGACGAGGAACTGGAACTGGAGCTCGACGATCAGCGCCTCGACGCGCTTGTAAACGAAACGCCCGGGCATTCCCGGCATCCCTCGATCGACCGCAAGGTTTATTTCAAGGAGCTGCTGCGCCTGCAGACCGAACTGGTCAAGCTGCAGGACTGGGTCCAGCAGGAAAAGAAGAAGGTCGTGGTTCTGTTCGAGGGCCGCGACTCGGCGGGCAAGGGCGGCGTCATCAAGCGCATCACCCAGCGGCTCAATCCGCGCATCTGCCGTGTCGCCGCGCTGCCGGCGCCGAACGAGCGCGAACGCACCCAGTGGTATTTCCAGCGCTACGCGGCGCATTTGCCGGCCGGCGGCGAGATCGTGCTGTTCGACCGCTCCTGGTACAACCGCGCCGGCGTCGAACGCGTGATGGGATTCTGCAACGAGACGCAATATCAGGAATTCTTCCAGTCGGTGCCCGAATTCGAGCGCATGCTGATCCGCTCCGACACCATCCTGCTGAAATACTGGTTTTCGATCACCGACGAGGAGCAGGAATTCCGCTTCAACATGCGCATTCACGATCCGCTCAAGCAGTGGAAGCTGAGCCCGATGGACGTCGAGGCCCGCACCCGCTGGGAGGCTTACACCAAGGCCAAGGAGACCATGCTGGAGCGGACCAGCCTGCCGGATTCGCCCTGGTGGATCGTGGATGCGGTGGACAAGAAGCGCGCCCGGCTCAACTGCATTTCGCATCTCCTGAGCCAGATTCCCTACAGTGAGGTGTCCCACCAGCCGGTGGTGCTGCCGGCTCGGGTGCGCAACCCGGATTATCTGCGCGGCCCGATTCCCCCGGAAATGTACGTTCCGGCGGTTTTCTAGCCCTTTTGCTTGAAGCGATGTCCGGCGCGGGCCTGCGGCCCGCGCTTTTTGGGCTTTCTGGACAGCGCCGGACCGCCTAGATACAAGGGCACGGACACCCCCTTGCATTCAGCCGGTGTCGCCGCGCGGCCACCGGCCGTGCCGGGCGTGCGGCTGCGGATACATCATAATGAGCGGCGTTAACGAGATCAGGTCGGCATTTCTGAATTATTTCGCGAAGAACGGACACGAGATCGTGCCGTCCTCGCCGCTGGTTCCGCGTAACGATCCGACGCTGATGTTCACCAATGCCGGCATGGTGCAGTTCAAGAACGTCTTCACCGGCGTCGAGAAACGGCCCTATCAGCGCGCCACCACCTCGCAGAAATGCGTGCGCGCCGGCGGCAAGCACAACGACCTCGATAATGTCGGCTACACCGCGCGCCATCACACCTTTTTCGAGATGCTCGGCAATTTCTCGTTCGGCAACTACTTCAAGGACCGGGCGATCGAGCTGGCGTGGAATCTGATCACCAAGGACTTCGCGCTGCCGAAGGATCGCCTGCTCGTCACTGTCTATTCGGAAGACGAGGAGGCGGCTGGCCTGTGGAAGAAGATCGCGGGACTTCCGGAATCGAAGATCATCCGCATCCCGACCTCCGACAATTTCTGGCAGATGGGCGACACAGGACCATGCGGCCCGTGCTCGGAAATTTTCTACGATCACGGCGACGAGATCTGGGGCGGACCGCCTGGCTCGGCGGAAGAGGATGGCGACCGCTTCATCGAGATCTGGAATCTCGTGTTCATGCAGTTCGAGCAGATCGCGCCCGGCAACCGCAATCCGCTGCCGCATCCCTCGATCGACACCGGCATGGGCCTCGAGCGCATCGCGGCGGTGCTGCAGGGCAAGCACGACAATTACGACATCGACCTGTTCGTCGCGCTGATCCGTGCGATTTCGGACCTGACCGGCGCGGACCCGCAGGGTCCGCAGAAGGCGTCGCTGCGCGTGATCGCCGATCATCTGCGCGCGTCTTCTTTCCTGATCGCGGACGGCGTGCTGCCATCCAACGAAGGGCGCGGCTATGTGCTGCGCCGGATCATGCGCCGCGCGATGCGGCACGGACAGCTGCTCGGCGCGAAAGAGCCCTTGATGTACCGCCTCGTCTGGGCGCTGGTGCGCGAGATGGGGCAGGCCTATCCCGAACTCGTGCGCGCGGAAAAGCTGATCGAGGAAACGCTCAAGCTTGAGGAAACCCGCTTCCGCAAGACGCTGGATCGCGGCCTCGCCATTCTCGACGACAAAAGCAGCGGCCTGAAAAAGGGCGACATGTTCGATGGCGACACTGCCTTCACGCTGTATGACACCTATGGTTTCCCGCTCGACCTGACGCAGGATGCGCTGCGCACGCGCGGCATCGGCGTCGATATCGCCTCCTTCACCGATGCGATGGAGCGCCAGCGCGCCAAGGCCCGCGCCTCATGGGCAGGCTCGGGCGATGCGGCGGCGGAGGCGGTGTGGTTTCCGCTGCGCGAAAAGCTCGGGGCCAGCGAATTTCTCGGCTACGACACCGAAGTGGCGGAGGGCGTGGTCACCGCGCTTGTGAAGGACGGCAACACTGTCGAGACGCTGAAGACGGGCGAGAACGGCGCGGTCGTTCTCAACCAGACGCCGTTCTACGCCGAGTCGGGCGGTCAGGTCGGCGACACCGGCGTTCTCGTTGGCGAGGGCGTGCGTTTCCGCGTCACCGACACGCAGAAAAAAGCCGGCGATCTGTTCGTGCATCTCGGCACCGTCGAACAGGGCGCGCTCAAGCCCGGCACCGTGCTGCAGCTCGAGGTCGATCACACGCGCCGCGGCGCGATCCGTGCCAATCACTCCGCGACCCATCTTCTGCATGAGGCGTTGCGCCAGGTGCTCGGCGACCACATTGCCCAACGCGGGTCGATGGTCGCGCCGGAGCGGCTGCGTTTCGACTTCGCGCACACCAAGCCGATCACGCCGGACGAACTGCGCAAGATCGAGGATATCGCCAACGATATCGTGCTGGAAAACGGCGAGGTGACCACGCGCCTGATGGCGGTGGACGACGCGCGCGAGGCCGGCGCGCGCGCGCTGTTCGGCGAGAAGTATGGCGACGAGGTGCGCGTGGTCTCGATGGGCGCCGGGCAGGGGAATTCGCTCGGCTGGTCGGTCGAGCTGTGCGGCGGCACGCATGTGAAACGCACCGGCGATATCGGCCTGATCTCGGTGGTCGGCGAAAGCGCGGTGGCGTCCGGCGTGCGCCGTATCGAGGCGCTGACCGGACACAACGCGCGCCATGCCGCCAATGACAGCATCGGAATCGCGAAAACCGCCGCTGCCGAACTCAAGACCACGCTTGAGGATATGCCCGCGCGCATCGCGGCGCTGGTGGAAGAGCGCAAGAAACTCGAGCGCGATCTGTCCGACGCGCGCAAGAAGCTGGCGATGGGCGGCGGCGCGGCGGCGGGCGGCGGCAACGGCGCCGATGTGCGCACTATTGCGGACGTGAAATTCCTCGGCCGCGCCGTGCAGGGCATCGAGATGAAGGATCTCAAGAGCCTAGCCGATGACGGCAAGAAGAAGGTGGGCAACGGCATCGTCGCCATCGTTGGCGTGACGGAAGACGGCAAGGCAGGCGTGGTGGTCGGCGTGACGCCGGACCTGACGTCGCGATTCAGCGCGGTCGATCTGGTGCGCGTGGCGTCCGAGGCGCTCGGCGGCAAGGGCGGCGGCGGACGTCCCGACATGGCCCAGGCCGGCGGGCCCGATGGCTCGAAGGCCGACGCGGCACTCGCCGCGATTGAAAAAGCGATTGGGGCGTAATGCTTTCCTTGCCGTGGCGCGCGGAGGCAGCCTTTCTCAAGGCGTGGCCCGCGCTCACGACGGTGGTTTATGACGACTGGCAGGCGCGGCTTGCGGGTGGTCTCAGCCGCCGCGCCAATTCGGTCAATCCGCTGACGGCGAATGCCGTGCTCACCGATACCGGCCTCGGTTTCTTCGAACATGTTTTCCGCAACCAGAACCTGCCGCTGATCGTGCGCGTGCCGACATTGCTCGGCGGCGATCCCGACGCAGCGCTGGACCGCTCGGGCTTCACCCGCGAGGGCGATTGCCTCGTGCTGCACAGCGCGCTGGAGGCCATCGCAACACAATCAGAGTCAGCCGTGACGATTGCGGACGAAGCATCCCGCGCGTGGTTCGACGCCATCCATGCCGCGCAGGATCGCCCGGCGGTGCAGCGGGCAACCTATGAGGTCATGATCGGCGCGATCGCATTGCCGTCGGGTTTTGCCATGTTGTGCGAGAACGATGAGCCGGTCGCGCTGGCCTATGTCGCTATCGACGGCGATCTGATGTGTCTGGAATCGGTGGTGACGGCCGCATCCCATCGTGGCAAGGGCTATGCGCGGCGACTGACGATCGCGCTGCTGCACTGGGCGAAGGCGAAAGGCGCGGCGCAGGTTTGTCTCCAGGTGGAAGCAACGAACAATCCTGCGCTGACGCTTTATCGCAAGCTTGGAATCGGGCAGGAGCTTTATCGCTACCACTACCGGCGCCAGCATGGCGCTTTAAGGACTGGCGATGCATAATCGGACGCCCGCACATCAGGCCGGAGTGACGGGCTTTCTTTTTCTGGTCTGCACCGCGCTCGGCTGGGGCCTGAACTGGCCGGCCATGAGGATCATCCTGCGCGACTGGCCGCCGCTGTTCGCACGCGGGGTGACCGGAGTGCTGGCGGCGATCATACTTTTCGCGATCGCGGCGGCGAACCGCGAGCGGCTGAGCGTGCCGCGAAAGACGTGGGGCTCCCTGTTTCTCGCCACGTTCACCAACGTTTTCGCCTGGATGGGTTTTACCACCATCGCGATGACGACGCTGTCGATTAGCGAAGCCGCGCTGCTGGTTTACACCATGCCGATCTGGGCGACATTGCTGGCGTGGCCGGTTCTCGGCTCCCGGCCGAAGCCGCGCGACATCGTCGGGCTCGTTCTGGGATTTGCGGGATTGTTCGTCCTGTTTTCCGGCCACCCGCTGGGATTCGGCTCCGGCAAAATCGTGGGCATCGGGCTGGCGCTTGCCGGCGCCATTCTGTTTGCGCTGGGCAGCCTTCTGATCGCCCGCTCGTTGCCGGTTTCGCCGATCTCATTCGTCGCCTGGCAGATCTTTCTGGGCTGCGTGCCGATGGTTGTGTTCGGGCTTGCATTCGAACACCCGGACCTCGGCGGACTGAAGCCCGACAGTGCGTTCGCACTGGCCTACATGACGCTGGTGCCGATGGGCACGTGTTATCTGACCTGGTACGCGGCCATCCGCCGCCTTTCTGCGGCGACGGCAGCGATCGGGATGCTGTCGGTCCCCGTGATCGGCATTCTGAGCGGGGCGTGGTTTGTCGGTGAAAGTGTCGGCTGGCGCGAAATCGGCGCGGTCGTTCTGACGCTCGCGGGCGTGGCGCTGGCGTTGTGGAAACCGAGGCCGGCGATGGAGCAGGGCGTCTAGGCGCGTGCGGCCGGGAACGAGAACAAAAGCGGGAACCCGGAGCCAATATGCGCCCGGGCTCCCTTGATCGTCAGGCCATCGCCTTGGTCATGTTCTCGGCGACCTTGTCGAGGAAGCCGGTGGTCGAGAGCCAGCGCTGATCCGCGCCGACCAGCAAAGCGAGGTCCTTGGTCATGAAGCCGCTCTCGACGGTGTCGACGCAGACCTTCTCCAGTGTCGCGGCGAATTTCGCCAGTTCCGGATTGTTGTCGAGCTTGGCGCGGTGGGACAGGCCCTGCGTCCAGGCGAAGATCGAGGCGACGGAGTTGGTCGAGGTCTCCTTGCCCTTCTGATGTTCGCGGTAATGGCGGGTCACGGTGCCGTGCGCGGCTTCGGCTTCCATAGTCTTGCCGTCCGGGGTCAGCAGCACCGAGGTCATCAGGCCGAGCGAGCCGAAGCCCTGCGCCACGGTGTCGGACTGCACGTCGCCGTCGTAGTTCTTGCAGGCCCACACATAGCCGCCGGACCATTTCAGCGCCGAGGCCACCATGTCGTCGATCAGGCGGTGCTCGTAGGTGATGCCCTTGGCCTCGAACTTCGTCTTGAACTCGGCGTCGTAGATTTCCTGGAAGATGTCCTTGAAGCGGCCGTCATAGACCTTGAGGATGGTGTTCTTGGTGGACAGATACACCGGATAGCCGCGCGACAGGCCGTAGTTCAGCGAGGCGCGGGCGAAGTCGCGGATCGAATCGTCGAGGTTGTACATCTCCATCGCGACGCCCGCGCCCGGCGCCTTGAAGACTTCCTTCTCGATCACGGTGCCGTCCTCGCCGACGAATTTCAGCGACAGCGTGCCCTTGCCGGGGAACTTGATGTCGGTGGCGCGATACTGGTCGCCATAGGCATGGCGACCGATGATGATCGGCTTGGTCCAGCCGGGGACGAGGCGCGGCACGTTCTTGCAGATGATCGGCTCGCGGAAGATCACGCCGCCCAGAATGTTGCGGATGGTGCCGTTCGGCGACTTCCACATTTCCTTGAGATTGAATTCCTTCACGCGGGCTTCGTCCGGGGTGATGGTCGCGCACTTCACGCCGACGCCGTACTGCTTGATGGCGTTGGCGGCGTCGATGGTCACCTGGTCGTTGGTGGCGTCGCGGTGCTCGACCCCGAGGTCGTAATATTTCAGGTCGATGTCGAGGAAGGGATGGATCAGCTTGTCCTTGATGTACTTCCAGATGATCCTTGTCATCTCGTCGCCATCGAGTTCGACAACGGGGTTGGTCACCTTGATTTTGGCCATGGCTGATCGTGCCTTCTTGAGGGGGGAATGTTGGGGAAAGAGTTTGTCGAGCGGGCTATAGCACCCCGCTCGCAGGCGCGAAAGGCAGCCCAAAGCAGTAGGGGGTTGTGGCGCGGGCCTCGGCCTGCGGCGCGGGCGGGCGTGCCTGTTTTTTGGCCTGTTTTTCGGTGGAATCGCCGATTCAACACGATTCCGTAACCTATTCATTTTATTATGGATTTACGGACGGCGCGGCGGCTTTCTCACGCCGTTTTCGGGCGTTGATTCTGTTTCTTCAGAACTTGAATCAACGCCTTAAGTGCTTGAATCAACGCGTTCGCGGCTTGATTCAAAATCTTCGGTCCCTGATTCAAAAACTTCGCGATCCGATTCAATCCCTTCGCGGCTTGAATCAGAACGCGCGATGGGTGAAGGACGCCCTTCGATTCACAGCTTAAGGTCCTCCATCCCGTGTCAGGTACGGACAGAACCAAAACGCCGGTGACGCCGGACGGCCCCATCGTCATCCTCGTCGAGCCGCAGCTTGGCGAGAACATCGGCATGGCGGCGCGGGCGATGGGCAATTTCGGGCTGACGCGTTTAAGGCTGGTGAAGCCGCGCGACGGCTGGCCGAGCATGAGCGCGCAGCGCGCCGCGGCCGGCGCCGATCACATCCTGACCGCAGTCGAACTGTTCGACAGCGTGGAGGCCGCGGTCGCCGACTGCTCGCTGCTGTTCGCGACCTCCGCCCGCGCGCACGATCAGGCCAAGCCCGTGGTCGGGCCGGAAGCGGCGGCGCGCGAGACGATCGGTGAAACCGCCAAGGGCGGCACGGTGGGAATCCTGTTCGGCCGCGAACGCTGGGGTTTGCAGAACGAGGAGGTCGCGCTCGCGGGCCGCATCGTCACCTTTCCGGTCAACCCCGCTTTCGCCTCGCTCAATCTGGCGCAGGCCGTGCTGCTGATGGGCTATGAATGGTTCAAGCATGCGACCGGCGGCGCGCTCCCGCACGCGATGCCCGAGCGCTCCGAGCGCGCCTCCAGCTATCAGATGCAGACATTCTTCGACAATCTCGTCGCCGAGCTCGACAAGGTCGAATTTTTGCGCCCGCCCGAGAAGCGCGACGTGATGCTGGTCAACCTGCGCAACATCTTCAGCCGCATGGAGCCGACCAAGCAGGACATGCACACCCTGCACGGCGTGGTCATGGCGATTGCCGAGGGCCGCAAGGGGCCGGCCAATGGTGGCGTGCTGGATGGCGAGGGCGCGACGCGGCTGCGCGCGCTGCTCGCCGAGCACAGCGATGGCCGCGCACAGAGCGATTCAGGCGGTTCCGTGCGCGGGCTGGCGCGGCTGCTGCGGCGTAACCCGACCGATGCCGAGCGTCTGTTGTGGCAGGCGCTCAAAACCGACCGACGCTTCGCCGCGCAGTTCAAGCGCCAGACCCCGGTCGGGCGGCATATTCCCGATTTCGTATCGTTCGTTCGCCGCATCGCTGTCGAGATCGTCCATGAAGGTGAAAACGAGTCGGTCGCGCGCGACCGTATCGCGCGCAAGGCATGGCTCGAGGCGCGCGGCTACCGCGTCTGTTTCCTGCATGCGGGCGATATCGAGCAGGATCTGGCGCCGCAGCTCGACAGGATCGCCGCGCCGGGAAGCGATTAACCCAGCCCCAGCGCCTTGATGCGCGAGGCCAGCGTGGTCGGCTTCATCGCCAGTAATTCCGCCGCGCCGCCGGCGCCCGAGACCTTGTTGTTGCAGGCCTTGAGCGCGGCGGCGATGTTGGCGCGCTCGCGTGCGCGCAATTCCCCGTCGGTCAGGATCACCGGCCGCGCCTCGCCCTTGCGGCTCTCGGACGTGGCTGAAGAGTGAGGCTCGGGCAAGTCGAGCCTAAGCCGACCGTTCTGCGCCAGAATGGCGGCGCGTTCGATCACGTTCTGCAATTCGCGCACATTGCCGGGCCAGTCGTAGCGCGACAGTTTGCGAACATCGGCCTCCGAGAGCCGCAAATCCGAATTCAGCGCCTTGCTCTCGCTCATCAGAAAGTGCTGCGCCAGAAGGGGAATGTCCTCGCGCCGCTCGCGCAGCGAGGCCGACTGGATCGGAAACACGTTGAGGCGGAAGTAGAGGTCTTCCCGAAACCGTCCGCGCTGCACTTCCTGCCTGAGGTCGCGGTTGGTCGCGGCGATGACGCGGACATCGACGGTGCGGGTCCGCTCCTCGCCGACGCGCTCGAAATTGCCCTCCTGCAGCACGCGCAGCAGCTTGCCCTGCAGTTCCAGCGGGATTTCGCCGACCTCGTCGAGAAACAGCGTGCCGCCATCGGCCAGCTCGAAACGTCCGACGCGGTCGCGCAGCGCGCCGGTGAACGCGCCCCTGACATGGCCGAAGAATTCGCTTTCGAACAATTCGTGCGGGATCGCGGCGCAGTTGACCCGGATCAGGGGGCGGTCATGCCGTCCGCTGGCTTCATGGATCGCGCGCGCAATCAGTTCCTTGCCGGTGCCGGATTCGCCGGTGATCAGCACCGACGCGCTGGTCGGGGCGACGAGGCTGACCTGCCGCAGCACGTTCTGGATCGCGTCCGAGCGGCCGATGATGCCGCGCGGATTGGTCTCGATGCGGATTTCCTCCTGCAAATAGGCGTTTTCCTGCTGCAGCTTTTCGCGAAGCTGATCGACTTCGGCGAGCGCGGAGCGCAGCTTTTCGTCGGCCTCGCGGCGCTGGCTGACATCGCGGAACACAACGACGGCGCCGACCACGAGGTTGCGGTCGCGGATCGGGGTGGACGTGTATTCCACCCAGACCTTCGAGCCGTCCTTGCGCCAGAACACCTCATTGTCGATCTTGTGGACCGCGCCGTCGCGGAAAGCCGCGTAGATCGGGCAGTCCTCGTGCGGATAGTGCCGTCCGTCGTGATGCGTGTGGTGCACGATGGAATGAATGTCGTGGCCGACGAGTTCGTCCGCCGACCAGCCGAGCATGCGCTCGGCCGCCGGATTGACGAAGGTGGTTTTCCCCTCCGCATTGACGCCATAGATGCCTTCGCCCGCCGCGCCCAGGATCAGCTGGTTCTCGCGCTCGATGTCGCGGAACACCCGCTCGACGCGCTTCCAGGCCGGAATGCCGCCGCGCATGTAATCGTCCGCCGCGGCATCGACCGCCCGTCGCTCACGCTCCTTGAGGTCGGTGATGGTGATCAGGATCATCGGGCCATCATCCGGGCGCGGCACCAGCGAGCCTGCATATTCGAGATGCAGTTCCTTGCCTGCGGCGTGGCGCGGGGAGAGCGAGCGCGTCCAGTAGCTGCCCTTGGCGATCACGGCCTGGGTGAACACGACCAGTTCCGGAACCTGTCCGGCGTGCAGGGCGCTGATTTTCATCTGGCGCAGCAATGCGCGGTCATAGCCGAGCAGGGTGCAAGCGGCCGGATTGGCTTCGGCGATCTGGTCGGTCTTGGGATCGAGCAAAAGCAGTGGTGCGGCTGCGAAATCGAACATGCCTTCCACAAGACCCGCGAGAGAAGGTCTTCCAGGGGGAACGGGCGCGTCGGTCAGGACAGGCATGTTACGAAATCTCGTAAATCAACATACGAATTTTCGTTTATAACGAATTCTCGTAAATGACAAGATGTCGCATTTTCACTGGGGTTATTGGCATTTTCAGCCACCCCCGGAGTGGCACGCCCCTTGCGTAGAACACGGATAACACAGGCCAAGAGGGGAGCCATCAATGTCCATGTTCGACAATCCGTTTGATGCCGACACCACGCTTCAATCCTCCGGTTGCGGCTGCGGCCGTCACCGTTCGCAGGCGGAGCATGACCGCGATGCCACGCTCCAGTGCATCGGGGAATCGGAAGACAAGAAGTTCGAGAATGTCGTCGCCTCCGCCGTGCTGCGCGCGATGTTTCCGCAGGATGTCGCCCGCCGCGCCTTTCTGAAATCGGTCGGCGCCGCGACCGCGCTGGCCGCCGTCTCGCAATTCTTCCCGCTCAAGACCGCGACCGAGGTGTTCGCCGCGGGCGGCGCGCTCGAAAAGACCGACCTCAAGATCGGCTTCATTCCGATCACCTGCGCCACGCCGATCATCATGGCGGCGCCGATGGGCTTCTATTCCAAGAACGGGCTCAACGTCGAAGTCATCAAGACGGCGGGCTGGGCGGTGATCCGCGACAAGACCGTGAACAAGGAATACGACGCCGCCCACATGCTCTCGCCGATGCCGCTCGCGCTGACGCTTGGCGTCGGCTCCAACCCCGTGCCCTACACCATGCCGGCGGTGGAGAACATCAACGGACAGGCGATCACGCTGTCGCTCAAGCACAAGGACAATCGCGATCCGAAGAACTGGAAGGGATTCAAGTTCGCGGTGCCCTTCGACTATTCGATGCACAACTACCTGCTGCGCTATTATCTCGCGGAAAACGGCATCGATCCCGACACCGACGTTCAGATTCGCGCCGTGCCGCCGCCGGAAATGGTGGCCAATCTGCGCGCCGACAACATCGACGGCTATCTCGGGCCAGACCCGATGAACCAGCGCGCGGTGTACGACAATGTCGGCTTCATCCACATTCTGTCGAAGGACATCTGGGAGGGACATCCGTGCTGCGCCTTCGCCGCGTCGAAGGAGTTCGTCACCACGATGCCGAATACCTATGCGGCGCTGCTGAAGTCGATCATCGACGCCACGGCCTACGCGCACAAGGCGGAGAACCGCAAGCAGATCGCCGAAGCGATCGCGCCGGCCAATTATCTCAACCAGCCGCCGATCGTGCTGGAGCAGATTCTCACCGGCACCTTCGCAGATGGTCTCGGCAACATCGTCAAGCAGCCTGAGCGGGTCGATTTCAATCCGTTCCCCTGGCAATCCTTCGCAGTCTGGATTCTCACCCAGATGAAGCGGTGGGGGCAGATCAAGGGCGATGTGGACTACAAGAATGTCGCCCAGCAGGTGTTCCTCGCCACCGACACCGCCAAGCTGATGAAGGATGTCGGCATGACCCCGCCCTCGACGACCACCAAGTCGTTCGCCGTGATGGGCAAGACCTTCGATCCATCGAAGCCCGAGGAGTATCTCAACAGCTTCAAGATCAAGAAGGCGTCGTGATGCATTCCTGCACGCTCTCTTGCGTGGATTTGCAATCCATCACGCCTCGCGGCGCCGCTAACGTTTCCGCATGGAGGGTCTGATCATGCATGGAAACGGACGGTGGTATCGGCAAGCGCGACGCGCGGGCCGGGTTGGGAGCGTTTGCTGCGGCGCGCGGGGAGAAATGTCATGACATCATCCCTTCGCCTGCGGGCGGCGCTTGTGTCGATCCTGATTCTCGTAACCTTCCTCGGCGCCTGGCACCTCGCCACGCGCAGCACGGGCGCGGTCGCGAACATGGATCCCGAATACGCCAAGCTGATGGGCCTCAACGCCACGCAGGGCAAGTCGGCGATGCCGGGGCCGCTCGATGTCGGCGCGAAACTGTGGGAGCACATCAAGCGGCCGTTCTACGATAACGGCCCGAACGACAAGGGGCTCGGCATCCAGCTCGCTTATTCGATCGCGCGCGTGCTGACCGGCTATGTCTTCGCGGTCATCGTCGCCATTCCGCTCGGCTTCCTGATCGGTATGTCGCCGCTCATGAGCAAGGCGCTCGATCCTTTCATCCAGGTGCTCAAGCCGATCTCGCCGCTCGCCTGGATGCCGCTCGCGCTCTACACCATCAAGGATTCCGGTATCTCCGCGATTTTCGTGATCTTCATCTGCGCGATCTGGCCGATGCTGCTCAATACGGCCTTCGGTGTCGCGACGGTTCGCAAGGAGTGGGTCAACGTCGCGCGCACCCTCGAGGTCGGCCCCATTCGCCGCGCCTTCACGATCATTCTTCCCGCCGCCGCGCCGACCATTTTGACCGGCATGCGGATTTCCATCGGCATCGCGTGGCTGGTGATCGTGGCCGCCGAGATGCTGGTCGGCGGCACCGGCATCGGCTACTTCGTCTGGAACGAGTGGAACAACCTGTCGATCACCAACGTCATCATCGCCATTCTCGTGATCGGCGTGGTCGGCATGATCTTCGATCAGATCCTTGCGCAGTTCACGCGCATGGTCACGTTTCCGGAGTAACGCATGCCCGGATTCATCTCCATCGAAGACATCGCCAAGCGCTATCCCGCGCCCGGCGGCAAAAGCACCACCATTTTCGAGCATCTGTGGATGTCGATGGAGCGCGGCGAGTTCGCCTGCATCATCGGCCATTCCGGCTGCGGCAAGACCACGGTGCTGAACATCCTCTCCGGGCTCGACCAGCCGAGCGAGGGCACGGTGATCGTCGACGGCCAGGCCATCGACGGCACCAGCCTCGATCGCGCGGTGATCTTCCAGAGCCACGCGCTTTTGCCCTGGCGTACCGTGATGGGCAACGTCGCTTATGCCGTGACGTCGAAATGGCCGAAATGGGACAAGGCGAAGGTCAAGGCGCATGCGCAGACCTTCATCGATCTGGTCGGCCTGACCGGATCGGAGCAGAAGCGCCCGTCCGAACTCTCCGGCGGCATGAAGCAGCGTGTCGGCATTGCGCGCGCGCTGTCGATCACGCCGAAGATTTTGCTGATGGACGAGCCGTTCTCGGCGCTCGACGCGCTCACGCGCGGCACGCTGCAGGACGAGGTGCGGCGTATCTGCCTTGAAACCGGCCAGACCACGTTCATGATCACCCATGACGTGGACGAGGCGATCTATCTGGCCGATAAAATCTTTCTGATGACCAACGGCCCCGGCGCGGTGCTGGCGGAGGTCGTCGAAAATCCGCTGCCGAAGGATCGCGTGCGCACCGATCTGCACCGCCATCCCCTGTATTACGCGACGCGCAATCACGTCATCGATTTTCTGGTCAGCCGCTCGAAGACGTTCGTGTCCGAAACGCCGGATTTCAATCCGCGCAACGTGCCGGTGGTGCGTCCCGGCCGCGCCGAGCCGTCGATCGTCGCCGGCGCACTCGAAGCCATTCCCAATGTCGGTCAAAAAAACAGGAGTCTGCCATGAAACGATCCGACCTCACCGAAAAGCTGCTCGACATCAAGCGCGAGAATGGCTGGACGTGGAAGAAGATCTGCGAGGAGATCGGCGGCATGTCGCCGGTGCTCGTCGTTGGCGCCATTCTCGGCCAGCACAAGATGACCAAGCCCATGGCGGCGAACGCGGCTAAGCTGTTCGGTCTCTCCAAGATCGAGGAGACGATGCTGAATGAAGTGCCGATGCGCGGCACCGCGACGCCGATGCCGCCGACCGATCCGCTGATCTATCGCCTCTACGAACTGGTGCTCGTCAATGGGCCGGCGATGAAACTTCTGATCGAGGAGGAATTCGGCGACGGCATCATGTCGGCGATCGATTTCGACATGACGATCGACCGGCAGGCCGATCCGAAGGGCGACCGCGTCAAGCTCGGCATGACGGGCAAATTCCTTCCGTTCAAATACTACGGCGCGAAGGGCAACGAGCAACTGCTCGGCTACAAGGAGGAGTGAGAGGAGAACAACAGTTACCGCTTTTCTGCTCGCATCGCTTCTATGATCTTGACCGTTTCGACGCTGACGCGGGTTACGCGGGCTATGAGGTCAATGACCTTTTCCTTGTAATCGGCGAAGCGATAGGTGTTGAACTTTTCGCGGATGGTCGGGTCTTTCGGCGTCTTCTCCCTATACTGTTCGAGAATCCAGTCGATGCCGGAGCGGTTACCGAGCCGGTAGGTCCAGGCCTCGGGCGGAATGCCGGACAGCCGGGTTTCGGTGTCGAGCTGGATCGCGCCGTTCTCGCGGTCGGCGCGCAACATCGCCTTCGGCGCGACGCCCGCCGCCCGCGCCCTTTCATCCGGCGTGTCGATGCGTGTCAGCGGCCACGGTTCGACCTTCTCATAGGCGATGTGTAGCGCCATCAAGGTCTCGCCCCAGACCGCCCATCTCCAGAAATCCGGATAGAACGGGATGCGCGGAAACTCGCGTTTGAGGTTGAGGGCGTATGTCTCGCGATAGACGGGGTCGTGTAGGACGGCGTAGACGTAGTGGAAGATGGCGTCCTTGGTGATCGGCTTTGCTTTCGCGGTCTTGCCGTCCTTGGGATAGGCTTTCTGGAACTGCTTGAGCGCCCAGTCGGTGACGTTATCGATGCGTTCCCCAGACGAGTAGGAAAAGAGCGGGGCTTGCTGGTAAGCATCGATGGCAGCACCAAAGTGAAGATCGGCGGGTCCATTTGTGGCTAGTAAGCAAGGGTGCGTGCGGGCACCGGTGTCATTAAAGCAGATTGCTAAATTGTGCGAGTCCTTATCCGGAAAGAACAGGTTCGAAAGGCCGGGTCGATCAATGTAAAGATCGGAGCGGTAAACATACAGTCGGAAGAAAGGTCGGTAGTTTGCTTCGATAATCCGTTGTTTATCGAAGTGCTCGACGCTGCCTGAGTTTTTCCGGCGCGTTAGCGTTTCAGACCATTTCAACCTTGTGCGCTCTTCTTGACTGTCAGGGCTTCCGTCGTTGTAGCGCAAACTGAGGAGTTTGGCTTTCGCCTCAACTTGGTCGCGAGAATGACCGTACAGCCATTCGTCCCGATTTGTAGATACGCCTAAAGAGTAAAGCTTGAAAATGGCCCTTTCTTTTGACTTCGAC
Organism: Bradyrhizobiaceae bacterium; assembly: GCA_003963145.1. Lineage (GTDB taxonomy): Bacteria > Pseudomonadota > Alphaproteobacteria > Rhizobiales > Xanthobacteraceae > Afipia. The sequence continues at coordinate 274,821 of RXJJ01000012.1, forward strand.
TTTGAAGATTTCGTCTTCTTGTCGACAATTGGAAGAAGGCCGTCCCAGTCGTTCTCTGCCTGGCGTATCCAATTGCCGTTCTTGTCCGGCTCGATTTGTTCGAATGGAATTGCCGATGCCTGCGTGCTGCTGAGGAAGGTTAGCTTTTCTTCCGCCGTATCCATCTCGGGTCGTCGAGCATAGAATATCTTGCAACCCTTCTGCTTGCGGCGTTTGACAAGAAACGAGATGGCAACGCCGGTCTGGATACCGAAGACATTGTGCTTGGTGCCAGACAATTTCGGATTGGCGCGTACGTCGCCGCCAAGATCGACAACGAATATCTCATTGAAATCCTGCGTTACAGATTTTCGGAATCCATCGAAAGTTCGGGTTTCGATGAAGCTGCGATTGGTGATGAAGGCCAACACACCATCGTCATGAAGCCGGTCGCTCGCCCAGCGGAAGAAGCGGGCATACATATCGTAGACCTTGGTCTTCTGCGCGATCGACAGCTTGATGTAGGTGTCCTTGATCAATTTGTCGATGTGCGGATATTCGCGGTTCTTGTTGTTGTCGTTTTCGTTCGCTTGGTTGGCATTGTAGGGTGGGTTGCCGATGATGACGGAAATCTTGCGCTTGTTCTGGCGCCGAACGCGCTCGACGTTTTCTTCCGACAGGGCGCCGAACAGGTCGCCGACATGCTGGCCGGTGCGGATGCCGAGACCCGTGACGTTGTCGAGCGTATCGACAAAGCAGAGGTTCGGAAACTCCGCGAACTGGCCCGAGATCGCTGCGTAGGTCGCTTCGATATTCAAGTTGGCGACATAGTAGGGCAGGATGGCGACTTCGTTGGCATGCAGCTCGTTCTTGTATTTGTGCGCGAGCTTCTTTGGCTGGCCGCGAAAGTGCTCTAGCAATTCACAGATGAAGGTGCCGGTGCCGGTGGCCGGATCGAGAATCTCCACATCCCGGTCGATGAGGCTTTTGCCGAAGTGCTTCTGGGTCAGCCAGTCCGCGCCCTCGATCATGAATTTCACGATCTCGTTCGGGGTGTAGACGACGCCGAGTCGGTCGGCGGCCTTCGGATTGTAGACCTTGTAGAAATTCTCGTAGATGACCTTGAGAAAGGTCTGCTTCTCGGCGTGGCTGGTGATCAGCGCGGCGTTGGCACGGATGGTCGCGTAATAGGGTTCGAGGCCCTTGAGCGTTTCACGCTTGACCTGGCCGGTGAAGAACTTGTCTTCCAGCGCGTAGAGCTCCTTGGCGATGTTGTTCTCGCGGTGGAAGTCGCCGCTGTCGAAGACCTTGGCGAAAATTTCCTCGGTCAGGATGTGCTGGATGAGCATCTCGCGCACATCGGCTTCGCCGATCGCGGGATTGATGGTTTCCTTGGCGTGCTTGAGGAAGTCGGCGGCAATCCTTCCGAAGGCCGCGTTCTTCTTGTAGGCGTCGTCGATGCGGGCGCGCAGCGCCTCCAGTACGGCGGGCAGGTCGGTTTTGAACTGCTGAACGGCGGCGCGGAAGTCGCGAATTTCCTCGCGCTCATAGCTGAAGAACAAGGTCACCAGCTTTTGCAGCGCCGCCTCGTCGGTCATCGAGCAGCGCAGCACTTCCTGCCTGTTCTGGATCAGGACCGCCGTGTCGGAATTTTCGAAGATGATATTGTCTTGCGGATAACCCTTGGCAAGCTTCTTGCGGATTTCCTCGTCGAGGTCGTCCGCGGTGTCCTTCGCTTCCCAATACCCCAGCGGCACGCGCAGATCATGCAGGATGGTGCCGTCCGGCCTGATCCGGTTCTTCTGAGGGGAGACGAACTCATACTGGCTGATGAAGTGGAGGTTATTCTGGCGGGACCAATCTTTCAGGAGGTCCTTGAACGCCTCGGAAATCACGCCCTCGGTGAGGGAGCCAGAGAATTTCTTCAGACTTGCCAGTTCGTTGAAGTATTTTTGGATTAACAGCCGGCTCATGGAATCCCCTTTCGACCAATAAAGCCGGACGCGCGTAAAGGACGCAAGGCTTGGATGCCCGGGACAAGTCCGGCAATGACGTGTTGAGGGTGTAGCAGCGACTTGCGGTTAGCGCCTTTCCCTCAGATACTTTTCCCGCCGCTGCTTCCGCGTTAGGTTTTTCGGTATTGGCGTGCGGCTGGCTATGAAATCCATCACCGCTTCTTCCGGAGCGAGCAGGGTGTCGATACCGGCGGCGCGAAGGCCACGCAGCAACTCGCGCGGCGCGGCGTCGAATAGCTGCGGGGCGTCGGCGTTGTTCGCGGCGTCATCGATGAGCCTGCGACGCCGCTTGCGCGGACCGTGCCTCCCGATGACCGCGAGTTTCGCCAGCTTTAAAAGCTCCAGCGCCTCAGCGAGCTTTGTAAGATCGACGCTCTCTTGCTCCTCCAGTTCGCGAATGGCGCGCTCGGCAATCGCCCGGAGCCGTTCGGCCAGCAAGCGCAATTTCAGTTTCTGCCCGGCGCGGATGGTCGGTACTGTGTCAGTCGCGCGCGGCGCGAACAGCGGCCGCTGCCATTTCTGATCGCGCGTCCAGCGGCAGATCGAGGCGCGGCCGACGCCGGTCCTCAGCGCGATCTCGGAATAGCTCAGCGTGGTTTGTTCGATCAGGCGGCGCACGACGGCCACCTTGGCCTCCGTGTGCGGCGACCGCGTGCCGCGTGCGCGGACGGCCGCCTGCGATCCTTCCATCACCTCATTCGGCTGAACGCGGAGTCTGGTGATGACGGGAAGGCGCGTGCGGATCATGCGAGGAATATAATCCTGTTGCCGCCAAAAGCAAGGTCCGCGCCGCCGGTGCGCCGCTCTCGCGCTAGCCGCGAGACAGGTAATGCGACAGCGCCGAGGCGAGCAGGGCGACGCCCGATGCGGTGAGAAGGCCGAGAACGATCCTGCGGAACGTGGCTTCGCTGATGCCGATATAGAGCCGCGTTCCCAAAAACGCCGGGATCAGCATGGCCGGAATGAGCACGGCGAAAACCGGCAGCATCTGGACCGTGATGAGGCCGGTCGCGATGTAGACCAGCAGCGTGACGCTGAGAATCCCCAGATTGAAATTCTGGATGATCGCGCGCTGGGTGTCCTTTTCGAGACCGCGCAGCGTGCACCATAAAGTGGGGATGGCGCCGGTGTAGCCGCCGATCCCGCCCAGTATGCCGCCGAGGAAGCCGACCGCGCCATCAGCGGCGGGCCCGGCGTGGACGCGCGGCAACTGCGAGGACATCAGCATGGCGGGACACCACAGAACCAGCAGCAGCCCGAGCAGAAGCTTGAACAGATCGATATCGAGATAGGGCAGGAGCAGCGTTCCGACCGGCACGCCGGCCAGCCCGCCGATCAGGAACGGCAGCAGCAGGCGAAGATTGAAGCCCCGGCGCACCGAAAACACCGCGAGCAGTTGACCGGCGAACGATCCCAGAACCACCATGGCGGCGGCGAGGCGGGGCTCGATGAACCAGGCCCAGAGCGACATCGCGACCAGCCCGAAGGCAAAGCCCGACAGGCCCTGAACGAAGCCGGCGACCACCGCGCCGGCGGCCACAATGATGAAAAGGCTCGAGGTCATGGAACCGCGAGCCTTACAGGCAAATGCAAGGCGCGTCATCCCTCGCGGCTCGCCGGTGCTCGCAAATCAAGATGAGGGGCGAGCTAGGTGCCCGCTTTCACCTGTGCAATGGCGGTCGCCATCAGCTCGTCCATTTTGACGCGCACCTGCTGCTCGGAAACGCCCTTGCCCGCGAGGTCGGCCGCGACCTTGCGCAGCACGTCGGCATCTCCGGCTTCCTCGAAATCCGCCGCCACGACGTCCTTGGCATAGGCTGCCGCGTCGTCGCCGGATTTACCCAGTTGTTCCGCCGCCCACAGGCCCAGAAGCTTGTTGCGCCGCGCTTCGGCCTTGAACCGCAGCTCCTCGTCGATGGCGAACTTCTTCTCGAAGCCTTCCTCGCGTTTGTCGAAAGAGGTCATATATCCGTTCCGTCAGTTGTTTGGGCGATTGTGGCCGGCCCCGAATACAGGTTCCGGGGCCTCTTGGGCAACATGTTTAAGGTCGCAGGATAACCGACAAACACCCCGGTAAAACGCCTCTGCTTGCGTTGTATCGGGTGGCCCGATCGGTTAGGTTGCCGATGAGTCCGGTTCTCGCTTTGTTTCGCGGTTCCGGGCTTCGCGGCAGCTCCGCCGCGTATCGCGTAAACTCCGGAGCATCCCGATCCATGGATTTCAACAACACACGGTACATCCCTATGAGCCGTCGGCGTCGTATTTATGAAGGCAAGGGCAAGGTTCTGTACGAAGGACCCGAGCCCGGAACCCTGATCCAGCATTTCAAGGACGACGCCACCGCGTTCAATGCCAAGAAACACCAGATCATCGAGGGCAAGGGCGTCCTCAACAACCGGATCTCGGAATACATCTTCCAGCATCTGAACGACATCGGGGTGCCGACGCACTTCATCAAGCGCCTCAACATGCGCGAGCAGCTGATCCGCGAGGTCGAGATCGTGCCGCTGGAGGTCGTGGTGCGCAACGTCGCCGCCGGCTCGCTGTCGCAGCGTCTCGGCATCGAGGAGGGCACGCAGCTGCCGCGCTCGATCATCGAGTTCTATTACAAGAACGACCAGCTCGGCGACCCGATGGTGTCCGAAGAACACATCACCGCGTTCGGCTGGGCGACTCCGCAGGAGATCGACGACATCATGGCGCTGGCGATCCGCGTCAATGACTTCCTCTCCGGCCTGTTCCTCGGCGTCGGCATCCGCCTCGTCGATTTCAAGATGGAGTGCGGCCGCCTGTTCGAGAACGAGATGATGCGCATCATCGTCGCCGACGAGATTTCGCCGGACTCGTGCCGGCTGTGGGACATCAAGTCGAACGAGAAGATGGACAAGGACCGCTTCCGCCGCGATCTCGGCGGCCTGCTCGAGGCCTATACCGAAGTCGCCAAGCGTCTCGGCATCCTGATCGAGAACGAGCGTCCGGCCGGCTCCGGACCGGTGCTGGTGAAGAGCTGAACGCACGCCTCTCAGGCGTCATGCCCGCGCCTGTCGCGGGCATCCACGTCTTGGCGGCTTCAAATTGGAATAGACGTGGATGGCCGGGACGAGCCCGGCCATGATGAGGCAATGAGTGTAAAATGAAAGCCCGCGTTACGGTCACTTTGAAAAACGGCGTTCTCGATCCGCAGGGCAAGGCGATCGAGGGCGCGCTGAAGTCGCTCGGGGTCGATGGCATTGCCAGCGTGCGGCAGGGCAAGGTGTTCGACATCGAACTCGCCGGCACCGACAAGGCCAGGGCGGAAGCCGCATTGAAAGCGGCCGCCGACAGGCTGCTCGCCAATACCGTCATCGAGAATTACCGCGTCGAGATCGTTCAGTAAAAGCGCCTGACAGGACGCCGATGACAGACGCCGATCCCAGCCGTTTCGTCATCTACCTTTGTCATGGCGGAAAGAAATTCTTCGACCAGACGATTTTTTCCGCGCTGACGCTGCTTGACCTGTTGCTGAAGCAGGGACGCCGCGACTACCGGATCGTCATTTACACCGACAGGCCGGACGCGTTCCCGCGTCACGATCTGATCCGCGCGATCGGGCTGACGCCGGAGGAGATCGTGGCCTACAAGGGGCCGCTGGATTACGTCCATCGTACCAAGCTCAAGGTCCTGCAGCGCGCCTGCGCCGACATCGGACCGGCGTTACATATCTACGTCGATTGCGACACGCGCTGGCTGAAACTTCCCGATGCCGCGTTCGACGCGCTGAAGGACCCGCTGCGGGATGCGCCCGCCGCCTATTTCTATGAAAACGAAGGCGAGATCAGGCGGGATTTCTACCCGCATTATTTCAGGGCTCTGCAAAAAAGCGGCGATTTGCTTCGCAGCTTCGGCCTGCGGCCCGGCCCGCCATGGTCGATCTGGAATTCGGGCGTTGTCGCCTTCTCGGAAAACGAAATCCGCGCCGGGATCATGAATGACATCGTCGCGCTGAACGACGAACTGGTGTTCTTCTTCACGCCGCGCAACATGGTCGAGCAGCTCGCCTTATCGCTCGTTGCGGAAAACCGTTGCCAGATGCATTCCTTCGGGGAGTTTCTGGTGCACTACTGGCGGCAGACGCTGGCCTTGCCGATCGTGCTCGAGCGTTTCTTTCGTTCGCTGGGCAGCAACATGCCGGTCGAGCAGATGGCGCAGGCGTGCGCCGCGTTTGCGATCGACGAAAAGGATTTGCAGCGCATCCAAAACGAGGTTGCGCCGCGCGGCATCAGGAAGGTTGCCGGCAAGCTGCGCAATTCGATCAGGAAGCGGCGCATCGATCTTCGCGCCTGGCGCCTCTGGCACTCGCGCTCCGCCCATTCGTGAAATGCCTGCGGCCGCCAGAAGCGGCCACAGGCATGCTGCAGGTCCTGAACTTCAGGTGAGCGTGAAATGCAGCTCGCCGATCTTGTCGATGCTCGAGACGATCTTGTCGCCGGCCTTCAGCCACACCTGCTTGTCCTTCGGGTAGCCGAGGATCACGCCTGACGGCGTGCCGGTGAAGATGATGTCGCCGGGCTCCAGCGTGAAGTATTTCGACGCGAAGGAGACGATCTTGCGGACATTGAAGATCATGTCGCTTGTGTGCGCGTTCTGCCGCTCCTCGCCGTTGACGAAGGTCTTCAGGACGAGATCGTCAGGATCGATCTGGTCGGCGGTTTTCAGCCACGGGCCGATCGGCCCCCAGCCGTCGCCGGTCTTGCCGAGCATCCACTGGCCGTCCCGCAATTGCTGATCGCGCTCGGAGAAATCCTGTCCGACGGTGTAGCCGAACACGTAGTCCAGTGAATCGGCTTCGCTGACGTTGCGCGCCTCCTTGCCGATCACCGCCACCAGTTCGGTTTCGTAGTCGAACTGATGCCCCGGCTCCTTCGATACCGCGATGGTGCCGTTATGGTTGTTGAGGGCGGAATTATATTTGTTGAACAATATCGGCTCGGACGGAATTTTCATGGCCGCTTCGTTGGCGTGATCCCGGTAGTTGAGCCCGACGCAGATGATCTTGCTGGGGCTCGTCACCACGGGCGCGAATTTCGCGGTTTTCTCGGAAACGAGATATTTGCCGCCGGCGGCCACAGCCTTGTCGATCGTGCTTTTGAGGGCAGCGGGATCGTAGTCGCCCGCGATGATCTCGTCGGTCGAGGCCGGCGCGCCGAGCTTGAACGCATCTTCGGCGGCGGCAATATCGATGATGCCCTTGTCGGTACGGACCCCGAGCGAGGCGCCGGTCTCGCCTTGCAGCATCGTGAAAGTCATGTTCTTTGGCGAAGCCGTCATTTGTGGTGGGCCTTTCGCGCCGCCGGCCGCCTGCGCGAAGGCGCTGCGAGCCATGCCCGGCAGCAACCCTCCGGCGACAGCACCGGCCGCGGTCGATTTGAGGAAATTTCTGCGATTATCGTCCATCGTTTCGCTCCCGGATTCTTGTTAATCAGCGTTCTTGTTGATCAGCGATGTTGCAACGCTGCGTGCCCAAGCCAGGGTCCCGAATCCGAAGTTCGCCTTATTGTTCTGCTGGCTTCGTAGCGAACTTCGGATTCGAAGGGACACTAGCCATAATTCTAGTGTGGCTTTGGTTCAGACGTTCGCTTGAAGAGGTCGCAGGAAATCGGTGAAGCGAACGTCTGAACCGCCACACTAACACTGGAAAGACCGGGCTCAAGCGGCTACATGATGTCAATTCACTGTGACTCGCCGGAACCCCGACAAATCCCATGAACTCGGCCATTCTCGTCTTTCCGGGCATCAATCGCGAGCGCGACATGGCGCGCGCGCTCGAGCTCATATCCGGGCGCGAGCCGGCGATGGTCTGGCATGCCGAGACCAGCCTGCCGAAGGGCACCGACCTTGTCGTGGTGCCGGGCGGGTTTTCCTACGGCGACTATCTGCGCTGCGGAGCGATTGCGGCCCGCGCGCCGGTCATGGATGCGGTTCGTGCCCACGCGGCGAAGGGCGGCCTCGTGCTCGGTGTTTGCAACGGTTTCCAGATCCTGTGCGAGTCGGGTCTTCTGCCCGGTGTGCTGATGCGCAACGCGAAGCTGAAATTCATCTGCCGCGACGTGCATCTGCGGGTCGAGCGCTCCGATACGCCGTTCACGCGCGGCTACAATGCCGGGCAGGTGATCCGCGTGCCGGTGGCGCATGGCGAGGGCAACTATGCCGCCGACGCCGAGACGCTCAAGCGGCTCGAGGGTGATGGGCGCGTGCTCTATCGCTATTGCTCGGCGTCGGGCGAGGTCGGCGATACGCACAACATCAACGGCGCGGCGGCCTCCATCGCCGGCATCGTCAGCGACAAGGGCAATGTGCTCGGCATGATGCCGCATCCCGAAAATCACGTCGAGGAAATCATGGGCTGCACCGACGGCCGCGGCCTGTTCGCGGGCCTCGCCGCGCATCTGGAGAGCGCGGCTTAACTTGTTAGCGCCGTCATTACGGGATCGAGAGCGGCTTGCCCCGTTCGAACCGCGTCAGGCGTGACGAGAGACTGAACTTGTCGAACACATCCGCAAGCTGGTCCTGCGTTTCCCGGAAATGGACCCAGCCTTCGTTATGGGCCGCGACGAGAGTTGCGTTGGGAAAGGCATGAGCCGCTTCCAGTGCATCTTCGCTTCCCATGGTGACGTGAAAACGGCCGCGCGGCTCCGCTGCGCCGGTGAACAGCACGACAACCCTTGGCGAGAAACGCTGCGCAACGTCCGCCGTGCCTGCGTACCATACGGTGTCGCCGGTGATATAGGCGAGATCGCCCGGCTTCTCAGCGCCCAGTGCAAATCCCACGACATCGCCTGAAAACGGTTCGATGCCAACCGGACCGTGACGAGCCGGAGTGGCGGTGACGAACAGCGTCTTGCCGTTGCGTCCCTTCAACGTCCGCGTTTCGAAAGGATCGAGGCCGACGGCGTTGCCGCCGAGCCGGCCTGCGCCCGCCACTGTCGTGTAGACCGTATCGACGCCGGGCAGCATCGCGCGCCCGGCATTGTCCAGATTGTCGAAATGCTGGTCGTGACTGAGCAGCACGGCATCGAGATGGCCGATTTCGTTCACTGACAGGGCAGGGCCCGACGTCTTTTCAAAGCGGACGGGAGGCCCCTCGCGATAAAGGCCGGGCGGATCGAAGGTCGGATCCGTGAGCAGGCGGATGCCGTCATATTCGATCAGGACCGTCGGGCCGCCGATGAGCGTGAGATTGAGTTCTGAAGCCGACATTGCTGTTTCCTCTTTGTGCTTTGGGGAAACTAGGCCGCTGCCATCTGTGAGAAAATCGGCTATTATCGATCAATGGCTGATCAAATTCGCACAGACCTCGACTGGGAGGATATCCGGGTGTTCGCCGCGCTGGCGCGTCACGGCAGCCTGTCGGCCGCGGCGCGTGCGCTCGGCGTCAATCATGCGACGGTGTCGCGGCGTGTGAAGTCCCTTGAGCGGGCCACAGGCGCAAGGCTGGCGGAACGGCGCACGGACGGCTACGTCCTCACGCCGGCCGGAACGCGTGTGCTCGGTCTTGCCGGCGATATGGAGCGGGCTGCGTCGGCGCTGCGCAGGGGAGGCGGCGACGAGCAGCCGACGGGCCTCGTGCGGATCAATGCGCCGCCGACCCTGTCTCACGGCTTCCTGATCGAACGTCTGGCCAGACTCGTGCAGCGAAACCCGGCGCTGGATATCGACCTTGCGCCGGACGTGCGTCTTGTCAGCCTCGAGCGTCGTGAGACGGATATAGCGCTGCGCTATGGCCGCCGCCCCCAGGATGGCCATGTGGTTGCAAAACCGCTCCTGACTGTGGGATTCGGCTTTTACGGAACTCCGGCGCTTTGCCGCCGCGCCGAGACGGGCGGCGAGCCGCCCTTTGTCGGGTTTGACGAGGCGAACGCTCATCTGCCCGAGGCGGTGTGGCTGGCGCGCCATTTCCCGCGCCGGCGTGTGTCGTTGCGGACCAGCAGCCAGGTGTCGCAGGCGCTGGCGGCGCGCGCGGGCGCGGGACTTGCGTTATTGCCGCATTTTCTGGGGAGACGGTCCGCGGGACTGCGCCCCTGTCCTCTGGCTCATGATCCGCCGGGCCGCGAACTCTGGCTGATCATGCGGGCGCAGGACCGCAAGGATGTCGCGATCCGGGCAGCCGCCGATCATCTGACCGGCATTTTCACCGAGGAACGCGCGTTATTCACGACCTGAGCGGTTTCACGCAGGGCAGTCCACCGTTCGCTCATTTGAGCTTTTTTACGCGGGATTTCTACCTACCTTAGGCTTGCCGGGGCGGGAGCCGCCGTGCACAAAGAGCCGAAATCACAAACAATCTGCGTCGCAGAGCTTTCTGATCGCGCAAAAGCCGCAGAACTGTAGTCCCGGAGCGCCGTCGCCTTGACGATCACGAACGAACCCGCCATCACCCCCGAACTCGTCGCCCAGCACGGCCTCAAGCCCGACGAGTACGAGCGCATCCTGAAACTGATCGGACGCGTGCCGTCATTCACCGAGCTCGGCATCTTCTCGGCGATGTGGAACGAGCACTGCTCGTACAAATCCTCGCGCATCCATCTGCGCGGCCTGCCGACAAAGGCGCCGTGGGTCATTCAGGGTCCGGGCGAGAACGCCGGCGTGATCGACATCGGCGACGGACTGGCGGTCGTGTTCAAGATGGAGAGCCACAACCATCCGAGTTTCATCGAGCCGTATCAGGGCGCGACCACGGGCGTCGGCGGCATCCTGCGCGACGTGTTCACCATGGGCGCGCGGCCGATCGCGTGCCTCAACGCACTGTCCTTCGGCGATCCGAACCATTCCAAGACCCGCCATCTCGTGTCCGGGGTGGTCGCGGGCATCGGCGGCTACGGCAATTCGTTCGGCGTGCCGACGGTGGGCGGCCAGATGCGTTTTCATACGCGCTATGACGGCAACATCCTCGTCAACGCGATGGCGGTGGGTCTGGCGGAAGCCGACAAGATTTTCTACGCGGCGGCGAGCGGCGTGAACATGCCGATCGTCTATCTCGGATCGAAGACGGGCCGCGACGGCATTCACGGCGCGACCATGGCTTCGGCGGAGTTCGACGACGCCAGCGAGGAGAAGCGGCCGACCGTGCAGGTCGGCGATCCGTTCGCGGAGAAGCTGCTGCTCGAGGCGTGCCTCGAGATCATGGAGAAGGGTTGCGTCATCGCGATTCAGGACATGGGCGCGGCGGGCCTCACCTGTTCGGCGGTCGAGATGGGCGCGAAGGGCGATCTCGGAGTCGATCTTGATCTCAACGCGGTGCCGACGCGCGAGCTAGGGATGAGCGCCTACGAGATGATGCTCTCCGAATCGCAGGAGCGCATGCTGATGGTGCTCAAGCCCGAGAAGGAAAAGGAAGCCGAGGCGATCTTCAAAAAGTGGGGCCTCGATTTCGCGGTGGTCGGCCATACCACGCCGACCAAACGCTTCGTGGTCAAGCACGGCGGCGACGTGATGGCGGACCTGCCGATCAAGGAGCTGGGCGACGAGGCGCCGCTCTACGATCGTCCGCATGTGCCCTCGCCACAGCTCCCGATGATCCACGCGCGAGACGTGCACGCGCCGATGGCTGTGCCGCAGGCGCTGGCCAAATTGCTGGCGACGCCGGACCTCTGCTCGAAGCGCTGGGTCTGGGAGCAATACGATCACGTCATCGGCGGCAACACCATGCAGCGTCCGGGCGGCGACGCCGCCGTGGTGCGCGTGCAGGACGGGCCGAAGGGTCTCGCGCTGACCGTCGACGTCACGCCGCGTTATTGCGAAGCCGATCCGTTCGAAGGCGGCAAGCAGGCGGTGGCCGAGGCGTGGCGCAACATCACCGCAGTCGGCGGCAAGCCGCTTGCGATCACGGATAATCTGAACTTCGGCAATCCCGAGCGGCCCGAGATCATGGGCCAGTTCGTCGGTTGCCTGAAGGGCATCTCGGAAGCCTGCAAGGCGCTGGATTTCCCGGTCGTGTCGGGCAACGTCTCGCTCTACAACGAAACCAACGGCCGCGGCATCCTGCCGACGCCCTCCATCGGCGGCGTGGGCCTGCTCGACGATTTCACCAAATCCGCGACGCTCGCCTTCAAGGCCGCCGATGAGGCGATCCTGCTGATCGGCGATACGCAGGGCTGGCTCGGCCAGTCGGTCTATCTGCGCGACATCTGCGGTCGCGAGGAGGGCGCGCCGCCGCCGGTCGATCTTGCGGTGGAGCGGCGCAACGGCGACGTGGTGCGCGGCATGATCAAGGGCGGCACCGCCAGCGCGGTGCATGACGTGTCGGACGGCGGCCTGCTGGTCGCGCTCGCCGAGATGGCGATGGCGAGCGGCATCGGCGCGATTCTCGACGCGCCGCCGGAAGACCTTGTGCCGCATGCCTACTGGTTCGGCGAGGATCAGGGACGCTATGTCGTCACCGTGCCCGAAACGCATCTGCTCACGGTGCTGAGCAAGCTCAAGGCGGTGAATGTGCCGTGCCACGTCATCGGCAAGACCGGCGGCCACGCCATCGCCATTGAGGGCGAGTCGCCGGTGACGATCGCCAAGCTCAGGAACGGTTTCGAGAGCTGGCTGCCGGATTACATGAGCGGAAAGACCTGACCCGCGCCGTTACGATGAGCGCGTCCCGGGCGGCTTGACGCCGTAGCGCAGTCCGTCGGCGAACAGACTAACCATGCGCCGCGCATTATCGGGGTCCTTGTTGTAAGCGGACATGCACAGGCTCGCCACCGCGCCCAGAATATCTTTGGCGTTGGCATCCGTGCGAATTTCGCCGGCGGCCATTGCGGTGTCGAACAGTTTCCGAAACGCGGGCCGCAGTCTCTGTTCGAAATGCGCGGGCAGGGCGTCGTAGGCCGGATCGCCCGAGTGGAGGGCATTGGCGAGCCCGCGTTTGGTCCCCACGAAAACCGCATAACGCTGCAGCCAGTTCGCCAGCGCCTCGAAGGGGCGATGCTCGGCAGCGATGGTCTCGGCTGCATCCGCGCATGCATCCATCTCCCGACGGAAGACGGCGGCGATCAGGTCGGCTCTCTGAGGGAAGTGGCGGTACAGCGTGCCGATACCCACCCCCGCCTGATCGGCGATCTCGCGGACCGGAGCATCCACGCCCGATGTAGCGAACACGGTTTTGGCCGCCTGAAGCAGCGCTTCGAGGTTGCGCTGAACGTCACTGCGCACACGCTTGTCCTGTTCGGTGTCAGGCGGCGTCTTGCTGTCCTGGAACCCGGCACGCGGCTTTTTCGGTTCTTTGTCCATGGAATGTATCTTGAAAAACGGAACATCGTTCCATATTAATACGGAATGCTGTTCCGGTTTATTAATCTAGTGCCGGACGCCTCCGCTGACAACACGAATACAACTCAGGGAAAGTGCCGTGCATAACAAACCCGTCGCTTTGGTTACAGGAGCCAATCAAGGTATCGGCCTCCAGATCGCAAAGGAACTGGCCGCGAAGAATATCACCGTGCTGGCCGGTTCACGTAACCTCGGGCGCGGGGAGGAGGCCGTCAAAACCATCGAGGGCGAAGTTCACGCGCTTCAGCTTGACGTTACCGATGCCGGTTCCATCACCGCCGCTGCGAAGCACATCCGCGAGGCCTACGGCCGTCTCGATCTGCTGATCCAGAACGCGGCGATTTCCAACATGAACAGGCCGCCGGGCCAGTCTGTCGAGGATTACGCCAAGGCCACGCGGCCCAGCAACGTCTCTCTCGAGGAAATGCGTGCGGTTTGGGAGACCAATGTGTTCGGCGTTCTCATGGTCTATCAGGCGATGCTCCCGTTGCTCCGCGAAGCGCCGGACGCACGGATCGTCAACATCTCGAGCGGCCTCGGATCGCTGACCGCGAGCTCCGATCATTCTTACGCCTATCGCGGCATTTTCGGGCCCGTTTATCCCGCGTCCAAGACGGCCCTCAACGCCTTGACGGTTGCGATGGCGATCGAGCTCGAGAACGAAGGCATCAAGGTCAACGCCGTCTCGCCGGGCTACACCAGCACCAGTCTGAATAACTACACAGGCACCGATACGGTGGAGCAGGGCGCACGCGAGGCGGTGCGCGTTGCGCTCAGCCAGGACGGCGCGACGGGACGTTTCACGCGCTGGGAAAACGAAACCATTCCGTGGTGAGACGAACCACGCCATTGCACGCTCGCGCGCCGTCAGAGAAAGGAAGAAGCATGAAGTACCGCACCTTGGGTAAAACCGGCATCAAGGTCAGCCCTTATTGCCTTGGCGCGATGATGTTCGGTGGAATTGGCAATCCCGACCACGATGAGTGCATCCGCATCGTCCACAAGGCTTTGGATCATGGCATCAATTTCATCGATACAGCCGACAGGTACAGCCGCGGCGAGTCGGAGGAGGTCGTTGGCAAAGCGCTGAAGGGCCGGCGCGACAACATCGTGCTTGCCACCAAGGTGCATGGGCCGATGGGGGACGATCCGAACCAGCAGGGCAACTCGCGCCGCTGGATCATGCAGGCGGTCGATGCGTCGCTCCGCCGTCTTCAGACCGACTATATCGATCTTTATCAGATTCACCGTCCTGCGCCCGACACCGACATCGAGGAGACGCTATCGGCGCTGACGGACCTGATGCGGGCGGGCAAGGTCCGCGCGATCGGATCGTCGACCTTTCCGGCCTCGGAGATTGTCGAGGCGCAATGGGTGGCCGAGCGCCGGGGGTTGGCGCGCTTTCGTACCGAGCAGCCGCCTTATTCGATTCTTAACCGGAGCATCGAACGCGAGGTGCTTCCCGTCTGTCAGAGCTACGGAATGGGCGCGCTGGTCTGGAGTCCGCTGGCGAAAGGCATGCTTACCGGCCGTTATCGCAAGGGTCAGCCATTGCCCGATAGCCTGCGCGTCAAGGCATTTCCCGATCAAATGGCCGACGACCGCAATCTCGAGGCGGTCGAACGGCTCATTCCCCTTGCAAGGGCGGCGGGCCTGTCTCTGACCCACATGGCGATGGGTTTCGTCATGGCGCACCGTGGCGTGACATCGGCTATTCTCGGGCCGCGGACGATACAGCACCTCGACGATCTTCTCAGCGGGGCTGAAGTCGTTCTTGACGACGACATTCTTGATTGCATCGATGAGGTCGTGCCGCCCGGAACCGACGCCGGTCCGATGGGAGCGCTTTATGCGCCGCCGGCGGTGACGGACTCGCATCTGCGCAGACGTCCGCCTGCCGAACGCGCCGCGGCATGACGCGCATTCGATATCACAGCACGCGCCTTGCGCCGGGCAGGCGCAGGAGCGCGAGCGTTGCGGCCCAGCTCACGCCGAGTCCGGCCGCAAACGAAATCAGCGCCTTGACGAAAGCCGGGATGTCATAGGACGCGAGCCAGTATTGCGTCCATAGCACCGGGACGTAGTGGATCAGGAAGATGCCGTAGGCGGCCGGCTGCATCGTATCGAGGATGCCCCAGCCGGGACGGTCGAAGTGGATGAACCATGCCAGAATGGCGAACGCGATCGACGCGCTGAACAGTGGCAGCGCGAATGCGTAGGCCACTTCCCACCACTGTGGCAACACATCCGGATCGGGCAGGATGGCGCGGCGATAATAAACCAGCGCGACGATCATCAGATAGGTGGCGAGGGCCGTCAGCGCCCACACGCCCCAGCGTCTGGCAAGATTGCCTGCGTTCGCGAGCAGTCCTCGGTCCATATTGGCGAGGCCGACGCCCGCGCCGATGAAGAAATAGCACGCGTAGAGAAACACCCGGCTCGCCTGCACGGTCAGCGGGCCGAACTCGAACCATTTGTTGACGCCGTAAATCATCCGCATCGGCACATACGCCAGCGCGGTGAGCGCGAAGAAAACGAGAAAGAATATCAGCGGCCGCGTGAAACCCGCGAGCGACAGCCGGTTGATCGGCTCAAGGCAGTTCGGTGCGATCCGGAATAGCAGCGCGGCGAGAAGATCGTAGGCAAGCAGCACCCAGACGAACCAGACCGGACCACTCGGCCACGGGCCTGTTGTGACCGTGCGCCACCAATAGTCGCCAAAGCCGATGTTGGAACTGCGCAATTCGATGGCGTAATAGGCCAGAGGCATCAGAAAAACCGCGGCGATCGCATAGGGCAATCCCAGCCGCAAAAAGCGATCGCGCAGAAAATGGCCGATGCTCTTGTGCCTGAGGCTCGGCCAGGTGAACAGGCCCGACAGAAAAAAGAACAGCGCCATGAAGAAGCTGTCATTCGCGAGCGCAACGGAGTCGAAACCGAGCCAGGTTTTGCGATCGAGATGGCCGTAATACGTGTAAGGCAAAACGGCGTGGTGGATCACCACCAGGACGGTCAAGGCCGTTCGCGCGCGGTCGAGGGCAGCGTTGCGTGCCATCGTTAAAGAGTAACTCCGTCAGGGCGTGGGCCAGCCGTATCAGGGGATTTATGGCGAAGCAATCGCTGAAGGTTCGTCATAGCCGGGTCAGGCCCGGCCATCACGAAAAAGAAATGAAGCTGGGCAGAACCTTTATGACACTTCTTCGATGCTGACCCTGTCCGTATAGAAGGCGAGGTGCCCCGCGATCTCCTTCACCGAGTCGTAGGGCTGCTCGTAGGTCCAGATGGCGTTGTCGAGCGTCTTGCCGTCCGCCTCGATGGTGAAATAGCCCGCATCGCCCTTGTAGGGGCAATAGGTGGTGCGCGCTGTCTTGGTCAGCAGATCCATCCTGGCGTCGGCGCGGGGAATGTATTGCACGGCGGGGTAGGCGGCTTCCTGCAGCGTCAGCGCGTGCGTGGTTTCGGCGATGACGACGCCCCCGGCGCTGACCCTGACTTTTTTGGGGTTTGGGGAGATGGTGATGGGGTGATCGGGGCCCGGAATTTTTACGGTTCTGGTCATAAGACGGCCTCTCTGGCGGGGTTCGGTTTCCCTGCCGATATAGGCAGGGTTGCGACGAATGCCCCCGTGACCTCGACTATAGTTGGGGGTAAAATTGGCATAAGAGATGCTTCGCCGAGACATACCGATTGCGGCGGACGAAAAGGAGCCAGCCAGATGCCGATGGATGCCCGGGATATCGAAACCATGATCAAGACGGCGATTCCCGACGCGACGGTGACGATCCGAGATCTCGCGGGAGACGGGGACCATTACGCGGCGACCGTGATCGCCGAATCCTTCCGCGGCAAATCCCGCGTTCAGCAGCATCAGATCGTCTATCAGTCGCTGAAGGGGCAGATGGGCGGCGTGCTGCATGCGCTGGCGCTGCAGACCGGCGTGCCGGAATAAAAGGTCTCGAGGGAACTCTTGCCGCATAAGCATCAGACTCTGCTGCGCGGCCGTGCCGTGCACGGCCATCACCGCGTCACCAATGTCGAACTGTTTTTCGATCTGGTGTTCGTGTACGCCATCACGCAGATTTCGCACACGCTCCTCGCCCATTTCACCCCGCTCGGCGGCCTGCAAACCGCGATCCTGTTTCTGGCGGTGTGGTGGGTCTGGATTTTCACATCGTGGATCACGAACTGGCTCGACCCGGAGCGCACCCCGGTCCGGCTGATGCTGTTCGCGCTGATGGCTGCCGGCCTTCTGCTGTCGACCTCGATTCCCAAGGCGTTCGATACGCGCGGGCTCACCTTCGCACTGGCGTTTGTCGCGATGCAGGTGGGCCGTTCGGCTTTCGCCTATTTCTCGATACCGAAATCCGAACCCAGATGGCGAATGAATCTGCTCCGCATCACGATCTGGCTGTCATGCAGCGGCGTCTTCTGGATCGCGGGCGCGTTGACCGATAGTTCGGCGCGGCTGGTGCTGTGGGCAATCGCGGTGGCGATCGAATATATGGGGCCTGCGATGCGCTTCCGCTGTCCGGTGATCGGCGCGTCGTCGATCAAGGACTGGGATGTCGAAGGCGCGCATCTGGCCGAGCGGTGCTCGCTGTTCGTCATTATTGCGCTCGGCGAGTCGATCGTCGTGACCGGCGCGACCTTCGCCGAGGCGGAGTGGAGCGCCACGGTGATGAGCGCGTTCATGGTGGCGCTGATCGGCAGTATCGCGATGTGGTGGATTTATTTCCATATCGGCGCGGAAGCCGGGTCGGAGGAAATTTCCGAGGCGGAAGAGTCCGGCCGGCTGGCGCGGATCGCGTATACCTATCTGCACCTGCCGATCGTTGCGGGCATCGTGGTATCGGCGGTCGGCGATGAAGTGCTGCTCGCGCATCCCGAGGGGCACACCAGCGCCGAAGCGATCATCAGCATCATCGGCGGACCGCTCGTGTTTCTGGTCGGGATGATCCTGTTTAAGCGCGCAGTCCGGGGAATCTTCCAGCTGTCGCATCTCGTCGGAATCGGCCTCCTGCTGGTGCTGATTCCGTTCGCGCATTTTTTCCCGCCGCTGCATCTCGCGGCGCTGGTCGCGGTGGCGCTGATCACCGTCGCCGCGTGGGAGGCGATTTCGCTCGGCGGCGCGAAGCGCTAATCCCGCTTCGTGGTCAGCGCGTGAACCGAAAACATCTTGTCGCGGTCCGTCCAGATAGCCTGCGGCATCCAGCCCGACTCGCGGGCGAGCCTCTGAAAACGCTCGGTGCTGTATTTATAGCTGCTCTCGGTGTGAATGCTCTCGCCGGCCGAGAATGAAAAGCTCTTGTCGCACAGATGCGCGGTCTGCGCCTTGAGGCTGACCAGATGCATTTCAATGCGATGGCGCTCGCGGTTGTAGACCGCCTGATGGGCGAAGGCCGACAGGTCGAAGTCGCCGCCGAGTTCGCGGTTGACGCGCGCCAGCACGTTCTCGTTGAATTTCGCGGTGACGCCGGCTGAATCATTGTATGCGGCGTGCAGCACGGGCTCCGCCTTTTCCAGATCGACGCCGACGATCATGGTCGCGCCTTCACCGAGAATATCGCGCGCGCCCTGCAGAAACGCGGCGGCTTCGGCGGGATCGAAATTGCCGATGGTCGAGCCGGGGAAGAAGCCGACCTTGGGCATGTCCTTCACGGCGTCCGGCAGCAGGAAGGGCGTGGTGAAATCCGCCACCACCGCATGCACGGCAAGATCGGGAAAATCAGCACGCAACCCGTTCGCCTGACCGTTGAGGAACGCGCCGGAAATATCCACGGGCACGTAGGCGGCGAACCTGCAACGCTCCAGCAGAAGACGGACCTTGGTGGTCGCGCCCGCGCCGAACTCGACCAGCGCCGCGCCGGGCGGAATGATGGAAGCGATATCCGCGCCGCGATCGCGCAAGATCTTCAGCTCGGTGCGCGTCGGATAATATTCCGGCAGCCGCGTGATCTCCTCGAACAGATGCGAGCCGGTCTCGTCGTAGAAATATTTCGGCGGCAACTGCTTGGGCTGCTGGGTCAGTCCCGTGATGACGTCGCGGGCGAACACGAAACGTGGATCGTCGGGATGATGGCCGTTCGGCCACGGGGCAACATGAACGTTCATGCGGTTTTAATCCGGATTTAATGCGAGATTTTGCGCTTCGTCAGACCGGGTAATCGGCCAGCCGGAGCCCGGTGAATTGCCAGCGGTGGTGGGGGTAGAAGAAATTGCGGTAGGTGACGCGCGAATGGCCTTCCGGCGTCGCGAGCGATGAGCCGCGCAGCACATATTGATTGACCATGAACTTGCCGTTGTATTCGCCGAGTGCGCCTTCGATGGCCCGGTAGCCGGGGTAAGGCGCGTAGGAACTGCGCGTCCACTGCCAGACGATGCCGTAAGCGTCGTTGAGTTCACCGGCGCGCGCGGCGACCTCCCATTCCATTTCGGTCGGAAGGTGCTTGCCGCTCCAGCGCGCGAACGCATCGGCCTCGTAATAGCTCACATGCATCACCGGCGCGTTCGGATCGACCGGCTTCAGGCCGGCCAGTGTCATGATGTGCCAGCCTTTTTCGGAATTGGCGGCATCCACATGGCGCCAGTGACCGGGCGCGTCCCATCCTTCTTTCTCGGCAGCGGCGAAGCCGTCCATCAGCCACAGCGTGGGCGTGCGGTAGCCGCCATCCTTCATGAATTCGAGCCACTCGCCGTTGGTGACGAGATTGCGCGCCAGCTTCACCGGGCCGACGAGGGCGCGGTGGGCGGGCTTTTCGTTGTCGAAATGAAACGTATCGCCGCCGTGCCCGATGGTGTGGATCCCCTCGGTCAGGGTCACCCATTCGTCGCGCCGGGGCTGCGAGGGCGGAGCGGACCATTGCGCGTCATAAGCAGGCGGAATCGGGTTTTGCGCGAAGGCATGGAGAATGTCAGTCAGCATCAGCTCCTGATGCTGCTGTTCGTGATTGAATCCGACCTCCATCAGCGGCGCGATCTCGCGCAGCTTTTGTTCGCTGGCCTCGTCGAGAAATTTCTGCATCTCGCCGTCGACATAGGCGCGATAGGCGGTCACGGCTTCGGCGCCGGGGCGGGTGAGGTGGCCGCGCTGGGCGCGCGCATGGCGGGGACCCGCGCTGACGTAATACGAATTGAACAGATAGGCGTAATCGGGGTGGAAAACCTGATAGCCGGGCACATGCGCGCCAAGCACGAACTGCTCGAAAAACCATGTGGTGTGGGCGCGGTGCCATTTCGCCGGACTGGCGTCCGGCATCGACTGGATGAGCTGGTCTTCCGGCGATAGCGGAGCGGCGCGCCGCTCGGTTTCGTCGCGGACGGTCCTGTAAGCCTTCAAAAGACTGGATCGGAGGTCGGAACGCGATCCGGAAAAAGCGATCGGGGCATCGATTGTGGCGGGCGAAGAGGCTTTCGTCACATGAATCTCCGGTTTGGAGGTGAACGATGCTCCTGCGGATCGGTTCCGGAGCAAAAGTAGTCCCCAGATGGGGATTCTTTCCAGATACGGAATACCCTGCCCGAATGTTTCAGGCGGTGGATTTCAGGCTTCAAAAGGGATCTGAATTCAACAGGGACCTGGAGATGCCCCAAATGCCGCCAACTTTATCCATTTATCGGCGATTTGATTGGATGGCGGCGCGATTTTGGCTACATATATGGGGAAAATGGCGGCCGGCCGGTGGTGATAGGCGCTTGATTGGCCCGGCGCCCCAGAGGACGAGAAGAAGATGAGCATCGAGCAATTCATCGACAACGAAGTGAAGGCCAACGACGTGGTGCTGTTCATGAAGGGCAGCCCGCAATTTCCCCAGTGCGGATTCTCAGGCCAGGTGGTTCAGATTCTCGACCATATCGGCGTCCCCTATAAGGGGCTGAACGTGCTGGAATCGGGCGAATTGCGCGATGGCATCAAGCAGTATTCGAACTGGCCGACCATTCCCCAGCTCTACGTCAAGGGCGAGTTCATCGGCGGCTGCGACATCGTCCGCGAGATGTTCCAGGCCGGCGAATTGCAGAAATTGTTCGCCGATGCCGGCGTTTCGGTTCAGCAGCCTGCCAGCTGACATTTGCGTGGCTCGCCGCCAGACCAGGGCGCGAGCCGTGTGAGGATCCTATCTTGAACCAGGCCGATCCATCGCCGGCCCGGACCTTTGTCCGGGCTGGTTTTATGTTGCCGCTGGCCATCTCCTGCGTGATCGCCTCGCAAGGTGCGCTGGCGCAGGCCGCCCGGGTGACGAAGAGTCCCGCGACCGCGCAAAACGGCATGCGCGTATTGCTGCCGAGCGCCCAGCTTTCATTTCAGAAGCTCGAGCGTATCACGGCCTATTTCAACAACGAGGTCGCGAGCGGCAAGATTCCGGGCGCCAATGTGCTGGTCCAGCGCCATGGCGTGCCGGTTTATTTCCGCTCTTTCGGCAAGACGGACGTCAAGACCGGCGAGCCGATGCGTCCGGAGACGATTTTCCGGCTCCATTCGCTGACAAAACCGATCACCAGCGTGACGGCTATGCTTTTGGTGGACAGCGGCCGCATCAAGCTCGACGATCTCGTCGCGGACTACATCCCGTCCTTTGCAAGCGCGATGGTCGGCATCGAAGGCAAAACGGCGGATGGCAAGCCGACGCTGACGATGGAAAAACCGCAGAGGCCAATCACTATCGCCGATCTGCTGCGTCATTCCTCGGGGATCACCTACGGCTTCTATGGCAAGGGGCTGATCCGCGCGGCCTATGCCGACGCCGATCTGTACGCGCCGGGCATCGACAACAAACTGCTCGCCGATAAGGTCGCAGCGCTGCCGCTTGCCGAACAGCCGGGGACGGTGTGGGACTACGGTCATTCGACCGACGTTCTTGGCCGGGTGATCGAGGTTGTCTCCGGCAAATCGCTTTATGACTTCCAGCGCGAAAAACTCCTTGCGCCGCTCGGCATGAACGACACGGCCTATTATGTCGCGGACCCTGCGAAATATCGGTTGATCGCCGAGCCTTTGCCGAGCGACACCGATTTTCGCACCGGCAATGCTCCCGATCCGAAGATCGCGCCGAAATGGCAGTCCGGCGGCGGCGGACTGCTTTCGACAATCGGCGATATGGCGCGGTTCTGCCAGATGATCCTCAATGGCGGCTCGCTCGATGGAACGCTCTATCTCAAGCCGGATACCTTCACCGCGATGACGGCAGACCAGATCGTGCCGAAAGGGCCGATCCGCAAAGGCGACTATTATTTTCCCGGCGATGGCTTCGGCTTCGCGCTTGGTTTCGCGATCCGCTCCGAGCCCGGAGAGAAAAACCTGCCGGGATCGCCCGGCGAACTGAAGTGGGATGGTGCGGGCGGCACGTATTTCTGGATCGACCGGCAGCAGGACATGTTCGCCATCCTGATGATTCAGTCGCCATCCGAGCGCGGGCGGATTCAGGCCGATCTGAAAAGACTGGTCTACGATTCGTTCGAGAGCCCGCTTTAATTTTTTGTGTGGCTTCATTTGCCCAATAAAAAAGCCGCCCGATGAGGCGGCTTTTCTTTTTCGATCGCGCGGAGATTTAGCGCGAATAGAATTCGATAATGAGGTGCGGCTCCATCTGAACCGGGAAGGGCACTTCCGACAGGTTCGGGACGCGCGCGACTTTCGCGGTCTGCTTGGCGTGATCGACTTCGAGGAAGTCCGGCACGTCGCGTTCGGCAAGCTGGTTGGCTTCGAGAACGAGCGCGAGCTGCTTGGAGGCTTCCTTGACCTCGATCACGTCGCCGACCTTCACCTTGTAGCTGGAGATGTTGACGCGCTTGCCGTTCACCTTGATGTGGCCGTGATTAATGAACTGGCGTGCTGCGAACATGGTCGGGACGAACTTGGCGCGATAGACCACGCTGTCGAGGC
>RXJJ01000012.1:298036-298232 GCA_003963145.1 Bradyrhizobiaceae bacterium
TCAGGTTTTCACCCGAGTCGCCCTTCATGCGACTGGCTTCGACGTAGATGGCGTGGAACTGGCGCTCGGAAATGTTGGCGTAGTAGCCCTTCAGCTTCTGCTTGGCGCGCAGCTGCGTGCCGAAGTCGGAGAGCTTGCCCTTGCGGCGTTGGCCGTGCTGGCCGGGGCCGTATTCGCGCTTGTTGACGGGGCTCTT
>RXJJ01000026.1 GCA_003963145.1 Bradyrhizobiaceae bacterium
CGGACAGCGGCTCCTGGACGATACCTGCCGGCAAAGGACCGGCAGCCATGAGGACGACGGGTGCTGGCCGGCGTTCGACGTGCCCTGACCGCTCACCGAACCGGTCCTCACCTGGATGTCCGGATGGCGCCAAAGCACCACCCCACGCCCTTGTCGGGCGGCGACCGAAAGGCTCTGGCCAAGGAGCTTGGCAAGGCACGCGCGATGACCGGCATCCTGGCCTCACGGTCGGCGGAAATGCGGACGAAGGGCGAGGCGATGATCCGGCAGGCCGACAGGCTTCTCTGCGAAAGCTGGAACGAGCGGATGTGGAGCGACGGCGAGCCGATCGACCCGTCGCCCACCATCGACCAGGCCGTCAACGGCGGCTTTCCATGGCTGGAAATCCGGTGTTCGCGGTGCAGGACGCCGAACGACGTCGATCTCGCCGCCCTCGAACACCCGCCGACCACCTTCGTGCACGATCTCGCAAGCCGTCTGCGCTGCCGCAAGTGCGCCAAGGCCGGGCGGCGCCCGTCTGCGACCTTGCTCCAACTTGGCTGGCAACCGCGTCACCCCCTAGGGGAGGTCTAGGTTGCGGTCACGGCAGGAATCATCGACCGTCGTATTCTCCGACCATGAACGGACCCCCAAGGTGCAGACGGCAACCGCCTACCTCGAAACCCTCAATCCCGAGCAGCGGCGTGCGGTCGAGCACGGAGCGGCGGGAGGATCGCCGGCGGCGCCATTGCTGGTCATCGCAGGAGCGGGCTCCGGAAAGACCAACACCCTCGCCCATCGGGTCGCCCACCTGATCGTCCAGGGCGCCGACTCCCGCCGGATCCTGCTGATGACATTTTCACGTCGGGCCGCCTCCGAGATGACCAAGCGGGTCGAACGCATCGCGCGCAAGGTGTTGGGCGACAACGCCGGGATCATGACCGACGCGCTGACCTGGGCCGGCACCTACCACGGCATCGGCGCCCGGCTATTGCGCGAGTACGCCGAACAGATCGGCCTGGACCCCGCCTTTACGATTCACGACCGCGAGGACTCGGCGGACCTCATGAACCTGGTCAGGCATGAAAAAGGATTCTCCAGGACCGAAAGCCGCTTCCCGACCAAGGGGACGTGTCTCTCGATCTACTCGCGCTGCGTCAACGCCGAGATGCCGATCGAGCAGGTCATCGGAACGTCGTATCCATGGTGTTCGGGGTGGGCGGCGGAGCTCAAGGAACTGTTCGCGGCCTACGTCGAAGCCAAGCAGAAGCAGAACGTGCTCGATTACGACGACCTCCTGCTCTACTGGGCGCAGATGGTCGGCGACGCCGGCCTGGCCGACGACATCGGCGGCCGCTTCGATCACGTCCTCGTCGACGAATATCAGGACACCAACCGCCTGCAGTCCTCGATCCTGCTGGCGCTCAAGCCCGGAGGCCGCGGCCTGACGGTCGTCGGCGACGACGCCCAATCGATCTACTCGTTCCGGGCCGCGACCGTGCGCAACATCCTCGACTTTCCCGACCAGTTCTCGCCGCCGGCCCACATCATCACGCTCGACCGCAATTACCGCTCGACGCAGACGGTTCTCGCCGCCGCCAACGGCGTCATCGGTCTCGCCAGGGAACGCTTCACCAAGAACCTCTGGACGGAGCGGACATCGGGGGCCAAGCCGCAACTCGTCACCGTCCGCGACGAGGCCGACCAGGCCCGCTTCATCGTCGAGCGCATCCTGGAGAACCGCGAGTCCGGCACGCTCCTCAAAGAGCAGGCCGTGCTGTTCCGGACATCCAGCCACAGCGGCCCTCTCGAAATCGAACTGACGCGCCGGAACATCCCGTTCGTGAAGTTCGGCGGACTGAAGTTTCTCGACGCCGCCCACATCAAGGACATGCTGGCGTTGCTGCGGTTCGTCGAAAATCCGCGCGACCGCGTCGCGGGATTCCGCCTGCTGCATCTGCTGCCCGGCATCGGACCGGCCACCGCTCAGCGCGTGCTCGACAGCATGGCGGAGGCCGCCGACCCGCTCGCCGCGCTCGCGGGCGTACCGACGCCGCCGCGCGCCGGCGACGACTGGAAGGGCTTCGTCGAGACCTTGGGCAACCTCCGCTATTCGGAATGGCCGGCCGACCTGGAGCGCGCCCGCCTCTGGTACGAACCGCATCTCGACCGCATCCACGAAGACGCCGAGACCCGGCGGGCCGACCTGCTCCAGCTCGAGCAGATTGCCTGCGGGTATCCTTCGCGCGAACGCTTCCTGACCGAGCTCACGCTGGATCCGCCCGATGCGACCAGCGACCAGGCCGGCGTGCCGCTGCTCGACGAGGACTACCTCATCCTTTCCACGATCCACTCCGCCAAGGGCCAGGAATGGAAGTCCGTCTATCTGCTCAACGTCGTCGACGGCTGCATGCCTTCCGACCTCGGCGCCGGCACCTCGGCCGAGATCGAGGAGGAACGTCGCCTGCTCTACGTCGCCATGACCCGCGCAAAGGACGACCTCCATCTGGTGGTGCCGCAGCGCTTCTTCGTCCACGGGCAGCACGCGCAGGGCGATCGTCACCTCTACGCGTCCAGGACTCGTTTCATTCCGGAAAAGCTGCTCGGTCTGTTCGAACGTACGGCTTGGCCGCTTGTGCCGGCCGGTTCTGCCGCACGCGCCGCAAGCCAGGGATCCAAGCTGGATGTCGGCGCGCGCATGCGCGGAATGTGGCGATGACGGTAAGCAAACGCCGGAATGCCGTGCAAGGCCATCGGCCCCCTTGCGGGCGACGGTCCGTCCTGCCACCGAACCAACGGATGAGTCGACAATGACGACGATAAACACCATCCATGCCCTGATCAGCAAATTGGAGAAGGTCTCGCCCAAGCTGGCATCCCTCGATCTCTGCTCAACCGTCCAGGATGAACAGATCGAAGCGGAGCGGTTCGAATTCGCCAACAACGGCGACGAAATCGCACTTGTCGGCAGGGCGCTCGAACAGCTTCCGGCCCCCGAGGCCACCTTGCGAAAGATGATGACCGATCTACTTTCGCGGCAAAACTTCTATGGCCAACTTTGCGAGTTCGCGGTCTACGATTGGCTGCGACGCAATGACGCCGGCTTCCAGTTGCAGATTCCCCTGACCGGATCGGAAGTGCTGAACCGAAACGGGACCGACCTCGACGGACTTTTCGAGGGACGCGACGTGTATTTCGACATCAAGGGTTTCGGATTCGAAGCCTACGTCCGTGAAAAATTCAGAGCCAAGCTTTCGAGCATGGTCGGCCGAGGACGCATCCTCATCGAGGGCGCACGCGACAATTCGGTAAAGGACATCGAGGGCGCATTTCGAAAGCTCAAGGCGCTGGCGACCGAACTTCAGCAAAACGGCATCGCCAAGATCCCGGAATTGGACTGGACGCTTCGTATTCCCACATCCTCGCTCACCATGGAACTGGGCACGACCGATCCTTACCGGACAGCCGAAGAGAACTGGTATTACCCGTTCAAGACGTCCCGTCAGTTTCACCGCACTTCGGCATTCGTCCTGGTATTTGCATTTTCTCCGGGATTCAACGGACTGATGTCCGTCGACTTCGACGGCTCCACGGGCGTGTTCCTCAGATCGCTGGCGAGGCGGGCATTCTTTCAAACGAAGGGCGATGCAACGCCGATCTCGAACTTCGACGCCGCGGCGGATCCGGCCGTTACCCTGGATCAGGCGTCGCAATTGCTCTCCGGCCTGCTTTTTCTGAACTTCGCGAATGACAATGCGTGGCTGTTCCTGAACCCGAGGGCGGCGCATCCCCTGAAGAAGGACCGTGTCCCCCAACTGTTCGATTTCATGCTGCCGCGCGAAATGTCGATCGATGACTTTTTTCACGACAACTACTAGAGGGGGCGCCGAGCCGACCCCATGTGCAACCTCTACTCGATTACGACAAACCAGGCCGCCATCATCGCGCTCTTCCGCGTGGTCAACCGGTACGTCGGCAACCTCGCGCCGATGCCCGGCGTATTTCCGGACTACGCGGCGCCGATCGTGCGCAATGCCGCCGAGGGGCGCGAACTCGCCACAGCGCGGTGGGGCATGCCCTCGTCATCGAAGGCGTTGATGGACGCCACCAAGAAACGAGCCGAAAAGCTGCAGGCCAAGGGCAAGCCAGTCGACTTCAAGGAACTGCTCCGCATGGAGCCGGACGGCGGCACGACCAACATCCGCAATGTTAAGAGCAAGCACTGGACGCGATGGCTGGGAGCGGAGAACCGCTGCGTGGTGCCGTTCAACTCGTTCAGCGAGTTTAACAAGGGGGAGGGCGGGGACGTCTGGTTCGCGCTCGACGATACCCGCCCGCTTGCCTGCTTCGCCGGTATCTGGACCAATTGGACGTCCGTACGAAAGGTGAAGGAAGGAGAGACGACGAACGACATCTTTGCGTTCCTTACAACCGAGCCGAACGCCGAGGTGGGCGCCATCCATCCGAAGGCGATGCCCGTGATCCTGACGACGCCCGATGAAGTCGAGACCTGGATGACCGCGGCACCCGACGAGGCCCTGAAGCTGCAGCGGCCGCTGCCGGGCGGGTCGCTCCGGATTGTCGCCCGCGGCGTCAAGGAAGACCCGGCCGGGCCGGCAGCGTGACCGAAGAGGCCGACGAGCAGGCGGGGCCGGTGGCGCGCCAGCGCAAGATCATCCACGTCGACATGGACGCGTTCTACGCGTCCGTCGAGCAGCGGGACAATCCGGACCTCCGCGGCAAGCCGGTGGCCGTGGCCGGATCGCGCGAGCGCGGGGTCGTGGCGGCAGCAAGCTACGAAGCCCGCAGGTTCGGCGTCAGGTCGGCGATGCCGTCGGTGACGGCGAAGCGGCAGTGTCCGGACCTGATATTCGTGAAGCCGCGCTTCGAGGTCTACAAGGCGGTCTCTCAGCAGATCCGGGAGATCTTCGCGGAGCACACGCCGATCATCGAGCCGTTGTCGCTCGACGAGGCCTATCTCGACGTTTCAGAAAACCTACAAGAAATTCCGCTGGCGCGCGATATCGCGCTCGCGATCCGCGCCAGAATTAAGGAAGTGACCGGCCTGAACGCATCCGCCGGCATCTCCTACAATAAGTTTCTGGCGAAGCTCGCCTCGGATCATCGCAAGCCGAACGGCCAATACGTCATCTCTCCAGAGATGGGACCGACGTTCGTCGAAGCCCTGCCCGTCGGCAGGTTTCATGGCATCGGTCCGGCCACCAGCGCCAAGATGAATTCTCTCGGGCTCCATACCGGACTCGACATGCGTAGCCAGACGCTCGATTTCATGCAGGCGAATTTCGGCAAGGCCGGCTCATACTACTACTGGATCTCAAGAGGCATTGACGATCGGGAAGTCCGCGCGAACCGGATCCGGAAATCCGTCGGCGCCGAGAGCACGTTTGCCGGCGACCTCACCGACTTCGACGCGATGGCCGCCGAACTGCAGCCGTTGATCGACAAAGTTTGGCGGCATTGTGAGGACAAGGGTTCGCGGGGTCGCACGGTAACGCTGAAGGTGAAGTTTGCCGACTTCGAATTGATCTCGCGCAGCCGGACGGTGTCCGGCAAGATCGATAGCCGCGGCGAATTGGAATTAGCGTCCTCTGATCTTTTGCGGGCGCTGTTCCCCTTGAACAAGGCCGTCAGGCTGCTGGGCGTTTCCCTGTCTTCCTTTCAAGAAGATCAGAGCGACGACGAACCGCAACTCGACCTGTCCATTTGAATGCAGCCCTCTGGGCGAAGGGCTGCATTCGACCAGGCGCCTACGATTGCCAGTCTTCCGCAGGTGCTCAAAATCTAAAAGCCCATTTGCTGAGTGGGATCTGATGGAGCCGCGACTCCGGCTCATTTCACTTAGGTTTACCTTGCATCACGGAAATCCGAGCCGCAATTGGACAATCGGTAAAATGTAACTACCTCTTGCTAACCGATGGAAATGGGAAGGAGTTCGAGGGCCATGACAACGATCAACGATTTCGAAACTGAACTGTCCGCGACGCGGGAAATGCTGTCCGAAAGACTCGGGGCTTCCCTGCCTGCAGAGTTGCGGTTGCGCCAGACGACCCCGCCGCCCGACGAGACTACCCGCCTGTTTTGCCGATCTGCTGGCTTCGATCGTCTGGAATATCTCGATGTGAGGCCTACTTCGGCAGCGCGGCCCGGCAGGTCGTACGACAACGTCCGCGAGCACATTGTGCGTTGCGGCGGCTGCGTTGTCCACGGATGGATCGTGCGAGCCGTCCCAATATTGTTCTACGAGGCAGAATATCACGCCGTGTGGCAAAGTCCCGACGGCGCCCTTGTGGACATCACGCCGCAGCCCGGCAATGAAACCGGAGTTTTCTTTGCGCCGATCGGGGTCCCCGAGTCTGCACCATCCGGTCCGCCGCCCTGGCCTGCGAAAAAGAGAGTCAAGATTCTCGATCTGGAAGATGCCGAACCAGGTCACGAAAAACGTGTGTCGTTACCGAGATCGCCGCTGGAGCGCGACCCGCGCTTAGTAGCCGCCCTGGACGACTTCTTCGTCTTGGCGGAACGCCACGATGCGTTCGTCGCGAGAACGGGGGCGCAAGCCGATTTGCCGGAATACGTTAGCCTTGCCAACGATCTTGTGAATGCAAAGGTGAAGATTTTTCTGATGGTTGAGTCAACCATGATGTCGTCGAGGGCCGACAAGCATGCATCCGATGGCGGAGAAGTTCCAGCGGCACCCTCCCTTTAAGATCTATGGAGCAAGCCCTCTCCGGTGATATAGCAGCAGCACGAATTCGTTCCACAAGAGGGCATTAACAGGCGCGATACGCCACCTGTTATTATCTTAAACGAGGAATTATGCCTGGATGCGTCTAATAAGGTGCCCTCCTTCCGGCAACGACCGCGTCGCGTGCACAAATTTGTGTCACTTCGGTGCCGTAGATGACTAGAAATCGCCGGTTTGAGAAATCGGACTTGGCCGAAAAAACGTTCGAGACCAGCCGGTCCCAACCTTGCCCATGTAGACGAGATCTTTTCCCTCCCGCTTGCCGAGATACAGTGCAGCCACCCCGGTGGAGTCCTTGATGAAGCCGATGACCGGTTATTTTCCCTTCTGCACGGACTTCACCTTCCACCATGCTTCGTTCCTGTCTGAGCGGTAAGGAGCCTGCGCGTTCTTCGAAATGATACCCTCGAAGTTGAGCTTCGCGGCGTGTTCCAACATCTCCTCTCCGGAATCGGCCGCTTTGAAGATTCGTCGCTGACGGTCAACGCCTCGGCTGCTCGATCGCTCGATCGAGGAAAGTGGCCGGCGGCACTCAGCGGTTGACGGAGGCGAGCTCCGGAATAGGCGCATCGCGCGTAATGTTCTGCTTTCGCTCCGGCGGCAGTCCAGATCGATTCCGATGGCAATCCTAAGCCCTTCACAAGGCCGAAGATCGCCGCGATTACGGTCAGCGTCAGTACCGTCGAGGTGATCATGCCGCCGATCATCGGCACCTTGATGCGCTGCATAATTTCCGAACCGGTACCGGCGCTCCACATGACAGGCAGCAGGCCCGCCATGATGGCCACCCCGTCATCATCTTGAACCAGACGCGCTCCACCGAAGGGCGGGCCGAAACGGGGGCTTGCGGTGAAGCGCATGGCTGATCGAGATCAATCCCGCGGAGCAACTTGGTGAGCGGGCCGTCCGTCGGGGAATTTATCATGCTACAAGCTGCGGGCGGGCCAGCCGCAAGGATTTCGAAGGAACAAATTCATGCCGACCCCTGCGGGGAAAGAGTCCGTTACGTCTCCCGTCCCGTCGACCGCCTCAACGAGACAGGAACTCCCGTACCGTTTAAGGCAACAGTCCTTGCTGGGCGAGTTCGGCCGAACCGCGCTGCAGACCCGCAACATCGGCCAGATACTGCAACGAGCGACGGAGCTCTGCGCGCAAGGTCTCGAAACACCTTTCGCCAAAGTTCTGGAGTACATTCCAGAGGAAAAACGGCTGCAGGTGAGCGCAGGCGTCGGATGGGCGCCAGAGACAATCGGCCAAGTATCCTTGGGCATCGATTTGGAGTCTCCCGCCGGCTATGCGTTCCACACCGGCCAAATCGTCATTTCCAACCATCTTCAGGAAGAAACCCGCTTTCGAACGCCGAAGCTGCTGTCGGATCACGGCATCAAACGCGCCATCAACGTCCTGATCGCGCGGGGCGGCGAAGGTCATCTACCGTTTGGCGTTCTGGAAGTCGACAGCGCGGACTTGGGCCAGTTCGATCTGGCGGATGCCGACTTCCTAGCTGGCTTTGCGAGCCTGCTCGGCATCGCCATCGAGCGGCAGCATGCCGACGCCGAGCTCCAGAAAGCCGTTGAACACCAGGCCATGTTGACCCGAGAGATGAGCCACCGTGTCAAGAACAGCCTGGCGTCGGTGGTAGGGCTGCTCCGCGTCCAGTCCCGCAGCGCGCAGTCCGAGGAAGTTCAGAACGCTCTCAAGGACGCCGCTTCGCGCATCACCACGATTGCCCAGGTTCACGATCACCTTTGGCGCAGCACTCGGATCGGATTTGTCGACATTGCCGATTTCGCAGGCGAGCTTTGCAGGAAGCTGCAGGAGACGCTTTCCTACAAGATAGATTGCGACTTCGACCACCTCATGATCCCGGCGGACAAGGCAATTCCGCTTGGCCTCCTGATCAACGAGATTGTCACGAACGCGGCGAAGCACGCTTACTCTGACAGGTCCGGCGAGATCCAGGTGTCGGGAGAAGCGCGCGGAGTCGATCTTCATGTTGTAGTATCGGACCAGGGCGTGGGCCTGCCGACGGATTTCGATATGGACCAGCCGCGAGCGAGTTTAGGCTTCAAGGTGATCAAAAGCCTGCTTGCCCAACTGAATGGCCGCATCGGGGTGTCATCAAACGAGTCAAAGGGGACGACTATCCAACTTGATGTGCCACTCGACTAGCAGAACGTCTTTTAATCCTTCGAATGCAGCGGGTGCTCGACGCCTTTTGCGGTGTGTCGCAGCCGGAACGGCTTTTGATGAGGCTGCGCCGGTCGAGTCGCGCAGCGCAGCGACTTGGCGTACCGCCTTCTGAAACGTCGGCGCCGCCCGGTGGCAGCCACATCGGCGGCCGTGGCGGCGAGCGCGTGCGTCCTCCTTGCGGCGCTTTCGTTCGGCGAATGGCGCAGCACGGCTGCCGATTTGGGCGAGACTTGCCCCGTCCGGAACGGCTTTGCCACTCGACGAAGTGGCAGCGCCCGCGCGCCTCAGCACAAGAGCGCGCTGAAAGAGGAAGAATTCGCGGCCGTCTTCGGCTTGCGCGGTCGCGGACCGAGCGCGCCGGCGCGGTGCAGCACGCCCGCGACGTTAACGCGGGCGAGGTTACCGGGCAACGGCGCCTGCGTGCGGACACGCTTCCAAAACGCGTCGACCGTCTCGCCGCGCGGCCGGGCGAGGAAGCGAGCCGGCAGTCCTGCGATCCACCGGTCCATTTCGGACCGCTCGGAGGAACTCGCCTGCGCGGTCGCTGCGGCGGCCTGCCGGTACCGCACCCATCGCAAGCTGGCATGGAAGAGGAATCTCTGGTCGGCGGTCGACAGTCGTCCTGCCCGCCGAAGAGCCTCGGTATGCGCGAAGTGCTGGTCCGCAAGCCCGTTACGCATCGCGACCTGTCCGCCGCGTTCCCATCCGAGGTCCGCCAGCATGACGCAGATCGGATCGGAGCGCAGGGCCTGCGACGTGCCGACCCTGTCGCCGCGCGCGGACGTGAACAGGCGCATCGTCTTCGTCGCAGCAGCGACGCCGCGGGCGCCCAGCCAGCGACCGGGCGGGCCCTCCAGAGGGTGGCACCGCGTGAGGACGCGCTGCAGCAGTTCCTCGTCCAGCGCCGCTGCCTCGATCGCGCGCTGCGATAAGTCTCGCTCGCGGGCACGTGAATGCCGACGCCGCAGCGCGGCGACCGCGGCGCGTTCCTCCTCGACTTCGAAGAACGAGTCGTAAAACTCGAACAACCGCTCCGGGAGACCGATGCCGCGGAAGCCGTGACGGCGGCCGAGGCTCCGGAACAGTCGGTTGAAGGTCTGAGGGTGAAGCTTCTTTCCCTTCGACGTCACGAACAGCCATGGCCCCGCGTCGTCGGGCCGTAGACCCGCGCAGCGCATGATCAACTCCATCACCACCGGCAGCAAGTGGACGGGCCGCTTGCGACCGCGGCTGGTTTTCAGCACCACCGTGCCGGTCAGCGCTTCGTCCAGCAGCAGGCGGCCGGCGTCGGCGTGGCCGATCCGCGCGCACGCTGCGAGCGCGGCGAACAGCGCGGCCTGCACGCACATCAGAAGTGCCGCGCGACCATGATGCGCCCATGTCTCCGGCTGCAGCATCGTTACGACGTCGCCGAACGTCGGGGTCGGCGTCTTCCGGAGCGAGGGTGCGGCGCGCCGCCGGGCATTCCCTCGCGTCGACTGCTTGGCAGGCCTACCCATGGAGCACCTTCCAGATCGCGGCTTCGAGTTCGCCGCGCACCAGGCGGTCGGCACCCTTCGCGACCGACCCCGGCGGCGGCGGCGGGTCGCTGCGCGGAATCTTCGGAAGTTGCTTGCGGGGATCGACGAGTTGGTCGAGCGTGATCGTCTCGGGATCCGCGCGCGGCCGCTTCACCGCCTCCTCGCTGTTCTTCAAGCTCCGGTAGGCCCGGTCGATCGAGTCTTCCCGATTGCCGAAGTACAAGGCGATCTGGCCGAGGCCGAAGCCGGCATGCCAGTAGGCCGTGACCCCGCCGCCCTTGAGATCGTGCAGTCGGGCGTCCACGCCGACGCTCGCGAGTACGCTCCGCGCGAGATCGACGATGCCATCGGCCGGGCCGCCGCGGCCGTTGTGGACGACATATGCGCCGCCGTCCATGCGCAGCGGCCAACGCTCGCTCGCGGCCTCGCGTTCGTCCTCGAGGCTCCAGCGGGCGAACAGTTCGGCGACGCAAGGGAGCATGGGCGAGTTCTCGCGAGGCTTCTTGAAGTAGTTGGGGCTTTTACGGCCGTTGCGGTGGATCCATTGCCTCGCAGTGTCGATCCAGCCACGCCATGTCATTGGTCTCCATCCGAGCTTGAGGATGGTGTGCAGCCGCGTGCCGGTCAGCCAGTAGATCAGGAGCAGGCGAATGACGGCCGCGTGGCCGGCGACGTGCTGCGCCCAAAGGGCGGCGTCCTTCCCGCCGATGCGGACGAACTCCAGACGCCACTCGCCGTTGTGCATCACCCACTGCGTGACGAACCCGACGCCGTCCCAGACGTAGCCGAGGCAGTGCAGGATCGCGCGTTGGACCTCCTCCCAGACCAGATCGGCCATCTCGCCCGGCGTCGCTTCGGGAGTCTCAAACTCCACCCTGAACGGAGGCCTGAACTCGCGGCGGAACCAGTCGAAGACCAACCGCATGAACGACAACCGGAGCAGGACCGTGGTATCGCTCGGGCCATCGACCGTTACGCCATCTTCGCGCGCACCGTGCTTCGGCTTGCTCTGAGCGGATTTCTTGTAGTCGATGCCGAAGTTGGCGTTGAGCGACCCGAGCCTGTCGTCCGTGACGAATTTCAGGATCTCCACGGCGCTGTGGCAGTGATCCTTGTAGGAACGCATCGGATCACGCTCGCCATGCTTGCGCGCTTCGAGGCGGGCGAGTTCTTCGTTCCCCGGGATGACGTTGCCGGGACGGATTCGCTCCAGATACATCCGGATCACGGTCGAAAAGCGGATGGAGGCGGGATCGAGGCGGGCGTGAAGCCGGAACAGGAGGTCGGCGCAATAGTTTTCGAAGAAAGCTACAGCCTCCGGACTGTCCAAGGGACTTTCAAGCCCGGCGGCGGCGACGCCCGCGCTCTTCTCGTCCTCGGTCCCGCTATGCCGGACGATCACCATGGCCTGCCGTCCTTCTTCGGCCGGCCTGATCGCGAGGTACGGCGGTGGGCTTCCGATTTCGGCGCGTTCGTACAAGTCCTCGAGGACCTCGACGGCGCTCCTCCCCTCGCAGCTCGAGAGGATCTTGCGGATGAGTTTCTGCCGCTTCGGGCCCAGGTCGTGGAGGTCGATGGGCGGCAGATGGTCATCGCGTTTTTTCGCGCGATAATGCGAGGCCATCACATGCCTCCCGTTGCGGAGGATTGCGGAGATTTCGACGAGCGACCGGCCGCGGCCCGGATCGCCAGCACGTGTCGGGTCGGCGCGCGTTGCCGGGAAGACTGAATGGCCATCTCTACTCCATGGGACTGAAGGCGAACTGAGCGGGCGCACGACCAAATTCGCGGCCGG
>RXJJ01000004.1:0-1431 GCA_003963145.1 Bradyrhizobiaceae bacterium
TCCCACACTTCCTTCCAGCGAGATCGAGATCAGCTTCTGCGCCTCGACCGCGAACTCCATCGGCAATTGCTGCAGCACATCCTTGACGAACCCGTTGACGACGAGACCGACGGCCTCCTCCTGCGAAAGGCCGCGCTGGATGCAATAGAACAGCATGTCCTCGGAAATCTTCGAGGTCGTCGCCTCGTGCTCGAAATGCGCCGACGAATTCTTGGCCTCGATATAGGGCACCGTGTGCGCGCCGCATTTGTCGCCGATCAGAAGCGAGTCGCATGCAGTGAAGTTGCGCGTGTTGGTCGCCTTGCGATGCGCGGTCACAAGACCGCGATAGGTGTTCTGCGATTTGCCGGCAGCGATGCCCTTGGAGATGATGCGGCTCGACGTGTTCTTGCCGAGATGGATCATCTTGGTGCCGCTGTCGACCTGCTGGAAACCGTTCGAAATCGCGATCGAGTAGAACTCGCCCCGCGAGTTGTCGCCGCGCAGGATGCAGCTTGGATATTTCCAGGTGATGGCGGAGCCGGTCTCGACCTGTGTCCACGAAATCTTGGAATTTTTGCCGCGGCAGTCGCCGCGCTTGGTGACGAAATTGTAGATGCCGCCCTTGCCTTCCGAATTGCCCGGATACCAGTTCTGCACCGTCGAATACTTGATCTCGGCATCGTCCAGCGTGACGAGCTCGACCACGGCCGCGTGCAGCTGGTTCTCATCGCGCTGCGGAGCGGTGCATCCTTCGAGATAGGACACGTACGCGCCCTTGTCGGCGATGATCAACGTGCGCTCGAACTGGCCGGTGTTGCGCTCGTTGATGCGGAAATAGGTCGACAGCTCCATCGGGCAGCGCACGCCTTCGGGCACGTAAACGAACGAGCCGTCGGAAAACACCGCCGAGTTCAACGTCGCGAAGAAATTGTCGGAGGTCGGCACGACCGAACCGAGATATTTTCTCACAAGCTCGGGATGCTCGCGGATCGCCTCCGAGATCGGCATGAAGATCACGCCGGCCTTTTTCAGTTCGGCCTGGAAGGTGGTGGCGACGGAGACCGAGTCGAAAACGGCATC
Organism: Bradyrhizobiaceae bacterium; assembly: GCA_003963145.1. Classification (GTDB taxonomy): domain Bacteria; phylum Pseudomonadota; class Alphaproteobacteria; order Rhizobiales; family Xanthobacteraceae; genus Afipia. The sequence continues at coordinate 1,063 of RXJJ01000004.1, forward strand.
GACAGCCACGCGCCGCTCGCCTTCAGGCCGCACAACGCCTTCGAGCATTTCGACTTCGCGCAGCGGAATGCCGAGTTTCTCGTAGGTCTTGAGAATCTCGGGATCGATCTCGTCGAGCGAGCCGATCTCCTTCTTCTTCGGCGCGGCGTAGTAGTACAGATCCTGATAGTCGATCTTGGGATAGTGAACGCGCGCCCAGGTCGGCTCTTCCATGGTCAGCCAGCGGCGATACGCCTCCAGACGCCATTCCAGCATCCAGGCCGGCTCGTTCTTCTTGGCGGAGATGAAACGGACGATGTCTTCGGACAGACCACGCGGAGCCTTGTCGGACTCGATCAGCGTTTCGAAACCATAACGATATTGATCGAC
>RXJJ01000004.1:1481-64661 GCA_003963145.1 Bradyrhizobiaceae bacterium
CGTTCAAGCGACCGTTCGTGACTCTCTAAGTAGTACGGTTGAGAGGGTTCTCCAAGCTTCGATCACGTAATTGATCTCCGCTTCGGACGTATCCCACCCCAGACTGAGCCGCACGGCTCCCTGAGCGAGATTTTGTGGAACTCCCATCGCCGCCAGCACATGGGAGGGCTGGACCTTGCCGGAGGAACAGGCCGAGCCGGAGGACACCGCGATCCCCTCAAGATCGAAGGCGATCACGGCAGTTTCCGCCTTCATGCCGGGCGCGGAAAACAGCGTCGTGTTCGGCAGACGCGCCACGTCCGCGGAAAAAACCGTGACGCCGGGAGCGGCCTTCAGGGCGTTTTCCAGCTGGCGATGGAGCTTGGCCATACGCGCCATAGCCGGCTCCTGGATTTTAACCAGAGCGTCTGCCGCTGCGCCAAAACCGGCAATTCCCGGCACATTTTCGGTTCCGGCGCGGCGTCCCTTTTCCTGACCGCCTCCCCGGATCAGGGCCTCGAAGCCGCCGCCAAGCGATTCACCCAGAACCAGAGCGCCAACGCCCTTGGGACCACCGATCTTGTGCGCCGACAAAGATAGCAAATCTGCATTTAACGCATTGATATCAAAATAAATTCTTCCAAGCGCCTGCACCGCATCGACATGCAGGAGACCGCCATGGGAATGGACGATCCCGGCAATTTCCGAAACCGGCTGGATCGCGCCGGTCTCGTTGTTGGCAAGCATGACCGACACCAGCGTCGGTGGCTGACCGGAAAGCATCGCCGTCAGGCGGTCGAGATCGACCACCCCCGAGGAGGAGACAGGCGCGAGCAGAACCTCGCTCTGATCGAACTGCCCTCCCGCAAGCACAGACGGATGCTCGATTGCCGACACGATCAGACGTGTCACGGGTTCGGTATCCTTGCCATGCAGGCCCGGCATTAACGCCAGAACGTTGGCTTCCGTCCCACCGGACGTGAAAACCACATTGCGCGGCGCGCTTCCGATGACAGCGGCGATCGAGGCGCGCGCGTCTTCGACGATCCGACGCGCCGCGCGGCCTTCCGAATGTACCGAGGACGGATTGCCGGTCAGATCGAAACTGCGCGACATGGCTGCCCTGGCCTCGGGCCGAAGCGGCGCGGTTGCATTCCAGTCGAGATAGACTCGGGGACGTGTCATTTTGATCCAGCCGCACAGACGATGCGGCGTCTATTACGATTATTTGCGGATTCGGGCCGCTTTTGACAGCGAAACAGGGCAATACGATGCTCAATATGCTTGCTTTTTGCCCCGTCGCCCATGCTAGAAACCGGCCTCACGTTTCCACGCGTCGCTGGCGCCGACGCCGCGACACCCTGATGAATGCCATCCGCGCGATTTGATCTGCGCAGATTTCGCGGCCCGGCGCTTCACGAGGCATCAAGGACCGCCTACTCAAGGACACCCATGCCAGAGGTTATTTTCACCGGCCCCGCGGGCCGCCTCGAAGGCCGCTATCATCCGGCCAAACAAAAGAACGCTCCGATTGCGATGGTGCTGCATCCACATCCGCAGTTCCAGGGCAACATGAATCACCCGATTGTCTATCAGGTGTACTACTCCTTCGTCGCGCGCGGGTTCTCCGTGCTGCGATTCAATTTTCGCGGCGTCGGCCGCAGCCAGGGCTCGTTCGACCATGGCACCGGCGAATTGTCGGATGCGGCGGCCGCGCTCGACTGGGCGCAGAGCATCAATCCTGAAGCGCGCGCCTGCTGGGTGGCGGGCTTCTCGTTCGGCGCATGGATCGGCATGCAGCTGCTGATGCGCCGGCCCGAGGTGGAAGGGTTCATCTCGATCGCACCGGAACCGAACCGCTACGATTTCTCGTTCCTCGCGCCCTGCCCGTCATCGGGACTGATCGTCCACGGCGACAAGGATATCGTCGCGCCGGCCAAGGACGTCACGACACTGGTCGAGAAACTGAAGACGCAAAAGGGAATCGTGATCGACCAGCAGATCATTCCCGGCGCCAATCACTTTTTCCAGGACAAGCTCGAGCCGCTGATGGAATCAGTGACGTCCTATCTCGACATGCGGCTTGCCAACGTTCGCTGACTCAGGCGCTATGGCCTGACCAGCACGCCGCCGCTCAACGGCGTCTTGACCCCTGTTGTGCCGGGATAGGTCAGAGGCAGGCCCTTCAGGCTGCGAACAGCGAGATAAGCGAATGCCTGCGCCTCAATGGCATCGCCCGACCAGCCGAGTGAATTGCCGGTAATGACGCGCGCCGGCGCAAGTGCATCGGCCAGCATCTTCAGCAAAGTCGGATTATTGGCCCCGCCGCCGACCACGATCCAGCTTCGCGGCGGACGCGGCAGCAGCGGCACAATCCGCGCGATCGACTCCGCAGTAAAGGCCGTCAGCGTGGCTGCGCCATCTTCGGGCTTCATGTCCGCAATGGTGAACGCTGCGAAGTCGTTGCGATCGAGAGACTTCGGTGGAGGCAACGCGAAGAAGGGATGCGCGAGCGCCCGCGCGATCCAGCCGCGATCCGGCGTTCCACGCGCGGCAAGAGCACCGTCGCGATCCACCGCTTCGCCGGTCTGGCGCAGCATGAAGTCGTCGAGCAAGGCGTTGCCCGGTCCGGTGTCGCAGGCGATCAGCGTCTCACCATCAATGTAGGTGATGTTGGCGACGCCGCCGATGTTCAGGATGGCAACTGGCCCGGCGGTATCGCTTTTGAGAGCAAGCGCCCGATGATACGCCGGCACGAACGGCGCGCCCTCGCCTCCGGCAGCCACATCGGCGGCGCGTAGATCGTAAACCACCGGCAATTTCAGCGCCCGCGCCAGCGCCGGGCCGTCGCCGATCTGCACCGTCAGATGCGCGTGAGGACGATGCAAAATCGTCTGGCCGTGAAACCCGACAATCCCGATCTCGTCGCGCCGCAGGTTGTTGCGCGCAATCAACGCCTCCACCGCCTCGACATGCGCCCGGGTAATCAGCGCCTCCGCCTCGGCGACGACGCCGGGACGCGCATTGCGGTCCACGATATCGACCGCAGCGGCCAGCGCCGCGTGCAGCGTGGCGCGCTCAGCGGATGAATAGGCGCGGTAACCGACAGGGCCGAAAGCGGAGATTGTCTCGCCGTCGGTCTCGATCAGCGCGACATCTGCACCATCCAGCGAGGTGCCGCTCATCAGCCCGATCGCCTTCACGGAGCGGCCCTCCTTGGTTGAATCCGGTGGCGGACCTGATACACCACAGGCCGCTGCAATTCGCCGTCAATGAGCCAGTTCATGAGCGCCTACAAGTCCGATTTCCTCAACGTCCTCGAAAGCCGCGGCTTCATCCACCAGGTGTCGGAGCCCGAGGCCCTCGACGCACTGGCGGCGAAGGGGCCGATCACGGGATATATCGGATTCGACTGTACCGCGCCTTCCCTTCATGTCGGCTCGCTTCTGCCGATCATGATGCTGCACTGGATGCAGCAGACCGGCCACAAGCCCATCGCCCTGATGGGCGGCGGGACCACCCGTGTCGGCGATCCGTCCGGCAAGGACGAAAGCCGCAAGATTTTGAGCGACGCCGACATCGCCGGTAATCTCGCCGGCATTCGCACCGTGTTCGACAAGTTCCTGACCTTTGGGGACGGCAAGACCGACGCGGTGATGGTGAACAACAACGACTGGCTGGCGCCGCTGAACTACATCGATTTCCTGCGCGATGTCGGCAAGCATTTTTCCGTCAACCGCATGCTGTCGTTCGATTCGGTAAAGCTGCGGCTGGAGCGTCAGCATGAACTGTCGTTCCTCGAATTCAACTACATGATCCTGCAGGCCTACGATTTTGTCGAACTGCACAAGCGCACCGGCTGCGTGCTGCAGATGGGCGGATCGGATCAGTGGGGCAATATCGTCAACGGCATCGATCTGGGGCGGCGTATGGCGAATGCGCAATTGTTCGCCCTCACCTCGCCGCTGCTGACGACCTCCACCGGAGCGAAGATGGGCAAGACCGCCGCCGGTGCGGTGTGGCTGAATGCCGACCGTCTCAGCGCCTACGACTACTGGCAGTTCTGGCGTAACACCGAGGACGCTGACGTTGAGCGTTTCCTGAAGCTGTTCACGGTGCTGCCGCTCGGCGAAGTCAAAAAGCTCGCGGCGCTGCAGGGCCAGGAGATCAACGAAGCCAAGAAAGTCCTCGCCACGGAGGCGACGGCACTGGTCCATGGCCGCGCCGCGGCGGACGCGGCGTCGGACACCGCGCGCAAGACTTTCGAGGAAGGGGCCATCGGCGGCGACCTGCCGACGCTGGAAATTTCGCGCGCCGAGCTCGATGCCGGCGCCGCCGTGCTCGCGCTGTTCGTGAAAGCGGGATTGGCGTCATCGAACGGCGATGCGCGCCGCCAGATCAAGGGCGGCGGCCTGCGCGTCAACGATGCGCCTGTCGTCGACGACAAGATGGCGCTGACATCGAACGATCTGACCACGGATGGCGTCATCAAGCTGTCGATGGGCCGCAAGCGTCACGTCCTGCTCAAGCCGGTCTAGGACCAAAGCGATCCGCTCTCAGCGCTCTCAGTTCTGAGGGCCGAAATCCTGCGGAATGGTTTGCCGGCCGGTACCGAAGTCGAAGATCTTGCGGGTCACGCCGGGCATGATCGCAGAGATCGGATTGACGCGCAGCACCGGCGCGCCGGGCGTGCCGACAACCTCGTAAGTCAGACCGATCAGCCCTTCATTGCTGCCGCCGCCGAGCACAAGGCCGACAACCGGAATCTGCCCGAACATGTTGTTGAGGCCATACATCGGAACGAAGGTGCCGCTCATGCGGACCTGGTTGGCGGTGTAGTCGATCCGGCCCTCGATGGTCCCTCCGATGGCGGGCCCGCGCACCACGCCATCCTTGATCAGGAGCTGACCTGTCTGGCGCGTGAATTCCGTGCGCAGGCGCGAGAATGCGATACCCGATGGAACTCCATTATTGCTCGCCTGCGCGACCACACGATCAAGTCCGGCTTCTCCCTTGATGGTGAAATCGCTGACATTGAGCAGGCCGTCCTGAGGTGCGGAATCGGCCGTTGGTGTATCCATCGCCACCCACATCGAGCCGCCCGACATTTTTGCGTATGTGTCGGTGAAACGGAGCAGCGCGCCGGCGTCGTTGGTCTCGAGGAACAACAGGTCGCGGCCCTGCGTGCGCGGACGAAGGCTGCCGTTCAGAGGCGTGTCGCGCCCGAGCTTGCCGGCCAGCGAGAATGCCTTGATCGTGCCGGCCTTGCGCGTGAGTTTGATATCGACACCCCGAAGCGCTTCGCCATTGAAGCCGGCGATTGCCCCCACCTTGGCATCGATATCGACGTCGCCGATTTTCTGCTTGGCCTTGGTCTCGCTATCCTTGCCGGACAAAGCGCTCTTGATAAATCCGCGCCCGTCGAACACATCGCCGCGCAGCGTTACCTTCAGCATCCCGTCCTGTTGCCGTTCCGCGCGAAGCGACGCCTTGTCGCCTTCCGAAGGTGAGAAGGTCGGAAAGATGGCGCTGACCAGATCGTTGTTCTGATCGACTTCGACATTGCCCTTGATAAGGGTGCCGCTGCCTTCAATCAGCACGTCCTCGAAACGGGTCGATTGGGGCTTCTGCACGACATTGAACGTCAGCCGGGTCGATTTGCCGGCAAGCTTGGTCCAGCCCGGAAGAATATTGTCCACCTTGGCGGGCGTCAGATCGGCGTCGATGCCGAACTTGTTTTCGTGGTCGGCGCCGATCTTGCCGACCAGCTTGACCGGAATGGCGCCCGAAATGCCGGGCCCGAGATCGACCCCGAGCTTGGCGCGGGCGGTATCGTCCAGCGTCGTCGCCAGGCGCACGTCCGCATCGCCGTCACTGTCCCTGCGATACTCAACCGCGGCCGGCTGGCCTCCGATTTTCACGTCGCCCTTGAGCCGGTAGCCCTGATTGTCGGCGACGAGCTTGAGCGAATTGGCCTCAAGCTTCTGGTTCATCGCCAGCTTGTCGACGGCCAGCCCGCCCAGATCGACGTTGATGGAATATTTCGTATCGTCCTTCGTCAATTCGTTCTTGAGCGGAATGGTCAGCGTGACATTCGCGCCCACCGTTCCCTTGGCCGAGTTCGGATCGATCGGCGTGCTGTTCACGTCGGTCAGACGGCCGGACTGCAGAACCTCCGCGGCCGCGGGAACGGGACCGTCGATACGGAAACGGATGTTGGTCGGCGCATCCCTCGGAACAAGGTCAGGGACCTCGAAGGTGAAATCCGAAATGGTCAGCTTGCGGCCGGCTGGCGTATCGACAAGGCCCTGCCCGGCATTCACAACAACGGTTCGTCCCGTGACATGGGCGCGCATGTCGACGTCATGGATATCAGGCATTCCGTCCACGGGCCGGACCACGATGTTGTTCGCGACAAGGTTGACCGCAAGGCCCTCGTCCGGGATCGGGGGACCGCCGCGCACGAGATTCTTCATCGGCGCATTGATGGCGATATCCATGTGCTGAAGCGAGCCGCTGACAATGCGCTCGTTGGCCCATTCGCGGACTTCGGCAACCGCAAGGGACGGCCAGATATTTTTCAGTTGCGTCGCCGACATCGGCGTCAACGCCAGCCCCAACGTCAGACGCGCGTCGGGCTGCGAGTAGTCGATGGCGCCCGAACCCGCGATGCCGATGTCACCATTGCTGACGTCGCACTGGGTCATCACCATGCGCCGATGCTCGGTGTCGAACCGGATACGGATGGCAATGCGGTTGAGGATCAGCGGGTTCTCGTCGTGAATATCGGTGAGCAGAATGGTGCCGCCGCTGATGCCGAGCTGCCAGTTCGGAACGCTGTCATTCGGCGGCTCCAGATGTGCCAGCAACGTGAGGCGATTGGTGCCGGAGATAATCTGGAACGGCGCGACCATCACCCGCCGCCCGGCGTCCCAGTCGATCTTCATGTCAACGCGATCGATCGGCATTGGATATTGCGGCGCGAGGCGGTCGTAGATGCTGCCCTTGCCGATCGACATTTCGCCGGTCAGAAAGGTCGGCATTCCATCGCGCCCGACTTCGCCCTTCAGCACCCCGCTCAGCAGCATATCGTTGGTGGTGAAGTTGAAATCCTTCAGGCGCGCCGACAGCAGGAGGTTCTTGGTGGGGATTTTGTTGGCGGTCATCTCGATGGCGCGGACGCCGTTTCGCGGCTCGCCGACACCGACCTTCAGAGACCAGGCGTTTGGCCCGTCCTCGCCAAGGGTCAGAACCACGCCGCCGGCACTGGGGCGGCGCAGGCTGACGTTGATATTTTCAAAGGTGAACCGGCTTTTGCTCTGCTGATCGTCGACCGACAGCACGCCGTCACGCAAACCTATTTCGGCAAGGCTCTGACCGTCGAGACCCTTAGATCCGGCGGTGTCCAGCCATTCCATGACCGCGAGAAGCCCGCTGGCCGGCACCGCTCCGCCGGGCGTTGATGTCTGCGCGGGCGCGGCGGGTCCCGATGACTGGATCGTTGTGACCGGCTTGACCGGGACCTTTCCGGTGGCGAGCGGCTGGGTGGTATTGCCGCCGGCCGAGACAATGACCTCGCCGTCCGGCGTGATACGAACCGACAGTTCGGTGCCGACCAGACGCAGGCTTTCCGCACGCAACTTGCCGAGCAGCAGCGCCATGCCCGACAGTCTGACTTCGGCTTTCGGCGCGGTCGCGACAACAGCCTTGTTCCGGTCCCGCACGACGATGTCGCGCAGCCGCACCGCGATCCGGATGCGGCCCGCCCGCTCGATCTGGGTGCCGCCAACCTCGACCGTATGGTCGTGACCGAGATTTTGCTCGATCGCCGAAGCGAGCCACGGCGTGACGACGTCGAGATTGATCGGACCGGCGCCCAGCCGGAGCCACAGCCCGACGAAGCTGACACCCGAAACCACGGCGAGCACGACAAGCGTCAGGGTTGCCCGCCTGAGCCATGTGATGCCGAACAGACGGTGGTTGAGCGTGCCGATCCGGTCGCCGAGCCGATGGAGTCCCAAGGCGCGCCGCTTTAGAAGCTTGCGCGCCTTGTGGCCGCACTCGGCCTCCCAGCTCGCGTCGTCCAAGTGAGATTCCGCGGCCGCTGCACGTGAGGATCGTTGACGCTCGTAGCCTGGCATAGCCTCACGACATTGGAACTGAGCGGCAAATACGGCGTCGGAAGATGCCCGAGCGCTCGATATCAATCGCCCGGATGGCGATTATCGACACCATCCTTGTTTGCTTTGGTGGCCCGTCCAACACGGAGCGGAGAATCCATGTCAGCATACCCCGGGGGCGGCGGATTTGCCCAGTGAGCAAAGAGCGGATTTGCCCAGTGAGCAAAGATCGGATTGGGTCAAATCGGCTTTAGCCCTGTCCGGTAAGTGAGCGGCGGAAAACGACGAAAGGAAGGCGTATGTCCAAGAAAATTCAAAAGAAAACAGCCAGGCCCGGTTCCTCCGGTAAAACCGCCGCAAGATCTTCCCCCAAAACCAAAGTGCCGATTCTGGCGGAGGGCGACAGGGCGCCATCCTTCACGTTACCAGCGGCGGGAGGAGGCAAAGTGTCGCTGGCGGATTTTGCCGGCCAGAATCTGGTCCTGTTCTTTTATCCGCGCGCGGGCACGCCAGGCTGCACCACAGAGGCATCGGATTTCAGCCGTTTGTCAGGAAAGTTCGATGCATCCGATACCGCGATCCTCGGCGTTTCCGCCGATCCCATTCAAACAGTCGAGGCTTTTCAAAAAAAGCACTTACTGAAGATTCCTCTAGCAACAGATGAACCACATTCCAGCCTGCAGAAATACGGCGTCTGGGCCAAGAAATCGATGTATGGCAAGACATTCGATGGAATCGTTCGCACCACCTTCCTGATCGGAAAGACCGGCAAAATTCTAAAGGTCTGGGAAAAAGTAAAAGTTCCCGGACATGCGGAGGACGTCCTCTCATCAGCCGAGGCCCTTGCCCGGTAACCCGGCCTTTCCTGAAAATTAACCATAAACGGGTCAGATCGCCCCTGTTGTCAGCTTGCCGGTGTCCGGTCGACGCAGGAGTTTCGATGTCATCCCGTTCCGGGCATTATTCCGACCATGCCCACCATCATGGGCACGATCACGGCAGAGTTCCGCAAAGGCGTCCGGCGCAGAATTATGTGCAGCCACGCCAGCCCAAGAACCCCCACGCTTATACCCTCGCCCATCACGGCAAGCAGGTTCGCGTCGGTCCGGTGGTGTTCTGGATCGTCACAGGCTCGATCATCCTGATGGGCGTATGGTCGGCCGTGACCGCGACCTATTTTGCCTTCCGCGATGACGTGCTGACCCGCCTGATCGCCCGGCAGGCCGAAATGCAATACGCCTATGAAGATCGCATTGCCGAACTGCGCGCGAAAATCGACCGCACCACCAGCCGGCAACTGCTCGATCAGGAGCAATACGATCAGAAGCTGTCGCAGATCATGCGCCGGCAGGCGACACTGGAATCGCGCGCCAACGCGCTCGGGGCCTTGCCCGATCTTGGCACGACCGGTTCGATCAAGCCGCGCGCCACGCCGGCCGATCTGAATACGTCGGCGACGCCCAAGCCGTCGCCAATCAGCGATACCGTGATTTTCGTTGCACCCGCGGACCGTGAAGCCCGCCTCGAATCCCGTCGTCCTGCGGCGGACGTGCGGACCACCGATGTGGCGCAGTCGCGCGGTGTCGACACTACCCTGGCCCGCCTGCAGACCGCGCTCGATACGATCGAGACCCGTCAGGTCGCAGCTTTAACCACCGCCGAAGACGCCTACGAGGGCCGCCTTCGCAGAATGCGCGGGGTATTTACCGATCTCGGCCTGAACATGGCGCAGATGGATGCCGCCACCCCCAAAGGCGGGCTTGGCGGTCCCTTCATTCCGGTGAAGCCTCCGGGCGCGGATGCCGGTCCGTTCGAACGACAACTCTACCGGCTGGCATTGACGCGCGGTCAGGTCGATAAACTCAACCGCACCCTGTCACTGGTACCCTATCGCAAGCCGGTAATCGGCGAAGTCGAATTCACATCCGGGTTTGGCGTTCGCAGCGATCCATTCCTTGGCCGCCCGGCGTTCCATAGCGGTCTGGATTTCCGTGCGTCGACGGGCGATCCGGTGCGCGCCACAGCCAATGGCAAAGTTTCAATGGCCGGATGGTCCGGCGGCTACGGGCGTATGGTTGAAGTCGATCACGGCAATGGTCTTGCGACACGCTACGGCCACCTCTCGGAAATCAAGGTCAAGGTTGGCGACGTCATCAAGATCGGACAGGTAATCGGGGAAGTCGGCTCAACAGGCCGTTCCACGGGACCGCATCTGCATTACGAAACACGCATCGACGGCGAGGCAGTCGATCCGCAGAAATTCCTGCGTGCGGGAATCCGGCTTAGCCAGGGCTGAAGGTTCTAGTCGACATCCTCGACAGCGCCAGGCGATGTGCCGAAAGCCTTCTGCGCCAGTGTCGCAGCCATGAACTCGTCGAGATCGCCGTTGAGCACGCCCTGCGTATCGGACGTCTGCACGCCGGTGCGCAGATCCTTCACCATCTGATAGGGCTGCAAAACATACGACCTGATCTGGTGACCCCAGCCGATGTCGGTCTTGGCGGCCTGATCGGCGGCAGCCTGATCCTCACGCTTTTTCAGTTCAACCTCATACAGGCGCGCGCGCAGCATGTCCCACGCCTGCGCGCGGTTCTTGTGCTGGGAGCGGCCGGCCTGACAAACGACAGCGATGCCGGTCGGGATATGGGTCAGACGCACCGCGGATTCCGTCTTGTTGACGTGCTGGCCGCCCGCGCCTCCTGATCGCATCGTATCGACGCGAACGTCGGCTTCATTGATGTTGATCTGAATTCGGTCATCCACCACGGGAAAAACCGCGACGCTCGAAAACGACGTATGCCGCCGCGCGTTCGAATCGTAGGGCGATATCCGCACGAGGCGGTGTACCCCGCCTTCGGTTTTCAGCCAGCCATAGGCGTTATGACCCTTGATCTGAAGGGTCGCCGATTTGATACCCGCCTCTTCGCCTGGCGTTTCTTCAAGCACCTCGATCTTGTAGCCATGCTGCTCGGCCCAGCGCGTATACATGCGCAGCAGCATCGAGGCCCAGTCCTGGCTCTCGGTGCCGCCGGCACCGGCATGAACTTCCAGATAGCTGTCGTTGGCGTCGGCCTCGCCCGAGAGCAACGCTTCAAGCTCCTGACGCGCGACGTCCTTTTTCAAGGCCTTTAATGCATTCTCGGCTTCAAGGACGACGCTTTCATCCTTCTCGCTTTCACCGAGCTCGATCATGCCCACCTGATCCTCGAGCTCGCGCTCGATGCGGCCGATGCCCGAGAGCTGCGATTCGAGCGAGGTCCGCTCCTGCATCAGCTTTTGCGCTTTCTGCGGATCGTTCCAGAGGTTCGGATCTTCGGCGAGTGCGTTCAGTTCGGCCAGACGCGCGGTTGCGGCATCGACGTCAAAGATGCCTCCTCAGCAGCCCGGCTGACTGCTTGATCTCTTCGACAAGACGTTCAATTTCAGGACGCATTATAAATCCGGTTCGACGAGCCGGACGCCGTGCGGCGTCCGTTGATTCCATGTTCAGGTGGCGCAGGACTTAACCTCTCGCACGCCATGGCGCAATCGGGCGGATGTCCCTGCAGGGAGCGTTCAGGCGGGCTTCAATACAAACCGCCGGTTCCCGGACGGATCACGGCACCGGCGGCATCCGGCGAGACCATCAGGGTGCGGCCATCAGCATCCGCCACGCCCATCGAGGAATAATTATCCGGCGGCGCGGTGCCCGGCTTGAACGCTTCGAGGATGGTGCGGCTGCTGTCCGGCCCTGCCCGCATTCCTGTCTTCAGATCGATGCGGATCAGCTTGATGCCTGCAGGGACGCGGAAGGGCACCGCCGGCTTGTCGGCAAGCGCGACCTTGAAGAAATCCCTCGCCACTGGCGCGGCCAGATGGCCGCCGGTGCCGCCACGGCCGAGCGCCTTCGGCTTGTCATAACCAAGATACAGGCCGCACACCACGTCCGGCGAAAAGCCGATAAACCAGGCGTCCTTTTCGTCATTGGTGGTGCCGGTCTTGCCGGCGATCGGTTTGCCGACATCGCGCACGACCGTCGCCGTACCGCGCTGGACCACGCCTTCCATCATCGAGGTGATCTGATACGCCGTCATCGGATCGAGCACCTGCTCGCGGCGATCGACCAGCGTCGGTTCCGGCTGGTTCTTCCAGCCTTCCGGCGCGTCGCAGCCGCGACATTCACGCTGGTCATGCTTGAAGATGGTGTGGCCGTAGCGGTCCTGAATGCGATCGATCAGCGTCGCCTTCACTCGCTTGCCGCCATTGGCGATCATCGAATAGGCGGTGACCATGCGCATCACCGTCGTTTCGCCCGCGCCAAGCGCGTAGGACAGATAATTCGGCAATTCGTCATAGACGCCGAACCTTTTGGCGTATTCGCCGATGATCGGCATGCCGATATCCTGCGCCAGACGCACCGTCATGTTGTTGACGGAGTGTTCGAGACCGAAGCGCAGCGTCTGTGGACCGTAATATTTGCCGGTCGAATAGTTTTCCGGACGCCAGACGCCAAGTCCGGCACCCTGATCGATCTCGATCGGAGCGTCGACCACGATGCTCGCCGGGGTGTAGCCGTTATCGAGAGCCGTCGAATACACGATCGGCTTGAATGACGAACCAGGCTGACGATAAGCCTGCGTCGCCCGGTTGAACTGGCTCTGGTCGAACGAGAAACCGCCAGCCATGGCAAGCACGCGGCCGGTGTTCGGATCCATCACCACCAAGCCGCCGGAAATTTCGGGAATCTGACGCAGCCGGTATTGTCCGTCCACGACCTTGCCGTCCTTCGACAGCAATGGATCGACATAGACCACATCGCCAGCGCTCAAAACCTGGGAGACGGCTGTCGGCGTGCGTCCGCGCTGCGGACCGGCGGTCGGCTTGGCCCAGCGAACACCGTCCAGCGTCACGAGTCCGGTCTCTCGTGCTTTCGAAACCGCGCCGCCAAGTTCGCGTGGCGGCTGAAAGCCTATGCGCGCCGACTGGTCGCTCGTTTCAAGCACGACAGCCATCCGCCACGGCGAAATATCGGACAACGACTTGATGTCCGCGAGCTTGACGCCCCAGTCCCCGGTCAGGTCGATCTTGTTCTGCGCACCGCGCCAGCCCACCGACTCGTCGTAATTGACGAGCCCGGTCACCATCGCCTTGCGCGCCATGACCTGCAATTTCGGATCGAGCGTGGTGCGGACAGAAAGACCGCCCTCGTAGAGCTTTTTCTCGCCGTAGCGATCGAGAACGTCGCGCCGAACTTCCTCGGCGAAATATTCGCCCGCGAAAATGTGCGCGGCATTCGAGCGATTCGTCACGACCAGCGGCTCCTTGCGCGCGGCCGCGGCGTCGGACTGCTTGATCCAGCCGTTTTCGGCCAGACGATCGATCACATAGTTGCGGCGTTCGACGGCGCGGTCACGGTTACGCACGGGATGGAGCGCGGCCGGAGCCTTCGGCAACGCTGCGAGATAAGCGGCTTCCGCGATGGTGAGCTCGTTCACCGACTTGTCGAAATAGACCAGCGAAGCCGCGGCGATGCCGTACGCGCCAAGGCCGAGATAGATTTCGTTCAGATACAGTTCGAGAATCTTTTCCTTGCTGTAGGTGCGCTCGATACGCATCGCCAGCAGCGCTTCCTTGATCTTGCGCGTGAACGAGACTTCGTTGGTCAGAAGGAAGTTCTTGGCCACCTGCTGGGTGATGGTGGATGCGCCCTGCGGACGGCGGTTCGATCCGTAATTCTGCGCGTAAAGCACCACGGCGCGCGCAAGGCCCGTGAAGTCGATGCCGCCATGCTCATAGAAATTCTTGTCCTCGGCCGCGAGGAAGGCGTTGATCACCTGCTTGGGGATCGCCTGAATGGGCAGATAGAGGCGGCGTTCCTTGGAATATTCGCCGAGCAACGAGCCGTCGGACGCGTGAATGCGCGTCATCACGGGCGGTTCGTAATCCTGCAATTGCGAATAGTCCGGCAGGTCCTTCGAGTAATGCCAGATCAGGCCGGCCACACCAGCCACGCCGACAAGAAACACGATCGTTCCGGCCGCGAACAGGAATCCCATGAACCGCAAGAGCAATCGCATTCGTCAATCCGTCCCGTTCCGCAGGCTGATATTCCGGGTCCAATGGCCCGTATCGGTCACGCCTCGACGCTTTCGGCCAGAATCATAGCATTCTGGTGGCGGTTACGGGTGGCCGATTCAACATATTATGCCGAATTCTATACGTCCGGCGCTGTGTCAAAACGAGGGCCTAATTGGAGGTATTGGCAGTTCCGGCAACGCGTTTTCCGAAGAAGGCATCGACCGCGGTGTTGACGGATCCGACTGTTTTCGACCGCCAGCCTTCCGATACCAGATGCTGCAAGTCGTCCTTGTTCGAGACGTACCCCAGTTCGATCAGAACGGAGGGCACATCGTGAGCCTTCAGAACTTTAAAACCCGCCGATTTTAGCGGGTTTTTGTGCATCCGGGCCACGCCTTTCATCTCGTTGAACAGGGTCTTGGCGAACCGGGTCGAGAAGGCACGCGTTTCGCGCTGGGTCAGATCGATCAGGATGTCGGCGACGTCGGTCGGCTCTTCCGTCAGGTTGATACCGGCGATGGCGTCGGCCTTGTTCTCGGATTCGGCCAGTTTTTCGGCTTCGGAATCCGACGCCTTGTCGGACAAGGTGTAGATGGTCGCGCCCTGAGCGTCGCCCTCGCTCTTTGGCAGGGAGTCGGCGTGGATGGACACAAACAGCGCCGCGGTCTCCTTGCGGGCGATTTTCACCCGGTCACCGAGCGGCACAAAAGTATCGTCACTGCGGGTCATGACCACGCGGTATTTGCCGCCTTTCTCGATGCGGTCGCGCAGCGCCAGCGCAAAGCTCAGCACGAGGTCCTTCTCGTTTTCACCGCTCGTAGCAACGGTGCCGTTATCGATACCGCCGTGGCCCGGATCGAGCACGATCACGGGACGTGTGTCCGGTGCCTTGAGCGGCGTCGCACCGGTTTCGTCGGGAGCGGCGTCGGCGAAAACCGCCGGGCGAATTTCTGGCTTGCCGGATTGATCCTGCGTCTGCAACGCGGCCGCCTTGAAGGCGGCGCGGTCCACCGCCGACAGTTCGACGACAAGGCGCGGCGGCTGCCCATTGGCGGCATCCAGCACATAGGATTTTTCGATCCTGGAGGGGCCGGCCAAATCCAGCACAACGCGCGACGCGCCTGGCATTACCATGCCGTAACGAAACGAACGGATCAGGCCGCGTCCCGTCGTGCCGCTGCCGGCAGACAGGTTAAACGTGACCTGCGGGATATCGACCACCACACGATAGGGATCCGACAGTGCGAAGGCGCGCACATCAACCTTGCGGTCAAGATCGAGAATGAACCGGGTCTGCTTGTCGTCTCCCGCGATCCGGGCGTCGGACGCGACCGGAAGCGTTTCCGCAACCGCCGGATGTGGCGCGACGGTCTCGACCGCGCGCACGACCGAGCCCGGGACGGCAAGACACAGGATCCCGCCGGCCAACGTAAAAGCCTTTAGATTCAAGGTGTTTGCTCGGGTTTTCAACGAATCCGAACCTCCGAACGCCCCTTTTAACCCAATAGGACTCGCCGGTTAACCGGGCCTTACCCACGCGGCAGCGATAAACAGGTGAGTGTTGCTGCGGCGCGACGCTTCCCTTGCCAGTCCGGGGCAAGCACCGTATGTTTGTTGTGCTGACGGTTCTTAAACTCCCGGTTGCACCGTGTTCAGCCTTCTCGTGTCGCGTCAGGCACGCATTCGTTTCAAGTGACGTTTGCAGCTCGGACGCATTCAGCCCATCCCCGACCAGCGCAGCGCGCGATCGACAAGGAGCGGCTCGTACAGGCAGGGGTGGCCAGGACAACTGCAAAACAACCGCCCCAAACGCGCAATCTGCGCCTACGCCACCGGCAGCAACGAACAAGGCGGCCTTTTGCCGCCACATTGATTAGACGGGCCGACGCTTGATGCGCCAGACTGTAATGCCGATCGGAACCGGCACTCCGGTTCTCTCAACCGCACAAACGAAGCGACGCGATATCTTCGCGCGCCGCGTTTCTCCGGGGTTGAAGTCGGCACGGCGCTTCGATCCGCGTTTAGGCCTTCCCCTCACCCCCGAATCAGGTGGACCGTCGCTTCTTACGGCCGCGCGTTACGCGCAGGCCGCCACGCGGCCTTTCCGCCCTCAAGAGTTCCAAAATGCCCAACAAAATGCTGATCGATGCCACCCATCCGGAAGAGACCCGGGTCGTTGTGGTCCGTGGCAACCGCGTCGAAGAGTTTGATTTCGAATCCGCCCAGCGCAAACAGCTTCGCGGCAACATCTATCTCGCCAAGGTCACGCGCGTCGAACCCTCGCTGCAGGCGGCCTTTATCGAGTATGGCGGCAACCGCCACGGCTTTCTCGCCTTCAGCGAAATTCATCCCGACTATTACCAGATCCCGGTTGCCGACCGTCAGGCGCTGATCGAGGCCGACGAGCGCGCGCATCGCGAGGCCGAGGAGGAATCCGAAAACCGTTCCAGCCGCCGACGTTCGCGCCACCGCAGTTCGCGCCGGCGCGGTCATGGCGAGCGCGTCCAGAGCGATATCGTTGAAAGTGCGCCACTCGATCCGTCGCAGGCGGAACAGCCCTTCGAGGGCCAGCCGGGCGAACACGATCATGATCACCACATGCATGACGATCATTTACATGACGATCACGCGCATGAAGATCACGCGCAGGACGGCCATGATCATGACGACGAGCACGCACCGATACCGCATGTGACGGACGGCGATCTTGCGGTCGCGCCGTCGGCTGTGGCATCGCCGGATGACACCGCGCATGACGACCACGACGACGAGCATCACGCCGGGGAAGCTCTCGTTCACGACGAAAGCGGAGCGCACGACCATCACGATGAAATCGTGCCCCAGGGCGACGATCATCAGATCGAGCATCATGCGGACGATGCCCACCCCGTGGAAGCCGTCGCGGGCGAAGCCCTTCCCGACGACCATGACGACGACGAAGAAGACGGCGAGGAAGCCGAGGAAGATCAGGTCGAGTCGGTCGGCGGTGACGACGTGCTTGAGGAAGTGCCCGAGCGCGCCTTCCGTCCGCGCCGCCAGTACAAGATCCAGGAAGTCATCAAGCGCCGGCAGGTCATGCTGGTGCAGGTGGTCAAGGAAGAACGCGGCAACAAGGGCGCTGCGCTGACGACCTATCTGTCGCTCGCCGGCCGCTATGCCGTGCTGATGCCGAACACCGCGCGCGGCGGCGGCATCAGCCGCAAGATCACGTCGGCACAGGACCGCAACCGGCTTAAGGATGTGGTGCAGGATCTCGACGTGCCGGAGGGCATGGGCGTCATCCTGCGCACCGCCGGCGCTTCACGCACCAAGCCCGAGATCAAGCGAGACTTCGAATATCTGATCCGCATGTGGGAAACCGTGCGCGACCTGACCCTCAAATCGCAAGCCCCTACCCTCGTTTATGAAGAGGGCTCGCTGATCAAGCGCTCGCTGCGCGATCTCTACAACAAGGAGATCGACGAGGTTCTGGTCGCCGGCGAAACCGGCTATCAGGAAGCGCGCGACTTCATGAAGATGCTGATGCCCTCGAACGTGCGGGCGGTGAAACAATATCGCGACGGCCAGCCGCTGTTCTCGCGCATGGGCGTCGAAAGCCAACTGGATGCGATGTTCTCGCCGACCGTGACGCTGAGGTCCGGAGGCTACATCGTCATCAACCAGACCGAAGCCCTCGTTTCGATCGACGTCAACTCGGGACGCTCGACGCGCGAGCATCATATCGAGGACACCGCGCTCAAGACCAATCTCGAAGCCGCCGAGGAAGTCGCCCGGCAACTGCGCCTGCGCGACCTGGCGGGCCTGATCGTCATCGACTTCATCGACATGGACGAGAAGCGCAACAACCGCGCGGTCGAGCGCAAGCTCAGCGATTGTCTGCGGCAGGACCGCGCGCGCATCCAGGTCGGCCGCATCTCGCATTTCGGTTTGCTTGAAATGTCGCGCCAGCGCATCCGCGCCAGCGTGCTGGAAAGCTCCACCGAGCCCTGCCCGCATTGCGGCGGTTCGGGTCACGTTCGTTCGGTGTCCTCTGTCGCGCTGCAATTGCTGCGCGGTCTGGAGGAAATCCTGATGAAGGGCCCGACGCACAATCTCATCGTGCGGACCCGTACCGACGTGGCGCTTTATGTGCTCAACCACAAGCGAGCTCACCTGCGCGATCTGGAAAGCAGCTTCAAGGTCACCTTGTCGGTGATCGCCGATCCCACGGTCAGCGGCCAGCAGTCCTTTGTGATCGATCGTGGCGAGGCCGTTCACACCCTTGAGGCGGCGAAAGCCATTCTCGCGGCGCAGGTTGCCGCCTTCCCGCCCGAGACCGAAGAGGCTTACGCCGACGAGGATGAGTTCGAGGGCGAAGAATTCGAGGGCGACGAGGCTGAGGATGCCGCCGCCGAACTGGCGGATGCGCCGGCCGAGAGCGAAGGCAATGAAGGTCCGAGGCGCAAGCGCCGCCGCCGCCGCCGCGGGCGCGGTGGAAATCGCGACGCTGCGCAAAATGGCGAACAGGCCGAATTCAGCGCAACAACGGAAAGCGACGAGTCCGGTGATGCAGCGGACGATGGCGAAGATGACGGCGACGAATCGAATGACGAAGTCCGCGCCGATCAACCGGGCCAAAACGAAACGGGTCATGGAGAACGGCGGCCGCGCCGGCGCGGACGCCGCGGCGGACGCAGGCGGCGTGGCGGAGGCGAAGGCGCCACGCAGGACGAAGGCATCGCGGCGACCATCGTCGACGATCTCGAACCCTATACGCCATCCGAGGCTGTCGAAGCGGTTGCGGATCTTGATGCCACGCCCGTAGCTGAACACCATGCGGCATCGGTGCAATCCGAACAGGACACGCTACAGGATACCGACAAGGCTGTTCGCCGCCGTTCCACTGTTCGGGAAAAGGTGTCCTTCCTGTTTGGCGATACGCAGTCCGACACCTCGCAGGCCCCTTCAAGCAGCGAGGAGCCGGCGCACGAACCGCAGCAGGACGTGCAGACACAGAATGTCGAGCCGGCCGATAGCGCGCCGCGCCGTGCGGGCTGGTGGTCGCGGCGCAGCGAATAATGCACGGCTGATCGACGAGACAAACAAAAACCGCCCGGTGTTGCCGGGCGGTTTTTTTAATGCACGGCGGCCGCAGGTCAGCCAGTCGTGACAGCTGTCTGCATATCAGAGGTATCGACCTGCTTGTTCAGACCCGCCTGCAGCTTGTCGTGGTCAAGTTCGCCTTCCCACCACGCCACGAAGATCGCAGCGATGCCGTTGCCGGTGATATTGGTCAAGGCGCGCACCTCGCTCATGAACTTGTCGATCGCGAACACGATCGCCATGCCCGGCAGCAGGTCGGGACGCACGGCGGCCAGGGTTGCGGCCAGCGTGATGAAGCCGGCTCCGGTGACGCCGCTGGCGCCCTTCGATGTCAGCATCGCCACGACAAGGATCGTGATCTGTTCGGAGAAGCTCAGGTCAACGCCGAGCGCCTGCGCCACGAACAGGGTCGCGAGGGTCATATAGATGTTGGTGCCGTCGAGATTGAAGGAATAGCCGGTCGGGACGACAAGGCCGACGACCGGCTTCGAACATCCAAGCCGTTCCAGCTTTTCCATCAACTGCGGCAGCGCGCTCTCGGACGAGGACGTTCCGAGCACGATCAGCAATTCATCCTTGATGTAGGCGATATACTTGAAAATGCTGAAACCGACGAACCGGGCGATAGCGCCGAGCACGACGATCACGAACAGAAGCGCGGTGCCGTAGAACAGTCCGATCAGTCCGATCAGGTTGCCGAGCGCGCTCGGGCCGTATTTGCCGATCGTGAAAGCCATGGCGCCGAACGCGCCGAGGGGCGCGACCTTCATCACCAGACCGATGACGCCAAACACGGCGTGCGCGGTATCGTCGATCAGATCGCGCAGGCGGTTGGCCTTCTCGCCCATCGCCATCAGTGAGAAGCCGAACAGAATCGCGAACAGAAGGGTCTGAAGAATGTCGCCCTTGGCCAGCGCGCCGACGACGCTGTCCGGGATAATGTTCAAAACGAAGTCCACCGCGTGGGTGTTCTCAGCCTGTTTCACATAGTTTGCGACGGCGGCGGCATCGGGCTTCGCGGCA
Organism: Bradyrhizobiaceae bacterium; assembly: GCA_003963145.1. GTDB lineage: Bacteria > Pseudomonadota > Alphaproteobacteria > Rhizobiales > Xanthobacteraceae > Afipia. Next base: position 21,743 of record RXJJ01000004.1, read on the forward strand.
AGGCCGTGTCCGACCTGGAAGATGTTGGCCATCACCAGGCCGATCACCAGCGCAAGCGTCGAGACGATCTCGAAATAGATGAGCGCCTTGATGCCGACACGGCCGACCTTGCGGGCATCGTCGACGTGAGAAATGCCGGATACCACGGTGCAGAAGATGATCGGCGCGATCACCATCTTGATCAGCTTGATGAAGCCGTCGCCGAGGGCCTTGATCCAGCTGTTGGTGGCGAAACCGGGAAACAGCCAGCCGACAATGACGCCAAGAGCGATGGCAATCAGAACCTGAATGTAAAGGACCTTGTACCAAGGTTTCTTGGCTGCCGTTCCCGGCGTTATGGTGGTTGGCGACATGGACACTCCTCGGCCGTCGTTGCGGCGGAATATGGGGCAGGCCCGCTCCCGGGCGGGTCAGATTGTCGCACCCTACACATGGCGTGCAGTTCCCGCCAATCGCCTTTGGTCGAAAACGCAAATTTTATAGGTCTATTTTGCAAGGCACAAAGGCGCTGCACTCGGGCCCTATCAGCGATGGGTCGTCGCTTGTCCCTTGCCCCGGGTCAATGGCGCAGCCATTCCGCGACGCGCTTCACGGCTTCCGCTGTATCGGGCGTCGAGCCTGCATAGGAAAAGCGGACGAACGAGTGTCCGTGAATGGGGTCGAAGTCGATTCCCGGCGTGGCGGCGACGTAAGCCTCTTCCAGCATACGGCGGGCGAAATCGAAACTGTCGGACGTGAACTTCGACACATCTGCGTAAAGATAGAATGCGCCATCCGCCGGCAGAAACCGATCGAGGCCGGCTTTTGGCAAGCCATCGATCAGGACGCGCCGATTGTCCTGGTAGCCGTTCTTGATGACATCCATTTCGGCCGTGCCGTCGAACGCAGCCTGCGCCGCGATCTGCGAAAGCGTCGGCACTGAAATGGCAAGATTTTGCTGAAGGGTTTCCACCGCGCGAATGAGCGGCTCGGGCACGACCATCCAGCCCACGCGCCAGCCCGTCATGCAGAAATATTTCGAAAACGAATTGATCACGAGCGCGTCCGGCGACAGTCCCGCCGCCGTTGTCGCAGGGAATGCGTAATCGAGACCGTGGTAGATTTCGTCGGAAATAAACCGGATACCCGCGCTGTCGGCCGCAGCGATCAGACCGGCAAGCGCCTCCCGCGTCATCATCGTGCCGGTAGGATTGGCGGGGCTCGCGACCAGCACGCCCTTCAGTGGCGTTTTTGCATGGACAGCCAGCAGCATCTCGCCGGTCAGCGCATGACGGCTCTCAGCGGTGGTCTCGATCAGGACCGGTTCGCAGCCGAGCGCCGTCAGAATGTGCCGGTAAGGCGGGTAGCCGGGCACAGTCACGGCCACGCGGTCGCCGGGCTCGAACAGCGACAGGAAAGCCAGAACGAACCCGCCGGAGGAGCCGGTCGTCACCACGATCCGGTCCGGATCGACGTCCTGCGCGTGAACCTGCCGGTAATACGCGCTGATCCGGCGGCGCAGCGAGGGAATTCCCAATGCGGACGTGTAGTCCAGACGGCCAGCCTCGAGCGCTGCCTGCGCAGCGGCGATGGCGGTCCTCGGTGCGGGGGCCGCGGGCTGCCCGACTTCCATGTGAATCACATGTCCGCCCGCAGCCTCGATCCGGGCCGCGGCCGCCATCACGTCCATCACCATGAACGGGGGAACATTGCCCCGGCGCGATGGCGAAAGCAGGCTTTTAGCCTTGTTCTGCATGGCGATATCGAGCATGAACGAAATATCTCTTGAATCGGACGGGTATCATATTTTCAGAAAGAGCAGACGCCGCTCTCCCGCCGCAATTGCCGATTTGATAGAACCGTTTTTAACACGCCACAGCGTACGGCTCCATCGCGGTGCGCGGGGAACTGTTATTTCAGCCGAAACCCCGATTTTGACCCCATCGCAAAAACCCATGACCCCAGCGGCCCCATTGCCTTCCTGCACTCCCTCATCGCTCGCGAACCGCTTCGTCTCGCTCGTCACGAGCGCGGCTCTGCTGCTGGCGATCTGGCCCACGGGCATCATCGCACAAGACAGCAGCAAAGGTCCGCCGCTGCTCCGCGACGCCGAGACCGAGCAGTTACTGCGAGATTATTCGCGGCCGATCCTGCGCGCCGCAGGTCTTGAAAAGCAGAATGTTCAGGTCGTGATCATCAACGATCCCAGTTTCAACGCCTTCGTCGCCGATGGACGGCGCATTTTCGTGAACTACGGCGCGCTGCGCGAATCCGAGACGCCTAACCAGATCATCGGCGTTCTCGCACACGAAACCGGACATCTGGCCGGCGGACATCTTTCCAGAATGCGCGAACAGGTCGCGCAGGCGCAGACGTCAATGGTTGTTGCCATGCTGCTCGGTCTTGGCGCCGCCATCGCCGGAGCACGCTCCGGGGCCGGCAGCGCGGGAGCTGCCGCGATCGCGGCGCCGCAATCGATGATCATGCGAACCCTGATCTCCTATCAGCGCCAGCAGGAAGAAAGCGCCGACAAGGCCGGCGTCAAGTTCCTGACGATGACCGGGCAATCACCGCGCGGCATGTATGAAACCTTCAAGCGCCTCGCCGACCAGACCTTCTATTCGGCGCATGGCGCCGATCCTTATTTGCAATCCCACCCGCTGCCCGCCGAACGTGTCGAGGCGCTCAGCGGTTTGGCGCATTCAAGCCCGTACTGGGACAAGAAGGATGACCCGGCGCTTCAGCATCGTCACGACATGATGCGTGCGAAAGTATCCGGCTTCATGGAACGTCTCGATACCGTTTATCGCCGCTATCCGATGACCGACGGGAGCCTGCCGGCCCGCTACGCGCGCGCCATTGCCACCTATCTGCACGGCGATCCGCGCTCGGCGCTGAGCCAGATCGATAGCCTCATCAAGACCGAACCGAACAATCCCTACTTTTACGAGTTGAAAGGCCAGGCTTTGCTGGAAAGCGGCCGGCCCGTGGACGCCATCGCGCCCCTGCGGCGCGCTGTTCAATTGTCCCAGAACAATGCGCTCATCGAGATGTTACTTGGCCAGGCGCTGGTCGCGTCCGAAAATAAGGCTTATTCGCAGGAAGCGATCACCATGCTCAAGGCCGCCCTGGCGCGCGAACCTGAAGCCCCGCTTGGCTATACGCAACTTGCCATGGCCTATGGACGGGCGGGCAATCTGGCGGAGGCCGATCTTGCGTCAGCGCAGGCCGCTTATCTGCGCGGCGACAACAAGACCGCGCGCGATCTCGCGTCACGCGCAAAGACACGCTTTGCCATAGGTACCCCCGGCTGGGTCAAGGCAGACGACATCGTTAATACAAAGCCGGTAAAGAACTGACCCAGAAACCGACGATCCGCGCTGCGCATACGCCGCGATGATTGCTGAAAAGGATCATGCCATGACGTTTTTCCGCCCTGTCGTACCGGCCCTGCTCGCAACCGCGCTCGCCGTTCTGCCGGCCGCGGCTGCAAGTTTCACCGACAGCCAGCGCGGCGAAATCGAAACCATCGTCAAGGACTACCTGCTGTCGCATCCGGAGATCCTCGAGGATGTCTCGAATGAACTCGCCAAGCGCCAGGCTGCGGCGGAGGCCGTGAAACATCAGGAAGCGGTTCAGAAGAACGCCGACGCGCTCTTCAACTCGCCGCGCGGTGTTGTGCTCGGCAATCGCAGCGGAGACGTCAATTTCGTGGAGTTCTTCGACTACAATTGCGGCTACTGCAAACGGGCGATGGCCGACATGCTCGACCTGCTCAAGAACGATCCGAAGCTGCGCGTGACGCTGAAGGAATTTCCGGTGCTCGGACCGGGCTCGGTCGAAGCTGCGCGCGTCGCAGTCGCCGTGCGGATGCAGGATCCGACCGGCAAGAAATATCTCGATTTCCACCAGAAGCTGCTTGGCGGACGCGGCCAGGCTGACAAGGCCAAGGCCCTTGCCGCCGCCAAGGACGCCGGTCTGGACATGACAAGACTGGAAAAGGACCTCGCCAGCCCCGAAATCGACGCCACCCTGGCCGAGAACTTCAAGATGGCCGAGGATATGGGCCTGAACGGCACGCCGAGCTATGTCATTGGCAAGGAAGTCGTCGTTGGCGCAGTCGGACTCGACGGCCTCAGCAAGAAGATTTCGGAAGCGCGCTGCGGCAAGGCGACCTGCTGACCTCTACCGTTGAGCCGGGATTCAGGCTTTCAGACCAGCGCGACACGCGCCATTGTTAAGATTGGTTAACCAGCAATTTCCGCTGGTTCCATCGGCATTTTCACCAATCAGATGAGCCGGGAGAAGCCTGCCGCACCGGGCTTCTAGGCTTCCCTCGCGCGCCCATGTTGCCTATAAACCCGCGTGACGCTGCATTTTGGCGCGTTCTTTGACGGATACCCCCGGATTTTCGATGGCAAAGACGATTTACGTGCTCAACGGGCCGAACCTCAACCTGCTCGGCACACGTGAGCCGGACATCTATGGCCACCACACATTGGCCGATGTCGAAAAACTGTGCCGGGACACCGCCGCCAGGTTCGGTCTCACCGCCGAGTGCCGCCAGACCAACCGCGAAGGTGAACTGGTCGATTTCATTCACGAGGCACGGGACAAAAAGGTAGCCGGCATCGTCATCAATGCGGGGGCCTATTCCCATACCTCGATCGCCATTCACGACGCGCTCGTCGGCGTACAGATTCCCGCTGTTGAAGTTCACGTGTCGAACGTCTATGCACGCGAACGTTTTCGTCATCAGTCGTTCATTGCCAAGGCGGCGTTCGCCACCCTGAGCGGCTTCGGTATCGAAGGATACGGCCTCGCAATCACCGGACTTGCCAGCAAGATCGGTGCTGCCGCGAAGAGCTGAGTCCTGCTGCAATTCGGAAAGTTTTGACCCCCATGGCCCGACAGCCGCAAGAACCTGCATCGGACAAGGCTAAAACAGGCGACGAACGCGACCTTGTTCGCGATCTCGCCGCCCTGCTCGATGAAACCAACCTGTCCGAAATCGAGATCGAGCGCGCAGGCCTGCGCGTCCGTGTCGCACGTAATATCACGGTGGCAGCTGCCGTGCCGGCGCCTGTTCATGCCGCGATAGCAGCGCCGCAAGCGGCGAGCGTTGCTGCGACAACCGACGTCGCCAAACATCCTGGAATGGTCCCCTCGCCGATGGTCGGAACCGCTTATCTTGCTCCCGAACCCGGAGCGCGGCCATTCATCGACGTCGGCAGCAAGGTCAAGGCCGGCGATACGCTCATCATCGTCGAGGCGATGAAGACCATGAATCAAATCCCTTCGCCACGCGGAGGAACGGTCACGCAAATCCTTGTCGAGGATGGCCAGCCGGTCGAGTTCGGCGAACCTCTCGTCATCATCGAATAAATTCACGCAAGCTCGGGCGTCGCGATGTTCGACAAGATTCTGATAGCCAATCGCGGCGAGATCGCGCTGCGCGTGCTGCGCGCCTGCAAGGAGCTCGGCATCGCGACTGTCGCGGTGCATTCCACCGCCGACGCCAACGCCATGCATGTGCGCCTTGCGGATGAGAGCGTTTGCATCGGCCCGCCCGCGGCCAAGGACAGTTACCTCAACATTCCCGCGCTGCTTGCCGCATGCGAGATCACCGGCGCGGATGCGGTCCATCCCGGTTATGGTTTCCTGTCGGAGAACGCGCGCTTCGCCGAAATCCTCGCCGACCACAATCTCCACTTCATCGGTCCCAAGGCGGAACATATCCGCACGATGGGTGACAAGATCGAGGCCAAGAAAACCGCCAAACGCCTTGGCATTCCTGTCGTTCCGGGATCGGACGGTGCCATCAGCCCCGGCGATGACGCCTTGACCGTCGCCCGCAAGATCGGGTTTCCGGTCCTGGTGAAGGCCGCGGCCGGCGGCGGCGGGCGCGGTATGAAGGTCGCGCCGACCGAAGCCGATCTGATGGTTGCGCTATCCACCGCCAGCAGCGAAGCCAAGGCGGCATTCGGCGACGGCTCGGTCTATCTCGAAAAATATCTGGGCAAGCCGCGCCATATCGAAATCCAGATTCTCGGCGACGGACGCGGCGGCGCCATTCATCTCGGCGAGCGCGACTGCTCGCTGCAGCGCCGACATCAGAAAGTGTGGGAGGAAGGTCCCTCGCCCGTCATCAGCGCCGCCGCCCGCGCCAGGATCGGAGAAACCTGCGCGCAAGCGATGCGCGAGATGCAGTATCTCGGCGTCGGCACCATCGAGTTTCTTTACGAGGACGGCGAGTTCTACTTCATCGAAATGAACACCCGCATTCAGGTCGAACATCCCGTAACAGAGATGATCACGGGGATTGACCTTGTGCTCGAACAGATTCGCGTCGCCGCCGGCGGAGACCTGCCGTGCCGGCAGGAGGATGTGGTCATCAATGGCCACGCCATCGAGTGCCGCATCAACGCGGAAAACCCGGTCACCTTCCGCCCCTCGCCCGGAAAGATCACGCAGTTTCATCCGCCCGGCGGCCTCGGTGTCCGCATCGATTCCGCAGTCTATCAAGGCTATGTGATTCCGCCCTATTACGATTCGATGGTCGGCAAACTGATCGTTCACGGCAAAACTCGCGGCGAATGCCTGATGCGTCTGCGCCGGGCGCTGGACGAAATCGTCGTGGACGGCGTTGAAACAACCCTGCCGCTATTTCGCGCGCTGGCGCGGGAACCCAGCATTATCGATGGCGACTATCATATTCACTGGCTTGAAGAATACCTTGCAAGCGGCGATGCTAAGCCGCAGTAAGGTCACCGCTGGCCGATAGGAATCGATCGTTGAGATCCGCAGGTTTACGAGAACGACGTGACTCCTGAAGCTGCACGGCGCAGGACGCTGTGGCAGATCGGCCTGTTGTCGGCCGGCTTTTTCGTGCTGGTCTCAATTAGCGTCATATCTCTTTATCTGGTCAACCGCGCCCGAACCGATTCCGCCTGGGTTGTTCATACCATCGAGGTTGAAAATCAGATTTCGGTCGCGCAGCTCGAAATGCGCCGCGGCGAAAGCGCGGTGCGTGGTTATCTCCTGACCGGAAATGAAGAATATATAGACGATTTCGACTCATCGGACCGGCGTTTGGGACCGGCGATGCAGCGCCTGCGCGAACTGACGGCGGATAATCCGGTCGAGCAGCACAACATGGAATTGATGCAGCCGCTGGCAGAGCGGCGCTTCGACGATTTTCGTCAGGCTATTGCCCAGGCGCGTCTCGGTAAAGTCGAGGATGCCAAGAAAATCCTTGCCAACAGCAGGGCCGTGAATGGCCTGAATGTGATTCAGACTATTGCCGGTGAAATGCGCGCCGAGGAAGAACGGTTGTTTCACCTCCGCACCCGGTCGGCCGACCAGAGCCAGACACTCGCCGCGATTGTCACAACGACGGGATCGGGTCTGGTTCTCGCGCTGGCCGGCGCGTCGTTATTTCTGGTGCGCCGTTCGTCACGGGCACGCGACGAAGCCCAGCGCAAATTGCGCGAGATCAATCTGAATCTGGAGGCGGCTGTCGATGAACGCACCGCCGATTTGCGCGAGGCCAATCAGGAAATCCAGCGTTTCGCCTATATCGTCAGTCACGATTTACGCTCGCCCCTTGTCAACATCATGGGTTTTACGAGCGAGCTTGAGGAATTACGGGCCGATATATTCGGGCGTCTTGCAAGCTATAACCGCAACGCAACGATTCAGCCGGCAGCACCCGGACCCGCCGTCGACGCCGATCCTGAAAAGGATTTGTCCGACGACGACAGAAGGCTTTCCGAGGAATTCCTGGAGGCGATTGGATTTATCAAATCGTCCATCGGCAAGATGGACCGCCTGATTACAGCGATCCTCAATCTGACGCGCGAGGGCCAGCGCGAATTCAAGCCGGTCCCGATCGAGACCCGCGAATTGGTGGAAGACATCGTTTCCAGCCTCGCCCATCAGATGCTGGAGGCCAACGCAAATATCCGGGTGGAGCCGCTCCCGGACATCGTCAGCGACCGCCTGGCGATGGAACAAATCTTCTCCAATATCGTTGAGAATGCTCTGAAATACCTTCGGCCCGGTGTGCCCGGCGATATCGCCATCAAGGGCCGCAACAAGCTGGGATTTGTCATTTTCGAGATTACGGATAATGGGCGGGGTATCGACCCCAAGGACCATGAGCGGATTTTCGACCTCTTCCGCCGTGCCGGAATTCAGGACAAGCCGGGCCAGGGAATAGGTCTTGCCCATGTCCGCGCCCTTGTCCGTCGCATGGGCGGCTCCATCTCAGTTGCGTCAGAACCCGGCAAGGGAACGACCTTCACCATCACGCTTCCCGCGCAATGGACAACGCCACTTCAAGGAAACACTTATGGGTAATCCAGTTAAAATCGTCATGATCGAGGATGACGACGGACATGCGCGGCTGATCGAGCGCAATATCCGAAGGTCCGGCGTGAATAACGAAATCGTGCCTTTCACCAACGGAACGGAGGCGCTCAAATATTTGATGGGCGCGGACGGCACGGGCATCGAGCACAAGGGACAGGCCCTTCTGATCCTGCTCGATCTGAACTTGCCCGACATGACCGGAATCGACATTCTCAAACAGGTCAAGGAAAACAATCATCTAAAATGCACGCCGGTCGTGGTGCTGACCACCACCGACGATGTCGAGGAAATCAAGCGCTGTTATGCGCTTGGGTGTAACGTGTACATCACCAAGCCGGTAAATTACGAGAGCTTCGCCAATGCCATCCGCCAGCTCGGTCTTTTCTTTTCCGTCATTCAGGTACCCGCGGCCAGAGTATGAACCCACCCGCTCCGACATTGCTGTATATCGACGATGACCCGGCGCTCGCGCGCCTTGTCGAACGTGGATTGAAGCGGCACGGTCTTGATGTCGAGCATGCCGCCGACGGCGAAAGCGGTGTCGCGCGGCTCAAGCGCGGCGGGATCGACGCAGTCGCCCTCGATCAGCATATGCCGGGCCTTGACGGACTTGAGACGCTCGAGCGGATCTATCAGCTCCCGCATTCTCCGCCGGTCATATTCGTCACCGCCTCGCAGGACAGCCAGATTGCGATCACCGCGCTGAAAGCCGGCGCATCCGACTATCTCGTGAAAGACACGCAGGGCGAGTTCGTGTCCGCGCTTTACAATGCCGTCATCGGCGCAATCGAGACGGCGCGCATGCGGCGCGCGCGCGACGATGCCGAGGCCGAGGTTCATGCCTCACGCGACCGCTATGCGGCGCTCGCCGCCGAGCGCGAGGTTTTGCTGCGAGAGGTCAATCACCGCGTCGGCAACAGCCTGCAGATCATCGCATCGCTTCTGCATTTGCAGGCAAGCACGAATGGGAACGAGGATGTCAAGGCGGCGCTGAGCAATGCGATGGGCCGCGTGGCCGCGGTGGCGCAGGTTCATCGCAGACTCTACACCTCGCACGATCTGAATACCGTGATGCTCAATCAGTATCTGGAGGCATTGCTGGAGGATTTGCGGCGTTCGGCGGAAGGCAACAAGATGTCGCGCCTGACGCTCAAGGCCGAGCCGATCGAGATCGATCCCGACCGGGCGGTGGCCATCGGCATCATCGTCAACGAGCTGGTGATGAACGCGGTCAAATACGCCTATCCGGATGGTGCGGGTCCGATACATGTCGAACTTCACCGCAATGATGACGACATCGAGCTTGCCATTGCGGACAATGGCGTCGGCCTTCAGGCCAAGCGGGACGATCCGCGCTCCACGGGAATGGGTCAACGTATCGTCGGAGCGATGGCCAATAAGCTCGAAGCCGAGGTCGCGCGCGATCCCTCGCACGACGGAACGCGCATGGTGTTGCGATTCCGGGGCGGCGGCGGGGAAAAGCCGCGCGTTGCGGCGATCGCATAGAAGCGGCCATTTGCCGTGATTTATGGCTATAATGGCGCATGAGCTCGCGCGATTCCGTCTCTTCAGAAATCATGCCGGACGTCCTGCTGCGCGCCTATGCCTGCGGCATTTTCCCGATGGCCGAAAGCGCCGACGATCCGAGCCTGTTCTGGGTCGAACCCGAACTGCGCGGTGTTATTCCGCTCGATGGATTTCGCGTTTCCTCGCGCCTTGCGCGTACGGTGCGCTCCGACTCCTTCCGTGTCACGGTCGACACGGCATTCGCCGCGACGATCAACGGTTGCGCCGCGCCGCAGGACGGACGCGAGGATACCTGGATCAACCAGCGCATCCGCCAGCTCTATACGGCGCTCCACCTGGCGGGCCATTGCCACAGTGTCGAGGCATGGGCAAACGGCGAACTGGTCGGCGGGCTGTACGGAGTTTCGCTCGGCGGCGCGTTTTTCGGCGAAAGCATGTTTCATCGCACGCGCGATGCCTCGAAAGTGGCGCTGGTGCATCTGGTGGCTCGGCTGATCGCGGGCGGCTTCACCCTGCTCGACACCCAGTTCGTCACGCCCCATTTGCGCTCGTTCGGAGCCGTCGAGATACCGCGCCGGCGATATCGAACTTTGCTGGATGCGTCGGTTTCACATGACGCCGACTTCTTCTCCCTGCCCGGAGATCAGCCTGTCAGCGGCGCCGATGTCATGGACATCATCGCGTCGCGAAACTCCCGGACGTAAACCTCGTGAGCCTGAGACCGGCGTAAGCCGGACGCCGTTTAGCGGAAGCCGGGAAACGGATTCGGCGCAGCTGGCGCGGGAGCCTGCGTCGGCAAACGCTGGGCCGGTTGCTGGGTTGTTGTCGCTGTACCGGGCGGACGCTGCACCGGTGGGCGCTTCTGGGGCTGTGCGGCAGCTGGTGTTGGAGCCGCCGGTGCAACTGGCTTCGCCGGATCGTTTGTCTGCGCCGTAACCGTCGTCTCCGGCGATTTGCAGTCCGTCAGCCAGACATCGTAGATCGGATGCTCGACGCCGTGCAGGCCGGGGCTTGCCGCGAACATCCAGCCCGAAAAAATCCGCTTCACCTCATTCTGCAGCGTGATTTCGTCGACTTCGACAAAAGCGTCGGTATTGGCGGATTCGGTCGCGGGCCGGGTGTAGCAGGCATCCGGCTTGATCCGCAGGGCGCCGAACTGAACCGTCTCGCCGATCGCCGCATCGAAATTGATGATGCGGCCGGTGATCTTGTCGAGGCCGGAGAACACCGCGCGCTTGTTGACGATCTTGACCGCCGGCGGCTCGGTGACAATTTCATCGCCGGGCTGCAAGGTGGCGGGTGAAGGCGGCGCGGTCGTTCCGCGCGGCTGCTTCTGCCCCGGAGGCAGTCCGGGCAACGGATTGGGCCCCGGAGGAGCGGACGCGACGCCGGGCGTGCCTTTCGGCGCTCCGCCAGGCGGCGGCGGAAGCGGCTGTGACTGGACCGCGGCGGGCGGTGGCACGCCCTGCCCGGGCGCCGGACGGCCCGGTGCAGTCCCGGGCGCGGGCAGCAGCTTGCCCTGCGGCAATTCCGGAACGTCCTCCTCGTCAGGCTCCTGAAGCTGATCGCCATTGTTGGAACCGCGCGGCACGGCCGAAGGCGGACGAGGACGATCTGAAAAGATATTGCCGATCTGCGCGACGGCCGGAGGCGCAAGCTGCACCAGCGACGATGCTGCGATCAGTGAAACGGCCATAAATGTAAAAGCGATGCGAGACATTGCGCGGCTTACTCGGCGAATCGGGCTCGCGACATCCTACAGGCAATGGACCGCGCGCGAGCATCCGGTTAACACGGCCATTGAGGCGGGGAAAGGGCGGCGGGCATCACGCATCAGCCGATCACGGCCCAACTTCGCCCGAACATGCATCGGCCTTGAAGTCCGAAACCTGCTGCTCCGGTGCGACGGCCCGGTATTGCTGCCGGGTGTTACTGCCAGGTGTTACTGGCCCGGTGTCCAGGCCTGATAATCGCCGGTGGCTTTCGGACGATGTCCGCTGGCCAGCGTCGAGCCCGGAGGTCGGTAGGCTTCCGGCGTCCCCGTCAGGTTGGGCTGATGGGGCTTCTGCCACTCGCGCGGCTGGTAGGTTTCCTCGGTCGGGGGCACGTCGACGGTGTGATGAATCCAGCCGTGCCAGCCGGGTGGAATCTTCGTGGCCTCGGCGTAGCCGCTATAGACAACCCAGCGGCGCTCGAACCCGAGCGTGGGATCGATCTTGCCGCCGCGATTGCGGAAATACCGGTTCCCCATCTCGTCGGAGCCGACGAACTCGCCAAACCGGCGCGTCCAAAGCTGGGTGCCGAACGTGGTGCCGTTCCACCAGGTAAAAATCCTCAGCAAAAACAGCTTCATAACAAACGATCCGAGTCAGCGCGCGGGCGCAGGAAAGTCACCCTTGATGCCACTCCCCGCCCCGATTGTCCAGTTTCGCCTGCTGCAGCGCAACCACGAGGGCGGTCGGGCGTTGGTGGCGATCCGCAATTGCAACCGGATTTGGGATGATCGAATTGCTTCGCAGCGGCTTCGCCGCCGCAGATGAAATGCTTGGCTTTGTTCCGAACTGGCTGGTCACGGTCATCCTGCTGGCTGTGGCGGCGGGCGCGGCCCTGCTCGTTTATGCCGCGATCGTGACCCTGATGCGCCAGACGTTCGGCGCGCGTCATCCACAACTGCGCACGCTTCTCACCAACAGCAAGGGGCCGCTTCGTCTCGGACTGATCGTCCTTGCGATGTCGCTGGCGGTGCGTCTTGCGCCCATCAGCGATGCTGCCGCGACCATCATCGCCAACGTGCTCAATGTCGCCTTTATCGCCCTGCTGGGCTGGATCGCAGCCACCGCGGTCCAGATTTTTTCGCAGATCTATCTGTTTCGTTTCAAGCTCGATACCGCCGACAATCTGCTTGCGAGAAAGCACGTCACCCAAATCCGCATCCTGACCCGCGCCGCCGATGTGCTGATTTTCATCGTCACCCTCGCGGCCGCCCTGATGACTTTCGACCAGGTCCGTCAATACGGTGTCAGCCTGTTCGCATCCGCCGGCGTCGCCGGTCTCGCTGTCGGCCTCGCCGCGCGCCCGCTGATGTCCAACCTGATCGCCGGTGTCCAGATTGCGGTGGCGCAGCCGATCCGGCTCGACGATGTCGTCATCGTCGAAAACGAATGGGGCACCATCGAGGAAATCACGACGGCCTATGTGGTCATCAAGTTGTGGGATTGGCGGCGCATGGTTGTGCCGCTCAGCTATTTTATCGAAAAGCCGTTCCAGAACTGGACGCGGGAAACATCGGCACTGATCGGTTCGGTTTTTCTCTATGTCGATTACACCGCGCCCATCGACGCATTGCGGAAGAAACTGGATGACATCGTTCGCGGATCGGGTCTGTGGGACGGTCAGGTGGTGGTGCTTCAGGTCAGCGACGCCAAGGAAAGTACGATGGAGTTACGGGCGCTGGTCAGTGCGCGCAGCGCGCCTGCCGCATGGGACCTGCGCTGCGAGGTTCGCGAGCAGCTTATCGCCTACCTTCAGGAGCACCATCCCGAGGCTCTTCCGCGCAGCAGGCAAGTCCTTGAGGTGGCAGAGCGCCGGCGGGAGACAGCCGGGGGACCTAGCCTCGTCCCCGAGCGCATGGGCGAGGACCTGCCTCGGTCCCGGTAGGGTTTCGTTCATGGAACTGCCCCACAAGCGCCTGAATCCAATCGAAAAGTCATTGGAACCCAAGGGAACGTGGCGGCACCCTGCGCGTTTTCTTGTGCAAGTTCCGGGTGCCGGAAAGAGTCTGGGAGAATCCACAATGATATCCTTCGCAAAAGGTTCGACTCTCAAAAAGAGCATGACCATCGGCGCCCTGGCGCTGATCATGCCAATGACAATGATTTCAGCCGGTCACGCCTTCCCGGCGATGACGAGCCCGGCGCTCTCGACCGCAGTCAACGCTGCGCCCAATAGTGACGTCACGAAAGTCTACTGGCGCGGACGCGGCTGGGGCTGGCGTGGCGGCTGGGGATGGGGCGGTGTTGGCGCAGGCATCGCCGCGGGCGCGCTGATCGGCGGCGCCATCGCGGCCAATTCCTATCCCTACGGCTATGGCTACGGCCCCGGCTATTACTACGCCCCGCCTCCGACCTATTACGCACCCGCTCCTGCGTATGGCGGCGGCGATGCAGTGGCTTACTGCATGCAGCGCTATCGCTCCTACGACCCGCGCAGCGGCACCTATCTGAATTACGACGGCAACCGCTATCCCTGCCCGTAAGATCGGGCGATACCGGCAACGCAAAGGCGGCGCGTTACGCGCCGCCTTTTTCGTTCGTTCAGGGTGATGCTCTGAAAGTTCAGAAAGCCATTTTCACGCCGCCATGACCCGTGACGGTATTGCTTGAATCCGACATCGCCTGCACTTCGGCCGCGCCGAATATGGAAAGACCCGAGGCGGTGCGCCAGTCGAAACCACCCCCGACATAACCGCCGAAAACATTAGCGTTGCCCGGTGTAGCAAAGGCCAGAGCCTGCCCAAGCAGAACCGTGTTGACGCCGGAGCCGCCCGCACGCTGCCAGGCGAGAGCGCCGACTGTTGCGTTGATCCGCAATAACGATCCCTCGCGCTCGCTGGTGGTGCGGGTGAAAGCAAGCTCTCCCCGCTCCTCGAAATTATGTGTGGTGCGACCGGCGACGGCGAGATCGGTGCTCGATCCGCTTTCCTGATAGCCTCCGAAATTGGCGGCGAGATAGCGCACGCGCGCGGTTGGCGTCATGGTCCAGTTCTTCGCGATATCCTGCTTCACGCCATAGGCAAGTTCAGGACTGACAAACCAGCCGGTATAATTCGCATTGGTGTATTCATAGCCTCCGGCGGCAAAGTTGTTGCTCATGCTGCGCTTGACGTTATTGCTGCTGCCGCCGGCAAGAAGCGCAAAATCGAGGAAGGCCCGATTGCTCATCGCATAGCGGCCAAAAACACCGCCAAATCCGATGTCGCTCGAGGTACGACCGGCATTCATGTCGATTTGCGATGTGATATTGCCGCCGCCGGCAAAGCCGCCGACTTTCAGGTCCGGCCGCACGAGCTTGTCGAGACCGATGATGCCGCCATAAAATTCATTCACCGAACGAAGATTGGGGCCATCGGCACTCTGCACGCGCACGCCGCCGAAACCCTGTGCCCAGATATTGGTGCCGTCCGACGCGGTGAAATTCGGATTGCTCCGCAGTACGCGGTCCTGCCCGGCATAGCTGAGCGCGGGAATGTTGGCGAAAGCATCGCTGGCCATGTCGCGCGCGACGTTACCGGACGGTGCAAAACCCATGGCCGCCGATCCGTTTCCGCTCATCGGCGCGGGACTGGTCAGCCTGCTCGATGCGGCAGACAGAACGGTGCGCGTGAAATCGAGAACGTTGCGGTCCTGAGCGGCAAACGACGTGGGATCGAGAACGGCAACCGTGTCATTGTGAATGACAAAAGGTGAGCCGCCGATGACATTCACCTTCGCGCCGGTTTCGGTCAGGCTCCCGCAGCCGCATACATCGCCGAAAGTCAGCACCGACGACATGTCCCGGCTGTAGATATTCACTGTCGTTGGCGGAAGCGCGAAAGAATGCGGCAGCCCGTTGAGAATGATGCTGCCGATGATGCGTGAGCCGGGCAGCAAATTCAGTGTCGACTTGGTCGCAAAACCGTATTGCGTCATGTCGATTGCGACACCGAACGGACTTTTCGTGCCGTCGATCAAGCCCGCATTTGTAAACGTCGCCGTCCCGAAATCACCAGCAGCGACACCGATCCCGCCCAATATCCGGCCGGTGTTCGTGGCGGAGGCGTTACCGTCCTGCGATCCGACGAAAATACCCGTGTCGTAAGCGTAAGGCGGAAGCCCCAGCGACGCATCGATCGTTCCCGAATTCTTGAAACTTGCGTTTCCGCTGTAGGTCAGGACATTCACGCCGTTATAGCCGGAAGTAACGCTTCCGGAATTGCTGAACGCGGCGTTTCCGGACCCGCTGTTGACGGCCGCCTCCACATCGATATCGCCGAGGACAGTCCCGGAATTGGTGGCGGTCGCGTTACCGCCATTATTCGTGATCGTTGAAATTCCGATGCCGCCCGGAAATCCGACATACCCGGCATTTGTCGTGGTCGCGTTGCCGCCATTATCAGTGTGGGTGTCGAGGCCGCCGATGGCAATTCCGCTGCTGCTGTTGAGCGTCGCCGCGTCGCCGCCGCCTGTGGTGTAGGTCACGATCAGAGTGGTCAGGCCGGAATTGTTGGTTACGGCTTTTCCTGTACCGTCCGTCTCGGTCGTGATCTGAGCCGCCAGGCCGGAATTATTGGTCGTCGCATTGCCGTTTCCGGTCGCATGGGTAAAAACCCCGCCATAGATGATTCCGGTACTCGAATTGTTCGTCGTCGCATTCCCGTCCACGGTTGTGGTGGTGACGGTGCCGAAGACCGATCCCGCGTTCTTGGTCGTCGCGTTGCCGCTTTGAGACGATGTGGCGATGTCGACGCTCGTTGCACCCGCCGCATTGATCGAGGTTGCATCGCCTGTCGACGTGCTGACCGCGCCGACCGGTCCCGGCCCTGGATCGTCCGTCTTGTTCGTGCAGGTGAGATTAGACGCGGTTCCGTTGGGATTGGGTCCGTCGCACAAAAACTCCGCGCGCGCCGGCCGAGGAGCCGACATGCTGCAAAAACCTGCGGCGATGACAAAAACCAGCAAAAGATACGGTGCGCCCCACGCTCGCGCGCGCCGCCCTCCCTCGCCACTTACGCCGCTCGACGCCACGCCCTGCCCCATATCCCGCAGCGATTGTTCGCTGATCGGTTTCCCAAGCGGAACCTAGCAGTGTGCCGTTCCAAGGACTGTTGCAAGGGGGAGACAACGCCGTTTATTGAGCGAAAAATCGGCGACTGGTAACAGCCGAGCAGCACAGGACCTAGAAACACAGGTCGGTCACGCGGCCGCCGCGCTTGTCCTTGATGACGATAGGGCAATCCATACGCTTGAGCGCCGCCTTGGCATCCTCGTCACCAAGATCGGCGGCGCGCTGGTAATAGCCTTTCGCGGCCGCTGTATCCTGAGGGCCGCCCCGTCCGCTTTGCGCGAATGCACCCATCCGCTCCAGCGCGCCGGGATGATTTTGGGCCGCCGCTTTCTGAAACAGATTTCGCGCGGCGACATCGTCCTTCGGACCGCCCACGCCCTCGGCCATCATCATGCCGAGCTGATATTGCGATTCCGCGTTGGTCTCGGCTGTCTTGGCGAGCATGGCGCGCGCCTGCGCGGGATTGGCGGACGCACCGCCGCCACCCGACAGCGCTGCCAGATTGGTGACACCGCGAGGATTGCCGGCCTGTGCCGCACGCTCGAACAGTTTGCGCGCCTGTTCGGGATCGCTGGCCGCGACGCTGACCCCGAGCTCGACCATCGCCGCTGTGCTGCCTTTGTCGGCCGCCTTTCGGAAAGCAGCGATCGCCTCCGACGGCTGGTTGTTGGCGGCATAGGCGCGGCCAAGCGCAAACATCGAGCGCCGATTCGCGGACGCCTGCCTGCAGAACTTGATGGCCGTCGAAACGTCGGCCGGGGCAATCGTCGCCACACCCTTTACATCCGCCGGCTTGTCGGGATCGGTCGGATCGGCGGCAAGACGATCGCACAAGACGGCATCGGCGGACTGCGCGTGAACTTGCGATGAGCCCGCTACCGCCATTGCGATTACGCAAAACACGGCGCTGATTATTTTCTGGAACTGAATTGTCATGATTTCCTGATTATCACGCCCGTGGCTTGCCTTGCCAGTCAGAACGTCACGCGTCCGGCACGGACCTTCTCGCGCGGAGCCGCAAACAGCGCATTGACGGGCTGGCCGCTCCTGCTGACCGCGACGATTCCATCGCCAGCATGAACGCGCATCGACTTCTCCGGCCGCGTGATGGGATCCGCCTCATGCCGGTTGATCTGGACGATAAAAAACGCGCCAAGTCCCTTCGCTTCGATTTCCCCGACCGTCAGATCCGTCAACGCTCCCTGCTCCGGGACCACGATGACTTCCACCGCCAGACCGAGGAAGCGCAAGGTTCGCTCCAGTTCGCGCATCGAATCCGAATCGCGAATGAACCGTGATGTATCGGGGAACAGCAGCATCTCCGCGATGCGCTCGGCGCCGATATGGGTCGGCAGCACCACCTTGTCGGCACCGGCATGCAGCAGTTTGCGTTCCGTCGAAACGGCATCCCCGCGGGCAATGACTTCGATATCGCTGTTGAGGCTGCGCGCGCTGAGCGTGATGAACACGTTCGTCGCATCGTTCGGCAGCACGCTGGCAAGCGCGCGGGCCCTGTCGATGCCAGCGTCCTGCAGCGTGGCCTCGTTGGTCGCGTCGCCCTGCACCACCAGATGTCCCGCGGCGCGCGCGTCGGCGACGCGCCTGTCGTTCTGCTCGACGACCACGACCGAACAGCGGCCATCCCGCAAAGCCCGTGACAGCTCGACGCCCATGCGGCCGTAGCCGCACACGATGACGTGATTTTCCAGCTTGTCGATTTCAGCCTGCACGCGCCGGGTACCCAATATCTGCTGGAGCGAGTTGAAGGTCATGAACTGGATCAGCGCACCGGTCAGGAAGATCATGCCGGTACAGCCCACCGCCATGGTCGCCATGGTGACGACGTGCAGATACATCGTATCGATCGGACGCACCTCGCCATAGCCGACGGTGAAGACCGTCAGCGTGACCATGTAGAGCGCGTCCTGAAAGCTCCATCCCGCCTCCCAATAGGCCAGCGTCGCCAGTGTCCACACCGCCACCATGAAGATGGCGCCGCGCACCAGATTGCGCGATGGATAAATCGCCAAACTCTCCATCGCCGCTGTCCGGCCCCTCCCGGCCCCCGGTTTGCCTGGACCGAAATATGGCCAAGAAATGGGGACGCGGAAAGCCTATTGCTCGGGCTCGGTGGTGAAAAACAAAGGGTAGCCCTTGCTTTTGCCTATTTCGGTCGCCTCCCTGGCCTTGGTTTCGGCGACGTCGCGGGTGAACACGGCGATGACGCATGCCCCTTTTTGATGCGCGGTCAGCATCACGCGATGCGCGATTTCCTCGTGCATCCGGAAGACCGCCTTCAGCACCAGCACGACGAACTCGCGCGGTGTGAAATCGTCGTTCAGCAGGATCACCTTGTAGAGCGGAGGACGCTGCGGCTTTATCCGCGTGGTGGTCCTTCGTTTAACATCGGTCTGGACCATCGCCCTCTCCCGGCGGAAAACCGGTGCCGCACTGCACCGGGAATGTATGGCGATACCTTCCAGCGTCAACCGCTCGATTTTGCTTAACCAGCGCTTGCGAAAACGCCGCCGGCTATTCATGATTTGCCGCCGGCAGGGAGATCAAGCAATGGCAGGACTCGATGGACGTCACCGCGATAAGGGCGGCGCAATCAGCAAGAAGCACGGCAACACCAAGGTCGGTACTTTGCGCAAGGAATACGGTCCCGGCTTTGCCAAGGGCCGCCGCAGCGACATGATGCTCAAGACGCTGCTGGCCGAAACCAAGTGCGAATCCTTGCACGAATATCTCAAAAAGAAGCACCGCTGACGCCAAATGCCGACCGCACGCTCTTCTTGGAGCGTCTCCGGTTGAAAGCTTGAAAGGCCTCCGCAGGGAGGCCTTTTGCTTTGAGCTATTGCGCGTTCGAGGTTTTCTTTTCGCCGTCCTTCGGCTTTGCCCCGGCAATGCGAACCTGATCGCCGTCGACGACTCCATCCGCGGGTGTCGTGACGATCCTGTCGTCAGCCGAAAGACCCGTCGCGATCTCAATATCGCGGCCGAGGTCGCGCGCGATGGTGACCTTCTTGAAGCGGATGCGATCCTCCGGATCGACCGTCGCGACCCTCAATCCGTTCTGATCGAAGATCAGCGCGCTGGCTGGAATACTCATCGGCCGCACGTCGCCGGAAAGACTGAGCGTCACATCGGCATAGGCGCCGGGCCGCAATTCGCCGCCGGAATTGTCCAGCGTCAGCTGCATGCGCGTGGTGCCCGAATTGACGTCGACGGCCAGCGCGGAGGTTTCCACCGTCCCCGGGAATTTGCGGCCCGGATATTCGGGGACCGAAATCTGCGCCGTGGAGCCGACCTTGATGGAGGCCAGATAGCTCTGCGGCACGTTCACGTAGACGCGCAGCTTGCGGACATCGGAAACCACGAACATCGCCAGACCCGCGCCGGTGCCGCCATTGATGAGCGCGCCGACATCGGTATTGCGCTCGGTCACGACACCGTCGAACGGCGCCTCGACGCGCTTATAGGCTGCGAGAGCCTGCAGCCGATCCACGTTGGCCTGCGCCGCCTTGACCTGCGCATCCTTGCTGGACAGATCGGCCGTGCGCTCGTCAATCTCCTGAAGCGAGACGAAATTTGAAGCCAGCAAAGATTGACGGCGTTTCAGCGTCGCAGCCGACAGCTTTGATGCGGCTTCCGCGTTGGCCAGATCGGCACGCGCCTGAAGCAACTGCTGATCGAGATCGGGCGCGTCGATTTCGGCAAGCAGCTGCCCGGATTTGACCGGCGCGCCAATGTCGACATACCAGTTTTTCAGATAGCCGCTCACGCGCGCGAAGATCGGCGCGCGATAATACGCCTCGATGCGGCCCGGCAGCGTCAGCGCGCCGCTCGGCGGCTTCAAATTGGGCGCGGCGACGGCGACCGTGGGGATCGCCTGCGCATCGGTCCACTCACGCAGCGTGGCGTTGCCATTTTCCCGCATGACAATGCCCGTAACGACCGTCAGCACAACAACCGCGCCCCCAACGATACCCGCGGTGCGCAGCTTGCGCCGGGAAAGATGAACGCGCTGGTCTTCAGACGGCATGCGATGTCTCCGGGGAATTCGGACTGTCCTTCGCGTAACGCTTGTGATGCACAATGCTGAACACGACAGGCACAAATATCAAAGTTGCAACGGTCGCAAAAATCAGACCGCCGATCACGGCCCGCCCCAGCGGCGCATTCTGTTCGCCGCCATCGCCAAGCCCGAGCGCCATTGGCGCCATGCCGATAATCATGGCGAGCGCGGTCATCAGCACCGGCCGGCAGCGCACAAATCCGGCTTCCAAGGCCGCCGCAAGCGGATCGCCAAGATGATCGAGACGCTCGCGGGCGAACGCAATCACCAGCACGCTGTTGGCCGTCGCCACGCCCATGCACATGATGGCTCCGGTCAGCGCCGGCACCGAGAGCGGCGTTGCGGTGATAAACAGCATCCAGACGATCCCGGCGATCGCCGCGGGCAAGGCCGAGACGATCACCAGCGGGTCCGACCATGACTGGAAGTTGACCACGATCAGCAGATAGATGAGCACGATGGCGCCGAGCAGGCCGAACAGAAGACCGGAGAACGCGCTGTTCATCGTCTGCACCTGACCGAGCAGCACGACGGAACTTCCCTTCGGCACGTCCTTGGCGGTGTCGGCGATCACCTGGCGGATGTCTTTTTCGACCGCGCCGAGATCGCGGCCCGTCGTGGTCGCGAAGATCTGGACCATCGTCTGAATATCGTATTGCGAGAAGATCGCGTTGGACCGCGAGCGATTGATGTCCGCGACGCCGCCCAGAATGGTCAGATTGTTGGCACCCGCGCCCGGCGCGTTGATCGGCACGGTCTGCAGCTTGTTGAGCGAGTCGATCTGATATTGCGGGGTCTGCATCGCGA
Source organism: Bradyrhizobiaceae bacterium (assembly GCA_003963145.1). GTDB lineage: Bacteria > Pseudomonadota > Alphaproteobacteria > Rhizobiales > Xanthobacteraceae > Afipia. Next base: position 43,329 of record RXJJ01000004.1, read on the forward strand.
TAACGTAAGACACCCCGTTATCCGGATTGAGATAATAAGTCGGCGCGACCTGCGAGGAGCCCGCGAGATTGACCACGAGACTGTTGGTGACGTCGCGCTCCGTTACGCCGAGATATTGCGCCCGGGTGCGATCGACATCCACGTTGAAGGTCGGATAGTTCGGCGACTGCTGGATGCGCGCATCGGCGACGCCCGGAATCCGGCGCAGCCTGCGCAAAAGATCGTTCGCGTAATTATAGTTGGCATCGAGATTCGCACCGCGAATTTGCAGATCGATCGGCGCCGGCGAGCCGAAATTCAGAATCTGGCTGACGATGTCGGCGGGCAGGAACGCGAACGACACGCCCGGGAACGCGCGTGGCAACTGCTCGCGAAGCGCCTTGATATAGATATCGCTCGGCTGATGACCTTCCTTCAGCTTGATCTGGATATCGCCATCCTGCGAACCGACCATGCCCGTGTTGTTGTAGGTCATGTTGATGCCGCTGATCGGCAGACCGATATTGTCGGTCATGGTCTCGAGTTCGTCCGCGGGGATCACCTGACGGATCGCCTTCTGCACATCGGCCAACTGCTTGGCCGCCTCCTCGACGCGTGTGCCGACCTGCGTGCGCACGTGAATCAGAATTTGTCCGGCATCGACAGAGGGAAAGAAATTCCTTCCGAGGAACGGCACAAGAAGAAACGAAGCCGCGACGAAGAGCAGAAAGCCGGTCGTGAAGATACCGCGATGCGCCAGCATCAGCCCGAGGAAATCACGATACGCCTCGCGGAAACGTTCAAAGCCTTGCTCGAAGCCGCGCTGGAAACGCACCAGCGGGTTGCGCGAGGGCTGCGGCGGAAGCGGCTTGCCGTTCTCGTCGTGCGGGTGCGGCTTGAGCAGGTATTTCGCCATCGTCGGCGCCAGCGTGCGCGACAGGAAAAACGACCACACCATCGCGAACATGACGGCTTCGGCCATCGGCACGAACAGGAACCGCGACACGCCGGTGAGAAAGAACATCGGCACGAACACGATGCAGATACAGAGCAGCGACACGAACGCCGGCGTCGCGATCTGCGCCGCGCCATCGAGGATCGACGGCTCGACCGCCTTGCCCTGCTCCAGATGGAAATTGATGTTCTCGATCGTCACCGTGGCGTCGTCGACCAGAATACCGACGGCAAGCGCAAGACCGCCGAGCGTCATGATGTTGAGGGTCTCGCCGACCAGCGACAGGCAGACAATCGCGCCGAGAACGGAGAGCGGAATGGACACCGCGATGATCAACGTCGAGCGCCAGCTGCCCAGAAACAGCAGGATCATCACGCTGGTCAGCAGCGCGGCGAGAATGCCCTCGCGCGCCACCCCTTCAATCGCGCCGCCGACAAAGACGGACTGGTCGCCAATGAGGGACACTCGGAGATTGTCCGGCAACGTATTCTTGACGGCCGCAAGCTTGTTCTTGATGCCGGCGATAATATCGAGGGTGGATGTCGTGCCGGCCTTGAGGACCATCATCAAGACCGAGCGATTGCCTTCGACATGCACGATATTGGTCTGCGGCGGGTTGCCGTCGCGAACATGGGCCACATCGCGGATGTAGACCATCGCGCCGTTCACGGTCTTGATCGGCAGGTCGCCGAGCTCAGGCACCCGGATAGGCGAGTTGTTGAGCTGGATGCTGTACTCGAACTGGCCGATCTTCTGCGTGCCCACCGGCGTGATGAGGTTTTGCGCCGCCAGGGCATTGGCGACGTCCTGTCCCGTCAGACCGAGCGACTGAAGCGCCGTCGGGTTGAGGTCAATCTGGATCTGCCGCGTCTTGCCCCCGAACGGAAATGGAATCGCCGCGCCCGGCACCGTGATCAGCTGGGTGCGGAGCTGGTTGGTGGCGAGGTCGGCAAGATTTTGCTCGGTCAGTCCCTCGCCCGACAAGGCCAGCTGAAGGATGGGCACGGTCGAAGCATTGTAGTTCAGGATCAGGGGCGGCGTGGCGCCCGGCGGCAGAAATTTGAGAATGGTCTGCGCGATCGCGGTCACCTGCGCATTGGCGGTGCGGATATCGACATTGGGCTGGAAGAAAATCTTGACGATGCCGATGCCGTTATAGGAATTGGCCGTAATGTGTTCGATGTCGTTGACGGTCGTCGTCAGCGAACGTTCGAACTGCGTCACGATGCGGCCGGCCATCAGATCGGGCGGCAATCCCGTGTACTGCCAGACGACGCCGATCACCGGAATGCGGATGTCAGGAAAAATATCGGTGGGCGTACGGAGGGCGGCGAGCGGACCCACGATCAGCAACAGCACGGACAGCACCACCCATGTGTAAGGCCGGCTAAGTGCGATGCGTACAAGCCAATTCATTTCTCAGTTCTATTCTAAATTGCGGAGGAGGCCCAATAAGGGCGAAGCGGCTGTGCCGCATTGCGGTATATACGAAAGTAAAGCCAATTTTGGCAACGACACCTTGGTCACAGTGTGGTGTTCTGATCGCTATAAACTATGGTAGCGGCCCATTCACGCTTCGACGGCCGAAAGACGTCGCCATAGCTCGCTTTTTCTCTCTAGAACCGTCGACTGAAAGCTACGCTGGAAAATGTCATATTTATACCTCGCCATCGCTGTGATATTCGAAATCATCGGCACCGCCGGGCTGCAAGCCTCGCAACAATTTACCAAGCCAAAACCACTGATCCTGACGGCGGCCGGATACGCGGCGGCGTTCTACTTCCTGTCGCTGGTTTTGCGAACCATGCCGGTGGGCATCGCCTATGCGCTCTGGTCCGGCCTCGGGATAATCCTCATCACGATCGTCGGTCTGTTCTGGTTTGGTCAACGACTCGACTGGCCTGCTGTGATTGGCCTGGCGCTTATCCTCGTCGGTGTTGTTACGATCAATTTGTTCTCCGAAACCGTCGTGCATTAGTAGCGGCGTTCTGCAATATGATGCACATCGGATTCGGGACAGCAGGATGAACCCGCCATGACCAATCGCAATGCCCTTTATGCCCTGATCGGAGCCCTGATCGTCGTTGTTGCCGTGCTCGGCTACAGTCTCTATCAGGCCAAGCAGGAGCCGAAGGGACTTAACATCAATATCGGTCCGGGCGGCGTACAGGTCCGGGACAAGTGATTGCGTCTTTCCCGGCGACAGCGATGAGAATCGTCCTGCTGGTCTGCGGGGCGCTGGTTGCGGCCCTGAACCCCGCTTCGGCGGACATGGTGACGCGCGAATCCGACATCACGGGCATACGGCTCGGCCAGCACATTCTGGTCGACGATGGCACGTGTCCGACCGGGCAAATCAAGGATATCACCGGCACCAAATTGACGGCGAACGGCATCACGGCGGTCCGCAAATGCGTCGACCGGAAAACCGCGCGGCGTTGATCTCGTCCAGCACCATCATTCCGGCTTCGGCTCGCGCCTCGCTGGGAGGCTTCGCCCACGCGGAGCCTGTGGCCGAATAAGCCGCTGGCTTACGGGTCGCTGGCCTGGATACCAAATTGAGCCCACCAAAGAGCTCGATCCCATGGCGGCGGATTACCCGCCAGCATGACATCGGACCTACTTGTCGACTGTTTTTTTCCGAACTGTTCGCAGTTGCAGCGTGACGGCGGGTTCCATCGGCATAAACTCGCCGGCGGGGCGACGTCCGGCGCCCGTCCACGAAGGACTCCCGGACTGGAGACGAAAACATGTCGGCCACTCTCATTAATCTCATCATCCAGATTATCGCAGGCGCCATTGGCGGAAACGTCGCCGGCGGCGCGGCCAAGAACATCGATCTCGGTACCATCGGAAACTCGATTGCGGGTGCTGTCGGCGGCGGCGTCGGCGGCCAGATCCTCGCCGCCCTGATCCCGATGCTGGCGAACGCGGGATCGACCATGGATATCGGCGCACTCGCCGGTCAGGCCGTCGGCGGCGGTGTGGCTGGCGCCATCGTCACGGCCATCGTCGGAGCGATCAAGAACCGCACCGCGTAATCCCCCCGACAGGCGGTGAGGACGCCATAAGGCACCTCGCCGCCTGCCTTAGCCGGAAACGAAATCGGCGCATTTCTGAACCGCATCGGTGCTGCCCCAGGGCATGATCGGCACCGACGAGGTCGAGTTTTTCGGGGAGCCGTCGATCAGCTTGTCCGAATAGACCATGTAAACCAGCACATTCCGCCTGGTGTCACAGCCGCGCACGATCTGCATCTTTTTGAAAAACAGCGAACGGCGCTGGCGGAACATGTCTTCGCCCTGAGCAAACTTGGTCTTGATGCGAATGGGACCGATCTGACGGCAAGCCAGCGAAATATCGGAGACCTGTTCGGCAAGCCCGAGCCACCCGGTAATACCGCCCTTCTCCGGTATCGTGAAATGGCAGGCAACACCTTCAACATCGGGATCGTCGATGCCGTATGTCGCAAGTTTATCATCGGGACTGAGAAGCTTGAAAACAGTGGAGCGGCGGAAAATGAGGTCCGGCTCCTCCGCCTTCGCCGGCCCCGACGCCAGCACGGCTATTGCGAACGAAAGCAGCGCCATCAAGGAAACAAACCCGTGCGCGTTGCGGGAAACCGCCGGAAATACCATCTTGCCCATACTCCAAGACCTCAGATCCTGAGGGAACCGATGTGGGGTGTCGCCAGCGGCTTTGCATGGCCCGAACGGCACGTATTTGTGAAAGACGCCGGCGGGGCCGTTAATAAAATCGCGCCGTCCTTCCGGTACATTTAGGCAACACCTGCGGTATTTGGGCGCGTCGGCTGGTGAACCCGAAGAGCGTCTGCGACACTTAAATACAGGAATCATCATTGGGGACTGCGCGCGTGAAATACGACCTGACCTCGACCGCCGAGACGCCGTTCCGGACATCCGGCACAGGCACGACCCTCGTGCTTTTCGGCACAGCCCTTTCGACGATTTTTCTGGCGGCGGCTTTGACTGGACTCCCGTCACCCGTTGCCGCCCAGGTTTTTTGGGGGCCGGATGACGACTACGCCGCGTCCCGGCGTTTTGAAAGCCGGCGTTTCGAACCCGGATCTTTTGAACAGGATCGGTTCGAGCGCCACAAGCGCCGCACCGCGCGCAGCAAGCATCGCCGCGATGCAGAGCCGGTCGTCAAGGAAACCTCCAAACCCCAGGGTCCGCTCGTCATCGCCGTTTCGATCGACGAGCAACGGCTGAGGCTTTACGACGCCAACGGCCTGTTCGCGGAATCGCCGGTCTCCACCGGCATGCGCGGCCACTCGACGCCAATGGGTGTGTTCAGCGTCATCGGCAAGGAAAAATACCACCGCTCCAACATCTACAGCGGCGCGCCGATGCCCTACATGCAGCGCATCACATGGTCGGGCGTCGCAATGCATGCCGGCGTATTGCCCGGCTATCCGGCCTCGCATGGCTGCATCCGCATGCCGATGAATTTTGCGATCCGCATGTACGGATGGACGAGGCCCGGCGCCCGCGTCGTGATCGCACCGAACGGATTGTCGCCAGCCGATTTTTCGCATCCGCTCTTGTTCACGCACAAACCTGACCCCGCACCTGTGGCAGCCGCGCCCGCGGATACGACGCAGGCCAGCATGGTTTCGGCACCCAAGTCGACCCCTAAGTCGGACAAGGCAACCGCCGATAGTCCGGCAAAAACAGCTGAGAGCGACAAGCCGGAACTTCGCACCACGCAGGATGCGGTCTCTGGCGTGCAAATCCAGACGGCTGATGCCAGCGGCGCGATGCCAACGAAAATCACCGATGTGGCGGCGAGCCCGTCTGACGGGAAATCCATTGAAACGACCGCCGTCGATGAGACCAAAGATGCGGCAAAACAGACTGTCGATCCGGAGCTCAAGAAGGACAAGGATCAAACCAGACAGACTGCAGAAGACAAGCCGGCAGAGGCCCCTGACGCGGCCAGGTCTGAAGCTGCAAAATCCGACGCAGCCAAATCCGGCTCAAAGACTGACAAGGCTGCCGCTGCGACAGCGCCGGCCAAACCGCGCACCGGTCATATCGCCGCCTATGTCAGCCGCAAGGAAGGCAAACTGTTCGTCCGGCAGAATTTCGAGCCATTGTTCGAGACTCCCGTCGAGATCGTTGACCGCAACCGGCCGCTCGGCACCCATATCTTCACCATGAGCGCCGACAAGGATGATGCAAAAACCTATCGCTGGTCGGTGATTTCTCTGCCAGCCCGCAACTCGGCGGACAACATCCCCCGCCGCAAGAAGGGGGAAACCACAGCGCAAGTCCCGGCCCTTCCGCCATCGTCACCGGCAGAAGCTCTCGACCGCGTGAAAATTCCCGACGAGGCGATGCAGAAGATCGCAGAAGCCATCGCGCCCGGCGGCTCGATCATCGTTTCGGACCAGGGTCTCGGCGACGAAACCGGGCTTGGAACTGATTTCATCGTTCCGCTCCGATAGCATCACAAGCCCTGTTGCTGACTGGCACCGGCGCCGTGGTTAACCCTGCTCCGCCTCACTTCGCCATTTGCCGTGAATTCCATTGGCGACGGCTACATGTCCGGCTAGGCTGATCTCCGCAAACAGGGCGCGCCCGGGTTTTTGCCGGCGTGGAACTCCTGCCCAGTCGGAGTGATGAGTATGCGTAACGCTGCAGGATTGATTGTCGCGGGTACCGTTTCCCTCTGTGCCGTCAGCGCCGCATGGTCGCAGGCTCCCAGTCCCCCGCGCCCGTCGGCATCAGCCGCCCCGCAAACCACCGCCACCTCCGCACCGGCCGCATCGATGACGACGGCCACCGCGCCATCGCCTGCTCCTGTCAAACAGGCGTGCGCCAATCCGAATGCAATCGGTGTCTCACGCGTTGTCGCCATCGACACCACTGGAGGACCGGGCTTCGGTTTCGAGCATTTCAAGCAGCTTGATTTTCTGCGCGACAAGGAAGTGGTGCTGACGTTCGATGACGGTCCCTGGCCGGTGAATACGCCCTCGGTGCTCAAGACGCTCGATGAGGAATGCACCAAGGCGATCTTCTTCCCCATCGGTCTGCACGCGACTTACCATCCGGAAATTCTCAAGGAGGTCGCGGAGCGCGGCCACACCATCGGCGCGCACACCTGGTCGCACGCCAATCTGAACAGCAAGAAGCTGACCGACGACCAGCGCAAGGACGAGATCGAAAAGGGCTTCAGCGCCATCGCATGGGCGCTCGGCACCGCGCCCGCGCCGTTCTTCCGCTTCCCCGCCTTGCAGCATCCGCCGGAGATGGTGACGTATCTCGGCACGCGTAACGTCGCGATCTGGTCATGCGATCTCGACTCGTTCGACTTCAAGGCGAGCACGCCGAAGAAAGTGGTCGACACCGTCATGACCAAGCTCGACAAGCTCGGCAAGGGCATCATCCTGATGCACGATTTCCAGAAGCATACCGCCGAAGCGCTTCCCGAACTGATGAAGCGGCTCAAGGAAGGCGGCTACAAGGTCGTGCAGGTGAAAGCGAAGGCTCCGGTTCAAACACTGCCGCAATATGACGACGAACTGGTCAAGAGCCTGAAGCTGCCCACCGTCAGCGCACGCCCTGTATCGAGCGTGGTCGAAACGATCTCGGAACAATAAGCTCCGCACGTGCTGATCGTCGAAGGTTACGTCATTGTGTCCGCGAACGGCATGCTCGCGGACCACCATCATGTGATGCCCGACGCGCTGAAATTTCCGCAGGACCAGTCCTTCTTCGGGGCGGCACTCGACCGGAGCGACCTCATCGTCCATGGCCGCCACTCCCATGAACAGCAGGCGCGCTCCGACGAGCGCGTCCGTCTGGTGCTGACCGGCCGGATCGAGGCGCTTGCACCCGATACCGAACACCCCAACGCGACGTTATGGAATCCGCAAGGCGCGTCTTTCGAGGAAGCCTGCCATCGGGCTGGCGTCACGTCGGGCAACGTCGCGATTATCGGCGGTCCGCCGGTCTATGAGCTGTTTCTCGACCGCTACGATATTTTCTGGCTGTCGCAGGCTCATAACGTGACCATTGAAGACGGGATCGGCGTGTTTCCGCAGGTGCCGCAATTGTCGCCGCAACAAATCCTCACCGCGCACGGGCTCTCAAAAAAAGAAACCCGCGTGCTCGAGGCGGCGCAGAACGTCGATCTCGCCGTCTGGCGCCGCAACTAGCGCGTCCAAGGCGCGCTTATCTGGTTTGCGTCGGGCCCGCGGTCGGGTTCTTCAGCCACTCTAGCAGCACCTGATGGAAACGCTCAGGCGCCTGAATCTGCGGCGAATGACCGAGGTCCGGAAACTCGATCAGCTGGGCATGGGGAATCCGCGCCGCAGCTTCCTTGCCGAGCACAGGGTAGTTGCCGAGCGTCGGCCGGATGTCCGGCGGCGCGGTATCCTTGCCGATCGCGGTCGTATCCTTGTCGCCGATCATGAGCAGCACCGGCCTGGACAGGCGCTCGAACTCGTAGAACACGGGCTGGGTGGCAATCATGTCGTAGAGACGCGCCGAACTCCACTGCACGGCTTCCCTGCCCAGACCGCGATACATCCCGGCCAGCATCTGCACCCAGGGCTCGTAGGACGGATCCCACGTTCCCGCATAATAGGTTGCGCGCTCATAGGCGCGGATTGTATCGGCCGACACACGCTGCTCGCGCTGGAGCCAGCCATCCAGGCTCAGCCATGGCACTCCCTTGGCCTTCCAGTCCTCCAGACCGATCGGATCGACCAGAACGAGCTGATCCACCGCGTCCGGATACATCAGGGCATACCGGATCGCGAGCATGCCGCCGGTCGAATGGCCCATGATGACGGAGTGTTCGATGCCGAGCGAGGCGAGCAGCGCCCGCGTGTTACCGGCCAGCTGCTGAAACGTGAACTGATAATTGTCCGGCTTGCTGGACTTGCAGAACCCGATCTGATCGACGGCGATCACCCGATATCCGGCTTCGCTGAGGCTCTTGATCGATCCTTCCCATGTCGCCGCGCAGAAATTCTTGCCGTGCAACAGAACCACGGTGCGCCCGTTCGGAGCGGCCGGCTTCACATCGATATAGGCCATCTTCAACGGCTGACGCTGAGACTCGAAACGGAATTCCGAGACGGGATAAGGATATTCGAACCCTTCCAGCTCCGCCCCATAGGAGGGTTCGCTGTCCGGCGCGGCATATGCCACGAGCGGCACCGCGCTGACAGCGAGGAAAACAGCAAGGCCAAACAGGGTGACGAAACGGATCATGATATCTCTCACGCTCAGACGCGGACGATCCGGGCAATATCCCATCGCCGTTATCGTAGCCAGAAGCCGGCGATGATTTGTTCGTGATCCGGTCGCGACGTGTCGTCAAATTGCCGCCAGAAACACAATATCGGCGAAACGCGGCTAGACCCCGTGATAGCTCGTGGTTTCCGGCGGCGGCTCCGGACGCGGATAGCCTGCGATCATCAGAAGACCGCCGATCAAGGACAGGTTTTTCAGCGCCTGATACATGTTGATCGTGCGATCGGGGTCGGTCATCGTCCAAAAATTGTGGAAGTAGTAGATTGTCGTCGCAACAAACACGGCCAGCAGGATCGCGACGACACGCGCACCGAAATTAAGCGCGATCAGCACGCCGCAAAGAATTTCAAAAATGCCGGTGGCGATCACGATGACCTGCGCGATCGGCATGCCGGTCATGGTCTCGATCTGCGTCTTGTAGGTCGCGAACTGGTCAGGGATGGCGATGTGGCTTTCGACCATCGGCATCATTCCGGCAATGTCGTAGAGCTTGCTGGCGCCGGACACCAGAAACAACACGCAGAACAGGATACGTCCAATTGCGGCTAAAGCTGGCATTGTGACCTCATCCTTCAAGGATGCGCAAAACTATAAAATCCCACCGACGCCCGCGTGACAAGGCTAATCATCCGGTCACATCGGGCGCTGGCTTATTTCATTCAATCATCCATTCCCTACGACAACCATCACATTCAGGCGAACAATTGCGGCTGCTGCCCGCGTTCCTGCGCCTCGACGGCCGCAATGGCCGTCATGTTGAGAACGCCGCGCGCGGTGACCGACGGCGTGAGAATATGCGCCGGCTTCGCCGGACCGATCAGGATCGGGCCGACCGGAAGCGCGCCGGACAGCACCTTGATCATCTGATAGGCGATGTTGCCGGCATCGAGGTTCGGCATGATCAGGATGTTCGCCGCTCCCTCAAGCCGCGACTGCGGCAGCACCAGCTTGCGGGTGATTTCCGAGAGCGCCGAATCGCCCTGCATTTCGCCGTCCGCCTCGATATCCGGATGCTCGCGCGCCAGAAGCTCGGCCGCGTGCCGCATCTTGCGTGCGGAATCGGAATCGTGACTGCCGAAATCCGAATGCGAGACGAACGCCACGCGCGGCTTCAGGCCGAAACGCCTGACATGCGCGGCAGCCAGCGCCGCGATTTCGCACAATTCCTCGGCGTTCGGATTTTGCCGGACCTGCGTGTCCGCGACAAAATAAGTGCCCTTGCTGGTGATGAGCAAAGCGAGCGCGGAATAATCCTTCAGCCCCGGTCGGACCCCGATGATCTCGCGTATCCGGCGCAGATGGCTGAGGTAGCGACCATCGACGCCGCAGATCAAGGCATCGGCCTCGCCGCGGCTGACGGCCAGCGCGGCAATCACCGTGGCATTGGTGCGCACAAGCGTGCGCGCCGACTCAGGCGTGATGCCGCAGCGCCCCGCGACCTCGACATAGGTCTGCACATAGGAGCGATAGCGCGGATCGTCCTCCGGATTGATCAGATCGAAATCCTTGCCGGGCTGGATCGACAGCCCGAACCGTTCGAGCCGGGTCGCGACCACGTTGGGGCGGCCGACCAGGATCGGTCTTGCGACGTTTTCCTCGATCACGACCTGCGTCGCCCGCAACACGCGCTCGTCCTCGCCTTCCGCATAGATGACGCGAACGGTCTGCGCCCGCGCCTTGGCGAAGATCGGCTTCATCGCGAGGCCGGAACGGAATGCGAAGCGTTCGAGGTCTTCCAGATAGGTGTCGAAATTGGCGATCGGGCGCGTGGCAACGCCTGAATCCATCGCCGCTTTCGCCACCGCCGGCGCCACGCGCAGGATGATGCGCGGATCGAACGCTCCGGGGATCAGCGAACCCGGTCCGAAGGACGGCGTTTCCGAACCGTCGAAACCGCGCTGCACGACGTCGGACGGCGGATCGCGGGCGAGCTGGGCCAGCGCATCGACAGCCGCAAGCTTCATCTCTTCATTGATCGCCGTCGCGCCGACATCGAGCGCGCCGCGGAAAATGAACGGGAAACACAGAACGTTGTTCACCTGGTTGGGAAAATCAGAACGTCCGGTGCAGATCATCGCGTCGGGGCGCGCCTTGCGCGCTTCGTCCGGCATGATCTCGGGTGTCGGATTGGCGAGCGCCATGATCAGTGGACCATCGCCCATGGTCTTGAGCATTTCCGGCGTCAGCACGTTGGGGCCCGACAGGCCGAGGAAAATATCGGCGCCGACGATGACTTCGGCGAGCGTCCGCTTGTCGGTCTTCTGCGCGTAGATCGACTTCCATTTGTCCATCAGCGTGTTGCGGCCTTCGTAAACCAGACCGTCGATATCGCAGACCCAGATGTTCTTGCGCTTGGCGCCGAGTGACACCAGAAGATTGAGACAGGCCAGCGCCGCCGCGCCCGCGCCCGCGGTCACGATCTTGACGTCCTCGAGCTTCTTGCCGTTCAGGAGCAGCGCGTTGCGCACCGCCGCGCCGACGATGATCGCGGTGCCATGCTGGTCGTCATGGAACACCGGGATTTTCATGCGCTTCTTGAGCTGATCCTCGATCTCGAAGCATTCCGGAGCCTTGATGTCCTCGAGGTTGATGCCGCCGAAGGTCGGCTCCAGCGCGGCCACCGTCTCGACCACGCGCTCCACCGTGTCCGCCTTGATCTCGATGTCGAACACGTCGATGCCGGCGAATTTCTTGAACAGGACCGCCTTGCCTTCCATCACCGGCTTCGACGCCAGCGGACCGATATTGCCAAGGCCAAGCACCGCCGTGCCGTTCGACACCACCGCGACAAGATTGGAGCGGACCGTCAGTTCGGCTGCCTGCGCGGGATCGGCGGCGATGGCTTCGCACGCCGCCGCGACACCCGGCGTATAGGCCAGCGCAAGGTCACGCTGGTTGGCGAGCGGCTTGGTCGCCGTGATCTCGAGCTTACCGGGCCGGGGAAGCTTATGATAGTTGAGCGCCGCCTGGCGAAGCTCTTCGGAATAAGAGGATGTCATATTTACTCCCGAGATGTCCGCCACCGATGTGTCCCGGCGTGCGGACCGAATTTAGCTTTGTGGAAGATTGAGCCGGATGTGCAACTCGCGCAACTGCTTGGTCGTGACGTCCGAAGGCGCGCCCATCAGCAGGTCTTCGGCACGCTGGTTCATCGGAAACAGCGAAATCTCGCGCAGATTGTTGGTGCCGCACAGCAGCATCACGATGCGGTCCACGCCTGCGGCCATGCCGCCATGCGGCGGCGCGCCGTAGTGAAATGCGCGGTACATGCCGCCAAAACGCTCGACCACTGTCTCCTCGCCATAACCGGCGATCTCGAACGCCTTCACCATCGCCTGCGGACGATGGTTGCGGATGCCGCCCGAGGCGATCTCAAAACCATTGCAGGCGATGTCGTACTGGAATGCCTTGATGGTGAGCGGATCCTGCGTCTGCAGCGCCTCGAGCCCGCCCTGCGGCATCGAGAACGGATTGTGCGAGAAGTCGATCTTCTTCTCTTCCTCATTGTATTCGTACATCGGGAAGTCGACGATCCAGGCCAGCTCGAACCGGTCCTTGTCGATCAGATTCAATTCCTCACCGAGTTTGGTGCGCGCAAGGCCCGCGAACTTCCAGAATTTTTGCGGATCGCCGGCAACGAAGAACGCCGCGTCGCCTTCCTTGAGACCAAGTTGTTCGCGAATCGCGGCGGTGCGTTCAGGTCCAATGTTATTGGCCAACGGGCCTGCGCCCTCACCGCCCTCGCGCCACATAATATAGCCGAGACCGGGCTGGCCTTCCCCTTGCGCCCATGAGTTCATGCGGTCGCAAAAAGCACGGCTGCCGCCGCCCGGGCCCGGAATCGCCCAAACCTGATTGGTGGCATCTTCGAGCATGCGCGCGAACACCTTGAAGCCCGAGCCGCGGAAATGCCCGGACACGTCCTGCATCACCAGCGGGTTGCGCAAGTCCGGCTTGTCGGTGCCGTATTTGCGAAGGCTTTCCGCGAACGGAATACGCGGCCAGTTCTTCGTCACCGGCTTGCCGTCGGCGAAGTCCTCGAACACGCCGGTGATGACCGGCTCCATCGCGGCGAACACGTCGTCCTGCGTGACGAAGCTCATTTCGAGATCGAGCTGGTAGAATTCGCCCGGCAGACGATCGGCGCGCGGGTCCTCGTCGCGGAAGCACGGCGCGATCTGGAAGTAGCGGTCGAAGCCCGACATCATCAGCAGTTGCTTGTACTGCTGCGGCGCCTGCGGCAGCGCGTAGAACTTGCCGGGATGGATGCGGCTCGGCACGAGGAAGTCGCGCGCGCCTTCCGGCGACGAGGCGGTCAGGATCGGCGTCTGGAACTCGAAGAATCCCGCCTCCTTCATGCGGCGGCGCATCGAATCGACGATCGCGCCGCGCGTCATGATATTCTGGTGCAGCTTCTCGCGGCGCAGATCGAGGAAGCGGTATTTGAGCCGCGTTTCCTCCGGGTATTCCTGATCGCCGAACACCGGCATCGGCAGATCCCCGGCCTCGCCCAGAACCTCGATGTCGGTCACGAACACCTCGACGCTGCCGGTCGGCAGTTCGGGATTATCGGTCCCCTCAGGGCGGCGGCGCACCTTGCCGTCGATTTTCACCACCCATTCGGAGCGCAGCGTCTCGGCCAGCTTGAATGCCGGCGAATCCGGGTCGGCGACGCATTGGGTGATGCCGTAATGATCGCGCAGATCGATGAACAGCACGCCGCCATGATCGCGGATGCGATGGCACCAGCCGGACAGGCGGATATTTGCACCAATATCGGAGTCGCGGACGGCGCCGCAGGTATGGGACCGGTAGCGATGCATGGAAATCCTGAAAACGTCGCTCGATTGTGGAATCAAGGGGATGCGCGGCAACATGGCGCGCGGGCAGGGTTTAGCCGAGCCGGGCCCATGCGGCAACCGAATGAAACCCATAAAAACCGCCCTTCGCCGCATAGCGGCATGAAAAAACCCCGGTCAAACAACGCGCTCAGCGGTCAAGCGGGGCGACAAGAGCGAAAAGAAGAGCTATGGAGCGTCTCCATGGACTTGATTACCACGACCGCCCAGCTTGCCGCCGTCTGCGACCGCCTCTCCCGCCACCCCTTCATCACGGTGGACACCGAATTCCTGCGCGAGACCACCTATTATCCCCTGCTCTGCGTGGTCCAGATGGCCAGCACTGACGAGGCGGTGGTGGTGGATACGCTGGCCGAAGGCATCGACCTCGCCCCGTTTTTCACCCTGATGAAAAACGAGAAGGTGCTGAAGGTCTTTCACGCGGCCCGGCAGGACATCGAGATCATCTGGAACATGTCCGGCGGCGTGCCGCACCCCGTGTTCGATACCCAGGTCGCGGCGATGGTGCTCGGTTACGGCGACGCCATCGCCTACGACCAGCTGGTCGAACGCATCACCGGGCATCGCCCGGACAAGACGCACCGCTTCACCGACTGGTCGCGCCGCCCGCTGACGCAGGACCAGATGGTCTATGCCGTGTCCGATGTCACCCATCTTCGCGATGTTTACGCCGCGCTCGACGCCGACCTGAAAAAACGCGGCCGCAGCGACTGGGTGAGCGAGGAAATGGAGGTGCTGACGTCGCCGAGCACCTATGATGCCGATCCCGAACGGGCGTGGGAACGGCTGCGGACCCGGGTCCGCAAACCGAAGGAACTCGCGGTCCTGATGGAAGTCGCCGCCTGGCGAGAGCGCGAGGCGCAGACCCGCGACGTGCCGCGCAGCCGCGTGCTCAAGGATGACGCCATCGGTGATATCGCCACCCACGCGCCCACCACGCTGGAGCGCCTCGCCCATCTGCGTTCCCTGCCGAAGGGCTACGACAAATCGAAATGGGGGCAGGATATCGTTGCCGCCGTGCAGCGCGGACTCGCCCGGGACCCGGCGACAATCCCGAAAATCGAAAAGTCACGCAACAATGGCAACGGCGCGGCCACGGTCGAGCTTCTGAAAGTGCTGCTGCGGATGACCTCCGAGCGGCACGCCGTGGCCAGCAAGGTGATCGCCACCGTCGACGATCTCGAACAGATCGCCGCCAACGATCATGCCGATGTCGGCGCGCTGCACGGCTGGCGCCGCGAACTGTTCGGTGAATCCGCACTCGCCCTGAAACACGGCAAGATCGCGCTCGGCATCGACAAGGGACGCGTGGTGCTGTCCGAAAAAAACGCGGACAAGACTTAGCCCGCCTGAATCACGCCTGCCCGCTTGATGAGCCGCGCGAGCTGCCTGAAGCGGCTGGCGATGCGATCGGACACCAACGCCTCGATCCGCGGATCGAATATCAGGATGAGCTTGTCGCCATAATTGCGAAAATGCGTCATCGACAGCACACCCGGATGCGCCGCCGAAATCAGGAACGCGACGCGGAACGCGGCACCGAGAAGACGCGCGCGCTCGACCATCGCCGGGCTCAAAAGCTGGCGAAGCTCCGTCACCGGCTCGTTCTTGTTGCTGATGCCCGCATAGCGATAATAGGACGCAAGCGACAGGAACACCCGGCCCTCGTGGCTGATCGCGCCGAAATTGCCGTTGGTGATGATGTGCAGCGTCTGCTCGCCGCGATAGTCCGGATGGGCACGCCAGCCGATGTCCGAGAGCAGACACGCGGCATGGCGCAGGCGACGATCTTCTTCGGTTTCGCGCAGACGCGCCGCTTTCATGAAGCGGTCGGTCCACTCCACCAGATCCTCCGCGTGACGCGGCGCGCGTGAGCGCAGGTTGTTCAGCGTACGCGCGTTGGCCAGCAAGCCATCCTGGATCTGTTCGCGCTCGGGCAGCATCTCGAACAACAGGCCCTCGCGCACGCCGTAAGTCGAGAACACGACTTCGGTCGGCTTCGCCGTGGTGATGATGTTTTCCATCACCAGCGCGGCATAGCCGAGCAACGGACGGCGGGCTTCGGTGACAGTCTCGATATCGGCCAGTGAATTCGTCGCCACAAGACGGCGCACGCGCCGCGCGAAGTCCAGCGCATCGGCGGCGGGAATGCTGTAGCCGTGCATCACCCGCAACGGATAACCGCTCTGGATGATATGAATGCGGGCGAAGGCACGCCATGTGCCGCCCACCGCATAGAAAGTCCGGCCCGCGCCGCCTTTCAGTTGCGTCGATACCGCCGAAATCTCGTCCTTGACGATGCGCTCCGCCTTCTTCAGCGATTTCTGCGAGGCGTCCTGCAAGGCAAGGCCGCCGAGCGGCAGCGTCACGCCGGCGCGCACCCGATGGCCGTGAACGTCGATCAATTCCAGCGAACCGCCGCCGAGGTCGCCGACGATTCCATCGGGCTTGTGAACGCCGGAAATCACGCCGAGCGCGGACAATTTGGCTTCGCGCGCGCCGGACAGAATCTCGATCTTGCAGCCCGTCAGACGCTGCGCCTTGGCGATGAATTCGGGGCCGTTCTTCGCGTCACGGCAAGCCGCCGTGGCGATGGCGTAGACATGGCCGACCTTCATCACCCTGATGAGCGCGCGAAACCGCCGCAACGCGCCGAGCGCGGTCTCGACTTCCTTTTCACCGAGCAGGCCGGTGCTCTGCACCTCCCGGCCGAGACCGCACAGGACCTTTTCGTTGAAGATCGGCGCAAGACTGCGCGTCAGCCCCTCGTAAACAACGAGACGAACGGAATTCGATCCGATGTCGATGACCGCGACCGTCTTCGCCGGCTTGCGCGGCTTGATCACGCGCGGACGCAAACTTTCGGCAGCGGCCTGCGCCGCCGGTTCAACAGCGCTAACGCTCTGAACGGCGCGTAAGACGGCGCGGCGAAGATTCTTTAAGCGACTTTCCACGGCCGGACAGACTCGGATTTGTCATGAAGTAATTGTGAACGTTGAAAGGCTCCTCGCCTTTCCCGGCCTTCATACGCGTTGACGATCCATCCGGCAACAACTGCCAGCTTTGTTCGTTGTCTTTCAGATTCGCGACCATGATCTGTTCGAGAACCTGCTGATGAACCGTGGGATTCTGGAGCGGACACAAGACCTCGACGCGCCGGTCGAGGTTGCGCGGCATCATGTCCGCCGAGGAAATATACACAGCCGACTTCTCGCTCGGCAGACCGTGCCCCATGCCGAAGCAATAGATTCGGCCGTGTTCGAGAAACCGTCCGATGATCGACTTGACGCGGATGTTGTCCGACAGGCCGGCGACACCGGGACGCAGACAGCAGATCCCGCGCACGACCAGTTCGATCTGCACGCCGGCCTGCGAAGCCGCGTAGAGCGCGTCGATGACTTCCGGATCGACCAGCGCGTTCATCTTCATCCAGATCGCGGCCGGCTTGCCCTTGCGCGCGTACTCCGCCTCAGCGGCGATATGTTCGAGTATTCTCCCGCGCAGCGTGAGGGGCGACACCGCCATCTTCTCGATGTCGCTGGGCTCCGCGTAACCCGTGATGAAGTTGAACACGCGCGCGGCGTCGCGGGCGATCACGGGATCGGACGTGAAATAGGACAGGTCGGTATAAATGCGCGCCGTGACGGGATGGTAATTGCCGGTGCCGGCGTGAACATAAGTGGTCAGCCCGCCGTTCTCGCGCCGCACGACGCAGGACAATTTGGCGTGGGTCTTCAATTCAAGAAAACCGTACACCACCTGCACGCCGGCGCGCTCCAGATCGCGCGCCCAGCGGATATTGGCTTCCTCGTCGAACCGCGCCTTGAGTTCGACCAGCGCCGTCACCGACTTGCCGGCCTCGGCGGCCTCGGCGAGCGCGCGCACGATCGGCGAGTCGCGCGAGGTGCGGTAGAGCGTCTGCTTGATGGCGACGACATCGGGATCGCGCGCCGCCTGCTGCAGGAACTGCACCACGACGTCGAACGACTCGTAAGGGTGATGGACGACCAGGTCCTTCTGGCGGATCGCGGCGAAGATATCGCCGCCATGATCGCGCACACGCTCCGGATGGCGCGGCACATAGGGCGCGAATTCGAGATCGGGGCGATCGACCCGAGTGAGCTGCGACAGCTCGTTCATCGCCAGCACGCCATCGACAAGCAGAACGTCGTCGTCGGGCGTCGAGAGCGCGCGCTGCACGAAGGCACGCAAATCCTGCGGCATCGCCGCTTCCATCTCGAGCCGGATGACCGATCCGCGGCGGCGGCGCTTCAGCGCGCTTTCGAACAGGCGCACGAGGTCTTCCGCCTCTTCCTCGATTTCCAGTTCGGAGTCGCGGATGATGCGGAACGCGCCCTGCCCCTTGACGGCATAGCCGGGGAACAGCCGGGCGATGAACAGCGAGGTCGCCTGCTCCAGCGTGATCATGCGGATGCGGCCATCCTTGCCGGCAGGCAGACGGATGAAGCGGTCGATCTTGCCCGGCATGCGGATCAGCGCGTTCATCGAGCGCCCGTCCGAGCTTCGCGCCAGATGCAGCGCGATGGTGAACCCGAGGCTGGGAATGAACGGAAACGGATGCGCGGGGTCGATCGCCAGCGGCGTGAGCAGCGGAAAGATGTTGTGCAGGAAGTGATCCTCGATCCAGCTCACTTCCGATTTGGTGACGTCGCGGCCATCGACCAGCACGATCCCCGCATCGGCCAGGATCGCGTGAAGATCGCGCCAGATCGCCTGCTGATCCTTCGCCAGCCGGGAGACGGCCTCGTTGATGAGAACGAGCTGCTCGGCCGGCGTCAGCCCGTCGGGGCTGCGCTCGGTGAAGCCCTCGCGGATCTGCGCCTTGAGACCGGCGACGCGAACCATGAAAAACTCGTCGAGATTGTTGGCGGAAATCGACAGGAACCGCACCCGCTCCAGCACCGGATGGTTCGGATTGACCGCCTCCTCAAGAACGCGCCGGTTGAAATGCAGCCACGACAGTTCCCGATTGATGAACCGCTCCGGCCCGTCCCTGACGGACGGATCCAGCGTTTCG
Organism: Bradyrhizobiaceae bacterium; assembly: GCA_003963145.1. Taxonomy (GTDB): domain Bacteria; phylum Pseudomonadota; class Alphaproteobacteria; order Rhizobiales; family Xanthobacteraceae; genus Afipia. The sequence goes on from RXJJ01000004.1 coordinate 62,448, forward strand.
GCCTCGGTTTCGTCATGCCGGACAGTGGCTTGGGGCGTATCCATCAAAGGGCCTGTGACTTGAAAAAAATGCGGCGGCGCAACAATTTACGCGTGCCGGATCATCTTTGATCCGCATGACAATTCAATGACATCATGGGCCAAGGCGGCGGATTGGCCAAGCGGGATGTTGGGGGACTAGCCTTCAAAGCAAAGCACCTAGGTATTATTCGGCGTTTCTCGTTTGTCCTAATAAAGAAAATTATGGAGGATAATTTGTATATCGCAAAAACTTTGACGCTGATTCAATCTGACCGTTCTCTCTTTGAGAACCGATCTGTGTACGCAAATACTAAATTGGGAACGCTCGCATCTCACCTCGGAAAGTCGGAACGTGTAAAAAGCTTTCCTCAACTCGCTATATATACCGCGGGATCCTACGGTCGGCTTGAAGCCAGCCCCTATTCCGATATTGATCTATTTTTTGTTGTAGCAAAATCACGCGATAGCCTACCCGAATTCCGAGTACCAGAAATAAGACTGCTATCCGACATTATTGATATTGGTTTTCGATTAGATTTTCCAAAGTTTTCAAACGACGGCGAGTATCTGAAGATACTTTTTGCCGAAGATATTCTTAACAATCTTGGAAGTCCTTCGGACGACTATCATAACTATTTCACCGCGAGAATGCTTCTGCTCCTCGAGGGGCGCCCCGTATATGGCGAGGCGATTTATTCTCGCCTACTAAAAAATATCATCAACTCGTATTTCCGAGACTATCGGAATCACCCTGATGATTTTCGTCCAACATTTTTGATCAATGACATATTACGATTTTGGAAAACACTATGCTTAAATTACGAACACAAGCGCAACGAAGAAGAGTCGCGCGCACGAATCAAGCACAAGATTAAAAACTTTAAATTAGGCTTCAGCAGACTTCTAATTTGCTTCGCCACTGTCGCCGCACTCGGTGCATATCGGAAAAACGTTACGCCCAATATCGTTCAGAAGATTTGTCGAATGACGCCAGTTCAGCGACTTGCGTTTGCTGCTCAAACAAGCCCCGCCGTTCAGCAAAAAGTGGTTGAGGCCTTACATCTTCATAGCTGGTTTCTACGCAAAACAGCACTCTCGACAGATCAACTTGAAAAATACTTTTCCGTTAAGGCAAATAGGATTGAAGCATTTAGTCGTGCGCGCGAGTTCGGAAATAAGATTTTTGAAATACTCGAAATTATGGACAAGGATCACAGCAACATGCGATATCTGGTGGTGTGATGCGTATTTTTTATGGCTTGTATGTTCAAAATGAAAAACTGGCAGCCGCTTTTGATTTAATCCGATTTTTAGCCGAGCCTAATTTTTTTCGAAGAGCTCACATAACCGTTCGCGGACCTTACACAACTCCGTTGACTATCAATTCGAGCGAGACTTTTACCATTTATCCGAAAGGGATTGATTCGTTTTTCGACGTTACGCAACGCCAACATACCGTTTTTTTGAAATGCGAAATTCCTGGCATTGAACGAGTCTGGCATAAGCCGGACTTTGAGGGAAAAATTACGCCGCATATTACCTTCTACGATGGCAAGGAACGCAGCTTAGCATATTCTCTGCTGCGTCAGCTCCAGACGCATAATTGGATATTTCCAATTCAATCTACAGAACTGGTCGAAGTTGCCCCCAAGGCTGCCGCTGCTTCCTTGAATGAATTCCAACTTCACCAAGAAACTTATAATGAGATACTAGGACAAAACATCGACTATCGAATCGTCGGTCAACTGCATTGGCGAAAGCGTATTGATCTTGTTGCGTGGGTTGCAGACTTCGTAGATAAAAATTTTGCACAAGTGAAATAACAACCCCAACAATATTGACATCATCTCATATCGTGATTATATTCCTATTCATCCCGCCCCTCATGAGGGGCGCTCGCGATCGTCACGAACGCGGGGCGGGTGCGGTGGACGCGGCAGCGTCAGGCGCGATGTGAAGCGGGAGGGCGTCGCCTTGTTTTCAGGTGGGCGGCGTGACCCGCGGATGATCGCGCTGACGACGATGTTGTTGCGGACGGCCCAAATCGTGTGGTCCTGACGCCCCGGACGTGGCGTCAAGCCGGGGGCGGCGCGGCCTTCAACCGAAGGCGCAGTGCCGGTCGATCCGGCGACGGTGACAAACAAACGTGCGGTCACCGGGGAGAGCGCGACACAAGCCGTTAAAACCATTGCGT
>RXJJ01000030.1 GCA_003963145.1 Bradyrhizobiaceae bacterium
CGGCGTTCCGCACGCAATGGTTTTAACGGCTTGTGTCGCGCTCTCCCCGGTGACCGCACGTTTGTTTGTCACCGTCGCCGGATCGACCGGCGCCGCGCCTTCGGTTGAAGGCCGCGCCGCCCCCGGCTTGACGCCACGTCCGGGGCGTCAGGACCACACGATTTGGGCCGTCCGCGCGAGGCGTTTTCCGGCGAAGGAGCCTTGGCTCGCACGGACACGCTCCACATAAATGGCGCGTCTCCGGCGTGAAGCCGCAACCCCGTCACCAGTCCACGCGCAGCGCCGTCGTCAGCGCGACATTCCGCGGGTCACGCCGCCCACTTGAAAACAAGGCGACGCCCTCCCGCTTCATTTCGCGCCTGACGCTGCCGCGTCCACCGCACCCGCCCCGCGTTCGTGACGATCGCGAGCGCCCCTCATGAGGGACGGGATGAATAGGAATATAAGCCTAAATGGGATTTTGTCAAGCTGGACTGAGAGAGAGAAATCTCTCAAACTTCGAGCCTGAGATAATTTAAACTTTCAGCATCGTCGCGAAATAGATTCGGCGGAGCAGCCTAAATGCCTTTTTACTCATTGAAAGACTTTGAATCCTTCGGAGATGTGGCGGCTGAGGATGATGCCGTCCTTGAATATTTTTTATCTACCAAGGCTGTTTCTAGAATCGAAAAAAGAGAAGCTTTTTTGGTTCTTGGTAGAAAAGGAACAGGCAAGACGGCAATTGTCCGTTACCTTACTGAAAGTAAGAAAAGTAAACTTTCAAAATCGTTAAATCTAAGAGGTTACCCGTGGAAAGTGCATGCCAGCCGTATTGATCACGGGGCTTCAGATATAGAAGCTTACGTCTCATCTTGGAGATATCTGATCGCTGTCGAACTGGCGATCATGGTTGCTTCGTATAATAAAGATTCGCCAACGAATGACACAAAACTGCTGAGTAAATTTTTGACTGATAACTATGGTGGCAATAGTCCAGAACTTTCTGATATTTTGCGCCCGACCAAATTGAAAATAGAAAAATTCTCGCTTCAACCTTCCATAATGGGAAATCAACTCGGATCCGTCAGTCTTGATCGCGAGGGTGCCAAAGATCATAAGTTCGGATTGGAATTAAACGCTCTGTCGAAGTCGATATTTGATGCTGTCGCCAAGATATCAACAGAACTAAGACTTGGTCCTTTGAGCCTTCATTTTGACGAACTCGATCAAGGTCTATCCGAGATCGAATCTTCTCGAAGTAAAATGTTGATCGGACTGATCTTGGCGGCTCGTGATATAAAGCGTGAAGGTAACAGAGAATTTGGTGCCATCAACCCAGTTGTCTATCTGCGAACTGATCTTTGGGATGACTTGCAATTTTCAGATAAAAATAAAATTAGTCAATCGCAAACTCTTCATTTGGGCTGGAATCCCGAAAGTTTGTTAGAACTGATCGAGGCTCGATTGAGGGTTAAATTGAAGAAAAAAGCGAGCTGGAATAATATCTCAGAACCAGCACTGATGCGCGGTTCGCAGAGCAAATGGAATCATATACTAGCGCGCACCTTTCTCAGGCCCCGCGATGTTATTCAGTTTTTGAATATCGCTCTTAAAGAGTCTAAAAAACGAAAGGTTGAGCCTGTCGTATTTTCAAACAAAGATATTGTAAATTCTCGAGATGAATACTCTCTCTATTTAAAACAGGAACTCGATGACGAGATTCGTCCCCATTGGTCTTATTGGGACGAAGCCTTGCAGACATGTTCAGCTCTTAGCACGATAGTATTTGATAGAAAGAGTTTTGAGAGAGAGTACGCACGTCGGCGAACGGCCGCAAACATGCTCGGAAGCGAAAAAGCACTTAGTATGCTTTATCGCTTTTCTGTCATTGGTTACGAGAAGCGCAGCGGTTATGGAGGCTCATCTTGGGCATTCCAATATACCGACCCAGAAGCTGGTTGGGACAATTCCGCAAATCGTTTCAAAGTACATTTGGGGCTTAAGGAATACGCGAAGCTCCGTGAAAATAGGGGATGATCTTAGCGAATACGGCAGGAGAAGTCCTAGGCGTTTTCCTCGGTTGTTCAGATCATCGCTTGTTGGTTTTATCTGGGTGATGAGCACGCTTTGCCCCGCCCAAACCGGCTTCACCCCGCCGGAGTGTGAGACACCTCGATCCGCAGGCCGCCGGGCTCGTAGATCATGAAGTGTTCGCGCGGGCCCTTGCCGGCCGGCTCCGGCGCGAATTCGACTGTCACGCCGGGCCACTGGCTCACTCTGGCGAACACATCGCGCAGCGCCTGCGCCGACGCCACCTTGAGCGCCAGATGATGCAGGCCGACATTGGCGTGCCGGTCGAAGCCGTTGATCTGCCCGCCCTTGCATTGCCACAGCGTCAGCCGCGACACGCCGTCGGTCATGAACACGGACGGATAATCCGGCCAGCCGCCGAACTGCGTCCAGCCCAGCGCCCCTTCGAAAAAATCCTTGCTGGCGTCGAGGTCGCTCACGCTGAGGCCGAGATGATCGATGCCTTGCGTGACGGGACCTTGCGTAATCTGGCCTTGCGTGACGGGCGTGGTCATGGTGGCGGATCCTTCCTGAAAAACTGCAAGCCTGTCTGACATCGCCCGGCCGCGCAGACAACACAAACCCCCGCATTGAGGCCGGGAATTTTGCATGGGGCTTTGCATGGCGCGGCACCGGATCGCCGCGCGCCGCCGCGCTCAGCTCTGCTGAAAATACGACCGTCCGCGCAGATGCAGGAAGACGATGGGCGAAGCCATCAGCAGTGCGCCATAGAGGAAGGCGAGGGCGGCGTGCAGCGCGGTGAACCCCGACGTCGCCAGCAGCTTCGCGAAGATCGCGATTCCCACCGGATAGAACAGCACCACCGCAGTGAACACCCCGGGCGACCAGCGCCCGCGCGTCACGATCATCGGCAGGATGTGGAAGAACGTCGCGTTGATCAGCATCAGCGCCGCGAAGGTCGCGACCGCCATCGGCAGGGTGGCGGCGACCTCGCCTTGCACGATGCCGAGGACGACGACCACGCTGTTGGTGACGTAGAAATCGCCCCATTCCACCGGCACGCGAATGACCGCGCGCGCCCAGTCGCGCCAGTCGAACATGAATTCCTCGATCATGTGGACGGCGTAGGCGCCGAGCGCCAGCCAGGCCCATTCGGTCAATGTCATCGCAGCCTCCGCAAAACAATTGCGCGCAACGGGTGAAAATATGCCGCCGAATATGGCGTCGAGGATAGCCGATGGCGCTAGCGCGGCAATCGGGAAAAGCGGCTTTGCCGCGCCGCCACGGGATGCGTGCGAGATTCGCGCCAGTGAAGGATTGCACAGACAACAAAAACCCCGGCGCGGCGGCCGGGGGCTCTGCATTGCACGCGCGCGATCGCTGGCGATCAGTCGCCGAATTTTTCCGCGGCGAATTCGATGCCGGCTTGCGTCTCGGTGATCGCCTGCTGCACAAGGTTCATTGCCTTGACGCGATGGCCGCCCTTGTCGGGAGTGGATTCACGCAGCGAGGCCAGCGCGCCGTACAGCTGGGACACCGCGCGCTCCATGTTGCCCTGATAGGCGAGGGCGTCGGTGGTGCCGGCGGCGGTGGCGAGAACCGCGCCCGCGGCGACAGCGCCGGCGGTGCCGAGCTTGAGCAGATCGCGGCGCGAGGTGGTGTCGGTGATTTTGGTGTCGGTCATGGTCGTTTCCTTTTTCTGGTTGGGTCGATGGGCGCGATTTTGTTTTGCCCGAGGCGCGGCCTGCGGGAAAGCCCGCTTGAGCGGCAACCTGCCTCAACTTTGGTTGATGGGCAGCGCGGCCTGCGCCAGCCTGTCGCGCAGGCGCGGCACGGCGAAGTCGACGAAGGCGCGCAGCTTCAGCGGCAGGCGGTTCTTGCGGTCGTAGATCAGGTGCACCGGCCGGGGCGCGGGCTCGAAGGTTTCGAGGACGATCTTGAGCCGTCCCTCGCGCACCAGGCCGGCGATTTGATAGGACATCGCGCGCACCAGCCCCGTGCCGGCGAGACCCGCGTCGATCGCGGCGTCCACCGTGTTGACTCCGAGCTGCGATCTGAAAGACGCCGTCACGTTCTCGCCGTCGCGCTCGAAGGTCCACGAGGCCGGGGCCGATACGCTGCGGAACGACACCACATCGTGCCGCGCCAGATCGGACGGCTCGGCCGGCGCGCCCTTGCGCGCCAGATAATCGGGGCTGGCGCACACCACATGGCGGACCGCGCCAAGTCGGGTCGCGACCAGATCGCTGTCCGGCAGCATGCCGATGCGAAGCGCGACATCGACCTGGTCGTCCAGAAAATGCGTGACGCGATCGGTGAGGACGAGGTCGGCGGCGACGTCGGCATAGGCCGCGAGAAACGATGTCACCACCGGCAGGACGTGCAGCCGCCCGAACATGATCGGCGCGGTGACGACAAGGTCGCCCTTCGGCTCGGTATATTCGCCGGACGCCGCGCGCTCGGCCTCGGACAGTTGTTCGAGAATGGCCTTGGCCGCGGTGACGTAGGTCCGGCCGGCCGGCGTCAGCTCCAGCCCTTTCGCCGAGCGGATCAGCAGCGTCGTATTCAGATGCGCCTCCAGCTCGGCCACCTTGCGGCTGACGCTCGCCAGCGGAAGCCGCAAATTCCGGCTTGCCTTTGAAAGACTTCCGCTTTCCGCCGCGGCGAGCACCATCCGCATTGCCTCGAACCGGTCCATGAGCCTTCCAGATATGAGAGGTCTATTCCCGATTTTAGCCGCTGCCGCCCGGAAATGAAAAGGTTCAGAACGCTCCCGACACCCACACCGAATGTCAGGAACGCACCGATGACCACCCAGACCCATTACCGGACCGCCACCGTCAACGGCCGCAAGGTCTTCTACCGCGAGGCCGGAGACCCCGCCGCGCCGACCATCCTGCTGCTTCATGGCCTGCCGACCAGCAGCCAGATGTTTCGCGATCTGATGCCGCTGCTGGCAGACCGCTTTCATTTGATCGCGCCCGACTATATCGGCTTCGGCCATTCCGACGCGCCGCCGCGCGACCAGTTCGCCTACACCTTCGACAATCTGGCGGCGCATGTCGGCGGTCTCGTCGATGCCCTGGGGCTGACCTCGTACATTCTCTATATGCAGGACTATGGCGGGCCGATCGGCTTCCGCCTGTTCACGCAGCGCCCCGGCGAGACCGCCGGCTTCATCATCCAGAACGCCAACGCCTACATGGAGGGCGTCGGCGACGCGCCGAAAAAAGCGCTGCTGCCCTTGTGGGAGAAGCGCACGCCGGAGACGGAGAAGGCCGCGCGCGCCTTCGTCGGCCTCGAGGCGACGAAATTCCACTGGCAGGTCGGCGCGCGCGATCCGGAGGCGATCAATCCCGACAACTGGATTCTCGATCAGGCGCTGCTCGATCGTCCCGGCACGCAGGATTATCAGGTCGATCTGCTCGAGGACTACAAGACCAATGTCGCGCTGTATCCGCAATGGCAGGCGGCCTTCCGCGCCCATCGGCCGAAAACGCTGATCGTGTGGGGCAAGCACGATCCGTTTTTCATTCCGCCGGGCGCGCGCGCCTATCTGAACGATCTTCCGGACGCCAAGCTGGTCTGGCTCGACGCCGGGCACTTCGTGCTCGACGAAAATGCCGGACAGGTCGCGGCCGAGATCAAGGCTGTCTTCGGCGCGCGCGCCGGCAGCGCAAGCCCCGCCGACGCAACCAAGCCCGCCGACACAACCAAGCCCGCCGCGTGAGCCCGCGCCGAGCTTCGCAACGCGCATAGCGGCGGAGGCCGATCGCCAAACCGCAAAACCCCGGCCTCGCGGCCGGGGTTTTTGCATGGTCTAATTGCATGTTGTCATTCGTGCCGGACGGATGGACGGTGAAAGATGTTCGGCGCGCAGATGTTCGATAAGCGGAAGAATTGACCGCACGCGGCGCTGTTACCGATCAGAGACAAGGACTTGCGATGGACAAGGATGTTGCCCGCCACATGATCCGCGCCGGTTTCCGCTGCTCGCGCGAATTGCAGGACGTCATGCTGCTGTTGAAAGGGCAGATGCCGGAAGACGCCTATGCGCCCGCCGCGCACAGGATCGCCGCCGCCATGGCGGCGGTCGGCGACGCGCTCACGGCTACGGCGCTGGCCGCGCATCCCGAGCTTGAGGCCGAGATCGAAAGCAGCCTCGCGCGTTATGACAGGTATCTGTGATTGCGCCTGACGCTGCCGCATCTGTCGCATTGCGCTATAGCGCATTTGAGGACGCGCGGGGCCGCGCTCATGCATTCGTGACCACTCGTCAATAAGACGGGATGGATAGGAATATAATCGTATAAAAGAATTGTCGAGTTTTACTCCAAACATCACCGCGAATGAAATAACGATGGCTATTCCAACATTAAAGGCGCACTGTCGTTTATGCCATTTCTCAGCGCTGCCGCAGCATGACGATTCGTTCCCGGCGCGAAATGGTGACGTTCCATCGTCCTACACAGATTGAAGGTATTGGTCGGGTTCTGGCCGCGGGGACATATGAGGTTATCGCCGACGACGAGATGATCGAAGGTTTGTCGTTCCCTTGTTTTCGGCGTGTGGCAACGATGATCATGGTGCCCGGAGCGCCGCCGCGCCAAAACACTATGGAAATGTTGCCGATTAGTTCGGTTGCACTCGCCGACGCGCAACAGCGGGACAAGGCGGCGCGGAGTGTCTGAGGATCCGGTCGACCTTGATTCCCGGCGTGGCATGGCGGCTCAAAAGGCTACCGGTTTGCGGCGCATTGTCTCTGAGGCCGAAACTCACGCTGCAGCTTTACGCGAACGTCAGCTGCAAATCGAAACGGAATTGCTCGATGCGCCCGTGGCGTCGTGGTCTGAAGCCGCGGCAAAAGCGCGTTACGTCCTGAATCTCTATTACGCCAGCCTCAGTGCGCAAGACACCCATCATCGCGATCTTGTGGCGTCTGTTCTCAAAGACTTTGCGCGCCTCGACAGCGAGACCTGAGCGCACTCACATCGTCGATTGTTTTCCGCAAACGATTGATCCTGAAACTTCATCCACACGTTCGGCGGGAACGGGAGTATTTTCATGCGGGATATGACAGCCACCGACCTCTCATCGCGTCACGTCAAAGCCGAGGAGGCGGCCCGGCTCGGCGTCGCATCAGGATGGTACACGACCAAACTTAGCGGCACATTCGTCAGCGGGCCTCACGCGACCGAGCAGGAAGCGGCGCTCAAGATCGCCGAACTTCGGCCGCCGCCTGTGGCCAAACGCAAATTCTGACACACGCGTGACGCAATCAATGATTGGAAACATGTGACAGGACTCAAGCTTCGCGTCGGCTACGAGCTGATCTACGATTTTCCGCAGCCGACGCCGATGATTATGGTGCTGGGCACGCATTTCACGCGCGCGTCGGATGTGATTACGCCGGATTTTCTGACTGTCACGCCGTCGGTCGAGATTGCGCCGTACCGCGATGGGTTCGGTAACTGGTGCAGCCGCATTGTCGCGCCGTCGGGACGTGTGCGTCTTGCGGCCGATGGCGTGGTGAAGGACAGCGGACTGCCGGACCTGATTGTGCGGGACGCCGTTCAGCACAGGGTCGAGGATCTGCCTGCGGAGACGATCGTCTATCTCCTTGGCAGCCGTTATTGCGAGACCGATCGTCTTTCCGAGACGGCATGGAAGCTGTTTCAGAATACGCCGCCAGGCTGGGCGCGGGTGCAGGCGATCTGCGATTTCGTGCATCATCACATCAAGTTCGGCTACGAGCACGCACGCGCGACCATGACCGCGCTTGAAGTCTACAATGAAGGCAAGGGGGTCTGCCGCGACTATGCGCATCTCGCAGTCGCTTTTTGCCGCTGTATGAACATTCCCGCGCGCTATTGTACCGGCTACCTCAGTGACATCGGAACTCCGAAGCCGTGGGTGGGGGATTTCGCTGGCTGGTTCGAGGCCTATATCGGCGGCCGCTGGCAGATGTTCGATCCGCGCAACAACGTCCCCCGAATCGGCCGCGTGCTGATCGCGCAGGGACGCGATGCCTCCGATGTACCGATCACGCAGACGTTCGGGCCGAACACCCTCGTTAGCTTTAAGGTCTGGACGGACGAGATTGAGGATAGCGTCGCGAGCAAGTTGATGTGATCAACCGCTAATCGGAAAGGAATTTTCGTGGACAAAAAGCGCATTTTAGATCGCCGGCCCAAGAGTGCCAGAAAGTCTCCCGAGGCAGAAATCTCGTTTTTCATATTAGACGGCAAACGTCAGCAGAGCTGCGTGTTGAGAACAACGTATCCTAGCCAAGCGCATGCGATGACTTACATTAAGAAGAACCGAAACAAGATCGAAGCTGTTGCGAGAAGAAAACTCTCGCTCGGAATGATCGAAGGTAGCGTCATTTATGTCGATCAGTGCTGACGAAGCGTCAATATCTCGATCATAAAACAAAACCTCGCCATCGCCGCCGCGTCTCCAGCGCGGAATAAATCAGCCGCAATTCCAGATCGGCCCGATGGGTGTCTGCGTCCAGCAGGGGCCGAAGCTGCCGCCATTATATTGTCCGCGGTAAAAGCCGGGCCGGCCGAAATAGTGCCAGTCGCCGTCCCATCCGTAATATTGAGGGGTCGGATAAATGTACCAGGGGCGGCGGCCGTGGCGCGGCATGCCCCGCAGCGCTTCCTTCTGCATATAGAGCGGCATGGTGTTGCTCAGCGGCTGACGATAACCCGGCAGGAAGCCGTAGCCATGCCAGCGTTGCGTTGTCCGCTTGTGGACCGGCGCGGCCGGCGCGGCGGCGGGCAGCAGCGACAGAACGATGGCAATCGACAAAGACATGAAGCGCGACATCGGCGCACGATAGCCGATGGCGCGGACGCGGCAAATCACGAAAACGTCCATCGATCAATGTATCGATCTTTGTTATCGGATTTTGAGCGGCCACATGGATTGGGACCAACGAATGGGATTACGGCCGGTGCCTGACGCCTGCATGGGACGATGAAAGGGAGTGGTGATGAACAAAGACATTGCGCGCCACCTGATCCGCGTTAATTTTCGCTGCTCGCGCGAACTGCAGGAGGTGATCCAGCTGTTGAAGCGTCAATTATCCGATAAGGCTTATGAGCCCGCCGCGCACAAGATCGCCGCCGCCATTTCGGCCGTGCGCGGTGCAGCCGCTGAAACTTTCTTGTATTGGACCAGGCTATGAAAGTTCTGTTTTTAATCGCGATCATTTTTCTGTTGATTGCCGCGGTCATCAAGGCGTTTAAAGATCTTAAGGGCGGCGCCGATGGAACTTTTGGTGGGGTAGCATATGGAGATGCCGGTCACGCCGGTTCGCATGGCGCTTGCGAAGCGGGTGTGGCTGATGGTGGCGGGTGTAGCGACGGTGGCGGCGGAGATGGAGGCGGCGGCGGCGATTAGCGTGTACTGATCTGCCGTACAAACAAAAACCCCGGCGTTTCCGCCGGGGTTTTGCATTTCGCAATCGCGTTAAGCGAGGATTTGCCCCTCACCCCAACCCTCTCCCCGCAAGCGGGGAGAGGGGGAGTAGAGTTTAGAAATCCATGCCGCCCATGCCGCCGCCCGGCATTGCCGGGGCTGCAGCGCCGCCCTTCTTGGGCAGCTCGGCGATCATCGCTTCGGTGGTGATCAGAAGGCCCGCGACCGACGCCGCGTTCTGGATCGCCGCACGCACGACCTTGGTCGGGTCGATGATGCCCTTCTTGACGAGGTCACCATAGTCGCCGGTCTGCGAGTCGAAGCCGTAGGCATAGGCATTGTTTTCCAGAACCTTGCCGACGATGACGCTGCCGTCCTCGCCTGCGTTGATCGCGATCTGGCGGGCCGGCGAGGACAGCGCCTTGCGCACGATCTCGACGCCGGTCTTCTGGTCGTCGTTCTTGGTCTTGAGGCCCTTGAGCTGCTCGGAGGCACGCAGCAGAGCGACGCCGCCGCCCGGCACGATACCTTCTTCAACTGCGGCCCGCGTGGCATGCATCGCGTCATCCACGCGATCCTTGCGCTCCTTCACCTCGACCTCGGTCGCGCCGCCGACGCGGATCACCGCGACGCCGCCCGCGAGCTTGGCCAGACGCTCCTGCAG
>RXJJ01000031.1 GCA_003963145.1 Bradyrhizobiaceae bacterium
CAGGAAGATCCTGCCGATGATAGCCGCATAGACGACGCTGGTCTCGCGTAAGGCAGAGACCACGCCCATTTCACCGTATTGCATGGCCCATATAACAATGCCGTAGGCGGGGATCGAAACGAGCCCTCCGATAACAGGAGCTATCGTCTCCGCTCGGCTATATATCGGTATTTTTCCTCGCACCAAATAATTGTCCTTGTCGCCCTGGTACAGATACATCGCGCGAGCACCCAGGGGATTTTCAAGGCCTCCATCCATCCCTTTAACCCACTTCTTGTAACGTTCGGCTCACGATCATACTCTCGGTCGGAGCTCAATGTGGCCACTCTGCCTTCCGCTTGATCGTCGCACTTCCTGGGAATGCAAGACCCGCTTCTTGCTTGCGCCTTCCAAATTTCTGGGACGAAATTCAGTCCAGCGCAAAAGAAAACTTTCGAAGATAAGCAGCTGCTCGTGCAAACGGCCCATTAATTCATAAGATTCTCAACAGAGGTATATTCAAAATGCGGTCAAGCTACCGCTCTTGTACTCTTTCCGCTATGGATTTGACAGCGCTCTAGATGAGAAATGGTTACGGTTCTAGACTCAATCCCCCACCGATAACCTATTAAGTTAAAATAGGATCAGTCGCCAAACACATGGCTTTGTATCAAGACCCATAGCTGGCTTGCGATTCAACGCTTTGCGACATTTAGCTTTGCAGCTTTACGCAAAGTCTCATCAACTTTCGTTTGCCAGCCCGGCCCCTGCGACCTGTAATATTTAAGAACATCTTGACTCAAGCGAATTGAAACCGGTTCCTTCGTAGGCGCCTTTTGCGGTCCACGTCCTCTGATAGTTTTTGCCAAATCCGGAAAAACCTCACTGAAGGGTTTTACCCTTGCGAAGTCTTTTTCTGTCCATTCCGGATTATCGGAAACAGCCTTCAAATCCGCTGCGCCAAAACCTTTTTTGGTTCTATTTGCTTTTTTGGTGCTCACGATAAAGTTTCCTTTCCTTGCTGCTGGCCGGACGCATTGAGATAACAGAAATCCCTTCCAGGCCCAGAACAGCGAAAACAACTGAGATGACGCCATTCACGTCTTCGCCAATTGCCTGGTAGCGGTTCAATCGGCTTTTTCGAACCAAAGCGCTTGCGAAAAATTCTTCGGAAAGATCAGCAAAATCAAAACGGTGCTTGGCGATATTCGCCCGACGCTTGGGCGGATCCCAAATAATTTTCATGCGTTTTTTGTATATACAATTAAGTTCGATGTGTCAAGTATACAAGCTTACATCGCGAGCTGCGCCGAAATTGGACAAAACTTATAGGTAATCGACCGAACAAGCTTCACAACTTGAATTTAATTCACAGAGGGCACTGATAAGCTTTCAACACAAAGCTTATCAATGAAGGCCACTTGGATAAAGTCAGATCCAAGTTGGCCGGCTTACGCTGGCCGAAAAGTACATCTAGGCAGTTAGCCCGGTGAAACCATCCAGACAAATCGCGCGTGAAATAGTGTATCATATCGAGATACATAACCCTTGTTTTTGTATCTCAGTATGATACATATAGCCATGATCAAGAGTTTTAGAGATACCAAAACTGAGGCTGCATTTAATGGCGAAGCCCTTAAAGGTTTTCCGGCCGATCTGCTCAAAGTCGCACGACGCAAACTACGCTATCTGCATGCCGCGCTCGTACTTGAAGATCTCAGAGTACCTCCCGGTAATCGCTTGGAAGCACTCGTGGGAGATAGAAAAGGACAGCATTCAATTCGCGTAAACGATCAATTCCGCATCTGCTTCGTTTGGACCTCGGAAGGACCACAGCATGTGGAATTCGTCGATTACCATTCGTAAAGCGTTACGGGACATGGTCCTTGCCGCTTTCTCAGGGAAGACTAGGAAATCAAATGACTAAGAAGCTCGCGCCTATGCATCCAGGAGAAGTTCTCCTTGAAGAGTTTTTGATCCCTCTTGAAATGTCAGCAGGAGGACTGGCCAAGACCTGCGGCGTTCCTCGCACGCGTATTGAACGTATTGTGAATGAGGAAACCTCAATCACAGCGGATACAGCTCTGCGTCTATCAAAGGCACTGGGGACGACTCCCCAACTCTGGCTTAACCTGCAGAACGATTATGACGTCCAACTCGCTACCCGCCAGATCGGCAAAGAACTTGCAAAAATTACACGGGTAAACGACGCCGCTTAATAATAGGCCTACCTCAAACGACGACCGCAACTCAGTTTGCGGGCAAACGCAGACGACGCGCGGCAATACCACTGCGAGATATCCGATACTTCGTTGAGCGAGTCCGGTCAGCTCAGCTCGTGCCTCGTCCCATCTCGAGTGAGACCGTTGGCTTTGGACACAGCGTTACCCTGAGACGAGGCGATGGCAGTATTCAAGAATATCGCATCGTTGGAGAGGATGAGGCAGATCCCAAAGCAGGATCCATTTCGTTCGTTTCCCCGGTAGCTAGAGCTCTAATGGGTAAGTCGATTGGAGATGTCGCGAAATATGCTGACAGGGAAATGGAAATTATTGGGATCGCCTGAAGCGAGATTGTTACCCCCGATGGGCACTCGACCATTGGATATCTGAGCCCTATGGAGTTCAAGCAGAGGGCCGCATTAGCTTAATGCCGGTATCACAGAACCGGGTGCACGCCAGATAGCTTTCTAAGCCTTATCCATGCGGCCTGCCCTCTTCCTCATGACTGACTGATAAACTTTCTCTGAAAAGTTTATCAGTCACGGTGCATTGAATTGTCGGTGTTCTAAACTAGAGAGCGAAACAGATTGAGACAAGCGTTCAGTATTTACATAAAGCGATCAGCTCCTCCGGACGCCTCGATCGTATCGCCCGTAACAAAGCCATTACGATTAGAAGCCAGAAATGCGGCTATTGCGGCGATGTCCTTTGGCTCACCCGCGCGACCAATAGGCGTTTTTTCCGCCGAAATACGCGCCAGGACATCGTCATCCGAAAGATCGTTCCATTCAGGCCGTGTGCGTCTAACTGCGGGAATCATGTTGAAGGACCAGTTGTCGGTCGCAACGGCGCCAATCCCGATCGCATTCACCAAAATGCCGTCTGCAGCCACCTCCAATGCCAATGACTTTGTCAGGTTGTTTATTGCGGCCGAAAGAACATGTGAGATAAGAAGCTTTGGGTTTGGATAAATCCCTCCAATAGAAGACATGTTGACAATGCGTCCCCACCCATTCTTTTGCATTTGGGGAATTCCCGCCTTGCAAAGCCGCCGCATGGCTGTGAGCTTAACATTGGCCATGTCGTTCCAATCGTCCTCAGTCGAAGCCATAAGCCCACCTGCATGAGCTCGACCAGCATTGTTAACCAATATGCTGAGTTGACCGAAGTGACGAATGGCGGATTCGACGATCTTCTCCGCCGCGCCCGCCGAAGAAACATCCGCCGCATAGGCCTGTACATTGCCAAAGCTTGCCAGATCCCGCTTTGCAGCCTCAAGCCGTGTTTGATCGCGTGCTACAATCAATACGGATACACCGTTTTCCATGAGTTCCCTGGCGACTGCCAAGCCAATTCCCGTACTTGCGCCCGTGACAATGGCGGCGCGACCTTTGATCTCTAAATCCATTTTCTTTTCCTTCGGATGTCAGGCCGGTAGCGGCTTGTTTTTGGTTTCCGGCAGCAGCGTTAGCGTTGCCAACGAAATGGCGTAAAGTAACGTGATACACAGGACGGTCGCTTGGAATCCGCCTAACGATACGAAGAGGAAAGCCGTGAGATACGGCAATGGAAACGCAACAAATCTCGCGGCGTTAAAGACAAATCCAGAGGCCGTTGATCGAACGGCCGTGCTGAAAAGCTCCGGCAAATAGATTGGCATCCAGGAGAATACGCCGAGGGTAAAGCATCCCAATACGAAGATGCATGCGAGCACGATGTACAGATCGAGCGGCATAAAGTAGATGAGAAGGCCAGAGGCTATGGCGGCCGCAAATGTCACGGCCATATAGCGCTTTCGTCCTAATGCATCGGCCAGAAATCCTGCAGAGACATATCCAAGTATTGCGCCTGCATTGTACACGAGCGCACTGATACTCGCCCATTTTTGACCTACAAGCCCCTGCTTGGCGGCGAGGCCTCCGACGAAAGGTCCTACAAGGGCAGTAATCGCGTAGAAGACAGCAACGGTCACCGTCGCCATGATCAATGATGCGACAACGTATTTCCGTTCGACTTCATCCTGAAACACTTCGAGAAGGGTAAACTTGCGTGGGGAGGCACTTTGTTCGACCTTGGCAACAGCATCTTCCCAAAGCTTCGACTCAGGTAGGCTCCCCCGAATGTAGATGAGCGCGATCGCTGGCAGAACGCCTATGGCGAACATCCAACGCCAGCCATCTGCGCCAGCGATTGGTTGAATAAACAACCAGAGCAGCGCAGCCAAGAAAAAGCCGAATCCGTACCCCGACTGCATAATACCAAGGGCCTTTGCACGTGCGGACGGCGGCCAAGTTTCTGCGACCAGCGTCGTACCAGTGCTCCACTCGGTGCCGAGGAAAAGCCCGGTAATAAATCTCAACGCAATCAGCATCTCGAGTGACTGGCTAAAGGCGGTGAAGGCGGTGAAGACGCAATAGCCGGCTATCGCGATTAGCAGCATTCGCCTACGACCGACATAATCGGCAACGATGCTGCCGATAATGCCACCCACGGCCCAGCCCACAAGCGTGCTGCTCAGCGCCGTACCCAAGCCGACACGCACAGCAGCCGGATCACTCGACGAGATCAGGCTGCTGACAGCAGTTGTTCCAACAAGGATCAGCGTGCTCGTTTCATATCCGTCGAACATCCATCCGATGAAACTACTGAACAGTGTCCTGCGCTGTATTGCGCCAATTTCCGGCTGAGCCGCTTGCATGAACTTTCCCCCGATATGTTATGTTTTTCTCAGATTTCGCATGCGTTCGTTGTAGATCGGTAATTTCAGACCAAAGATCTCGAACCTGCTCAAGATCAGAAGAAGAAATGCCGATGCTCCCATATTGAAAAGCGTCCCGACATCGCCGGCGAGCAGTGCCACTTGCTCTTCTTTTGTTAAAGAGAATTGACCAACCGCAATCTCGGGTTGGCGGATTGCCAAGTCCCGGAAGACGGGGTCGTGCAGGATGCGCCTGCAGAATTTGTGTATTTGATAAACACTCATGCAGCGTCAAAACTCCACGCCACAAATGCGTTACCTAAATCTGGCTGGTTCAAAACAATGTCTGGCGATTTTGGTCCGACGGCACCGAGCAGCGTAATCCAGTTGAGGACTTCTCCTCCGACGTTTCCCGCTTCGAACATTCTCCCCGGCGTCGACGCGCAGACCATCGCATCATGCGCGCCCGCCTTCACCCATTCCAATATTTGGACGGCCCAATCCTTGTCCGGCACGCCGAATGTCTTGCCCGGCTCAATACGAGGTCCCCCTACCTCAAGAGACAACGATCCGCTTGCCAAAACCGCGAGTCGCTTACTCGATGGCCACGACGCGACTGCGTCGCCTATAGCCTTGCCAAAGTTGTAACAGCGTTGAGCGGATGGAAGCGGCGGCACCAAGCAGTTCACGAATATCGGAACAATCGGAAGCTGCATCGCTGGCGTCAAAAAATGCAACGGCACGAGCACCGAATGGTCAACCGATAATTCTTGCGAACTCGAGATATCGAAGTCCGTAGCTATACATTGTTGCTGGATGTGCCGCGCAAGATCGCAATCCACGGGTAGAGAGTATGGCGGCATGAATGGCGTTTGATCGCTTGGACCGTCGACCGCAGGGGCGAGACCAATTGCAAAGGTTGGCCAATTGTCCAGAAAGAAAGAATTGAAATGGTCGTTCTGAATCATCACCAGAACGTCTGGTTTTGAAGTCTCTAAATGTTCGATAATCCTCTCAAACAGCGACATCGCGCCAGTGATGGGCGCCTGGCCATGCTGCTCCGCAATAAAGCTCGGCGTGTGTGGGACTGCGTATGCTGAAACGAGTTTGGCCAATTTCTGTTTCGACATTGCTGTTTTGGGGAGTAAATTCTCCCATTGATCGGTGCCGAATTCTTTGGCATCGGCCTTCAGACGTCTGAAATCGCCATGACACAATCCGATATTACCGGTGAATATCGAACCATCACTGTGGGGCCCTATCAATTGGCTCCGGGCCTACGGCTTCTGACGCGTAACGGCCAAAAGATCAACATTGGCCAAAAGCCATTCGACATTCTCGTGGCGCTCGTCGAAGCCAACGGCGAACTTCTGAGCAAATCGGACCTTCTAGAAATCATTTGGCCCAATCAGATTGTCGAGGAAAATAGCCTGCAGGCGCATATGTCGGCGCTGCGGCGGATTCTGGGACCTGACCGGAACTTGATCTCGACCGACTTCGGACGTGGATATCGTTTTACCGGAGCGAGTTCGCAAGAAAAAGCAACCAATCAGCCTCGTTTTCCATCTTTGCCGATGGCCTTTTCGCCGATGATTGGCCGCTCTGCGGAGGTCAAAGAGCTAACAGTGTTTCTGAAAGAGTCACGCCTTGTCACGATTACGGGCACTGGTGGAATCGGCAAATCCCGGATGGCTCTGGAAATAGCATCGCTTCTGCAGAATGATTTTCCGGGCGGCATCTGCATGATTGAGCTGTCTCTTATCGCAGACCCGGAAATTGTCGCGTCGTCGATCATTAACAGCCTTCATCTCGATCTTCCAAATGCTGCGTTTGCAAAAAGCGGCCAGAACGATGCTCCGCCCGTGTTGCTCATTCTCGACAATTGCGAACACGCGCTCGAAGAGGTTTGCGGCGCGCTTCAGACCATCAGTCCCTTTATGGAAATCAAGTTTCTAACCACAAGTCAGGAGCCATTAGGTCTACCGGGCGAACAGATTTATCGCCTACAACCTCTCGCCTCTCCACCAGCTAACGCTGAATTGCTGGTCGATATTCTAAAGTTCCCGGCGGCCGAACTTTTGGCTGCACGCATCAGAGAGTCGGATGGTAACTTTCAAATCTCCGAAACCGATGCACCGTTGATTTCTCAAATCTGTCGGCAGCTCGATGGTATCCCTCTTGCTATCGAACTGGCGGCCGCTCGCGTTCCATTGCTCGGTTTGCCGACGATCGTCGCGGATCTTGGTGATCGCTTCCGGCTGTTAACAGCCGGCCGGCGAGCCGGACTGCCCCGGCATCGCACTCTTCAGGCGACGCTGGACTGGAGCTTCTCGCTTTTAAACCCGAAAGAGAAGGATTTTCTGACGAAGCTCAGCATCTTTGCTGGATCGTTCTCTCTTCCATCCGCAGCTTTTATCGCTGCGGTCTATGACGAAATCGATGTCAGGACTCTCGTGGCGGGCCTCGCGTCGAAATCACTGATCGTCGTTGAACAGCAAGGCAATACTACAAGATTCCGCTTACTAGAGTCGCTACGGGCTTTTCTTTTGGAGAAGATCGCCTCAACCGGCAGTTTACCTCAGCTTGCCGATCGCCATGCCAAATTATTTCAGATGCGCCTCGCCCAGGCCGCCAATGACTGGAAATCTGTCGCTTCGGAAGTTTGGCTCAGGCAATATGGAGATGACATCAATGATGTCCGCGCCGCATTGGATTGGACGTTTGTCGAGAGCAAAGATCCGGAGCCGGCGGCCAACCTTCTCTGTGCGTCTCTGCCATTTTGGATGCAACTTTCGCGGTTGGAAGAATGCGGAAAGCGCGTCGACTTTGCTCTCGACCGTTTGACCCAAACCAACCAATTGAGCAAACCGTTGGAAATGCAGCTTTGCGCGGCATTGGGTGCCTCAACCGCTTGGGTCGATGGACCAACTCCAAAAGCCGAGAAAGCATGGAACCGGACTCTCGCCCTCGCCGAACGAAGCGATGATAAAGAACATCGTCTCCAAGCGCACTATGGATTGTGGCTTTATCATCTCCGTTGCGGAAACTACGGCCAATCCTTGACTAACGCTAACGCGTTGCTGGAAAGCGCGCGGCGACACCGTGACGAAAGCGCACAGTTTGCAGCGTTGCGAACAGTCGGCGTATCAAAACATTTTCTTGGCGATCACTCCGGTGCTGGTAATCTCATAGATCCGCTGTTGGATCACCCCGAGCCTCGCGATCATTCATTTTCATTCCGCTTTGGCGTCGATCAGAGAGTTGCCGCGCTTGCTTTTCGCAGTCGCGTCTTGTGGGTGGAAGGCAAAGAAAGCGCCGCCTTCGAGATGGCCGACAACGCTGTTCGTGAAGCGATAAATCTGGACCACATATCGAGCGTCTGCTGCGCCTATCTAGAGGGAGCCTGCACGGTAGCGGCTCTCGCAAAAAATGCTCCTATGTTGGGAGAATACGCTGGCGATGCTTGGGCTGTAGCCAATCAAAACAACCTTGGCTTCTGGCGAGCTTACGCTGGGGCTTTCTTGGCGCTAGCCTCCACCTGGAAAAAACGCGACGTCTTCAGCATCGATTCGCTTGAAAATGCTGTCTTAGCGCTATCGAGCGCAAATCTTCATCCGAGTTATTCGGTTTTCTCGCTGGCCGTGGCCTCACTGCTTCGAACAGAACAGCCCGACAAAGCTCGTCGAGTTTTGCGAACCGTTGATTTCGGCGTATCACATTGGGCTTTACCAGAAGTCCTCCGGCTGGAAGCCAGCTTTCTTGATAAAGTGGGACGACGAAAACAACTAACCAAAGCGCTGCGCTTGGCTGATTCCAACAAGGCTATCGCGTGGTCGGCTTTAATCAAATCCGATCAGGCAGTTGATGTTATGAAAGAAGATAACGAAGCCTCTCGGTAACGCCCACATGAAGGCTGATCAGCTTGTCAAACTGGATAGCTTTTCCCTAAATGCTTATCAGTGTGCGGACTCCACTTCCCTCGACGAAGGCAACTGAACGATTAAGCAATAGTCGCGTCCGGAAGCTTGAGTACCGTCAACACCTCGTCATCCGGAAGTAAAAACGACTGCTCTTCGACTTCGTACCGATCACAGCCTTTGAAGTCGAACCACGCGTCCGCCGGCATCTTGCGGGGGAAATTCTGCTCAGCGGCGCCGTTGAAGAGCATGTCCGCAGCAATCGTCTGGCGATCCAGCGTCCTGGCCGGCCACTTCCACCACGGCTGAATCATCGGCGCAGACTCGAACCAGCGCCTTCTTGTTCTGTTGTGGCAGACGACCATCATTGGGAAGCGATTTAGCTGGCGCTTTGGACGGGTCAACGTCAAGGAGACCTACTGTCGATGCCCTGGTCAGCTTACGACAGCAACTGCCTTCGCTTTCGGCAATCAAAAACAGGCCGACGCATCATGATGCCGATTGGCCAACCGCTTAAGCAGTTGCTCGACTGTACTGAGCGACGGAGCCCGATCATCATGACGAATAGTCGCGGTCGACCTTGGACTTCTGATGGGTTTCGTGCGTCGTGGGGAAAGGCTTGTCAGCAGGCCAAGATCACCGGTCTGACGTTTCACGATTTAAGAGGTTCAGTGTCGTGCGGTCCGCGCTAACCGAGGCGACCGTACCGCAGGATCGCGAG
>RXJJ01000021.1 GCA_003963145.1 Bradyrhizobiaceae bacterium
GTCGGCGATTACGAAGATTACTTTCTGCGGCTGCAGATGCTGTTGGCCGGACGATCCGCGGAAGAAGTCGTGTTCGCGCGCGCCAGCCACGGCGCCGGCGGCTCGCCCGGATCGGACCTCGAACTCGCGACCGGTGTCGCCGCTGCGATGGTCGCTTCTTTCGGCCTGGCCGGCCCTCGTCCCCTGCTTTACTTGGCTGCCCGCGGCCAGCGCGAAGAGTTATTGGCCCACGCCGACGTGCGGCAGGCCGTGAACGAGGAGTTAACCAAGGCGGCAGGGGCCTGCCGGCTCGTGCTGGAGAGCCATCGGCCGGCGCTGGAGGCAGTCGCCGACCGTCTGATGGCGGTGGGACGGATCGACGGCGCGGCGGTCGCCGACGCCATCCGGCGACACCCTGGGAGCGGGCCGGCGGTTACGCGGCAGGAACGGAATCTCCCATCCGAAGCGCCGGCATTCGCCGAACTTAACCCCGCCGATGATGCGGCGTCGGAGGATTCGGCTTCGCGCTCGGACCCGGGCGCCGAATTCTCGTCGCCAGCGGTGGGCGGAACATCACCGGTCGGGGGCGTCCGATGATCTCACCCAACCGCGCCGGGCCGTTCCCGGAAAGTGCACTGATGTTCGGCATCACCGAGAGACAGCACGTGGACCGCGAATCCTTGGAACACATGGCCGCGCGTCTGGAAGCGAGCGGGAGCTACCGAATCCTTCGGCGGCTGGAGCCTCGCGCTAACTACCACGATTACGACGGCACCCCGACACGGCGGGGGGTCTTCGTCGACGTCGAGACCACCGGTTTGGATCCCAGAACCGACGAAATCGTGGAGCTCGCCATGGTGCCGTTCGACTTCAGCCGCGACGGCAGGATCTTCGCGGTCCACGAATCCTTCAGCCGGTTTCGCGATCCGGGCCGGCCGATTCCTGCCGTCGTCACCGCGCTGACGGGCATCTCCGACGCGATGATCGCCGGCGCATCGGTTGACGCTGCAGAGATCGAAGCGTTTCTCGGACACGCCGCGCTGGTGGTCGCCCACAACGCCGCCTTCGACCGGCGTTTCCTGGAGAGGCTGTGCGGCGCGTTCGCGACGCTTGCGTGGGCGTGCTCATGGGCCGAGGTGCCGTGGGCGGACGAGGGTTTCGATAGCGCGAAATTGGCGCATCTGGCGACCGCGCTTGGCTTTTTCCACGACGGTCATCGCGCTGTGCACGATTGCCGTGCCGGCATCGAAATCCTTTCCCGTACTTTGCCACGTAGCGGCCGGACCGCCCTGGACCTTCTGCTGGAATCCGCCCGCCAGCCGCGCTGGCGCATCCGGGCGGTACGGGCGCCGTTCGAGCGCAAGGATTGCCTCAAGCGCCGCGGCTACCGCTGGTGCGACGGGAGCGACGGCCGGGCACGCGCCTGGAATGTCGATGTTGCCGACCACGTCCTCGAAACCGAACTGGCTTTCCTCCGAGGTGAGATCTACCGCCGCCACGACGTCGACATCGACGCGCGGCTCATCAGCGCTTTCGAGCGCTATTCCGGTCGCGCCTGACGGCCCTGAGGTTGGAGAATCGCGATGCCGAGAACCGCAGCGAACGACCGGGTCACGGCCCGGCCAGATCCCTCGCAATGGCGGGACGACGAAATCATGACGCTGCGCGAAGCGGCGGCGCTGTTCTGGCCGGACGGTCCGTTTTCGGAGCGAACGCTGCGAACGGCAGTGCGCGATGGGCGGCTGCCGATCTCGCAGGTCGCGGGAAAATTCTTCGTGACCAAGGCCTCGCTACGGGTTCTGTCAGTGTGCGAACCCCTCCGTCCGGCTCGCCTTGGCGCGGACACGCTCCGAGGCGGTGGCGGCTTCGAGAACGATTTGGCCGCAATCCGGCGCATGCGAGAATGCTAGACAAGCTGTGCGGACGGATCAAAGGCGCAATCGGGTCGCAACGATCGCCACAAACTCCTCGGGGCGACGCGATTGATACGCTTGTGGGCCCTTGGCGACCTCCGTAAGAGGCTTCCAGAGCAGACGAGGGTCCGAGAGCACGCTTCGACAGTTTTGCGAAATCGAAGGCTCCTGCGGGGTGGAGGTCCCGGAGGCAGCCGGTCGCCACCTTACGCGGCGATCGGGACGGGCGGAAGCTCCGGCTTCGGAGGCCACTTCGGCTCTCACGCCTTCCAACCAGGACTTCCAAACTATTACACGCAATGCCTTGGTGATCACTTCCAGCGAGTGGTCGTCAGTAACACTCCCGGGATTGTAACTTGCGTATTGAACCCGACCGGATGGAGCTTATTCTGCTGACGTGCGGATCGATCTTGCCTTAGGAGGCCTTCGGGGAAGACCGATGGGTAGCTCGCCAAACGATAGGCCAATGTGTCCTGCGTGCAAACACAGGATGGCCTTGGTGCGTATTTCACCCGGGCAACGCGGCTTTGAGGAGCGCACGTTCGAGTGCTCCACCTGCGAACGGATCGAGCGAATCTCGGTAGCCGTCGACCCGTTGAAGACCGACGCCGTGGGTTGGCTCGCCGGAGAACTTCGTCCGCCGCGCTGATGACGGTCCGGACAAAGCCGCCCTTGCTTTTGCTTCCGGAGGCCATCGCGCTTCTAACTGGATTCCGGCCACTCGATTATTCGCGGACGATTCAGTCGGGGACGGTTCCTAGCTTGTTCAGATCGTCGACGCTCTGGGAATTCTTGAGGAGCCCACCCACTTGTTCGTAGGACCTGGTCACCTCGCTCAATCGGCTCATCTCCTGGACGTTCTGGACGTTGGATTTCTCCAAAGCGCCGACCGACAGTTTCACGGATCCCGTCGGAATATCGAGGGCAGGAGTCTGGCTCTGAAATAGGTTGGACCCCACCGCTTGCAGCGGGCCGTCGAACCGAACGAGGCGAAGGCTGCCGAGAATCCGTTGCCGGGAACTGATTGTGCCGTCGGCGGCGATCGTCAATGAGCGCTCTTCGGGAGCGATCGTGATCGGACCGCTTCGGGAAAGTATCGGCTGGCCTTCCATTGTAACCAGGCGTCCCGCGGCATCGGTGGTAAGCGCGCCTGCCCGCGTGTAGCGCTCTCCCTGCGGCGTCTGAACGGCAAAATAACCGTCGCCGACGATCGCTACGTCGAGAGGGTTGCCGGTGAGTTGGATGGCGCCTCCAGAGATGTCCGGATACTGGAATCCGGCGTTGACCAGCGAGACGGGACGCTCCTTCTTGCCGTCGGCTTCGCCCTCCTTCGCCGGAGAGAGATATTCCTGAAAGGAAAGCTGCCGCGCGCGAAAGCCGGTCGTGTCCGCGTTGGCAACATTGTTGGCGACGTTGTCCAGCCTGCGTTCCAGCGCGATCAGTCTCGACAGATGAATAATCGTGGTCTCGCCCATGCGATCGCCGAATCAGCCGGTTCAGTTGAACGGAGTCTAGCAGATTTCCGAATCCCAGCGCCTCTGGAGTGTTCGGACACTACGGGGCTTGCGATGCGCGAGAGGAGCAAACGCAACCAGATGACGAGGGCAGCGAAAGAATGCTTTGCGGCTTACATCGTTCGATGAGGCACCTTGCCGAGCCACCAGGAAAACGAATGCTCATAGACTGGCTTGGATGGCCACGCGCAAAAGGGTCAATTGGTGGGCATGCTGATTTGCGCGACCATCCGCAAAAATTGGTTATGCGAAGTCTCAGCCATGAAGGGCAACGCGATCAGAAAAGTAACGAATGTCGCAAGGATCTTGGGGGTTTGAATGAGCGTCTGCTCTTGGATTTGCGTAAGGGCCTGGAACAGCGAGACTGCGACGCCAACGACCGTACCGACGATCAACAAGGGTGCCGAAATCACGACAACCGTGATGATGGCATCGTGCGCAGCGCTCATCACTTCGAGACCGTTCATGAAGAATCTCCCTGCTTTAATATGGGCTTGTGCATCTGCAATGGTTAAAAATTGGTTAATGACCATCCTTTGCGGAGGGGCCACAGCCAGCCTCAAATAAAGTAAGCTGCTCGCGGCATGAGCCGATGGCCGGCCGCTCTCCATCTCGGTGAATTCCCGAGCCGCATGAATTTGAGGCGAGGGTGCGACTTGCCCATGCCGGCCATCGCAAGAGTTCCGGGAGCCCTTCGCGGAGCACGGTCTGGCGCGTCACGCGGTGCCCATCATCGCGACAACAACATGCGCGCGGCGATCAACCACCAGATAAGAACGGCCATATATTGGCTTCTGTGGTCATGGTGCCAGACCGTCAGACCGCTAGTTCCGGAATCCAGATGTACACGGCGTTCAACATGTAGAAGCCCATCGCGATCAGGAGAATGCCGCCGGCAATCTCGAACCCTCGCCTGTACCGGGCAAACCGGTTGAGGTTTTCAAGCCATCCGACGGCGAACGCGCCGATGGCGACCGGAACGGCACGGCCGAGCGCGAACGCAAGAAGCAGCACCACTCCAAGCCAGACCGACCCAATTCCGGCCGTGACACCGAGCAACACCACCAGGGTCGGCGTGCACACCGGACATACCGCGATGGCGAACGGGATTCCAAGCAGGAATGCACCCCACGCGGCGGCTGGTCGGCTTGCCCGGAAGCCGATCGAAGGTAGCGGTATCCGAAGCCAACCGGCCCACATCAGACCCAGGACGATCAACAGCGGCCCGAGAAAAAGTCCCCAGTCTCTTCCAGCGATGTCCGTGACCCATTTCCCGCCCAATCCTGCAATCAGTCCAAGAACGACATGGGCGAAAATCATGCCGGCGATGAACATCGCGCCGAAAAGCAGCGCCTGGCCCCGGTCACGGCCTCTGGTAACGTAGGCGAGCGAAACGGGGATCGAAGCAAGCGCAACCGGATTGAAGCTGAAAACAAGGCCAGTCAGGAACGCGACACCCGCGGCGGCAAGCCCGGCATGTTCCACCGCTTGGCGAAGCCCGTCCGCATCCATCACGTGCTCGCTCCGGTTCGCTTCATCAAGGCTTCGCGCAGTTGCGTGACCGTCGGCATCGACGTGAAAACGAGCTCTCCGTCGACGACGATGGACGGCAGCGTCAGAACGCCAAGCTCAACCGCGTAGTCGAGGTCATCGAGCACATTCAGTTCGCGCCACTCCAGATCGTTCACCGCCTCCTGCGCGACTGTACGGAGCCTGTCGTGCGCGGCAACGCATTCGGAGCAGCCCGGGGTGTAGAAAATCTCGATCTTCATGAGTCAATGCACCTTTGTCGAAACGGCTGCCCGTTCCAGAGCGGCAATAATGGTGCACTCGTTGACGGGTTGCGTTTCGTTCGCACATTCGGCGATCAACTGGTCGAGTGCTTTGGACATCGCCTTCATGGCGCGGATCCTGCCTTCGATCTGCAGCTTCTTCTCGACGGCGCGGGTACGAACGTCGCCGCAGCACGCCTTGTCGCGCGCCCGCAAGGCCAGCAGATCGCGTATCTCGGCGAGCGTGAAGCCGCAATTCTGGGCATGTTTGATGAAGCGGATGCGCCGCGCCGAATGATTGTCGTACAGCCGGTAGCCCGCCGGGCTTTTGCCGGCAGGCTCGATGAGACCCTCCTGTTCGTAGTAGCGCAGCGTGTCGTTGCTGACGCTGGCGAGGGAAGCCAGTTTTCCGATGGTGAACATGAAGTCGTCTCCGAAGGTAACCTGAACCCTGGAGTATACTCCAAGGTCAAGCGTTGCGGGCGTGATTTAGGCCGCAGTCGTGGCCGTCCCGTTCACCATTGGTTGACCCACGCTGCGGATCGCGTCGAAGAACAGCCGCGGGCTTCCCCATAGCGAGTTGATGAAGATCGCCGTGACGCTGACGGCCATCGCCACCATCGCCCACACCGGGTGAATCAGACCGGTCGCAGCCAGCGGAATGCCCAGGCCATTGAAGAGAAACGCAAGGGCGACGTTCTGTACCATCTTTGCGTAGCTTCGTCGGCTGATGTCGCGAGCAATGGGGAGGGCGCCGAGACAGTTCGACAGGATGATGATGTCCGCCGCCTCGATCGCGATATCTGTGCCGCCACCCATGGCGATGCCGATATCGGCCTGCATCAGAGCGGGGGCGTCGTTAATGCCATCGCCCACCATCGCGACTCTGGACCCGACTTGCAGTTCTCGGACGATTTTGGCCTTGTCCTGGGGCAACACTTCGGCATGCACCTCGTCGACGCCGACTTCCCGAGCGACGCGGTTTGCCGCACGGGCGTTGTCGCCGGTGACGAGGGTCGTTTTCAAACCCGCCTTGCGTAGTGACGCAACTGCCGCGATGGCGTCGGATCGGAGCGCGTCCCCCAAGGCGACCGCGCCCAACGCAATCCCATTTCGTGCAACCGCGATTACGGTACGCCCGTCCGCTTCCAGGGATTCGACGGCCTCGCGTAACCGAGAGAGGTCTATATTCCGGTCGGCCAGGAACCGAGGACTGCCGACGATGACTTCGCCGGCTTCGATGCGCGCGACGACACCCTTCCCAGGAAACGCCTCGAAGGAGTCTACATCGGGAGGCGTTGCACCGCGATCGAAGGACGCCTTGATTACGGCCCGGGCGAGCGGATGCTCGGAAGATGCTTCGGCTGCGGCGGCGATTGCCAGAAGCTCCTTCTCGCTCACGTCCAGCGTTTTGACCTCTCGCACCGCCGGCCGTCCTTCGGTAAGCGTGCCCGTCTTGTCGAGGATGATGTGCGTGACGGTTCGGAAGCCTTGGAAAGCTTCGCCGGTGCGCATCAGGATCCCATGTTCGGCGGCCTGACCGGCCCCGCGCACGATCGATAGCGGTGCCGAAATGCCGATGGCGCAGGGATAGCCCATCACCAGCACGCTTAAACCGGCAAAGACCGCGCGTTCTATGTCGACATGCCCGGAAGCCAGCCAAGAACCGACTAGCCAGCCGAGGACGGCAAGCGCCGCGATCAGAAGAACGATCGGCGTATAGACGCGAAGCACACGGTCGACCAGGTGGAGGATGCCAGGTTTCAGCGCACGGGCGTCCTCGACGTGACGGATCACCTGGCTGAGGAAGCTGCCTTCCCCGATAGAGGTGACCGCCACCAGGAGCGTGCCCGTCGTATTGATCGAGCCTCCGATAACTAAATCGCCTCTCGCCTTCTCGACGGGGAACGACTCTCCGGTCAACAGCGATTGATCTACCCCGGAATGACCATCAACCACCGTACCATCGGCAGGAATCCGCTCGCCCGGACGAATCCGCACGACATCACCGGGCTTCACCTGTTCGACCGCTAATTCCAGTTCCTGCGAGCCGCGAACGACGCGCGCGGTCTCAGGTTGCAGATCCAGAAGCCGCTTGACGGCCTGGGAGCTCCGTGTCTTGACGATCAGCGACAGCCACTCCGAGAAGATGTGATAGGTGCCGACCATCACCGCGACGGCGAAGAAGGCTGCGGTCGGATATTCGGGCCGATTGACGATGAGCCCGATAACGCCGCCGGCGATGCCCGCAAACGCTCCGATCTCAAGAAGCACATGCTGATTAAGGATGCCACGGCGCAGCGCCTGAAAAGCCATAAACAGGATGTGTCGTCCGACTCCGAAGACAAGAACAAGCGCCAACGCAGCGGCGAGCCATGGTGCGACGTTCGTCAAATATCCAGTCACGTTGAGGTAAAGCAGGCTCAGGGCCATGATCGTGAGACCTACCGAGGCTCCGACGGCGGCCCACAATCCGCTCGAACGGAGAACCAGGAAAACAAAGCCGCCGAGACTGAGACAAACAAGCGCGGGCAGAAAGCCGATCCATCCTACTGCAGGATCGGCAATGATCGGAATCGCAGCGACACTGAGGACCACGGCGAGGACGAAGCGCCGGGCTTCGCGCACCAGATCGCGCTCCTCCTCTTCGAAGGCCCTGAGCTTGCGGGGGTCGGAGATCGTGTAGCCGATGTCGCGCAAAGTTTGGAGCAATTGCTCCGGACGCGCGACAGCCGGGTCATATTCAACCAGCGCCTGTTCGTGCGTCAGGCTCACAGCGACCTTGTCGACGCCGGGCATTCGGCCGAGCGCCTTCTCGATGGTGCCGGTGCAGAGCGAACAATGCAGCCCCCCGATTCGAGCGCGTATTTTTCTGCGATCGGGTCTAGCCGCGGGCTCTTCGCTCCAAAGATCGAATGTCGAAAGGGTTGCTGATAAAGAAGTCATCAAAATCTCCTTGAGCGGCGGCGTGGGTTTTAGGGAGCGATCTAAGTCAGGCGATCAGTTCAATCACCCGCGTCCGACAACGCGAAAGCCGGTCTTTTGCATCGCCGTCACCAGGCGCTCTTCCTCGATCAATTTCGGATCGTAGAGCACGCGCGCATGCTGCTTCCCATAGGAAACGGATGCCATTTGCACTCCCGGCTCTTTTTCAACGAGAGCCTTGATCGTATTTGCGCAGGCCTCGCAGTTCATGCCTTCGATTTCAAAAATGGTCGTTTTCATCTATCGCTCCGTTTTGCTGTAGCGGGTCATTTCCGACGTTAGCCCTTGGAGTTACCCCTAGGGTCAAGCGGCCCAGGTCGGAAGTTTTTGCGACCAGTTTGGGTCGTCCCACCGGCACGGACGGCCCTGCTACCGTGCTCACACAGATTTGCATTCGATACCGCGACGACTTGCGTTAGTCTTCGCCCGATGACCTTGCAGGGTTCAAACCGTGGATAGCTTATCGATCGTTTATTCTTGCGGTCTGACGCGGCGCCGCGCTTTGGGGTTGGCCGTGACAGCGTTGGTCATGCCGACGGTTTCTGCGTTTGCCGAGACCCCCGCCATTACCGTTCACAAGGATCCGAATTGCGGCTGCTGCACGGGTTGGGTGCGACATCTGAAGGACGCGGGGTTCACCGTCACTGTCGAGGAGACGGCGCAGCTTCCGGCCATCCGGAAGCTCCTCGGCGTGCCGAGCGACCTTGCAGCGTGCCACACTGCGGAAATCGCGGGTTACGTCATCGAGGGGCACGTACCCGCTTTGGCCTTGCGACAATTGTTGGAGAAACGGCCAGCTGCCATCGGACTTGCGGTTCCAGGCATGCCGGCGGGATCGCCGGGAATGGAGGGCGGAACCCCCCGGAAGTACGACGTGGTCCTTTTCGGGGCCACCGGCCGGCGGTCATTCATGCAGTTTGTCGGCTCCGAAGTAGCGAGTTGAGGCGCCTTGTTCGGTTAACCGGTAACCCTTTTTTTGGCCGGGAACGCCCTCTGGCGAACATGTGAAGCGATGGTCCTTCCCAAGTTCCCGGTCCCGTGGGATAATGAGTTATGAATCTTCGCCGACTCATCGGTCGTCTGGTCGGGGTCTTCGTGATCGTCGGGCTGGTCGCTGCGCCGCTGGTGACACCAGCGGCGGCAAAGCGTCTGGTTGTCGCTGAGATGACCGATATGGCCGCGATGTCTGACGCTATGCCTTGCTGTCCGGACGGCCAAAAGAGCAATAACTGCCGGGATTGTCCGCTTGTCGCGATGTGCATGC
>RXJJ01000009.1:0-89732 GCA_003963145.1 Bradyrhizobiaceae bacterium
GTTCCGCCGTTATCGGGCTTCTCAATAGTTGCAAACGACAACTATGCTCCGGTTGCTCAGGCTGCGTAACGCAGTTTGAAATACCGACTTAAAGTCCTAACGGAATAAGCCCTGTTAGGCGGGGTTCGGAGGCACCTGGCAACAGAAGCCTCCACTTCTTCCTTTTATAATCCCTTGGGATTATCTGAATCCGAATTCGCCGGTGAAACCCCGGAATTATGTGCTGCGTTGCATTCAGGTGGCTGACCTCGGCGGCGCGGCGGGGTAGCATGACAATGGTTCCGTGCGACTCACCCTCGCGCGCGGCCGTATCAAAGCGTTCACGGACCTTAATCGATGACAACAGACCTGATCCGCTACGACGTTCTCACCCGCGATGCCCTGCGTGGCGTATTGCGGCAGGTCCTCGCCGACGCCGCGGCCAACGGGTTGCCCGGCGAACATCATTTCTACATCACCTTTCTGTCGACAGCCGAGGGCGTGAAGATTTCACCGCGCCTGTTGTCGCAGTACCCGCAGGAAATGACGATCATCCTCCAGCATCAGTTCTGGGATCTGGTCGTGACCGACGACCGTTTCGAGGTCGGCCTGTCGTTCGGCGGAATTCCCGAACGCCTCGTGGTGCCGTTCAGCGCCATCAGCCGCTTCTTCGATCCCTCGGTGCAGTTCGGCCTGCAGTTTGAAACGGCGGCGGATGCCGCCGCCGCGGAGGAAGCGCCTGCCGAGGAAACCGCACCGGCCGCCGAAGCCGCGGATGACGAACCGTCCAAGCCGAGCGAGGGCGCCGAAGTGGTGCGGCTCGACCGTTTCCGCAAGAAGTAAACTTCAGAACTAATCCACGCGCG
The DNA here is from genome assembly GCA_003963145.1 of Bradyrhizobiaceae bacterium. Classification (GTDB taxonomy): domain Bacteria; phylum Pseudomonadota; class Alphaproteobacteria; order Rhizobiales; family Xanthobacteraceae; genus Afipia. The sequence continues at coordinate 846 of RXJJ01000009.1, forward strand.
GCGAATGGCGCCGGATGCAGGTCTTCGGCATAATCGAAGGCCCTTCCCGGTCGCTCTGGCCGCACATCCGCTCGCCGCCAACACGCGAGGCTCCCATGACCAAGACGACCCGCACCGAAACCGACACCTTCGGACCGATCGAAGTTCCCACCGACCGTTACTGGGGTGCGCAGACCGAACGCTCGCGCCACAATTTCAAGATCGGCGACGAACACATGCCCATACCGATCGTCCACGCGCTGGCCATCGTCAAGCTCGCGGCCGCACAGACCAATCTCGAACTCGGGCTCATCGACAAGAAGCTCGCCGATGCGATCATCACCGCCGCGCGCGAGATCATCGACGGCAAGCTGAACGATCACTTCCCTCTCGTCGTCTGGCAGACCGGCTCGGGCACCCAGAGCAATATGAATCTCAACGAGGTAATCTCAAACCGCGCCAACGAGATTCTCGGCGGCGAGCGCGGCACCAAGAAGCCCGTGCATCCGAACGATCATGTCAACATGAGCCAGTCGTCGAACGACTCCTATCCGACCGCGATGCATATTGCCGCGGCTGAACGCATCCTCAACGACCTGCTACCCGCACTGGAGGAACTGCACGGCGCGCTCAAGGATAAGGAAAAGACCTTCGCGAATATCGTGAAGATCGGACGCACGCACACGCAGGACGCCACGCCGCTGACGCTGGGGCAGGAATTTTCCGGTTACGCCGCGCAAATCGCCAGCGGCATCGCGCGGCTGAAGAGCGCGGTGACCGAGCTTTTCCCGCTGGCGCAGGGCGGCACCGCCGTCGGCACCGGCCTGAACTCGAAGCCGGAATTCGCCGCCGCGTTCGCCAGGCATGTCGCCGCGCTGACAAAAATTCCTTTCGTCACCGCGCCGAACAAGTTCGAGGCGCTGGCCTCGAACGACGCCTATGTCTCGGTCCACGGCGCGATCAACGCGACGGCCACCGGGATGTTCAAGGTCGCCAACGATATCCGCCTGCTCGGCTCGGGACCGCGCTCGGGGCTTGGCGAACTGATCCTGCCGGAAAACGAGCCGGGCTCCTCAATCATGCCGGGTAAAGTCAATCCGACACAATGTGAGGCGGTAACGATGGTGTGCTGCCAGATCTTCGGCAACCACACCACGATCACCATCGCCGGCAGTCAGGGGCATTTCGAGCTCAATGTGTATAAGCCGGTGCTGGCCTATAACATGCTGCAGTCGATCCGGCTGATGGCCGACGTTGCACGCTCATTCACCGAACATTGCGTTACCGGCATTCGCGCCAACGAAAAACGCATAGATGAGCTGATGCAGCGTTCGCTCATGCTGGTCACCGCTCTTGCACCGAAAATAGGCTACGACAACGCGGCCAAGGTCGCGAAGACGGCGCACGCCAATGGCACGACCTTGAAAGAAGAGGCTCTGAAACTGGGGTTTGTCACCGCCGATGAGTTCGACAAACTGGTCCAGCCGGCAAAGATGACAAAGCCCGGATAACAGGCCATCGAGATCAATTGCGCGCCACGCGCCTGTCACGAAAAAAGCGCACAACATATCGGCGCCTTGCATACTCGCCTAAAGACGTAGGACCTCGGACTACCACTGCCGCAATGCGGCATGTTACGAATTTGATACCGTGAAATCAGAATCGTTGATTGACACGCGCACCTCGGGACAACGATGTCCCGATAAGTGAAATCACAGCCGAGGCTCCGGCCAGAGCTTTATTTCAAGACTCGCCAAGGCTCGGACGCCAAGGCTTCGCGAAAAAAGACACGCTGCCATGATGGCCTTGTTCTCTTCGCTACCGACCGGGATGTCCCAGTGATGGGCGATCTGGTCAACCTGAAAAAATTCAAAAAGCACATTCAGCGCGAAAAGGCGGCCAGCGAAGCGGACCGCAACCGTATCCGTTTCGGCCGGACCAAGGCTCAAAAAAAATCCGACAATCAGATGGCGGATCGCGCCGAACGGAAGCTGGATCAGCACCGGCTGGACGACGGAACGCAATCATGAAATCACCCGTCGTCAAAAGATCGATCGTGGTCGCAGGCCACAAGACCAGCGTCAGCCTCGAAGAGGCGTTCTGGAACGGGATGAAGGAAATTTCCGCCGCACGCGGCATGACATTGTCGGAGCTGGTCGGCGAAATCGACGGTGGCCGGCAGCAGGGCAATCTCTCTTCGGCGATCCGCCTGTTCGTCCTCGATTACTTCCGCACGCGCGCGGTCGCGGCGAGCGCGCATGCGCAGGGCAAGGACGAAAGTCAGCGCGCCGCGTCGAACTGACGGTTTGCCGCCGCGACATATCCGTAAAATCCCGCAGAGCCATCCCACCATCCTGACTCAGGGATTAGGTTTTTTGCCGAATGGCGGCGATTCAGCAAACGGGGTATCATAACGCTGTTTCGCTGGCGCTTGACGCTCACCGCCGCGCGAAGCGCCGGACATCTTCCGGCGAGGCACACGCAGTCCTTCTCAAGCTGAACATTTGTTCGGCTGACGCCGCCGCGCGCGGGCGTCCGGCCGCATGAATAACGCTGCGCGCCAGATCGCCCCAGGATGGAGCACATCATGTTGATCGAACAAGCTCAACCCGCGAATCCGGACGCTCGTCTCGATGCCGAATCCGCAAGGCGGTTTGCCGTCGTGAAAAGATCGGTCGTGGTCGATGGCCACAAGACCAGCGTCAGTCTCGAAGACGCCTTCTGGACCAGCCTGAAAGATATCGCGACACGCCGCGGCATCACATTGTCAACGCAGATCGCAGTGATCGATGAGAAACGCAGGACCAGCAATCTGTCGTCCGCGATCCGCCTGTTCGTGCTGGAGCATTTCCAGGCCCGCGCCGCAAGCGCGATGTATATCGGCGAACGTCAGCGCGCGCCGAACCTCGTTCCGGCGATGCAGGACGCGAACTAGCGGCCCGACTGAAACGAGGTCCCCACCGGCGGCAGGTCGCGCGGCGCAGGTTTCTTCGCCCGGACACCCGGCGCGGGACGGATGGTGATGGGCGGAGGCAACGGCGTCAGTTGCTGATGTTCGGCTGTTACGCTCGGCGGAAGCGGTATCGCGGCTGCGGCGGGTTTGAGGGCGCGCTTGCGGGCATCGCCGCCGGGAGCCGGCGTGGCGGCTGGCGGCGCATCGCTGTGCGGTGACGAAGCGGGCGGCGGCGGGCCGCCACGCTCGAGCTGATCGAGCCGGCGCGTCTCGCGCTCGATGGCCTGCAACGACAGCCACGACGACAGCGACGACACATCAAGCGAGCGATCGAGCGCATCCGGCGTGCCGTGCAGGAAAATCTGCAGTTCAGGGCGCGAGGTCGCCGTGCCGAGCGTCAGCGACGACAGCGTGACGCGGATGTCCGCCTGATCGGCCGGAATGTCGTACCCGCCGGAGATAACCGCGCGGGCGTTGTCGGCGTCGATGCTGGTCGCCGCGACGCGCAGGCGGCCGTCGCGAATGTCGAACGGGATTTGCGCCGTGTTAATGGCAAGCGCGCCTTGCGCCATGACCGGATCGACAATGGCCTTGAGCCTGGAATCGTCGAGAACCTGCCCGCCTTCGCTGACACGCATGGCGGCGTCGAAAGCACCGGTATCGAGTCCCTCGATGCGCGCGCCTTCGAGCGACAGCACACCGCTGCCCGCCAGCGCATTGGTCAGCGCCGCAAGGCTGCGCCCCTCGCTCGACAGCGTGGCTTGCAACGAGGCCTTGCCCTCGGGCAGCGCCAGCGCGCGATATTTCAGCGCGTCGCCATCGGCATTCGTCACCTGAACCTGCGCGCTGATCGTCGTGCCAGATGCGCCGCGCGACGCCTGCAGTTTTGCGCCGACATCGCCGCCGCCGAGCGCCGCCTTGAGATCGTCGGCAAACAGCGACTGGCCGTCGCCGCGCAATGCGCCCACCAGATCGGTCGCGGTCATGCCGCCGGGCAACGCCGCGCGCGACGCGCGAAACGTGACCTTCCCGCGCCAGCCCTGCAGCCATCCAGAGCCGAGCGGATCGGCGCTGGCGATCCCCGCCCCGCCAAGGGCGGCCACCGTCAGCGGCGCAAGATCGAGCGTGTCGAAGACAAGATCGCCGTCGATGCCCGTCTCATCGCCCCGCGTGAACGCAAGGCTTCCCTTCACCGACGCATCACCGAGCTTGCCGTCGAGACCGGTGAGCGAGAATTTATCTCCGGTGATCGTGAGATTTGCGTTCAGGCCGCTGACTGGCAACGTCATGCCGAGCCATGGCGCGAGGTCGGCGCGCCCGACAGCGAGTCCGAGCTTTGTGCCGGATGTCTGCGCGCTTCCCTGATAATCGAGATCGAACGCGAGCGGGCCGATGATCTTTCCGCCGAGCGTGGCACGCATCAGATCGAGCGACAATTTTGCCTGCGGCGGCAACAGCGTCTTGAGACGATCGAATCTGTCGGCGGCATCGCCCGGATTGCCGAGATCGAAGGCCGCCGATTGCAGCGCCGCCTCGATCCGCTCGCCCGACCGCGTCACGCGTCCGTCGAGGCGGTTGCCATCGGCCGTTATTTTCAGATCCGAAAGTTCGAAACCATCCTTTGTGAGACCGGCCGTCGCCGCAAGCGCCAGCGGGGTTTCGGTACGGTAGGGTGTTTGCGGCTGACCGAAATACCAGTCCTGAAAACTCTGCGAGGCCCTGGCGTCGATCTTGAGCGGACCGTCGAAGCGGCCGCCGCGGATTGCACCGCTGATGCCGACGCGCGTTGCGCCCGGCGCTGTCGCCTCGAACCGATCGAGCGTCCAGCCATCGGTATCGCCGCGCAGCGCAGCCGAGAAATTCTGCACCGGCTTGCCGCCCAGCGTGATCTGGTCGACGTCCGCACTGACCTGAACCGGCAGCGGCGCGGCCGGACTCGCGGTGATAACATTGCGAAGGCTCGCAAGAAGGTCGATCGGCGCAGAGCGGCCGCTTTTGGCGAGCAGGCGGTCGGCATCGAGTTGCTGCGCCGACAGCCGCGCCTGGAATTTCGGCGACGCCCCGAACTGCGCGCTGCCGCTGCCGTTGAGCTTGAGCGCGGCATCGTCGGGACCATAGGCCCATTCCATCTCGTCGAACGACGCCGCCGCGGGATCCGCCTTCAGCTTCGTTGAAATGCGCCAGGGCATCTGCGAACCCGTCTGGACGCTGCGCGCCAGCGTCAGCGCGCCATCGAGACGCGGGCTTTGTCCGGCGAACGAAATCACGGCGTCGAGATCGGCGGCCAGCGGCCGCTCGCCGGGATCGAGGGTCAGCTTTACGCGGACGCCCTTGTTGTCCGGCGTCTGACTTGTCGCGACGTGAAACGGTGTGCGCGCGCCGGCGAGGGTGAATGTCCCCTCACCGCGCAGGCTGGTCGCCAGCGCGCGGACGTCGCCGGTGAACACAAGATCGTCCAGCGCGAGCTGTGTGCCGCTGGCGGCGTCGCTCAGATGAACCCGCCCGTTCAGATTGAGCCTGTCGATGGCGAGCGCGCCGAGATTGAAGCTCCCCTTCGATGACGGCCAGTCGATACGGCCCTCCTTGTCGAGACCGATATCGAGATTGAATCCATCGAGCGAGAGTTCGGTGGCGCGCCATTCTCCGCGCAGCAGCGAACTCAGGCTGAACTCGACGTCGAGCTTGTCGGCGCTCACCTTGCCGGCATCGCCTGGTTTGCCCGCAGAACTGCCGATGGCAAGTTTGCGCAGCCGCAAAATCGGCGCGGGCAGCAGCCGCGCGTCGAGCGCGCCCTCGACCCGCACCGGCGCGCCGATCACCCGCGACGCCTCCGCCTCGAATTGCGGCCGGTATTGATTCCAGTCGATGAAGAACGGGCCGACCAGCGCCGCGATCAGCGCCAGAATGAAAGCAATCGCCAGCCCGAGAAGCGTCGTCTGCACCATGAACTCCGCGTGACCATCAAGCACCGCCATATTAATGAATAAGTGCGGCGAAGTCACAGCAGCATGACGCAGCAATCAGGCCGGCGGCAATATCTTGCCCGGATTGAAAATACCGTGGGGATCGAGCGCTGCCTTGAGCGCGCGCATGGCGTCGAGCGCTTCGGGTCCCAGCTCGGATTTGAGGTATTTCTGCTTGCCCTGCCCAATGCCGTGCTCGCCGGTACATGTTCCGCCCATGGCATGGGCACGCTCGACAAGCCGATGCAGGAACTCCTCCGCGCGGCCCACCTCGTCCGCGTCATCGACGTCGCACAACATCAGGCAGTGGAAGTTGCCGTCGCCGACATGGCCGACGATGGGCGCGATCAGCCCAAGTCGCTCGATGTCCGTTTCGGTTTCGGTCACGCAATCGGCAAGCCGCGAAATCGGCACGCATACATCGGTGGACATCGGCCGCGATCCGGTCCGCAGCGCCGCCGCCGCCCAATAGGCATCGTGCCGCGCCTGCCACAGCCTGGTGCGGTCTTCCGGACGCGTGGTGGATTGAAACGCGCCGCCGCCGCATTCCTTCGCGATCTCGGCGAACATCGCCGACTGCTCGGCGACGTCGCTTTCGGTGCCGTGGAATTCCAGCAGCAGCAGCGGGGTCTCAGGCAGCGTCAATTTCGAATAGGCGTTGCAGGCCCGCACCTGCGCGACGTTCAAGAGCTCGATGCGCGCCAGCGGAATTCCGGTCTGGATCGCCATAATGGTGGCATCGCATGCGCCCCTGACGCTCGCGAACGAGCATGATCCCGCAGCTATCGACTGCGGAATGCCGCGCAGCTTGATGCTCAGTTCGGAAATGATCCCGAGCGTGCCCTCCGAGCCAATGAACAGATGCGTCAGATCGTAACCGGCGGAGGATTTGCGCGCGCGGGTGCCGGTGGTGATGATCTCGCCATCGGCGCGCACGACTTTCAGCGCCAGTACGTTGTCGCGCATGGTGCCGTAACGCACCGCATTGGTGCCCGACGCCCGCGTTGCCGCCATGCCGCCAAGCGAGGCGTCCGCGCCGGGGTCGATGGGAAAGAACAGGCCCTGATCGCGCAGGTGCTCGTTGAGCGCCTTGCGCGTCACGCCGGGCTCGATCACGCAGTCGAGATCGTCCGGATTGACCGCGATGATGCGGTTCATTTCCCTTGTGTCGATGCAAACGCCGCCGAACGGCGCATTCACCTGGCCTTCGAGCGACGATCCGGTGCCGAAGGCAATGACCGGCACCTGCCGCGCGGCGCAGATGCGCACCGCATCCTGAATGTCGGCGGCTGACTGCGCCATCACCACCGCGTCCGGCGGCTGCGGGGCGATCCACGTTGTCGTGTGCGCATGCTGGTCGCGCACCGCCTGCGAGGTGACGAGATGATTGCCGAACCGCGCGGCGAGTGCGCTGACGGCTTCCGCGAGCGCGGTCGGCGCGGGACGTTTCAGGGCGGTGATGGATGCTGCCACGTTCGCTCATCCGGCATGATTGACGGAGGCGGACGGTGACGCAGGACGCCCGGCGGGTCAAGCCGACCGGCCGGGCGTCCTGTTGGTTCTTATGGCACGCCTGCTAGAGGCTCGAGCGGCCGCCTCGCATCAGGCCGACAAGCGCGGATACCGCGAACAGCACGATCGCGATAAAGAACACGATCTTGGCGATTTCGATCGACGCGCCGGCAATGCCGCCGAAGCCCAGAAGACCCGCGACCAGCGCGATAATCAGAAAGGTCACAACCCAGCTCAACATGACGTTCTCCTCGATTGGGCAGAAGGCGAACGCCGCCTTCTTTGCAAAATCAATCCGGAGCGGGAACGGAAGTTCCCTCCTTCCGTGACGCGAAAAGCCGCAAAATCTGTCGCAGTTGAAGGAACCATTTCGCTCCGCTGGAGCCATCAGCCGCCGGTGAATAGGCGACGGACAAGCCTGTCCTCAGGGCATTTGAATGCCTATATGTGGTGTCATCCCGATACAAGGCTCCCCTTTGCGGCGGCGCAATGCCATCGTATGCCGCAGACGAATCGCATGACCGAACCGAACAAATTGCCGCCGCTTGACGTGCCCTCCCACCAGCCTGCCGCTGGCGGGATCGCCGCCCGCGCGCGCGCCGCCGCCATGCCGCAATACCTCGCCGCGCTCAATCCCGAGCAGCGCGAAGCGGTCGAAACGCTCGACGGGCCGGTGCTGGTCCTGGCCGGCGCAGGCACCGGCAAGACACGGGTGCTGACCTCGCGCATCGCCCACATTCTCAGCCTCGGCCGCGCCCGCCCCGCCGAAATCCTGTCGGTGACCTTCACCAACAAGGCCGCGCGCGAGATGAAACACCGCCTCGGCCAAATGCTCGGCCAGACGGTCGAGGGCATGCCCTGGCTCGGCACGTTCCACTCCATCGCGGGGCGTATCCTGCGCTATCACGCGGAACTGGTGCAGCTGAAATCCAACTTCACGGTGCTCGACACCGACGACCAGATCAGATTACTGAAGCAGCTTCTGCAGGCCGAAGGCATCGACGACAAACGCTGGCCCGCGCGCATGCTGGCCGGACTGATCGACGGCTGGAAGAACCGCGGCCTCACCCCGTCGCAGGTGCCTTCGGGCGAAGCGGCGATGTTCGGCAATGGCCGCGGCGGCAAGATCTATGCGGCGTATCAGGAACGGCTGAAAATTCTCAACGCCGCCGATTTCGGCGATCTGCTTTTGGAAAACATCCGCCTGTTCCGCGAGCAACCCGACGTGCTGCGGCAATACCAGCACCGTTTCAAATTCATTCTGGTGGACGAATATCAGGACACCAACGTCGCGCAATATCTGTGGCTGCGCCTCCTGGCTCAGGCACCGTCATCTGCAAAGGCTTCCATTTCTCTTGCCTCTCCCCGGCGGGGAGAGGCCGGTGAGCAAAGCGAACCGGGTGAGGGGGAACAGACCTATCGAGACACCGACGCCCCCTCACCCGCCTCATCGCTACGCGACGAGGTGACCTCTCCCCACCGGGGAGAGGTGAAGAAAGATCAATCCATGCAGGACGCGCAGGGAAACATCGCCACCCTCGCCGCCCCCAAAAACATCTGCTGCGTCGGCGACGACGACCAGTCGATCTATGGCTGGCGCGGCGCGGAGGTCGACAACATCCTGCGCTTCGAGCACGACTTCCCCGGCGCGAAGGTGATCCGCCTCGAACGCAATTACCGCTCCACCGGCCACATCCTTGCCGCGGCCTCGCATCTGATCGCATTCAACGAAAGCCGGCTCGGCAAGACGCTACGGACCGAAGACATCGAGGGCGAGAAGGTCACCGTCACCGGCGCGTGGGATTCGGAAGAGGAAGCCCGCGCCATCGGCGAGGAGATCGAGGAGCTTCAGCGCAAGACGCACAAGCTCAACGAGATCGCCATCCTGGTGCGCGCCTCGTTCCAGATGCGCGAATTCGAAGACCGCTTTGTCACTCTCGGCCTGCCCTATCGCGTGATCGGCGGCCCGCGCTTCTACGAACGCGCGGAAATCCGCGACGCGCTGGCCTATCTGCGTATCATCAATTCGTCCGCCGACGATCTCGCCTTCGAGCGCATCGTCAACGTGCCCAAACGCGGCATCGGCGACGCCACCGTGCAATTGCTGCACGACATCGCGCGCAAGCGCCGCATTCCGCTGTTCGAGGCCGCGCGGCAGGTGATCGAGACGGACGAACTCAAGCCGAAGGCGCGCAGCAGCCTGCGGGAGGTGATTGCCAATTTCGACCGCTGGCAGGTGCAGCGCGACAGCGTCCCGCACACGCGGCTCGCCGAAATCGTGCTGGACGAGAGCGGCTACACCGAGATGTGGCAGAAGGATCGCTCGGCGGACGCAGCGGGCCGGCTCGAGAACCTGAAGGAGCTTGTGCGCTCGATGGAGGAGTTCGAGAACCTCGCCGGTTTCCTCGAACACATATCGCTGGTGATGGATCGCGAAGGCGGCGCGGACGAGGATGCGGTCTCGCTGATGACGCTGCATTCCGCCAAAGGCCTCGAATTCGACACCGTGTTCCTGCCCGGCTGGGAAGAGGGCCTGTTTCCGCATCAGCGCGCGCTGGACGAACAGGGCCGCGCGGGACTTGAGGAAGAGCGCCGGCTCGCCCATGTCGGCATCACCCGCGCGCGCCGGCGCGCGAAAATCTATTTCGCCACCAACCGCCGCATCCACGGCTCGTGGACGACCACGATCCCCTCGCGCTTTCTCGATGAGCTGCCGGCGGACAATGTCGAGATCACCGAGAGCAAGGGCGGCTCCGGCTGGGGCGGCGCGGGTGGCTACGGCGGATCGCGTTTCGACAATGTCGAATCGTTCGGCTCAAGCTATTCGACGCCGGGCTGGCAGCGTGCGCAGGCCAACCGCAGCCGTAATGGCGGCGGATTCGAAGATAGCGGTGCGCGCTACGATGGCGGCGCGCGGCGCGGCGGCGGGAAGATCGCGACCATCGAAGGCGAACTGGTCGCCAAATCGACCGGAACGGAATCCGACTTCGCAACCGGCGAGCGGGTGTTTCACCAGAAATTCGGCTACGGCCACGTCGCCAAAGTGGACGGCAACAAACTCACCATCGCCTTCGAGAAAGCCGGCGAGAAGAAGGTGGTCGATAGTTTCGTGACGAAGGCGTAAAGCGCACCGCCCGGTTTATCTTTCCGGATCACTCTTGCCGGGCACCGGCAAAAAGCACGTCGACGAAAGCAGCCGCAGAATCCCTGAGCTGCTTGCGGCTGTATCCGGCACGCTCCATGACGGCAAGCCCTCTTGTAAAAGTCACGACCACCCGCGCCAGCCGGACTGCATCCGCCTGAGTCAATTTGCCGGGCGCCGAACCGAGAGCCTTGCAGACAAGCCGTTCGAGCTGACTGAGCACACCCTGCACGCGCTGGCGCACCTGCGCGCTCGAAATGGCCAGATCGAGCGCGGTGTGCGTCGTCAGGCACCCCCGCGCCGGTGTGCCGCTGGTCATGTTGACAATCAGCATATCCAGAAAGCCCTGCAGCCTGGCCGCCGCATCGCCCTGCGCCAGAACCCGCGCGGCCGCGTCCAGGAACTGCGCGGCATATTGATCGAACGCGCGCAGGAAAATCGCTTCCTTGTCGCCATAGGCGTTGTAGAGGCTGCCGCGCTGCACGCCAGTCGCCGCGGCGATATCCTGCATGGTCGCGTCGTGAAGACCCTTGCGCCAGAACACGTCGAGCGCGAGCGCGATCACTTCCTGCTCGTCAAACTGCCGCGAACCGGCCATCCGGACACCTCCAAGGGCTCATTCTTGACAGAATTGTCAATTTTGACATACGTGTCAAGAATGAACCGCGATGAGCGTCAGGTCCAGCGCAGGAGCCTTCCCATGATTACAACCATGACCACCTTCAAATTGTCGAAACCGATCACGCGCGAAGAGGCGCGCAGGATTTTTCTGAGCACAGCCCCGAACTATCAGGGCGTCTCCGGCCTTTTGCGCAAGTGCTATATCCTGTCACAAGACGGAACGACGGCTGGCGGCATCTATCTGTGGAATTCGCGCGCCGATGCGGAGGCGATGTACACCGAGAACTGGAAAGTTGCCGTGCGGGAGAAGTACGGCGTGGATGCGTCAATTGATTATTTTGAAAGCCCTGTGCTGGTTGACAACGTGACCAACGAAATTGTCTCCGACAGGTAGGTCTTGCCTTTGCAGCGGATGAGTTGAGGCTGCCGGGATATGGTTCCGCTGCTTCTCCTGCTGATCCGCCGGGTCATGTCATCGGAGGAAATCCGGCGCGTTATGCAAGCCGCATTTCGACCAACGCAGCCCGCAAGCCTCAAAAAGCGACGGCGTAAAATGGTCTTTTTGCATTGCGCTAGGGAGGCGGGACGCCTATGTCATGCTCCCGCCCCGCCTTCCGACAGACGATTTTTTCATGTCTCCCATCATCTCCGTCTCCAACCTGACCAAGACCTACAAGTCCGGGTTCACCGCGCTGAAGAATATCAATCTCGATATTCAGCCCGGCGAGATCTTCGCGCTGCTTGGGCCGAACGGCGCGGGCAAGACCACGCTCATCAGCGTGATCTGCGGGCTGGCGATGGCGACCGAGGGGAAGGTGACGGTGGACGGCCACGACAACGTGACAGATTACCGCGCCGCGCGCGAACTGATCGGTCTTGTGCCGCAGGAACTGCACACCGACGCCTGGGAGACGCCGCCCGCGACCGCGGCCTTCAGCCGTGGCCTGTTCGGCAAGCCGAAAAATTCCGCATACATCGAAAAAATCCTGAAAGACCTGTCGCTGTGGGACAAACGCAAGGCGCAGATCATCACGCTGTCGGGCGGCATGAAGCGCCGCGTCATGATCGCCAAGGCGCTGGCGCACGAGCCGCGCATCCTGTTCCTCGACGAGCCGACCGCCGGCGTCGATGTCGAACTGCGCAAGTCGATGTGGCAGCTGGTGCGCGAGCTGCGCGAGAAAGGCGTCACCATCATTCTCACCACGCACTACATCGAGGAAGCCGAGGAGATGGCGGACCGCGTCGGCGTCATCAACAAGGGTGAGATCATCCTGGTCGAGGACAAGGCGACCTTGATGCAGAAGCTCGGCCGCAAGCAGATGATCCTGCATCTGCAGGACAGCATCGCGGCGGTGCCCCCGGCGCTGGCCGACTATAATCTCGAATTGTCGGAAGATGGCCGGGAATTGACCTACACCTACGACACCAGGAGCGAGCGCACCGGAATCACCACGCTACTCAACGATCTGCGCGCTGCTGGCATTGCCTTCAACGATCTCAACACCAAGCAAAGCTCGCTTGAGGAGATTTTCGTCAATCTGGTGCACCGCGCATGAACCTTCCTGCCATCGTCTCCATTTACAAATTTGAAATGGCGCGCACCTTCCGTACCCTGCTGCAAAGCGTGGTGTCGCCGGTGATTTCGACGTCGCTGTATTTCGTGGTGTTCGGCTCCGCGATCGGATCGCGGATCCCGGAAATTCACGGCGTCAGCTATGGCGCGTTCATCGTGCCCGGCCTGATCATGCTGCAGGTGCTGACGCAAAGCATCGCCAACGCCTCGTTCGGAATTTATTTTCCGAAATTCACCGGCACCATTTACGAATTGCTGTCGGCCCCGGTGTCCTCGTTCGAGGCGGTGGTCGGCTATGTCGGCGCGGCCGCGACCAAATCGATCGTGCTCGGTCTCATCATTCTCGCCACCGCCGGGCTGTTCGTGCCGCTGACCATTGCCCATCCGGTGTGGATGTTTGTGTTTCTGGTGCTGACGGCGATCACGTTCAGCCTGTTCGGCTTCATCATCGGGATTTGGGCGGACGGCTTCGAGAAGCTGCAGGCGATACCGCTGCTGGTCATCACGCCGCTCACCTTCCTCGGCGGCAGCTTCTATTCCATCACCATGCTGCCGCCGTTCTGGCGCTACGTGACCTATTTCAACCCGGTGGTGTATCTCATCAGCGGATTCCGCTGGGCGTTCACCGAAATCGCCGACGTCAATGTCGCGGTCAGCTTCGGCATGACCCTCGCCTTCATGGCGCTGTGCATGCTGGCGATCTGGTGGATCTTCAAGACCGGCTACAGGCTCAAGCGGTAAACGACACTCCGGGTTCCGCGCACGGCGCACACGGCTCGCGATCACGATGCTTTGATCGACTGCAGCAAAACATTTGAGACTTAAGTCGATGTAGCGACTTCGGTATGGCAGCCCTGCCATATCTCGTATGGACGCGCCTCGCCGCAGACTCTAGGCGTGCTGCCACCATTCGGTCGTGCGATGACGGCGCCGGCAGATTTTCTGGAGCATTCTCATGAAATTTCTTCTGCTCATTCCCTTCATCGGTCTCCTGTGGGTGCCGTTCTACAACTTCGCCGAGCCGCCCCTGTTCGGCTTTCCGTTTTTCTACTGGTACCAGCTCGCCTGGGTTCCGATCACCTCGCTGATCATCTGGCTGGTCTATCGCGCGACACCGCGCGACGACGAAACCTGATGCATCTGCGCCGATCGTCCGACCCAATTTCAAAAGAGCTTGAATCATGACCACTCAGATCGACTGGACAGCAGCCAGCATCTTCATCTTCTTCTTCCTTCTCGTCACGGTGATGGGTTTTATGGCCGCGCACTGGAAGCGCGGCGACGTCTCCGCGCATCTTGACGAATGGGGGCTCGGCGGCCGCCAGTTCGGCACCTGGGTCACCTGGTTTCTCGTCGGCGGCGACTTCTACACCGCCTACACGGTCATCGCGGTCCCTGCCCTCGTTTACGCGGTCGGCGCCTATGGCTTCTTCGCGCTGCCCTACACCATCATCGTCTATCCGATCGTGTTCCTCATCATGCCGCTGGTGTGGAAGAACGCGCACAGGAACGGCCATGTCACCGCCGCCGACGTGGTGCTGGGCAATTCCGGCTCGCGCACGCTCGAATTCGTCGTGGCGCTGACGGGTATCGTCGCGACCATGCCCTACATCGCGCTGCAATTGATCGGCATGGGCGCCGTCATCAAGGCCATGGGCCTGACCGGCGAACTGCCGATCATCGCGGCCTTCATCATCCTCGCGCTCTATACCTACAGCTCCGGCCTGCGCGCGCCGGCCCTGATCGCCTTCGTCAAGGACATCATGATCTATATCGTGGTGCTGGTGGCCGTGGTGCTGGTGCCCGCCAAGCTTGGCGGTTACGGCGCGGTGTTCAGCGCGGCAGGCGATGCGTTCAAGGCCAAGGGAAGCGGCGGCCTGCTGCTCGCACCCGGCCAGTATTTGCCCTACGCCTCGCTGGCGCTCGGTTCGGCGCTCGCCGCCTTCATGTATCCGCACACGCTGACCGGGGTGTTCGCTTCGAAATCGGCCGACACCATCCGCAAGAACGCCATCCTGCTGCCGGCCTATACCCTGCTGCTCGGCCTGATCGCGCTGCTCGGTTACATGGCCATCGCCGCTCATGTGAAGGTGGCCTCGCCGACCGACGTGGTGCCCGAATTGTTCAAGACGCTGTTCCCGTCATGGTTCGCCGGCTTCGCCTTCGCCGCTATCGGCATCGGCGCGCTGGTGCCTGCGGCCGTGATGAGCATCGGCGCGGCGAACCTGTTCACCCGCAACATCTGGAAGAGCTTCGTCAATCCGGATATCGACCATGCCGGCGAAGCCAGCGTCGCCAAGATCACCTCGCTGGTGGTCAAGGTTGGCGCGCTGGCCTTCATCCTGTTCCTGCCGACGCAGTTCGCGCTCGATCTGCAATTGCTCGGAGGCCTGTGGATTCTCCAGACCTTCCCGTCTCTCGTGTTCGGTCTTCTCACCAGATGGTTCAGGCCGATCCCGCTGCTGCTCGGCTGGGCCGCGGGCATGGGCTGGGGATCGTGGACGGCATGGAATGCCGGACTGAAGCCGCTGGCCTCACTGAGCTATGAGGGTCACACCTACACGTTCTATGTCGGCCTCGGCGCGGTTCTGCTCAACATCGCTGTTGCAGTCGTCGCCAACATCGTCGTGTCGGTGACGTCGCCGAAGACAGCGGCAGCCGCGCGAAGCTGACAGCGGGCGCGCCAGATGCAAAAAAAGGACGCGGAGGAAACTCCGCGTCCTTTTTGCTTGAGCGGCTCACGCAGCCGATCAATAATGATGGTGATGGCGGTGATAATGGTGGCGATGATAGCGCGGGTTGATGCCCAGCACGCCGTTGACGCCGCCGACGGCTCCGCCCACCGCGCCGCCGACCACGGCACCGACTGGCCCCGCAGCACGGTCGCCGCGACGGGCTCCTTCATCCATGCCGCCGAACACGCCTTGCGCGCGCGTGACCTGAGCGGTGGCCAGCACGGCCAGCAGAGCCAGCGCCGAGACCAACATAAATCTGGAAAAAACCGTACGGCCTTGGGCCACGGCTAAAGCGGCTGACCTCATCGCTAAACACCTTTCCTGTCGTCTGTCGAACCAGTCGCGCTTCAACACGGAACGGCGGGAAAAAGTTCCGGTTGAGCGCACGTTGGCTTGGGAGGAAATCGAAGACGTCGAAGGCGGCGGGCAAAACAAATTACGGGCAAAAACAAATTACCGGTAAAAACAAATTAAAAGGCGCGGAAGCATGGCTTCCGCGCCTTCAGCATTTGGGCCTTCCAGCTAATCCGGAGGATTAGTGGTGACGGCGATGATGAACCGGACGGGCCTCGATCACGGTGGTGGTCGGAGCGCCGACGATGGCGCCGACAGCGCCAGCGGTGCCCTGAACAACCGACGAGGTCAGGATGATCGCACCGTTGACGGCGCCCACGCCGGCACCGACGCCAGCACCAACCGCGCCACCGACCACGTAACCGATCGGACCAGCAACGGTGCTGCCCTGATAGGCGCCCTGCTGGGCGCCACCGATGATGCCCTGAGCCTGGGCAGCGAAAGGCACTGCGAGAGTCGCCACCAGCGCCACGGCGGCAGAGGTAAGAGCGGCTGATTTCATCGTGAATCCCTTTGTTATAGCTTGTTACAGACTTACCGGACGGCTGCGGTTAAGAATAAATTCCTCACCGCACTTGATCTTATTCGGCTCGTCCAGCGGCCGAGTCACGTTAACGAAACCCGTCCTCCCCTACAACGCCCCAAAGCTGGAAAAAGCCATGTTCTGACCCTAACTTGTGCATTCGGTGGGCAGCCTGTGGGAGATATGTCACATGCGTTGGTTGTTGCTTCCGGTTTTGGCGTTAACGGCATTCGCCGCCTCTCCGGCCTCCGCCGCCGTCACCATAGACGTTAACAAGGACGCCCAGCAGATGACCGTCTCGGTGGACGGCGTCCGGCGTTACACATGGCCCATTTCCAGCGGCAACCCGTCGCACGAGACGCCGAACGGCTCCTTCCGAACCTTCCGCATGGAGGAAGACCATTATTCGAAGGAGTTCGACGATGCGCCGATGCCGCATTCGATCTTCTTCACCAAGCAGGGCCACGCCATTCATGGAACCGATTCGGTCGGCAAGCTTGGCACGCCGGTGTCGCATGGCTGCGTGCGAATCTCCCGGCAGAATGCCCAGACTCTCTGGGATCTGGTGAAGGCGGAAGGCCTGCTCAACACCACCGTCAATCTGACAGGCTCATCGCGCGTTGCGCTGGCGCGTAATCCGAAGCCGCGCACCAATGTCGCACGCGGCGATAGCGACCAGCCGCTGGCGATCGCACCCGACGGCGGCTCGTATCAAAACGATCAGGCCTATCAGGACAGCCAAGGCTACCAGGACGGTTATCAGAATCGCACGTACCAGACTCGCCCGCGTCAGCCCTATTACGGCAGCTACGCCAGTGACGATCCGCGCTGGCCGCAGCAACAGCAGCAGCGCCAGCTTTATCCCGACCCGCGCGGCAGCGGCTATATTCAGGACGGCAGCGATCCGAACGCCGGTTACTACTATCAGCGCCGCGCCTATCCGGCGCAGCAGTATTATCAGCCGGGATACTACCAGCGCGGATACGTGGACTGAGTTTCGCTGCGGTTACTCATCCCCGTCCCGCAGCCGCCGCCACACGGCGCCGAGCACGTTGGAATAATCGTCGGTCCACACCCGCTGGCCTTCGGTCGGCTCGGTCTCTTCCCAGCGGTCGTCCCTGGCGAGCTTGCCTATATCGGCGTCCTCGCGCACCGAAAGCACGACATCGGTGGTGTAGATGTATTCGTCGTCGCGGCCTGAATCCTCGTTGAACACCCAGCTCTTCAGGCCATTGGCTTCCGCAATGCCGACGATGACGCTCGCCAGTTCGAGATGGCGGTTGGATACATGCACCAGCACCGCGCCGTGCGGCGCGAGCTTGCTCTTGTAGATCGCCATCGCCTCCTGCGTCGCAAGATGAACGGGAATCGCGTCCGACGAATAGGCGTCGACGATGATGAGATCGTAAATGCCATCCGGTTCGCGTGCGAAGGTGAGGCGCGCATCGCCGATCACCGGCTTCATGTCCGGCTCGCAGGCCTGAATGAAGGTGAAATATTTCGGATCGCGCGCGGTCTCGTACATGGTCTTGTCGATCTCGAAGAACTTCCACGTCTCGCCCGGCCGCGACTGGCACGCCAGCGTGCCGGCGCCAAGCCCGATCACCGCCACGCGCAGCGGCGCGCCCTTGCGTTCGCGGATCGCGCTGATGGCAAGACCGATGCCGCCATCCTTGTGATAATAGCTGATCGGTTCGGGGCGGCCGGTGACGGGCGTGCCGTCACTGTTGAGGAATTTTTCCGCGCCGTGAATCGTCGTGCCGTGCAGCAGGACGTGATACTGGCCGCGCGGCGACGTCACCACGATCCGGTGCACGCCGAAGAAGCTGCGCACGGTGAACTCGCGGCCCTGATCGAGCGGATAGACCCGCGTGATGATGAGCCCGAGCGCGATCAGGATCGCCAGCCGCCAGCGGTCCACTTTCCAGCGCAAGGCCAGCAGCGCCGCCGCGACCGCCACGATCGACGCCAGCCAGACCCGGTGATCCTCGAAGAATTTCGAGACGGCCCCGGTGCGGTAGGCGAATCCAATGGCGATCAGCGCGGCAACCGCAAACACCAGCCAGACCCAATTGCCGATACGGCTGGACTGCGCCTGCGCCGGGCGGCAGAGCATCGCCAGCGCGAGCAGGATCGGATATTCGGCGATCCATGAAAACGTGTAAGGCGCGATCAGCCCGGAGAACAATCCGCCGATCATGCCGCCGAACGACAGCGCGACGTAAAATCCGGTGAGATATTTCGCGGCCGGCCGTGTACGCGCAAGCTCGCCGTGACACGCCATGGCGATGATGAAGAAACACAGCTGATGACCGCCGAGCGTGAACAGGAGATTCTGCTCGCCGCCGATGGCGAGCAGGATCAGGACCCCGGCAATGGCGAAAGGCTGCAACGTCAGCATCCAGCGATGCGGCAGCAGCGGCCGTGACTGAAACACCAGCACCCAGGTCAGAAGATACAGCGACAGCGGCAGCACCCAGAGCAGAGGCACGGCGGCGATGTCGGTCGAGATATGCGCGGTGACCGCGATCAGGAGGCCGGACGGGACGGCGGCGAGGAAAATCCAGCGCAGGCGCAACATCCAGCTCGGGGCCGGCGCATCGCCTTCGCTGGCCGCGACGGCCTGCTCGCTCATCGGCGGCGAACGCACCAGCAGCACGCCGCAAGCGGCAATCAGCACGATCAGCAATCCGTAGCCCCAGGTCCAGATCAGGTTCTGCGTGCGCAGCGAGAACAAGGGCTCGAGCAAAACCGGATAGGACAGCAGCGCGAGGAAGCTGCCGATATTCGACGACCCGTAAAGAAAATACGGGTCCGGCCCGTCGGGATGTCCAGTCCGCACGAACCACGCCTGCAGCATGGGGTTATTGGCGGCGAGCGCGAAAAACGGCAGGCCGATCGACACCGCGAACAGGCCGAGCAGCCAGAACGCGTAGCCGCTGGAGGGCGGCTCGCCCCATCCGCTCGCGATCGACAGCGGCAGCGTCAGCAGCGCAGCGATCAGCAGACATACATGAATGACGACCGGAACCAGCCGATTTTTGAGCGTCATCAGATAATGGGCGTAGGCGTAGCCGCCAAGCAGCAGCGACTGGAAGAACACCATCGCCACCGACCACACCGCGGGCGATCCGCCGAGCCGCGGCAGCACCATCTTGGTAAACAATGGCTGCACCGAAAACAGCAGCAGCGCGCTGGTGAAGATCGCGGCGGTGTAGACCGCCAGAACGAGCCTGTTGCGCGAACCTGAAATCGGGCTCGCGGCTACGGATGGCACTGACGACATGAAATCTCCGGATGTCCGGCTCGTGACCGGAAGACGACAGGAACGGCAGATCAACCGCGCGGAGTGGACCACAGTCATGCACAGGCGGCAATAACATGCATGTGAATAACGGCGACGTGTAGAAATCGCTCGCGCGCCAAAGACGGCGCGACTAAGAATAATTCATGAGCGAATATGACGCACTTATCATCGGAGCGGGCCACAACGGCCTGACCTGCGCCGCGTATCTGGCGATGAGCGGCCTCAAGGTCAAAGTTGTCGAGCGCCGTGAGGTTGTCGGCGGGGCGGCGGTGACGCAGGAGTTTCATCCCGGTTTCCGTAATTCTGTCGCGGCTTACACAGTCAGCCTGCTCAATCCGCGCATCATCGCCGACCTCGATCTCGCCGCGCACGGACTGAGAATCGTGGAGCGTCGCGCGCAAAACTTCCTGCCCGCGCCGGACGGCAGCTATCTTCTCACCGGCGAAGGCCGCACCCACCAATCGGTGGCGAAGCTTTCCACGCGCGACGCCGAGCGCATCGGCGAGTTCAACAGCGAGCTTGAAACCATTGCCGACGTCTTGCGCGAGTTCGTGCTGCGCGCGCCGCCCAACATCGTCGAGGGTTTCAGCTTCAATGCGCTTCGCGAAGGCTACAACGCGCTGGAGACCGGCAACATCCTGCGGCGGCTTCCGGTCGAGCAGCTGCGCATCCTGCTCGATCTGTTCACGATGTCCGCCGGCGAGATCCTCGATCGGAGATTCGAAAGCGACCTCGTCAAGGCGCTGTTCGGATTCGACGCCATCGTCGGCAATTACGCCAGCCCCTACACGCCGGGTTCGGCCTACGTGATGCTGCATCACGCCTTCGGCGAAGTGAACGGCAGGAAGGGCGTGTGGGGCCACGCCATCGGCGGCATGGGCGCGATCACCCAGGCGATGGCGAAATCGGCGCGGCTGCACGGCGTCGAGATCGAGACCGGCAATGGCGTGCGCGAGGTGATCGTGGAAGGCGGGCGCGCCACGGGTGTTATTCTCGACGACGGCGCGACGGTGCGCGCACATTACATTTCATCCAACGTCAATCCGAAGTTAATGTACACCAAACTGGTGCCGCCGGACGCGCTGCCGAGACCGTTTCTCGATCGCATCGGCCAATGGCGCTGCGCCTCGGGTAGTTTCCGCATGAACGTCGCGCTGTCCGCGCTGCCCTCGTTCACCGCGCTGCCGGGCAGCGGCGATCATCTCACCAGCGGCATCATCATCGCGCCGAGCCTCGGCTACATGGACCGCGCCTACAATGACGCGCGCATGCACGGCTGGAGCCGCGAGCCGGTGGTGGAGATGCTGATCCCCTCCACGCTCGACGATTCGCTCAGCCCGCCGGGCGAACATGTCGCCAGCCTGTTCTGCCAGCATGTCGCGCCGGAATTGCCGGACGGTTCGTCATGGGACGATCATCGCGACGGGGTCGCCGACCTGATGATCGCAACTGTCGATCGCTATGCGCCGGGCTTCGCGGCAACCGTGATGGGCCGCCAGATTCTCACGCCGCTCGATCTCGAACGCGATTTCGGACTTGTCGGCGGCGATATCTTCCACGGCGCACTGACACTGAACCAGCTGTTCTCGGCGCGGCCAATGCTGGGACACGCCGATTTCCGCGGGCCGCTGAAAGGGCTCTATCATTGCGGCTCCGGCGCGCATCCCGGCGGCGGTGTCACCGGCGCGCCGGGTTACAACTGCGCGCAGACCATTCTGCGCGACCATCAGGCGATTTTTCTATGATGGCGGCTGTGGATATTCTGTGGAAGGCCTTGTGGACAAGGACTGGATAAGACCCGCAAAACTACCCTCCCTGTCTGTTGGCAAGCCTGTCTGAAACCTGTTTAAAGCCTCTGTGCAAACGCCGCATAAGATGTGCACAGCCGGTGTGAAAACGCCGGCTGGACCGCTTCAAATCACTGGATTCGATATGAATTCTCCCGACACCGGCACGTCGATGACCGCCGCCGCCAGCCGTGCCACCTGTGCGGTGGGCGACGAGCGCACCGCGAGCCGCATTGTCGACGTGCTGTCGGAAAGCTTCGACAACAACGACGTTGCCGTCGCGGCCTTCGAGCAGCCGGACGGGCGCTGGGACGTCACGATGTATTTCGCTCAACCGCCCGATGAAGCGGCGATCCGCGAGATGATCGTCCTCGCGGCAGGCAACGCCGTAGCCGACACCGTGACGTTCGACACGGTTGCGGCGACGGACTGGGTGAAATCGAGTCTGGAAGGCCTCGTGCCCGTCGGCGCGGGACGCTTCATCGTGCACGGCCATCACGACCGCGACCGCGTGCCGCCCAACAAGATCGGGATCGAGATCGAGGCCGCGCTGGCGTTCGGCACCGGCCATCACGGCACCACACGCGGCTGTCTTGTGCTGCTCGACGAGGTGCTACGCCGGCGCACGCCGAGGCGCGTGCTGGATCTCGGCACCGGTACCGGCGTCCTCGCCATTGCCGCCGCAAAAGCCCGTCATCGCCCGGTGCTGGCCAGCGACATCGACGCGCGTTCGGTCGAGGTTGCTCGCGAGAATGCAAGGCTGAACGGCGCCGGGAATCTCGTGGAAACGATCTGCGCGACAGGCTTCGCCTCGCCGCGCTTTGCCGCCGAGGGTCCATTTAGTCTTGTGATGGCCAACATTCTCGCTGGCCCGCTGAGAAAGCTGGCCCCGCAAATGACGCCACATCTGGCGCCATCAGCCGACGT
The DNA here is from genome assembly GCA_003963145.1 of Bradyrhizobiaceae bacterium. Lineage (GTDB taxonomy): Bacteria > Pseudomonadota > Alphaproteobacteria > Rhizobiales > Xanthobacteraceae > Afipia. Next base: position 23,222 of record RXJJ01000009.1, read on the forward strand.
CATCCTGTCCGGACTGCTGCCGCATCAGGCCAGCAGCGTTGTCGCCGCCTACCGTAACAACGGAGTGAAGCTAATCCGCCGGCTTCAACTGGATGGCTGGAGCAGCCTGCTGATGCGTCGCGCTTAGGTCGTCTGCGGACAGACCTCAGCCCCTCGTGCGTTGTGGCGTCACGTCGGCCTCGGTGTAGCCGATCGCGCGCTGCGAACGCTGCAGAATGGTCGCGTCGCGCTGCAGACGCGCCTCAGTGATCTTGTCGAGCAACTGAACAATGACCCCACGTGTGACCCCACGTGACTTGGCCGCCGCCATGGCAGCCATAGGGGCCGCCGGACGCACGGGCGCCGATGAAATCTTCTCAAATGAAAAAGCTGGCATGTTGATCTCCTCGCCATTGAGCAGAAACACACACCCCCTTGGATGAGGACGTATTAGGAACTCTGACGGCCCCTCTGTCGTTCCTCGGCTCGCCTTCCCTGCAAGCAGGGTTTATGAAGCACGGATCGTGCCAGCATTGGCCTATTCGTCCGGGCACGGCATTTTACGGGGTAAAATCATGTTCGAAGCCCAGTTTCAGACGTTTGAGGAACCCGAAACTGGGGTCGCCTTGTCTGCCCGGCTGGCAGCCTTGCGGGAGGAAATCGCGCGGCAAAACCTCACGGGTTTCGTGATTCCGCGCGCCGACAGCCAGCAAAATGAATATGTGCCGGCTTCCGAGGAGCGTCTCGCCTGGCTCAGCGGCTTCACCGGATCGGCGGGGCTCGCCATTGTCCTATCCCGGCAGGCGGCCATTTTCGTCGATGGCCGCTATACGCTGCAGGCTGCACAACAAGTGGACAAAGAGGCATGGAGCATCGAATCCCTGATCACTCCTCCCCCCGAAAACTGGCTGATCAAGCACCTGGCACCCCAGGACCGCCTTGGATTTGATCCATGGCTGCACACAACAGCGGCAGCCGAGCAACTGGCCAAGGCGTGTGAAAAAGCCGGGGCAGAGCTCATCGCCGTCGAACGCAATCCGGTCGATGCGATCTGGACCGAGCGTCCCGCCCCGCCGCTCGGCCCCGTCACGCTGCACGGCCCGCAATTTTCCGGCGAGGATGAAGCGGACAAGCTTGGCCGCATCCGGGCCGAAATCGCCAGACTTGGCCTCGACGCGCTGGTCCTGTCCGATTCCCATGCCGTGGCGTGGACCTTCAACATCCGCGGCGCGGACGTCGCGCATACCCCGCTGCCGCTCTCATATGCGCTGGTGCCAAAAGAAGGAAAGCCGACGATTTTCATCGACGGCCGCAAGCTGTCCAACGCTGTCCGCGCGCATATCGAGATCAACGCCATTGTGGCTGAGCCCGATGCCCTTCTTCCGGCGCTGACCATGCTGGCGGAAAACGGCGCCATCATCGGCCTCGACGCCTCCACAGCCGCGGACGCGCTGAGCCGCGTCATCACGGAAGCCGGGGGCAAAGTGCTCCACCGGCCGGATCCCGTCGCGCTGTTCAAGGCCGTCAAGAACAAGACCGAAATCGAAGGCGCGCGAGCCGCGCATCGGCGCGACGGCGCGGCAATGGCGCGCTTCCTCGCCTGGATCGACCGCGAGGCGCCAGGCGGCGCGTTGACAGAAATCGACGCCGTCGAAGCACTGGAAACGTTCCGCCGCGAGACCGGCGTTTTAAAGGACGTGTCGTTTCCCACCATTTCGGGAACGGGGCCGGACGGCGCCATCGTGCATTACCGCGTCACCCGAAAAAGCAACCGCCGCATTGCGACGGGCGATCTGCTGCTGATCGATTCCGGCGCGCAATATGAGGACGGCACCACCGACATCACCCGCACCATCGCCATCGGCGAGCCGACGGAGGAGATGCGCGACCGCTTCACGCGCGTTCTGCGCGGGCATATTGCAATCGCCCGGGCGGTGTTTCCGGACGGTACCAGCGGCGCTCAGCTCGACACGCTTGCGCGGCAATTTCTCTGGCAGGCGGGTGTCGATTTCGAACACGGCACCGGCCACGGCGTCGGCAGCTATCTGTCGGTGCATGAAGGGCCGGGGCGGATTTCCAAAGTAGGCGCGGCACCTTTGCGACGCGGCATGATCCTGTCCAACGAGCCCGGATACTACAAGACCGGCGCTTTCGGCATCCGCATCGAAAACCTCGTGCTGACCGTCGAAGAGAAAATCGAAGGCGCCGAAAAGCCGATGAACGGCTTCGAGACGCTGACGCTCGCCCCGATCGACCGCCGCCTCATCAACGCGCACAAGATCAGCAGACGCGAACTCGATTGGCTGAATACCTACCATGCGCGCGTGCGCCACGAAATCCGCCCGCTGGTGGACGAAGCGACAAAGGTTTGGCTTGACGCCGCGACAGCGCCGATGACTCATTAAGCTTGCAAGCTCAACACAAGAGTCCGGCCAACGTGACCGTCCAGAATACCGGAATGTCTCCGGCAACCGCCGATCCCAGCCAATCGCGAACCGTCCTGATGCTGCTCGTGGTGATGAACGGCGTTGGTCCGGTATCGCTTTACTTGCTTGTCCCGGTCCTGCCGCTTCTGGCAAAATTATTCGATGCACCGGTTTCGGCCGTGCAGTTGAGTGTCGTGCTGTTCATGATCGGGCTCGCGATCTCGCAGCTCATCACCGGCCCCCTCTCAGACCGCTTCGGCCGCCGTCCTGTGCTGCTCGGCGGGCTTGGCTTGGGCGTTGCCGCAACCATCGCCTGCATCTTCGCGCAGACTCTGCCGCAGCTCGTCGTCGCGCGTTTCTTTCAGGCCCTTGGCGGCGCTACCGGCATGGTGATGTGCCGTGCGATCATCCGCGATATTTATCCGCGCCAGCAGATCGGCGGCATGATCGCACTTGTGACCGCCGTCATGATGATCGCCCAGATGATCAGTCCCCTGATCGGCGGCGCCCTCGATATCTATTTCGGCTGGCATTCGATCTTCTATTTCATGGCTGCCGCGACGCTTCTGGTCACGAGCGGCGTGGCGCTCGGCCTGCCCGAGACAAGACGCCGTCCGGTCTTTTCCGACGATGCGGGCTTCTTCAGGGACGTGCGTGCCCTGTCGTCGAGCCGCGCCTTCATCAGCTACGCGCTTTGCCAGATGCTGGCCTCGGCCATCATCTTTATCTTCGCCGGCGGCGGCCCTTACATCGTGGTCGACCAGATGGCGCGCTCCACTGCCGAATATGGCCTGTGGTATGTGACGGCCGGCTTCTCTTACATGGTCGGAAATCTGGTGTCGGTGCGACTGTCGCCCCGCCATGGCATCGACCGTATGATCTGGCTCGGCCTTGCGGTGCAGATTACGGGCGCTATCGCCAACACCATCCTGGGCGTCACCGGAATTAATCAGTCGCCGTCATGGCTGTTCGGCACGCATATGATCATCACCTTCGGCAACGCGTTTGTAATGTCGAACGCCTCGGCCGGGGCCATCAGCGTCCGCCCTCAGGCTGCCGGCACGGCAGCCGGCATCATGGGATTCCTGCAATTCGGCTGCGGATCGCTGTTTTCCGAACTCGGCGCTTTTCTCGGGGGAAACTTCACCACGCCGCTGCCGGTCAATATCGCGATCTTGTTTACCTCAATGACCTGCGCGGCGGTGATCGTGTTCATCCTTCCGCGCAACACCGGCGCCGTCAGCGAGGAAACCATGATCGAGGCGGAGGAAAGCGAAGCCGGTATTATGTAGCGATCAGCCGCCGCCGACGAGGGCGAGCCACTCGTCTTCGGTGAGCACCTTGACGCCGAGCTTTTGCGCCTCGGCGAGCTTCGAGCCCGCGCCGGGGCCGGCCACGACATAATCGGTTTTCTTCGACACCGAACCTGCGGTTTTCGCGCCAAGACGCGCCGCCTGCGCCTTGGCTTCATCGCGGGTGAATTTTTCCAGCGAGCCGGTGAAGACAACGGTCTTGCCGGCGACCGCTGTATTTTGTTTTGGCTTCTCCGCGTCACGAATTTTCACGTGCTTTGTCAGCCGCTCGACGATGCCGCGATTGTGGCTTTCGCCGAAATAGGCCGCGACAGCCTTGACGACGGTGTCGCCGATCTGGTCGATCTCGTCCATTTCTGCCATCGCCTGTTCGTCATCCCTGGCGATCTTCAGGCACGCTTCGTGGAATGACGCCCACGAGCCGTATCCGCGCGCAAGCTGCAGCGCCGTCGTCTCGCCGACATGACGGATGCCGAGCGCATAGATGAAGCGGTCGAGACCGATCTCGCGCCGCTCATTGATGGCCGCGAACAGATTGCGCACCGAGGTCGCGCCGTAACCTTCGATCTCCTCAAGCTTGAGCCTGCCATTACGCTCCTCGAGCGTGAAAATATCGGCCGGCTCCTTCACCCAGCCCTGATCGAAGAAATACTCGATCTGTTTTTCGCCAAAGCCTTCGATATCGAATGCCCGGCGCGATACGAACAGCATCAGGTGCTGGATTTTCTGGAACGGACAGGCAAATTCGCCAGTGCAGCGCGCACGCGAGCCCTCCTCGCCGGTCGCGGTTTCCTCGCGCACAATTTCAGTGTGCAGCGGGCACGGGCATGTTTTCGGGAAATGATAAGGCCTCGCGCTCTTCGGCCGCTTGTCGATGACGACGTCCACCACCTGCGGAATCACGTCGCCCGCCCGCTGAATGATGACCGTATCGCCAATGCGGATATCGCGGCCTTCGCGCAGTTCTTCGCCCTTGTTGCCGACACCCTTGATGTAGTCCTCGTTGTGCAGGGTGACGTTCTGCACGATGACGCCGCCGACACCGACCGGCTCAAGCTTGCCCACCGGCGTCAGCGCTCCGGTGCGGCCGACCTGGATTTCAATGTCTCTCAGCACAGTCGTCGCGCGTTCGGCGGGAAACTTGTGCGCGATCGCCCAGCGCGGCGTGCGCGAGACAAACCCGAGGCGGTCCTGCCAGTCGATACGATCGACCTTGTAAACGACGCCATCGATGTCGTAGTCGAGATGCGAGCGCTGGGTTTCGATCTTGTGGTGAAACGCCAGGAGTTCATCGACGGAATGGCAGATTTTCGTCAGCGGATTTGTCGTGAACCCGCAATGCTCGAACCACTTGATCATGCCGGACTGGGTGTCCGCCGGCATCTCGCTCATCTCGCCCCAGGCATACGCAAAAAAGCCGAGCGGGCGCGACGCGGTGATGGCGGGATCCTTCTGGCGCAACGAACCGGCGGCGGAGTTGCGCGGATTGGCGAAAATGGTGTCGCCCGCCGCCTTTTGCCGCTCGTTCAGCGCGAGAAACGCCGCCTTGGTCATGTAGACCTCGCCGCGCACCTCGCACACCGGCGGAACATGGCGGCCCTTCAATTTTTTCGGCACATCCTCGAGCGTGCGGATATTGGCGGTGACGTCCTCGCCTTCCGCACCATCGCCGCGCGTCGCCGCGGTGACGAGTTCGCCAGTCTCGTAGCGCAGCGACATCGACAATCCGTCGATCTTCGGTTCAGCGCTGAAGGCGATCTGCTCGTTTTCGTCGAGCCTCAGGAAGCGCCGGATCCGCGCGGCGAAATCCTCAACATCCTTGTCGGCGAATGCGTTGTCGAGCGAGAGCATCGGCACCGCATGGCGTACTTTTTTGAATTTTCCGGACGGCGCAGCACCGACCTTGAGCGACAGTGAATCCTGCGTATGCAATTCGGGAAACCGCGCCTCGATGGCGTTGTAGCGCCGGCGCAACTCATCATACGCAGCGTCGGTAATGGTCGGTGCGTCTTTCTGGTAATAGCGTTCGTCGTTCGCCGAAATTTCGAGCGAAAGCCGTGTCAACTCGACCTTGGCCTGCGCCTTGGTGAGCTGATCGACGGGTGTCAGGGTTTTCTTTGCCCTGGCAGCCATCAGGCCGTGGCCGCCTTGAGCAGCCGCTCGGCGGCCGCACGTGCCTCGGCGGTGATTTCCGCACCCGCCAGCATGCGTGCGATCTCCTCGCGGCGATGATCGGCCGCGAGCGCATTGACGCGTGTGGCGACCCGCTTGCCCTTGTCGAGCGCGTCCTTGGAAATCAGCAGATGCTGGTCCGCCCGCGCGGCGACCTGCGGCGCATGCGTCACCGCCATCACCTGCACCTTTTCCGCAAGCCGCGCGAGCCGCGCGCCGATGGCATCCGCGACAGCGCCGCCAACGCCGGTGTCGATCTCATCGAACACCAGGGTCGGCGCGGAGCCGCGGTCCGATAGCACCACTTTCAGCGCCAGCAGGAAGCGCGATAGCTCGCCGCCCGAGGCCACCTTCATCAGCGGACCGGGCTTGGTGCCCGGATTGGTCTGGACCCAGAATTCCACGCGGTCGAAACCCTGCGGACCCGGCGCAGCCGCGTCGCTTTCGATCTCGGTGGTGAACTTGGCCCGTTCAAGCTTGAGCGGCGCGAGTTCGGCATTCACCGCCTTGTTGAGCTTGTCGGCGGCCTTGGCGCGCGCGGCGGAGAGTTTTTGCGCGGCCTCGGCATAGGCCTTATCGGCGGCGGCGACGGCCTGCTCGAGCAGCTTCATCTTGTCCGCGCCGGCGTCGATCAGCGCGACATCGCCTTTGAATTTCTGGGCTAGCGCGGCAAGCGCATCGACCGGCGTCGAATATTTGCGCGAAGCCGCGCGAAGCGCGAACAGGCGCTCCTCGATGCGCTCCAGTTCGTCGGGATCGAAATCGGCGGAGAGAATCGCAGCATTCAGATGCTGCTCCGCTTCGGCGATCGAGTTGAGCGCGGCGTCCATCGCCTTGACGGCGTCTTCGACCAGCTTCGGCGAGCCAGAGGCGCGGCGTTCCAGCCGCCGTACGGCGGCCGCAAGCGACGTCACCGGCGAGGACGGCCCGCCGACCGCGGCCAGCGCCTCGCGCAGATCCTCGGAAATCTTTTCACCCTGCATCATCGCCGTGCGGCGCGCGGCGAGCTGGGTTTCCTCACCTTCCTGCGGCGCCAGCGTAATAAGCTCTTCGGAGGCGTGACGCAGATAGTCCGCGTCGCGGGCGGCGCGCTCCATCGCCTCGCGGTGTTCATCACGCGCTGTTCGCGCGGTGCGGCGCGCATCCCACAAGGCCTCGACCGCATCGACATTTTTTTCAAGGCCCGCGAAGGCATCGAGCAGCCGGCGGTGGGTGGCGGTATCAACCAGCGCCCGCTCGTCGTGCTGACCGTGAATTTCGACCAGCGTGGCGCCGATCGCTTTCAGCGTCTGAACGCTGATCGCCTGATCGTTGAGGAAAGCGCGGGTACGCCCGTCCGCAAGCTGCACGCGGCGCAGGATCATCTCGCCATCATCGTCGAGGCCATTTTCGCGCAGGATCGCGGCGGCGGGATGTTTCTTCGGCACATCGAATACGGCCGTCACCTGCCCCTGCTCCGCGCCGTGCCGGACGAGGCCGGCATCGCCGCGTCCGCCGAGCGCCAGCGCAAATGCATCGAGAAGAATGGATTTTCCCGCACCGGTCTCGCCGGTCAGCACCGCGAGCCCTTTTGCGAAATCGATGTCGAGCCGCTCGATCAGGACGATGTCACGGATCGAAAGACGGGCCAGCATTGCCGTGCAATCCTATCCAAGGCCGAGCTTCTTGAAAGCCTTGCTGATGTAGGAGCTTTGATTCTCCTGGGGCTCGACGCCGCCCGACTTTACAAGATTGTAGGCGTCTTTGTACCACCGGCTATCCGGAAAATTGTGGCCCAGAACGGCGGCGGCGGTCTGCGCCTCACCGACAATGCCGATCGCCATATAAGCTTCGGTCAGGCGGGCCAGCGCTTCCTCGACATGGCGCGTAGTCTGATACTGGGTCACCACCACCTTGAAGCGGTTGATGGCAGCGGTGTAGTCGCGTTTCTCCATGTAATAGCGGCCGACATTCATTTCCTTGCCGGCCAGCTGGTCGCGCGCGCCCTCGATCTTCTTTTTCGCGGTGGTTGCATATTCGGAGGTCGGATATTTGCGAATCACTTCCTGCAACGCAGCGATCGCCTTTTCGGTCCGCCCCTGATCGCGCGAGACGTCCGGAATCTGGTCGTAGTTCGAGGCCGCGATCAGATATTGCGCGTAAGCGGCGTCGGGGCTTCCCGGATGCAGACTGATGTAACGGTTGGCCGAGGAGATCGCGTCGTCATAGCTGCCGGCCTCATACGAGGCGTAGGCCGACATCAGCAACGATTTGCGGGCGAGGTCCGAATAGGGATGCTGGCGATCCACTTCCTCGAATTTCTTCACCGCCTCGCGCTTGTCGTTCTTTTCGTTCAGAAGGTACAGACCCTCATTGTAGAGCTTGTCGGCCGGCTCATCGACAAAGACCTCGTCCTTCTTGAAGAACTTGTCGTAGAGGTCGGCGGTGCCGCAGCCGCCGAGCGGCGCGGCCATCACGGCGATGCCCGCTGCCAGCCACAACCGGCGGCCGATGCGATCCTGAAAAAGACGCTTCGCAAGCATACGTGTTTCAACCGTCATGAATTCTGCAGACCCGGCCACCCGCCGATGCCGCCTATTTAGCCGAAAATGAGTTTCCGACCAACCGGATAGGCATACATTTCGCCTGCATTAAGGCCGGACATCGTGCCGGAAAACAGACTTTCCAGCTCATTATGCCCTGAAATATTTGAACCGGGAGTGTCGGAAAGAGGCTCAGGAGACGTCCGGAGCAAAGGCCGGGGCCACGATACCGCCCGCAAGCAGACCGCCAACAGCGTCCGCGGTCACGCGCGGACGGCGCGCCGGCTCGGCTTCGACCACCCGCCAGGCATGGCGATCGGCCAAAAGCGAGGTCAGAACGGCATGGTTGAGCTTGTGGCCGCCACGCACCGAACGGTACAGGCCAAGCAGCGGCAAACCGGCCAATGCAAGATCGCCGACGACGTCGAGCACCTTGTGGCGGACGCATTCGTCGGCGTAGCGCAGGCCTTCGGTATTGAGCAGACGATCCTCGTCGAACACCACCGAATTCTCGAACGAGGCACCGCGGGCGTAACCAGCGCTCCACAGTGCGGCGACATCCTTCATGCAGCCGAACGTGCGGGCACGGCAGACATCGCGGCGGAAGGTCTCGGGGGTCATGTCGAGATGCATGGCCTGACGGCCGATCAGCGGATTGCTGAAATTGATTTCGATTTCGGCACGGAAACCGCCGGCATAGGGCCGCAGTTCGCCGAAGGATTCGCCAATGGCGACCTGAATGGGCTTGAGAACCTCGATGAAACGGCGGGCGGCAGATTGCTGAACAATTCCGACTTCATCGATCGCGGCAACGAAAGGCGCCGCGCTGCCGTCCATGATCGGAACTTCAGGACCATCAACCTCGACGGTGGCGTTATCGACGCCCATCCCGCGCAGAGCGGCGAGAACGTGTTCGGCAGTGGAAACCAGCGGACCGGTGTGGTCACCCAGCACGGTGGCGAGTTCGGTCGCAGTGACGGCGGAGGCGACGGCTTTGACTTCGCGGTCGGCACCTTCAAGTCCGGTGCGGACGAAAACATAACCATCGTTGATTTTTGCAGGACAGAGAGTGAGATGAACTGGAGCACCGGAGTGGACCCCAACGCCCGTCAAGGTGACAGACGACCGAAGCGTTGTTTGCCGGCTGAATTTCATCCCAACTTCGCCCAATTTCTACACGACCTCGGAACCTTCGGCTTTCGCCGCACGACCGTTTTCCGGCCCTTCTGATTCCTTGTCGTCCCCAATGTGGAGGGACCTTGGCCCATTGCCGCTTCAGGCGCCACTCACGCTTGTTTACGGATTGTTACCCCAAACCCGCCGCATTCCTCCATGCTGGCGCCATAATCCGGCAGCGAAATCCGTCGACATTTCCCGTATTACGCACGATAAATCAATAACTTAATTGAGTTTCGGTCGCCGGATTGGGTGCAAAGCAAAATGCCCCGGGTGAAAGCCCGGGGCATCAACCATTGTCACATTCAGAGCACACCTTGCCGTGAACTTAGCTCGATTGCCGCCGCAGGAAAGCGGGGATGTCCAGATGATCGTCCGAGGGGGCTGCTGGGGCGACCGGCGCCGGACGTCCATGCGAATCAAGGCCCTGAGGCGCCGGACGGCGGCCATATTCAGATACCGGCTCACCACCGTATTCTGGCGGGATCGGACGCGGAGGCTTACGGGTCTGCAGTGGCGGCATCTGCGGCATGGCGGGAGCAGAGGCGCGGGCGGCAATCGGCGGCTCATTGTCCTCATCGCGGCGGCCAAGGCCAACATTGGCCAGGCGCTGCAAGAGCGAGGTGCGGGTCTTTTGCGGATGCTCTTCCGGCATCTCGCCGCGGGCGCGGCGGATCTCGTTCTGGGCCGGTACCGGCAATTCCTCGAACGCAGGCATCCGCGGCGCGCGATGCGGCATCCGCTCGGCGGACGGCGGAATGAAAGCGGTCGGCGGAGCGGGCTCGTTCAGCTCCATGGGCTCATCGTGATCCGGGAACAAGGACGGCTTCGGCGGGATCGGGCGAATGCTGACATCGCCATAGGCCGCCGGCTGGGCCGGAGCGTGCGGCGCACGGGCGGGAAAAGTCGGAGACACGGCTTCGGCGATCGCGGCGAGCGCAGCGCGGTCGATCTGATCGGCGCGCGCCGGAGCGGGTTGGGCTGGACGCGCGGCCTCCTTTTGCTGCGCGGCAATGCGATGGTTGTCGGCGCGCAGGCGCGCGGTGAGTTCGGCCAGACGGCTTTCCGGGGCACCGGACGAAGCCGTCGCCTGCGGGGCCGGCATGGCGACACGCGCAGTCTGGTCAATGCCGGTCGCGACGACGGACACCCGGATAATGCCGTCAAGGGATTCGTCGAAGGTCGCGCCGACAATGATGTTGGCGTCGTTATCGACCTCCTCGCGAATGCGGGTAGCCGCTTCGTCGACCTCGAACAGAGTCAGGTCCTTGCCACCGGTAATCGACACCAGCAGACCCTTCGCACCCCGCATCGAGGAATCGTCGATCAGGGGATTGGCGATCGCGGCCTCGGCGGCGGTCAGCGCCCGCTTCTCACCGGTCGATTCGCCGGTGCCCATCATTGCCTTGCCCATCTCCTTCATCACCGCGCGGACGTCGGCGAAGTCGAGATTGATCAGGCCTTCCTTGACCATCAGATCGGTGATGCAGGCGACGCCCGAATAGAGCACCTGATCGGCCATCGCAAAGGCGTCGGCGAAGGTGGTCTTTTCGTTGGCGACACGGAACAGGTTCTGGTTCGGAATGATCAGCAGCGTGTCGACCACCTTCTGGAGTTCGGCAATGCCGATCTCGGCGGTACGCATGCGGCGCTGACCCTCGAAGTGGAACGGCTTGGTAACGACGCCGACGGTGAGGATGCCCATCTCTCGCGCGGTCGCGGCGATCACGGGAGCCGCACCGGTGCCAGTGCCGCCACCCATGCCGGCGGTAACGAACACCATGTTCGCGCCGGTCAGATGATCGCGAATCTCGTCGATGACTTCCTGCGCCGCGGCCGCGCCGATATCCGGCTGCGATCCCGCGCCAAGACCCTGCGTCACGACGGTGCCCATCTGCACGAGACGTTCGGCCTTGGACATCGTCAGGGCCTGCGCGTCCGTGTTGGCGACAACGAAATCGACCCCCTGAAGGCCCGCCGTGATCATGTTGTTGACGGCATTGCCACCGGCGCCGCCGACGCCAAACACGGTGATGCGCGGCTTCAGCTCGCTGATTTCGGGCTTCTGAAGATCAAGTGTCATGTTTGCCTCTCGATTACGCGCGCGCGTTGATGATTCGACGATACGCCGAAGAAGTTGAAGAATTTGATAAGGTTAATGGACCGGCCATCAGAACCCCTCGCGAAGCCATCGCCCGACCTTTCCGATGTAACCGCCGTCTGTCCCTGTCATGAGCGGCCGCTTATGACGCGGCTCGACATGTTCGAGTTGAGCGAATTGCGGATAGACCAGAAGTCCCGCGGGAACCGCGAAGGACGCGCTTTTCGCTTCATTAGGCAGGCGGCTGAAGCCGAGCGGGCGGCCGACGCGAACGTCGCGGCCCAGGATGCGGCTGGCCAGTTCGGGAACTCCGGTCAGTTGCGAGGCGCCGCCGCTGAGGACGACCCGGGCACGCGGCTCTGCCGCAAAGGGGGACTCCACGAGGCGGTCCCTGACCATTTCAAAAATCTCCTCAACCCGCTGCCGGACGATGTTCGAAATCGTGGCACGGGAGAAAATATGCGGCGCATCACGCTCGTGACCGGCCGCCGCCTTCACGCTGACCATCTCGCGCGCATCGGAGCCGCCCGTCAGCACCGTGCCATATAAAGTCTTGATTCGCTCGGCATCCGCAATGGACGCGCCGATGCCACGTGCAAGATCCATCGTGACGTGTTGCCCACCGAGCGCAAATCCGCTGGCATGGACGAAATGACCGCCGGAATAGACCGCGATCGTGGTTGTGCCCGCCCCCATCTCGACGACAGCCGCGCCGAGATCGGCCTCATCGTCGGTCAATAGCGAAAGACCCGCGAGATAGGGGCTTGCAGCCATGGCCTCGACGTTCAGATGACAGCGTTCCACCACCAGCATCAAGTTTTTTGCTGCAGGTGCGTCGGCGGTGACGACGTTCATGTCAACGCCGAACTGGTGCGCCACCATGCCGCGCGGATCGCGCACGCCCTTCACGCCGTCCAGCGCGTAACTCACGGGCAGCGCATGCAGAATGGTGCGGCCTTCGGCGGTCGCGTGGCGCATGCCCGCGCCAATCACGCGGTCGATATCGGATTGCGCGACCGCGCCATTGCGGGTTTCGGCAGAGGCTTCGATCAGCTGGCCGCTCAGCCGGCCGGCCGAGACCGACAGCAGAACCGACTCGACCCGTACCTTGGCCATGCGCTCGGCCAGCGCCACCGCGTGGCGCACCGAGTGCTCACATTCGTTCAGATCGCTTACCGCGCCGGCCTTGACCCCACGCGAGCGCACATGGCTCATGCCGATCAGTTCGACCGAATGGGTTCGGCCGCGCAGCATCTCGCTTGAGGGACAGGGCTTCAACCGCGCGATCAGGCACGCAATCTTGCTGGTGCCAATGTCGAGTGCGGCCACCAGCGCCGTCTTGTTCGGCGGCATCTGGCGCGTCTTCGGTGTCTGGCGGCCATTGAGCATGGTCATGCGTCACCTGCCTTGCGTTTCGGCTTGGCGGCGTTGATGGCGTCCATGCGCGCCTTTGCGGCGTCCTCCGACAGGCGGACCGTCAAACGGTCCGGCAGGCGCATGTCGATCGCGGTGATGTCGCGCGAGAATAATTGTTCTTCGCTGTCGAGCCTGGACAGCGTCGCCAGCGCTTTATCGACGCCGTTTTCCGGCAGGCGCACGTCAAGGCCGTTGGCGAGACGCAAATTCCAGCGCCGCTCGCCGACAAATACGATGGCCTTCACGCTCGATGAAATCTGCGGATATTGCGCGATCAGATCGAGAAAATCGCGGGCCCGGGTTTCAGCGCCCTTGCCGACGACCAGCGGCAGGTTCACGAAGCGCCGCGCCACATAAGGCTCCAGCACCGTGCCATCCTCGGAGATCACCGACAATTTGCCGTCCTGCTGCCACAACGCAAACGGCGCGCGCTCGGTAATCTCGATCTGCAAACGGCCGGGATAAAGTTTCTGAACGGTGGCTTCGCGGATCCAGGGATCGGCTTGCAGCCGCTCGCGCATGGTTGCAGCGTCGAGAAACAGCAGCGAGGAGCGGCCATTGACGCCGCCGACAGCAAGAATTTCGTCCTGGGTGAGCTGCTTGCGGCCGGTGATGGCGACGGAGGTGATGCGGAACCCGGCGGCATTGGCCATCGCGTTGCGGGTATCGCTCAGGGCGCCGGTGACGTCATCGGCATAACCGCCCTTCATCACGCCCAGCACGCCAGCGCAGAACAACAGCGCAAAGGTCGCGCCGGTGCCGACACCGCGCGGCAGCCATCGCTCGAGTGTGGCGATCAAGCCGTTACGGTGCTGGTCGTTGAAATCGCGAGCCGTAAAAGCCGGTTCGGGAAGCAAGGTCGGCTTCAGATCGGAGACACGCGCCTTCGATGCCCTGGAAGCGGCCCTCTTCGTCTTCGCCGGATCGGACCGTCGCTGCGGCTGTTTTACCGGCCGAGAGAGGCGTCCTCCACCATCCATTGCACCAACTCGTCAAATGTTACGCCCGCATACGCTGCAAGCTCTGGAACAAGTGACGTCTCGGTCATGCCGGGCTGGGTATTGACTTCGAGGCAGATCAATCCCCCCGTCCCCTCGATGCGGTCGTCGTAACGGAAATCCGCACGGCTCACGCCCCGGCAGCCAAGCGCCAGATGCGCCGCCAAGGTGAACCTTCGGACTTCCTGGTAAACAAAAGGTAAAATCGGCGCGGGCAGGATGTGTTTTGATGCGCCTTTTGAATACTTTGCCTCGTAATCATAAAATTTTACGAGAGGCACGATCTCGATTACGTCGCTCGCCTCGCCCTTGATGACCGCACAGGTCAGTTCCTTGCCAGCGACGTATTTTTCGACCAGGAGCTGGTCGCCATGAGGCCAGTCGTCGCGGAACAGCTCCTGCGGGGGATGGGCATGCTCTTCGGTCACGATGAACACCCCGACGCTCGAGCCATCCGCCACTGGCTTGATGACGTAAGGCGGCTTCATCGCATGGCCCTTGGCCACCTCCGCGCGCGACAGGGTGAGACCTTCGGCAACTGGAACGCCCGCCGTGGCCAGCACGGTTTTGGCGAGATCCTTCTGCATGGCCAGTGAGGATGCGAGCACACCGGAATGGGAATAGGGAATCGCCAGTGTCTCGAGCACGCCCTGAATCGTCCCGTCCTCGCCCGGCCGTCCGTGCAGCATGACCAGCGCCACGTCCGGCCGGAGTTGATCGAGCACGGTGGCGATGTCGCGTTTCACGTCGATGCGGGTCACGCGATAGCCTTTGCGCTCGAGGGCCCCGGCACATGCCTCGCCCGACCGCAGCGAAACCTCGCGTTCCGACGACCATCCACCCATCAGGACTGCAACGTGTTTTGCACTCATGCTTGCTCCTTTGCGCGCCCTACCTACGCTGATTTGGCAGAGTGTCCAAGGGGACGACGGCACGCATTCCGGGCGCCAAAACAAAGACGCCGCAATAAAAATATGCCAAAACCCCGGCGGTCTCACGCTCGCGAATGGAAACGCAATGATCAGAGCCTGGCTCGATTTGTCGGCCCCCGGCATATTTGCCGTGCTTATCACGCTTTACTTTGGGATCGTGCTTCTGCTCACGCTTGTCGTATTCCACTCGCCCCTCAAAAGGCCGCTACAATCACTCAACGGCGTGGTCGCGCCGTTTTTCAGCTCGATTGCTATTCTGTTCGCGCTTCTGACCGGCTTTCTCGCCAACGACGTCAGCGACCGTAACCGCCAGGCCGTTCGCGCCGTTCAGACGGAGGCCGCCGAGTTGCACAATCTCTACACGCTCAGCGTCGCCTCTGTCTCCGACATGAGTGCCATCCGCGCCAAATGGGAGACCTACGTCAATTCTGTTGTAACGCGGGAATGGCCGGCGATGTCCGACAATCATCTCTCGCCGCAAACCTACACAGCGTATGACGATCTCCTGAAAGAGGTGAGCAATCCATCGATTGCCAAAAGCTCGGGCCAGGCGGTTCACGCGGCGCTTCTGAACACTGGGGTTCGAATCGGCACCGCACGCAGCGACCGGCTCGCGCTGGCGTCGGACACCACGAACGATCTGAAATGGATCGTGGTGATCGTGCTCGGCGTTTTCACCCAGATCGGAATTGCGCTGGTCCATCTCGATCGCCTGCGTGCTTTTATCGCGGCGCTCGTCGTGTTTTCCAGCGCGGCGATCGTGGCGCTTGGCTTCATCGCAATGCAGGAATATCCGTTCTATGGCCCGCTGCAGATATCGGTTGCTCCGATTGCGGCCCAGATGTCGCTGGTGGAACAACAGTGAAAATCAGGCGACCCCGATCCGCTTGATTTCCCATTGCAGTTCGATGCCGGAATTTTCCTTCACGCGCGCACGCACGGTCTCACCAAGCGTTTCGATGTCATGACCCGTCGCATCGCCCGTGTTGATAAGAAAGTTGCAGTG
Organism: Bradyrhizobiaceae bacterium; assembly: GCA_003963145.1. GTDB lineage: Bacteria > Pseudomonadota > Alphaproteobacteria > Rhizobiales > Xanthobacteraceae > Afipia. The sequence continues at coordinate 39,263 of RXJJ01000009.1, forward strand.
CATTTCAGAGACCTGCGCACCGCCAACTCGGAAGCCGCGCATTCCCGCAGCATCGATCAGTTTCCATGCGCTATGACCGGGCGGATTTTTGAACGTCGATCCGCCGGTCTTTTCGCGAATCGGCTGCGCCGTCTCGCGATGATTCTGCACCTCGACCATTCGCGCACGGATTTTTTCAGGATCGGTGGTTTTTCCGCGAAACAGCGCCGAGGTAAACACGATCGACGGATCGACGCCGGAGTTGCGATAGACGAATTTCATCTCGGCGTTTGAAAATGTCACACGCTCGCCGCTGCGTGTCACGCCCGTCGCCTCGACCAGTACGTCCTTGGTCTCGCCGCCATTGGCGCCTGCATTCATGCGCAGCGCGCCACCGATCGAGCCGGGAATGCCGAAATAGAACTCCAGCCCGCCGATATTCGCCGCTGCAGCAGCTTCCGCGACGCGCTTGTCGAGCGCGGCCGTGCCCGCACGCACACTATCGCCATCCGCCTTGATTTCGCCGAAGCCGCGCGGCGACAGGCGAATGATCACGCCCTCGACACCGCCGTCGCGCACAATCAGATTGGAGCCGACGCCGACAGTATAAACCGCAACGTCGGCTGGCAGACGTTTTAGGAAATAAACCAAGTCATCTTCATCGGCGGGCGTGAACAGAATTTGCGCGACGCCGCCGACACGAAACCATGTCAAAGGCGCGAGCGGCTCGTTCGCGAGCAGGCGTCCGCGCAACTCAGGCATCGCGGATTTCAGATTGGCGCTGATGTCGGGAAAAGCCACGGCGTTTATCCCAAAGCCTTCAACTCGCCCGGCAAGGCGTAGGCCCATTGCGTGATATTGCCCGCGCCGAGGCACACGACAAAATCGTCAGGCTTGGCAACGCTTTTGATGAGCGGTGCGAGACTGGCGGCGCCGGGAAGCGGGATTACTTCGCGATGGCCGTGCGCGCGCAGGCCCAGCACGAAGGCATCGCGGTCAACGCCGGGGATCGGTGCCTCGCCCGCTGCATAGACATCAGCGACGATCACGGCATCGGCGTCGTTGAAGCAGGTGCAGAATTCCTCGAACAACGACTGCAGGCGGGTGTAGCGGTGCGGCTGCACCACGGCAATGACACGGCCTTTCGCGGTGTCGCGCGCGGCCTTGAGCACTGCGGCGATCTCCACCGGATGATGACCGTAATCGTCGATAATGGTGACGCCGTTCCATTCGCCGGTCTTGGTGAAGCGGCGCTTAACGCCGCCGAAATCCGCGATGGCCTTGCGGATCGCATCGTCTGAAATGCCGATCTCGTGCGCCACCGCGATGGCAGCCGTGGCATTCAGCGCGTTGTGACGGCCCGGCATCGGCAGAACGAGATTCGCGATTTCGTGGGCGGCGCCGGTGCTGCGATTGCGGAATTCGACCTTGAATTTCGAACCTCCGGTGAACGGTTCAAGATCGGCGAGCCGCGCATCGGCCTGCGGGTTCTCGCCATAGGTGATGATTCGGCGATCCTCGATCTTGCCGACCAGCGCCTGCACCACCGGATGATCGGTGCACATCACCGCGAAGCCGTAAAACGGCACGCCTTCGACAAAACTGCGAAACGCGTCCTGCACCGCTTCGAAGGTCTTGAAATGATCGAGGTGCTCGGGATCGACATTGGTGACGATGGCGACGTCAGCCGGCAATTTCAGAAACGTGCCGTCGCTCTCGTCGGCTTCGACCACCATCCAGTCGCCCGCGCCGAGCCGCGCGTTGGTGCCATAGGCATTGATGATGCCGCCATTGATGACGGTGGGATCGAGGTTGCCGGCATCGAGCAAAGTAGCCACCATCGACGTCGTCGTGGTCTTCCCGTGGGTACCGGCGATCGCAATGCAGCTTTTCAGCCGCATCAGTTCGGCGAGCATTTCGGCGCGGCGCACCACTGGAATGCGCAGGCCTCGTGCCGCGATCAGTTCCGGATTGTCGCGCTTGATCGCGGTCGACACCACAAGCACATCAGCGCCGGTGACGTTGTCCGCGCTGTGCCCGACAACGACCTTGATGCCCTTGTCGCGCAGGCGTGCGACGTTGGCATTTTCCGAAGCATCGGAGCCCTGCACCGTATAGCCGAGATTGCACAGCACTTCGGCGATGCCGCTCATGCCGATGCCGCCGATACCGACGAAGTGAATGGGGCCGATTTCGCGCGGCAGTCTCATCAGGCTCTCTCTGGTCTGGCCCGGTCAAAACCGGACGAATCTCCCTCTCTTCTGACAAGACACGGTGGCCGGGACAAGCCCGGCATGACGGAAAATGGAGCTTCACGGCGGTCCCGATCTGATGGCGACCAAGGTCCGGACACCCCAAGGACGCCCGGACCTATTATAGGGCAAATCAGTAGAGCGCCTTGCGACCGGCCGCCTCAAGGATCAGGCTGGCGATTTCCCTGGGGTGAGACACCATGGCCAGGTGGCCGGCATCAACTTCAATGGTCTTGGCATTCATGCGCTTGGCGAGAAAACGTTCCAGACCCGGATCAATCGTCTTGTCTTGCTTGGCCACTGCATAGAACGTCGGCTTGGTGTGCCACGCCGCAACCGTTGTCCGGTCAGCAAAGATCGAAGCTGCTGTATCGCCCTGCACCGCATAAAGCACCTTGGCCTGCTTTTCCGGTACGCCGTTGGCAAAATATTTCAGGAACGCATCTTCCGACACGCGCGTGTAACCATCAAAATTCTGGACGCCGGCGCGAACCGGACCCGTTGGGAACTTTTTTGACAGCTCAACGAAATCCTCGTCGGCATCCGGTGCGCGCGCAGCGATATAGACCAGCGCGCTGATCTTGGGATCGCCACCGACCTGATTGACAACAGTCCCACTCCAGGAGTGTCCGACAAGCACCGTCGGGCCGTCCTGCCGATCAATGACCCGCTGCGCCGCCTCGGCCGAATCCTTCAGCGAGCTGAGTGGATTTTGAACTGCCGTCACGTTGAGACCGGCTTTCTGCAAATAAGGGATAACTTCTGCCCAGCTCGAACCATCTGCCCATGCGCCATGCACAAGCACAACGTTCTTTGCCTGCACCGGCGTCGTTGTTTGTGCGTCGGCGCTGGCACCAGTGAAAATGGCTGCAAGCAACGTTGCTGTGGCAACCATAATCGTTCGATAGCTTTTCATGATTAAATGTCCTCGGGTTTGGTGAGGCGATTGCCTCGTACAAACACAAGTTCGATTCACAACGCGCGCGCGTTACGCGCACGCAAATGAGGTACGATCACAACATTGTTCCCGGAAAAAGAGCCTCGAGCCGACTTGGCCGGGAATAGTCTGAAGTCATCCAAGGGCGATCCGGGATCAGATATGAGCAATGCTGGCGACCAGATCGGCCAGCCGCTCGGCCGCATCGAGGCGGCCCGCGCCGCGTGCGCTATTGGCCATTGCGGCAAGACGCGATGGCTCGGCGGCGAGCGCGGAAATTTCCGCAGCGAGGCGGTCCGGCGTGAAGTCACTCTGCGGAATCCGAATCGCTCCGCCCGCATCGGACAACACGCCGGCATTGGCGAACTGGTCCTGGTCGATGGCGCCGGGCAGCGGCACGAGAATTGACGGCCGCCCGATGGCGGCGAGTTCGGCCACCGTGCCCGCCCCCGAACGCGAAATGACAAGGTGGCTCGATGCAAGGCGCGCCAGAAGATCGCTGAAGAACGGCGCCAGTTCGGCATCGATCTTCAGCCTGCCGTAGACGTTGCGCACCCGGGCCATGTCTTCGTCCCGCACCTGCTGGGTGAGTTTCAGCCTGTTCCACAACGCCGGCTCAAGGCGCTCTATGGCGGGTGGTACGATGTCGGCCATCACGCGCGCGCCCTGACTGCCGCCGACGACGAGAAGTTTCAGCGGACCCGCCGGGTCCGGAGCGGCATAAGCCACCGCCGCCGCATCGAGAATCGCGGGCCGCATCGGCGTTCCGGTCACGGTGGCTTTTCCGGCAAGCGCAGGATCGCGATCGAACACGCCGGGCAGCGAGGTCGCAATCGCATTGACGCGAGACGCCAGCAGGCGATTGGCACGGCCGAGCACCGCGTTGGAATCGTGAATGACGGTTGGAATGCCGAGCAGTTTCGCGGCGAACAACGGCGGCAATGTCGGATAGCCGCCGAAGCCTATCACCACGGCCGGCTTCAGACGCGACATCAACGCAACCGAAGCCGCAACGCCGGCGGACAGCATGACGGCGGTTCGCGCCAGCGAGATCGGATCGCGGCCGCGGATGGTTTCGCTCGGCACCACGTCGAGCATGTCCTTGGCGAACAAACCCGTATAGCGGGCAGCCCGGCTGTCGGTGACAAGGCGCACGCGCATGCCGCGCTTTATCAGTTCGCTGCCAAGCGCCTCGGCGGGAAACAAATGGCCGCCAGTGCCGCCGGCAGCCAGCAGCACCAGAGGAGCGGGTTCGTTGAGGGCGGATTTGCTGTCAGGCAAAGGCGCGCACGGCGTTGGATGCTCCGATCGATTCCATCTCGACGCGCGGGCGTTGCCGCGTCAAAGCCAGCAGCATGCCGATGCCGTAGGCGAGCGACACCATCGACGAGCCGCCATAGGAAATGAACGGAAGAGTCATACCCTTCGCCGGAATCAGATGCAAATTCACCGAAATATTGATCGCCGCCTGTGTGCCGAACATGATGGCCAGTCCGGCGATGGCGAAGCGCGAGAACAGGTCTTCGGTCGCATAGGCGCGCGCCAGCGAGCGCAACACAATGAAGGCGAATAATGCGAGAAGCGCGAGGCAAAGAATGATGCCGAATTCTTCCGCAGCCACGGCATAAACAAAATCGGTATGACTGTCCGGCAACAGGCGCTTTACGGTGCCCTCGCCCGGCCCCTGCCCGAACCAGCCGCCGCGCATGAAGGAATCCATCGCCAGATCGACCTGAAAGGTGTCGCCGGACGCGGGGTCCATAAACCTTTTAATGCGCCCCGCGACATGCGGCACCAGAAGATAGGCGCTGAACAATCCGACAGCGGAGACCCCGACCAGACCAAACACCCAGATCATCCGCATGCCCGCGATGAAGAACAGCGAGCCCCACACGGTGGCGACCAGCATCGTCTGGCCGAAGTCAGGCTCCATCACCAGAAGCGACACCAGCATGATCAGCAGGATCAGCGCCATGGATGTCGCCGGCATTTCCGGACGGCGCGCGGATTCGGAAAACAGCCACGCCACCAGAACCACGAAGGCGGGCTTGGCGGCTTCCGAGGCCTGAATGTTGACCCCGAGAACCGTGATCCAGCGCCGCGCGCCCTTGACCTCCGGTCCGAACATCAGAGTCGCGACAATCAGGATGATGCTGATCGCGAATACGATCAGCGCACTGCGGCGAACGTGCTTGGGCGACAGAAACGATGTCGCGATCATCACGATGATCGACGGAATCAGGAAAAGAACGTGACGATTGAAGAAATGAAACGGATCAAGCCCGATACGCGCGGCGACCGGCGGACTCGCCGCAAGCGACAGGATGACGCCGGCCAAAATCAGGGCCATGATCGCCGCCAAAAGCAGGCGATCGATCGTCCACCACCATTCGCTCAAGGGCGTGCGTTGTTCGCGAGAAATCATGAATCGTCCCTGGGCGAATATCAGCCCATTGGTCGCCCATCATGGTTGCCAGAGTGTTAATGCCAGGTGAATTTCCCGCGCCCTCTTACGCCACGGGCTTAATCCCGGGCAAGGCCTGCACAAGCTTGCGGAAATAATCGCCGCGCACCTCGAAATTCGGAAACTGGTCGAAGGACGCGCAGGCGGGCGAGAGCAAAACCACCGCATTTTGAAGGTTTGAGGCCTCGGCATCGCTGGCGGCGTGCGGCACCGCCTCATCGAGCGTGCCGCTGATCTCGTGTGCCACGCCGCCGAGCGTCGCTGCAAACTCCTTCGCTGCCTCACCGATCAGATACGCCTTGCGGATACGGGGAAAGAATTCGCGCAGCGATTCGATGCCGCCGCTCTTCGGCTTGCCACCGGCAATCCAGAAAATATCGCCGAAGGACGATAATGCCCGCGCCGCCGCATCCGCGTTGGTGCCTTTCGAGTCGTTGACGAACAGGACGTTGCCCTTCACGCCGATCTGCTCCATGCGGTGGGCAAGCCCGGGAAAGCTGCGAAGCCCCTTTTGCATGACATCGAACGGAACACCGAGCGCCAGCGCCGCGCTCGCGGCGCAGGCGGCGTTCTGTGCGTTGTGACGTCCGCGCAGCGAGCCGATGCCATGAAGATCGGCGATCAACGCCGTTTCATTCGCCGCACTCCGGAAAAGTTTCTCGCCCTCGAGCCAGACGCCGTTTTCAAGCTTGCGTTGAACCGAAATGCGAACGGTATGAATACCCGCGTGATCGGCGCGGTCGGCGGTCGCGGCGCTGAAGGGATCGTCCACGCCAACGATGGCCGTGCCTCCGCGCTGCACGCCCATCACGAGACGCTCCTTCACCGCGGCGTAATGCTCGATGCTGCCGTGCCGGTCGATGTGATCCTCGGTGACATTCAGCAGAATACCGACGCTCGGGTGCAACGATGGCGTCAGATCGATCTGATAGGACGACATCTCGATCACATGCACACGACCGAGCGCCGGCGGATCGAGCGACAGGATCGCGGTTCCGATATTGCCGCCCATCTGGGTATCGAAACCGGCTTCGCGCATCAGATGCGCGATCAGGGCGGTCGTGGTCGATTTACCGTTGGTGCCGGTGATTGCGACAAAGGGCGCACTCGGCGCGACGCGCCGCCGCTCGCGGCAGAATAGTTCGATGTCGCCGATGACTTCGACACCGGCGGCCCTCGCCATCTCCACCGTCCAGTGCGGTTTCGGATGAGTCAGCGGCACGCCCGGCGTCAGCACCAGCGCCGAAAAATGACTCCACGATACCGTGCGAAGATCGGCGGTGGTGAATCCGGCGCGCGCGGCCGCGGCAAGCTTGTCGGCGCTGTCATCGCTCGCGATGACGTCCACACCGCCCGCCCTCAGCGCATCGCAGCTCGCAAGTCCCGATCCGCCAAGGCCGAAGACAGCAACGGTTTTGCCAGCGAAACTGGTGACCGGGATCACGCTCTCACCGCAACTTCAGCGTGGACAGGCCGGCCAGCGCCAGCATCACCGAGATGATCCAGAACCGGATCACGATCTGCGGTTCGGTCCAGCCGAGCTGCTCGAAATGATGATGGATCGGCGCCATCTTGAAAATGCGTTTCCCGGTGAGCTTGAAGGATGCCACCTGCACGATCACCGAGACCGCTTCCAGCACGAACAGGCCGCCGATCACCGCCAGCACGATCTCGTGCTTGGTCGCGACCGCGATCGCGCCGAGCATGCCGCCGAGCGCGAGCGAGCCGGTATCGCCCATGAAGATCGAGGCAGGCGGCGCATTGAACCATAAAAAGCCAAGTCCCGCGCCGAGCACCGCGCCACACAGCACGGCGAGTTCGCCGGTGCCCGCGACATAGCGGATTTGCAGATATTCGGCGAACACCGCGTTGCCGACGAGATAGGCGATCATGCCGAAGCTCGCCGCCGCGATCATCACCGGAACGATGGCGAGACCGTCGAGGCCGTCGGTGAGATTCACCGCATTGCCGGCGCCGACCATGATGAAGGTGCCGAAAATAATGAAGAACCAGCCGAATTTGAGCGCGAAATCCTTGAAGAAGGGAATCGCCAGGATCGTCGTCGTGGTGTCGCGACCGACCCAGACGATGATCGTGCAGGCGATCAGCGCAATCACCGATTCGACCGCCAATCGCGTGCGCCCCGAAAACCCGGCATGGGTCTGCTTGGTGACCTTCAGATAGTCGTCATAGAAACCGACGAAGCCGAAACCGAGCGTGACGAACAGAACGACCCACACATAGGGATTGCGCAGATTGGCCCACAGCAAGGTCGCCACCAGAAGGCCAGACAGGATCATCAGGCCGCCCATCGTCGGCGTGCCTTTTTTGGTGACGAGATGGGTCGGCGGGCCGTCGGCGCGGATCGGCTGGCCCTTGCCCTGCGCGAGGCGCAGATGGTCGATGATCCACGGACCGAACATGAACACGAACAGCGCGCCGGTCAGCATCGCCCCGCCGGTGCGAAATGTGATGTATCGAAAAACATTGATGCCGGGAATCGTGCCGACCAAATCAGTGAGCCAGTAAAACATTCAAACCGCCTATACCGTCAGATCGTCGAGTGGGGCTTTGGAGGGAAATCGCTTTTCGAGTGCCGTGACGATCAGTTTCATGCGCGAACCGAGAGACCCCTTGACCATGATGGCGTCGCCCGGACCGATTGCGGAGATGACCTGCGGCTCCAGCGCCGCGGACGTGTCGGCATAGCCGCCCTTCTTCGCTGAAGGAAGGGCCTCCCACAAATAACGCATCAACGGACCACAGCAGAATACCGCATCGATCCTGTTGACTTCGATGGCCTTGCCCAGACCGCGGTGAAGCTCTCCGCCCGCCGCACCCAGTTCCAGCATGTCGCCCAGCACCGCAATGCGCCGTCCCCGCGCGCCAAGTTCAGCCTGACCCAGTACATTGAGTGCGGCGGCCATCGAGGCGGGATTGGCATTGTAGCTTTCGTCGATCAAAGTCGCGGTCCCGCTCTCGACTTCGAGAATTTGCCGCACGCCGCGACCGCTCGCCGGCTTGAAGCGCGTGAGCGCGAGCGCTGAGAGAGCAAGGTCCGCGCCGGCAAGCGACGCCGCAGCGAGCACGGCCAGCGAATTCACCGCAATGTGCCGGCCCGGCACGCCGATTTTGTAAGCAACATGCTGCCCGAGAATGTCAGCATGCACGGCCGAGTCGGCCGGCTGCAGGGCGACATCGATCAGGCGCGCATCCGCCTTGTCCGCCGCTCCAAATGAGACGATGCGAGAGATACCGGCCGCTTTGGCCTTGTCCCGAAGCCGGGCGAATTGCGAATTGTCGATATTGAGAATGGCCGTTCCGTCCGGTTCGACGCCGGTAAAAATCTCAGCCTTGGCATCCGCAATCGCCTCGATCCCGGAGAAGAACTCCAGATGCACCGGCTCGACCGTGGTGACGATGGCAATGTGCGGCCGCACCATTTTCACCAGCGGCTCGATTTCGCCGGCATGGTTCATGCCGATTTCAAAGATCGCAAATTTCGCGCTGGCCGGGCAGCGCGCCAGCGACAGCGGCACACCCCAATGATTGTTAAATGAGGCGGCCGAGGCGTGAGTTTCGCCTTGATCCTGCAGCACGCAGCGCAAAGCTTCCTTGGTCGATGTCTTGCCGACCGAGCCAGTCACCGCGATGATTTTTGCCTGCAAGCGCGCGCGCGAAGCGCGGGCAAGATCGACCAGACCGGCAAGAACATCAGGCACGATCAGCAGCGGCAGATCGCCGGAAAACCGGTCGCGATGCTGTTCGTCGATCACCGCAACACCGCCGCCATTCTTTAATGCGGCCTCGACGAAATCGTGGCCGTCATGCACGTCGCCCTTGATCGCGAAATAAGCTTCTCCGGGCGCAATGGTGCGGCTGTCGATGGAGAGACCCGTGGCGATCTCAGGCAACGTCCCGCTGCGCGCGGCCCGCATCGCATCCGCCACCGCACCGATGGTCCATAATGGTCCACTCATGCGGCATGCTCCGCAAGCGCGGCCAGCGCAGTTTCGTGATCGCTGAAGGGAAGCACCTTGTCTCCGACGATCTGCCCTGTCTCGTGACCCTTGCCCGCGATCAGCAAGGCATCACCTGCCTGAAGCTGCGCGACAGCAGTGCGGATCGCCTGCGCACGGTCGCCGATTTCCCTTGCGCCCGTCGCCTCAGCGAGAATCGCGGCTCGGATCGCGGCGGGATTTTCACTGCGCGGGTTGTCGTCAGTGACGATCACCACATCGGCCCCTGCAGCGGCGACGGCCCCCATCAAGGGCCGCTTGCCGGAATCGCGATCGCCGCCCGCGCCGAACACCACGACAAGCTTGCGGCTGGCATAAGGCCGCAGGGCTTCGAGCGCCTTCGCCAGCGCGTCGGGCTTGTGCGCGTAATCGACGAACACCGGCGCGCCGTTTCGCGAGCCGACCAGTTCGAGACGGCCTCTGGCGCCCTCGAGCTGCTCCAGCGCCGCGAACGCCTTGTCGGCATCGCCGCCCGTGCCGATGGCGAGACCCGCCGACACCAGCGCGTTCTCGATCTGGAATTCGCCGACCAGCGGTAGCCGCAAACGATATTTGCGGCCGTTGTGCTCCACCGAGATGATCTGGCCGAAACCCTCGATGGCCGCATCGCGCAGCGTGATTGCAGTTCCCTTGCGTCCGACGGTCATGACATCGAGTCCGCGCTTGCGCGAGGCAGCAATCACGGTTTCGGAATGGTCGTGATCCGCGGCGATCACGGCAGGTCCGCCGGCGGCGACGAGATCGCTGAACAGCCTCAGCTTGGCGGCAAGATAATGCTCGACGGTCGGGTGATAATCCATGTGGTCGCGCGACAGATTGGTGAAGGCTCCGGCGCCGATGCGAACGCCATCCAGCCGATGCTGGTCGAGACCGTGCGACGAGGCTTCGAGCGCCAGATGGGTGACGCCCTCACCCGCGATCTCGTCCAGCGAGCGATGCAGCGCAATCGGATCTGGCGTGGTGAGCGAGCCGTAGACCGTGCGCTTGGGCGAAACGAGCCCGATGGTGCCGATGCTGGCGGCCTGATGGCCGAGCCGTTCCCAGATCTGTCGGGTGAAGGCTGCGACCGAGGTCTTGCCGCTGGTGCCGGTGACGGCGGCAATGATCTGCGGCTGGCGGGGAAAGAATCTCGCGGCGGCGAGCGCCAGACTGCGCCTGGGATTCGCGCTTGTGACAAACACCGCCCGAGAATCTGCCTGCGGCAAACGGTCACCGACAATGGCGACTGCGCCCCTGCCGATGGCCTGATCGATAAAGTGCACGCCGTCGAGTTTGGCCCCGCTGAGCGCGAAAAAGACATCGCCGGGCTTCACGGCGCGGCTGTCCACGGCCAGCCCGGCGGCCTCGACCTGCGCGGTCGGGACCGTCACTCCGGCATCGCCGCTGAAAAGGTCGCGAAGTTTCAAGGAGTCCCCGCCTCGTGATCCGGTTCGCGTTCGTCCCGCCTCGCGATTACCGGTTATCCTTCGATGCCGCAAGAATAAGGCGGTCGGACGGCGGCAGGTCGAAGCGCGGGGCGATCCCGAGCAGTGGCGCGATTCGGGCAATGACATTGCCCCCGGTTGGCACGGCGTTCCAGCCGGAGGTGATAAAACCGTGGGTTTCAGGGAGCGCCTGCGGCTCGTCCAGCATGACCAGCAGCTGGTATTTCGGGTTGTCGGCCGGCAGGATGGCGGTGAAAGCATTGAGCACGCGCTTCTTGGCATATTTGCCGTTGATGACCTTTTCAGCGGTGCCTGTCTTACCCCCGATATAATACCCTTTGACGTCAGCCTTCTTGGCGGTGCCGACTTCGGCGTTGAGGCGCATCAGGTAGCGCATCTTGTCGCTGGTTTCGGTCTTGATGACCTTGCGCGCCAGCGCCATGGCTTCGGCTTCGGTGCGCTTGAGAAAGGTCGGCGGAATGAGATAGCCGCCATTCACCAAGGCATCGATGCCCATCACCGCCTGCAGCGGCGCCACCGCCATGCCGTGACCGAACGCAATGGTGATGGTGTTGAGATCACTCCAGTGGCGCGGCAACAGCGGCGAGGCGCTTTCCGGCAATTCGGTGCGAAGGCGCGTCATCTGTCCCATCTTGGCGAGGAACGCCTTGTGCGCCTCGACGCCTTGCTGAAGCGCGACGCGCGCTGCGCCGACGTTGGATGAGTAGGTGAAGACTTCCTTGATGTTGATGAAGCGGCCGAGCGGATGGTCGTCGTGAATCGTGAACTTGCCGTATTGCAGAGGCCCGCGGGCATCCACCGTCGAGTTCAGATTGATCTTGCCGGAATCCAGACCCATCGCCAGCGTGAAGGCCTTGAAGGTCGATCCCATTTCGTACACGCCCGTCGTCAGGCGGTTGATGCGGTCGGGATCGTTGGCCTCCTTGGGATTGTTCGGATCGAAGTCCGGCAATGAGACCATGGCGACGATCTCGCCGGTCCTGACATTTGAGACCAGACCCGATGCCGCCTTGGCGTGAAATTTGTCCTTGGCCTTGATGAGTTCATCGCGCAGCGCATGCTCGACACGCAAATCGACCGCGAGCTGGATCGGTTCCTGCTGCCGGTCGGTGGCGAAGCCCGCGCGGTGCAGATCGGCAAGGCCGTTGCCGTCGAGCCATTTCTCGATGCCGGCGATGCCCTGGTTGTCGATATTGACCAGACCGATCAGATGCGAAACTTCCGGCCCGGTCGGATAGACACGCTTGTTCTCGCGCAAAAAACCGACGCCGGGCAGACCGAGCTTGAACACATCGCGCTGCTGCTGCGGCGTGAGCTCACGTTTGAGCCAGACAAAGCCCTTGCGCGACGACAGGCGGTCGCGCACTTCGCCGGCATCAAGATCGGGCAGCGTGCCGGTGAGAAGCTCGATAGCCTCGTCCTTGTCGATCAGCTTGCGCGGCTCGGCGAACAGCGAAGACGCCTTCACGTCGGTCGCGAGAATTTCGCCGTTGCGATCCAGGATATCTGGGCGCGCGGTGGCGATAGCATCCTGCGAGGAGGCGCGCCGCGTGCCATGGCTGTCGCCGATAATCGCATACATCATCAACCGTGCGGCGATGACCGCGAACACCATCGCGAAGGCGAGGATGGCGAGCCCGACACGCGCACGAGCCTTGGCGGCCCTGTCGACGTTGCGGCCATAGAGAAGCGTGCGGATCAGGCGCTGCCGCAGCGACTCTGAGGGTTTTCCGATGTGGATCACGTGGGTCACCGCGGCATCCCCTGCTTTGGCACGGAGCCGGTGGTGTCCGGAGCGGCATTATCGCCCGCAATCGTATCGATCATGGTACCGAGCGGGTCCGGATCGCCGGGTTTGGTAAAGCTCGGCGGACGCGGCGGCAGATTCTTCAGCTGATCGAACTGCGATGCGTCGATCGGCCTCAATGTGAGGTGACGTTCGGCAAGACCCTGCAGGCGGCGCGGCGATGTCAGCGTCGACCATTCGGCGCGCAGCGCCGCGATCTGGTTGCGTTCCTCGCGAATATCGGCGCGCAGGCGGACGACACGTTCGGTCTGCACCGTCGATTCCATCTTGATGCGGTAGACATAGGCGGCCGCGACCACCAGCGAACAAATGACAAGGAAGTGGATGATCCTCACGACCGCCCTCCCCTCATCACGCTCGCCAATGTCGGCCAGCCGAAGGGTTCGTCTTCAGGATATGCCAGAGCCTGCGTGCGCCGGGCGGCGCGCAGCTTCGCCGATCGCGCGCGCGGGTTGGCCGCGACTTCGGCTTCACTTGCGACTACCGGACGCTTGGTCAAAATCTCGAAACTTGGTTCGACCCTCCGGGCTTCGGGCAAGTGACGCGAGCCGCCGCCGCCCTTCGCCCGCTCGTTGAGAAAATTCTTCACGATGCGGTCTTCGAGCGAATGGAATGTCACCACCACCAGACGGCCGTCCGGCTTCAGCACATGTTCGGAGGCCGTCAGCGCGGTCCGCAATTCGTCGAGTTCTTCATTGACGAAAATCCGCAAACCCTGAAACGTCCGCGTCGCCGGATGAATTTCACCGGGCTTGGCGCGCACCACGCGGGCGACGATGTCGGCCAATGCCCTGGTGGTCGTGATCGGTGCTTCGGTCCGCGCCTTAACAATGGCCCGTGCGACGGCGCGTGAGTGACGTTCCTCGCCGAAGATATAGATGACGTTGGCAAGATCGGCTTCCGAGGCTTTCGCAACCACATCGGCGGCGGACGGTCCGTCCGATCCCATCCGCATGTCGAGCGGCCCGTCATTGCGGAACGAGAAACCGCGTTCGGCGCGGTCGAGCTGCATCGACGACACGCCGATATCCATGACGACGCCATCGACCTTGCCGCCGGCCTGCGCGGCACAGATCGCCTCGAGATTGGAAAAGCGATCCTCCACCAGCGTGAGACGACCCTTAAAGCGATCGACCAGGTCGAACCCGCCTGCAATGGCGGTGCGATCGCGATCGATGCCGATCACACGCGTGCCGGGTACATCGAGAATAGCGCGGCTGTAGCCGCCGGCGCCGAATGTCGCGTCCACATAAAGAGCGCCATCATGCGGAGCCAGAAAGTTCACAGCCTCCTGGCCGAGAACGGGGATATGGCGTGCGTCTGTGCGTGCGATCATCCCGCGTCGTGCTCCCTCGGCAAGACTGGCAGTCCGCATGAAATTTGATGGTCTGCCATGGGAGTTCGAGCACCAATGGAACCGCGGATGGCGCGAATTTGGGCGCGATTCTTCACCCTTTAGTAGCGGTAATTATCCTTAAGGAATCGTTGACGGACCGGAAATAGCCGCCCGCATGAAGCACCCGGCGGTTCAATCCATTTTCAGCCGGATTGGCTGGTAAGCCGGCTTGAAATCACCCTCAACGGGATTGCCGGAACTGTCCTGGTGTTGCACCGACCAGCCGCCTGAAAACGGTTGAAAGGTGACTCTGGCTGGAAAATCCGGTTTCCAGCGCGATGTTCACCACCGAGGTGTCGGTGGCAAGTAGCAAATGCTTGGCGCGTTCAAGCCGGCGCGTCAGGACGTATTGGTGGATGGTTAATCCAAACACCTCGCGGAAAGATCGCGTGAGGGCCTGCGGAGACAGGCCTGCCTCGCGGGCGAGGCTCGCGATGTCAAGATTCTCGCCGAGATGCGCCTCGATATACTCCGGCAAACGCCGCAACGCGGGCGTGTCGGCGACAAGCATCGAATCGGCTTTCGCCACAGAGCCGGTCTGCCGTTGCAGCAGATGAAGAATGAGCGCGTTGACCAGACCGTCGACATACAAATTCGAGACGCCTGTCTCCGGCGCTTGAACCGCCTGCAGAAGCGACAGCGCGATCTGCTCCATGAACGGATCGTTCGACCCGAGGCTGAGCTCGAGTGCGACACTGTCTTGCGCCTGGCTTGATGCCGCGCGGGCTAATTCATCGATCAACTCCTGTCGAAGATACAGCATCAGCATGTCCGACGATCCGTGCCGCAGCCAATCCATCCCTTCATGAGCGGGAAGAATGAAAAACTCGCGCGGACGGATCGTGGCCTGTTCGATCTGCCCGGTGTTTTCGAGACGGCGGTAAAGATAAGCGGGACGGTGCAGGCAATATGCGAGACAAGGATGGCCGGTCGATTGCAACGATCCCGACCAGCTGTTGACTTGGGCCAGCGCGGCGTAGACGTTTTTCCAGCCCCGGCCGGCGCTTTCGATCAGCAGGGTGTTCATCGGCATGTACGCGATCTTGTGAGTATCGCTTACGCCGAGTTCAGCCTCGAATTTCTGGGTCTGAGGAAACTGCATTTCTTTCGTCCAGGCGCATGTTTTTCGCGCCAGCGCAGGTTTCCGAATTTGATCACACCCAAGTTTTTTTTGAAAGAACAAGAATTGTTGGATCGCTAGCTTTCGAGAGAGTTCGCAAAAGCCGATCCAACAAACAGGCAAATGATCGCCGGTTGAGCAGGTTTTGCAGTTCAAATGTGCAGAGGCCAACAAAATTCGTTGGTTCATCCGCTGCCCGGAACAATGTTTGAAACACAGTTCAAAGCGAGGAATGAAATGGTGAGCATTACGATGTCCACGTCAGCGCAAGCCGCCCCGACGGACAATGTCCCGCATCAGGGCCTCACGCGTGAAGAATTCAAGATCATCAGCGCATCGTGCGTCGGAACGGTGATCGAGTGGTATGACTTCATACTTTTCGGTGCAATTGCGCCCGTCATCGGCAAGCAGTTTTTCGCAAGCACCAATCCCACAACCGGACTGATCTTCGCGCTGCTCGCGTTCTCCGCGGCGTTCATCATCCGCCCGTTCGGCGCGATCGTGTTTGGCCGTATCGGCGACCTGATCGGCAGGAAATATACGTTTCTGATAACGATCCTGATCATGGGCTTGTCGACATTTGCGGTCGGCCTGCTGCCGACCTATGCCAGCATCGGTATCGCCGCTCCCTGCATTCTTATCGCAATGCGCCTGCTGCAGGGTCTCGCCATCGGCGGCGAGTATGGCGGCGCGGCGGTGTTCGTTGCCGAACATTCACCCGACGGCAAGCGCGGTCTTTATACGTCATGGATTCAGACAACCGGAACGCTCGGTGTCTTCCTCTCGCTGTTCGCCATCTTCGTCACGCGCTCTTACTTCGGAGAGCAGGCACTGGCCGACTGGGCCTGGCGCCTGCCGTTCCTGGTCTCGATCCTGCTTCTGGCAATTTCTGTATGGATGCGACTTGCGATGCAGGAGTCGCCGGTATTTCTCCAGATGAAGGCCGAAGGCCGCCAGTCGAACGCGCCGATCAGTGAGGCGTTCGGCCAATGGAAAAATCTTAAAATCGTGATCGTCGCGTTCGTGCTGTCCGCCGGCTTCGGCGTGATCTGGTACACGACACAACTCTACACGCTGATCTTCATGACCCAGACGCTGAAGATCGATGGCTGGACCGCCAATCTGATTGTGATGTTGTCACTGCTGCTCGCAACGCCATTTTTTGTGGCGTTCGGCTGGTTGTCCGACAAAATCGGACGCAAGAAGGTGATCCTGTCGGGGATTTTCCTCGCCGCCCTCGCGCTGTTCCCGACCTTCAAAGCGATGACCCATTTCGCCAATCCCGCGCTGGAGCGCGCCGTTGCATCTTCGCCCGTGACAGTGATCGCCGACCCGGCTGATTGCCAGTTTCAGTTCAATCTGACCGGAACTTCGAAATTCACCTCGTCGTGCGACGTTGCGAAAGCCAAGCTGGTCTCGCTCGGCGTCAGCTACCGCAATGAAGCAGGCGCGAGCGGCCAGCCTGCGAGTATCCGGATCGGAAATACGGTCATCCCCTCCATCGACATCGCCCAGCTCTCCAAGGAAGACGGCGTCAAGCAGATGGCTGCGTTTTCGAGCGCCGTAACGAAGGCGATCGCGGATGCCGGCTATCCGTCAAAAGCCGACCCGGCCCAGGTGAATGTGCCGATGCTGTTGGCATTGAACTTCATGCTGGTTTTCCTGCTCGCGGTTGCCTACGGCCCCGTCCCCGCGCTTTTGGTCGAACTGTTCCCCACTCGCATCCGCTATTCGTCACTGTCGCTGCCCTACCATCTGGGGACCGGCTGGTTTGGCGGCATGGTCCCGACCATCGCCGTCGCGATGGTCGCCTACACCGGCAACATTTACTTCGGACTGTGGTTTCCGGTCGCCGTGGCGCTGTTCGCGGTCACCGTGAACTTCTTCTGCCTCCGCGAAACCAATGGAACTGACATCAAGGCTTGATCCCATGACACTCCATCAACGCAAGAAACCCGACGCCATGTTCAAAAAAATCGCTGTGACTCCTGAGGAAGTCGACACCATCGTCTCGAGCTGGACCACAGCCAAGACACTCTGCGACCCGGAACAAACTGGCGGCAACATCAGTGCTGTCGCGCTCTACTTCAAACCGGGTCAGGGCCATGCGCGTCACAATCATCCCGAAACCGAGCAGCTGATCTATGTGATATCGGGCAAAGGCGAGATGATGATCGAGGAACCGGATGGAACCCAGATCAAGCAGACGATCACCGGTGGAAGTCTGGTCAATATTCCCAAGGGCGCCTATCACTCGACGTTCAACACCGGTTGGGAAGCGTTACGTGTTTTCGCGGTCTATTCGCCTCCCGGACCGGAATCGGTGATGCGCAATTCGCCCGAGTTCACGATTTTTCCACCGGGTGAAGTGCCTCGCTAACGGCAACAGTATATTCCGAAAAAATGCGCCGTCCGAAATTTCGGACGGCGTTTTTGTCGGCTATCAAAGCATCGGCACAGACGTCACAAGTTCGGGTGTGGATAAATCCGGTTCCATCCGGAGATTGAATTGCTCGTGACGGTTCATGACGAAATAGTGACAGCAGTATCAGGGTGCCGCCGCTCTCCTGCCTGGATTGGTTGTCAAATGTCGTTTTCACCAGCCTTCGCCGAACCGCCCCGTGCAGCGGCGCGCGTTCCGCATCGTCCAGGATTCAAGAGCGACATGAGTTTTCTGCCGGATTCGTCCGTCGTCTCCGACGTGACGCCGTCGGCCAATTTCAACGACCGCAAGAACGGCCGTGCGCCCGACATGATCGTACTGCACTACACCGGCATGGCCGACGCTGAGAGCGCGATCTCGCGTCTGTATACTGCGGGCACCGAAGTGTCCGCCCATTACGTCGTGCTGGAGGATGGCGGCATCGTGCAATGCGTGAAGGAGAGTTTGCGGGCCTGGCACGCCGGTTCTTCGTCATGGGCGGGCGAAACCGATATCAATTCCGCCTCCATCGGAATCGAGATCGTCAATCGCGGCCACGATCTTGGCTATCCGGATTTTCCGCTGCGCCAGATCGCAGCCGTGATTGCACTGTGCAAGGGTATCTCGCTGCGGCGAAATATCCCGAAACATCGCGTGCTGGCGCATTCGGATATCGCCCCCGGACGCAAGAAGGATCCCGGCGAGAAATTTCCCTGGCGGTTGCTTGCGGATTCCGGCGTCGGGCACTGGGTCGAGCCCGCGCCCATCGTCCGCAGTGAAAGCAAGATGCTCGGCGCCAGCGGCGATGAAGTGATGTCACTCCAGCGCGCGTTGGCCAATTACGGCTATGACGTGCGGCCATCGGGACAGTATGACGGCATGACAATGGATGCGGTGGCGGCCTTCCAGCGTCACTTCCGTCCCGACCGCGTGGACGGCGTGGCGGATTACTCCACACTGGCGACGTTGCGCCAGCTTCTGGAAACAATCCCGGCCGAAACCGGCAAGCCGGATTTGCTTCACCATCTCGCCTTTTAACCGCTGCCACCTGCGCTCCACGCCTTGACGCATCGCGCCGCAGACGTCATGTCATCGGTGTCAGTCGGCCGGACGGCCGCTCTCGCAAGGATCGAAAGGTCGCGGGGGAGGAAAGTCCGGGCTCCATCGACATACGGTGCCGGATAACGTCCGGCGGGGGCGACCCCAGGGACAGTGCCACAGAGAACGAACCGCCTTTGTTTCGATAAAGGTAAGGGTGAAAAGGTGCGGTAAGAGCGCACCGGATGTCCGGCAACGGAGATCGCATGGCAAACCCCACCGGGAGCAAGACCGAATAGGGACGGCATAGCGGCAAGTTCGTTTTCGAACGATAACTCCGCGGGGCGATGTCAGGCTCGCTGTCCGGGTAGGTTGCTTGAGGCGCGGGGTAACTCGCGTCCCAGAGGAATGGCCGTCACGTCTTGAACGGTGCGAACCATTCAGGGCCCTACAGAACCCGGCTTACAGGCTGGCTGACGACCGCATGAACACGCAATTAAACCGGCGTGAACTGTCATGTGGACCAATGAGGGGTCCGGCGCGAACACGCCGGACCCCTCTCCATTTCCGGATCGAGAATCTAGTGCGCGCCGCCGCCCGCGCCGGCGCCCGCCTTCGGCTTGTTGACGAACACCACGAGGATGCTGAGCCCGACATAGAAGAATGTCAGCATGTAAAACGCATCGCCGAACGCCATCACCGTCGCCTGCCGGTGCGCGATCATCGACAGTTCCTTCAGCGCCATCATCGCCGCATCGCCCATACCCTGAAATTTCTGCGTCAGCGTGTTGAGCAAATCGACCGCGGCGGCGCTGCCCCAGTTCATCCGGTCATGCAGGCGATCAATGTGAAAATCCGTTCTGTCGTTGAGAACTTCATTGATGAGAGCAAGTCCGACCGCGCCGCCAAGATTACGCGTCAGGTTGAAGAGGCCGGAGGCGTTCTTCATCATCGAGGGCGCCAGCGTGCCGAGCGCGATGTTGTTGACCGGGATCATCGCCAGCATGATGCCGACGCCGCGGAAGATCTGCGGCCACAAGAGTTCGTAGAAATCGAAATCGCGGGTAATCCACGTCATCTGCCAGGTGCTGGCGGCGAAGATCAGAAGTCCGGCCGCGATCATGTAGCGCGGATCGAGCCGCGTCATCAGCCGGCCGGCCAGCGGCGCCGCCACGAACATCGCAAGACCCGACACGAACATGGTCTCGCCGATCATCACCGGGCTATAGCCGCGCACCTCGGCGAGATAGCGCGGATACATATAAGTCATGCCATAAAGGCCGATGCCGACGCAGAACGAGAAGATGCTGCCGATGGCGAAGTTGCGGTTGGTGAAGGCGCGGATATCGACGATCGGCTCTTTCGCGGTCAGCACGCGCCAGAAGAACAGCACCGTGGACACCGCGCAGATCATGCCCATGATCGCGACGGACTCGTCCTGGAACCACTGATATTGCGGCCCCTCTTCCAGCACATATTCCATTGCGCCGAGAAAGCCCGCCATCGTAATGAGGCCGAACCAGTCGAAATGATCGAGCAGCGCCAGATTCGGCTCGTCGAAATCGACCAGCGCCAGCACGCCGAGCGTGACGCCGATGCCGGGCAGCACGTTGATGAAGAAAAGCCAGTGCCACGACATCACGTCGGTGATGTAGCCGCCCACCGTCGGGCCGATGGTCGGCGCGAGCGTCGCGACAAGGCCGATCACGGGCGTGACGATCGGCAGCTTGCTGCGCGGGAAGATCGTATAGGCGGAGGCGAACACCGTCGGGATCATGCCCGCGCCGAGAAAGCCCTGCACCGCGCGCCACAGGATCATCTGATCGATGTCGGAGGTCAGGCCGCACATGAAGCTCGCGCCGGTAAAGCCGGCGGCGGACATCGCGAACAGGATGCGGGTGCCGAACGCGCGGGACAGGAAGCCCGACAGCGGAATCGCGATGACCTCGGCGATCAGATAGGCGGTCTGCACCCACGACACTTCGGTGGAGGACGCGGACAGCCCGGCCTGAATGTCGGAGAGCGATGCGGAGACGATCTGAATGTCCAGGATCGACATGAACATGCCGAACACCATGATGACAAACGCGATCATCCGCTTCGGATCGACCGCTTCCTCGGAAGCAGCCACCGAAGGCGCGGGAATATCGGCCGGTCCTGTTACTGTTGTGGAGGACATGACGTGCCTCGCCCGATGGCGCTTAGCGCCGCCGCGCTCTTAGTTCGCGGCGGATTTCGATGATGTCTCTTGTGCCGCCGCGTTCTGTGCCGACTGCGGTTCGGCTTTTGTGTTGACGCTGACGATCACCGACATGCCCGCGCGCATCAGATGCTCCTTGGCATCGGCTTCCGAAACGTGGACACGAACCGGCAACCGCTGCACGATCTTGGTGAAGTTGCCCGTCGCATTGTCCGGCGGCAGCAAAGTGAATACCGAGCCGGACGCCGGCGCGAGGCTTTCCACTACGCCGTCGAAAGTGCGGCCACTGACAGCATCAACAGAAATGCTCACATGCTGCCCGGGGCGGATCCGCCCAAGCTGGGTCTCCTTGAAATTGGCGTCGATATAGACGTCATTCAGCGGCACCACATTGGCAAGACGCTGGCCGACCTGAATGTAATCGCCCGCGTTGACCATGCGGTTGGAGAACACGCCGTCCACCGGCGCACGCACCGTGGTGAACGCAAGATCGCGCTCCGCCTTGGCGAGCGAGGTCTTCAGTTCGGCAAGCTGGCCCTTGGCCTCGGCCTGCTGCGCGTTGATGACGTCAACCTGCGCCTGCGCGGCATCGAGCTGTGCCTGCGCGCCCTGCAGGCTGGCGACCGCCTGATCGCGGCCGGCCTTCGACACATCATAGGTGGCTTTCGATGCGAATCCCTTTGCGCTCAATTCTTCCTGACGGGCGAAATCGGCCTGCGTGCGCTCGACCGCCGCCTGCGCCGAAGCCACCTGCGATTTTGCCTGATCAACCGCGCTCTGCTGCGCCAGCGCCTGCTTGCCGATGCGTTCGATCGTCGCTTCCTGCGTTCCGATCCTGGCCTTGGCATTGTTGACGGCGATCACGTAGTCACCATCGTCGATCTGGAACAGCAGATCGCCTGCCTTCACTTCACTGTTATCGCCAGCTGCAATTTTTGAAATGTATCCCGCAACCTTGGCGCCCAGCACGGTGTTGTTCGCACGCACATAGGCGTCGTCGGTCGTCACCCAGAAGCGTCCGACGAGCAGGTAGTGAATGCCGAAATAGACCGCGGCGAGCGCCGCCAGCGCGCCAATGCCCATAAACACCTTGCGGCGAAGTCCGGATTTGGCCGGGGCGGCCTTCTTTTGCTTTTTACCTTTCACCGGCGCTTCGACCACAGGTGCTTCGGCCGGAGCCTTGCCGGTCTCCCGAGGGGCGGAAGGCTGCTGCGGCCGCGCGGGTTCTGCCGCTGCAGATCCATCAGTCTCCTCGATAGGGCGAAGCAACCGGGCAGCTTGATCGCGTGCAGGGAGGGCCATCGCTATGATCCTGAACCATTATTCTGGCAAAAGGCCGGATAATGCCAATCGGCACGCTTTCTGGCCCTGTTGAAACCTCGGTAAATAGCATTTAGGATTGACCGAACCGTTCGGTCAATAGTAAATACGTCTCAGTCTTCAAATATTTTGATCCATATCTACCAATGGCTTCGGGGTTCCCATTATAGGTTAGTGTACAGCCATGAACTCACCTGCCCCCTCCATGCCGGTCGCCGCCGGCGACGAAGACAGTGCCAAACGCCGCCAAATCCTTTTGGGCGCGCGGCAGGTTTTTCTCGATCTCGGTTTCGATGGCGCCAGCATGGGCGAGATTGCCAAGGCGGCGGGCGTTTCCAAGGGTACGCTCTACGTTTACTTCACCGACAAGCACACGCTGTTCGAAGCGATGTGCGAATGCGAGATGCGCGTCCAGGGCATCGAGAAGCTGAGCATCAATCCGGACGATGATGTCGCCAGCGTGCTACGCAAATTTGGACAGAGCTATATGGAGCTGCTCTGCCGGCCCCAGGGCGGCTCAACCATCCGCACCATCATGGCAATCGCGGAGCGCATGCCCGAGCTTGGGCGTCGCTATTATCATAACGTCCCGGCCAACTGGATCGGCAAGCTGGCGGACTATCTCAACAACCAGACCGCCGCCGGCCGTCTCGACATCGGCAATACGGAGCTTGCGGCTTCGCAGTTTCTGATGAGCTGTCAGGCTACGCTGTTCCTGCCCTTCATCATGCAGGTGTCGCCGCCGCCGAGCAGCGAGCGGATCGCCGAGGTGGTCGAGAGCGCGGTGCGGATGTTCTTGGCGGCGTATCAGGTCAAGTCGTAGACGGACTGGTCGGCAAGTCAGTCGCGATCGCCGATCCGCGATTCATCCTCGATGGTTGCCCGGTCGTCCTTCGACAATGGGCCCTTGGCGACAAAACGCTTCCCGCGCGTTCCGATCGATCCAGTGACGCCGTTGTCGCGCATGTCACGGCTGGCATAGGGACGGCCGCCGGCGCGCGCGGCGACTTCCTCGCCTGACACCGCAGCCGGTTCGCAGATCACACGCCCGCTCGCGCGGCGCATCAGATCGACGTGAATGTGATTGTAGTGATAGATGTTCGCGCCTGGCCCGAGCACCGTGGTGAAGCGCTGGCACGCCGCGCCCTGAACATCGCGCAGAAAGCCCTGCTCTTCCGGCAGGCCCTTCCAGCCGTTCTGCACCGAAATGTAGCGTCCGTCCGCGAGCGTGAAGCCCGCGACATCGAGTGCGTTGCCGAACGCGTGCTCGGAAATATGCGCGTTCGGATTGCCGTTCATGCCGCGGCACGAATAGGCGGAGATCTGCTTGATCTCGACCACCCGCGCGCCGAACCAGCGGATCGCCGCCGGTTGCACGGCCTCGCTGATCCAGCCGTCCAGCGCGGAAACGATCGGACAGGCCAGCGTCGCAGTCGGCTTCAACGCAACGGGACCGACGGCCGACACCGGATTTCCAACCGGACCGAGGCGCGGCAGCGAAGCGTTTGGCAGCGGATAATTCGAGGACGCGGAAGACGGTCGCGCCGTGTAGGGCGAACGTGAGGCCCCTGCGTTCGGATAGCGCTGCTGCGATGGCGCGCCGTAAGCCGCGTTGTCTTCATCGTCCGGCGGCTGTGCCACGCCGGGCGGGTTCAGAGACGTCGGCGCGCCGGGCGATGCGCCCTGATAGTTCGGCGGCGGATAGGACGACGAAGCGGGCGGCGAGGAAGAGTAAGACGGCTGCGCGTAGGATGGCTGCGGCTGCGACACCGGCCAGCGCGGCTGCGCGTTGCCGACGGCATTGGGTGGGCGCATGTCATCGACATAACCAAGCGAGGAGTTGCTTTCGCCGAGGGCTGCGACCTTCAGCGGAAACTCCGCGCCGCAAACCCCGGGACCGGCAATCGGGTCGATCCGCACAAGGTCCGGGCCTTCCTTCACCGCGCCGGATTTCAGGCAAGCGGCCTCCGCCTCGGCGCGCCAGGGTTCGCGTTCGGCCTGAAAGAAACCACGGCCGCAACCCGCCAGCGAGACAAGGACGAAGGAGCCGACAAGATACAAACGAACTCCGCGCGTCATCCGCGCAACGTCTGCGAATAAACTTAAGGACTCTTCAACGCGTTGTTTTTCAAGGTTTTTTAACCACGATGAGACCTTGCCGCGCAATCCTCGGACGCGCCCTTCGCATGTCCGGCGGCAGCGGCTGCGCGGCAGCCGTCATTCCGCTTGCTGTAATCGGGGCTGTTGTAAGGCGGACTCCGAGGAAATTCCTGTCGAACGGAAACATGCGCGGCTTTGCCGGAGCGCGTTTTGCTCTAGAATCACAGCCGGTAACGAGACAGGGCAACAGGATCGGCGCGTGACATTCAGCAGGTTTGCTCCCGCGCTGGCGTTCGGTCTGGCTCTCGGTGCGCTGATCGCCACATCGCCGGGTCTGGCGCAAAACAGCGTATCAACCCCCGCTCCTTCCGTGTCTCCCGTGCCACCGGCAACCGCTCCAGCCACGCCGCCATCGCAGGATCAGCCCCCTTCAAATCCCGCTCCAACGACGCCCGCGCCATCGGGCCAGCCTGCGCAAGGCGCGGCGGCTTCCAACATCCTGCCGCCGGCTGGCGATCCGGTCGGCAATATCGCAACGCTAACCGGCAGTGCGACGGTGTCGCGGTTCGGCAAGTCGAGCCCGCTGAAGACCGACGACGATATCTATATGGGCGACACGCTGCAGACCGGGGCCAATTCGGCGCTCAGCGTCACCTTCACCGACGACACCACGTTCAAACTCAGCGCCAGCGCGCGGATCGTGGTGAATAAATATCTCTACGAGGAAGGCGGCAAGAACAACGCGGCGCTCTATAATGTCGCGCGCGGCACCGTCGCCTTCGTCGCCAGCGCCGTGGCGAAAACCGGCGACATGAAGATCGCGACGCCGACCGCGACGCTCGGCATTCGCGGCACCACCGGCGTGATCGACGTGCCGGACAATGTTTCGGCCAGCAGCGATGTCGCGATCAAACTCTATCCCGACGCGGATGGCCGTGTCGGGCATATCGAGGTGAACGGACGCGATGGCGCACGCCTCGGCCTGCTCTCGCAGGCGTCCAGCGGTTTTTCGATTCGCCCCGGCGCAGGCGGACGTTTCACCGCAGCGCCACTGCAGATTTCGCCGCAGATCGCCGCGCGCGATCTCGGCTATGTGCGTCAGGTGCATGCCGCGCAGGGCATCGGACGGCAGATCGTGACGCGCCAGCGCGACCTTCGCCTGCAAAACCCGGCGCGGAAAAACGGACCGCAGCGCGGTCCCGGCAATCTGCAGCGTCCGCAAAACGCACCCGGCGGCCAGCGGCAAGGCGGGCCTCAACGTCCGCAGCCGGGACAGCGCCCCGAAGGCCGGCCGCAACTGCCCAGCGCTCCGGCGGCAAAGCCGGGCCAGCGCGCCAGCGAGACGCATGCGCCGCCGCTCCCGCAGCGGCCCGGCGCGCAGCAGCAGCGCATGCCGGGAACGCCGAATATGGGACGGCCTCGTGCGCCGCGGCAGCCCGGCCTGCCGCGCCGCGCGCCGCAGGGCATATCAAAGCCGCAAAAGACGCCGAAAAACGCGCACTGAATTTTGCCTGGGCCACACGCCGCACCGCTTCGGGGTGGCGGGCGCTGGTCAGCAGCGGTAAAACGCCAGCGAGGCCGCAGCCGGAAAATCCATGAACCTGAAATCAATCGCGCTTGGATCGGTCATCATCGCCCTGTCGTTTTTCGCCAGCCTGCAAGCGATGAATTATTTCTGGCCGATCGAGATCAAGCGGCTGGAGCTTGCGCCATTGCCGCCGCTGCCGCCCGTGGCACGGCAATCGGAGATTGTCGCGCCCGTCCGGATTTCACTGGCGACCGTCAGCGCCGCGCTCGACCGCGCCACGCCGCGCAACATGAGCGGCAAGGCGCCGAATCCGGCCCCGCAACTTCTGAAGAACGCCGATCTCGACTGGACCGTGCAGCGCGGCGCCATCGCCACCAGCGGCGCGCAAAACACGCTGGCGCTGTCCACGCCGCTGAACGGGACTTTGACTGTGACGGGGTCGCTCAATACGGGCGAAGGCAGCCAGATCGGCAACGCGCTCGGCAATATCCTGGGCGGCAACGCCGCCAAGCAGATCGGCAACATCTCGATCAAATCGCTCAACGCCAACGCGCAAATCCAGGGCAATCTGTCGATGACCGCGCGACCGGAGATCGCGCCGGGCTGGCGGGTCGATCCGAAGATCACCGCGCAGGTCGATCTCAACGACTCCACGCTCTCCGTCGCGGGCGCGAAGATGGCGGTGCCGGCGCAGGTCAAGCCGATGATCGACAAGAACGTCAGCGAGCAGATCGAGCGTTTCCAGGAGCGGCTGCGCAACGATACGTCGTTCGAGCAGACCATGCGCCGCGAATGGGACAAGATCTGCCGCTCGATTCCGCTTCCATCCTCATCGCCCGGCGCGCAGGGCCTGTTCATCGAAATGCGTCCCGTCAGGGCCATCGCCGCGCAGCCGCAGATCGACACCCGCAACATCACGCTCACCGTCGGGCTTCAAGCCGAGACCCGCATCACTGGCGTGAAGACCAAACCCGACTGCCCATTTCCCGACAAGCTCGACATCGTGCCGACGCCCAATACCGGCCGCGTCGCCGTCGCGGTGCCCATCGACCTGCCCTTCACGGAAATCAGCCGCGTCGTCGAGGCGCAATTGCGCGACCGCACGTTTCCCGAGGATGGCAACGGCTCGGTGTCGGTACGCGTGAAGCGCGTCGAAATCGATGCCTCCGGCAACCGGCTGCTCGTCTCGCTGCTGGTGAACGCACGCGAGCGGACGAGCTGGTTCGGTCTCGGTGGCGACGCCACAGTGCGGATCTGGGGCCGGCCCGTGCTCGACGAGCAGCAACAGATCCTGCGGCTGGCGGATCTCGATGTCGCGGTGGATGCCGGCGGCCTGATGAATAGAGCCGCCCAGGCGGCCACACCCTATCTGAAAAAAGCGTTGGCCGAGCACGCCACGGTCGATCTGAAGGCGATCGCGGCGGACGCGCAGCGCAAATTGTCCTCGATCATCACCGGCTTCCGCGCCATGGACAACGGCGTGCGCGTGAGCGCGGACGTCAACAATCTGCGCCTCGGCGATATCGC
Organism: Bradyrhizobiaceae bacterium; assembly: GCA_003963145.1. Classification (GTDB taxonomy): domain Bacteria; phylum Pseudomonadota; class Alphaproteobacteria; order Rhizobiales; family Xanthobacteraceae; genus Afipia. Next base: position 66,817 of record RXJJ01000009.1, read on the forward strand.
GTTCGATTCCGACACGCTGCGCGTCATCGCCGAGGCGACCGGTTCGATCGACGTGACCCTTACGGCGCTGCCGAACTTCTAGCGCGGCTGAGTTGCTAGCGCGCCTTGCCCGCGCCGCTGGCGCTGGAGGCCACGGGCATATCGCCGGCTGTCACGATGTTGAGCGATTTGAGTTCGTCGGGCTTGAACACGAACAGCTTGTCCTTCGGCGTTTCCATCGCATGAATCCACATCTGCGTATTCACGCCCATGTCGGTGAGATAACGCTGGCAGCGCGCGGAAATGCGCTGGGCGTCGCTCATGTCGTCATGCTGAACCTGGCTATCCTTCGCAGACGTCATGGAGAACACCTGATGGACGCCGATGGCCGCCTTCGCACCGGCCCGGCGCTCGACGCCGCCGGCGAACATCAGCGGGCACGATGACGCGCAGATTTTTCCCGATTCCACCTCGGTCGCCAGCTTGCGTTCGCGGATCAGCTTTCCCATCGCCAGCGCGTCGGCGACCGATCCGCCCGGTGAATTCAGCACCACGGTCTTGATGTAGTCGCCACGCTTGTTCACCTCGGACGCGAAGCTCTCGGAAATGCCAGGTGTGATGGTCCCGGTCGCCATCAGCTTGCCCTCGCCGACAAGTTCGAACGTCATCGGCTTGCCGAGCACGCCCTGCGATTGCGGCATCGGCATCAGCCGGCGGTCGCCGCCCGGCAGCAGCGGCGCGAGGATCGACGGGACGAGACCAGGCGAGGATGGAGCCGCGTCGTCGTCCGGCCTGGTCAGCGCCGCGTCGGCATTGCCGACGAGACCGTTCATCGATGCGAGATCGGCCGCCAGCACAGCGACAGTCACCGCCAGAACGCCACGGAAAATCCAGCGCAGCACCTGCTCGTCGGGATTGCCCGACAACCATGCGTGTAACCTGTCCTTCCATGAAGACAACGTCATGGCGATTTACTTATGAGGCCGCGCCGAGGACAACGGCGTAACGTTCTCCTCATCGCTCGCAGCAGGCTTCGTCTCGACCGCCGGATCGTGCGCCGGCTGCGCCGGAGGATGCGTGGCCGCCTGCCGCGCCGCCTCGACATCGCGCGCCATGCGAAGCGCGGACATCAGTTCGCCCGCCGTCATGTTGGCTGCACTGGGTTCGGGCAGGCCCTCGCGGCGAATTGCGGCGTGAACCACGCAGAGGATCAGCACCAGCACCGCCGGCATCAGGTCGATGGAGATCGCGCCGGCCCAGCTCGGGATGAAATCGCCCGCATAGCGCAGCACCGCCTCCGCCGGCGACATCGACTGGAAGCGCGCCGGCTCGACCTTCGGCGTCGCCAAAATCTTGTCGGCGGCGTCGGCGAGCGAAGCCGATTGCGCGGCGATCGCGCCTTCGACCTTGCCGACCACTGCCGTCTGACGCTCGGCGAGGTCGGATGTCCGCCCGCCCGCGGCCGGGGCGATGAAGCCGGACATCAGGCTGGTCGCCGCGCGTTTGACGGAAGGAGCAACCGAAGTCTGCTGCAGATTGGCGACGATGCCCGACACCGCCAGCGACTCGGTGGCGAACGCATCGCTGCGCGCCGCGATGGGTCCGCGATCTGAAATCAACTCGCGCATCTTGGTGAGGTGCTTGCCGCCTTCCTCGAACAGCGCGGTCGCGCGCTTGCCGGAGGCCTGCACCTCCTGCGCGAGACTATCGAGCTGGCTCGACATCTGGGTGAGCAACTGAACCACCGTGCCCGAACCCGATGTTCCGGTCAGCGACCCGGCCCGCTCGGCTTCGGCGAGTTTGGAAAATCGCGTCGAGGCCATCTGGATATCCGGCAGCAGACTTTGCGCGGCGATGGCGTTGGAGTTCGCAGTGTCGAGATCGCGGGTATAATTCTGCACCGTGATCGCAAGATGCTGCTGGATCGCCGCCGCGCCGGCCAGCGCCGAAGCGTTGAGCCATGACGACATCGCCACGATCATCAGCGAGCCGAGCAGCATGCAGCCGAACATCAGGTTGCGCCCGGTGCGGTTCACCACATGCGGCATGAACTGCATCAGGAAGACCCAGAACGCGTAAATGCCGACCGACACGGCGACCGAGTAGATCACGGCCGCGAAAAACACCGTGGTGGCGCTGCCATTCAGCAGCTCGCGCACGCCGAGATAGGTGTAAACGCCAGCCGCAAGCGCGAGGATCGCTGTCGTGATCTTGAGCGTCACTTCGAGGCGCTCAACCCCTTTGGTTAACAGCAGTGATGTGGACATGATTCATTCCGTCGGCTCCCCAAAAGCCGCGCCAAGCATCGCCCCCGCTGTACGTAAGTCCCTATGATCTAGCGATAAATTCGGGCGACATGATGTCTCCACATTCGCCTGTCATGGAACCGTCTTCCGCGCGCTGCTTCTGATTTGGGCAGTGCATTGTCCGCGCGTTGGCCGCCGTTCCGGCCCAGTGCCCCGCCCGGACTCAATTCCACGAACCAGGGACAATCTACATGAAGAGATTTGCGCTCGCCGCATTCGCGGCGCTGTCGGCGATTCCGTGCGCGTTCGCACAGGGCGCCGATTATCAGGCCATGGTGGCCAGCCACGCCGCCGCCAACGGCGTTCCCGTCGAGCTCGTTCACCGCGTCATCATGCGCGAGAGCCGTTACAACCCCCGCGCCGTCAGCAAAGGCAATTACGGCATGATGCAGATCCGCCTGCAGACCGCACGCGGCCTCGGCTACACCGGAACCGCGCAGGGCCTGCTCGATCCCGAAACCAACCTCACCTATGCCGTGAAGTATCTCGCCGGCGCCTACCAGGCGGCGGGCGGCAATTACGACCGCGCCGTGCATTATTATGCGGCGGGCTATTACGGCGCCACCAAGCGCCAGCGCCTGATGGACGCCAACGCGCAGATGCTGTCCTACGATGACAACGGCAACCCCGTGCAGCAGGTTCACCGCCGCCATCACCGTCATCACTAAGCGTTCAGATGATGCCGCTGGCGCCTATTGCGCCGGCGGCCCCGGCGGCTTGATCACCTGCGGGCGGCCGTTTTCGTCGATGGACACATAGGTGAAATTGCCATCGGTCACGAGAATGGTGCCGCTCTCGCCGCGACGCTGCACCCATGCCTCGATATGCACCGTGATCGAGGTTCGTCCGATATGGACCGTCGAGCCATAGACCGAGACGAGATCGCCGACATAAACGGGTTTGCGAAACGTCATCGCCTCGATGGCGACCGTCACATTGCGCGACATCGTGGTCTTGTAGGCGAACACGCTTCCCGCGATGTCCATCTGGCTCAGCAGCCAGCCGCCGAAAATATCGCCGTTCTGGTTGGTATCCGCCGGCATCGCCAGCGTGCGGATGGACAGTTCGCCGTAGGGTTCGGTGGGAGGATTGGGGCGAGCGGGCGTGGTGCCCGTGACTGGCGCATCCGTCATCTTTGAATATCCGTCAAGATCATCAGGTTTATCGAAAGGTCAGCCAGCCGGCGTCCGGCTTGAAACGGTCGCCATAAAGCTGCACAAGCGCGGCAAGTGCGTTGGAGACGTTCTCCGGTCCGCGGGTGCGCGCGTAGTTCAGCGGGCCGCCGCGGAACGGCGCGTAACCCGTGCCGAAGATCATCGCGCCGTCCACCACGTCGGCATTGTCCACGATGCCCTCGCGCAGGCAGGCGACGCAGACATTCGACATCGGCAGGATCAGCCGGTCGATCATGTCGTCGGTTGGCGGCGCTGCAAGCGGGCCTTTTTGCACCTTGCCGTTCTTCCAGTCGTAGAAGCCCTTGCCGGTCTTGCGGCCGAGTTCGCCCTTGGCGACTTTCTCGCGCAGCCACGCCGGGGCCGGCGGCAGCGCCTCACCGAAACGCTCGCGCAACTCGTCGCCGACCGCAAGGCAGATATCGAGGCCGACCTGATCGGCAAGCTCGATCGGACCCATCGGCATGCCGAACTTCTCGGCGGCGGCGTCGATGGTGGTCTTGTCGATCTTCTCGTCCATCATCACCATCGCTTCCAGCATGTACGGCGTCAGCGCCCGGTTGACGAGGAAGCCCGGCGAGCTCTTCACCGGCAGCGGCAGGCGGTCGATGCCGCCGACGAATTTCATCGCGGTCGCCAGCGCGCCCTGGTCGACACCGTCATGGCTGACGACCTCGACCAGCTGCAGGCGCGACACCGGATTGAAGAAATGCAGGCCGAGCAGGCGCTCCGGATTTTTCAGCGTGGTGCGCAGATCCTGCAGCGGAATGCTGGAGGTGTTGGTGGCGAGAATGGCGCCGGGCTTCATCACCGCCTCGACACCGGCATAGACTTTCTGTTTCAAAGTCAGCTTTTCCGGCACCGCCTCGATGATGAGATCGGCGTTGCGCGCGCCGTCGCCGTTCAGATCCGGAATCAGGCGGTCGAGCGCGTCGCGCACGCCGATCTTCTTGCGGATCACCTTGCCGTAGAGATCGGCCGCGCGCTTCATCGCGCCCGCGATCGGCTCCGGCTTCATGTCGGCCAGGGTCACGCGAAGACCGCGATTGGCGCACCAGGCGGCGATGTCGCCGCCCATCGCGCCCGCGCCGATGACGTGAACATGCCGGATCGTGTTCTTGCCGCCGGCGAGCTTTTTCATCTCGTCGCGCAGGAAGAACACACGAATGAGATTCCGCGCCGTCGGCGTCACCATCAATTTGGCGAAGGATGGCTGCTCGGCGGCGAGCATGTCCTTGCGGCTGCCGCCATGACGCTCCCACAGGTCGATCAGCGCATAAGGCGCGGGATAATGATCCTGCGGCGCGGTCTTGTTCGCCTGCGCGCGCATGCGCGAGCCAAGCAGTCCCCGCACCGGCGCGAAATTCAGGATGCTGACCAGCGCACCCGGTTTGTTGCGGCGCAGGCGGCCGAAGATCGCGTCCTTCACCGCGCCCCGAACATGACGCTCCTGCGTCACCGCATCGACAAGGCCGAGCGACTTCGCCTTGCGCGCGTCGATGGTTTTGCCCGTGAGCATCATCGTCATCGCCTCGACGGGATTGACGAGATGGGCGAAGCGCGCGGTGCCGCCGAAGCCGGGATGCAGGCCGAGCAGCACTTCGGGGAAACCGAAACGGGCGTCGTCGATGGCGATGCGAGCATGGCAGGCGAGCACCAGTTCAAGCCCGCCGCCGAGGCAGAAGCCGTGGATCACCGCGACGGTCGGAATTTTCAGAGCCTCGAAACGGTCGAGAATCCCGTGAACGCGGCCGATGGCGCTCTGAACCGTCGCCTCGTCGTTCAGCCCCTTGAACTCGTTGATGTCCGCGCCCGCGACGAAACCGGACTTCTTGGCCGAGCGCAGCACGATACCGGCAGGGCGGTCAGTCTCCATCGCCGTGACGATGGACGCGAATTCCTCCAGCACTTCGGTCGAGAGCGTGTTGGCGCTGGTGCCGGCGCGGTCGATCAGAACCCACGCGATGCCGTCCTCGTCGCGCGTCACCTTGAAGTTCTTGTAAGGCCCGGCGACCGGCTCGGGTCCGAGTTCGAGCACACGGTCCTTCAGGACGTTCATGATTTTGCTGTCCATGATCGTCCCCTTAAACCGTTTCGATCAGCATGGCGCCGCCGAGGCCACCGCCGATGCATTCCGTTGCGATGCCGCGTTTGGTGCCGAGCCGCTTCATCGCGTTGACCAGATGCAGCACGATGCGATTGCCGCTGGTGCCGACCGGATGGCCGAGGCTGATGGCGCCGCCGTCGACATTGAGTCTGGCGCGGTCGATCTCGCCCGCCGCACCGCTGAGGCCAAGCACCTCGCGGCAGAACTTGTCGTCCTTCCACGCCGCGAGACAGGCCAGCAATTGCGAGGCGAACGCCTCGTTGATTTCCCAGGTCTCGATGTCCTGCAATGTCAGATTGTGCTTCTTCAGAAGCTTGGTCGCCGACAGCACCGGCCCGAAGCCCATGATGGACGGATCGAGGCCCGCCCACGCGCTGTCGGTGATGACGGCTTTCGGCGTCAGCCCGTGTTTCTTCACCGCGTCTTCGGAAGCGAGAATGGTCCAGCACGCGCCGTCGGTGATCTGCGAGGAATTGCCCGCCGTCACCTGCCCCCACGGCCGCTCGAACGCCGGCTTGAGCTTGGCGAGCTTGTCCATCGACGAATCCGGCCGCACGCCGTCATCGTGATCGTAGAACTTGCCATCCCGCGCGAAGGCGGTCTCGATCTCGTTTTTCAGAAAGCCCTGCGACTGCGCGTTGGCGAGACGCTTGTGGCTCTCGACGGCGTAGGCGTCCGCCTCCTCGCGCGTCACGCCCATCAGATGCGCGACGACCTCGGCGGTCTGGCCCATGTTGAGTTCGGTGACGGGATCGGTCAGCCCGCGCTCGAGCCCAATGATCGGCTTGAAGAATGAGGGCCGCACGCCGAGGATCGCACTCAGCCGCGCCATCGCGGTGCGCGCGCTCATGAGTTTTGCGAACCAGCGCACGCCGGAGGCGGGATAGACCAGCGGCGCGTAGCTCAGCGCCTCGGTGCCGCCCGCGAGAATCATGTCGGCGTCACCGGCCTCGATGTAGCGGTACGCCGTATCGATCGACTGCATGCCCGAACCGCAATTGATCTGCACGGTGAAGGCGACCATGTCCTCGCCCATGCCGAGCCGCAGCGCGGCGACGCGCGCCGGATTCATCTCGTCGGCGATGACGTTGACGCAGCCGAGGATGACCTGATCGAACGCTTCCGGCGCAAAGGGCTGGCGCGCGAGAAGCGGACGCCCCGCCTGCACCGCGAGATCGACCGGGGTGAATGGTCCGGGTCCGCCTTGCGCCTTGAGAAACGGCGTGCGGCTGCCATCGATGATGTAAACGGGACGCGCCATCAGCTTGCTGCCCTTTCAGGGGAAGAATGCGTTTTCTTGTAGATCGGCGACAGCGCCTCGGGCGCGAAATCGTCGACTTCGACGACCTTCATGACCGCCTCGTGCGCGGTCCTGATCGCGCCGGCCTCGTCCGCCGTGATGACGCCGCGTTTTACCGCCTCGTCGGGATCGCGGATACGCGCGGCGCGCATTTTCTTCTCGATCGGCGCATTGGCGGTGACCAGCGCGAAGGCGCGCTCCAGCCGCGCGATCGGACCGTCGTCATTCGCGCCGGGCTCATAGAGTCCGGAGATCAGACGGTCGCGCGCGGCGGAGGGCTCCAGCACCAGCTGCGCGCAGCGCTGCACCACTTTGTCGGACGGGCCGAGCCCGTTCGCGCCGAACGGCTGCACGACGAATTTCAAAATCGCGGCGACAAAACGGTTCGGCAGATTCGCCAGCACTTCGGCGAAGCGATTTTCCATCGTGCGGATGCCGTTCGCCATCACCCATTGCAGCGCCGGAAGATCGTCCTGCTGACGGCCCTCGTCCTCCCAGCGCTTGAGCGCGGCGGAGAGCAGATAAAGCTCGGAGAGAATGTCGCCGAGACGGGCGGACAGCATTTCCTTGCGTTTCAGCGCGCCGCCAAGCGTGAGAAACGCCATGTCGGCGGTGAGCGCGAAGGCGGTCGAATAGCGCGAGAGCTGGCGGTAATAGCCGGTCGCGGCGCCTGCGTCCGGCGCGGGCGCGAACACGCCGCCGGTCCAGCTACGGCCCCACGCGCGGAAGAAATTCGCAGCCGCGTGCCCGACATGATTCCAGAACGCGGTGTCGAAGGCCTCGAGCCCAGCCTGCTGGTCCGGATTGCCGATCGCTGTCATCTCCTTCAGGAGATAGGGATGCGCGCGCACCGAGCCCTGCCCGAACACGATCAAATTGCGGGTCAGGATGTTCGCGCCTTCCACCGTGATCGCCACCGGCACCGAGCGGTAGAGATTGCCCATGTAGTTCTGCGGCCCGTCGATGATCGCCTTGCCGCCGTGAATGTCCATCGCGTCGTCGGTGACAATGCGCAGCCGCTCGGTCGCATGCAGCTTCATGATGCCGGAGATCACCGCCGGGTGCTTGCCCTGATTGAGCGCGGCGCAGGTCAGCCGCCGCGCCGCGTCGATCTGGTAGGCCGTGCCGGCAATGCGAGCCAGCGGCTCCTCGATGCCCTCGAACTTGCCGATCGGAATATTGAACTGCTCACGGATGCGGGCATAGGCGCCGGCGGCGCGCGCACAATAAGCCGCGCCGGATGCGGATTGCGAAGGCAGCGAAATGCCGCGCCCTGCCGCGAGCGCGCTCATCAGCATCTTCCAGCCCTGGCCGATGCGCTCCTGCCCGCCGATGACGTAATCGAGCGGAATGAAAACATCCTTGCCCCAGTTCGGGCCGTTCTGGAACACCTGCATCGCGGGAAAATGACGGCGACCGATACTGACGCCCGGCAGATGGGTCGGGATCAACGCCACCGTAATGCCGAGCTGCTCCTCGTTGCCGATCAGGTGATCAGGGTCGCTTGCCTTGAAGGCAAGGCCGAGCAATGTCGCGACCGGACCGAGCGTGATGTAACGCTTGTGCCAGTTGAGGCGCAGGCCGAGGACCTCCTTGCCCTCGAACGTGCCCTTGCAGATCACGCCGGTATCGATCATCGAGGCCGCGTCCGATCCGGCCTCCGGACTGGTCAGGCCGAAGCAGGGAATTTCGCGCCCGTCCGCGAGACCCGGCAGCCATTTGTTCTGCTGCTCTTTGGTGCCGAACCGCATCAGAAGCTCACCCGGCCCGAGCGAATTGGGCACCATCACCGTGACGGCGGCAGTAACCGAACGCGAGGAGATTTTCCGGATCACTTCGGAATGCGCGAAGGGCGAAAAGCCGAGACCGCCGAATTCCTTCGGAATGATCATGCCGAGAAATTTGTTGTGCCGGATGAAATCCCACACTTCGGGCGGCAGATCGCGCCAATCCCAGTTGACTTTCCAGTCGTCCACCATGGCGCAGAGTTCGTCGACCGGACCGTTCAGAAACGCGGTTTCCTCATCGGTCAGTTTGGCGGAGGGATAGGCCAGAAGCTTTGCCCAGTCGGGATTGCCGGTGAAAAGATCGGCGTCCCACCAAACGTCCCCCGCCTCAAGCGCCTCGCGCTCGGTATCGGACATCGAGGGCAGCACCCTGTGCGCCCATGCGAAAATCGGCTTGGTGAGGACATCGCGGCGGAAGGAGAAGCTCATGGGACGATCCTCTTTCTCCAAAACGGCCAATCGGACGGCAACCAATCGGGCGGCAGATAGCCGTTATCCGACTCCTCAGCGGCTGACAATTCCTGACATCAGGGTATCGGGCTCAATTGGCCGTGCATATCTACTGGGCGGGCGGATCTGAAATACGCTCGTCACATTATATATGAAATCCCACACACCGCAGGTAGTGCAATCGACAGGTATTTCCAGCGTTCCGATCGAATGGTTGTCAGGTCGGCCGTAGCATTTCGAACATCGCGTCGGGCCGGATTTCGGCATAATCGCCGGCGCGGCCGGCGCGCAAAACCGGATGCGCCAGAGCTGTCTGATACACGCCGTCGACAATCAGCCGGCTGTCGATATGGACCGCGACAACCTCGCCGAGCGCGAGCCACGCCTGCGCCTTGACGCCATCGGCGCCCTGATGTTGCACGATCTGAGCAAGTTTGCACTCGAACGACACCAGGCTCTCGCCGACACGCGGCACGTTCACGATCCGCGAGGGCACCTCGGTCAATCCGGCAAGTTCGAATTCGTCCACGCCGTGCGGCACGCTCGCGGATGTGACGTTCATCTGCTCGGCGACATGCTTCGTCACCAGATTCCAGACAAACTCCTTCGTCTCGGACACGTTGGCGATGGTGTCTTTCCATGCGGTCGAGGAAAATCCGATGATCGGCGGATGGTAATTGAAGGCATTGAAGAAGCTGTAGGGCGCGAGGTTGACCTGCCCTTTTGCGTCGCGCGACGAAATCCAGCCGATCGGGCGCGGTCCGACAATGGCGTTAAAGGGATCGTGCCGCAGGCCGTGCCCCTTCGAGGGTTCATAGAAATGCATTTCGTTCATCAGACCGTTCCCAAAACTCGATTTGTTCCATCGCAGATGTCGCAATTTAACCCGGGTTTCGCAAGGAACATGCATCGCCACGCTCCGTTAACAGGGCGAACCTAACGCGAGGAGATCATCATGGGTGCTGTTACCGACAAGATCAAAGGAACGACCAACGAAGCCGTCGGCAAGGCCAAGCAGGGTATCGGCGAGGCGACTGGCGACGCGAAACTTCGCGGCGAAGGCGCCGTGCAGGAAGCCAAGGGCCATGGCCAGAAGGCTGTTGGCGACGCCAAGGATGCGGCGAAGGAAGCCGTCAACAAGGCGGCCGAGCTTGCCAATCGCAAGCTCTGAGAGAAAAGCAAAACTGGAGAAAAAGTCGGCCTTTCGGGGCCGATTTTTTTGTTCAAAAACAGCCCCAAACGGGGTGCTTTTTAAGGTCACTATTTTGGAAAGATAGCTGTCTTGCTCATCAAGTAAATCTTTACCTAGCTATTTCACGCAAACGCAATTCCCCGCCCTTAATCCATAGGGATACGGCGTCTCAGGACTGCGAGTTATTTCATCGCATTCGGAGCGACGAGACTGGACAGAAGTGAACAAACACTCGCCGGTCGCTGGGGAGCGATAAATGTCCATCGCGCAGATGATGAAAGACCTCGACGCCGGTCTGAAGCAGACCGGCCAGGACTTTCTGCATCAAGGAAAAATTCCCGGGAATACCCGCCCCGGCAACCACAGCCTGCGCCGCAAGCTGTTCATAGGCCTGAGCATCGCCATCGTCTGCACCAGCGTTCTCGCGGCAAATGTGATCCTCCGCTCTTACGACGACTATAAACTCGCGCGGAAAAACCTTCGGGAGATCGAAACCTACCGGCTGATCCTCGACGTAGCCAATGTTCTTTCCGCCGAACGCGGGCCATCCAACAGCGTGCTGGGCGCGGATATTCTCGCCGACAGCGCGCTGCAGGCCAATCTCAGCGAATTCAGGACGCGCAGCGACGCCGCACTCGACCGGTTGTCGAGCCTCTACCGCGACGCCAGCGGCCCGCATCCGCTCGTCCCGGCAATCCTGCTCAATCCCGTACGTCAGCAGCTTGCATTCGCACGCTCGCAAGTCGACAGCCTGACCGCCATTCCGCGCGGGATGCGGCCGCTCGAGGACGTGCAATCGGTCATTGAAAGCATGTTCAAGGTGATCGACATTTTTCAGGCAGTGATCCGCTGGAAGGTGGCGACCCTGTCCAGTTCCAATCCCGGCCTTGCCGCAGCATTGCAGACCGGCCAGATGCTGGGGGACCTGCGCGAATATGGCGGACGTCTGGCGTCGCAGATCATGGCACCCATCGCGGTCAACCAGAAAATTCCGCTGAGCAACCTGGTCGACAACAACCGCACGCGCGGCCGGCTCGAACAAATCTGGCAGCTGATCGGCGGCGGCGATTCGATCGGCTATCGCGATCCTCTCCTCGCCAGCGCCCTCCACGAGGCTGACCGCCTTTTCTTCGGCGACGGGCTTCGGATGACGGACGCGCTGATCGCCCAGGGCCGGCTTTCCGGAAACTACACGATGAGCGCCGCGGACTACACCTCCAATTATGTCCGCACGCTCGTGCCGCTCGAACGGCTGCGAACGACCTACCTCGACATCACGATCAAACAACTCGCGGCCGATCAAAACCGCGCGCTGGTCAAACTGTCATCGGCCATCGCTGTCACGACCATCATTCTCGCCATTCTGATCGGGCTCGTGCTGGTCGCCCAGAAATATATTTTCGGGCCGCTGCTGGTCGCGCGCGACGAGGTGATCAGTCTCGCCGAGGATCGCCCGACGGCGGCGCGTTCGACGCGGCGATACGCCAGCGAACTGAAAAGCCTGTTCGACGCCATCGACATTCTGCGAAACAATCTCGCCGAGCGCGCTTCGCTGACGCGGCAACTCAAGCATCAGGCCGAAACCGATGGCCTGACGGGCCTCATGAACCGGCGCGCGCTCGACCTGATCGGCGAAAGCCAGACCAGCAATCAGGTGATGGCCAACGGCGTCTGCCTGATCCTGATGGATATCGATCACTTCAAGGCCATAAACGACACTCACGGCCATCTGGTCGGCGATCAGGTTCTGAACGAAACGGTTTGCGTCGTTCGCAACATGCTGCGATCCGACGATATCTTTGCCCGTTACGGCGGGGAAGAATTCATCCTCATGATTTCCGGCAACGATCTCGCCGCCAGTGTCGCGACGGCCAAGCGTATCCGGAGGACGCTGGAGGCTCATCCCATCCCGCTTCCCGATGGCGGCACACTCAACATCACCTCCAGCTTCGGCGTGGCGAGCGGTCATCTGGGGCGGCACGCGTGGCCGCGCCTGCTCGAGGCCGCCGACAAGGCGCTTTATCGCGCCAAGGCGGACGGACGCAACTGCGTGCGCTTCGCGGCAAGCGACGAACCGGCTTTCGCTCCGGATCAGGACCAGCCGGCACCAGGCCGCCTCGCCGCCGCCGGTTGAAGCGCCCGCTTAAAGCGCGCCTTCAGCCTTGAGAACTTCATGCGCAGCCTTGAACGCTTCCAGCCCCGCCGGAACGCCGCAATACGTCGTCGCATGGATCAGGACTTCCTTGATCTCATCAACAGTGACGCCATTGGTCAGCGCACCGCGCACATGGAGCTTGAGTTCGGCCGGTTTGCCGAGCGCGGTGAGCATCGCAAGATTGATCAGGCTGCGCGTCTTGCGGTCGAGACCGGGCCGCGACCAGGCATGGCCCCAGCACCATTCGGTCGTGATGGTCTGAAACGCCATCATGAAATCGTCCGCCTTGGCAAGGCTGCCGTCGACATAATCCGTGCCGAGCACCTCGCGGCGCACTTTCAACCCTTTTTCAAATTGCTCGCTGCGGCTCATTTGTTCGTCTCCCGGTGTTCGTGACAGTATTTATTCGTAGATCGGCAGGTCCGGCAGCGACCCCTGCAACGGACGGCCTTCAAGACTTGCGATGGCGGTGCAGCCCAGACTGTTGCTGATGAACGCCGCATCAGCCCGCACGAGATCCGGTTCTGTCAGCTTTATCTCGCTTGCCGCTATCCGAGGAATGATTTTCGCCCGCGCGAGACCCGGAAGAATACCGCTCGCCAGTTGCGGCGTGAGCCACCGCCCACCGATGCGGACGAATATATTGCCGACCGTGGCGCAGGCCACCTCGCCCTTGGTGTTGAGCATCAGGGCATCGGTCGCGCCTTTCGCAACCGCTTCGCGCCGCGCCAGAATGTTGTCACCGTAATTGAGCGATTTGATTCCGGACAAGGGCGAGTATTCGTTGCGGCGCGTGGCGCGGCAGATCACCAGATGCTGCGGCGGCAATTGCCCCGCTGCGGCTGCGGTGATGAGCAGCGTCGGGTAGCCGGGATTGTCGGAGCTCCACAGCCCGCGCTGCGAGGTCGGCCCGCGCGTCAGCGTGATACGCACCGCGCTCGCGGCATGACCGTGATTGGTCAGCAGGCTGGTCACCGCAGCTTCTATCGCGCTGTCATCATAGGGCACGCTCAGACCGAGGCATTCGGCGCCCGCGCGCAGGCGCGCCAGATGGTCCGCGAACCATAGCGGCCTGTTGCCCGCGGCACGCAGGGTTTCAAACACACCGTCGGCCAGCGTGAAGCCGCGATCGCTGACCGCGATCCTCGCCTCGCTTTGCGCGATCAACCTGCCATTGCACCAGACAAACGGCATCAGGAGCGCGATCCGCCGGCTTTTCGCGTGCCGCCGCGCAATGACGCGCCGGAGGACACAAGGCGATAGAGCTTGTCATCAAATCGGCCGTACAGCGCGGTCACGATGGCTGCGATGGATGCTTTCGCCTTCAACAGCATCTCCTGATATTCACGATCGGGTGTCGAGGCCGCCACCACGCCGCCGCCGGTGCCCATGGTCAGCCGGCCATTCATGGCGACGATGGTGCGGATGACAATGCTGAGATCGGCCGCGCCGTCATCGCCGATCCAGCCGAGACACCCGGAGTAGATGCCGCGCGGCCGTTGCTCCAGTGCGTCGATGAACTCGACCGTGCAGTATTTCGGCGCGCCGGTCATCGAGCCACCTGGAAACGCATCACGTAAAAGGTCGGCAACGCTCCGGTCCGGTTTCAGGTTGCCGCGCACCGTGCTGACCATCTGATGCACCGTCTCGAAGCTTTCGATGTCGAACAGTTTCGGCACCTGCACGCTGCCGACCTCGCAACTGTGCGACAGATCGTTGCGCAACAGATCGACGATCATGCCGTTTTCGGCGCGATCCTTTTCGCTAGCGCGCAGTTCATCGGCCAGCGCGCGATCGCGCACCGGATTGGCGTCGCGCCGGATCGTACCCTTGATCGGCTTGGTCTCGACATGCCCCATGGCATCAGCGGACAGAAAACGCTCGGGCGACGCGCTGAGCACCGCGCCATCCGGCCAGCGGATCAAGGCCGCGAATGGCGCGGGGTTGAGACGGCGGACGGTGCGGTACAAAACGAACGGATCGATATCCGCCGAACACGACAGTTCGTTGGTGAGGCAGACCTGATAGGTTTCGCCGCGCGCGATCAGGTCGAGGCATTGCCGGACATGATCGAGATATTGCGCCTCGTCCTGATCCATCGCGATGGAGAGAGGCTCGCGCGGAGCGCTGGTTTTCGGCATTGGCGGGACCGCAGCCGTCTCGATGCGGGCGATGGTGGACGCGATCCATTGCTCTGCGCTCGCAGCCTCATCGGGAGGCGCGATGACGCAGACATAGGTTTTGCCGTCGACATGATCGACAGCGATGAAGCGGTCGGCGCGGATCAGCAGGGCGTCGGGCGCGGGCGACACGCGGCTTGCTGGATAACCGCAGTCGCTGCGCAATTCATAGCCGAACCAGCCGACATACCCGCCCCTGAACGGATAGGGCGGCGGCGTCTGCGGGGCGCTTCGTTCCTGCTTGTCGAGATAGGACAGGATCTCTGTTTTTTCGCTACGCGTGCCGCCTGCGGTCGTGACGTCCAATATCCTGTCGCGCGCGTTGTAGCGCAGCACCTGCGTACGCGGCCCGGACGCATCGCCGATATAGGACCAGCGCGCGCTCGCGCGATCGGCAACATTGCTGTCGAGCCAGAACGAATAAGGCGCGTCCGTGCAGAGCGCGGCGTAGGCGGCTTCGGTGTCCACCGCGCGCGGCAATTCGCGCCAGAACGCCTTGCGTGCGTCCGAAGCCGGCGCCGCCGCGCGCCTGTTTTTCGCAGGAGGCGAAAACGAAAAGGACTTGCGGCTGGAGACCTGCAGCGACAGGTCGCGGAAATTCTGTATCAGCAGCCGGCCGTGTTCGGTCAGCACCGACTCGGGATGAAACTGCACGCCCCATTGCGGACGCTCCCGGTGCGCCACGCCCATCACCAGACCGTCCTCGGTCCACGCCGTTTCGAGAAGGACGCGCGGCAGCGGCCGCCGGATCAGAAACGAATGATAGCGCGCACCTTCGAAGGGCGAGGGCAGGCCCTTGAACAATCCCTGCCCGTGATGATGAATACGCGAGGCCAGCCCGTGCACCAGCGACGGCGCCTGCGCCAGTACGCCGCCTTCGGCCTGCGCGAGACCCTGATGGCCAAGGCACACGCCGAGCAGCGGCGTCTGCGAACGCGCAATCACGTCGCTGCAGACGCCGAAATCTCCGGATGTGTCCGCCCGGCCCGGCCCCGGAGAAATCACGATGTTGTCGAAATGGCGCGCGGCGAGTTCAGCCCATGTCGTTTCGTCGTTACGCACGACCACGGGCTCCTCCTGATTGATCTCTGCAATCAGGTGAACGAGGTTGTAGGTGAACGAATCGTAATTATCGATGACCAGCGTCTTCATAAGACAGGCAGACTCGAGACAGGAAGCTCGCGCGACTCGCGGCAGGCGCTCCGCCACAGGCCGGACAAGGCGATTGGAAAATTGGTCCGCAAGCCCGTTCACGGTGGCAACGCAGGAGCACGGCGAGACGGTTGCCGACGCCAATATATTCGCTCGCATCGCCCAAGAATAGACCGAAGAACAGACTAAAGAACTGACCCCGCTTCCGCGCCTTCCTGCGCGCCGGCTAAAGATCCGACAGATCTCAGTCCCACTTCGCGTCCAGCTCCACCGGCATCCGTATCTGAGCGGCCCGCTCTCCGTGGTCAGGGCGCGGCAGAACCGCGTCGTCCCTGTCCTCGAGCAGATAGCTGTAGGGAATACCGTGCCACATCAGTTCTCTCTGCAAACGGCGGAACTTCGCCGACACGATCGCTCTGTGAATCGAAACATAGATTCCCCGGACCCAGCCGGCGGCGGCACGCAAAACCGAAGGCGCGCGCGCGACCGCGCGCCGGACATGTGCGCCTTCGCCGTCCCGTTCTATCGGTGGCTGATTCCGGCTGATCAGATAAGTCCGGTCATCGTCGGTATATGGACCCTGACGTCCGTGATCCAAAAGTGCCATGTGAGCACCTCCTGAGCGGCGGCGAAGTCGCCGCGACAGATCACAAGATGCGGAGCAGACCATAGGAATTCGAGACGGTCGCCGGCCCTGTGTTATATGCGCGGCATAAACGTGGGACTTTTGCCTCGAAAGAGCGCCTCAACGGATAATTCCCGCTGATGCCCGGATTACGCCTGACAGGCATTCTGTTTCACGCATTGATCCACCCCCGGGATGACGCCTATCAACGCGGACCGTCACAAAAGGCCGCACGCATCGCCTTCTGACGGTTCGGAGAACTTCCTGACATGGATGCGAGCGTAGAACCACGGCCCACACTGGCTGCCGGCGATCTTCCTCCTGAACGGAGAATGTGGGCGGCGATTGCAGTGTTCGCCGCGCTGGCGATGGCGTCACTGGATACCGCAATCGCCAACGTCGCGCTTCCCGCCATTTCCACCAATCTGAATACCAGCCCCGCCGATGCGGTCTGGGTGGTCAACGTCTATCAAATCGGGCTTATGGTCACGCTGCTGCCGCTCGGCGCGCTCGGCGAGATCATCGGCCACAAGCGGATCTATCTCGCCGGCCTGATCCTGTTCACTGTCGCCTCGCTGCTGTGCGCGCTGGCTTGGTCGCTTCCGACGCTGCTGGTCGGACGCGCCCTGCAGGGCCTCGGCGCCGGCGGCATCATGAGTGTGAATACGGCGTTGGTCCGCTTCATCTATCCTCCGCACCGGCTGGGGCAAGGCTATGGACACAATGCCCTCGTGGTCGGCACGGCCTTCACGCTCGGCCCCACGGTCGCCTCCGGCATCCTGTCGATCGGCTCATGGCCCTGGCTGTTCGCCATCAACGTTCCATTTGGAATCGCCGCCCTGGCGATCGGCTTCAGGATGCTGCCCCAGACGCCCCGCGCATCGCATCAATTCGATTTTCCTGCCGCGTTTCTGGCGGCCGGCTGCATCGGCCTGTTCGTGACCGGCATCGGCAGTGCGGCGCACGGCGCCACATTGTCGCTGGTGTTGATGGGTATCGCCGCAGCCACCGTGCTCGGATGGATTCTGATCCGTCGGCAGGCCGATCATCCCGCGCCGATGCTGCCGATCGATCTTTTCCGCCGTCCGATGTTCGCGCTCTCGACCGGCACCGCGGTCTGTTCCTTCGCGGTGCAGGGACTCGCCTTCGTGTCGCTGCCGTTTTACTTCGAGGACATTCTGGGCCGCTCGCAAGTCGAGACCGGCTTCTTCATCACCCCCTGGCCGCTGGTGGTCGCGGTGATGGCGCCTATTGCTGGCAGGCTGGCAGACCGCTACCACGCCGGCGGATTGGGCGGCGGCGGTCTTTTCATACTGAGCATCGGCATGGCGCTGCTGGCGATGCTGCCGGACAATCCCGGCATCCCAAACATTATCTGGCGCATCGCGCTATGCGGCATCGGATTCGGCTTTTTTCAGGCTCCCAATATGAAGGCGATCATGACCAGCGCGCCGCCGTCGCGCGCCGGTGGCGCGAGCAGCATTGTCGCCACCGCGCGCCTGACAGGCCAGACGACCGGTGCTGCACTGGCCGCGTTGTGCTTCAATGTCGCCGGGCACGAAGGCGCGACACTCGCTTTGGCGCTCGGCGCGATCTTCGCGGCGATCGGCTCAGCTACGAGTTTCATTCGCCTGATCGCGGCTCCGAACGAATCCCGCGAATAAACGCGCGCCTGTAAAACTTTGATATACCGCGCTTTTGAGTTAATGAGCCCGCATGACGCAAGCTCGATCAAGCCGCCTCGGGGGATTCGGTCACGCGGCCCCTGAAAACAGGGTCGAGAACGCGGTCATCGAGGACCAGCTCGGCCTTGCGCGCGGCTGGATCGAGCGCCGCACCGGCATCAAGGCGCGGCGCTGGGTGCTGCCCGGTGAAACGCTGAGCGGCCTTGCAGCAAAGGCCGGCGCTCACGCGCTCGATGACGCAGGCGTGGCGCGGCAGGACATCGCGCTGACCATATTGGCGACCTCGACGCCGGATCATCTGCTGCCGCCATCCGCGCCCCTGCTGACGCATCAGCTCGACTTGCGCAATTCCGGCGCTGTCGATCTCGCAGGCGCCTGCTCGGGCTTCGTCTATGCACTCATTCTGGCGGATGGCTTCGTCAGGACACAGGGCAAGCCGGCCCTCGTGGTCGCCGCAAACATCCTGAGCCGCCGCATCAATCCGCAGGAACGCGCCTCCAGCGTCGTGTTCGCCGACGCCGCGGGCGCCGTGGTTCTCGTGCCATCGGACGATCCCGGCAAGGGCCTGCTCGGGAGCGACCTCGCGGCCGACGGCACGCATTACGATTTGATCAAGATCCCGGCAGGCGGCAGCACTATGCCCTTCGAACCCGGAATCGACCCGCGTGAATTCCTGATGGCGATGCCGGATGGCAAAAAGGTCTTCACCAACGCGGTCAACATCATGACCCGCTGCGGGAAGGCCGCACTCGCAAACGCCGGCACAGAAGCCGGAGACATGCACCGTTTCGTGCCGCATCAGGCCAACATGCGAATCTTCGAAGCCGTGCGCGACAATCTCGGACTTTCCGATGCCTGCGAGACGGTGCGGACGATCGACGAATACGGCAATTCGTCGGCCGCGACGGTGGCGCTGTCGCTGTCGGTTGCCAATCAGCGAAAGCCATTCGCGCCGGGTGAGCGGATTCTTCTGACCGCTGCGGGCGCAGGCCTGACCGGCGCCGCGGCTGTCGTGGGAATTTAACCCAGCCTCAGTGCTGCGAATCCGCCTTGGGATCGTTGCCGCCCTGCCTGCTGAACCACTCCTTCGTCTTTTCCCGCATCCGCTGAATGGTCACATACAGCATCGGAATGATGAAAACGCCGATCGAGCTGGCGGCGAGCATGCCGCCGAACACCGCCGTGCCGACCGCGCGGCGGCTGAGCTGGGCGGCGCCGGTCGCAATGACCAGCGGCACAAGACCGAGAATGAAGGCGATCGACGTCATCATCACCGCACGGAATCGCATTTTCGCTCCGAGCGCCGCAGCCTCCTCGATGCTGAGACCCGCCTCGCGCTGCTCCTTGGCGAATTCGACGATCAGAATGCCGTTCTTCGCCGCGAGCGCGATCAGCACCACAAGACCGATCTGGCCGTAAAGATCGAGGTTGAGGCCCGCGATCTTGATGCCGAGGTAGGAGCCGAGCACGCCGACGACAACGGACAGCAGGACGGGGATCGGAATCGACCAGCTTTCATAGAGCGCCACCAGGAACAGGTAGGCGAACAGCACCGCGAGCGCGAGAATGATTCCGGTCTGGCCCGAAGCCTGCTGTTCCTGAAACGCCGTGCCGGTCCATTCAAAGCCGTAGCCCTGCGGTAGCGTCGTGTCGGCGAGCTGCGCCATCGTCGCAATCGCGGTGCCCGACGACACGCCGGGCGCGGGGCTGCCGTTGATGGTCACCGCGCGGAAATTGTTATAACGGGTGATGACCTGCGGCCCGGTGACGACTTTCAGGCCCGCGATCGAACGCATCGGCACCATGTCGCCCTTGGCGTTGCGGACATAGATCTTCCAGATGTCGCGGATATCGCGGCGGTCATTTTCCAGTCCCTGGATATTGACCTGCCAGGTGCGGCCGAACAGGTTGAAGTTGTTGACGTAGAATCCGCCGAGCGTCGATTGCAGCGACGAAAACACGTCACTCATGTTCAGCCCGAGCACCTGCGCCTTCGAACGATCAATATCGAGATAGAGCGACGGATTCGTCGCGGTGAAGGTGGAGAACACACGCGCGAGCGTCGGCTCGCGGTTGGCGGCTCCGATCAGGCCGTTCATGACGCTGCCGAGTTGGACCGGATCCTGTCCTTCCAGCGCCTCGAGGATGAATTCAAAGCCACCGCTGGTTGAAAGTCCGATGATCGGCGGCAGGTTGAAGGGCAGCACGTTGGCCGTTCTGATCTTTGAGCCTCCCGCAAAGACTTGCCCGATCAGGGCCTGGGCGGATTCGGCAGCCGCGCGCCGGTCCGCGAACGGCTTGAGGCGCGCGACCATGAAGGCCGCATTCGGCTCGTTGCCGCCGTCAAGCAGCGAGAAGCCGATGATCGACAGCGTATGCTCGATGGATGGAATCTGCTTCAGCAGATCCTCCACCTGCTTGGCCGCGGCGCTCGAGCGTGCCACCGATGCGCCGTCGGGCAATTGCAGGGCGATAAAGAACGCGCCCTGATCTTCCTCGGGCAGGAAGCCTGTCGGCGTGATCTTCGACAGCCCGAAGATGCTGCCGGCAAAGACCAGCACGACCACCAGCGACACAATGGCCACGCGGATCAGCCGATGCACGACATCGGAGTAGCGGTCGCGCACCCAGTCGATGCCGCCGAGCACGCGTGCCATGATGCCGCGTTTCGGCCCCGTATGTCGCAGGAACACGGCGCACAGAGCCGGTGACAGCGTCAGCGCGTTCAGCGCGGAAATCAGCATCGCGCAGCTGATGGTGACAGCGAACTGGCGGAACAGCGTGCCTGAAATACCCGGAATGAACGCAATCGGGACGAACACCGACAGCAGAACGAGCGTAATGGCGATGATCGGCGCGGTGATCTGCTCCATCGCCTTTTTGGTCGCGTCCGCCGGCGATATGTCCGGCTCCTCTTCCATCACGCGCTCGACGTTCTCGACCACGACGATGGCGTCATCCACCACGATGCCGATGGCGAGCACCATGGCGAGCAGCGACACCGTGTTCGCCGAATAGCCGAGCGTCAGAAGCAGCGCGAACGTGCCGATCAGGCTGACCGGAACGGCGATGGCGGGGATGATGGTCGCGCGCAGATTGCCGAGGAAGAGATACACGACGATCACAACCAGCACGAATGCTTCGCCGAGCGTCTTGAGCACTTCGGAGATGGTGTCGGTCACGAAGGTGGTGGAATCGTACTGGACGAGATAGGTCAGGCCCGGCGGAAAGCGGGTAGACAGTTTCTGGAGTGTCGCCTGCACTGCTTTCGCTGTCGTCACCGCATTGGCGCCGGGCGACAGGTAGATGCCGATCGGCACGCCGGGGCGGCCGTCGATGCGCGATTCGCTGTCGAGATTCTGCGCGCCGATCTCGACATGCGCGACGTCGCTGATCCGCAGCACCGAGCCGTCCGGGTTCGCGCGCAGCACGATCTTGCCGAACTGCTCCGCGGTTGTCAGGCGGCCCTGGGTCTGGACGTTGAACTGGAATTGCTGATCTTCCCCGATCGGCCGCGCGCCGATGCGCCCGACCGGCGCCTGCACGCTTTGCGCGCGGATCGCGGCGATCACGTCCGATGGCGCAAGATTGAGACTCGTCAAGCGCTGCGTATCGAACCAGATCCGCATCGAATAGTTCATCTTCGCGAACAGCGTCGCCTGTCCGACACCGGGCGTGCGGGAAATCGCGTCCAGCACGTTGATGATCGCATAGTTGGTGATGAACAGCGGGTCCTGCTGGCCGTTGTCGCTGTACAGCACGATGAATTGCAGCACCGCGGAGGATTTCTTCTGGACGACGAGCCCCTGCGCCTGCACCTCGGTCGGCAATTGCGACAGCGCAGTCTGCACGCGGTTGTTGACGTTGACGGTGTTGATGTCGGGGTTGGTGCCGAGCGCGAACGACACCGTCAGCGTGTAGCTGCCGTCATTGCCGCTGGTCGATTTCATGTAGAGCGCGCGGTCGACGCCGACCACCTGCGCTTCGAGCGGCTGGGCAACGCTGGATTCCACCACGTCCGCGGAAGCGCCGGGGAAGGTGCCGGTGACCGTCACCTGCGGCGGCACGATGTCCGGAAACTGCGCGACGGGAATTTGCAGCAGCGCAAGACCGCCGGCGAGCGTGATAACGATCGCGATGACGATGGCGAGCCGGGGACGGTCGACGAAAACGGCTGAAATCATGGAGTCGTGCTCGGCGGCTTGGCGCTCGGAGTGCCGGCGGGTTCATTCTGAACATGTCCGTCGCTTGGCGCGGCCTTCATGCTCTGCTCGATCAGCGCGCTGACGGGACCCGGCGTGACAGCGGCTCCCGGACGCACGCGCTGCAGGCCCTCGACAATCACCTTGTCGCCGACCGAAAGGCCATTCATCACCGCTGCAATCGTCGCGGTCGATTGACCCAGATGAATGCGGCGCTGCTCTGCCTTGTTGTCGGGGCCGAGAAGAAAGACGTAATCGCCCTGCTGGTCGGTCAGAACCGCCGCACGCGGAATTGCAACGACTTCCACCGGCTGCACACCTTCCAGAAGGACGGTGACGAATTCGCCGTCGGTCAGTTCACGCAGGGTGTTGGTTTTCGGGGCCGAGGGAAAAACCATCGGATTTTTGATCACACCGCGCAGGGTGATGGTGTCGGTGCTCTGGGAAATCGTATTGTTGACGAAATTCAACTGGCCGCTCTCATTGTACATGCGCCCGTCCGGCAGCTGCAGGCGGATGATGACCGCACCGAATCCCTCCTTGCCGTAACGCGCGCGCAGATCCAGCGCCTCGCGCACCGACACCGGGAAGGTCACGTACATCGGATCCTGGCTCACGATCGTC
>RXJJ01000009.1:89782-131698 GCA_003963145.1 Bradyrhizobiaceae bacterium
TCGGGTTGACGACGTTACCCTCCGTCACCGCGGTCAGGCCGATTTTGCCGTCGATCGGGGAGCGGATGTCGGTGTAATCGAGATTGATCTGGGATGCCTGGACCTGCGCCTGCGCCGACAGCACCTGCGCTTCATAGCTGCGCTGGTTGGCGAGCGCGGCGTCATAGGTCGATTGCTGGCCCGCGGGACCGCCCAGCAGCGTCCGTGCGCGCTCGGTGGTCAGCCTTGCATTTTCGAGAGTGGCCTGAAGCTGCGCGACCAGTGCCTTTTTCTGGGCAAGGTCGGCCTCGAAAGGCCCCCGTTCGAGAAGATACAGCGGGTCGCCCCGGCTGATTTCCGCGCCTTCCGTAAAAAGACGCTTGTCCAGAAACGCAGTCACGCGCGCAACCACGTTGACACGGTTGACCGCCTCGACCCGCCCCAGAAACTGGCTGGTTTCGGTAATCGGCCGCTTCACCGCCTCGAATACGCCGACAGCGGGTGGTGGCATTCCGGGCGCCTGGGCCTGGACGGTGGCTGAAGGCCCCGCCACGAGGATCACCGCCGTCAGAACACATCCACTCAGTCTAGCAGGCCACATAATCTTTCCCCAGCGATCTCGAAGCGCCGACATTGCCGATTTAAGCATGCCTGTTTGCTTCGCGCGACCTCGACGTTGGAACTTATTCGCAATCTGCAACGTCAATATGTTGGACAACACCGGCTCGTGACGTCAGGGGGTGTTGCATCCGGCCCATCATTGCCGTTGTATCGAGATGGCGGGATATTTCGCATGGGTGACTCACTCCGAGGGTTCAGGGGATTTTTCAGCCGGCTGTTCAGGCTGAAATATCCTTTCGCCTCCGGCTCCAGGACCGGGGAATACCCGCTCGATCCGGCCGAATTTGCGCGTCTGGTCAAAAGCGGCCGACGGCAGGATTTTGAAAAACTGGCTCAAATGCTGTCATCCTGCCCACTCGCGCGGGATTGGCCGACCGAACCGCGATATTTGCGCAAAATTCACCCCGTCGGCGACAAGCACAGGATCGGCAAACATTAACAGATAGCCGTCGCTGACGCCCCACCGACAGCCGCAAGCATTGATCGGCAGGCACTCCCGACCGCAGGGATTTGCAGCGCCGGCGAGTCTTTATCCTGTCCGAGCCTCCACAACAGGTGCTAAACTTCTTCCGCGATGCGACTGTCGGCGGAATGAGCGTAAGATGTCCCTGATCCTGCGGCTGTTGATGTTTCTGGCGGCGCCCATCGCCGGCCTGTTCGTTGCCCGCGACAGCCTGAATTTCGATATCGTGCAAACCATGATCGTGATGCTGCTCATCATCGCGATCCTGTGCGTGGTCGCGATCTGGCCCCACCGCAACAAGAAACTTTAATTCAGGCAAACGCCGTCGTGTGGATCGTCATAACGCCGATGCCGATGGTGATGATGCCGACGCAGGCCTGAAGACCGCGATTGGCCCAGGTCAGCCAACGCGCCGAAACGGCAATCGGCACGGCGATAATCACCGACAACGCGCCCATTCCAAGCATCGAGCCGATGCCGAACAGCAGAATATAAAGAGCGCCGATCAGAGGATTGGAAACCTGCGAGACCGCAAGCACGAGCAGCGCGGCCGATCCGGCCATGCCGTGCATCAGCCCGACGAGCAGCGTACGCCAGCGAAACCCGTGCTGGTGCTCGTGCCGGCTGCTTCGATGGGGAGCTGCGTCCCCGGCATGGCTGTGAGCATGGATATGCAGCGTCCCGTCGCCGTGCTGGTGCCGATGGAAATGCACGCGGTCGTGCCAAAGCCGCCACAGCACATGCGCACCGAGTCCAACCAGCATGATACCGACGGCCGTTTCCAGCGGGCGGGCGAGATGCTCCGGGATCGCGTGACCCAGAAGGATGGCCGCACCCGCAAAGACGAACAATGTCAGCGTGTGGCCGAGGCCCCATGTCAGGCCATGCTTGACGATATCGCGCACATCGCTCCGGCGGGCAGCGATGCTGGAAACCGCCGCAATATGATCGGCCTCCAAGGCGTGCTGCATTCCAAGCAACAGGCCAAGCCCCAATACCCCAAACATAAAATCTCCGATCTTTGCGATCGTTAAAGTCTTATACGAAGCCGGGCTGCCGCGTGCCGCAGCCAGCCATCATCGTCCAGCCAAGGCGGATGTTAGTTCAACGGCTGTTCTGATACCACCATTGCACGATCATCACCGGCGGAGCGCAGCTTACCGGCAATGGCACGGCGGGTTGATTTAGCCCGCCGGTCGGATAAAGCTGTCCGGATAACCGATCTGTCCCGAGGGCCGCCTTTATGTTGATGATCGAGGAATTCGCGGCGGCCGGCGAGATTCCGCAAAAAAGCATCACCCTGCCATTCGAAATGAGGCAGAAAAGCAGGATGCGCGCGCGGATCGACGGCGGACCTGATGTCGGCATTCTGCTCGGACGTGGACGCGTGCTGCGAAGCGGCGATCTTTTGAAAGCCAGGGACGGCACCGTCATTGAAGTCCGCGCGGCGCCCGAGACCGTCTCGACCCTGCGCTGCGCCGATCCGCTGACATTGACACGGGGCGCCTATCATCTTGGCAACCGTCACGTGCCGCTTCAGATCGGCGGCGACTTCCTGCGCTACCAGAGCGATTACGTGCTGGACGATCTGGCCAAACGTCTGGGATTCGAAGTCACCACGGAAACGGCGCCGTTCGAGCCCGAAGCCGGAGCCTACGACGCGGACGGCCATGGTGGTCACGCGCATGGCGATCATGGACACGGGCATGGGCATGGGCATGGGCACGATCATCATGGGCACGATCACCACGACCATGATCATCATGAGCACCGCCACTCGACAGCAAAATGACGGCCGGTGAATTTCCGCTGCATCTTTTCCGGCTGGCCAGCCCAAGCCTGCCGGTCGGCGCATTCTCCTATTCACGCGGGCTTGAATCAGTCATCGAGCGCGGCTGGGTGAACGACGAACAGAGCGCGCAGGACTGGATCCTCGGCGTCCTCGAACACATCTATGCTGCACTCGATGGCCCGCTGTTCGTGCGGATGATGGCTGCGCTCGCCGATGATGACCGCGACGTCTTTTTGCGAAACGACATGTGGCTGCGTGCGGCCCGCGAAAGCGCGGAGCTGCAGCTCGAGGATCTGCGGATGGGCATGGCCTTGCAGCGCCTGCTGCGCGATCTCGATATTCCCGCTGCCGCAATTTATGCCGATCGCGACCTCAGCTATCCGGCGGCCTTCGCCATCGCGGCGCATCACGGGAATGTCCCCTGCTCCCAGGCCCTGCACGCATTGATGTGGAGCGCGCTGGAAGCGCAGGTGGCGGCTGCGATGCGGCTGGTGCCGCTCGGGCAGACATCCGGCCAGCGGATCATGATAAAGTCCGTGGATGTCATGACGCGCTGCGCGGCGCGCGCCCTTGAGTTGACCGATGACGAAATAGGGAATACCGCCCCGTCACTTGCCATGGCGAGCGCGTGGCACGAAGTTCAATACACCCGGCTTTTTCGTTCATGAGGTGATGTCATGGCAAATGTCTTGCGAGTTGGAGTGGGCGGGCCGGTCGGCGCGGGCAAATCGACCCTCGTGCTGAATCTGTGCCGCGCGATGCGCAACAAGCGCAGCATCGCGGTTGTGACCAACGACATTTATACGAAGGAAGACGCCCAGTTTCTCATGCGCCATCAGGCGCTCGAGGAAAAGCGCATCGTTGCGGTTGAGACCGGCGGTTGCCCGCACACCGCGATCCGCGAGGACGCCTCGATCAATCTCGCCGCCGTGGACGAACTGGAAAAACGTTTCGGCGACCTTCAGCTCGTGATCGTGGAAAGCGGCGGCGACAATCTGTCGGCGACGTTCAGCCCGGAATTGTCCGATCTCACTCTTTATGTGATCGACGTCGCGGCCGGCGACAAGATTCCGCGCAAGGGCGGCCCGGGCATTACCCGCTCCGATCTCCTGATCATCAACAAGACCGACCTCGCTCCGCATGTCGGCGCCTCGCTCGAAGTGATGGAGCGCGACGCACGGGCGCAGCGCGGCGACCGGCCGTTCGTTTTCACCAATCTCAAAACCGGCGACGGACTGAACACCGTGATCAGCTTCATCGAGGAAAAGGGGATGCTGCCCCAGATCTGAAGCAAGCGGGCCGGCCCCGATGGCGGTGAATGGAAAACACTCCCACGGCCCCGCGCATCATCGCGGCGAGCCGATGTCTGCGCCGCTATCAGATACACGCGGCCATGCGACCGATTTGACCGACCCGCCAAACCGGGAATGGAAAGCGGAGATCGAGCTCGGCTTCGAGGTGAACGAGGGGCGCACGCGCCTTCTGCGCCGCCGCCAATATGGTCCGCTCGTCGTCCAGCGCCCGTTCTATCCGGAAAAGGACGGCACCTGCCACGTCTACCTCCTTCACCCGCCCGCCGGCATCGTCGGCGGCGACAAGCTGCATTACCGTTTCGATGTCGGCGAAGGCGCGCGATGCGTGCTGACCACGCCCGGCGCGACGAAATTTTATCGCAGCGCGGTACAAGATGGATTGCAGCGCAACGAAATTACGGTGGCAGCGGGCGGGGTCTGCGAATATCTGCCCCAGGAAACCATCCTGTTCGACGGCGCAAGAGCGCGGATCGACACACGTGTCACGCTTGCGGATGGCGCGACATTCGCGGGCTGGGATTTCATCTGCCTTGGCCGCCCCGCAGCCGATGAACGATTTACGACAGGCACGCTCAGCCAGCGCATCGAAATCGTCAGAAACAACGAGACGATCTGGTTCGAACGCTTTCAGCTCAGCGGCGATTCGCCCTTGCTGCAGGCACGTTATGCCATCGCCGGCCGGCCGGTTTTCGGCACGATGATCTATGTCAGCGACCTGCACGAGGAAACGGCGGACCGCATCCGTGAGTCACTTAATGAAAAATCATCATACGTTTTTTCGGTCAGCCAATTACAGCATCTCGTCGTATGCCGTTATCTCGGCGAACAGGCCGAAGAGGGCAAGAATCTGTTCAGCCGCGCGTGGGATGTGTTACGCTCGAACACACAAAATAAACCCGCCTGCCCGCCGCGAATCTGGGCCACATAATTTTTTCCAAAATCGTGAGGACCTCTCATGGAGCTTCTGCCGCGTGAGAAAGACAAGCTTCTCATCTTTACTGCCGCGCTTCTGGCCGAACGCCGCAAGGCGCGCGGCGTCAAGCTGAATTACCCCGAGGTGGTGGCCCTCATTTCCGCCGCGATCATGGAAGGCGCGCGGGATGGCAGGACCGTTGCAGAACTGATGACTTACGGCACCACTCTCCTCAAGCGCAGCGACGTGATGGAGGGCGTGCCCGAAATGGTTCATTCGGTGCAGATCGAAGCGACTTTTCCCGACGGCACCAAGCTCGTCACCGTGCACAACCCGATTCCGTGAGGCGGCCATGATTCCAGGCGAATATTTTATCGATGACGGCGAAATTGAACTGAATGCCGGACGCGAGGTCCGCAGCCTGAAGGTCGCCAATACCGGCGACCGCCCCATACAGGTCGGCTCGCATTATCATTTCTTCGAGACCAACGAAGCTCTGAAATTCGACCGGGAGAAAGCCAGGGGCTTCCGGCTCGACATTCCGGCCGGCACCGCCGTGCGCTTCGAGCCCGGGGCCGAACGCACGGTCGAGATCGTGAGCCTCGCCGGCGACCGCAAGGTCTACGGTTTCAGGGGCAAGGTGATGGGCAGACTGGGGAGCTGAACATGGTCAAGATTTCACGCCAGGCCTATTCCGACCTGTACGGCCCCACCAAGGGCGACCGCATCCGCCTCGC
Source organism: Bradyrhizobiaceae bacterium (assembly GCA_003963145.1). Taxonomy (GTDB): domain Bacteria; phylum Pseudomonadota; class Alphaproteobacteria; order Rhizobiales; family Xanthobacteraceae; genus Afipia. Next base: position 95,601 of record RXJJ01000009.1, read on the forward strand.
CGATACCGAACTTCTGATCGAGATCGAGAAGGATTTCACCACTTACGGCGACGAAGTGACGTTCGGCGGCGGCAAGGTAATCCGCGACGGCATGGGACAGGGCCAGCGCCCGTCGTCGGAGACCGTGGATCTTGTCATCACCAATGCGATCATTCTCGATCACTGGGGCATCGTGAAGGCCGATGTCGGCATCAAGGCCGGGCGCATCGTCGCCATCGGCAAGGCCGGCAATCCGGACATCCAGCCGAATGTGGATATCGCGATCGGTCCCGCAACCGATGTCATCGCCGGCGACAACCAGATTTTGACGGCCGGCGGCATCGACACCCACATTCATTTCATCTGCCCGCAGCAGGCCGAAGAGGCGCTCTGCAGCGGCACCACGACGCTGATCGGCGGCGGCACCGGGCCCAGCGTCGGCACGCTGGCGACAACGGTGACGCCCGGCCCGTGGAATATTCACCGCATGCTGGAGGCGATCGAGGATCTTCCCATCAATGTCGGGCTGCTCGGCAAGGGCAACGCCAGCCTTCCCGAAGGTTTGCACGAACAGATTCGCGCCGGCGTTGTCGGGCTGAAGCTGCACGAGGACTGGGGCACCACGCCCGCCGCGATCGACAACTGTCTCACCGTCGCCGACGAGCAGGATGTCCAGGTCGCGATCCACACCGACACGCTGAACGAAAGCGGATTCGTCAAGGATACGTTCGCGGCGATGAAGGGGCGCACGATCCACAGCTTCCACACCGAGGGAGCGGGCGGCGGCCACGCGCCGGACATCATCACCTCCTGCGGCGAGGAGAACATCCTGCCCTCCTCGACCAACCCGACCCGTCCCTACACCATCAACACCGTGGACGAGCATCTCGACATGCTGATGGTGTGCCACCATCTCAGCCCGTCGATCCCCGAGGACGTCGCCTTCGCCGAATCGCGCATCCGCAAGGAGACCATCGCGGCGGAAGATATCCTGCACGACATCGGCGCGTTCAGCATGATGTCGTCGGACTCGCAGGCGATGGGCCGCATCGGCGAGACTACGCTGCGAACCTGGCAGACCGCGCACAAGATGAAGGTTCAGCGCGGCCCGCTGGAAAAAGACAGCTCGCGCAACGACAATTTCCGCGCCAAGCGCTATGTCGCCAAATACACCATCAACCCGGCCATCACCCACGGCATCGCCCACGAGATCGGCTCGATCGAGGTTGGCAAGCGCGCCGACCTCGTCTTGTGGAAGCCGATGTTCTTCGGCGTGAAACCGTCGCTGGTGCTCATCGGCGGCATGATCGCAACCGCGCCGATGGGCGACCCCAATGCGTCGATTTCGACGCCGCAGCCGGTTCATTACCGCCCGATGTACGGCATTCTCGGGCGCGCGCGCGCCTCGACCGGCGTGACATTCGTGTCGAAGGCAGCGCTGGATGATGGCATCGGAGCGAAGCTGAAGCTTCAAAAGAATCTGGTCGCGGTGCGCAACACCCGTTCGGTCCGCAAGAAGCACATGATCCACAACGATCTGACGCCGAAGATCGAGGTGAACCCGCAGAACTACGAGGTCCGCGTCGATGGCAAGATCATCACCTGCGAACCCGCCAAGGTTCTGCCCATGGCGCAGCGCTATTTCCTGGTTTGATTGTTTCGCCTGATAGCTTCGGCCGTCAGGCGGCTCTCCCTTGAAAGCGATGCCGCAAGCGCTGTCGGAGCTTGCAAATCGCACCGCGCCTCAGCTCGAAATTTCTTTTATTTAAAAGACACGGGTTTGAAACATGGATTTGAAAACACTCCAGGACCACCCGACTCTCGGCTTTGTCGACTGGACGCTGCGCGGCATAGGCCAGGTTGTTTTCCAGAACAACATGCTGACCGGAATCGTGATCCTGATCGCGCTGTTCTACAATTCATGGATCTACGGTTCGATCTGCATTCTCGGCGCGGTGGTCGGCACGCTGACGGCGATCCTGCTCAAGGCCGACAAGGGCCTGATCAAGGACGGCCTTTTCGGATTCAACGGCGCGCTTGTCGGCCTCGCGCTGGTGGCGTTCACCAGCGAGAGTTTCAGGACCGGCGCGGTGCCCTCGGCCTACATGGTCGCCTATATCGTTTTTGCGGCGGCCTTCACCAGTATCCTGTTCTCGAGCCTCGCCACCCTGCTCGGCCCGCACAAGGTCGCGGCGCTGACAATGCCATTCGTGCTGACCGGCTGGCTGTTTCTGTTTGCGGTCCTGAAATTCGATAGCATTCATGCCGGCCCGCTCGCCAAGCCGATATCGCCGGATCAGTTTCCTGCGACCGCACCCTACAATCTTCCGACCTGGTACATGGGGATCGGCAACGCCATCGGGCAGATTTTCTTTCAGGACAACTGGATTTCCGGCTACATCATCGTCGCCGGCATCGCGATCAATTCGCGAATCAGCGCACTGATGGCGCTGATCGGCGCGGGCCTCGCCGCCCTCGTCGCCGTGATTTTCGGCGGACCGGAGGGCGCCATCCGCGACGGGCTGTTCGGATATAACGCCGCGCTGACCGCGCTCGCGCTCGGCGGCTTTTTTCTCGTCCTGACGCCCGCCAGCTTTCTCTACACCTTGTTCGGAGTGGTGGTCACGACATGGCTGTGGGCGTCGGTGGCGATCTTCCTCAAACCGATCGGAATGCCGGTTCTCACCTCCACCTTCGTTGTCGTCACATGGGCGATGCTGATCGGCCAGTACGGCTTCAAGGCGCTGGTCCCGGTGCCGCCCGCCGAGGCAACGACGCCGGAAGACAATCTGCGCCGCTATCACGGCACGCACACATAACCGCACCGCGCAAAGCAACCTTCCACAAGCCGGAAGACCCCTCCGAGAATGCCCGTGACAGGCGCATTCGTAAAATGCAGGCCCGCCCCACGAACACCTCACAGGCATCTCAAGGGCTTTGCGATTCACGCCGCAAGGACTAAAGGTGCCATCTAAAGGTGCCACCCAATGGCGCCATGGGTTGACTGGGGTTCGGGAAGGTCGCCGGTATGGGGTCGTTTAACGTCTCGGAACTGCTCGAACTCGCGGGCATGCTGATTGTCGTCGGTGCGCTGGCGGGATTTCTTGCCGGACTGTTCGGCATCGGCGGCGGCGCCATTCTGGTGCCCGTGCTTTACGAGCTGTTTCGTATCACTGGCGTACCTGTCGAAGTGCGCATGCCGCTCTGCGTCGGCACCTCGCTTGCGATCATCATTCCAACCGCGATCCGATCCTATATCGCTCACCGCAATCGCGGCAGTGTCGACATGAACATCCTGCGCCAGTGGGCCATTCCTATTCTGATTGGTGTCATCGCGGGATCGATCATCGCGCGTTACGCGCCTGAGCGCGTTTTTAAATATGTCTTCGTCATCGTCGCATGGTCAGCCGCGTTCCGCCTGTTTTTCGGCAAGGACACATGGCGCCTCGGCTCGGATTTGCCGAAAGGCTTCGGGATGCGGGCTTACGGCGGAATTGTCGGCCTGCTTTCGACGCTGATGGGAATTGGCGGCGGTCTGTTTTCCAATTTGCTGATGACGCTCTATGGACGCGACATTCATCAATCGGTTGCGACTTCCTCGGGCCTCGCCGTTCTGATTTCCATTCCCGGAACGATCGGCTACATCTATGCGGGCTGGCCGGCTGCTGCGCGATTTCCCGATGTCAGCGTTCTGCAGTTTCCCTACGCCATCGGCTATGTCTCCCTGATCGGCGCATTGCTGGTCATGCCGACGAGCCTGCTCGCCGCGCCGCTCGGCGTGAAAACCGCGCATGCGATGTCAAAACGAAATCTCGAACTCGCTTTCGGACTTTATCTGTTCATCATGGGCCTGCGCTTCGCAGTCGCGCTGGTCTATGGCTGAACCGAAAGTGGATCGTCACCTCCGCTCTATTTAATGCGGGCTTTGGCGAGCTTTCGCGCAAGCGTGCGCCGGTGCATCCCGAGACGGCGCGCGGCCTCCGAAATATTGAAATCGGTATCGGCCAGAACCTCGTGGATGTGTTCCCATTCGAGGTTCTTGATCGATGTCGGACGGCTGGACAGCTCGACCGAAGCATCGCCTTCGGCACGGCGAAACGCCGCCTCGATATCATCGGTGTTGGACGGCTTGGCGAGATAGTGGCAGGCTCCGAGCTTGATGGCCTCCACCGCCGTCGCGATGCTGGCGAAGCCCGTGAGCACGACGATTTTCATGTCCGGATCGTGATCGTGCAGCATCCTGATACATTCGAGACCTGAACTGCTGGCGAGCTTGAGGTCGATCACGGCATATTGCGGCGAAAAATCATCGAGAATTCCCTCGATGTCGTCGATGCGCCCGCAAACACAAACCCGATAGCCGCGCCGCTCGAACGAGCGCCCCAACGCCTTGGCGAAGGACGCGTCGTCCTCCACGATCAGCAGATGGGGATCTGCCTCCGCTTCGCTTTCCATTTCGATGCCCATATCGCCCTGCATAGTAGCCCTTACGGCGAGAGTGACGCCAGTGGAAGGGTCAGGGTCACGACGGCGCCGCCGTCTTCCGAGTTCCGCGCGGTCACGCTCCCCCCGAGCTTGCGCACGACATTGACCACCAGAAACAGTCCAAGCCCGCCGCCCGGCCGCCCCTTGCTCGAGCGGTACGGCTTGCCGAACGCAGCCAGCATATCATCGCTGAAGCCCGGCCCCCCGTCATTCACGGCGACGACGATGTCCTCATCCGCCCGCCGGACATCGACCTTGACGATTTGCGGCGAGCACTCAAGCGCATTGTCGAACAAATTGAAGATCACCTGCTTGAGCGCCGTGTCCGAAACGATCGGTTCATCAGAGCCGAAAGTGTTGACGTAGTCGAACCGCGCCGGCGAGCGATTGGTTCGCCATTCGGCGGCAAGGTCATCGAAGAAGGCATTCACGGTGGTGCGAATCGTGCCCTCGCCCCGCGCTTCGCCGGACGAAATCAGAATGCGCGAAACGATGGTCTTGCAGCGCTCGACCTGCAACTGCATCTCGGATAATTCCTGCGACAGTTCGGGTGCGTCCGCGATATCGGGCATGTGCTGCCAGTCGTTGAGGATCACCGAAAGCGTGGCGAGCGGCGTTCCCAGTTCGTGGGCGGCGCCCGACGCCAGGAGACCCATGCGAACGATGTGGTCTTCCTCGGCGGATTGCTGACGAAGGCTGGCAAGGCGCGCATCTCGCGCCCGAAGGTTACCGTTGATGCGGGTGATGAACAGAACCAGAAGCGTCGCCGACAACACGAAGCAGACGAACATGCCCTGAATGTGAAGACTGGCAAAATCCCCGCCATATCCCCGCGACATGAAAATGTCCCGGTAGAATTTCGTCAGTCCGACAAAGCAGGCACTGGTCACAATCACGAGTGTCCATGTCGACCATGCCTCGAGCAGCACCGCGCCAAGCGTAACCTGCAGCAGATAAAGGGAGATGAAAGGATTGGCCGCGCCGCCGCTGAGATAAAGCTGCATGGTCAGCGCCGCGACGTCGAGCAGCAGCGCCAGGAACAGTTCGGTATTGCTCACGCTGTCGAGCTGGCGGCGGCGCAACAGGCTGGCGAGGTTGAGCCCAATCAGAAATGCGATCACCAGCGCCATTTCTGTGAGCGGCAACTCGATCCTGAACCAGTAATGGACGATCAGAATCGTCACGACCTGACCGATGACGGCAAGCCAGCGAAGCTGGACAAGAAGAAGCAGATTCTTCTCGTCGGTTACGCGATCGATGGAAATTTCGGATCTCCCGGTATGAGGCTCGATCAGAGTCCTATAGCATGGAAGGGGCGCGCCGCCTCGCAGCACGGCCCCGCTCTGGAAGGATCGGCTTTTGAGAGCTCAGCTTCCGACGCCCCGGCTCTTGAAGGCGCTGGCGGCGGACCGGCTCAGCCGCAGCAAATACTCCTGCCGCAGGGCATAAAATGACCATCCCGCCAACATCGCCGCAAGAGAAAACCAGGTCAGCGCATAGACCAGATGATTGTTTGGAAAAGCAATCACCGTCAAGCCGCCCGCCGGAAAGCCGCCTTGGGCGGACGCATCCGCGTCAATGAAATAAGGCGCAACGCCATCGATATTGCGGGCCGCCGCGATCGCTGCAACATCGCGCGAATACCAGCGTCCGCTTGCCGGATCGTTGTGGCGCAAAAAGCCGCCGCCGGGTTCGCTGATGCGAAGAAGGCCTGTCAGGGCGATGTCCGGGCCAGTCGCGTTATCGATCTGCCATTGCGAACGGTCGGGCGGCACAAAGCCGCGGTTGACCAGAACCCTGAAACCGTCCGTCGTCTGAAACGGCGACAACAGCCAATAGCCGCCGCCAAGCTCGGTCACCGCCTGAACAAGCGTGTCGTGTCCGGGCATGAAATGCCCCGTCACGCGAACGTGGCGATAGGCGTCGTCGGACGCATTGATATGCTGCCAGGATTCCGGGCCCGGCGCCGCGACAGGTTCGGCGCGCACGCGCTGATCGACGCGCTGAATGAGATCGAGCTTCCAGATCCGCCGCTCAAGCTGCCAGACGCCCAGCGCCAGAAGCATGGCGATGCCCAATATGGACAACAGGCATAGCAGGGATAATTTCAGCGCCGTCGCCGGTGTCCGGCTTCGCTCGTCGTCGTCCTCGAAGCGCCCGGCGAGGCCAGCCGCCGGGGCTGGCTCCTCCCTGCGCCCGAATGCGATCCTCAAGGCATCTGACTCATGTCGTGACCGGGCATCATGTTCGTGTTCAAATGATACATGACCCAGAGCGAGCCCGATAGCGTAATGACCACGATGATGGCTGTGAACACCAGCGCCATCATGATCCATCCGTTTTCAGATTTGGCATTCATGTGCAGGAAGTAGAACATGTGAACGACGATCTGGACCACGGCCAGTGCCATGACGATGAAGCCCATCACCTGCTTGCTCTCGATCACACCGTTCATCACCAGCCAGAACGGGATGGCGGTCAGCAGCACGGACAGGCCGAACCCGGTCAGATAGCTCTTCAGCGAGCCGTGGGCCGCCCCGCCGTCGTGCGCATGGTCGTGGTGGGCGGCGCTATTGGCATGGGTGTTGGCGCTCATCGCAACACTCCCATCAGATAGACAAATGTGAAAACGCCGATCCAGATCACGTCGAGGAAATGCCAGAACATGCTGAAACACATCAACCGCCGCTGGTTGGCGGGGATGAGACCGCGAAGACCGACCTGCACCATCAACGTCACCATCCAGATCAGGCCGAACGTCACGTGGAGGCCGTGCGTTCCGACCAGCGTAAAGAAGGACGATAGAAAAGCGCTACGCTGCGGGGTCGCGCCTTCATGGATCAGATGAGCGAACTCCGAGAGTTCGTAGGTCAGGAAGCCGACGCCGAACAGCGCGGTCACGACAAGCCAGGCCTGGGTGACGCGAATCTTGCCTTCGGCGGCGGCGAGCATCGCAAATCCACAAGTGATCGATGACAGCAGAAGGAACGTGGTTTCGATCGCAACATCTTTCAGATCGAACAGATCGCGCGGTCCGGGGCCCGCGGCATAATTCGCGCCAAGCACACCGAACGTGGCAAACAGCACCGCAAAGATGAGGCAATCGCTCATCAGATAGATCCAGAAGCCCAGCGCTGTGCTACCGCCCTCGGCGTGCGCGTGTTCGTCCTTCTCGTAGAATACGGGCGTCTCGCCGCTGTCTTTTACCACTGCCGTCACATTCATGACGCCGCTCCCGGGGATGCAAGGAGACGCGTGCGCTCGGCTTCCGCCTTGACGATTTCATCCGCAGGAAAATCGAAATCACGTTTGTAGTTGAAAGTATGAGCGATCGCGACAACGACGAGCGCGGCAAAGCTCAGGATCGCGAGCCACCACATGTACCAGATCATTGCAAAACCGAAGATCGTGGCCAGCGCAGCAAGGTAAATGCCAGCGGCGGTATTGCTCGGCATGTGGATCGGCTTGAAACCTTCGAGCGGACGGACATAGCCGCGCCGCTTCATGTCCCACCACGCATCGAGATCGTGAATCACGGGCGTGAAGGCGAAATTATAGGCCGGCGGCGGCGAAGACGTCGACCATTCCAGCGTACGGCCGTTCCAGGGATCGCCCGTCACATCACGCAACGCCTTGCGGTGGCGGATGCTCACGATGACCTGCACCAGGAACGAAAGTATGCCGAAGAGGATCAGAACCGCGCCGAACATGGCGATCAGCATCCAGATATGCAGCGACGGATCGTCGAAATGACGCAAACGCCGCGTCACACCCATGAAGCCGAGCACATAAAGCGGCATGAAGGCGAAATAGAATCCGACAAGCCAGAACCAGAACGACATCTTTCCCCAGAACGGATCAAGCCTGAAGCCGAACGCCTTGGGGAACCAGAAATTCATTCCAGCAAACAAGCCGAACACCACGCCGCCGATGATGACATTGTGAAAATGCCCGATCAGGAACAGGCTGTTGTGGAGGATGAAATCGGCTGGCGGCACCGCGAGCATCACGCCGGTCATGCCGCCGATCACGAAAGTCAGCATGAAGGCGACGGTCCACATCATCGGCAGTTCGAAACGGATGCGTCCGCGATACATCGTGAACAGCCAGTTGAACAGCTTGGCGCCGGTCGGGATCGAAATGATCATGGTCGTGATCCCGAAAAACGAGTTCACGCTCGCGCCTGATCCCATCGTGAAAAAGTGATGCAGCCAGACGAGATAGGAAAGGATCGTAATACATATGGTCGCGTAGACCATCGAGGTATAGCCGAACAGGCGTTTGCCGGAGAATGTCGACGTTATCTCCGAATAAACGCCGAAAGCCGGCAGCACGAGGATGTAAACCTCCGGATGACCCCATATCCATATGAGGTTCACATACATCATCGGATTGCCGCCGAAATCGTTCGTGAAGAAATTGGTCCCCACATAACGGTCCAGCGACAGCAGCGCGAGAGTAGCGGTCAGGATCGGGAAGGTCGCCACGATCAGGACGTTGGTGCAGAGCGACGTCCAGGTGAAAACCGGCATGCGCATCATCGTCATGCCCGGCGCACGCATCTTGACGATGGTGGCAATCAGGTTGATGCCGGACAGAGTCGTGCCCACGCCGGCCACCTGCAGACCCCATATGTAATAGTCCACCCCGACATCGGGACTGTAGGCAATGCCCGACAGCGGCGGATAGGCCAGCCAGCCGGTGCGTGCATATTCGCCGACGAACAGCGACAGCATGGTCAAAATCACGCCGCCGACCGTCATCCAGAAGCTGAAATTGTTGAGAAACGGAAATGCCACGTCGCGCGCGCCGATCTGGAGCGGCACGACGAAGTTCATCAGACCCGTGACCAGCGGCATCGCCACGAAAAAGATCATGATCACGCCATGGGCGGTGAAAATCTGGTCGTAGTGATGCGCGGGCAGATAACCTTCCGACGCGCCGAAAGACAGGGCCTGCTGAAGCCGCATCATGATCGCGTCGGCGAACCCGCGCAGCAGCATGATAACGCCGAGCACGATGTACATCACGCCAATACGCTTGTGGTCGACGCTGGTGAACCAGTCGCTCCACAAATACCCCCACAGGCGGAAATAGGTGATCGCCGCAACGATCGCCAGACCGACAACCGCAACGACAATGAAGGTGCCGACAAGGATCGGCACATCGTAGGGAATCGACTCCAGCGTAAGCCGGCCAAAGATCAATTTCAGGAATGAGGGATCGGAAAACATCACGGGCTCGGCATGGTCTGTGGGACGGTCGGCAACGGACTGAACGAGATGAGCGAAAGCCTCGGCATGGACGCACCGGACTTGAGCATGGGCAACGGCAGGCCAGCGCCGGTAAGGCCCGGGGCATTCGGCCGCACCACCGGAGACGCGTCGGCGGTCTCATCCTTGTCCGGAACGGTGCATAGACCGGCGACATAAGACGGCTCCATGCCGAACACCGCGCCGCGCCGGGCATACTTGTCGTAAGTCAGCGGCAGCAGATTCTTCGCCGCAGCAAGACCGAGGCCGCCTTTCGCGTCGATCGCGGCCATCTCACGCATGCACATCTTGCCGGGTTCAACGCACATATTGATGATCGCATTGAACAGCGTCTTGTCCACGCCGGAATAGCGGCGGACCGGCTCGTTCTCGCTCGGCCGTTCAAGCTGCAGATAAGCAGCGCGGTCCAGAGTCACACCGGAGGCTTTCGCGGATGCGATCCACTTGTCGAAATCGCCCTGCTCGACGCCGAGAAATGCGAACCGCATGCCCGAAAAGCCGGCGCCACTGTAATTGGCCGAGAAACCTTCATACTTTCCGGCTTTGTTGATCACCGCGCGAAGCTGGGTCTGCATGCCCGGCATCGCATAAATCTGACCGGCCAGCGCGGGAACGTAGAACGAATTCATCACCGATGAGGAAGAGATACGAAAATGGATCGGCTGGTCGACCGGCGCCGCCATCTCGTTCACCGTGGCGATGCCGTAGTCGGGGTAGATAAACAGCCATTTCCAATCGAGCGCGACGACATCCACGTTCAGCGACTTGGTGCCCTGCGGCAGCGGATGGTCGGCCGAAATGCGCTCGAGCGGCCGGAACGGATCGAGCAGATGCGTGCTCGCCCATGTGATTGCGCCGATGCAGATGATGATCAGCAGCGGCACCGACCAGATGACCAGTTCGAGGCGCGTGGAATGATCCCAGTCCGGATCGTTGCGGACGGCCGTGTTCGACTCGCGATAGCGCCAGGCAATCGTCGCCGTCAGGAACATCACCGGAATGACGATCAGCAGCATAAATGATGTCGACTGGATCATGATATCCCGCTGCTGCACAGCGATGTCGCCGGACGGCGACAGCAGCACGGCGTTACAGCCAGCCAGCATCAGGGCAAGCGGCAAAAGTGCAATTTTGCGAAAACGCTTCAAGATCGGTCCCACAACAAAGGTTTCGCCTACGGATATATTGGCGTATCTTTATGACACCCGGGGGAACATTGGACAATTTGCCCAATGCCTCCGCGGGCGGGTCGATGAAACATTCGCGTCATCAGGCAATCAGCCGGATCATTTATTTTCCCGGCAAACGCCCCACTCTGCAAGTGCTACACTATAGTAGCCCGACGAACTGGTGAAACCCATCATGAGCGCAAACCTCGCCGCAACCGTTCCGTCTGCCGCCGGACCAGACCCGGCCCGCAGCGCACACGACAGCGTGAATACCGGCGAAATCGCCATTGGCGTCATTATCGGACGGACCTCCGAATTTTTCGATTATTTCGTCTATGCCATTGCGTCAGTGGTTGTATTTCCGAAGCTGGTATTTCCCTTCGCCGACCCGCTGACCGCGACGCTCTATTCCTTCGGCATTTTCGCGCTGGCCTTCATCGCGCGTCCCATCGGGACAACCATCTTCATGGCGATCGACCGCAACTATGGCCGCGGGACCAAGCTGACAATCGCGCTTTTCATGCTCGGGACCTCTACGGTCGCCGTGGCGTTTCTGCCGGGGTACGATCAGATCGGCGTGGTATCGATCATCGCCCTCTCGCTGCTGCGGATCGGGCAGGGCATTGCCCTCGGCGGAACGTGGGACGGGCTGGCCCCCCTGCTCGCGCTCAACGTGCCTCCCAAACAGCGCGGCTGGTACGCGATGATCCCACAGCTCGGCGCGCCGCTCGGGCTGATCGTGGCAAGCGCGCTGTTCGCGTTCTTCATCACGAAACTCTCGGCCGCGGATTTTCTTGAATGGGGATGGCGCTATCCCTTCTTCGTCGCATTCGCGATCAACGTGGTTGCGCTGTTCGCACGCCTGCGCATCGTGGTGACGCCGCAATATTCGCAATTATTCGAGCAAGGCGATCTTGAGCCGAAGCCGGTCCTGAAAACGCTCGAGGCAGAGCGACGCAATGTCATTATCGGCACGTTTGCGCCGCTCGCCAGTTTCGCACTGTTTCACATGGTGACCGTGTTCCCGCTTTCGTGGGTGTTTCTGTTCACGGATCAGGGACCGGCGCGCTTCCTGATCATTCAGATCGTCGCGGCCATTTTCGGCGTCGCCGCGCTCGTGGCCTCGGGATGGATCGCTGATCGCGTCGGGCGCCGCACTTTGCTTGGCGCATCGGCAGTGGCGATCGCCGCCTTCAGCGGATTCGCGCCGCAGCTTCTCAACGGCGGCGATGTCGGCGAATCCCTGTTCATGGTCATCGGCTTCATCCTGCTCGGCATCTCGCTGGGACAGTCATCCGGCTCGATGGCCGCGCACTTTTCCCGGTCGAGCCGCTATACGGCTTCCGCGCTGACGTCGGACTTCGCTTGGCTTTTCGGTGCCGGCTTCGCGCCGCTGGCCGCGCTCATCCTGTCGAGCCATTTCGGGCTTATTGCGTCCGGCGCCTACCTGCTGTCCGGTGCGATATGCACGCTCGCGGTGCTGGCCCTGAGCCAGCAGCTCGACAATCAATCGTAGCTGTCCTTCACGTCGAACTGTAGTCGTGCAGCCGGTCGCCGCCGGCTTCGTGCACGCTCGCGTTGAACGAGATGATGACACGCTCCGTCTCGCCGGAATATGGCAGCGCCTGATGCGCGAGCCATGACGGAAAGATCGTGAGCTGCCCCGGCACCGGCTCGACGTCGCGGTGCGGCGGCTGCAGATACGCATTGGCCATATCGACGAACGCGCCGCCCAGCGCCGAGAACGGCGGACCATAGAACCGCGTCACGCCATTCGCCGCGCCATAGACCGGATTGCAGATGCGCTTTTCCCGGTCGTCGATCTGCACGATATAGACGCCCGACCACGAGCAATTGCCGTGGGTGTGAACGTCATGAAACGCACCGCCATTGCTGCACTGAAACCACATGCCCTGTAACGCGACGCGCAGGTTCAGCCGATGCGGCGGCCAGTGTCCCGCATTAGCGTCGGCGACCGTGTCGTGAATACGGTCGACCACGAAACGGACGAACTTCGCCCAGCCGTCGAGCTGGACGCGCTCCACCAGATCGTCGTCGCTCGCAAAGAAGGAAGCCGGCGGCTGATTGCGCCGGGCACGCTGCTCGCCGCGGATTGCGTCAAATGCCTTCACCAAGGAGGCATTGAAATCCGACGCGCCCGAAAGGCGGTAGATGCCAATCGGCGTCGGCCACAAATGGTGGAAGCCCGGACCGAGTTCGGCGTCACTCATGAGCGCTCTGTGAGTGTTGGTAGCGAGGGAGGGACTCGAACCCCCGACCCCAGGATTATGATTCCCGTGCTCTAACCAGCTGAGCTACCTCGCCAAAACGCAAGGCGCCAGCTGTGCTGCATCGCCTCGCGAAGGGCGGCATATAAGGAGTCGCGCAAATGCCTGTCAAGCAAGGCCGGACGCTTATCGCGTCATTTCGGCCGGACGCTGGGGTCGCCCCCGGGACCGCCGGGAGGCGGGATCACGGGCATCGTGCCCGTATCAGGTGTCGGCGCGTGCATGTCCGGGTCGACACCCGGCGGTGGACAAAGCACGCCATCGGATTTGGCCAGACGATCGCCGAGCGGCTCGCTTGACTGACCTGTCGTTGAGCCGCGCGGCGCAATGCTTCCATCCTGCGGATGGGCACGGGTCGGCGTACAGTTCCGGTCTGCGTGATCGGGATTTGGCGGCGCGGTTTGCGCCGGCGGCGTCGCCGGTGATGGCGGAGCCTGCGCAAAGGCGACAGCCGGGCTGATTGCAACCAGCAGGCACGAGCACACGAAAGTCGGTTTCAGTCTCATGTCGCGAAAACGAATCTGCGCGCGGCATGTTCCGTCCGATCGGCAAATTCCGGCGTCAGGATTTGCGGTAACGGATCAGCGAGAAATGGCCCATCGGCGGCATCGGCCGCCGTTCCACCAGCGCCACTCCGCCGTGACCGGACTGCCAATCGAGCAGGCGTTGCCAGGGAAACTCCGGCCGCCAGCCGAGCCGGCGCGCCAGCGGCGCGAAGGCGAGTTCGAAGATCCGGCGCGGACCGCTTTCCGCGCCGATATGATTGACCAAGATCAATTCGCCGCCGGGCTTGAGCACGCGCACGAAATCATCCAGCGTCGCCTCGGGGTCGGGCACGGCGGTGATGACATATTGCGCCACCACGGCGTCGAAAAAACTGTCGGGAAATGCGAGGTTCTTCGCATCCATCACCGACAGCGACTCGACATTGGTCAGATTGAGGGTGCGAACGCGCTCCTGCGCCTTGCGCAGCATCGGTTCGGAAATATCGACGCCGCACAATCTCGTGGAGCGCGAATAATCCGACAGCGACAATCCCGTGCCGACACCGACATCGAGAACGCGTCCGCCGATCGCGTCGGCCACCGCGATGGTCGATTTGCGGCCCTGATCGAACACGGCGCCGAACACCAGATCATAGACGGGTGCCCAGGCCGCATAAGCCCTCGCCACGCCCGCGCGGTCGATATCGTTCCCCATGGCGCTATGTTGTCTTGAAATCTATCCGGCGACAAGCGGCCGGGCGGTGACGGCCTGCGGCGCGATCAGAACATCCTCCCGCCAGGACGCGCTCTTGATGAAGCCGCCGCCGAGCACGCGGGCCTGTCCTGCTGGCGCGTCATAAAAAACGCAGGCCTGACCCGGCGAGACACCCTCCTCACCCGTGACGAGTTCGACTTCGCATTCACCGTCGACCATATGAAGCCAGGCCGGCTGCTGCGGCCGGGTCGAGCGCACCTTGACGAAAATTTCGGTACCTGTTGCTGCCGCTTCCTCGATCGTACCGCCGCCAATCCAATTCACTTCGCGCAGCAGAATGCGGCTTTTGCGCAGCGCCTCGCGTGGTCCGACAACAACCCGCCGCAAGGCGGCATCCAGACCCACCACGTAAAGCGGCGCATGCGCGGCAATGCCAAGCCCGCGGCGCTGGCCGATGGTGTAGTTGATGATGCCCTGATGGCGGCCGATGACGCGACCCTGCAGATCGACGATCTCGCCGGGTTCCATCGCGTTCGGCTTCAGCCGTTCGATCACGTCGGTATAACGGCCGGTCGGCACGAAGCAGATATCCTGGCTGTCGTGCTTGTCGGCGACCGGCAGATCGAAACGGCGCGCAAGTTCGCGGGTCTGGGCCTTGGTCATGTCGCCGAGCGGGAAGCGCAGATCTGAAAGCTGGTCCTGCGTGGTCGCGAACAGGAAATAGCTCTGGTCGCGATCGGCGTCGGCGGCGCAAACCAGCGCGCGCGAGCCGTCGGCAAGGCGGCGCGAGGCGACATAGTGTCCGGTCGCCAGCGCCTTGGCCCCGAGTTCGCGCGCCGTCGCCAGAAGATCGCGAAACTTGATCGAGCGGTTGCATTCGATGCACGGCACCGGCGTCTCGCCCTGCACGTAGCTTTCGGCGAAGCTCTCGATCACCGACTCGCGAAAGCGGCTTTCGTAATTCAGCACATAATGCGGAATGCCGATGCGCGCCGCGACATCGCGCGCATCGTGGATATCCTGACCCGCGCAGCATGCGCCCTTGCGGTGCGTCGCCTCGCCATGATCGTAAAGCTGAAGGGTGATACCGACGACATCATAGCCCTCGGCCTTCAACAGCGCAGCCGTCGTCGACGAATCGACGCCGCCGGACATGGCGACGACGACCCGGGTATCTTCCGGGCGTCCTTCGAGGTCGAGACTGTTGAGCATATGGGGCCAATCCGGGGAGGCGGTTCCAAACCCGCCATCCATCGTCCTTCCGTTGTCGTCTTATTATCGTCCGGCCTTTTGCGAGGCAATTAGAACCCGTACGGCAAATCTTGCCGCCGGGCAGAAAAGAACCCGCCAAATCCGGCCTTTAGCAGCGCCGCTCTTCCATTCACACCCCTGATATATTTAGCATTTTTGGAGTCACAAGGCATGGCCCGGTCTTTGCTCAATCCCTGATGAGCTCATTGTGAAAGGCCGCCCGTGTTCAGTGTGCAGGAAACCGCCGTTGCGTCATATGCTTCCGCGCGCCAGAAGCCTGCGCGCGCCGACCAGCCGTCCAGCCCGGACGATTTCGGGTCACTGGTGGACACCAACGCCTCGGCCGCTGACACAAATCGACCCGCAACCACCGATCAGCCGGCCCGCTCCAACACCGACGATCGTGCAGTAACATCGACCGACGCGGCCGACCGCAACGCCGATACCCGTGCCGCCAGGCCCGATCACTCGGATCAGGCTGCGCAGAACGCCGATGACAGCAATTCGACCGGAAGCAAGGATTCCGCCGCAACGCCGAACCCGTCAAAGACTGCTTCCGGCGCCCAGGCGGCCGGCGAAACCAAAGGCGCGCGCCACGCGAAAAAAGCCTCCGAAACGGAGGCCGCCGATCAGACCGCGCCTGCAACCGCCGCGCCAACGCCCTCCGCTCAGGATGCGAGCGTTCTTGTCGCCGCGAACGTGACGACATCCGCCAAAACGGCAGCCGCCACGGATGCGGCGGCGATCACCGAAAACACCAAGCCCGCCACCAGCCTCAAGACTTCGGCGGCCCAGAGCGCCAACGCGTCCGGCGTTGCGACTGCGCAGACCGCAATCACGGCACAAGAAGACTCATCTGCTGGACTATCATCGCCGGGCGAGCAGTCGCAGGCTGCCGCTGAAAAGACCGCCGTGGACGCCAAAGGCGTTGCGGTTACGAAAACATTGGATGACTCGGTCATACCGGAAAACGCCAAAACACCCGGCGAGCCGGGTTCAGAAGACTTGCAGGCCGCGATTCCTCAGGCCGCGACGCTCGCGGCGGAGGCAAAGTCCGCCGCCGTACAATCAACGGGGATCAAATTGGCCGAGACATCAACGGTCAAAGGCTCCGCCCTGACAAAGGCGGATGAAAAGTCCAATACGCCCGCCAAGAGCAAGGCCGACGCACGCTCGGCCAGCAAGACCGAAACCGGCGATACCGATGCGGACACCATCAAGGATGGCAATGCTTCCGGCGGCGACAGCAAAGCCAAGGCGGCGCCCGACAAGCTCGCCGTCATCCATGATTCTCAGCCCTCAGTGCAGCCGCTGACGACTGATTCCGCGGCCCTGCAACAAGCCAGTGTTCAGCAGCCCACGCAGCTCCAGCCTTCGAACACGACGGCCGCGCCGGCAGCCCAGCTTAACGCCACGCTGGCGGCGGCCAATACACCGGTGCCGCTCAACGGCCTTGCCGCCGACATTGCGCTGAAGGCAGCCGGCGGCAACAGCCGTTTCGAAATCAGGCTCGACCCCGCCGAACTCGGCCGCATCGATGTACGGCTCGATGTCGACAAGCACGGCCAGGTCACCTCGCATCTGACGGTCGAACGGCCGGCGACACTGGACATGCTGCGCAAGGACGCGCCCCAGCTTCAGCAGGCGCTGGAAGACGCCGGCCTGAAAACCGGCAATGGCGGTTTGCAGTTCAGCCTGCGCGACCAGTCCTCGTCCTCCGGTCAGCAGAACGACAGCCAGTCCGGCCGCAACGCACAGCGGATCATTATTACTGAAGATACAGCCGTTCCCGCCCAGATCGCGGGACAGACCTACGGCCGCGCGCGCGGATCGAGCGCCGGCGTCGATATCAGCATCTGAGGAGACAACCGATGTCGGTCGATGCATCCATGCCTTCGACAGTGACCTCCGCGGCGGCGTCATCGTCAAGCTCATCCAGCAGTTCGTCGTCCAGCAGCAGCAGCTCCACCGGTGGTCTCGCGGATAATTTTCAAACGTTTCTCACACTTCTGACAACCCAGTTGCAGAACCAGAATCCGCTCGACCCGCTGGACACAAACCAGTTTACAGCCCAGCTCGTTCAATTTGCCCAGGTCGAGCAGCAGCTCAAGACGAACGATCAGCTGACGTCGCTTGTGACCATCGAAAAGAGCGCGCAATCGACGCAGGCGCTGGTATTCGTCGGCCAAACGGTCGCCGTCGACGGCTCGACCGCGCATTTCGACGGCAGCGCGACCTGGAATTTCATCTCGCCTTCTGACGCCAACGCAACCATCACGATCAGCGATAAAACGGGTCAGACCGCCTATACCGGCAACTTCAATATCAGTTCAGGCAATGCCAGTTTTGTGTGGGACGGAAAGGGCACTGACGGCACGACCTGGCCGGCCGGCGATTACAAAATGACGGTGACGGGCAAGGACAGCAACGGCAAGACCGTCGCGATTTCGACCGAAGTTCAGGGTGTCGTCGATTCTGTCGACCTGACCCAAAGCCCGCCTCTTCTTTCGATCAGCGGGCAGAACTACACGACCGATAAGGTCAAACGTATCGTCGCGCCCAACTCGACCGCCGGCACGAGCGGCAGTTAACAAAATCTTTCACGCTTGTTTCGGATTTTATGGAGCCTGGCATCCATCAAGCCCGGACCGATCGACAACGGCCAGTCGAAGGAGAATCGTATTGAAGCCTTGGGCTTAGGCAAATTTTAAGCCGGGCCGACTACCTTGTTCCCACGAGTTCAGTAGTCGAGTTTGTGAGTACACCATGACAGAACCCCACCGCCCGAGGGTGAAGTATGTCATCGGGCCAGATGGCAGCCCGCTGACAATCGCGGATCTTCCCGCACCCGGCACCAAACGCTGGGTTATCCGGCGTAAAGCCGAGGTCGTTGCCGCCGTGCGCGGCGGCCTTCTTTCCCTCGAAGAAGCCTGCAGCCGTTATACGCTGACCGTGGATGAATTCCTGTCCTGGCAGTTCTCAATCGACCAGCATGGTCTGGCGGGCCTGCGCACCACGCGCATCCAGCAATACCGCCAGTAAGACCCGTTCATCGGAATCATCGGATTTTACAAAACCCGGCTTCATCATCTGAAGCCGGCTTTTGGCATTCCGCCTTTTTCCGGATCGGCGTTAACCGGCGTTAACCATATGGAAACCATACCTAGGCAAATTCTGCCCAGTCGGCCGTTTCGCCGAATCTCTGGGTTGCTGGGGCTGGTTTGTGCAAGGACTGGTATCATTCCTGAAGGGTCTGGGTGCGGCGCGGCTGGCGGCCATGGTCGCGGTCACCCTGGCACTCGTTGGATTTTTTGGCTTCGTCATCATGCGCGTCACCACGCCGCAAATGACGACCCTGTTCACCGACCTGTCCTATGAAGACTCCTCCGGCATTATCAAGGAGCTGGAACGCCAGGCCATTCCCTACGAAATACGCAACGACGGCGCCGTTATCCTGGTACCGAAAGACAAGGTCACTCGCCTGCGCATGAAGCTGGCGGAAAGCGGCATGCCCAAGGGCGGCGGCGTCGGCTACGAAATCTTCGATAAGTCCGACGCGCTCGGCTCGACCAGCTTCGTTCAGAACATCAATCACCTGCGCGCGCTGGAAGGCGAACTGGCCCGCACCATCAAGGGCATCGACCGCATCCAGGCCGCGCGCGTCCATCTCGTGCTGCCCGAGCGGCCGCTGTTTTCGCGCGAAACGCCGGAGCCTTCCGCCTCGATCGTGCTTCGGGTGCGCGGGTCGCTCGAGCCGCAGCAGGTTCGCGCCGTCCGCCATATCGTCGCTTCGGCGGTCAATGGCCTGAAGGCGCAGCGGGTGTCGATCGTCGATGAAAGCGGCCAGTTGCTGGCGAACGGCTCGGCCAACGATGACGGCACCGACAGCACCGGCGACGATCGCCGCACCGCCTACGAGAACCGGATGCGCGAACAGGTCGAGCAGATCGTGTCCTCGGTGGTCGGCGCCGGCCGCGCCCGTGTCCAGGTCTCCGCCGATTTCGACTACAACAAGATCACCCAGACCTCCGACAAGTTCGATCCCGATGGCCGCGTGCTGCGCTCCAGCCAGTCGCGTGAGGAATCCTCGGCGAGCTCCGACAATAACGGCCAGGTTACCGTCAACAACGAACTGCCCGGCAGCCAGCAGCAGAACGCCGCGCCGTCGCCCAAGGACCAGACCAAGAAGAGCGAGGAAATCAACAATTACGAGATCTCCCGCGTCACCAAAACCGAAGTGACCGAGGCGGGCCGCATCAACCGCATGTCGGTCGCGGTTCTGGTCGACGGCAGCTATCAGAAGAACGGCAGCGGCGATGTCGTGTACGTTGCGCGCAGCAAGGACGAACTGGACCGGATCGGCGCGCTGGTCCGCTCGGCGATCGGCTTCGATCAGAAGCGCGGCGATCAGGTCGAAATCGTCAACCTGCGCTTTGCCGATACGCCCACCGCGATTCCGGCTGGCGAGCAGAACGGGCTGCTCGGCATGTTCCAGTTCACCAAGGACGACATCATGTACTTCATCGAGCTCGGCGTGATGTCGCTGCTCGGCCTCGTGGTGCTGTTCATGGTGGTCCGTCCGCTGGTCAAGCGCATCCTGACCGAGGATTCCGCCAAAAGGGCCCTTGTCCCCGCCGCCCTGCCCGATCCTGTCCCGGTGAACACGACACCGCAGATCGCCAGCAATCCCAACGCGACCATGATCGATGTCGCGCAGGTACAGGGGCAGGTTCACGCGCAATCGGTGCACCGCGTTGGCGAACTCGCCGACCGCAATCCGTCCGAGACCGCTTCCATCATCCGTCAATGGCTTGCAGAACCGGCATAACGCACGATGGCAAACGCACCCGCCCTTCCAAGTCCGAACCAGACGGCGACCGACCTCGCCGGTGTGGTCGCGACCCTTGCCAGCCGCCAGAGCAATCGGCCCCGTTCCAATGCCACGCCGATGACCGGCCCGCAGCGCGCGGCTATCGTGATGCTCGCGCTCGGTGAGCAATATGGCAGCAAGGTGTGGGCTCTGCTCGATGACGATGAGGTGCGCGAACTCTCGGCGGTGATGTCTTCGCTCGGCACGGTCGAGGCAGATGTCGTCGAAGATCTTTTGCTTGAATTCGTCTCGCGCATGTCGGCCTCGGGCGCCTTGATGGGCAATTTCGACGCCACCGAGCGCCTGCTGCAGAAATACCTCCCCGGCGACCGCGTCACCGGCATCATGGACGAAATCCGCGGGCCGGCGGGCCGCAACATGTGGGAAAAGCTTTCCAACGTGCAGGAAGAGGTTCTCGCCAATTACCTGAAGAACGAATACCCGCAGACCGTCGCGGTGGTGCTGTCCAAGCTGAAACCTGAGCATGCCGCGCGCGTGCTCGCAATCCTGCCCGAGGACATGGCACTCGATGTCGTGGGCCGCATGCTGAAAATGGAAGCGGTTCAGAAGGAAGTGATCGAGCGTGTCGAGCAGACGCTGCGCACGGAGTTCATGTCGAACCTGTCGCAGACCCGCCGCCGCGACGCCCACGAGGTGATGGCCGAGATTTTCAACAATTTCGACCGCCAGACCGAAACGCGCTTCCTCACGTCGCTGGAAGAGGAAAATCGCGAATCCGCCGAGCGGATCAAGGCGCTGATGTTCACCTTCGACGACCTGATCAAGCTCGACACCGGATCGGCGCAGACCCTGATGCGCCACATCGACAAGGACAAGCTCGGCATCGCGCTGAAGGGCGCCAACGACACCGTGCGCGACTTCTTCCTCAGCAACATGTCGACCCGCGCCGCCAAGATGCTGACCGACGACATGGCCGCGGCTGGCCCGGTGCGGCTGCGCGACGTCGACGAGGCACAGGCGCAACTGGTCAATCTCGCCAAGGATCTCGCGGCCAAGGGCGAGATCATGCTGCAGAAAAATCGTGCCGACGACGAGTTGGTGTATTGATGGGCGCACCGGCAAAATTCCTGTTCGACGTGGACTTCGCGGCCCCGGCTGCGACGAAGGAACGCGCCGCCACGGTTGCCGAAATCGCACAGCGCGTCGCCGAGGCCGAAGCACGCGCCTATCGCGAGGGTTTCGAAGCCGCCCAGCGCGAAGCCAAGGCCGAGAGCGATCGCCGCTCCGCGCTTGCACTCGAACAGATCGGAATCTCGATTCGTCATCTTGCGTCGAGCTTCGGACAGATCGAAAACCGGATGGAAACCGAGGCGGTGGATGTTGCCGTTGCGGTCGCCCGCAAGCTTTGCAGCGAACTGATGAGCGCCGAACCGCTGGCGGAAGTGATGGCGCTGGTCAGCGACTGTTTCCGCCATCTGACCTCGACACCGCATCTGGCGATACGGGTCAACGACAGCCTTTACGACGGCGCGAAAGAACAGATCGAGGCGATGGCGCGGCGCAGCGGTTTCGAGGGGCGGCTTGTGATCCTCGCCGAACCCGATATCGCCGTCGCGGACTGCAAGATCGAATGGGCGGACGGCGGCTGTGTGCTGGATCGCGCGGCCATTGAAGCGAAAATCGATGAACTGGTGGGCCGCTATATCGCGACCCGCAATCAGGCCGGCAATGCCGGCGCGGGGGCCTAGCCATGAGCGAGAACGACACCGACGTGCCGCTTCCGGATCTGAACGCCGAGACGCAATCGTTCGACGATGTGAATACGATTGAAGATGAAACCAATTCGCGCATCGCTTCCGATCTGGAGGCGGTGTTCGACGTGCCGGTGCAGGTGTCGGCCGTGCTCGGCCGCTCCAAGATGGATGTCAGCGATCTTCTGAAACTCGGTCCCGGCACTGTTCTCGAACTCGACCGCCGGGTCGGCGAAGCCATCGATATCTACGTCAACAATCGCCTTGTCGCCCGCGGCGAAGTCGTCCTCGTCGAGGACAAGCTCGGCGTGACCATGACCGAAATCATCAAGGCGGAACGCGCTTGATCAAACCGACGCCGGGAATGGCGCGAAGATAACAGGAGCAAACCATGCGTCTTCTCATCGTTGGCACCTTGAAGGGCCAGCTTACGACCGCGACGAAGATCGCCATGGACAATGGCGCGACGGTGACCCACGCCGAGGACGGCGAGCAAGCGATGCGCGTCGTGCGCGGCGGCAAGGGCGCCGACCTCCTGATGGTCGACGTCGCGATCGACATCCGCGATCTCGTGATGCGGCTCGAGGCCGAGCACATCCACGTTCCGATCGTCGCCTGCGGCATCACCACCGACACGCGCGCCGCCGTCGCCGCCATTCATGCGGGCGCCAAGGAATACATCCCGCTGCCGCCCGATCCCGAACTGATCGCAGCCGTGCTCGCCGCGGTCGCCAACGATTCGCGCGAACTGATCTACCGCGACGAAGCGATGGGCAGGGTTGTCAAACTGTCGCAGCAGATCGCCGGCTCCGACGCTTCGGTGATGATCACCGGCGAATCCGGCACCGGCAAGGAAGTTCTCGCGCGCTATCTCCACAATCATTCGCAGCGCGCCAGGCGGCCTTTCATTTCCATCAACTGCGCGGCGATCCCCGAGCATCTTCTCGAATCCGAACTGTTCGGTCACGAGAAGGGCGCGTTCACCGGCGCGGTAGCGCGGCGTATCGGAAAATTCGAGGAAGCCACCGGCGGCACGCTGCTGCTCGATGAAATTTCCGAGATGGACGTGCGGCTGCAATCGAAGCTGCTGCGCGCGATCCAGGAGCGCGTGATCGACCGTGTCGGCGGCACCAAGCCCGTTCCGGTCGATATCCGCATCATCGCCACCTCGAACCGCAATCTTCAGGACGCCGTGCGCGAAGGCACATTCCGGGAGGATCTGCTGTTTCGCCTGAATGTCGTGAATTTGAAAATCCCGGCGCTGCGCGACCGTCCGGCGGACATTCTGGAGCTGTCGCAGCATTTCATCAAAAAATACGCGCAGGCCAACGGCGTTCCGCTGCGCCCGCTTTCGGCCGACGCGCGCCGCGTGCTCACAACCAATCGCTGGCAGGGCAACGTCCGCGAGCTCGAAAACACCATGCATCGCGCGGTGCTGATGGCGCAGGGCGACGAGATCGGCCCCGAAGCAATCCTCTCGCCCGATGGGGACCGTCTCGATCAGACCCGAACGCCGCCCGCGGTCGCCCATGCGACGCTCGCCGCCGAGCAGGTCACGCGCGCGCTGGTCGGGCGCACCGTCGCGGATGTCGAGCGCGACCTGATCCTCGAAACGCTCAGGCATTGCCTCGGCAACCGCACGCACGCCGCCAATATCCTCGGCATTTCGATCCGCACGCTGCGCAACAAGCTGAACGAATATGCCGATGACGGCCAGCCCATTCCGCCGCCGGGCTCGGGTGATCTGCGCAGCTTCGCCGCAGCCTGATCGGCAGCACAAGACCAATTGACGCCGGCGCAATAGCGCCGGCGTTTTTGTTTGGCTCAGGCCTTGGAAGGCCGGTCGCTGCGCTCGAAAATGATCGCCGGCGGCTCGTTGCCGGCGCGCCAGGCACGGTAGTAATTGAGCGCGAAGGCGCCGAACACCACGGCAACGAACACGACAACAACGATCAGCGCGAGATGTCTCAACAGCCGCATCAATGCGACGCCTTGTGCGCGATACGGCGCTGCCATAGCCAGAGCAGCGGCACCACGATGAGCGCCATCGCCAGCGCGCAAAGAGTCGCGACCGTCGGTGCCGGCCGCAAGATAAACCCGTAAAGATGCGCCAGCCCGCCGGCGAAAATCAGAAATGTCAGCGTGCCGATCCGCTCGCTGTGGCGCTCGATATGCGGAATGGCGCACAGATACATGATCCCCATGCCCGCCGCTGTCGCGGACAGAAACCGGAAGTAATTGTCTATCGATGCAGACTCGATCCCGTGCAGAAACCTGACGCCGAGCATCACTCCGGACAGGCCGACAAAAAGCAGAATCACAGCCGTCAGGGCAACGGCCGCCTGAAGACATCTGCGTTCCATCCCTCGCCTCGCTTAGTTTATGTTTCCGCCAGATATAAAGTCGCGACCCCGCAATGGCGAACGGAAGTTTGCGGGAATGCGATGAAATTGTACCGACGGTGCAATTTCCTGCATACGCGGGGCGGCGATTCGGCTATCCACATTGTCCCTTTCGCACACCCTTGCCGCCATGCCCATCTTCACACCTCATCAGGACAAGGCGCTCGATGCAGTCGCCGAGTGGCTGAAAGCCAAACCGGGCCGCGGCAACACGCCTCAGGTGTTCCGCCTGTTCGGCTATGCCGGCACCGGCAAGACCACGCTGGCACGCCACATCGCCGAGGCCGTCGATGGCGAGGTGAAATTTGCAGCGTTCACCGGCAAGGCGGCGCTTGTGATGCGCAACAAGGGCTGCGACGGCGCGTCCACCATCCATTCGCTGATCTATCGCACGCGCGAATCCGGCGAGGAACAGCCGAGCTTCGAATTGTGGGACGACGCGCCGGCCTCGAAGGCCAAGTTAATTGTGATCGACGAATGCTCGATGGTGGACGAGGAACTTGGCCGCGATCTGCTCTCCTTCGACTGCCCCCTGCTCGTGCTGGGCGATCCGGCGCAGCTGCCACCGATCCAGGGCGGCGGCTTTTTCACCAATGCCGAACCGGACGCGATGCTGACCGAGGTCCATCGCCAGGCGCAGGACGATCCGATCGTGCGGATGTCGATGGCGGTGCGCGAAGGACGCGGACTTGAACTCGGCTCGTTCGGCGAGAGCGAAGTGGTGCGGCGTGATGCGCTGGATCCCGATCGCGTGATGGCCGCCGATCAGCTGCTGGTCGGCCGCAACAACACGCGGCGCGCCTACAACATGCGCGTGCGCCAGAAGAACGGCATTGAGGATGCGCTGCCGGTCGCCGGCGACAAGCTGGTTTGCCTGCGCAACAACCGCAAGAAGGCGCTGTTTAATGGCGGGCTGTGGCGGGTAAAATCCCGCGCGCAGTCGAAATCGAAAATCATCACCATGCGGCTTTCGCCCGACGAGGAATTCGGCGCCAAGGTCACGAAGGTATCGGTACGCGCGGATTGCTTCAGCGGCGGCGTCGAAACGCTGCCATGGGACCAGCGCAAACCCTATGACGAATTCGATTACGGCTACGTTCTCACCGTGCACAAGTCGCAGGGCTCGCAATGGAACGATGTCGTTCTGTTCGATGAGAGTTTCGCGTTTCAGGACAGCCGCGCGCGCTGGCTGTACACCGGCATCACCCGCGCGGCCAAACGCCTGAGTGTTGTGGTGTGAACACGTGCCGTTCGCGCTGCGGACAGGCGGCCTCCGCTCCGCCTGTCCGCGCTCCTTGATCAGGCAACATGCCGCTGCGGGATTTCAGCCAGTTCGCACTGGCATTGCCGCAATTCCTCTTCCAGAAATTCGTTGGCGATGATCAGCGCCAGCAGCGCGCCGCGCACATCGCCGCCGCAGGTGGCGATCGCGCTGTCCACCGCGCGGTTGTAGCGTTCAAGGTCCTGATGCGTGGCCGGCTCGAACATTATCGATCTCCGTGAATTCGGGTCCTGATTCCATGTTCTCTATTTGTTCTTATGAAAGTTCGAAAGTCAATCGGCCTTCAGCGGTCCATCCACAAGGGCCGCGCTCGTTGAAAATCCACGATATTGCCGTGAGCGGCCGCCATCCTATTTTGTAACGAACGCAGCTTCATAACGTATCTTGGGTAACAGGACGCATGGCGCCCTTCTCAGCCATCGTTTCCATTCAGAAAGGAATCGCCATGAGCAGCACCACCTCCAATCGCTTAACCCTGGCCGCCGGAATCGCCGGTGCGCTCGCGCTGTCGTGGCTGGTGATCGCTCCGTCGATCTCGTCCGCATCGGAGGAGGCTGTCGTCATCCCCGCGCCGGCAGCGGATGTGCAAGCCGACGGCCAGGCTGGCCTGAAAACGGCCGTGATAGCCGGTGGATGTTTCTGGGGTGTGCAGGGCGTGTATCAGCACACCAACGGCGTCGTGCAGGCGGTGTCGGGTTATGCCGGCGGCAAGCCGGCAAATCCGAGTTACGAACTGGTGTCCACCGGCGCGACGGGTCACGCGGAATCGGTGAAGATCACCTACGATCCGCAGAAGATTTCCTACGGAAAGATTTTGCAGATCTATTTCTCGGTCGTGGCCGACCCGACGCAGCTGAACCGGCAGGGACCGGATTCCGGTACCCAATATCGTTCGGCGATTTTCACGTCATCGCCGGAAGAAAAGAAGATCGCCGAGGACTACATCGCCCAGCTCAACGCCGCGAAGGTCTACAAGCGGCCGATTGTCACCACGCTCGAACCGATGAGCGGCTTCTACCCGGCGGAAGACTATCATCAGGACTACCTGACGCTTCATCCAAACCAGCCCTATATAGCGTTCAACGACATTCCCAAGGTCGAGAACCTGAAAAAACTGTTCGCCGACAGCTACCGCGACAAGCCCGTTCTTGTCCGCGATGCGGCCAACAAGGCGACCAACTAGCGAGGACATCAATGACAGCCATTAAAACTGCCATGCCATCAGGCACGGTCGAGAAAACCGAAAAGGAATGGCGCGCCGAACTGACCCCGATGCAGTACGCCGTGCTGCGTGAAAAGGCGACCGAGCGTCCGTTCACCGGTGAATACGACCACTCGTTCGATCCGGGCACCTATGTGTGCGCCGGCTGCGGGCAGCCGCTCTTCACATCCGACGACAAGTTCGATTCGGGCTGTGGATGGCCGGCGTTCAGTGCGCCGGCAAGCGGCAGCGCGGTCACGGAGGAACGTGATGCGTCCCACGGCATGATCCGGACCGAAGTTCTCTGTTCCAGATGTCAGGGTCATCTTGGGCACGTGTTTGATGACGGGCCGGGCCCGACGGGGCTGCGTTACTGCATTAATTCGGCAGCCCTCAAGCACGAGCCGAAATAATGAATCTGCGCGTTTTCTAACGCGTTGAATTTAATGAAATTTCCTGAGCAGCGCATGGTTCATGCGCTGCTTTCTCTCATTTTAGCGCCATTCGCATGTCGCATTTTTGCAAAAATGGCCTATATTATTGACGTTCCGACGCGACATGATGCCTGACCGGCCCGCTTGAGGCCTCCGCTCATTGTCGCTCGATTTCACGCAAAGGCGGTCCCGAAAGCGGAAAGGCCGCCCACAAGTAAAAAGGCCACAGATCATGGCGGGTTTCAATTTCAACACCGCAGCCGAGCTTTTTCCTGCCGCGATCCGCAAGAAAAAGCGTGCCGGTTTTGCCTATCGCCGTTTTGGCACTGCCGCCGAGGCCGTGCTGTTTGCTATCGAGCAACTGCCGCCGGATTCGCTGAACGGCGCGTATCTGCAGGTGGATGAAGCCCGTTTCGACCAGAGCGGCATCCGCTCGCTCTATGAAAGCAGCGACTTCCCGCTGCCGCGCCGTCCGCGCGAGGACGCATCCGCGGAAGAGGCCACCGCGGCCGAGCCGGCCAAAACCTGAAAATGCATCGCTAGATAAGCGTCAACGCCGGCGGGCCTGCTTTTCCCGCCAGCGGCGAAACATGCGTATGTTGCGCATGTTGGCGCGGAACATGACGTCGAAGGCATCGCCCGCGAACGGCACAATGCCGACGACGCCATCGAGCGCGACGTTGCCGAGCATGCGGGCGACCAGATGCCTCGGCGCGCCGAGCGCCCTCGCCTCGCGCACGATCCACAGCGAGAACGCGGTGGTGATCAGATCGCCGACCACCGGCACCAGCCCGATGATTCCGTCGATACCGTAACGGACCTTTGTGCCGGGCACGACAAAGGCGACGTCGAGCAGCTGCGCCAGCGCGTCGAGGCGCGCCAGACGCTGCTCGTGGGTGAGGTTGCGGCCGAACACGATTTTATCCAGCCCCGCCAAACCGAAACCCGACGCGGTGGAACCTCCGGCCTTGTTGAAGCCTCCCGCGCTGTTAAAGCCGCCGGTCTTGTTAAACCCGCTGCCGAAGAAGCCGCCGCCGAACGGATCGGAACCGGGAATTTCGTTGCCATCCTGATCGATGATCGGCGGCGCACGACGTTTTGCGGAGTCAGGCCGCCTGTTCGAAGCGCGTTCCCGGGTAAAAAACGTATCTGACATCTCGGCTCTCTGGTTTCGGCAGACACAACCGCCTGCACATAGGTACGGCGCGCGCCCGTGCAAGCGGCGAAGCTGCGGTCTAACGCAAAGCGTCGCGGATCATTGCGGCAAGATTGGCGCCTTGGGATGACCTCATGCGGCACATTGTCCGCACGCACGGACTTTTGACCCTCGCGGGCGGCGCTTGGCGGCGTGAAAACACCGCGGGATGACCCGGACGCGTCATAAATCCTTGCACAATTCGTAACAGCCCAAGACAAGACGTTGCGAATCGGTTGGAATTCATCCTGAGGCTGCGAGCTGCCCTCCGCTGACCCAGCCTCGCGTGGTGTTTATCGCAATCCAAACCTAAAGAGGTTGTTATGGCGAAGAAAGCCAAGAAGGCAAAGAAGGCGAAAAAGGCAGTGAAGAAGAAAACTGCGAAGAAGAAGAAGGCTGCGAAGAAGAAGTAGCCTTTTCAAAGTCCCGGGCGGCGCAATGCCGCTCGGGCATCCGGGTCGCCTTCGCGCTCTATCGGGTTATCAAGCGAGCTATCAAGCTCCGCCGATCCGGCCTTTTCAAGGCGCAGCGCGACCCTAATTCCCCGCCAGCTTGTCCGCGAAATAGGCGATGGTCTTGCGATAGATCACCGCCCTGTTCCATTCGCGCATCGCGTCGAAATTGGCGCTGCCCTCGTGATAATCGGCACCATTCCTGAATCCGTTGGTGTGCAGAAGGTTCGCGGTGGAGGCCAGCACGTCCGGCACGCTGTGGCGCAGATCCACATGGCCGTTGCCGTCGAAATCGACGCCGTACTTGATATAGCTCGACGGCAGGAACTGCGTCTGCCCGATTTCCCCGGCATACGCGCCGATCATGTCGCTGAGCGCAAGATCGCCGCGCTGCACGATCTTCAGCGCCGCCAGCAGCTCGCCCTGAAACAGTTCGGTGCGGCGGCAATCATGCGCCATGGTCGCCAGCGTGCGGATCACCGGCAGCTTGCCCATGTCGCCCTTGCCGAAATCGGTCTCCAGCCCCCAGATCGCGACGATGATTTCCGGCGGCACGCCGAAACGCTGCTCGATGCGCGAGAGCAGCGAGGCGTGGCGCTGGAGCATGGCGCGGCCAGTGTTGATGCGCCCCGCGCCGACGCGGGTCGAGACATATTGCTCGAAGGTCTTGTTGAAGGTGCCGCGCTGGCGGCGATCGAAGGCGAGCACCGCCGGATCCTGCTGCACGCCACTGAGCGCGGCGCTGATGACGTTCGGCGAGATGCCGGCGGCCTGCGCCTCGCGCGAGAAGCTGGCGATGAAGGCGTGAAAATCGCCGCCGCATTGCGCGGCGGAGGCGGGTGTTGCGAGCGCGAACGCGCCGGCCAGGACGGCGAGGCGAAACGTGAGGGAGCGAAGGCGCATGCAAAACCTTTCCGGATGCGGTCTGGGTTGTGGATTCGCGCCCTTTATAGCACGGGAGCAGGTGACGTCGGATGTGCGAAATCGTCCCTGTTCTTGTGACGGCGCGGGCGCGCCCGAAATTCCAAACCCTGCGCGCCCGGGGCTTGCCCCATTCGCGCAATCCAAACGCCCTCAACCGAGGGCGCACGGAACGCCGGACGCGCGATGCGTCCATGGCCTCATGCGCGATGAAAACAAGCGCACGAGTTAGTCACCACGAAAACACCGGATGCGTCCGGCGTTCCGCACGCGGCGGGAGTGACGTGTATTGCGTGGGGCCCCCGATGGTCGCTCCGGGTTACCACCGTTTGTCGGGCTATCGCTTACCGCCAACACGACCACTCTTCTTTGAAGAAGAGCCCGGTCGCAAAGGCCGGCCCGTACCTCATCTGGCGCGAGGCTGCCGCGCCGGGACGATCCACGCCTTCCAACGTCCGCGAGTGGCGACAGGGAAACGATCGCTCGCTCCTTGCCGCGCCCGGCGCTGTCGTCATCCGGCGCGCTTTTCACGCGCCGTTTCGAACGCCGCCCGCGTCCACCGCATCCTGCCCCGCGACTTGTGACGATCGCGAGCCGCCCCTCGAAAGTGGAGACGGGATGGATAGGAATATAATCCACAACGCCTATATTGTCAACAAAGTTTTCAACAGTAGAGTTTATCTCGCGACTCGTTCCAATGGCCGGTGAAACGAAGGATGGCGATAGCTGAGAAGGAGCTTGTGGATTTAGAGCAATTCGTCGCCGTACTGACAGCGGACTATCAGAAGTTAGAGGTCCGCATTAGAAAAATTTTTCATACAGTAGAATGTGAGTGCAAAGGCGTAACGCTGAGATTGCATGTACCTACAGTTAGCCAAGGACAAGCAAAAATCGCTGAACTTGTCGAACTGCTCTTAGACTACATGACTACATTCGCCTTACCCCGCGCGGAGCTTAAAGCAGTCAGCGATAAGTATGGGAAAATTACAGAAGAAGAATATCGCATAAAGCGAGAACGTCTGCATCGGGAGGCAATTGACCTATTTATCAAAGCTAATCGAGCGACAAATCGCAACGGTGAAGCAGGAGAATTGCTTCTTTATCTGCTTACGGAATGGATACTAGAAGCCCCTCAATTGATTGCAAAACTACCGCTAAAAACTGATCCCAACATGCCAGTTTTTGGCTCCGATGGAATCCATTTTGGATACTCCAAAAAGCACAAAAACTTAATTTTATATACCGGCGAAGCAAAGCTAGTTGCAGATGTAGGTCGTGCGATCGCGGAAGCCGCCAAGTCGATAGCTAAAATGCTCGCGCCGGATAGCATGAGGCATGAACTTCGGCTGGTCCGTCGGAATTTAGATTTTAGCGGGATAAATGAAAGTCAGAAGGCACTACTATTGAGTTATCTAGATCCCAATGAGGATCACGAGAACTACAACAAGAGAATCGACGTGATCACTTGTTTGGTTGGATTTGATTTTGCGGGATATCGAAAATTATCGCCAACGTGCGGCGATGATGAGCTTTCAAAGCTAGTTCGCATCGAACTGGAAAAATGGAGCGCGAAGATAGCTGCGGACTTCACATCGAGCGGCATAAACACTCGAACTGCCGAAATTTTTTTATTTCCACTACCATCAGTTCAAACCTTAAGAGATTTATTTCAACAGCGTATCGGCTGGAACAATGATGCAGGAGCTAGTTAACAAAGTTTGGGGCAATAAGAAATTCCACAACACTGCGAAAGCAATTGAACGCGCTTGGCTAAGGAGAGAACTAAATCTTTCTAACGATCTTCTTGATGAAAACAATGCCGCTTCCGCTATGGCATCCGCAGCAATACTCGCGTGCTCTACGGACACAGAGCATCGAGAAGCTGCTCTTCGTCTTTCGACTTACGTCTACGAATTATCCCACGGTGACAATACTGCTTTTAGTAGTGCGCTACGTGTTGTATTAACTCGCCTTGGAAATTTCCCTTCCATAGGGATGCGCGAACCAATCAAAAATGCTCTTCACAATCTTCCCCACATCCTCGCCGTTGAAGACATTGAAACAAGAACCGCGCACACCATACAAGTTGACGATCAAGATGTTACACTGACTCCATTCCAACGATCCCTTTGGCGAAAGCTCGCAAAAAATAGCTCTGTGGCTTTTTCTGCGCCGACTTCTGGAGGAAAATCGTTTGTACTTGAGCTTTATCTTTCATCGCTCTTCGATGGCCGAAAACGATGCTTGGTTTACATAGTGCCTACGCGAGCATTGATCAGCCAAGTTGCTAGAGAATTAGCAATTCTTTTTTATAAAAATTCTATTCGACCCGAAATCATTACTGTTCCCATTGACGCTGATACCAGCATTCCAAATCAATCCATTTTGGTGATGACTCAAGAACGAGCAGATTTAATTTTGCAAACCCATCAGGAATTAGTGGCCGACGTCATTGTAGTGGATGAAGCGCACTCAATATCGGAGGGAGCGCGCGGAATTCTTTTACAATCAGTGATCGACAAACTTCTTCTTCGAAAGCCGGATGCGCAGATTTTATTCGCAACACCTATTACAAAAAATCTTGAGACATTCGGCCGTACGTTTAAACGCCCGGACATCATACCGCAATTTTCGAAGGAGCCAACGGTAGCTCAAAACTTTTTGATTGTAGACGTCAAAGCAGCGCGATCCGGAAAGATGGCAATATCTGTCACGCGGCCATCTCGAGGAAGTTCAAGTCTACTCGGAGAAATAACTCCAAATATAGATATTAGAACGCGCATCGAAAGACTCGCCAAGATCCCAACTGTTTTATGTCCGGGTCAATCCAATCTCATCTATGCGAACGGAGCAAGTGAGGCAGAGGAAATAGCTTTATTGATCGCAGAAACTTTGCCTAATCAACCTCCATCAAACCGACAGAAGGCGCTTTCGAAGCTCGCCAAAGAAACAGTTCATTCAAAATACATTCTCGCCCAGTGTGTAGAGAAAGGTGTTGGCTTTCACTATGCAAATATTCCAACCAACCTAAGGCAAGAGATTGAATCCGCTTTTGATGAAGGGCACCTCAAATACCTCGTTTGTACAAGCACATTATTGCAAGGCATAAATCTGCCTGCGAAAAATCTGTTTCTCTTGAAGCCAACTCGAGGCCAAGCAACTCCACTCGAGTCGCAAGATTTTTGGAATTTGGCCGGGCGCGCCGGGCGGATGATGCGAGAGTTTCAAGGAAACATTTTCCTAATTGATTATGAGCAATGGCCTACAAATCCCCTTCGCGGAGCGAGAGATGCGGAAATAGCCCCCGCCATCGAGAAGAGCATCAAGCTGTCTTCGGGACTTCTCAGAGCCACCATTGCAGGAAAATCAATAAAAACTTCGAACACAAAAAAGGCGGAGCTTGAAACTGCTTTTGTTCGCTTATTTAGCGCATTTAAAAAGGATCAAATCGACGATTTACTTTCCCGCCTAGAGTTGGAAATGGATGAAAAAACAGAATTGAAGAAGCTGATCGCCGAAGCCGACGTTTCCATTTCGCTACCGGCAACGATTATCGAAAAAAACCACAACGTTTCCGTGCATCGTCAAGAACGATTATATGTTTCGCTTAAGGAGAGAATTTCTACATCGACAAACGATGCCGACATCCTCTCGCTGATTCCACCGGCACCCAATCAACGATCCTCATTTCAATCCTACGCCGACATTTTGGAACTCTGCCACAAAGTCATATTAGGCATCGACACAACGAGAAATCTTCACCGCTTTCACGCCTTACTAGCATTGCGCTGGATGAGCGGATGGTCAATTCCAAGAATTGTAAGCGCAGTCATTAAAAGACAACGCGATCTAGAAGCGAAGAAATCACCGGAATTACGAAAAGACATCGACACGCGAAAGATTATCAGAGATACACTCGAAACAATTGAGGAAGCAATCCGTTTTCAAACAATTCGATTATTTGGATGTTATCGAACAATTTTGGAGCATGCCCTTCGTGAAAATGGAAAGGCGGCGGCAATAAAACAAATGTCCAACGTCGAATTATTTCTCGAAATAGGCGCATCTACAAAAACGATAGTGAGTCTTATTTCTCTTGGCATTTCTCGCTCGGTGGCCATCAAACTTGACGGAGCTAGAAGCGAGCTTGACCCTCCGTTAGATAGAGAAGAAGCCATGAGTTGGCTGAGAGAAAATAGTGATAACTTATTATCTCTGGGATTATCAGAACTTCAGATCGCGGAAGTTCGCCGGATCATAAATTCATAATAGTCTAAGGCGAGCTTTTCAGTACGCGTTTCTTGCGGTACATGCGTGTTGTGCTCATTTAGTTGTCGAGGAACGAACGCAGCTTCCTCGACCTCGACGGATGCTTCAGCTTGCGCAGCGCCTTCGCCTCGATCTGGCGAATACGTTCGCGGGTCACCGAGAACTGCTGGCCGACTTCCTCCAGCGTGTGGTCGGTGTTCATGCCGATGCCGAAGCGCATGCGCAGCACGCGCTCCTCGCGCGGGGTGAGCGAGGCGAGCACGCGCGTCGTGGTCTCGCGCAGGTTCGACTGGATCGCCGCATCGATGGGGAGGATCGCGTTCTTGTCCTCGATGAAATCGCCGAGATGCGAGTCCTCCTCGTCGCCCACCGGCGTCTCGAGCGACAGCGGCTCCTTGGCGATCTTGAGAACCTTGCGAACCTTCTCCAGCGGCATGCCGAGCTTCTCGGCGAGCTCCTCCGGCGTCGGCTCGCGGCCGATCTCGTTCAGCATCTGGCGCGAGGTGCGCACGATCTTGTTGATCGTCTCGATCATGTGCACCGGAATGCGGATGGTGCGCGCCTGGTCCGCGATCGAGCGCGTGATAGCCTGACGGATCCACCATGTGGCGTAGGTCGAGAACTTGTAGCCGCGGCGGTATTCGAATTTGTCGACCGCCTTCATCAGGCCGATATTGCCTTCCTGAATGAGATCGAGGAATTGCAGGCCGCGGTTGGTGTATTTCTTGGCGATGGAGATGACGAGGCGCAAATTCGCCTCCACCATTTCCTTCTTCGCCTGCCGCGCCTCGCGCTCGCCCTTCTGCACGCTGAGCACGATCTTGCGGAATTCGCCGATCTCGAGGCCGGTCAGCGCGGCGAGCTGCTGGATCTCGTGGCGCAGTTCCTTGATTCGGTCCTTCTCCACCGCGACGAAATTCTTCCAGCCCTTGGCGGCGAGTTTCGAGACGCGGTTGAGCCAGCGCGGATCGAGCTCCGAGCCGACATAGTTCTTCAGAAAGTCCTCGCGGCCGACGCCGTGGCTATCGCCGAGGCGGAACAGGCGGCCCTCATACGACACGAGGCGCTTGTTGATGTCGTAAAGCTGCTCGACGAGGCTGTCGATGCGCGCCTGATTGAGCCGCAGCGACTTCACCTCGACGATGATCTCGTCCTTCAGCTTTTTGTACTTGCGCTCCTGCGAGGGCGAGAGCGACTCGCTCTGCAGCTGGTTCTGGATGTCCTGCTCCTGCAGGCGGCGCAGCTTCTTGTAGCTATCGGCGATCTTGTCGAAGGTCTCGACCACCTTCGGCTTCAGCTCGGCCTCGATCGCGGCGAGCGACATCTGGTTTTCGTATTCGTCGTCCTCGTCGTCATCGGGCGTCGGCGCCGAGCCCTCCTCGTCCTCGCCGGCGGCGGGCGCGGCGCGGAACGGGGTTGCGGCCGGCGGCGCGGCGGGCGGCGCGGGCGCGACGGCGGCGATCACCTGCACGGTGCCGTCCGCGTTGAGGACCGCGCTGGTCTGCTGGCCGTCAGGCCCGGTGGGGCCCGCGATCATTCCGGGGTTGAGGCCGTTCTTGCCCTCGGGGCCGGCATAGGTCGCTTCAAGGTCGATGATGTCGCGAAGGAAGATCTTTCCCTCGTTGAGTTCGTCGCGCCAGATGATGATGGCCTGGAAGGTCAGCGGGCTTTCGCACAGGCCCGCGATCATCGCCTCGCGGCCGGCCTCGATGCGC
>RXJJ01000009.1:131748-341286 GCA_003963145.1 Bradyrhizobiaceae bacterium
GCGCTCGCCCGGCTCGCTCTTTTTGGTTTCTGTGACGGCCTTGGAGGTGACCTCGACAAGCTCGTTGTCGGTCTCGTCGTCGGCCTCGTCCTTGTTCTCGTCCTCGTCCTCGCCGGCGTCGTCGGCCTCGGAGACGTTGATGCCCATTTCGGAGAGCATCGCCATGATGTCTTCGATCTGTTCGGGCGACGTGGTGTCGGAAGGCAGCACCTCGTTGAGCTGATCGAAGGTCACGAAGCCGCGCTTCTTGGCCTGCTTGATCATCTTCTTGACGGCGGCGTCGGACAGGTCGAGCAACGGCGAGGGCGCGTCGGCAGCGTCCTTCTCGGGCGCGTCAGAAGAACCCTGGGCTTTCTGGTCCTTGTCCTTGATCGCTACCGTCTTTGCCTTGGTGGCCATTCACTTCGCTCCTGAAACGCACGCCACGCGCGGGCACCGCTGCCGCGCATGTCTGTTGCCGCGTCTTCGTCTCGGACCCGTCCGGCGCGCAGGTCCACTCGTTGACGCACAAAGGGCGGCGCACGACACGCCACCCCGATCCTCTTTGCCAGTCCCGCTGAACAGGCTGGCCCCTATATGGCCCGAAGGCCGTTAATCCCCGATTAACCCTGTATTTGCGGGTAAATCCCCACTTTGGCGAGTCTTTTTAACGCATCGGCGCCGGCGGCGCGGCCAAATTTTGTCAGTCCCGGCGCTGGAACCGGCCCGAGGATTCCCCGAACCCCTCGACCAGGGCCTGCGTGCCGTCCGCCTCGGCCAGCCGGGCCTTCACATCGTACAACCAGGCTTCATTGGCTTCGCTGGAATCCTGCCCAAGCGCCAGTTCGGCGTCCTTCAATTCCCTAAGTAAGGCGTGAGATTGGCGATGCAAGGCAACAAGCTGATGCCAGGTCAAAAGAACATCGTCCTGCGCCGCGCCCGGCTCGGCGCCCCACACGTCGCGGGTCGTGATGGCTTTTTCAACCCTTTGAATTTGCTCTGAATATCCGTTCTTTTCGAGCCACGCGAGATTGCGCCCGCGCTCCGCCTCGATGTCGTCGGTGTGGCCGTAATGGGCGAAGGCGGCGATGATTCCGGCGCGCAGTTTGATCGCCTCCGGATGGGCGAGTTCGAGCGAGGCGACTTCTTCGAGATGATCGTGCAGCAACCAGGGGTGGTTGAGCAGCGATTGCAGGATCAGCGCCTCGCGGCGCGACAGGCTCGCGCGCTGGCCGCGCATAATTGACGAGGTGGCAAGCTGCGGACTGGCCGGCTGGTAGGCGCCGCGCGCGAAAGCCGCCGCGGCTGTGGATAGCGCCCCGGGGCCTCTGCCGCCCCCGCTCCCGCCCGCCCCTCGGAAAGGCTGCCGGGGCGAGAAAGACGGGCCTGATTCGCGTGCATAACCGGGCCGCGCCGTGCCCCCCGGCACGGTGCGATAAGCCGCCGGACCGTTTTGATAAGAAGCGGCCGGCGCAAAGGCATCGCGCAGACGCTGCGCGAAATCCTGCCGGTAATAGCGCTGCACGACCTCGTCGCGAATGCCGGCGGTGAGTTCGCGCACCCGCGCCTCCAGCGCCGCCCGGCGCTCGGGCGTTGCGAAATTTCCGGCTTCCATTTCGCGCGACCAGATCACATCCGCCAGCGGCCGCGCCGCGCCGATCACCTCCTCGATCGCCGCGCGTCCGCCGGAGCGCGCCAGATCGTCGGGGTCCTGCCCTTCGGGCAGCAGCGCGAAACGCAGGCTCTTGCCGGGCTTCAGATGCGGCAATGCGAGGTCCGCCGCGCGCCAAGCAGCGCGCCGTCCCGCACCGTCGCCATCGAAACACAGCACCGGCTCGTCCGCCATTTTCCAGAGCAGCGCGAGCTGATTTTCCGTCAGCGCTGTGCCGAGCGGAGCGACAGCCCCCGAAAAGCCCGCACCGACCAGCGCGATGACATCGACATAGCCCTCGGCGACAACCACAACCGCGCCGTCATGCGCCGCCTGGCGCGCCATCGCGATGTTGTAGAGATTGTCGCCCTTGTGAAACAGCGGCGTCTCGGGCGAGTTGAGATATTTCGCCGGAACGTCCTTCTCCAGCGCGCGGCCGCCGAAAGCGATCACGCGCCCGCGCGCATCGGTGATCGGAAACATCACGCGATCGCGGAAGCGGTCATACGGCACGGGAATGTCGTCGCCGCCGATCAGAAGCCCGGCCTCGATCATGTCCTCGACCGAAACGCCCTGCGCGCCGAGATGCTCCTTGAGCGCGAAGCGTTCGTTACGGTCCACACCCGGCGCATAGCCGAGCCGGAACTGCAACTGTGTCGCGGGCGGGATCGAACGGTCGGCGAGATAGCCGCGCGCCTTCGCGCCCGCGCGCGAGGCCAGCGTGTCGGCGAAGAACTTCGCGGCAAGGTCCATCACATCGTACAGCGTCTTGCGCCGCTGCTCGTGGCGCGCGGCGTCCGGCGTGACGGCGGGCAGCGGCATCCCCGCCATCTGCGCGAGACGCTCCACCGCCTCGACAAAACCGACGCCTTCGGTCTCCATCACGAAATCGTAGATGTTGCCATGCTTGCCGCTGGAAAAATCGTGATAGAAACCCTTCTGGTCGTTGACCGTGAAGGACGGCGTCTTTTCCTGATGAAATGGCGACAGCCCCTTCCACTCCTTGCCCGCCCTTTTCAGTTTCACGCGCCGGCCCACGACTTCCGAGACCGGAAGCCGCGCACGCAGTTCGTCGAGAAACTGGGGCGTAAATCGCATGGGGCAGACAAACCTCTGAATCGTCCATCAATATAGGAATGACCACGAGTCTGCCCAACCGGACAGGACTTGTTCCCGCTATTCCCAGCCGGAAAATCCCTTACCGGCCGGGTGCACGATTCAATTTCGGCCTTTGTTACACCTGCATGCGGCAGGCCAGCCATACGCCTCCCCGCTTTGAAGACAAACCGGCACGAGCTAGCCTCCGGCTCGGGCACCGGGGCTTCTTCATGTTCACGACCTTTACCGGCAGCGACAACGGCCATTGGCGGGTTATCAGACTCGATCCGGTCATCGGCGAGACGCTTACTCCCGCAAGCCATCTGGCCATCGCCCGGAATTCGGCCTTTACCCCCGGCGCCGAGAGCCGAAGTCCCGATAGCCAGGGTTGGCGGCTGACCGGCTTCGCCAGCAATGTGCGCTATGTGGAGCGCGCAGAGAAAACTCAGCTCGCCGCCACGCAGCTTCCGCTGGGGCGCGGCGGCGCGACACGCGCGGCCCTGATTCCGATCAAGAAGTCAGCCGCGTGGTGGGACCTGACACAGGAGGAGCGGCGCGCGATCTTCGAGGACCAGTCCCATCACATTGCCGCGAGCCTCAAATACCTTCCCCTCATCGCGCGCCAGCTCTATCACGCGCGCGACCTTGGCGAACCCTTCGATTTCCTGACATGGTTCGAGTATCCGCCAGCCGCTGCGGACGATTTTGAAACGCTTGTGAAAACCCTGCGGGCGACCGAGGAATGGCGCTATGTCGAGCGCGAGGTTGACATTCGCCTGACAGCCACGAATTAAAGTTCTCATTTCGCGTCGACTGCCGAAAGCCCCACCGAAAGTCCTCATGTCCGTTTCCGCTCATGACGAAGCCGGGGAAGACCCCGGGTTCTGGATCGTATTGTCGCTCGCCATCGCCTGCGGCGTGACCGTCGCCAACATCTATTACGCGCAGCCGCTGATCGGGCCGATCAGCGAAACGTTTCATCTCGACGTCGCAGCATCCGGCCTGATCGTCACGATCATCCAGCTCGGTTATGTGCTCGGCCTGATCTTCCTCGCGCCGCTCGGCGACCTCGTCGAAAACCGGATGCTGATCCTCACGACCGTCGGCGCGGTGATCGTCAGCCTCGCGATCTCCTCCTTCGCACCCAACGTCTCGCTGTTCATCGCGGCGTCGCTGCTGCTCGGACTGACCGCGACCGCCACGCAGATGCTGATTCCGATTGCGGCGCATCTGACACCGGAGAACAAGCGCGGACAGGTCGTCGGCACCGTGATGAGTGGCCTCCTGTTCGGCATCCTGCTGGCGCGCCCCGTCTCCACATTGATTGCGGGCGCGTTCGGCTGGCGCGGCGTTTATGTGCTGTCGGCGGTGGCGATGATCGGCGTGTTCACGATGCTCTCATTCACCCTGCCGCGCCGCAAACCCCAGCATGCGATGAATTATGCGGGACTGATCCGCTCGCTGTGGGACATTCTGCTCACGACACCGCCGCTGCAGCGGCGTACCGCCTATCATGCCATGATATTCGGCGCCTTCTCGCTGTTCTGGACCGCGATCCCGCTGATTCTGCAACAGCCGCCGTTCTCGCTGAGCCATGTCGCATTGTCGCTGTTTCTGCTGAGCGGCGCGGCGGGCGCATTCGTTGCGCCGATCGCCGGACGCCTCGCCGACAAGGGCTATGGCGATGCATTGACCTTTGGCGCCATCTTCATGGTCGCAGCCGGCTTCGTGCTGGTGTGGATCGGCGGCGGCTCGTCCCTGTGGCTGCTGGTGCTCGCCGGGATCATTCTCGACGCCGGCGTGCAGATGAACATGCTGGTTGGACAGCGCACGATCTATTCGCTCGCCGCCCATATCCGCAGCCGCGTCAACGCGCTTTATCTCGGGCTGTTTTTCGTCGGCGGCGCGATCGGATCAGCGCTGAGCGGCTTTGCCGTGAGCCATGGCGGCCATGTCAGCGTCGCGCTGGTGGGCCTTTGCTTTCCGGCGATCACGCTGATCCTGTTCGGTCTCGAACTTTTCAGGCGCAAAAGCTAGGCTGCGACGACCTCGTCGGTGACCACGACGAACTTGGTCAGCTGCATCCGGCCGAAAGTGGTCGAGAGCGCGACGTCCGCCGCGTCATGCCCTGTCGCCATCAGGATGCGCCCGATGCGCGGCTCGTTGTGGCGCGCGTCGAAAGTGTACCACTTGCCCGACAGATAGACCTGATGCCAGCCGGAAAAATCCATCGGCGTCGGCTCGGGCGGCACGCCGATATCGCCGAGATAGCCGGTGACATAGCGCGCCGGAATGTTCATGCAGCGGCACAGCGTCACCGCAAGGTGCGCGAAGTCGCGACACACGCCCTTCTTTTCCTGATAGACGTCGAAGGCCGACTTTGTCGGCCGCGCATGCTCGTAGCCGAACGTCACATGATTATGCACGAAGGTGTTGATCGCCTGCGCTCGCTCCCAGCCGGGCTTGGTGTCCTTGAACAGGGACCAGGCGATATCGGTGAGACGATCCGTCTCGCAATAGCGGCTCGCCATCAGATATTGCAGCACATCGTCGGGCAACTCATCGATCGGAAGCTGTTGCGCGTCGGGGGCGACTTCGTCTGGCTCGCCGCTGTCACGCACCAGCGCGTCGAGCTTGAATGTGATGCCGCCGGCAGGGGCCGTGAGCCGGCCGCAGACATTGCCGAAACTGTCGTTGTAATAGTGGATCGGCACGCTCGGCGCCGTGACGATGCGCTCCTCGCCGATCACGTCCCGCTCGCGCGAGGGGTGAACGCGCAGCATGATGATCATCGGCGTCGCCTGCTCGGCGGCGTAGCTGATCTCGAATCCGATTCTGATTTCCATGATTAAACCTTTTCGGTTTCGCCGATCGAGACGACGCTGATGGTCACGTCCATCGACAGATGCGCGTCGGCCGATCCCATGTAGGTGCCGTGCAGCGGGATCGCCTGACGCGGATCGCGCGCCACCGCGACGCGGATCAGGTCGCGATTGCCGACGATGCCGTTGGTGGGATCGAACTCGACCCATCCCGCATCGGGCAGATAGACCCGCACCCAGGCGTGGGTCGAGCCGCCGCCGATATAGCCGTGCGAGCGATCGCCCGGCATGAACAGATAGCCGCTGACGAAACGCGCCGCGAAACCGAGACGCCGCAGCACCTCGATCATGAACAGCGCGTAGTCCCGGCAGGTGCCCGAGCGTGTGTAAAGCGTATCGA
This sequence comes from Bradyrhizobiaceae bacterium, assembly GCA_003963145.1. Classification (GTDB taxonomy): domain Bacteria; phylum Pseudomonadota; class Alphaproteobacteria; order Rhizobiales; family Xanthobacteraceae; genus Afipia. The sequence goes on from RXJJ01000009.1 coordinate 137,699, forward strand.
GCGGGTGCTGGGTGCCGTGCTCGTAACGTTTGCGATAGACGAAATATTCGCGCACGCCGTGGGTGATATTGACCAGCAGATCCTGCGTCCGGGTCATTTCGCCATCGGACAAAAACTGCCGCCCCCATGCGGCGATGGCGCCGTCAGGGTCCGCATATTGCGGCGTGATGCATTCCATCAGATCGGGCAATTCCTCGTCGTCGTAGCGGAAGGGATAAAAATAGCCCTCATCGTCAGGCGCGAGCACGAGATCGTTCACCGGGTTGTGCTCGACAGTGACGACGCTGTTGAACACCAGCCGGTCGGCCCGCTCGCCGAAGGTGGCGATGGTCACCGAATTGCCGAACACGTCGTGGATGGTCCGCAACGTCTCGGGTTTTGGTGTGATCTCGAGATTGGCCGACAGCACCCGCAGATCGTGGCCGTCACGCGGGCGCAGCATGATCCGGTGTTCGCCAAAGGCCACCGGATAGGCATAGCGATACTCGGTCTTGTGGTTGATGGTCAGGAGGGGCATCGTGGTCATGGGCGAATCGTACACTCGAACTGGTCCCCGTTTCAGCCAAATATTGGGCTGATAGTGCCGACCAACTAGGCAAAATGGATAAAACAGCCCCCTCTTCTCCCGGCGGCGTTTCTCTACTCCTCGGCGGCGACGAAGTTCCCCCGGTCCTCGAAATTAATCCCGACAGCCGCTCGCCGCTGTTTTTCACCTGCGACCATTACGGACGGCTGATCCCGGAGGCGCTCGGCAAGCTCGGCCTGCCCGACAGCGAACTCGAGCGCCACATCGCCTGGGATATCGGGATCGCCGGGGTGGCGACAAGGCTGGCGACCGAACTCGGCGTGCACCTGATCGCGCAGCGCTACTCGCGCCTTGTGATCGACTGCAACCGGCCGTTCGAAAGTCCGGGCTCGATTCCCCTCATCAGCGAGGCGACCGAAATTCCGGGTAACAGCGGCCTGAACCACGACGCGATCTCCGCGCGGCGGCACGCCATCTTCCGCCCCTATCATGAGCGCATCGCGCAGGCGCTCGACGCGCGCGCGGCAAGCGGCCTGTCGACCATTCTGGTGTCGCTGCATTCATTCACGCCGGTCTATGCCGGGGTGAAACGCCCCTGGCACGTCGGCACGCTGCATCAAAACGGCCACGGCATGCCGCCGCTGTTTCTCGAGCTGCTGCGGGCCGAGGGCGATCTCGTGGTCGGCGACAACGAGCCCTATGCGGTGAGCGACGCCACCGACTACACCATCCCGGTCCATGCCGAGCGGCGCGGTCTCTTCAACTCCGGCATCGAAATTCGTCAGGACCTGATCGGAAGCGAAAGCGGTCAGGCCGAATGGGCGCAGCGGCTCGCGCGCATCCTGCCCGAGATCGAAAGCCGCCTGCTCGCCATCGGCATCTCGCACCGCTGATTTCAAAAAGGTTTCGGCCGAAAAAACGATGTCGCTTGACAGGCAACCATTTGGTTGCCTATTATCGAAACCATGGATGAGGTCTTCAAGGCTCTGGCGGATGCTTCGCGGCGCCTGCTGCTTGACCGGCTTCATGCCCGCAACGGTCAGACGTTGCTCGAATTGTGCGACGGCCTCGCCATGACGCGGCAGGCCGTGACCAAACATCTTGCGATTCTGGAAGACGCGAATCTCGTCGCCACGATCAAGCACGGCCGCGAGAAGCTGCACTACCTCAACCCGGTGCCGATCCATCAGATCGGCGAGCGATGGATTAAAAAATTCGAGCGCGACAGGCTCGTCGCGCTCAGTTCGCTCAAGAAACAATTGGAGATGCGTGATGAGTAAACCCGAATTCGTCTATGTCACCTACATCAAGACCACGCCGGAAAAACTCTGGCATGCGCTGACCGACAAGGCGTTCACCGAGAAATACTGGTTTTGCTGCAGCCTCGACTCCGACTGGAAGGTCGGATCGAAAATGCTCATGACGCGCGGCGGCGAACTGATGAACGACTGCGTTGTGCTCGAATCCGATCCGCCGCGCCGGATGGTCTATAGCTGGCTGACCGTGTTCGACGAGGAAATGAAGAAGGAAAAGCCCTCACGCGTCACCTACGAGATCGAGCCCGCCTATGACGGCGTCAAGCTCACCGTGCTCCATGAAGGCTTCGCCCTGGACAGCAAGACGCTGCCGAGCATCTCGACCGGCTGGCCGCTGGTGCTCTCAAGCCTCAAGAGCATCCTGGAAACCGGCAAGCCGCTTCACTTCGAGCATGCGTGAGACATCATGGATATCAGCGCCTTCAAACCTGCCATAGTCTACACGATCTATATCGCCGCGACGCAGGAAAAGGTTTGGGAGGCGCTGACATCGGCCGAATTCAGCCGCCGCTATTTTCATGGCTTCGCAGTCGAATACGAAATGAGGGTTGGCGGCGCATTTATCGTGCGCGCGCCGGACGGGTCGGTTCATGTCAGTGGCAAAGTGTATGAGTGCGACCCGCCGAGAAAACTGACCATCACATGGGACGTGAACTGGCCCGGCCTCATCGAGGCACTCGGCTCGACGCTCGTGACTTATGAAATTGCTCAGGCAGGCAAGAGCGTGAAGCTGACGCTGATCCAGTCGCACGACCGTCCGATCGGCGACGATATTCTTTCCGGCGGGCGTCAGGGCTGGCCGGCAATTCTCTCGAGCTTGAAAAGCCTGCTCGAACGCGGCGAAGCCCTAACCATCGAGATGGAGCCGCCGGCACGGATGCTCGCAGCACTCAAGAAACTTGGTGTCAAGCTGCCCGGACAATCCTAGCCGACGAAGATCGCTCAGCCCGTCAACGCAGCCTTCACGAGGCCGCTGGCCTTGCCGAAATCCATCTGCCCGGCATATTTGGCCTTGAGCGCACCGATCACCTTGCCCATGTCCTTCATGCCCGCGGCGCCGGTGTCCTTGATGGTGGCCGCGATCGCGGCCTTCACCTCGTCGTCCGACATCTGTTTCGGCAGATAGGCGGAGATGACCGCGATCTCCTCGCGCTCCTGCGCGGCCAGTTCGGCGCGTCCGCCCTTCTCGTACAATTCGACCGATTCCTGACGCTGCTTGATCATCTTCTGCAACAGGCCAAGAATGTCCTCATCCGACAGCGGCGGCTTGCCCTGCCCGCGCGCGTCGATATCCGCGTTCTTGAGCGCGGAGTTGACCATGCGCAGCGTGCCGAGCTTGCGCTCCTCCTTCGCCTTCATGGCCTCTTTTACGGCATTGTTGATGTCGTCACGCAGCATCGCAATCTCCTTTGCGTCGCCTCATGCGACCGCCCCGGCTACGTCCGGTATTTAAGGGCTTTTGGCGATGCGCACAACGCGGTCGAGCGCCGAGCCGCCATCGTTTTCCGCACGATGAAAAAATGAATTATGAGTCCTTCGGCGGCTGGAGCTGAAATCTTCGAGACGTTCATCGTTCGAATTCTTTGGCAATGATGGATTTTCACCTTTCACAGGTGAGACCATTATCACCGCGACCTTTCGCGAAGCACCCGGCATACCCCATAAATTTGATTGCACCGTGAATTCGAAACGCTGCTCACGCTCGGTCCGGTCTCCCACGGTATCCATCCAGCTCATGCAGGACGCGTCATCGGCAAAGCAAAGTGCCGACCAGCCCTTATCGAGCGTGACATCGCGCGGTATTCCCCACTGGCCCTGAAACCGGAACGGGCGCGAGTAGACCGGATGATCCGGACCATAAAATCCCGCCGCGAATGCGAGGCCGTCATCGCCACTGACGCGCGCGAGCGGTATTCCATACGCCGCATGCCATTCCCGGTTCAGCACGGCGGCAGCGAGGCTGTAAAAATTGCGCCCCTGTTTGTAGGGATGCTTGGTGCGATATACCGCCTGCACAGGCGCCGCGAGCAAGGCAATCACACATACTGCCGCGACCGTCAGCATCAGCCTCGCCACTTGGCTTCTCTCGACTGCAAACTGCGCGGAACACACCGCGACTATCACAACAAGAAACAGTCCCTGCAGATGCCAAAGCGATGGCAGATTGGTGCGCAGAACAAGCGCCGTGACGACCGGAAAAATAATACTGCCGACAAATATCAAGGCTAACAGCCTCAACCCTGAATTCATCCGCCGGAGATCCTGCGCGACCGCACGCAGGTTGAATTCAGCCATCAGCAGCCAGACAAACATTGGAAGCGCCAAATAGCCGCAAATACCGAGCAGGAACTCTACCGTGTCTTTGAGTGAGGTCTCGATAGGCAATCCGCTATGGACCCGCATTGCATATTGAAATGGCTCGCTTCCTGTCGTGGCGAGCCAGTGAATATGCGGGCCAAGGACAACAAAACCCGCGAGCATGGAAATCCATGGAGCCGGCGAACGCAGGTAACTTGCCCGCTGCGGATGGGCGATCGCGGCAAAACCAAAACCCGCAATCAAAAATACGGAATAGTATTTGCCGAGCATCGCGAAAGCGCACATTACTCCCGTCGCTACGGACCAGAAGCCACTCCGCGTCTCGAACGAACGTAAAAAGCAATAGGTAGCCAGCGGCCAGACCGCCAGCAGGACGCTATTGGCGTTGAACTTCTGCGCATGAAACTGGTAGACCGGCAGCAACATCAAGAGAAGTAGAACCATCGCGCGCCGATCCGCCCGAGCGAATCGGCGGACGATCAGATCGACGGCCCACAGCGCCACGGCAGCATTGACCATTGCAAGCAACCGGATCGACCAGTCGGTCAGGGGAAAAATTTCGGTCCACAGATGTGCGAGCCAGCCCATCAATGGCGGATGCTTTGGGTTTCCCCAAGTCCAGAAGCGGCCCACGGACCAGGCCTCCAAGACATCTGGGTGCAGATCGACGTTGATGTATGTGATGGTGAACTGGAGCATCCAGAACACAATAAAAATCGCCAAAAAAGCGGGAATCGCCCAACCGGCTTCAATGCCGCCAAGCCAAGCCTCAAGCGGGCGCCGCCAGTCGCGGCGGGACAGTTTTTCGAGCGTGGTTTGCATGGAAGCGGAGGATAAAGAGTACAGACAAGTTAACTAAGCCGTATTCCCCAATACGGGCACGCACAAGCGAAAGCCACAATTATCAAGTGATTCTAGCTTGTTAATCTTATCGCCCGGCCCGTTTCTGCGGATCATTGCCGCAAATGATAGAGCCGGGCCGCGTTGTCCTTTGACGCACCCGCCCGCAGCGGTTATGTGATGCACTCATGACGACATCGGATAATTCCACAGCCTGGCCGGACCATAAACCGACCGCGCTGCTCGTGCTCGCGGATGGCACCGTGCTGGAGGGCTTCGGCCTTGGCGCGGAAGGCACCGCCGTTGGCGAAGTCTGCTTCAACACCGCGATGACGGGCTATGAGGAAATCCTCACCGATCCCTCCTATGCCGGCCAGCTCATCACCTTCACCTTTCCTCATATCGGAAACGTCGGCACCAACGACGAAGATATCGAGACGGTGAACATGGCGGCAACGCCGGGCGCGCGCGGCGTGATCCTGCGCGCCAGCGTGAGCGACCCGTCGAATTACCGCGCGACCAAACATCTCGACGACTGGCTGAAAGCGCGCGGCATTATCGGCCTCGCGGGTATCGACACCCGCGCCCTCACCGCGCTGATCCGCAGCAAGGGCATGCCAAACGCCGTGATCTCGCATGCCAGGGACGGCAAGTTCGATCTGCACGCGCTGAAACAGGAGGCGCGCGAATGGCCGGGCCTCGAGGGCATGGACCTCGTGCCGATGGTGACCAGCACGCAGCGCTTCGACTGGGACGAAACGCCCTGGGAGTGGGCCAAGGGATTCGGCCGTCTCGAAAATCCGCAGTTTCATGTCGTCGCCATCGACTACGGCATCAAGCGCAACATCCTGCGTCTGCTCGCCGGCGAAGGCTGCAAGGTCACGGTCGTGACCGCCAAGACGCCGGCCGAAGACATTCTGGCGATGAAGCCGGATGGCGTGTTTTTGTCGAACGGTCCGGGCGACCCGGCGGCGACCGGCGCATACGCGGTGCCCGTGATCAAAAAGCTGATCGATTCAGGCACGCCGACCTTCGGCATCTGTCTCGGTCACCAGATGCTCGGCCTCGCGCTCGGCGGCAAGACCTTGAAGATGCATCAGGGCCATCACGGCGCCAACCATCCGGTGAAGGACGTCACCACCGGCAAGGTGGAAATCACCTCGATGAATCACGGCTTCGCGGTGGACAAGGACACGCTGCCGAAGAATGTCGAGCAGACGCATTTCTCGCTGTTCGACGGATCGAACTGCGGCATCGCGCTGAAGGACAAGCCGGTGTTCTCGGTGCAGTACCATCCCGAGGCATCGCCCGGCCCGCGCGACTCGCATTATTTGTTCCGGCGATTTTCCGATTTGATGCGCGCGAAGAAGCGGGCGTGAATAATCCGGTGTCCCGGGCGCAATACAGTGTCAAGCGCTGCGTTGCAGACCCGGGACCTTTCCATATTCAGAGCCTTCGGCCCCGGCTCAGCGGGGCGGCATGAAGAATGCCGCACCGCATCCGGGGGCACGGCGACCCACTACCCCGCCGCGCTCAGTTCGGCCCAGTCGAATTCTTCCTCAAGGCGATGGAATGCATCGTCGCCGATTTCGCCCGACTGGCGCATCTCGAACAGCACGCGCCGCGCGGCGCTGATCGCCTTGCGTCGCAAGGGATCGGCGGGCAGTTCGCTTGACGTCAGCCCGTCGGGATTGTTTTCGGCGCGATCGAGAAGGCGGCGATATTCGAGGCGCAGCAATTGCGCCTCGTCCGAGGGATCGTCGTCGATCGCCTCCAGCGCGGCGTGAAATGCGGCGCGGCGCGCCCAGCCCATTTCGTGCCCCACCGGATCGCCGTCATCCATGGCCAGCATTCGCACCAGCGGCCGCAGGGTCAGCCCCTGAATCACCAGCGTGCCGAGCACCACGCCGAACGCGGTGAGCAGAATGAGGTCGCGATAGGGAAATTCCTCAGGCAGTGCGAAAGCGGCAGCGAGCGTGACGATGCCGCGCATGCCGCACCATGAAATGAGCAAGCCGCCCTTTGCGCTCGGCCGATTGAGCTGGGGCCGCCGCGGATGATAGCCGTAATACGCAATCACCAGCCGCCACGCCACGTTGAAGCTCATCACCCAGACGATGCGTGTCACGATCACGGCAGCCAGCACGGCTGCCGCGACAATGCAGTATTGCTCGCGGAGCGGTTCGGCGAGCGCCGACCAGATCGGTCCGAGCTGCATGCCGATCAGCACGAACGCCATCACGTTCAGCACGAACACCACCGTCTCCCACACCGCGTAGGACGGCACGCGCAGCCGCGCGGGCGTATAGGCCGGCACGTTGCGCGCCAGCGTCACGGCATAGACCACGATGGTCAGAATGGCGGACAGATCGAGCTTTTCGGCGATGAACCACACCGTAAAGGTGGCGGCGAACTGAATGATGATCGAACTCGGCACATCCGTGATGCGCGCGGTGAGCCTCATCTGCACTTTCGCCAGCGCATGGCCGACAATGATGCTGCCGACCAGCGCCAGCACGAGCGTCGGAGCGATCTGGCTTGCGCTCAGGGAGGAAGCGCCGACGGCGCCGACCGCGACCCGATAAATCAAAAGCGCGCTGGCGTCGTTGAGCAGGCTTTCACCTTCGAGGATTTTCAGCACGCGATAGGGCAGCTTCACCGAACGCAGCACCGCCGTTGCCGCCGCGGCGTCCGGCGGCGCGACAATGGCGCCGAGCGCAATCGCCGCAGCCCATGGCAGATCCGGCAGCAGCCATTTGGCGACCATCGCCACCATCACCGTCGTGACTCCGACCGCAACCAGAACCAGTGTCGAGACGGGAAGCCAGTTGTCGCGCAGATCGCGCAGCGAGGTGTCGAACGCCGCGTCCAGCAGCACCGGCGCGACGAAGACGGCCAGAGCAAGCTCCGGCTCCATCACCCAGCGCGGCGTGCCGGGGATGAACGCGAGCGCCACGCCGCCCAGCGCCAGAAAGGTGGGATAAGGCACGCCGATGTGGCGCGCGACCGCCGCCAGCAGCATCGCGCACAGCAACAGCCCGACGACCCACTCCAATGCGTACAAGACCCGCTCCCCTCGCCGCAAAAGTTTACGCGATCAGTCCGGCCGGCGCAAAAGCCGTGACGCCAGGCGTTTTCCCCGCCGGGAAAACAAAGCGCCCGCGAAACGCGAGCGCTTTATCAAGTCGCGAAATGAAAACGGACGCGGCTTACGCCTCGTTGCCGCCTTCCTGACGGGTCGCCTCGAACAGGAACCAGGTGCGGCGCTCGGCCTGATCGATAAAGTTCTCGAGGATGCTGGTGGTCGCGGAATCGTTGCCCTTATCCGCGATCTCATGGGCCTTGCGCATGTTCGCGATCAGTTTCTTGTTGTCTTCCATCAGTTCGCGCAGCATCTCGCGCGGCGGCACGAACGTCTCATCGCTGTCCTTGATCGTCTGCAGCTTCGCGATTTGTCCGATCGAACGAATCGTGGTGCCGCCGATCTTGCGCACGCGCTCGGCGAGGTCGTCGGTGGTATCGAAAATCTGCTCGCCTTGTTCGTCGAGCAGAAGATGGTAGTCGCGGAAATGCCGGCCACTGATGTGCCAGTGGAAATTCTTGGTCTTCAGATACAGCGCGAACGAGTCCGCCAGCACGACATTGACGGCGGCGGAAATCTTCTCGACGGCGTCAGGCGCAAGGTCGGTGGGTGTATCGAGATCGGCGGCGACGGAATTCTTGGTTTTGCTCACGACGAACCTTCCTGATAGGAGACCTTGGGGAATTCGGAGCCGGTCGCAGACCAGCTCTCGACCATCATAACGCAATACCATATAGGCGGTTCCGGCGCAGGAACCAAGAACCGGAAGCTTTATGGACGACTGGATCGACTATTACGATTCCACCCATACGATTTATGTCAGCAAGGCCCATCGCGATGCCCATTTCCGGCTGATCGCCAATGACATCGCGCGCTTTATTCCAGATCCCGACGCCGTCGTGCTCGACTATTCCTGTGGCGAGGCTCTGTTCGCGACGCAGGTCGCGGCCGCTTGCGGACATCTGATCTTGGCCGAGCCCGCGCCCGGCGTGCGCGGCCGCCTGTCATCACGATTCAAGGCTGAACCCAAAATCGAGGTGCTGGCGCTGGATGCGCTCAAGGAGAAGGCGAACGCATCGATCGATCTGGCGGTCATGATTTCGGTCGCGCAGTACATGACCCCGGCCGAACTCGATGACGCGCTCGTGATGATCCGGCGGCTGCTCAAGCCGGGGGGAACATTCGTGCTTGGCGATATTCTGCGGCCCAATGTCGGAGCGCCGACCGATGTCATGGCGCTGCTGCGGTTCGGCGCCCGGCACGGATTTTTCAAGGACGCGGTGATCGGGATCATGCGCACCGCGCTGTCGGACTACTGGCAGTTGCGCCAGCGCGTCGGCTTGCAGCGTTACAGCGAGGCGCAGGTGATCGGAAAACTCGCCAACGCCGGACTGGTTGGCACGCTTGCGCCCGTCAATGTCGGGCATAATCCCGCGCGCATGACCTTTGTCGCGCGTACGCCCTGATCTTCCACCCGCGTGACGGACAAATCGTTAAAATCCGGAATGTTAGGGTTAATTATGTGTGAATGTGGAAAGTCCTGATGGCGCAAGGTAGCTTGATCTTGGCCCGGTGGCGGAGCGTCGACGCGGAAGCTGTGCAAGGCTTCTTATCCTGGTTCAAATCCAGGCCGGGCCTCCAAATTTCCTCATCCCCGATTTCGCAGGTTTTGGCTGAAATTGTCGGTTGACGAGGCGCTTAAAGCCCTTTCACGCTTTCAGAATCTGGTCTAAAGACACCCCGCGCGCGAGGGTTGCCCAAGCGCCGGGTTGAGGGACGCGCGGATGCGCGCCCTTTTTTTGTGCCAACTTCTAGACAAAGAGCGACCTGCCCCCTCTCCCCTCCGGGGAGAGGGTCGGGGTGAGGGGGCTCAGCGGGAGATAGTCAGCTCTTGAATAACGGCTTCAAGAACACCCTCGATATTTCCCAGAACGTCATGATTCCAGAATCGCATGACGTGATAGCCGGATTCTTCAAGTCTGCGGGTTCGCTCCCGATCCCCCTCCAGCCGTCCGGCATGTTGCCCGCCATCGATCTCGATAATGAATTTGAGATCAAGCGCTACAAAATCAACAATGTAACCCGCAAGCGGCTGCTGTCGCTTAAATTTGATGCCATCAAGCCGCCGGTCCCGCAACTTGCCCCACATCAGCTTTTCGGCTTCGGTCATTCTCTGACGAAGCGCGCGGGCGCGTCTATTCGCCATCGATCCCCCTCACCCTGCCCTCTCCCAGTCAGGGAGAGGGTGACCCGGTCTCGCGATCCGAGCAATTATTGAATCTATATGCCCAAACGTACAGACATCTCGACGATCCTCATCATCGGCGCCGGCCCCATCGTGATCGGTCAGGCCTGTGAGTTCGACTATTCCGGCACGCAGGCGGTCAAGGCCCTCAAGGAAGAGGGCTACCGCATCGTGCTGGTGAACTCGAACCCGGCGACGATCATGACCGATCCGGAGCTCGCGGACGCCACCTATATCGAGCCGATCACGCCCGAGATCGTCGCCAAGATCATCGAGAAAGAGCGCAACGTGAAGCCCGGCGGCTTTGCGCTGCTGCCGACAATGGGCGGACAGACCGCGCTGAACTGCGCGCTGTCGCTGCGCCGGCTCGGCACGCTGGAGAAATTCAATGTCGAGATGATCGGCGCGACCGCCGACGCCATCGACAAGGCCGAGGATCGCCAGCTGTTTCGCGAGGCGATGACCAAGATCGGGCTTGAGACGCCGAAATCGCGTCTCGCCAACGCCTCGGCGATGAAAAAGGCCGACCGCGAGAAATATCTCGCCGAGCGCGACAAGCTCTCGGGCGAGGAACGCGCGGCGTTCGAGCGGCAATGGTCGCTCGGCGAAAACGACCGCCGCAAACGCTATCAGCAGCAGGCGATGGCCGAGGCGCTGATGGCGCTGTCGGAAATCGGCCTGCCCGCGATCATCCGCCCTTCCTTCACCATGGGCGGCACCGGCGGCGGCATTGCCTACAACAAGGAGGAATTCCTCGACATTATCGAGCGCGGCCTCGACGCCTCGCCGACCAACGAGGTGCTGATCGAAGAATCGGTGCTCGGCTGGAAAGAGTTCGAGATGGAGGTTGTCCGCGACAAGAAGGACAATTGCATCATCGTCTGCTCGATCGAGAACCTCGATCCGATGGGCGTGCATACCGGCGATTCCATCACCGTCGCCCCCGCCCTCACGCTGACCGACAAGGAATACCAGATCATGCGCGACGCCTCGCTGGCGGTGCTGCGCGAGATCGGCGTCGAGACCGGCGGCTCGAATGTGCAGTTCGGCGTCAATCCGGCCGACGGGCGCATGGTCGTGATCGAGATGAACCCGCGCGTGTCGCGCTCGTCCGCGCTGGCCTCGAAGGCCACCGGCTTTCCGATCGCGAAGGTCGCAGCGAAACTCGCCGTCGGCTACACGCTGGACGAGATCGCCAACGATATCACCGGCGGCGCGACGCCGGCCTCGTTCGAGCCGACCATCGACTATGTCGTGACGAAAATTCCGCGCTTCGCCTTCGAGAAATTCCCCGGCGCCTCGAATGTCCTGACCACCTCGATGAAGTCGGTCGGCGAAGTGATGGCGATCGGCCGCACCTTCCAGGAGTCGCTGCAAAAGGCGCTGCGCGGGCTCGAGACCGGTCTCACCGGCCTCGACGAAATCGAGATCGGGGGGCTTGGCCAGGGCGATGACAAAAATGCGGTGCGCGCCGCGCTCGGCACGCCGACGCCGGACCGCCTGCTTCAGGTCGCGCAGGCGATGCGGCTCGGCTGGTCGAACGAGGACATCTTCAACTCCTGCAAGATCGACCCGTGGTTCCTCGCGCAGATGCGCGGCATCGTCGATATCGAACAGAAGGTCAGGGATCACGGCCTGCCGGCAAATGCGCACGCCATGCGCTCGCTCAAGGCGATGGGCTTTTCCGACGCGCGGCTTGCCGTCCTCTCGGGCAAGACCGAGGCCGAGGTGAAATCGCTGCGGCGGACGCTCAATGTGCGCCCCGTATTCAAGCGCATCGACACCTGCGCGGCCGAATTCGCCTCACCCACCGCCTACATGTATTCGACCTATGAGGCGCCGTTCGCCGGCCAGACCGCCGATGAAAGCGCGCCGTCGGACAACAAGAAGGTCGTCATTCTCGGCGGCGGTCCGAACCGGATCGGGCAGGGCATCGAGTTCGACTATTGCTGCTGCCACGCGTGCTTCGCGCTGCATGACGCGGGTTTCGAGACCATCATGGTCAACTGCAACCCGGAAACGGTCTCGACCGACTACGACACCGCGGACCGTCTTTATTTCGAACCGCTGACCGCCGAGGACGTTCTGGAAATCATCGACACCGAACGCTCGAACGGCACGCTGCACGGCGTGATCGTGCAGTTCGGCGGCCAGACGCCGCTGAAGCTCGCGCATGCCTTGCAGGACGCAAAAGTGCCCATTCTGGGCACCTCGCCGGACGCCATTGATCTCGCCGAGGATCGCGACCGCTTCAAGCGCGTGCTCGACAAGCTGCATCTCAAGCAGCCGAAAAACGGCATCGCCTATTCGGTCGAGCAGGCCCGGCTTGTCGCGGCCGATCTCGGCCTTCCTCTCGTCGTTCGTCCGTCTTACGTGCTCGGCGGCCGCGCGATGCAGATCATTCGCGAGGAGTCGCAACTTGGCGATTACCTGCTCGGCACGCTGCCGGAACTCGTTCCTGCGGATGTGAAAGCGCGCTACCCCAACGACAAGACCGGCCAGATCAACACCGTGCTCGGGAAGAATCCGCTGCTGTTCGACCGTTATCTGTCGGATGCCACCGAAGTCGACGTCGATTGCCTGTGCGACGGCAAGGACACGTTCATCGTCGGCATCATGGAGCATATCGAGGAAGCCGGCATTCATTCCGGCGATTCCGCCTGCTCGCTGCCGCCCTATTCGCTGGATGCAGCAACCATCGCCGAACTCGAACGCCAGACCCGCGAACTTGCGCTCGGTCTGGACGTCGTCGGCCTGATGAACGTGCAATATGCCATCAAGGACGGCGAGATTTACGTCCTCGAGGTCAATCCCCGCGCTTCGCGCACGGTGCCGTTCGTCGCCAAGGTTGTCGGAATTCCGGTCGCCAAGATCGCCGCGCGCGTCATGGCAGGCGAGAAACTCGCGGATTTCAAATTAAAGCCGCGCAAGCTCGACCATGTCGGCGTCAAGGAATCGGTTTTCCCATTCGCGCGCTTCCCCGGCGTCGATACGGTGCTCGGGCCGGAGATGAAATCGACCGGCGAGATCATGGGTATCGACCGGTCATTCGCGGTCGCTTTCGCCAAGAGCCAGTTAGGGGGCGGCACGCGGGTGCCGCGCAAGGGCACGGTGTTCGTGTCGGTGCGCGACATCGACAAGGAGCGCATCATCGAAACCGCGCGGACATTGTCGGGTCTCGGCTTCACCGTGATCGCGACGTCCGGCACGCAGCGCTTTCTCTCCGACAACGGCGTGCCCGCCGAGAAGATCAACAAGGTGCTGGAGGGCCGCCCGCATATCGTGGACGCCATCACCAATGGCGAGGTGCAACTCGTTTTCAATACCACCGAGGGCCCGCAGGCGCTGGCCGACAGCCGTTCCTTGCGGCGCGCTGCCCTCTTGCATAAAGTGCCCTACTACACCACTCTTTCGGGTGCCGTGGCGGCAACGCAGGGAATTCGGGCCTATCTGGGCGGAGACCTCGAGGTCCGCACCCTGCAAAGTTATTTTTCCGGCCACCGGTGAGTGTATCAAACCCCTAGCCGGGTCCAGATTAGCGTTTTAGGCTTTGGATTTGCGACCGGGAACCGGCCGGCCGCAAGCAGGTTTTATCGGCCCAATGGCCACGGCAGGACTAACGGAATTCAACGGGACTGCAGGCGGTACGCCGGCTGCATGAATTGAAGGACAAGGATGATGGAAAAGGTACCGATGACCCAGGCGGGTCACGCCGCGCTTGCAGAGGAATTGAAGCAGCGCCAGTCGGTCGACCGCCCGCGTATCGTCGAGGCGATTGCCGAGGCGCGCTCGCATGGCGACCTTTCCGAGAACGCGGAATATCACGCCGCCAAGGAAGCGCAGTCGCATAATGAGGGACGCATCGCCGAGCTCGAGGACAAGCTCGCGCGCGCCGATATCATCGACGTGTCGAAACTCTCCGGCGACACCATCAAGTTCGGCGCGACCGTCACGCTGATCGACGAGGACACCGAGAAGAAAGCGATCTGGCAGATCGTCGGCGAAACCGAGGCCGACGCCAAGAAGGGCCGCATCTCGATCACCTCGCCGCTCGCGCGCGCCCTGATCGGCAAGAAGAAGGGCGCCTCGGTCGAGGTCGTCGCGCCCGGCGGCGCGAAGGCATACGAGATCGCCAAGGTCGACTGGAAATAGCCGCGTGCCTGCTCGACAAGATGGCCGGGGTCGCCCGGCCATTTTGTTTTGGTGACCAGCGATGCTTCAGGATCACGCGATGGCGCAAGAAGGCATGCGAAAGTCCCGAATCCTCCTTGCTGTGCTCCTGATGAGTACGCACGTCGCTGTTGCGACTGAAATCCTCCCCCCGCCACATCTTCCCGCCACAAGCCAGACCGCGCCGAAAGATTTGCCCGTGCAGGCCAACCAGCCGCATTGCAGCCGCTGGACCGACGATTGCGTGAGCTGCACGCGCGGCGCCGACGGCGAGGCTCCCGCCTGCTCGAACATCGGCGCGGCCTGTCAGCCCAAAGCCATCCGCTGCCTCGGCGGCGATGTGAGCGACCCGTCTCCGGCAAACCCTTCGCCGGCACAATGACATTCGCTGGAATTATTCCTGACGCCGCCGAAAAAACCCGGCCGGTGAAGGCCGCCGGTGCCTTTCTTTGCCCCGCCCGGCGCGATAACCTGACGGCGAGATCTGGGGGCATTCATGAAAAACGATATTTTGAAATACGAATATAAGCTCGCGCCATGGCAGCCTCGCCTGCTCAGCGTACTTCGCATTATCGCGGGTCTTCTGCTGTTTCAGTACGGCGTCGCGAAAATCTTCAAGTTTCCGTTCGTGCCTTACTTCGCCTACGTCACTCCGCTGGTGATGTTCGCCGGTGTTATCGAACTCGTTCTTGGCGCGATGCTGATCCTGGGCATCTACACCCGTTTCGTGGCTTTCGTCCTGGCCGGCGAAATGGCATTCGCCTATTTCATCGGACATATGTTCCAGGGCGGAACGATGGTCGCGCATCCGCTGCTCAATGGCGGCAGTCTCGCCATCGCGCTTTGCTTCGTCTGTCTTTACATCGCGAGCGCCGGGCCGGGTCCCTGGAGTCTCGACGCCACCAGCCGCGGCAAGATCTAGATCGGTTTTCGCGTCAATCCTGCGCGGCTTTCAATTCCAGCGGCACGGCAGGCGCATATTTTGAATTGTGCAACACGAGGGATGTGCGGACATTCCGCACATGCGGCGCCGCCGTGAGATGCGCGACGAAATCCTGAAACGTGGCCATGTCCGGCGCCACGCATTTGAGGATGAAGTCGACCTCGCCCGACAGCATCCAGCATTCGCGCACCAGAGGCTCCTTGCGAACGAAATCCTCGAACGCGCGGAGGTCGGCATCGGCCTGGCTCGACAGATGCACCGAGGCGAACACGGTCACGTCGAAACCGAGCATCGCCGGATCGAGCAGCCCGCGATATCCGGTGATGTAGCCTTCCTCCTCGAGCGCGCGGACCCGGCGAAGACAGGGCGGCGGCGAGATACCGACGCGCTTGGCCAGTTCCACATTGGTGATGCGGCCGTCCTCCTGAATTTCATGCAAAATCTTGAGGTCTATTTCGTCGAGATGTTTCGTCACAGGCCGTCAAATCCCCGAATCCGGCCATGCGGCCAAGCGCCGTTTTAGCCATTGGTACGGCTCCGCGCAATTTTATTGCGTGATGTCTTTAAAATGACCGGGATTGGGGAAAATTATCCGGCATGGGTTGCAAATCTTGCATAGCTTGACGGATACATTAAATTACCAAGCGGACAGTTTAGATGCAGCCGCGACGGTTTTGCGGGCAAACGCCGCCTCTTTCGCAGCCGATTTCTCTCTCTAGGTATCGAGGTCAGGTCATGGCTACCCCTATCCATGCCAAAGTCGTTATCATCGGTTCCGGACCCGCAGGCTACACCGCCGCAATTTACGCCGCCCGCGCCATGCTCGAGCCGGTGTTGATCCAGGGCGTGCAGCCCGGCGGCCAGCTCACCATCACCACCGACGTGGAAAATTTCCCCGGCTTTGCCGACGTCATCCAGGGCCCGTGGCTGATGGAGCAGATGGAGAAACAGGCGGCGCATGTCGGCACCAAAATTGTCACCGACCATGTCAACAAGCTCGAACTGTCCCAGCGGCCGTTCCGTATTTCCTGCGATTCCGGCGACGTTTATCTTGCGGAAACGGTCATCCTCGCCACCGGCGCGCAGGCGCGCTGGCTCGGCCTGCCCTGCGAGGAAACCTTCAAGGGCTTCGGCGTTTCCGCCTGCGCCACCTGCGACGGCTTCTTCTATCGCAATAAAAACGTGGTCGTGGTCGGCGGCGGCAACACCGCGGTCGAGGAGGCGCTGTTCCTAACCAATTTCGCCTCCAAGGTCACGTTGGTTCACCGCCGCGACCATCTGCGCGCCGAGCGTATCCTGCAGGATCGGCTGTTCAAGCACCCCAAGATCGACGTGGTGTGGGACAGCGAGATCGAGGACATCCGCGGCGAGGATAATCCGACCAAGGTCACCCACGTTCGCCTGAAGAATGTGAAGACCGGCGCGGTCACCGAACAGGCGGCCGACGGCGTATTCATCGCGATCGGCCATGCGCCCGCGACGGAGCTCGTCGCCGGCCAGCTGGCCCTGAAACCCTCCGGCTACGTCCAGGTCGCACCCCATTCCACCGCGACCTCGGTGCCGGGTGTGTTCGCCGCCGGCGACGTCGCGGACGAAACCTATCGGCAGGCGGTAACCGCCGCGGGCATGGGATGTATGGCTGCGCTGGAAGCGGAACGCTTCATTGCGGCCCGCGTCACCGAACGCGCGGCAGCGGAGTGACTATGGCCCGGACACGAGACGGATTCAGCGACATGGATTGGGACAAGCTGAAGGTGTTTCACGCCGCAGCGGAAGCGGGCAGCTTCACGCATGCCGGCGAGCAGCTCGGGCTGTCGCAGTCGGCGGTGTCGCGCCAGGTCAGCGCGCTCGAACAGGAACTCTCGGTTTCGCTGTTTCACCGCCATGCCCGCGGCCTGATCCTCACCGAGCAGGGCGACCTCCTGTTCCGCACCGCGCATGACGTCTTCATGCAGCTTCAGGCCGCACGCGCCAAACTGACCGACAGCCGCGAACGGCCGAGCGGCGACCTCAAGGTCACCACCACGCCGGGCCTCGGCATCAACTGGCTGATTCCGCGCCTCGGCGAATTCACCACGCTCTATCCCGAAATCCGCATCTCCATGCTGGTGACGGACGAGGAACTGGACCTGTCGATGCGCGAGGCCGATGTCGCGATCCGGACCCGCAAGCCGACCCAGCCGGACCTGATCCAGCGCAAGCTTTTCTCGCTCGGATTCCACGCCTACTGCTCGCCCGAATACGCCAAGCGGTTCGGAACGCCGCGCACGCTCGACGAGCTCGACGATCATCAGTTGATCCTGCTGACCGATATCAACGTGCCGCCGCATCTGCAGAACCGGAACTGGCTGGTCGAAGCCGGGCGTAACGGCTCGGGTCCGCGCGAGCCGTTCTTCAAGGTCAACAATGTGCTTGGCCTTGTGCGCGCCTGCCAGCAGGGCCTCGGCATCGCGGCCCTGCCTGACTACCTTGTCGAGGAAAACAGCCGCCTGGTACAGCTCTTCGGCGAGGCCGATTCGATCCAGCTCGACACCTATCTCGTCTATCCGGAAGAGCTGAAAACGGTGGCCCGCGTGCAGGTGTTCCGTGATTTCATCGTCAGCAAGGCGCAGCGCTGGCCTTCCTGATTTGGCGCATGCCAATCATAAAAACGTGAGCAGAATTGCCCCGCATGTCTGACATGCGGGGCCGTCTGTTGCCGCATGCCGCGATCAGGACCGATACTCGAACGGTATCAAGGGCTGCGCTGCAAACTGTCCCCCTCCTCCAGCAGACGGCGCTTGGTACCCTTCATGGAAGGTGATTGTGTCGGCCTCACAAGGCTACAGACTACAAGCCGGGCTTTGTGCCCGGCTTTTCTTTTGCTGCTCTCTTTACTGCTGGTCAGTCCAGCTTCGTCCGCGATAGCCGCAATGCGTTGCCGATCACGCTGACCGAAGAGAGCGCCATCGCGGCGGCGCCTATCATCGGCGACAGCAGAAGCCCGAACGCCGGGTAGAGCACGCCGGCGGCAATCGGAACGCCCGCCGCGTTGTAGATGAACGCGAATGTCAGGTTCTGCCGGATATTGCGCATGGTGGCGACCGACAGCTTCCTGGCCTGCACCAAGCCCATCAGATCGCCGCGCAGCAGCGTGATGCCGGCGCTTTCGATGGCGGCATCGGTGCCGCCACCCATCGCAATGCCGACATCGGCGGCGGCGAGCGCGGGAGCATCGTTGACGCCGTCCCCGGCCATTGCCACACGGCGGCCGGCGGACTGCAGCCGCTGCACCGTTTCACTTTTGTGCTCGGGCAAAACCTCCGCCTCGATCTCTTCGATGCCGAGCTGTTTGGCGACCGCCTGCGCGGTTACCCTGTTGTCGCCGGTCAGCATCACGATCCGTATGCCGTCCTTGCGCAGAAGATCGAGCGCGCGGCCCGCGCCCTGCTTGATCGGATCGGCGATCGCCAGAGCGCCGGCAATTTTGCCGTCCACCGCGACATAGATCGACGTGGCGCCAGATTGCCGCTGAAGATCGGCCGCCGCGTCCATCGCGCCGGTATCGATATTCAGCTGCTTCATCAGGACGGCGTTACCGAGCGCGACGACCTTGCCGTCGACGGTGCCGGTCGCGCCCTTACCGACCGGCGAATCGAAACCCGTCACTTCCGCCAGCGGCAATGTCTTCTCTTCTGCCGCCTTCAGGATCGCAAAGGCCAGCGGATGCTCGCTGCCGCGCTCGACACTGGCGGCGAGGCGCAGCAGATCGTTTTCATCAAAACCCTGCGCCGCGGCGATGGCAACGACCTTCGGCTTGCCCTCGGTCAGCGTGCCGGTCTTGTCGATCACCAGCGTGTCGACTTTTTCCATGCGCTCGAGCGCCTCGGCGTCGCGCACCAGAATGCCGGACCGCGCACCGCGCCCGACGCCGATCATGATCGACATCGGCGTCGCAAGCCCGAGCGCGCAGGGGCAGGCAATGATAAGGACCGTCACCGCCGCAACCAGACCGAACGTCAACCGCGGCTCGGGTCCGAATATCGCCCATGCCGCAAAGGCCAGGATCGCGGCGCCGATCACGGCCGGCACGAACCAGCCCGCGACCTGATCGGCCAGACGCTGCACCGGCGCACGCGAACGTTGAGCCTTCGCCACCATCTCGACGATGCGCGAGAGCATAGTGTCGCGGCCGACCTTGTCAGCGCGGATGACCAGCCCTCCGCTTTGGTTCAGCGTGCCGCCGATCACGCGAGCGTCGACGGTCTTGGTCACAGGCATGGACTCGCCTGTCACCATCGATTCATCCACCGCCGAACGGCCTTCCACCACGATGGAGTCCACCGGAATGGTTTCGCCCGGGCGCACGCGCAGGAGATCGCCGACATTGATAAGGTCGATGCCGATGTCCTCGTCGCCATTCACGCCGACACGCCGCGCCGTCTTTGGCGCGAGGCCAAGCAGCGCCTTGATCGCGCCGGAGGTCCGTTCTCTCGCACGCAATTCAAGCACCTGCCCGAGCAGCACGAGGACGGTAATCACCATGGCGGATTCGAAATACTGCGCGACCGCGCCGTGCATGTCGCGGAACGCGGCGGGGAAAACCTGCGGAAAGACGACTGCTATTACGCTGTAGAGATAGGCGATGCCGATGCCCATCGCGATCAGGGTGAACATGTTGAGGTTGCCGGAGATGACCGAGCGCCAGCCCCGCGCGAAGAACGGCGCGCCCCCCCACAGCACGACGGGCGTGGCGAGAACGAGCGATATCCAGCCGGACCACAGCGGCGGCATGAGATGAAGGCCGATCACATGCGTCGCCATCTCGAACACGAAAACCGGCGCCGTCAGCACAAGGCTGATCCAGAACCGCCGCGTCATGTCGATCAGTTCGGGATCTGGCTTATCGTCCAGCGAAACCAGCTCGGGCTCCAGCGCCATGCCGCAGATCGGGCAACTGCCTGGTCCGACCTGCCTGATCTGCGGATGCATCGGACAGGTGTAGATCGTGCCTGCAGGCACATCCGCGTCCGGCATGGACTCTGAACCAGCCTTCGCGAGATATTTCTCCGGTTCGGCCTCGAAACGCGTGCGGCAGCGTTCCGAGCAGAAGACGTAATCCTGATCCTTGTAATGAAGGCGGCCGCCCTTCGGAGCCTGCGGATCGACTCTCATGCCGCAGACCGGATCGAGCGGCCGCGTATCCGGCTCGTGTGAATGCTCATGCGGGTGATGATGAGCGGCGGCACCGTGGCCCGTGCCGTGATCATGCGCGCCGGAGCAGCAGCTTGCTTTGTTGTGGTCCGGGTGGTCCGCGGCCTGTCTGTCCATCGCCTTTTCCAGCTCTTGAATAAGATACCCTATGGGGGTATATGAACCACATGAGAGACGAGATCAAGTCATCCTGCCAGAAAAGGCTGAAACGCATCGAAGGTCAGGTTCGCGGCATCGCCGACATGATCGCGGCCGACCGCTATTGCATCGACGTGGTGACGCAGATCGCCGCGGCTCGTGCGGCCCTGCGGCGCGTCGAGGAGGAAATCCTGCGCGACCATGTCGTCCACTGCGTCGAGCACGCGATCACATCCGGCAACAAGGCCGATCAGCGGCGCAAAATCGCGGAACTGATGGACGTGGTGAGCCGCGCCGAACGGTAAATTCTGGCCTTTTCAGTCCCTGAAAACTCGGCAAAGATGCTTTTGAAGCCGGGATGGATTTCGTCCACCCGACAACCTCGCGAACACACAACCTCGCGAACACAAAAGATGAATGAATGACCGACCCCGAACTCGATCTGTACATCGACGCCGCAAGCCGCGCGCTCGGATTACGCATAGACGACCAGTGGCGAGCGGCCGTGCGATTCAATCTTGGCGTATCGCTCAATTTCTGCCGGCTCATAGACGAGTTTCCCTTCGACGATGACTTCGAACCCGCAAATACATTCACGGCCTGACACCGAATTCGGACCCTTCGTATCGGCTGGCGAGATCGCAAGCGCGGTCGCGAGCGGCAAAATCTCGGCAACCAGAATTGTCGAGACGACGCTCAACCGGATTCGCGAAGACGACAAACATCTGAATTCATTTACGGACCTTCTCTCCGAACGGGCGATCGAACGCGCGAAAAATATTGACGCCTCGATTGCAAAGGGCGAGCCAGTGGGCCCACTCGCTGGCGTGCCATTCGCGGTCAAGAATTTGTTCGATGTGAAAGGTCTGACGACGCGGGCCGGATCGAAGATCAATCGCGACAATCCTCCGGCGCGCCGCGACGCAACGCTCATCGAACGGCTGGAGGCGGCTGGCGCGATCTGCGTCGGCGCTCTCAATATGGGCGAATATGCCTATGACTTCACCGGCGAGAACATTCACGACGGAAACTCGCGCAACCCGCATGATACCTCGCGCATGACGGGCGGCTCGTCCGGCGGATCGGGGGCCGCGGTGGCGGGCGGCCTTGTTCCTGTCGCGCTCGGCTCCGACACCAACGGCTCGATCCGCGTACCGTCGTCGTTTTGCGGCATCTTCGGGCTGAAGCCGAGTTACGGACGGCTGCCCCGCACGCGGACATTTCCCTTTGTCTCAAGCCTCGATCATGTCGGACCGCTGGCGCGCAACGTGGCCGATCTCGTGTGCTGTTATGACGCGATGCAAGGCCCCGATCCCGGCGATCCTGTTTGCAGCCCGAGAATGCCTGAACCTGCGGGCGGGATTATCGCACGTGGCGCCGAAGGACTGCGAATCGCAGTTGCCGGCGGTTATTTCCAGACAGGACTTTATCAGGAGGCACAGAGCGCAATCGAAAAGGTTGCACGGGCGCTGAACGCAACGGCTGTCGTCGAAATTCCGGAAGCCGCCCGGGCGCGGGCCGCGGCATACGTCATCACGAATGCCGAAGGGGCGTCGCTTCATCTCGATCGCCTCCGGGAAAGACCCGATGATTTCGACCCCGCCGTCCGCGACCGGCTTCTGGCGAGCGCCCTGCTCCCCGCTGTGATGATCGACCGCGCGCAGAAATTCCGGCGCTGGTACCGGAGCCAGGTTCTCGATCTTTTCCGGTCGTGGGACGTGATCCTGGCTCCTGCCACGCCCTGCGTCGCTCCGAAGATCGGGCAGGTCAATTTCGAAATCGGCGGCAAACAGGTTCCGGTTCGGGCAAATATCGGTCTTTACACGCAGCCATTATCATTCATAGGGCTGCCAATTGCCGTCGCCCCCATTCCTCTCGATCCGCTGCCGATCGGCGTCCAGATCATCGCCGCGCCCTGGCGGGAGGATCTCGCGCTGCGCGTCGCCTTCGCGCTCGAGCAGATGGGAATTGCTGCCTCGAAACGTCCCCGCACACAGGCTGAACACGATGCAGATTAATCTTCCGGACGTGGTGGCCGAAGTCACCGCGGCTTTCGAGACCTACGAAAAAGCACTTGTGAGCAATGACGTCGCCACGCTCGATTTTTTGTTCCGCGACGATTCCGACACGATACGCTATGGTGCGACTGAAAATTTATACGGCTATGAGGCGATCAAGGCGTTTCGCGCCGGTCGCTCGGCCAGCGATCTTGTGCGAACGCTCGAAAAGACAATCATCACGACCTACGGCCGCGATTTTGCCGTCGCGGCGACCCTTTTCTACAAGAACACGGCGCCCGGAAAAGTCGGAAGACAGATGCAGACATGGCTGCGCTGTTCCGACGGCTGGAAGATCGTGGCAGCGCATGTCAGCGTCATTCCGGAAAATCCGTGACGGCTGAGGGCAGGCACGCTTCTAGCTGAGTCTGTCGGCATGCGGGCACGTCACCTGGCCGCCAACATCACTGCGAGTCTCAAGGAACGGCAGCCCATGCGCCGTGGCCTCGCGAGTCCCTTTCGATGTGCCGGTTGGCAGCCTCATCTTGTTCGGAATCTGCCTGGCGGTTTATGCGGTCAGCAGCCCCGGCACATACACACACAAATCGGTGTGCGCGGCTTTTACCGCGACTTATGCCGGGCTTTGCTACGAGTAAGCGGAACGCCGGGTCTGCGTCCGACGATGAAGCGGATCGATCGCTGAGGTTCGCGAGTCGGGAGAGCAGCAGGACTGTGCGATGGTACAGTTGGGTGGGTTGTCCCGATTGCAAGCAATATGTAGCAAAAACAATAGCTTATGACTGGCGCGAAGACGTTCTGTGTACCAATAAAATGTGCCAAAGTCGAGCTTTGGGCCTTACAATCCGTCAGTTATTTTAGCAGGCGACGTAACTAACGTCTGCTTTGCTTCAGAAGCCGACATTCGCCGAAGCCGCGTCGAGCCTAGAGCTTCCGGGTCCCAAGCCACTTCACCTTCTCAGGGTCGCGGTGATCAAAGAAGCTGCTGGCCTTCTGGTCGAGCGTAGCTATCGCGGCGACATCATCGCCATCAAGGTCGAAGTCAAAGATCGCGAAGTTCTCGACCATGCGCTCCTTGCGCACCGACTTCGGAATGGCGACGATGCCGCGCTGGTTCAACCAGCGCAGGACCACCTGCGCGATGCTCTTGCCGTGCTTCCGACCGATCGACTGGAGCACGTCATTGGAGAATAATCCGTTCTTGCCTTCGGCGAATGGTCCCCATGCTTCCGGCTGGACCTTGTATTCGTCCAAGATCTTCTGCGCGTCCGCCTGCTGGTGGAAAGGATGGATCTCGATTTGGTTGACCGCGGGCGTGACGTCATTGTGGAGCACGAAATCCACAAGGCGGTCGGGATAGAAGTTGCTGATCCCGATCGCACGGATTCGGCCCGCACGGTGCAGCTCCTGCATCGCGCGCCATGCCCCGTACACATCGCCATAGGGTTGATGGATCAGCCAGAGGTCGAGATAGTCGAGTTGCAGCTTGTTGAGCGAGCGTTCGAAGGCAGCCTTGGCCCCCTCGTAGCTGGCATCCTCGATCCAGAGCTTGGTGGTGACAAACAGCTCGCGGCGGTCGATGCCGTGATTGCGAATAGCGTTTCCGACCGCTTCCTCGTTTCCATAGGAGGTTGCGGTGTCGAGAAGCCGATAGCCAACGTCGATCGCGTCGCGGACGCTGCGCTCGCACTCGGTTGGGTCGGGCACCTGGAATACGCCGAAGCCGAGAATTGGCATCTCTACGCCATTGTTCAGCTTCACGGCAGGAATGTTTGTCATGATCGGTCTTTCTGTTGATCGGCTGATCCGCGGGCGTTGCCGGTCTGGCCAACAGCCCGCTTAGTTGCCCTTCGGGAAGTCAGTGCCTTCACTCGTGGCCTGCGCCGCGCTGATCTCCTCGAGCTGAGCTTCCAATCCCTTGCGGACAATCGTAATCGCATCGCTGCCGAGTAGTAGTCGCTTCGGCAGCTTCGGTTTCGCGACCGTCTCAATGATCAGCCGCGCAGCGCGCGCCGGATCGCCGGGCTGAGTGCCGTCGGTGCGATCGTTCTCCTTGCGACGCGGACCGACCGTTTCGGCATAGTCGTCGATCTCGAACTTGGCTCCCTTCAGCGAGCGACCGGCGAAATCGGTGCGGAACGCGCCCGGCTCGATCACCATCACGCGCAGACCCAGCGGTTCGACCTCGGTCTTCAGCGTAAGGGTGATGCCTTCCTGCGCCATCTTCGCAGCGGAGTAGTAGCCCGACCCGGGATTGAAAAATTGCGCGCCGATCGAGGAGAGGTTGATGATCGTGCCCTGCCGCCGCGCGCGCATCGCAGGCAGCACAGCCTTCATCAGCGTGACGGGGCCGAAGACGTGGGTATCGAACAAGTTGGCGACGTCCTGCTCGTCACCTTCCTCAATCGCCGCGCGATAGCCGTAGCCGGCATTATTGACGAGCACGTCGATGTCACCGAACCGCGCTGTCGCCTTTGCAACGGCATCACCGATCGAAGCCTTGTCGTTGAGATCGAGCGCGACCGCCAGAGCACGGCCGGGAAATGACCGCTCGAACGCCTTCACCTTGTCGGCGTCGCGCGCGGTGACGACGGCGTTGAAGCCAGCTCCGAGGACGGCGGTTGCCAGGCTGTGGCCGAGGCCGGACGAGCATCCGGTGATGAACCAGGTTGCCATGGAAAAACTCCTTCTGTGTCCGGCGTGCAGCGAAGCCTGCCATATGAAATGTGCCCCGCTCTCGAGCCTGAAGATAGGGCTCGCGGCTGTCAGCGATTAGAGCCTATAATCGGCAAGCTATTATAAGGTGACCTAATTAATGGGCGCTGAGAACTTCAACGATCTGTCAGATCGTCGATGATGTTGCATCGGGGCGCCTCATCAGGGTGCTCGAAGAATGGTGCAGGCCGTTTGCCGGCTACCACCTCTACTACCCCAGTCGACAGCATGCCTTGCCCGCATTCGCGCTCGTGGTCAATGCGCTCCGATACTAAGGGTCTACAATGCGCCCTTAAACGGAAAGGGCCATTTCAACAAAACTGCCGACATAAAAGGGCGCCTGCTTTGAACGCTAGCGGCGAATGGACAATGCCGCCGCGGAAAAGTGAGCGATTGCCCTAATTCCGCAAGAAACCAAATAAAATCAGGCATTTCCTACAAGCCAGATACCATCGTGTGTACCAGTACTGTGGACCAGTACTGTGGACCAACGTCAGTACACGAATACGAACAAATCTGATCGCGTTCTCCGCTTCCGGTGGGGGCCGGACTGGAAGGTTCGGCCACGATCCGTCGCCATACGTGACCGACGCGGGTGATTCTTGCCGGTTCAACCCGTCAAGAAGATCGCTCAGCGTCCGGATACTACCGCCGGACACTTACAGCGCCGTCGTCATTATTGAACGATTGCCGGCCGCATGGTCCCTAATATGCTTACAATGAGAAGAACCATCCATCCCAAAAATTGCTCACCGAGTACATGATTTCGCAATCTGCTGGCCCACACCCCGCCGGAAGTATCCGTTCTTGTCCTGCTCATCAACGGAACGAGCCAAAGCCGGTTCGCAATGGCAAGTGCGAGCATCGCAGCAAACAGAACTAGTTTCCCAATAAGAATTTGACCATACGGAGTCCTCAGCAAATTCGCGACCGAGCCCACCAGAAACCAGCCATTGATAAGACCCGATCCGATAAGCGTCGCCACCGCTACGTAGCCCATGCCTGAGAACCCCAGCAAAATCCGATCTACGTCGATCGGTCTAACCTCCCGATTCACCATGTCGTAGCGAAGGAGGATAAAGCCGAGCGGAACTAATCCTCCGAGCCATGCACCGGCAGCAAGAAGGTGCGCTACATCGGATGCGACGTGGATTACACTAGCCCACCCCTCCTCGATTTGGGAATGGCCCGTACCAGCCAACGATCCCAATAGCGCAGCCGCGAGAAGCGGGGTGATCGAATCACGGCTTACGGTTGCAGTCGAGAAAAGACACATCGCTGTCACGCCAACAATGGCGACAGCCAGAAACATGCGCGCCGTCCAAACGACGCCAAAAGTCGTATCACGTAATACCGCCCACACCACTTCCGGATTGGCCAGATCGGCAAGACTGCCGCTCATAGTTGCGGCCGAAAAGACGAACCAGAAGAGGCCACTAAACAACGCCACGACCGCAGTCCACAAAAGCAACTTTCGTCGCCAGAAATTTAAGGTCTCGGGTTCGGAATCCGCATACGCATAAAACGGAAAAAATGACACGCCAGCGAGCGTAGCCGTTGCTGTATAGTGCAGAAATCGTGCAAGGATAAGTCCGACATCGATCATTAGCGCGTCACGCTGAATGAGTAGCTGCCTTTAACACGATGGGTATCATCCGATACGGCGTGCCATTCGACCTTGTAATCCCCCGGAGCCAACTGCTCCTTAACTGGTACCACTAGTAATTTCTTGTTGGCCGGATCGGCTTCTGATTTTCCGGTCGCGATCGCTTTTCCGCTCTGATCCCGTAATTCGACGCCAGAGAATTCTGCGATGACGGTTTCATTGAACCTGATTGTTATCCGTTTAGGAGATGCGGTCGCCACTCCAGCTGCGGGTTCGGCCGATTGAAGTTCCGGATGGGCATAAGCAACGTTGCCGCAGATGATTGCTGCAATGAAAGCGAAAGTAGCGGCTGATGTGTTCCACATTCGATTTTCCTTTTGACACTTAGTTGTTAAATTGGAGATTACTGCACGTCGAGAACAAGCATTAGACCGCCCCCACCCATCTGTTCGACGTTGTTGTTGGCCGTATGATGCGGAATATGACAATGCACGAGCCATACGCTCTCCGGGACGAGGCTCCTTGTCCGCGAGCACATACAATAAAAGACCGAGTGGCCCCATATAGAGCGTCACAAGCATGAAGCCCCATTTCATCACGGCGAGTTCGGGGTTCCCCCTAAATTGGTCGAAGGCAACATAAGCCGTCGATGCGACCGCGAGGACGAACCATCCGATCAAAAAGTAGTCGTATGGAAGCGCTATCATGAGTTGTCCTCGCGGCTGCAGCGGAAGCTAGTTTGACCGCCGTGCTTTGCGGTTCATACGCAAGTTCTTTTTGCTACTCACTTCGTCTTTTGCAGCTTTGTAATTGTAATGCCTGTGCTTGCGCGCTCGGCTTCAAACTGCACCTTGTCGCCAACCTTAACCTGTTTCAGCATTGCGGGATCTTGGACGCGAAAGACCATCGTCATGTTCTGATCGGTCATATCGAGATTCTTGATGGGACCGTGATTTAATGTGATTTTGCCAGTAGCTTCATCGATCTTCTTCACCTCGCCCTTCACTGTCGCGTCTTGGGCGAAAACTGTGAGCGAAGTAAAGAGAGAGAAGGCAACGATTAGTGAAGCGAGTTCTTTGACTTTCATTTTCATTTCCTTTTCAGTTATTCAACCTTCCAAGAGAAGGCTTTCTTTCACGCTGCCAACGCTGGATACTGTCACGCGCGTCGCGAAGAGCGAACAGCCCTCCCACGACGAAACGTGCCATCACATCCGGACAGTAGTGAAATTCTTGAAGCGCGAGCAGCGCGCCTCGTTTACCGGCTAGCCCCTTTTTAAATTGACGTATTCCCGGATCACCAGGACCGCCAAGCTCGTACCAGCGCGCGCCACCATGCTCACGTAACCAGCGGATTACGTGCCACTGCAAAACGTAGCCCGCGTTGAGTTCGATCGCCTTGTCATTGCTGGCGCCAAAAACGTAATAAGCAATATCGCCGACAACGCTGAACGCGAGGCCGCCGATCGGCTGTCCCTCGTTGTAAGCGAGAGCAATCAGCATCTTCATTCGGTTCGGAAGACCAACCAATTCAGGAATGAATGCCGGCAGTTCGACGCCTGGATAATTTAGATTTTTGCGTTGAACCATCTGAGCGTAGATGGCTTGGAACGTTTTAATCGCGGCGGCATCGTCGCCGATGCGAATCTCTAGACTATGCGCCATACCCTTGCGCAGGTTATGACGCCATTTCTGCTCCAAACTATTTTTCTGCTCTTCCTCGTCAAGCGCGAGATCCACAAAATAGCGATCAAGCATCGAGGATGAACTGCCCGCGACCCCCAAGTCTCCAAGCGTCTTTGCTTCGACCGGATAGAAGTCAGGGTGAGCACGGGGTCGAACGATGAGGTAAAGTTTGCGACGTTTGCAATATTCGTCGATGAGCGTTCGAATTAAAGTCTTATAAACTCCTGTATCCGTTTCGCCTTTCACGTGGCGCCAGAACGGCCCAAATCGAACCAAAGCTAAACCGCGTTTCAATCCGGGAATAATGTAAAGTCCGACGCGCGCACCACCCACGGGAATGCCGTCGCGTTTCAATAGTATATGGCTTGAGCGTTCTCTTTTTTGCCCGGACTCGTAGATGGCGGTCTGCTCGTAATGAGAGTCCCAAAATTCATTCATCGTCTTGTGCCAAATATCATCTGGCACACAATCGACGACCAGCTTTTCGGTGAAATGCCCCGTCATGGATTCCCTAATTTCTGTTCCTGATCGAATTTATTTTTTCTTCCTTTATCGCCACTCACATGCCATTCATTGTTTTCATATTCATTCCCTTCATGTCTTTCGACACAGCCGGCTTGCTCTTGTCCATCGGAGTGACTTGGCGCGGCGCTTCGCTCTGAGGCGCCTCGATCTCATAGGCAACGGTACCCTTCGGAAAATCGTAAGGCCCGGGATCTCTGTAATCGTCACGTGCGAGGCCTTCCCGGATCTTCATCGTCGTGAACATTCCGCCCATTTCGATTGGTCCAAACTGTCCAGAGCCACTCATCATCATCAGCGTATTGTCGGGCATCGGCATCTCCATTTCGCCCATGGCACCTCCGGTTGACCCCATGACCATTGCGTCGGGCGCTAGCTTTCCGATTGCTTTCGCCAAATCCTTTTTGGAAACTCCAATTAAGTTTCTGATATCGTGACCCATCGCATTCATGGTGTGATGCGACTTGTGGCAGTGAAATGCCCAATCACCGGGATTGTCGGCGGTGAAGTCAAATGCTCGAACCGCACCCACGGGCACGTCGGTTGTGACTTCTGGCCATTGCGCGCTTTCGGGAACCCATCCGCCGTCCGTACAACTGACCGCGAAATTGTGACCGTGCAGATGGATCGGATGATTGGTCATAGTGAGATTGCCGACTCGTACCCGTACGCGATCTCCCAAACGCACAGGCAGCGAATCAATGCCGGGAAACACCCGGCTATTCCATGCCCACATGTTGAAGTCGGTCATCTCGGTGACCTTCGGCAGATACGTACCGGGGTCGATCAGATACGAACTCATGATGAAGACAAAGTCGCGATCAACGGGCCGAAAGGTGCTGTCGCGTGGGTGCACCACGATCATTCCCATCATGCCCATGGCCATCTGCACCATTTCATCTGAGTGTGGGTGGTACATGAACGTACCGCTATGCTTCATTTCGAATTCGTAGACGAACGTCTTGCCTGGTTGGATATGCGGCTGGTTCAGTCCGCCGACACCATCCATTCCGCTCGGTAGGATCACACCGTGCCAATGAACGGTTGTGTGCTCGGGTAATTTGTTGGTGACGAAGATACGAACTTTGTCACCTTCGACCGCCTCAATTGTGGGACCCGGCGATTGACCGTTGTAGCCCCAGAGATAGGCCTTCATTCCTTCGGCGAACTCGCGCTCGACAGGCTCGGCAACGAGATGGAACTCCTTCCAGTCTCCGTTCATCCGCCACGGCAAGGTCCAGCCGTTTAGTGTGACGACCGGATTGTAGTCAGGTCCGCTTGTCGGGCGGAGTGGCGGCTGCATGGTCGCCTTCTCCATGACCGGCGCTTCAGGAATGTTCGCGGCCTGGACACGCCCGGTGATCGCCGTCGCACTGGCAAGTGCGGTGGCAGTCCCTAGAAAGTTTCGTCGCGATAACATCGTCATCTCCTTCAATATCCACCACTGCTCGCTTGCGCGGTCGCCAAGGAACGGGTTTCCTGTTGAGTATCTGGACGACCGCCACCGTTGATGGCGGTCTGCAATTCCGATTGCGCTAACCAGAAGTCGCGCTTGGCCTCGATGGCTGCGCGTAAGGCGCCGATCCGCTGCCTCGCCTCAGTCAATAGGGCGAACACATCGACCTGCATGCTGCTGAAACGCAGTTGCATTTCCTCCGAGATTATTTTGCGGAGCGGCAAAACTTCGCGCTGATAGTGACCGGCAATATCGTAAGTCGAACGGTAGACTCGGAATGCATCGCGCGCTTCTGAACGAACGTTAACTGCCTTCTCGGTCAGCAAGTTGAAGGCCTGGTTATAAGTCTCGGTAGCTTGTCGAACGCGGACTTCGCCGCCGTCGAAAATCGGTATCTGAAATTGCACGTCGATGCCCCTCTCCCGAAATTGCGAGGTGTCTGGGTCGCGTGTCTTCTTGTCGATACCGGCAACGTCCAGCATCGTGACGAAACGACTAGCTTGCGTGAGATCAAGTGATTTGGCGAGCACTGCAAGCTCGATGCGGGATATCTGCAGATCGAGCCGATGTTCGACCGCGTCGATTTCGATGTGCGGTAGTGAAAGTGGGTGATGTGGTAAAGCCGGTAGCTTTTGGGGCAACCGGAAGCCGAGATCGCCCCCCCATAATCCCAGCAGCCGGGCCAACCGCTCACGAGAGCTAGTGGCGTCTTGACGAAGCGCCGCGAGGTCCGCCGTCGTCTCGGCAAAGAAAACCTGCTCGCGAGCTTGATCGAGCTTATTCAACGCGCCCGTCTCACCGAGCTTGGATGCGAGTTGCGCTGTCGATTCCGCAGTTGATTTCGCGTCGGTCAAGAGTCCAACCAACTCATTGGCTGCGACGGCGCGGTAGTATATTCGCCGCACGTCGGCTGCTAACCGCAGCGTCTCCTCGGCGGCACGAAGTTGCGCCTTCTGAAACCGCTGACGCGCAATATCCGAACGGAATGGCAAGGTCGCCAACGCTAGAATGTTACCGACGACTTGGCGCTCGATCTCGATCGCGCCGTTTCCAGAAATCCGCGAAATCGAGAACGTCGGATTCGGCGGCAGACTGTCCCCAACAAGATCGGCTTCCGCCAATCCGAGTTCATTATAAGAGGCTTGCAGACCACGATTGTTGAGGAGCGCGATTTGAACAGCCGTATCTACAGTTAGCGGTCGAGCAAGAAGCCCCTTTACCGAGTCGTTGGCACGCTGGGCATCATCCTGCGTGCGAATGGAAACTAGATCCTTTTTGAGAGTTTCACCCGCAACGTTAGCGACGACATCCATTCCTCCATTCTGAGAGAATGTCGCACATCCGGAGAGAACCAGGGCTGAAAGAAGCGTTGTCGCGACTAAAGGGTTGAATTTGAACCGGCTTGTCGCGCTGCTTGATATCGCGAAATATTTGTACATCGCTTGCTCCTACTGGGCCGACTTCGGCGCCGGAGCGGCGCGGTCATTCTGCTCGCGCCACGGAGATGGAGCGGTCGGACGAAGGCTGCTGTAAGGAGCAATAGTCGAATGGTAGCCAACGCCGGACGTCCTCGCGCCTGGGTCGGCAGGATCGGCACCGGCAAGAGGCGTCGTCGTCGGTGTGCACCCACCCAACGTTAACACTGCGAAGACAATTTCCGCGAATGTTCGAAGTTTGATATCGGATATCTTCTCGACCACCGAACGAACGACGGTGAGAATCGCCCCAAGCTGCGCAAGCATTTTGTTTTCCTGAACTGTCGACAAACCACAGGTGCGCATGCCCTCAGCGGGCGCGGCACCGCGTCGTTTTAATCAGCTCAGGAAATGGGGGGACGATAATGTCGAGTAGGAGCATTATCAGTGACATTCCGAGACGGTTCGGAAGCACAGATAAATGTCAATGCGGGTGGTATCACGAAATCCATGAGCGTTGCAGGCATCGCCGTAAGGCATAGCAAACTGCAACATTGGGCGTCGGACGACTTGTCCGGAGCCTTCCCGGTTGCGGGCGCTCCTTTTGTTACGGCCTGCGTTGCACTGCTATCGCTACCGGCCATAGTCATATGCGCGTGCATGCTAGAATGATCGTGCATCGCGCCGTCGTTGTGAACGTGTTGCTCAGCTTCATCGTCCATATGCATCTGCATTGAACTGAGGCCGAGGCTTTCCCGCGTAAGGCAGTGAGCCGTTCGTGCACCATTGGCAAATGCAAAAGAAGCACTAGGAGCCACCACGCAAAGCAAATAGACCAAAGCGAGCAATCGCCCTGCCTTCAATCGCTTCGTTCTGGTTAGGCTCACAAACATTGCAGGAACCAATCGCCTATCGTCCTGTTGCGCCACAAGCATAGACGCGATTTGGCGCGGTGCCAAGTCAAGATCGACTACCGATCGACACGACCGATCACCGCCATAAGCTCCGTAATCTTCTTCCTCTGATCGACTTTATCCCCCGAAGCAATCGCATGTTCGACACAATGGGCGACATGATCTCTTAAGACCTCTTCCTCTACGCGCCGCAAAGCGGCACGCACGGCAGATATCTGTGTGACAATATCGATGCAGTAGCGGTCCTCGTCGACCATCTTGGACAAGCCGCGAACCTGTCCTTCGATGCGGTTGAGGCGTTTTTGACAGGATACCTTGATATCTTTTCTCATGAGATCTATATACCCCTACTAGGTATACGTGGCAAGAGGGAACGGCAAATTCGATGACCAAAGATGAAAACGCAATTGCGGCAAGCGGTTCAAAAAGCTGCGGCTGCTCCTCGAAGGCGACTACCGCGAACACCGGGTGCTGCGGAGGAGATTCCGGTCATTCCGATCACGTTCATCATGAACATCACGCTGACGGTAAGGTGGACTTGCGCGATCCCGTCTGCGGGATGACTGTCGACCCACATACAAGCCAGCATCGGTACAACTACCGCGGCGAAACCTTTCATTTCTGTTCGGCCGGCTGCCAAGCTAAATTCGCCGCCGATCCGAGAGCATATCTCGACAACGGCAAGCCGAAAGCCGACGTTCCGGAAGGCACGATCTATACCTGTCCGATGCATCCGCAGATTCGGCAAGTAGGTCCCGGAAACTGCCCGATCTGCGGTATGACGCTCGAGCCCGAGGTGGCCAGTTTGGATGCGCTGCCTAACCCCGAACTTGCGGACATGACGCGGCGTTTCTGGGTCGGCCTCGCCCTCTCCCTGCCTCCGGTTGTCCTCGAAATGGGCGGCCACCTTGTCGGAGATCATGGTTGGGTCGACCAGACTCTGTCCAACTGGATACAGCTTGCGTTTGCGACCCCTGTGGTTCTTTGGGCGGGCTGGCCGTTCTTCGTCCGCGGCTGGCAATCGCTACTCACACGAAATCTCAACATGTTCACTCTGATCTCGATGGGTGTCGGCGTGGCCTACGTCTACAGTATCGTCGGGACGATCTTGCCCAGGAGCTTCCCGATAACCTTTCGCGGACATGGTGGTGCGGTCGCAGTCTATTTTGAGGCCGCCGCAGTCATCACGGTCCTTGTCCTCTTGGGACAGGTGCTTGAGCTTCGTGCGCGCGAAGCGACGTCCGGAGCGATCAAGGCCCTTCTTCAATTGGCGCCCAAAACTGCCCGCCGCATTGGCGACGATGGTGCAGACCACGAGGTCCAGATCGAGAGCCTGAAGGTTGGCGATAAGTTGCGCGTCAGACCGGGAGAGAAAGTGCCAGTGGACGGCATCATCCTCGAAGGCAGGTCTTCCCTCGATGAATCCCTAGTAACGGGCGAATCCATGCCGGTCACGAAGGAGACGGGAGGCAAAGTTATCGCTGGAACACTCAACCAGTCCGGCGGTTTCGTAATGCGCGCCGAGAAAGTCGGGCGCGACACGCTGCTTTCCCAGATCGTCAAGATGGTGGCAGACGCGCAGCGATCGCGCGCGCCGATCCAGCGGCTGGCCGATCAGGTAGCCGGTTGGTTCGTGCCGATCGTGATCGCGGTGGCGCTGGTCGCTTTTGGCGCCTGGGCCTGGTTCGGGCCTGAACCCCGAATGGCATTCGGTCTGGTCGCCGCTGTCAGCGTCCTGATCATCGCCTGTCCCTGTGCGCTTGGCCTTGCCACGCCGATGTCGATCATGGTCGGCGTAGGGCGCGGCGCGCAGGCCGGCGTGCTGATCAAGAATGCCGAAGCTCTAGAGCGCATGGAAAAGATTGACACGCTGGTGGTCGACAAGACGGGCACCCTGACCGAAGGTAAGCCTAAGGTTGTCGCGATCGTTGCCGCCCCCGGATTTACGGAGGCCGAGATCCTGCGACTGGCAGCCAGTGTGGAACGCTCAAGCGAGCATCCTCTCGCCGATGCGATCGTGCGAAGCGCAAAGGAGCGCAATCTGGATTTGGGCAAGGTCGAAGAATTCAACTCGCCGACCGGCAAGGGGGCGACTGGCAGGGTTGACGGCAAGACTGTCCTGCTCGGCAACTCAAACTTCCTAGCCTCGCTCGGCATTGAAACCCAATCGCTGAACGAGCAAGGCGAACACCTGCGCGGCGATGGCGCCACCGTCATCAATGTCGCGGTCGACAGCAAGCTGGCGGGGCTGTTTGCCATCGCCGATCCCGTCAAGGCGTCAACGCCAGATGCGCTGAAGGCGCTGGCAGCCGAAGGCATCAAGGTCATTATGCTGACCGGCGACAACCGAACCACAGCGAATGCGATCGCAAGACAACTCGGGATCGCCGACGTCGAGGCTGAGGTTCTCCCGGATCAGAAGAGCGCCGTAGTCAGCAAATTACAGAAGGCCGGCCAGGTCGTTGCTATGGCCGGTGATGGCGTCAACGACGCCCCGGCGCTCGCTGCCGCCGAAGTCGGAATTGCGATGGGAACTGGCACTGACGTCGCCATGGAGAGTGCCGGCATAACCCTGCTGAAAGGCGATCTCGGCGGCATCGTTCGTGCGCGACGGCTGTCGCAGGCGACCATGAGCAATATCCGGCAGAATCTGTTCTTCGCATTCATCTACAACGCAGCCGGCATCCCGATCGCCGCCGGTATCCTCTACCCCAATTTCGGCATCCTGCTCTCTCCGATCATTGCCGCCGCAGCGATGGCTCTTTCGTCGGTAAGCGTCGTTGCTAATGCATTGCGATTGCGTGCGACGCACTTATGATCCAGGCGGTGGATAACGAGCGACTTCGTGCTCAACGGCGCCAACGAGTGCCTGTAAGAAATTATTGAAGGTAGAGAGCTAGGAGCTTTGCGATGAACTTGGGATCAATGCCGAGATGGGTCTGGATTGCTGTTGCCGTGATAGCTATAGCAGCCGCCGAGTATCTGATGAGGCCTGAAATCCCGCATTAGTTAGCAAGCCTGTTTGAAATTGGAACTCGCCTAGATTAGCCAATGCCACGGCCATGGCTTCGCACTCTCCTCGATGACCCGCCGGTCCGCGGGGACCCTCGCATATACCAAAGAGTCAAGGGTTTGGCGCTTGGTCAAAAAGGACGTGTCACACCGCGTCGCAAGCGGCTTCGCCGCGTGTTCTTGTCACAAGCAGATTCGGGAGGTTGATACTCAACAGCATACCCAAGACAGTGAGCATAGTTATGAGCAAGAACGAGGCGTGCGGCAGGAGCGCAACGTCGAACAAGAGACCTCCGGCCACGGACCCCACTGCAGCACCGAGGCTCGCTGCAGCCGTTTGCTTGCCGAGTTCCGCTCCTTGCGCGTTGCCGGCCTTGATTGATATCCAGTAGGTCAAGATCGGAGAGAGTATCCCAGCGCTCGCTGCCACCACTCCGATTGCCCCGAGCGTCAGGGTAAAGTTCGACGCGCGTGGGACAAGAAATAGTCCGGCCGCCAAGATAGCGAGAGCCGGCGCAATGAACCAGCGCGTGGTTCTAGGTTTGATCCAAGGCGAGAATACGATCGATTGAACGACTAACATCACCAAGCTGCATTCGGTGAACATGACTGCAATCTGGTATGGCGTAAGCCCGAGCACCTGTTTGCCACGAAGCGCCAAACCGACCTCGAATACCCCCACTGCGGCAGAGACAATGAATGAGAGAATGAGCAGCTTGGGCACGAGCCAACGGCTGAACGTCATGTCTGCCTGAGCGCGCTTCGGGGCAGCGTCACCTCGCTTCACTCCGGGTACGGTCACGGCGGCAACGGACGCCACAAGGATCGCCAGGACCGCAGTCCCGACCAGTGGCAAGGTCAACGCTCCGGCCCCTCCGTCAATCCGAAGCAGGGTCCCTACACTTCCCGCAATGAAGACGCCCACCATGGGTCCTAGCAGAAATCCGCTAATCCCAGCTAATCCGACGAAGGTAAGGCGGCGCGCCCGTGCTTCCTCGGTCGTCGCAAGATCTCCGATAGTGGCCAATGCGCTCGGCGTAACAGCAGCCGCAAACATGCCACTCAAGAATCGTTCGGCGTACATTGCTGTAAGGCTTTCGATAAACGCAAAGATCAACATGGTGGCACCGAAACCAATTAGTCCGATCAGAAGGACGGCGCGACGCCCATAACGGTCAGACATATGTCCCCATACCGAGGCAAAGAGAAAGAGCGCCAAGGTGTAGAGGCCCGTCAGAAGCCCTGTTGACCGGGAAACTTGCGGCGCATCGACACCCGAGCCGAGCAGTCGCTCGATAAGATACGGAAGTAACGGGAGTGTCACACCGTACCCAATAGACACCGTGAACACCGACAGCATCAGCACGATCATGATGCTTGACGGCACACCCGATGCGGTGCGTGTGATCACGGTGTCGCCGTAACGGTATCTAACCCGTCTGGTGATGCAGTCGCGCGCTGACGACGGATGCCAGTGAGCTTGGTTCGCTTCAACATCAGAGCATTGATTGCGACCAAAGCTGAACTGCCCGACATTGCAAGAGCCGCGATACTCGGCCCAAGCAAGAACGGATACAGCACGCCGGCGGCGAGCGGAAAGGCAATGACATTATAGCCGACTGCCCACCACAGGTTTTGATGCATTTTTCTGAGCGTCGCATGAGACAGTTCGATGGCTCCGACCACATCGAAAGGGTCACTCTTCATCAGTACGATATCCGCACTCTCCATCGCGACATCGGTGCCTGCCCCGATTGCGAAGCCGACGTCAGCCTGTGTCAAAGCCGGAGCGTCGTTCACGCCGTCGCCTACCATGCCGACCTTCTTGCCTTGTGCCTGGAGTTCCTTGACCTTGCTCGCCTTGTCACCCGGCAACACGTTGGCGAACACTCTGTCTATCCCGAGAGTCTTTGCGATTCGCGCTGCGGTACCCTGATTGTCTCCGGTCAGCATCGCGACCTCGACGCCGCGTGCACGTAACGCCTTGACCGTTTCTACCGCAGTCGGCCTAACCGCATCGGCGATGGCGATCAGGCCAACGAGCTTGCCGCCCACAGCGACGTGAACCACCGTTCGTCCGGCGCCCTGCAATTCCTCCGATTTTGCGACGAGTTCGCCGAGATCAATCTTGTTTTCAGTCATCAGCAATTTATTACCGAGCAACGTCGTCTTACCGTCGATCTCCGCTTGCGCGCCCTTGCCCTCGATGTTCTTGAAGCCGGTCGCCTTCGGTGTCTTTACACTGGCGGCCCGGCGCAAGATTGCTTGGGCCAGGGGATGGTCTGAGCCTGCTTCCACCGCAGCGGCCGTCGACAGCAGCTCATCCTCGGATGCGCCGGCAGCTATCGCCAGATCAACCACTTCGGGGTGCCCCATCGTCAGCGTTCCGGTCTTGTCGAAGATGACGACATTCAGCTTGGTTGCATCCTCCAGCGCAGACGCATTCTTGAAAAGAATGCCGTTCATCGCACCAAGCCCGGTTCCGACCATGATCGCCATCGGGGTTGCCAACCCAAGCGCGTCGGGACACGCGATCACGAAGACGGTGATCGTGAGGCTGAGCGCAAACAGCAGCGTCTGACCGATCCACCAATACCAGACGACGAACGTAAGCAGGCCAACAGCGACCGCCGCGAGCACCAGCCATTGCGATGCGCGATCGGCGAGGAGCTGCGAGGGCGCTTTGGAGTTCTGCGCTTCCTGGACGAGCTTGACTATCTGGGCGAGCGCCGTGTCGGCGCCGACCTTCGTTGCACGATACTGAAACGTACCACTCTTGTTGATAGTTGCGCCTATCACCGCATCGCCGGCCTTCTTGGACACCGGCATCGATTCACCCGTGAGCATGGATTCATCAACCAGGGAGGCACCTTCCAGAACACTCCCATCGACCGGGATCTTGTTACCCGGCCTGATCACGACCGTATCGCCGGAAATGATCTCGGCGGTTGGTATTTCTAGCTCCTTGCCATCGCGTAGCACCGTTGCCTTGGGCGGCGCCAGATCCATGAGGGCACGAATAGCTTCGGATGCCCCCGCCCTTGCGCGCATTTCGAGCCAATGTCCAAGCAGAATGAATACCAGCAGAATTGCGGACGCCTCGTAGAACTGCTGGCCGCCATAAAGGAAGGTGGAGCCAACACTGAACAGATAACCGGTGCCGACGCTAAGGACGACCAGCACCGCCATATTCGCAACACCGCTTCGGAGCGCACGATAAGCCGCAACGACGAAGGGCCAGACCGGGTAGAGGATGGCGGCGCTCGCCAGAACAAACAGTACAAGATCTAGTCGCAGGCCAAATGGCGGGGGGATTTGAATGAATTCCATGCCCATCGGCGAGAAGAAAAAGATCGGTAGGCTGAAGGCGAAAGCGATCCAGAAGCGGTTGCGCATGTCGCGGACCATGCCCTGCATGTCCATACCGGCATCGTGGCCCATCTCATGCGCCATGGCATCGCTTTTCTCTCCACCATGCATCTTATGTTGGCCGTCCGCATTGCCACGTCCAAAAGTTTGCTCGTGGGCAAATGCCTCGTGGGCAAATGCCTCGTGGTCGGAATGTATCAGATGGTCGGCAGGTGTTATGTCGCTGGCATGGAGTTCACCATGAGCATATGCCTCCGGCTCGACCACTACTTCGTCCGGTTTGTTAGCAACTGAGGCCATGCTCGTGTGGCTTTTGTGAGCATGGGACTGCGCGGGCTCGCTCTGGTTGGTTGAGACGGTGGGACGGTCGCTCAGCATTGGGGGCATATCGCATATTTCATGCCTCGGCCGGGCTTCGCCCCTGCAATGAAAGCCGCAATCCTCGATCGCTTTCGTTATGGCAGCAAGGCTCGTCTTTCCCGGATCATACATAACAGTTGTTGAGCCGGTGACCGGATTGACCGACACTTGGCCGACACCTGGAACGCGCCGCAGTTGCTTTTCGATGCCGTGCGCGCCGAGGACCGAAAACAGATCGCCAATATTGAGCGTGCTCGTCGTCATGGATGACTCTCCCCGTGACTGGAAAAAGGGCCATGATTTAGAACGTTCGTCGTGCTGCCTATGATCCGCATCGGAATGACCCTGCAGCGGCTCCCATCGGAGTTGTCGGCTTGACGGTGGCCCGCTTCCAGCTTGGCCGGGGGCGCGGCTTCCTGCTTGGAAGCCTGACTGTCGCAGTACTGATGGGTTAACACGCGCTGGAGTGACGGTTTGATCTTCCTGGTCATTTTGTTCTCCTGTAGGCCACTAACCGCCGGACACGGGCGCTGAATTTCTCTCACTACCTGGCCGTGAAGGACCTAGCAGCGAAAGGGAACATGCAACGTTGGACGCAATTCGGAGATAGCACGTTGATTTGTGTCAGAAGCAGGCATCCGGTGGGATACGTGCGGCGCGACTGAGCGAGAATTGCCTTTGTGTCATGGTCACTTGGATCAGTTCATCCTTTCCAAAATGGCTCTGCATCTAAAAGTTCGCTATACGCTTTAGAGGCTGATCTTAGGAGCGCAGCTGAGCGCTTATTCTTTTCGTTTCGATGGCCTGCAGCGGTGCGCACGGTGTCGGCTGCCCTAGCTGCCGCGGTTTCGACGCATGCCAGCTTGGCCGCGATCTCGTACTGCGTTTGAATATCATTGAGGTCTCCGAGATGCACTTGCAGAAGCTCGAGTGCTGCGATGAGGACCCTGAGTCGCTTACGGCTCTTTCGGTCAGTCATGAGACTTGAGAAAAACTCCGACGCGTACCGCAGTTTTTTCGCATCGATCCGAATGAAGTGGCGTTCCTCTGGTGAGAGCCGCTCAAGACGACGGCCACCTCGCTTTAGCTTACGCCAACGACGATCGAGGGCATGGACCGCGAAATCCTTGATGGTATTGTCACGCACGGCTTGTCTTTGTAGCGCGCTCTGCATACACCACGGACCTGCCTCGATCCGGGCGACGAGGCTCTGCATTAGTTGGCGAAAACGTTTGGACTGAAGGGTGCTCACCACTCGCTGATAAGCGCGCGCTCGTTCAACTTGAACCCGCTCTCGAAGATCCAGTGCGAACGGAGACGAGCCCGCGTTTTCACTGGCGCCCGCAGCTGCGATGTGGGCGATATAAATGTCCAAATCGCGAGCCTCTCCGAGTGTGCGGGAGAGATCGCGCAGGCCCCGTTTTAACCGTTCGTATTTTTCATCTGTCGCAATAGGCTTGAACAGAGACAACGCCGAACGCAGTCGTCGTATAGCGACACGCATCTGATGCAGTGGGGCCGCCGACCGGCTTGCTATCAGCAACCGCTCATTGAGGCGGAAGTGGTGGATACAGGCGCGCGCAATAACCTGGAAAGCCCCGGCGGCTGACATATCAGGCTTTAGCTCGATTGGCTCGGCCTTAAACGATCTGGGCTCATCTTCATCCGCCGTTGGATACCCGCACCCCCATGTAGTAGGCGCGCCCAAGCCCGGTACGCGCTCAAGGTTGTCGGCGAGCCCGTACAAACCGACCGGTGAACCGCGCTTCATCTCAACTTCCGCTCTTATTGTCAGCCATGCTGAACTGTCAGCCACGACCAACTCCCCCGCCTCGCGTCGAGCCGATAAAGTTTCGCTTTAAGAACCATATCTCCTCCGCGACTTACTGCTGCTGCGCCTCGGATATAGTTGTCGATTACTTGTTGGCTGTACCGCCACAACATGTCTCGATCGCCTTGGTGTGCCCGGGAGCGGACGGATGGGCGGACTTACTCGCAGTATCCGTGGTTGTATTGCTCCCACAGCAGTCGTGGCCAGGCTTAGGCGCAGCTTTGGGGATCAATTTTGAATCCGTGGCGGTTCTGTCAGTCATCTCTCTACTCCTCCTCGTTATCAACACGGGCGCAATTGAGTGCGCAATCATGTTTCATGGTATTGTGCGACGGTAGAAGAAGTCTTTAATCCACATTAAGCCGACGCCACACCCAAACGGTGCGGTGAGCAGCATGGATTGGTCCCTCACGGAAGCTGCGAAACGCTTGCGAGTAGCTCTTGGCAAGACGTGATGGTCATTCCTGACTTGAGTTTATCGGTCAGCCTCAGCGGCCACGTGAGTCATGGATGACGCGATTGGTGGGTTTCTTGGCATAGAGGTCTTTCATCGCTATCGCTCGGCCCGACTCTCACGGCGAACGAGCCGGACACTTGCCAATGCGGCTCAGAAACCACCATAAACCGCAGCGCTGAAAGTGGCGTCAATCCTCGGCGCGTCTTGGAAAGGTCAGCGATTTCACGCGCGTTGCCGATCGGGGAGAGTTCGACTAGCTTGGACGATATCACCTGCCACGAGGCACTCCGCCGTATTCCAAAGCAGTCCGGGTATTTCTCTTGTCTCAAACGTTTGACGATCGCGCTCAGCAGCTATGATGATGACGGCGCGGTCCGGCCTCACCTTTTGCACTGTCGTGGTCGGCATGTTCAGTAGTCAGCGCGCCCTCTCCTGCGGAAGGTAAGCCGTGCATGTGATCATTCTGCGGAGCTGTTGTACTGTCTGAGTCTAATGCGGCAGCGCTCACGAACGGCCTATTCATCGTCTCGCCGCTGGGATCATTTTGGCTCCCCTCGCGCGCACCCCTGTGATCGTGACCACGATGACCCATGCCACAGCCACCTCGGCTAAACATAAGGAGCGCGACCGCGCCAAGTGCAAGCCAAACCCAATTGCTATTGAGCCAATTCATCATGTTACTCCCTCCTACCTACGGGATCATCGACCTCATCATGACCTACTATCCCTTCACGCCGCTTTCGGTATAGCTCCCTGTCGGCTTAGTTGCGGCAGTAGCGGACGATGGCGTCGCTATCTAACGAACACTTAACGCCAAAAACGGCTTCAGACCTTGATGTAGATTAAGTTCTCGCACTCGCGCCCTATGCTATTTTCCGACATTAAGATGCATCGGATGTTCTGAAACATTATGAGCGCAAATGGCAAAACGCATAAAGACGCATCGCAAGCACGGCGGCAACAAACAATACGAGACTGCTTTACGCGAGCTTCAGATTGAACTCGTCAAGGTTCAAAGGCATGTCATTAAGCACGGACACAAGGTACTGATCATATTCGAGGGGCGTGACGCGGCTGGAAAGGATGGAACAATAAAGCGCATCGTCGAACATCTCAGCCCACGAGAAACCCGCGTTGTGGCGTTGAGCAAGCCATCTGACCGGGATGATACCTCATGGTACTTTCAGCGCTACGTAACGCACCTTCCCGCCGCGCGAGAGGTCGTCCTGTTTAATCGAAGCTGGTACAATCGGGCAGGCGTAGAACGGGTGATGGAGTTCTGTACCGACGGTGAGTATCAGCGCTTCATGGAAGACGTTCTTCCATTCGAGCATATGCTCATTGGCTCCGGAATTCAAATTCTGAAGTACTACCTCGACATCGGCAAGAAGGAGCAGAAGGGACGGTTGAGGGATCGGCGGCACGACCCGCTGAAGCAATGGAAAACGAGTTCCATTGACGAAGTCGCGGTGAAGCATTGGGACGACTACACCGAGGCGCGGGATCAGATGCTGGCCCGAACCTCAAGTCCTCTGTCTCCTTGGATTGCGGTTCGCGCGGACGACAAGCAGCTTGCTCACCTGAATGTCATTCGAGACCTACTTTCGCGCCTGGCTTGCCCGCAGACCGATAGGCACCAGGCGGTTCCGGATCTCAACGTCGTTTTTCCATATGATGAGGCTCGCGCTGGCCTGCTCGCGAAGTGACGCTCATACCTGAGCACTTGGCCAAATAGGCCAACAATGCAGACCGCGTCGTCTAAGGCGCCGAGATAGACCACGACAAAAATGCTTATTAACACTCAATCCGGGTAACCAATGCGCATTGCTCCAATCCTAACAGTTGTCGTTTTGTTGGCCGCAACGGCCGGTGGCTACGCCTATTGGATTCAAGAACAAGCTCTGCGAGTGCCTGCAGGTCTGGCTCGCGCCAACGGTCGCATTGAAGTCGAACGTGCGGATGTCGCCACTAAATATGCTGGCCGCATCGCAGAACTTCGCGTCAACGAAGGATCATCAGTCGAGAAAG
This sequence comes from Bradyrhizobiaceae bacterium, assembly GCA_003963145.1. Taxonomy (GTDB): domain Bacteria; phylum Pseudomonadota; class Alphaproteobacteria; order Rhizobiales; family Xanthobacteraceae; genus Afipia. Next base: position 181,856 of record RXJJ01000009.1, read on the forward strand.
GCAGTATTCTTGCCCGTATGGACACCACAGAAATAGTCGCTCAACTAGCCGGGGCCAGAGCTGCGGTGCATCGCGCGCACCAGAGTGTCGCGCGAGCCCAAGCCGACATGACTCTACGCGAGGCAGAACTAAAGCTCACTGAGGTCGAGTTAAAACGCGGGATCGAGCTTGTGCGAACGAACGCTATCACGCAGGCGGACCTCGACCGCCGCACCGCGCAGAGGGATGTATCAAGGGCTACTCTAGAAGGTGCGAACGTCGCTATCGAAGATGCCAAAGCAGCGACCGAGGTCGCCGAAGCGCAGGTCGCGCAGATCGAAGCAACGATTGCCGACATGACCCTAAAGGCGCCGGTTACAGGGCGCGTCGAATACCGTCTTGCCCAGGCAGGCGAGGTCGTTGCCGCCGGTGGACGCGTATTGACGCTCCTCGACCTCACCGACGTGCATATGACCGTCTTTCTTCCAACCAGCCAGGTGGGACGAGTCGAACTCGGATCGGAGGCGCGGATCGTATTTGATGGCGCACCAAAGTACGTCTTTCCGGCAACGGTGTCCTTCGTCGCCGGCGAAGCGCAATTTACGCCCAAATATGTGGAGACCATGAGCGAACGTGAAAAGCTAATGTACCGCATCAAGCTTCACATCGACCCACAGCTTCTTGAAACCTATCGCGGCTACATTAAAGCCGGAATGACTGGCAACGCTTATGTCAAGCTTGCCGCCGGGTCGACGTGGCCGGCCGCTCTCGCGCCGAGGCTTCCGGATGTCCACTAATGACGAGCCGGCTGTTAAGATCGAGATGCTCAATCATCGTTATGGCGCCAGGATTGCGCTTGACGGCGTAAGTCTTTCGATCCTCACCGGTTCAACCGTGGCCTTCATCGGCCCCGATGGGGTCGGCAAGTCGATGCTCCTCGGACTGATTGCAGGCGTCAAGCGTATTCAATCGGGAGCGGTGCTGGTTCTCGACGGTAACATGGCATCGCGCGTCCACCGCGATGCGATTGCACCGCGCATCGCCTATATGCCGCAAGGTCTCGGCCGCAACCTCTATCCAACGCTATCCGTAATCGAAAACATTGATTTCTTCGGCCGTTTGTACGGACAGCCGGACCGCGAACGGCGTCGACGCATTGCGCGCCTACTCGCGGCAACCGGCCTCGACCCGTTTCCGGATAGGCTGGCCGGCAAGCTATCGGGCGGCATGAAGCAGAAGCTCGGACTCTGCTGTGCCCTGGTCCACGATCCCGATCTGTTGATCCTCGACGAGCCCACGACCGGCGTTGACCCGCTGTCGCGACGCCAGTTCTGGGAACTTATTGCCCGAATTCGTGCCGAACGGCCCGGTATGACGCTACTGGTGGCAACGGCCTACATGGAGGAGGCCGAACGCTTCGAACACATCGTCGCAATCGACGAGGGCAGGATCATCGCCGCCGGTGAGATAGCTGCCATTCTTGCACGGACCAACGCGAACACGCTGGAGGAGGCCTACATCGCTCTTCAGCGTCCTGAACGCCGCGGCGAGCACACAGCGCTCACGATACCACGCTTACAGCATCGCGATGGCCCCGCAGCAATTGCCGCTGAGGACCTGACGATGCGCTTCGGTGACTTTACCGCCGTCGATCATGTGAGTTTCCGTATCGAGCGCGGCGAGATTTTTGGATTTCTGGGATCAAACGGTTGCGGCAAGACGACCACAATGAAGATGCTCACGGGACTGCTGCGAGCGAGTGAGGGCCGCGCCGAATTACTGGGCAAGCCGGTCAACGCCCAGGACATCACGACCAGAATGCGCGTCGGCTACATGTCGCAATCATTTTCGCTGTACGATGAAATTTCTGTCCGCGCCAATCTCGAATTGCATGGACAGCTCTGTCGTATCCCTGCTGGGGAACTAGGTACCCGCGTCGCGGCGAGCCTTGCTCGCTTCGAGCTTGCCGATATCGCGGACGCCCTGCCTCCTGCTTTGCCTTTAGGGATGCGCCAAAGATTGCAGCTTGCCGCCGCCTGCCTGCATCGGCCGGAGGTGCTGATCCTTGATGAGCCGACGTCTGGCGTCGATCCGGCAGCGCGCGACCGATTTTGGCGACTGCTTGTGGAGATGTCACGTCGTGACGGAGTAACCATCTTCATATCGACGCATTTCATGAACGAAGCCGAACGCTGCGACCGGCTTTCATTGATGCATGCAGGCCGCGTACTTGCCGTTGGCACCCCAGAAGAGCTGCGCCAAAGCCGCGGCGACGGGAGCCTCGAAGACGCCTTTATCGCTTATCTCCAGGATGCCGCGGCGCCGACGACGGCCGCTACAACAGGTGATTCGAGTCCTTCAAATGCCGAAACCTGGTCTGAATCATCAGCAACCGCAGCAGTTCTGCCGCATAGGTCGCTCACGGCCTCTTTGCGCCGAACATGGGCATTCACGCGACGAGAAGCCGTGGAATTGCTGAGAGACCCTATCCGGTTGGCGTTCGCCCTACTTGGCCCTCTCCTTCTCCTGGTAGCGTTCGGTTACGGCATCTCGTTCGACATCGAAGGCCTTCGCTATGCTGTGCTCGATCGCGATCAGTCTCTCGAAAGCCGTTTAGCCTTAGAGCAGTTTTCTCATTCCCGCTATTTCGTCGAACAACCGTCGCTTAAGGACGAGTTCGAGATCGATCGTCGCTTGCGATCTGGCGAGTTGCGCTTTGCGATCGACATCCCGCCGGGCTTTGGCCGTGACCTACTGCAGAATCGCCAACCACAAATCAGCTTCTGGCTCGACGGCGGCAACACATTCCCGGCAGAGACAGCCCGCGCATATATCCAAGGTGTGGTTCTTGCCTACGCAGCGGACCGCTATCGAAGGTTAAACGGCCGGGATCCGCAGTTGCTTCCGATCAATATCGAGCCGCGGTTCCGTTACAACCAGGACTTCCGTAGCGTTTTCGCGATCACACCGGGAACGATCATGCTTCTGCTGGTCGTGTTTCCAGCGATGTTGACGGCGCTCGGCGTGGTGAGGGAGAAGGAGATGGGCTCGATCACGAACGTCTACGCCTCCCCTGCGACGGTTGGCGAATATCTCATCGGCAAGCAGCTACCCTACATTGCGATCGGCTTCGTCAGTTATGTTAGCCTCGTAATGCTGGCTGCCGGCGTGCTCGGTGTCGTTCCAAAGGGATCTGTGCTTGCCTTGTCGGCTGCAGCACTCAGCTATGTATTCGCGGCAACCGCGTTCGGTCTTCTAGTGTCGGCGTTCGTCTCAACCCAGGTTGCTGCGATTTTCGGAACGGCGATCCTGACTGCGATGACCGCGGCGCATTATTCAGGGTTTCTTTTTCCAGCCTCAACACTTGAAGGCCCAGCCCGCATAATGGGGCTTTCATTTCCTGCACTTTGGTTTCAGACGGTGAGCCTCGGCGTCTTTGCTAAAGGCCTCGAAGCGGGCGCGTTTATCCGCGAGATCGGCGTATTGCTTGGGTTTGGCATTCTGTTTCTGCTGCTGGCCCGCCTGTCGGTCCGCAAGCAAGGAGCCTAGCAATGCAGCGCTGGGTTGCGAACGTCTTTCACCTCGGTCTCAAGGAACTCGCCAGTCTCGGCCGCGATGTCGTGATGGTCGTTCTGATCATCTACGTTTTCACGGTGGCAGTCTATTCCGAAGCCACGGCCATGAGGACAGATGTGAGCAATGCCGGCGTGGCCGTCGTCGACGCCGACCAATCGGCATTATCATCCCGGATCAAGGACGCCTTACAACCACCCTATTTCCGACCAGTCCGTGAAATCGACCGCTCGGAGCTAGATCAATTGTTGGATAAGGGACAATACACATTCATTCTGGAAATCCCGCCGAAACTCGAGGCCGATCTCCTGGCGAACCGTGGTCCCTCGATCCAGATCAACGTCGACGCGACGGCGGTGACGCAAGCCGCGGTTGGGACCGCTTACATTCAGGAAATCATCGCCCGCGAGACATCGAGCTTTCTGAAGCAACGTGGACCCAACCCGACCGTTCCCGTCGATCCCGTGATTCGCGCCTTTTTCAACCAGAACCTCGAGGCGATCCGCTTCAGCGCCAGTATGGGTGTCATCAACAACGTCACGATCCTTGCCATCATTCTCGTCGGCGCGGCCGTGATGCGGGAACGCGAGCGCGGCACCATCGAGCACTTGTTGGTGATGCCTGTGCTGCCGAGCGAAATCCTTGCAGCGAAAATCTGGGCAAATGGCCTCGTCGTCCTTCTCGCGGCGGGGTTTTCCCTTCACGTCATCGTCCATGTCGCGCTGCAGGTACCAATCGTTGGATCGGTCGAGTTCTTCCTCGCCGGGGCCACCATTTATCTCTTCGCCGTGACCTCGCTCAGTATTTTGTTGGCGACGATCGCAAACTCGATGCCGCAGTTCGCATTACTGTCTATTCCCGTCTTCATCCTGATGTTCCTGCTGTCCGGCTCGTTCACGCCGTTCGAAAGTATGCCGGCATTCCTGCAAGACATCTTGTATTTGTCGCCATCGACTCACTTCGTGAGGTTCGCTCAGTCAGTCCTGTATCGCGGCGCCGGACTCCATGTTGTATGGAAGGACCTCGGGATCATGTGCGCACTCGGTGGCGGCTTTCTCGCAGTGGCCTTATCGCGGTTCAGAGCGATGCTTGCGCGACAAAACTGATCGTCACCTCTCTCTTTGACCGCGAACGCTCGGAGCGGTTTCACGTCGTTTATAGAGCCGAACGACGAGAGGGTGACCTGCATAAGAAGCCGTCAAACTCATCACCGTATCGAGTTTGACAGCCAGATATGTCCTGACGATGAGCTTCTACGAACGTAGCGGCACACAGAATTGTTCGCCGCATGCTAGTGAAACATTGTCTTCAACGAACTGAACAACACCGCGACGTCATGCTGCGCCTTGTAGAGGGGTGAAACCTCCTTGTCGAGATCAAGAAGCGAATACACCGCGGTCTGCGCTGATCTGACCGAGTACTCGACAGTGAAGACGACATCGTCGGGCAATTCACAGTATTGTCCAACGAATGCGATGTTGGTTGTTCCTATCGGCCTCACCATTGGACGATCACCAATCACTCTGGGCATGAACTGGCTCGTAATGAACGGCATCATGCACGGAATGCAATTGGCGGTCTTCAACATCAGCGAAATCTGGTCGTCGAAGCGCAGATGATGCCAAAGCTCAACGAGAATTTCTTCTCCTGTGCAATCCGACATCTTCCTTTTGACGAAATTTCCCTCTTCGTCAGGAAACAAGCCGTAGCCCCAGAAGACATTGACTTCTTTTGGCTGATTGATGAAGTGCGGTTGGTAAGGTAGAACCACCGACATAAGCCAATTCGAGTCCGTAAAAGTCACCAACCCACCTGTACCCGCAGTGTTACCCGTGAACTGTTCCATCAGTTTGAAGAAAGTCGGGTCGCGGAGAGTGGCGGTAAAGGACAGCCATTTCGATTCGGTAGCGTTGCTGTTAAATGCAGAAGGTCGACCGAAATCTGAGTGATCCCTTGCAAGTGCCTCCCACAACTTCCAGGAGCCACCCTGCTCCTTCGTTCCCGGTCGCGGGGGCGAGGTCATCGAGCCAAGGCTGGAAGCCGCTGTCATCGAACCGTTGGTGACGAAGACCAAATCCTCCGCCCCAACGGCGACCTCGTTCTGCGCACCGTTACGTAGGTAGTGTATCCGCTCCACGGCTTTGCCATTTGAACCATATTTGAAGTCCAGGCCGGCCACTGTCGACCCCATCACAAACTGGACGCCGCGGTCTTTCAGCCATTTGGTGATCGGCAGGACGATGGAGTCATATTGGTTGTATGGCGTGCGCCGGACGCCGGCGAGCGTGTGAATGCGAGGAAATTCCTGGATGAAACGGAGCAGATACCGCTTCAGCTCGACTGCGCTGTGCCATGGCTGAAACGCGAACGTGGTACACCACATGTACCAGAAATTCGTCTTGAAGAACGACGGCTCGAATAGGTTTTCGATCCGCTTTGCACCGAGATTCTGCTCAGACGTGGCCATGATGGCGATCAAATCCAGCCGGTCGCTATTGCTCAATCCGATGACAGAGGCATCGATCTTCCGGCCACTGTTCACCAGCCTAGAGTGCGAATGGCTTTTGACCAGTGCATTGAATTCGTAGATTTCTTCCTTGACGGACTTACCAGGAGCGGTGAGCGACGGGATGAACGACAACAAGTCGAACATGCAGGTGTATGCTTCTTCCGTGAACATCCGACCGCCGCGGATGACATAATTGTGCTCTCGCGACCCCTCTCCGTCCAAGCTTCCACCGACCAAGTCGGTTTCTTCGTATACGCAGATATTCTGACCTGACAGGCCGCCGTCCCTGATCAGATAAGCGGCGCTCGCAAGCGATGCGATCCCGGCACCAATGAGATAGGCCTTGGTGGCGCTCCGGCCAGCGCGATCGGGCTCATTTGGTACGCCGGGCACTGGATCGCGGACGGTCGTGACCAATGGAAAATTCCTTCAGAAGGCAGGTGACCATACTCAAATCGAGCGGCTCCGAGTCCCTGCGCATTACACCAAGCTTGACGTGCTCGCGAACACCCTGGCAGTCAGCGATCAGGGCCCGCGATGATCGAAATTGAAGTCCAGAACCACGGGTTGCGCGCCGGAACGCCGAACCGTCACCCTGATCGTATAGAGATCGTCAGTCAGGTTGAAAAAGGCGCCATAGGTAGTGACATCGCCAGTTTTCATTGGCTCTAGCGTCTTTTCCGGGCCCGACAGACCGAGTCCTGAAACCTTAGCGGTTACCGTCGCATCCGTAATGCGTGTGTTGCTGGCAGTATCATAGATCGCCACTACAATGTGATGTTCGTGCGGACCGTTGGGTGAACCGCCATGCATCGGCGGTTCAACCCAGTAGGACTCAGGGCCCTTAAAGATTTCGGCCGCTACCACACCAAGGTAAACGGTCAGTCCACCAGCCGACTTGGTCTCTCCGCCCGAACCGGCCTGCACCGGACTCCACCCTAGAACGACTGCAACAAACAACAACATGGCGGCGGCACAAAGATGTCCCTTTGAGGCACGCCGGTTGCGCAACGCGATTGTGATCGATCGTTCGATCATGTCAGACACCTTCAAATGCCAGCGCGATTCCTTGACCACCACCGATACACAAGGTCACCATTCCCCGACGGATTTGGTCACGTCGCATCGAATGAAGTAAGCGGGCCACCAGAACCGCCCCCGTGGCGCCAATCGGATGACCGTGGGCGATCGCTCCGCCTTCGACATTTACGATCTCCTCTGGCAAACCGAGTTCTTGCATCAGCGCGATGACGATGGCTGCGAAAGCCTCATTAACCTCGATACGCTCGAGATCGCCGATGCTCCATCCCGCGCGATCAAGCGCCTGATGTACGGCTGGTACGGGTCCTAGTCCAAACATCCCTGGTTCTACCGCGCCTATGCCGTAGGAAACCAATCTTGCGAACGGTTCAAGGTTGCGCTTCTCGGCCCATTTCGCGTCGGCGACGATTACCGCGGCGGCCCCGCTATTGAGACCTGGAGCGTTACCGGCAGTAATGGCACCATCCTTGCGGAAAGCGGGCTTCAGTTTTGCCAACGACTCCTTCGTCGTGTCGGGCCGGTTATGTTCGTCCTTCACGAACACGATCGATCCTTTTGAACCGTGAACTTCGAGCGGGATAATCTCTGCATCGAAACGGCCAGCCGTCTGGGCCGCGCCAAATCGTTGCTGGGTGCGCAATGCCCACGCATCTTGGGTCTCCCGCGCGATCTGGAATTTGGCTACAAGATCCTCGGTATGCCAGCCCGAATGCTGCCCGGAAAATGCGTCGTTCAAGCCGTCGCGCAGCATGCTATCGTGAATCTGTGCGTCACCCATGTGGTAGCCCCAGCGACCTCCAGCCATCAAATAGGGCGCCTGATCCATGTTTTCCATTCCGCCCGCGACCGCACAGGAGACATGGCCCAGCATTACCTCCTGAGCGGCAGACACAATCGCCTGGGCTCCAGAACCGCAGACGCGGTTCACCGTAGAGGCGGGAACTTGAACCGGGATTCCAGCAGCGATCATTGCTTGGCGTGCCGGATTCATTTTGCTGCCAGCCTGCACAACTTGTCCCATCACAACCGTATCGATGTCCGCCCCGGTCAGCCCCGCGCGTTCGACCGTCGCCTGTATGACGGCAGCCCCCAAATCGGGAGATGGCATACCTTTGAGTGTTCCACCGTAGGTGCCGATGGCGGTACGAACCGGGGCACAGAGAACGATGTTGGATCGGGCCATAGCGATTCATCTTTCAAGTGTTTTGAGCGCTGATGTCACAATGGCAGGTTCTCCGAGGGAGAATCTTTGCCGCCGCTCGTTCAAATCATCCCGCTAATCAACCCATGTCGCTTCGCACCTGGGGCACTTCTGTTGCAACCATTATGCAGTATGTTCGCGGATGCGGCTCAGGCTCGGGACGAAGGCGGGCACGCGGGCTGCGTAATCCGCGTATGCTTTACCAAAACTGGACCGCGCTTCCCGTTCTTCCGTCCGCGCTAGCCGCGTGTACATGAATACCAGCACCGGGAACATCGCGAGTGTCAGAATCGTCGGCCACTGCAATAGAAAGCCGAACATGATCAGCTCGAAGCCGACATATTGCGGATGACGAACGTAGCTGTAGGGACCCGTCGTCGCTAATTCGCGCTGCTTCTGCGCTTCGTAAAGCACTTTCCAAGCCGCGGAGATCAAGATGAACCCGCCACCGATGAACACGAAACTTAGGATGTGGAACGGTCCGAAGTGCGGATTTGTTTTCCAGCCAAATAACTCTTCGAGCAGATGACCGGCGTCGTGGGAAAACCAGTCGATATTCGGATAGCGACTCTGCAACCAACCTGACAAAAAATAGATCGTAAGCGGAAAGCCATACATTTCGGTGAAGAGTGCGACAAGAAACGCGCTGAAAGCCCCAAATGACCGCCAGTCACGGCCCGTTTGCGGCTTGAAGAAAGTGTACGCGAAGAAAATAAAGATGGCCGAATTTACGACGACCAGACTCCACAATCCATAGGCTGGTGTTTCGTCGCTCATGTATCGCTCCTATCCGACTCGTGTTGCGACCGCGACGGGTCACCGTTTCCCGAATGCTCCCCGTGTCCACCATGCATGAACACGTGCAGAAGCGGACAGGCAAGCAACAGCAAAAAAAAGCCCGCTCCTAAAACGTGGGCACGATGCTCCGTGAAGAGCAGGAATCCGGCGATTGCCAGCAAGACCAAAAGAACGATGCCCGCTCGAGAACTCAGGAACCTGCCTCCTGGTTTCAACTGTCGGTTAGCGTGGTCATGAAGCGACATGTTATGCTCTCATCCGCTATCGGGCCGGATCGAAAATACAGATATCATCATACGATTCCCGAATATTTGATCCCGGTTAAACATTTGAATTTCGCGTTCGGCATCGAAAGAAGATGATTCGACGGTTGGAGGTGTCTGGCGGAAAACTGGTGCATTGCCCATGGACGCGTATGTTCACCTTTAGCGTACCCGTCTCATGCAACATTACGGTCACGCCACATGATGCGCGGAATGGTCGGCGGGCGCAGTCACACCTTCATGAAGGTCCAGTCGGGACGGGCTCGCCGCCGCGAGGATTGCCTTGGCGCGATCGATCTCTGCGGGCGAACCGTCGACCATCACCAGGAAGCTATCGGTTTTGACCGCTGCCTCATATTCAACGACACTGTCTTTCGGGATTCCAATGCTGACGAGCGCAGCACCGATGGCGCTCAAACCTCCACCCAGAGCGGCCCCCTCGACAGCGCCTAGGACTATCGCGCCAAGATGGCCAAGCACCACGATTGGCCCGAGAACAGGGACAGTCATGAACAAGCCGCCGACAAACAAACCCCAGAGGCCACCCCAGAAGGCGCCGTACTTCCCCCAGAAACTGATGCGATCACCAGCGTTGTAGAAACCGACAACTTTCTCCTCGGTATGACAACCCTTGCCAACAATATTGATCTTGGTGATGTCAAAGCCGGCGTCGCCCAATTTTTTGACCGCATGTTCGGCTTGGCTATGGTGTTCGAAGACGGCAATCGCGGCGCTATGTGAGGTCATGTCTAGCTTCTTTCTTTGATGTGAGTTCGATCTCTGAGCGGACAATGGCATATGAAGTCACGAACTTTTGGTCTCGGGGATGAGCTACCATTCGTCAGCGCTCTCCAGAGGCGGAAGGTATGACGAGTGGGATGTGTGCCGCTCGCTGACTTTCGATTATGAGCCTGGCCGTTGCATCCTCGATGCGGCGCTCGAGTGCTTCCATAAAATGCCGCCGATCGAGTCCGGGCTCGATTGGCGGCAGAAACTCAACCAGGATTTTGCCGGACTGTTTTAGGAAGGAGCGGCGCCCCCAAAATAGACCGGAATTGAGTGCCACCGGCACGACGGGAAGGCCAAGCTGCATGTAAAGCGCTGCGACTCCGGGATGATAAGGCCGGCGAACGCCCACGGATGTACGTGTTCCCTCGGGAAAGATCGCGATCGAACGACCATCAGCTATCGCCGAGCGGGCCGCTGCGACCATCGGCCTCAGCGCTTTTGGGCCTGCATCACGGTCGATGATGATGGCTTGACCCCGTCTCATGTACCAGCCAAACACCGGGATCCTCGCCAGGCTCTGTTTCAGCACGATTGCCGGGTTCTTGAGTAACAACCAAAGCGCCACGGTCTCCCAGGCCGACTGATGCTTGAGAGCGACGATGACGGCGCCTTGGGGCAGGTTGTGTTTGCCGCGCACTTCGTAGGACAGACCAACGATCAGCCGCAACAGCAACAGGGAAACGATTGCCCACACTTCGGAAACCCGCGCCGTTGCGCGCTGCGAGATCAACAACACCGGCGTGGCAAGAACAGAGATAAGGGCTGTCCAGAGATAAAATATGCTGTCGAAGAGGAAGGAACGGACCACGGTCACTTTTCTAAGTCTCCGTGTCTCTCTGGAAAGCGACGCGCCTGAAGAGCGAAATCGGCAGCCACATCGTCCCGATGCGAGCGCTCCCATTCCTGAATATAATCTCGAGTTAGCGGTACGGTGTCGATCCGCTTGCTCAACTGAATCTGAAAATTGATCAGTCCGCAGTGGCGGAAAGCTGCCTCGCAACCGGCCAGATAAAATTCCCACATTCGACAAAAGCGTTCGTCGTAGATTTCGGCGATCATCCCGCGGTTCGCAAGGAAGCGTTGCCGCCATGCTTTCAGTGTTTCCGCGTAATGCAACCGCAGCACCTCGATGTCGGTCACATAGAGCCCTGCGCGCTCGATTGCCGGCAATATCTCCGAAAGTGCGGGGACGTAGCCGCCTGGAAAAATGTACTTGTTTATCCAGGCATTGGCTGCGCCCGGGCCGTCGGCGCGGCCAATCGTATGGATCAACGCCACGCCATCATCCGTGAGTAAGTCTCTCACCTTTTGGAAGTATTCACGGTAATGTCCGACGCCGACATGCTCAAACATGCCGACCGAGACGATGCGATCGTACCGGCCGTTTTCGAGTCGATAATCTTTCAGAAAAAACCTTACATGGTCGGCTACACTGATGTCGGTGGCACGCCTCTGGGCATACGCATGTTGCTCGGTCGACAGAGTCAAACCCGTGACGTCGACGTCGGCAACTTCAGCAAGGTACAGGCCAAGCCCACCCCACCCCGACCCAATGTCGAGGACCCGTTGGCCTGCCCGCAACCGTAGCTTGGCCGCGAGGTGCCGCTTTTTCTGCTCTTGAGCGCGCTCCAACGTGTCGTCGGGCGAGTTATAGTACGCACACGAATATTGACGGTCGGGGTCGAGAAATTGCTCGTACAGTCTATCAGAGAGATCGTAGTGGTGCGCGACATTCGCACGCGCGACCGGGATGGGATTATGCTGAGCGACGCGTCGGAAAAGGCGCGTGAGCACCGCGCGAACGCGCCTCATCCCCTCTCCGCGGCTCCAGCCAAGGTTGGTGAAGCAGAGATCAAGGAAGCCATAGATGTCGCCGTCATCCACCAAGAGCGCGCCATCCATGTAGGCTTCACCGAAAGCTAGATCAGGGTTCAAGAGTAGCTTCGGAATGATGCGAGGATCCGCAACACGAATTGTTATTGATGGCCCACCGTTACCGACGTGATGGGTGCTGCCATCCGGCGAAATCACGGTCAGCGTGCCTTTTCGGACGATCTGGCCGAGCAACCGCCGCAGCAGAAGCATGCCCGCATTTGTTCCAATGTCTTTGAGTGACCGGCTTAGGTTTGATCGACTCGTTTCATTGTCTGGCGACCGGAGCCTCTCAGCCGCGGCCGAAAAGGACGAATGATCGGATCGGATGGTCATTCTTGGACTCCGTACTAGCGACGATGACTAGCGTTCATCTACGGCCTTCAGCGATTGCATTCTTTGATCGGCATTAAAGAACTATGTTGGATCCTGAGTTCGATCCAGCCTGTGACACAAACCGATCCCGCGCACCGCCTCAGCTAGTTGGTCCATCCGCAGCTGAAGCTGCATCGACCGCCTACTTTCTTTAACGTGGATCAATGTTTAGATCGTGAGAAGATGAGACATTTTTCATGCGTTTGGATTCCACGTTTGGGACCCTTTCAAATCTTTCGCCGCGCGCGATGTGGCAACTTTTGCATCATGGAGAAACTGATGAAAGCCGCACCAAAACTGATCGCAACACTCTTGTTCGTTAGTTCTCTCTCTGCCGCCCATGCGCAGACGCCCGGCAAATCGCCGCCGACGCCTTTGCCTGAGTCATCCCCGGACCGCCAAATGACGGGGAGCGGCATGCAAGACATGCGGGCGTCCATGAAGAAGATGCAGGAGCAAATGGCAAAAATCCGTTCCACGTCCGATCCAGCCGAACGTCAGAAACTGATGGCGGAACACATGGTGACCATGCAGGAAGCTATGGGAACGATGATGAAGACAGACGGTTCGGGAATGGGAATGATGCCCGGTGGTGGAATGATGCGGGGCGACGCCAAGAAGTCGACCACCGAACAGGAGCCGAACTACATGCGCGGACGCATGGGGATGATGGAGCAGCGTGTTGATATGATGCAAATGATGATGGAACAGATGATGCAACATCAGGACATGATGGATCATCGTCAGTAACCGCTGCGACAGTCGTGGAAGGAAGGAAATCTATTATTATGGCCCAAATGAAGGCGAAACCGACGCGCATATTCTGAAAGATAAATACCCAGTAGCGAAAGGTCTAACTATTGGCCACGAGCGTCAGTCTAATCTGCAGTGATAAGCTTGTTTAGAACCGGGTACGCTGATCAAAAATGCGATCACCCCGCCTCTGGTAGTTTCTGCTATTGCCGTTCGTATTTTCAAAGCGTGGCGGCGTACCGGGGAACTCAGACTCTAAAATGTGGTCGCATGAGCCTGCGCCACATGAAATGGTCGTACACACCAGACCAATATGCACCGAAGGCTCCGGCAAAAAGAAGTTCTTCGATCGGCATGCCGCCGACGCTCAGACCCGAAAGTCCGCTCAGGTTCCACACCCTCTCGATGTAGCCGGGGGCTGTCCATTCTACGCCCATTAGGAACACGGCGTAGTACACTACGAACAGGACGGCGCCGACCCATGTCTTTCGGGCCAAGTCCGGCCGGCACCAAATCGCCGCAGCGGCCCCCAAGACCATGGCAATGATCGCCGGGTAGATCGGATTCCAGGAAAACAGATACAGAATTGGAAATGACACAAACGGCGCAGCGAGCGCCCAATCATGCAACTCGTGGTGCGGTAAACGCCTATCCGCGTCAGCCACCAACGCCAGTTCACCCCCTGCCACCAAATTGTAGAGAACGGCGCCAATACCGCCGATGCCGAAAGAAAAAAAGAAGCTCTCAATGTCAAAGCCAGTCGTCCGCGCAAGATCGAAAAGACTAGGCGGGCTCCAGTATGCCGGCACGAAGAGCGGTTCGGTAAGGCCAAACGGTGCCGTCACACTCGCCCACACCATGGCTTTCCGCTGCTGCGGAAACGCCGCAAACGCCGCGAGCCACGGGACGAGGAGAGCGCCGGACCACACGAACCAGACATATTGGTTTGGAATCATGCTTTGCTTGCCCATTTTCGATAGGACGAGGCTCATCGGCCATGATCATGTTCCTCGGCTGCGGCTGGCACTGCCACCCGTGCGGAAACGGGAACGTTGTAAACCATCCGGAAGATCTGCTCTTCGGCCGCGTCGCGCTGCTTACGCCCCTTCTCAATCGCCTCTGATATACGCCCGATCGCTTCCCGCTCACGGCGGAGATTGGCATCATCCTCCGGCAGTTGCTGGCGGTGTGGTTCAATCACGCGCGCGAGTGCAGCGACGCCGTGCATCCACGGACTGAAAGATTCCGAAAGCAGGTAGCGGCTCGTGCGCATAGGGTGCAACCACTCGAGTGCGGCTGCCGTCAAGGCATTGGAGGCCATGCGCACGAATGGGCTGATCATCGTCTTGTAGAACTGCTCGTTTACCTCTGACAAATGCCGAACCTGTTCGAATGCCGCCCGTGGCGCCTCGAACCGCAGATCTTCGACGCGCCGCTCTTCGAAACGGACCAAGTATTCCGGCTTGTGGCAATCGGGATTGCCGGTCGGATTGTCGATCTTCATCTCGTAAAGACCAGGAGCCAAGGTCTCGATTTCACCGAGACTTTCGAGTATCGCGCGATGTTCGAACCGTGCGACCTTGGCCGAAACGAAAATGCCGAGATGGCCGGCATGCGGGTTCGTTAGGTAGACGATGCGCTGGCTGGCTGCCTTGAGATCGCTTGTGTCTTTGTATACGACCGGGATCCAGCCGAGTGCCTGGTGCGGCGGGCTGATGTTGTCGCCGTAGGACGCGAAGATCACCAGCGGATTGCGAATGCGCCGAAGGTCAGCAACGCAGCCCTCGCAAACTCGCATCTTACCCTCTTCTAGGCGATTGCCGATAAAGAGGTTTTCGACGATGGCGACGATCTCTTCGCGGCTGAGAAAATAGAAGCCATTCCACCACCGCTCGAACTCAAGGAAGCGCTCCCGTTCCGTGTCGACATGCGTGAACAGGTTGGCGTATTTCTCCCAAACAGCTTCAGGCTGAAGATTCTCAAAATTAAAAGCGAGCCATGCGCCGTCCAAGCGACCGTCGTTGAGATCGGCGAGAAGATGGGTGAACCAGACTCCGCCGAGCAGCCCGCCCGCGATGCGCATGGGATTAACGCCAGATTCACCCGCCCAATAGGAGAGTGGAGAGCCGTTGAGCACGGCTGGCCCGAGCAAGCCTTCGCAGTCCGCCGAAAGCAAGGTGACCGCCCAACCTGCTTGACAGTTGCCATAGAGCACCGGAGGCTTGCCGGGATGACGCTTGGCCACGTCCTCGACGAAGTGTCTGAGCGCATGCAGCACATCGGCCAGAGTCTGACCCACGCAGGGTTCGGGAAAGAAGGAAACGAAATAAACTGGGTAGCCTTCGTGCATGGCCATTCCAACCTCAGAGTCGCGCTTGAAACCGCCAATGCCCGGACCCTGCCCCGCTCGAGGGTCAACGATGACGACGGGTGGCTTCGCTGGATCGACGCAATCATCGATGCAATCGTCGCCGATCCGGGTAATCCGCAAGAGGGCGTAGTTGACGGGTCGCTCGAAACGGCGGGCATCGACCAGCGTCTCATAGTCGAAGTCGAGAAGCGGCGGCATGCCAGCACGCTCATGCGCGATCATGTTGTTCGCCCGCTGGCGCAGCGTGTCCCAGAACAGGATCGACCGCTCGAAGAAGTCCCTTTGATATGCCAGGGGATCACGCATGATCTCCGCTAGCGGAATTGGATACGCACCGGCCGGCTTCACGACATTCGACGCGGCAGCTACCGCACCTCGCGGCTGAACAACCAATTGCCGGCCCACCAAAGCCTTTGGCTCATTAACCAGAGCGGAATCCGCTTTCCCTTCGGGCATAACCATCTCCATCATCTGATCTTCGCGGCATAGAGGTTGAGCAGCGGGCCAACGTACCGGCCGTAGGCAAGGCTCTCGACAAGACCCAGTATCGGAATTCTCATGAATCGAACCTTCCATATACACATGTGACAACGGCCGCTCATACGCGGCTACGAAATCTTGACGCCATGTTCGGCAGTTTCAGTTGATCGTTGCCGAATTTCATCTGCCGACTCTCGCGCCATGATCACGCAGCGTTCTTGCATTTTCCGTGAGAGTTCGAAGCATGTTTTCGTCTGCAGACTTGTCTCTTCCAGGACAGTTGCCATAAAACTTGACTCCGCTGCGATTACGTCCTGCGGTCGTCGGCACTGGACGAATTCCAGAAGTGAGCGCCCTATCCGCTCATTGGCTCCGACAAGAGCGCTTATCTGAGCACCAAATGACTCGCTATAAGCCTTTTGCAGATCGGATGTTAACACCAAGAAGTGCTTAAGCTGACTATCGAGCTTGCCGGCACCCGACTGGCCCCACCATGCAAACATTTCATTCGTGCGATCAAACCCAACCGGTGCTTCGTTCTGGTCCGTCATTATTCACTCCTTTATCATTGTATTGCTACTTCTTGCACTTAACCTTTAGATTCTTCGCCGGTTTGCCGTGCCCTTCGGAGCGATAGCTTCTAGGGTCAAGGCGACGTCCGGAAGCGCTGCTGACGACGGCAATTTTAAATTACGATCCCGATCGCTAGCTTTCTTTAACAGGGATCAAGCTTCTCTCTGCCGCATAGCGCTATGAGTTGACGGTGCACGACATTTGTCGGACGCCTTTATGACATCATGCGAAGAAATCGCGTTTACCGGCGATTGGTTGGAGCGAGTCGGGTCGCGGTCCTGCGTTTGTGCATGGACACTGATATTAGGTAGATGGATATCGTTCGGTCCATGAAAGGATCGTTTGAGGATCGACTCCGGCAATATCTACCAGCCTATCAGGATTGAGAATCCGGAGCCGCCGATAGTGAAATTCGACAATCCCCTCGTTGCGAAGGCCACGCAGGACACGATTGACGTGAATTCCTGACATGCCGGTCGCGTCTCCGATGTGTTCTTGGGTCAGAGGGAGGTGCATTTCCTCTGAGCGATAGGCAGGCCACATCATCCGATACCGAACAAAAAGCTCAAGCAGTAAGCGCGCAACGCGCTCGCGAGCAGAGCGCCGCCCGATACTTGAGAGACGGTCGTATGCAAGATTACGCTCCCGCCAGACAGTCCAGGCCAAGCGTAGTCCAATTCCAGGGTGTTTTTCGATAAGGGGACCGAGGTGTTCATGCGGGATTGCGCAGACGACAGCGTTAGTCAAGGCCTCGACACCATATATCGCGGTTCGTCCAGGATAGAGCCCGAGCAACGACCCGGGGAGCGCAAAATGTAGGATTTGACGGCGTCCATCTTCGATCAGGCTGTACAGGAACATCCATCCCTCGAAGATAAAATAAAGCGCTGCACAGGGTTCAGCCGGACGAAATAGATCGTCACCGGCTTTAATTGTACGATCACCTAACTTGTAGCCGACAAGTACCTGCCGTATCGCCAGCGCACAGTCCTTGCACAAATCCTCTATACTTGCGCGACAGGCCACACAATCGACGGGCAACGTCCCCGATTTTTCCTGGAAACTCGTCATCGCTGAACCACCCACGTCGTCGCAGACGAACTCCCTCGCCTTGGGGGAGCGGGTGAAGGCGGCCTGAAATCTCCACGACTTCCGGTTATCTCCAGCCTAACCTTGAGGCAACACCTCTCCTTCTACATAAGACGCTTGGACCACGGATGCATTACACTCAAATTGATCTTGATATTCCTGCTCAAGTGAATCGTCGGGACCGCAGCCTCTTCGTGTACTCGCACCCACAGTCAAGAAACCCGTGGATCGGACAGGTCTGACAAGACAGTTGTAATGCCTTACGGAGAGCTTGTCGTGCGCGGTGCAGACGGACCGCGAGATTACCCGGGGTCAAGTCCAGGGCGGAGGCGATCACCTCATGAGGCTCACTGCCAAGATCGGCTCGGCGCAGCACCTCCTCATATTCTCGTTTGAGAAGTGGAAGGAGTCTGTAGAGACAAGCGCAAACGATAACGTCCAACTCCTCCGCGGGAGGCGGCGTAGCGGCGTCCTTGCGGGCGAAATCCGCTTCCACGCGTTGTCGCACCGCTGTCCGTCTACGATGATCGCTCAAGGCGCTCTGCAGCACGCGCCGAAGCCAAATACGAACGCTCTCTTGCCTCCGCAGCTGAGAAGCGTGGACTACGACCCGCTCGTAGAACCGTTGCATGACCTCCTCAGCATCGTGGTCGTTTCTCAAACGGCGTCGAAGGAATTTGAGGAAGGAGTCGTGAACCTCCGCCAACACCGCGATCACTGCGGGGGTCAGCTCCTTGATTTCCCTACTGCCTTCCGGCTCGTTAATCGACATTGCTTCGCCCACATCCAAGTCGATCGAAATCATTCTTGGAAAAATTCGTCGACTCGAGAGACTGGATAACTTCTAGGGCGAGCCAATCTGACAAGGTCAATCCACGACTCAGCCCGCGAACGAAACCACCCTTAGATTTCGACGCTCACAACAGGTCATCAAAAAGCAGTGCCTTCGACGTCTATCACGAAACTGGCGATGGACATCCAGCAAAGCCGTGAGACGACGTGTCGTTCATGACTCTTTTTTTTCATCGCTTTTCTCGTCATGCCCATCATGACTGCCATGCCCGTGATGCATGAACATATGCATGAGGGGGCAAGCGAGGAGCGGCAGCCAGATGAGCGCTCCCAGGACATGAGCTCGATGCTCCGTGAACATGAGCACGCCGGCAATGACGGCGAACCCCAAAAAAACAAATCCCGCGCGCGACGCAAAGAAGCTTCCGTGCGGAGTTTCGCTTTCACTATGCGAATGATCGTGGATTGACATTGATATCTTCTCCGTCGGTGATAAGGCGTACACTAAGCTTGGCTATAACCCTAAGAGGACGGCCCTTTATTCCCAGCGTATTTGTTTAATTATCCTTGAAAGCTTCCTTGGAGACTTGATGTACGTCAAAGAGAATTAAGCCTAGGCAACGATAGTAGCCATGCCGACCATGGCAGCAATGCCGATCCACTGAAGAACACTTGCACAGGCGGAGACCTCCAGCGTTGCGAAGTGCCTCTGGAGGAGCGCAGCACTCTCAGGTCGAAAACCTCAAGGGAACGCTGACCGCACAGAATGGCTGGCTGAAAGTAGGAAACTTCAGTCCTTGCCATGCCTTTGGAAGCAGCCGAACTGCGAAGACGGCAAGCGCCAGAAAATGCAGAACACACAGCGCATCCATATTTCCCCGTCGACCGGGTAGAGGTATTGACGAGCAATCGCGGGAGAAAGGGAGAAAGTTGCGGGAAATCTCAATTCATGACTATGAGAAACGCGAACAGTGGAGGCGATCTGAACCGGGGGAGGCGGCATCATGACGCGTGTCGTGTCATGCAACTTTGCCATTTAACAATACCCTATGCCGCCTCGCTGGTGAATTCATAACTCGTGAGGCGGTCACGACTCTCGTCGTCGTGAAGATGTAGATCACCATGGTCGCCTTGCGCCCGGATACTTTCAAATTGCATCCACATAAAGCGTGTGGCCTATCTGAATATCTCTGGGCATTCGCGGCAACATTTGTTCCGCACGATGATGTAAATAAGGTGAATGGTTCCGAGGCCGGCGAGAAAACAGAAAAGCGAAATGTAAGCATAGGTGAGAAACAGGTAGACGACGATAGTGATGGCAATCAGCGTCAAACCAAATAGACGTATGTGCAAATAGGTGGAGATCATGGCTGGCGTGATGAGCAGAAAAATATAGATCGCATAAGTCAGTTGGCGTGGAATGAGATAATCAAGAAACATGGTGTCTTCGTAAGCTAGCGAATGCTGGTTAATCCTGACATTTACCCAATCTGGATGGAAAAGATGTGGAACAAACAGGACTAGACCAAAAACCAACCCCGCCAGCGCAAAGCCCAGCAATGGCAATTTGCGCCGACTGGCTGGAGGTTCGAGGAAATAGATGCTGAACGGTACCCATACCGGCCAAATCAGCCAGGAGAAAAAGATGAAACTCATGGCAGCCCACCAAATCATCGATGGGTCAGAGTTATTCACTCCCATCCAGACGTGGCCTTCCATGAATTGCTGGAGGCCCGCCAAAGTCGGCATCTGAGAAACCGGAAAGTACCGTTTGTTTATCTTGAGCGCCTTCCAACCTGCAAATACGCCGCCAACGACTAAGACGCCGCCAGCGGCAAAACTCACAGGTTCGCAGAAACACATACTTTATGCCCTTCCCCACGTTGAGCTTGGTATCGACGACGCCGCAGATCGAACTCTGCAGAATGGCAAAAAGGGCCATAATTGCCCTGCTGCACCTGACTTTGTGCCGAAAGCGAAGGCTAGATTCTTTGACTTCGGTTAAGTCGATCCGATGTTGCAACTTGAGGTATAATCTATTGAATTTCTTAATAACATATTGGATCACAACGCCGAACGCTCCTCCGATACCTTGATCGGCGAGGAAACAAGTTGGTCACGCCTTTGGCAAAGTGGAAAAGGAGCTGATTAATTCGTCGACCGAGCAGTTGCACGAACCCAAGCGGACATCAATCCCGGCAGCACTCAACTTCTCCCTTTCCGGTCTAGCGACAAAGCCGCAAATAAGGCGTCTTGGTTTCAATGCCAGAATAACTTCACATGCCGACTTTGCGCCGGATTGATCGCAAGGATGGAATTCCTTCGATCCGTCTGCTGAATTGACCAGCAGGACGCCATCGCACTTTTCGAAAAACGGACAAAGGAGCAGCGTGGAGCAACTGTTCAACACAAGCACGGCGGTTCGAACTGCAGCGGCCGACGAATTAGATATTGCATTTGCCATGCAATCCTCGCATCGGGTCGTGTTATTTCGCCCCTCACGGGAATAACAATACTAACCACTCGCAATCGAGATTCTGAACAATCACCTTGAATCAATATCCGTTTTTTTGAGCCGTTATACGTTGATCTGGATCAATACATCATGTGCCTTTGATGTCATGCTTATAGGTGGCACTGAAAGTGTGAAACTCGATTTTGGACCGCACATCATGTTTGCCTTATCAATGCCGAAATGGGGTCAACGCCAAGTCGTTAAGACGACGTTGTATGCTATCGTTTACGTTCTGAGATCGGCGGCTCTTATTGTCTTGACGTTGACATTGCTTGCGTTTGTGATGCTTGAGAACGCGCAAGCGTGTTCAGGAGAGAAAGGCTACCGGGTGCCGCTTGTTGCGCAAAGCGCGGCACACTTTAGCAGTAGCGCAAAACAATCAGCAGCATCATCGACCATTAAGGCTACCGTCGAGAACAGCAGCGACCGGTCAGACCGTTGCCATGACTTCGCTGCCATCGGGTCATGCTGTTCTGCGTGTACATCAGCCTTGATTGCTGGCAGTTGGACCGCCGCTCGGGATATTAGTATCAGTCTGCGTCGCGATCCGGCGCCTCCAGAAGCCAGCCTGCGCTCTACTGGATTCGGCACTCAGTTTCGACCTCCCCGAAGCTTTCTCTAATCAGGCTTCCGATCGACCACGCTCTCCTTGCGAGGAGGATGATGCTTGATTGGAGGATCTAGCCGCTGGGTTCGATTTCGAACCCGCCTTGATTAGGAATGCGATTTTGAACTTCGGGAGTTACTAAAAATGTCCAATTTGACGAACAGAGAAAGAAAGATTCCATCCGATCATGCGAGCGGTTCGGTATATAGAGGTACACCTTACACGGATCATGCAGCGGGCGTGCTGACTTTGACCGACCGCTACAAGTCCGTCGATCGTCAAATC
This sequence comes from Bradyrhizobiaceae bacterium, assembly GCA_003963145.1. Taxonomy (GTDB): domain Bacteria; phylum Pseudomonadota; class Alphaproteobacteria; order Rhizobiales; family Xanthobacteraceae; genus Afipia. Next base: position 203,721 of record RXJJ01000009.1, read on the forward strand.
AAGGCCGGCTGCGATTTATTCCGCGTTGGTGAGAGAGGCGAAGGCCTCTATAGTCTCATAGACGGGTGGGTAGCGCTCTACAATTTGCTGGATGATGGTCGAAGGCAAATTCTTCAGTTCGCTCTTCCCAAGAGTGTACTCGCTTTCCTTCCCGCGCACGGGGGGATGATGAGTTATGGTGCGCAGGCTCTGACGGACACGGTGGTCGGCATCGTCCCGCACGAAGACCTTGGACAGCTATGTCGAGACAATCCGGGTATGGGAATGCAACTTGCGGGCCTAATCTCGCAAGATCGTGGGCTGGCATACGACCATTTATCCAGCATCGGCCGACGGTCTGCGCGAGAGCGCGTCACATATTTGTTGCTTGAGCTGTTTATTCGCACTCGGATGCGATGGCCCGGCCATCGTATCGAAGAAATGCACCTCCCGCTAACTCAGGAGGACATCGGAGACGCGACCGGCCTCACCGGCGTACACGTCAATCGAGTGCTGAGAGATTTGCGCCAAGACCGAATTGCCGAGTTCCATTATCGACGTCTCCGAATCCTGAATCCAGACAAGCTCATAGATGTTGCCGGAATCGACCCCCATGTCGCTCTATCATGGATCGGCAATAATGCTTGCGATAAGGAGAGTTCCCAGCCCCAACCAAGCGTGACGAGCACTCCGAATATATGCTGCGCGGTAATGCCACGCGCGATTTCGAGGCAACGGGAGGCGCATCTACCATAATCAGGTGCTCCAGAGACGTCTCATTGCGTGAGGCTATCGATTCCACGTTCTTGGAATTATTCGTCTAAAACGCATCACAACGATTTCATGTACTCCGATTCATCGCCGGGTGATAAATCAAGTCCAAAGTTCGGTGATGCCATTATAGATAGACAGAGCATGGCTGATTGAACGCCTAGCGAGGCAATATACTGAGGCTAATCCATGCGTCGCACGCATCAGGAGAAACATCTTATCGGACGAATTGGGTGGCTTCGGGCCGCCGTACTCGGCGCAAATGATGGGATCATCTCGACGGCGAGCCTAATTTTGGGGGTAGCTTCTGCGGCAGCCACTCAAAACAATATATTACTTACAGGGATAGCTGGACTGGTTGCCGGCGCGATGTCCATGGCGGCGGGAGAATATGTCTCAGTCAGTTCGCAGTCCGACACCGAGCATGCAGACCTCGCCCGTGAAAGACAAGAGCTCACAAATGACCCGGAATCTGAAAAGAGAGAACTCGCTCAGATCTATATGTCCCGGGGCGTCGATGCCGATCTTGCCCGCCAGGTCGCCGAACAACTCATGACCAAGGACGCCTTGGGCGCGCATGCCCGGGATGAACTCGGCATCTCAGAGATTACCACCGCACGCCCGGTGCAGGCGGCGCTGGCATCAGCGGCGAGCTTTTCAATTGGAGCGGTCGCCCCGCTGGCGCTTGTGCTCCTCTCTCCGGCGCACTGGTTGCTCCCGGCCGTTTCTATAGGTTCTCTATTATTCCTTGCCCTGCTCGGCATGATCGGCGCAAAGGCAGGCGGCGCCGGAATCCTCAAGCCAACGATACGCGTGACGTTCTGGGGCGCTCTCGCGATGGCCGTGACCGCCGGCATCGGTGCGATGTTCGGCACTGTCGTCTGACATCTTCTCGTCGCTATGAAGTTTCACCCGGCAGCATCCGCTGCAGCACCCGGTCCTTGTAAACCAGCAGATGCATCAGTGCCGCGCCCACATGAACACCGACCACAACGAGCAGCGTCCATTCCATGATCTGGTGCAATCCGTCGATCCGCTGGATGACTGCCGGGCTCTGTGAAGTCAGCATCGGCAACGGGATCGCGAAGAACAGCGATACTGTCCATCCGCGCGCTGAAGCGAAGAGCCATCCGCTCAGCGTCGTTGCGAAAACGAGCGCATAGAGCAGCCAATGAGCTAACTCCGAGAGATTGCGTTGCAATGCCGGCAGGGAAGCATCTTGCGCGACAGGGTTCGTCAGGCGCCACACGAGGCGGAATGCGATTAGAGCCAAAATCAAAATGCCGAACGAGATGTGAAGAGCCATCGCCGTGCCAGGTGGTCCGCGATGGACGTCTGGCATCAGCCAGCCAATCAAATATTGCCCGAGCAACAACACCACGACCAGCCAATGCAAGGTCTTGGCGGTCGCGCCATAACCTCGTGCATATTTGAGCATCGCGATGATTTCCTTGTCTGGATAGTTCGATCTTTTTGGCTCGGCCAGTCGCTATATGGTGCTTGATCTTGCGACGCTCTGGCGGAGCAGGACTCGTTGAGATTAAACAACGACAAACTGGCCCATCATTCCGGCATCCTCATGTTCAAGATTATGGCAATGGTACATGTAGGCATATTCCGCGCTTGCAGCTCTTGTGAACTCAGTGATCACGCGGACCACCGATCCAGAATCAACAAGCACAGTATCCTTAAGGCCACCCTCTTGAGGTAACGGCGGAGCACCGTCCCGATCGAGAACACGAAATTGAATACCATGGATGTGAAAGGGATGAGGGAGCGGCGTCGAATTTCGAATCTCCCAAATTTCTATACTGCCCGCCGGTACTTCGAAATCGATTCGCTCTTTGCTCATGGAGCGACCGTTGATTCCCATTGAGCCACTCAGGTTACTGCGCCCCATCATTCCCATACCCATCATGGCCATATCCAATGTCAAAGTCCGAGTCAGTGTAGATTTTGCAGGAAGCCAATTTGGAACTTGAATGAGTTTCGTCGGAATCGAAACGTTGATTGTTTCGAAGTTTGCTGCACGAAGCTCAAGTAGCGGAAAAGTTTCCGAATTGTCCGACATGGTGCCCATCATCATGCCTCGACCCATCGGACCCGCGTGGACAGAATCCGGATAGCTCATTAAACGAAACGATTGATTGGCTTTCGCATCGATCAGCAGTTCTGCGCGTTCACCCGGGCCTAGCCGAAGCTGGCGCTGGCTTACGGGCCGCTCCAGAAGGCTGCCGTCCGAGCCTACGATCATGAGATCGGCTCCATCATCACGGCCAATCGAATAGATACGGGAGTTCGAACCATTCAGGACACGTAGCCGGGTGAGCTGTCGCAAGATGTTAAAGTGAGGCGTAACAGACCCATTCACTAAAATAACATCGCCCTTATAGCCCATCATAGTGTCATGCATTGACATCGGATAGTCGAAACGACCATCTCGCTGAAATCGGCGATCCTGAATAACAAGTGGAATATCATCCACGCCGTACTCGGTCGGAAGGCCAACCGACCCGCTCTCGTCATCATCAATCAAAAATAGGCCAGCCAATCCCCGAAGCACCTGCTCGCCAGTTCGTCCCATCGTGTGCGAGTGATACCAGCACAGCGACGCTTTCTGATTGATTCGAAATGACGGCTCCCAAACCGCTCCTGGCTCAATGAGCTGATGGGGACCGCCGTCAAAACGCGCAGGAATACGCAACCCATGCCAATGAACCGTGGCTGGCTCAGAAAGCAAGTTTCGCACTCGAAGTATGAGTTGATCACCCGCGCGTCCGTGAATTGTCGGACCCAGATAGCTCCCATTGAAGCCAATCGTCGGCGTTGCAATGCCGGGCAGAAATTCTGAAGTTCCGGCTTGCATAGTCAGTTCATAAATTTTCCCATTAACGCTGGGCTTGCCTTCCAGCAGTGGTGGAATCTTCAACTCATTTGAAAATTGCTCCCCTTGTTGAGCAAACGAACGACGCAAATTAAACAAAGCGACAGCGGTCGCTGTCGATCCGATCACAAATTGGCGACGGGATATGCTCATGTAGCGCTCCGATGTCGGTTCAAGAATCGATATGCGGTTGATCAGTTCTTCCGTGAAGCCGATGTCCATGTCCGACGAAATGCATCAGCGGGCACACGCAAGCAAGATATGGCACCGGAGCGAGAACATGACTGGTGTGCGACCAGAGCAGATACCCCCCAAGCGCTGCGAGAACGAGGCAGACCAAGAGTCCAGACCTCGCACGGATAAAGCTCAAGACGGCCTCCACGAGAGATTTCATTTATCCACTAGGTGCGCTTTTTTGCTCAGGCCAGTCGCTACATGCCAAGATCCAAAGCGCCAACAGATTGAGGATGGGCACGAACACCAATATCGACCAGAACGGAGAAAAGCCGATCTTGGTGAGGATGCGACCAATTGGATACAGTACCAATGCTACCAATACTAGAAAGAGGAGCCAGTGAATTGGTCCAGCAACTCCCATCGCATCCGACCAGCTATACATCATTTTCTTTCCCTCTCAATTTATGCAACAATTCACATAGACGTTTATGCGTACAGAGCGTTGATCAGGATCAATTGCGGCGCGCGATCATGACATCCGCTTCGGAAGGCGCCATTAGCAGGAATATCGTGAGCACTCCGCTCAGCGGCAATAGGCGCCACCCAACAGTTTCGCCGTTACAACATTGCGGATCGGTGGTTGATGAGCGCCGCGGATCGCTCGACCGCAATATTCATCGATTAAAACGGCAATGAACCTACGGTAGTGATGAGGATCAAAGCCGCCGTTACCGCGACGCCAAAAAGGGCCGAAGCGCACTAGGGCAAGTCTCCGCCTGACAAAAGGCAACGCGATTAGCCCAACCCGCGCACCATCGATCGGCTTGTCTTGGTGACTGATCAGGATGTGACTAGCTTGCTCGCTGTGTTTCGCGTTTATAAAAATGGCGGTTTTTTCATAGTGAACATCCGCAAAGTCGTTGAGCACCAGTCGCCATCGGGCACGCAGTCCACGGCAATTGACTCGCCGGGCAAACCCACGGCGCGGGTTACAGTCATTTTGTAACTTTCATATTCATTGGCGCGTGATCAGGCGGTGACGAGTTTTGACGCAGTGGATCGCCGTTTCAACCTCGTAAGGCACAGTGCCGCCCAGTTCTTGTATGGACTAGAGTCCGCATAATCGTCGCGGCCCATACACCCTGAGAGGAAGGCCGCGTAAGTAGAGCAAACACAGCAGTTAGCCTTGAATTTCACTGAAAAAGTGAGCGACTGGATCTTGCGCGCACAGAAATCGAATGGAACAACTGCTCGCCGCTTTCCGTACGAGACAATTCAATATGTCGACTGATGAAGAAACGAGCTTTCAACTAACCGACCAACAAGTAAATGCCATTCTCGATGCAGCTGGGCAAACCTATGAAATCGAACCGTGGATGAGAAAGGTTCTTCGTCAACAGTTCGGTGCACTACGGCGGGAAATTCTAAAACTTCACCGATGGAGACCAACGGGCGCACAGTCGACACTACGGAGAAGGTTAAAGTCATTTCCCGCTCAGCTGGGGCGAGTCGCAAGTGAATTGGGCAGCACGAAAAGTGAGATACGCGCGCTATTGATTGACGCTTATGACGATCAATATCCAGGCCTAAAGGACAAACAGCAATCGTTCAAAGCAACGCTGGAGCGGATCGCGGAGGATCTTGCGCTTGTGTTTTCCACAATAAATTATCTCGAAGGACAAGTCGCCATTTTTGATAGGTATCAAGCAGGCGGCCTAGAAGATATTCCCCTCGATGAGAAACTCCCTCACTCGTTGGCAGGACTTTTCCGAAGGTTCAAAGAGAGGGATGCCTTGGAGATCCCAATCGTGTTGGCTGCTATAGTTTTGGCGAGACATTTCGAGCGAATCTTTCCGGGCCAGAAGTTCTACACGCCCGCTGACCACAGTAAGACTGGTCCGGCCATTCTAGAAGATGCCCGATTTGATAGCCCAGGCCTGCGATTCGGCGCGGCCGCCCTGGTGGCGCTCAGCTTGGAAGACGTCTTCGGGCGAAAAGAGGAAGATCAGAAACGCTATATTGAGCGCCTTAAGAACGCTTTGGGCGACGCCTGGCATAACCACAAAACTGCAATAGCCGAACGAGGATCACTCATTCCCGACTATTTGTGAGCTCTTTATTGAGTTGAGGCTGAACCCGATAAATAAAGCAACGAGACACTGTCGCTAGATGAAGTTCGTCAAGATTTTCGACGTTCAATATGAAAGTTGTGACCGCGCGACCTCTTTCTAAGACATCCAAGAAAGCTTCTTCTATCTCGCGGACTCGATCAAGGCCGTTGATAAGAACAACGCGCCGATCTGAAAACGGCTGAAAAGCGAGTTCCGTCAGCTTTTCGCGAACCGCCCCAACATTATGTCGATCAATCCTCAAGTCTAAAAACCCAAAGCTATTTCCGTTTTCCATCGAAACGCATCCCGCGCACGTTCCGCAGGCGCTCCATTCTCCCCGTGCCCGAGTCTCACACATCAAGGCGCGCACATAGGCCATCGCAATCGTTCGCCTCGACAATTCATCGGCTCCGAAAAGGAGGATGGGCACGGAATGGTCTCCGTCCCCGAACAGCCCCTTCAAACTATTAATGATTATGTCCTGCCCTGCAATTACATCAAGTGAGCTAGTCTGCTCCGTACTTGCTGACACAATCATGGGACTGTTTGCGGCGCTCCGCTCAGACTCCTTAAGCCAGTGCAAGCAGAACTCGTGTAACGAAGTTACCCACGGCACTCGAACTACGCCCAATGCCGCCTCAATAAATCTCTTCGCACTTAGAAGAAACTGGTTGGGAAACCCACTATCTTGCATATTCAGTCGTGCCATAAGGCGATTGGACACATCGGGCATTGCAACAAACGGTTTAGTACTGTTATTCGAAGTCTCTCCGATGAATTGCCGTCCGGCTTCATCGATTAACACCAAAGAAATATCCCTCTCGGAATCTTCGCCCGACTGTTTGCTAATCACAGCGTAAAACCGCGGCATCAGACGGATAAGAACACCGAGCCAAATAATCCAATCGCGTCGCTGCCGATAGGTGAGATGGGCAGACTGTCCCGCTTGATCCGTGGTCAAGCACACGACATCAACGAACTGGGTGATGAAGTCCTCGGGCGAAATGCTCCGGCGTCGTAGATCGGACAGCGCTGCGATCAAAATGGACAACGCTTGCTGGTCTTTTTGCACAAGCAAGCCTTTAATGGCCTTCGCAATTTGGCTTCGCTTCTGTCGGCCCTTGACTGCTTCTACTGTTTTAAAGTCCCCTGAAACCCCATCGGTGTGGAGCAGAACGGTTTTTTCAAATTCTCTCTGAAACGACCTAATATCTTGAGCACCGCTCTCAAGAAAAACTTCTCTGAAGTATCCACTGAACTCCGGTTTAGCCCATAGATGACGCGTTCCATGAATCTCGCCGCATTCGCAAAAATAACGAACCGCTACATCGACCGTGCCCAAGTCGATCTCCCTCTCCTCGATGACAAGCCACGAGTCGCTCAAACGATTACTGTCGATCGTCCATTCCTTCTCAGAAACGATAACGACGATAAGATGCGCTCCATCGTCCATTGCCGATTGGAGTTCGAATAACGATGGCTTTAATCCGGAGTGATGGCTCCAATCGCACCAATGCGGTTCTGCGAATAATCCGCCGCCCAGGGCGAGCGTGAGAAGTTCGTTCGGCGCACAGGCCGTGAAGTCATTGAGTGCGTTGTGTTCGGCGATGCGGGAGATAACACGCCGCCGCAAATGACCCGTTCGATAAACGTAAGCGATAGATCTCGCCTTCGACGCCGGCGAGCTTGTCAGATACTCGATGTCGCTGAGTCTCAAAACCATCTGTTTTTAACCCAACGCCGTTGACGTTGTTCTGGCCTCTCCGGCCATCCGTTTTGGAGGCGCGCAACTTCCAGAGCCAACTTGTCCGGCTCATGCTCAAAGAGAGCTCGAATGTCGGCAAGCATCAGCGAGCGGTTGTCGATTTCATCCCTGCGATCTTTATATTCTTCAAGCTCCCAATCGCCACCTATGTGCTCCCACTCCTCGGCATCGAACGCCGACAAAAACCCCATTTTTGCAGAACATTCCCTTTGAATTGCTTCATCGCTCAGAAGCGTCGAAAAAATGGGCCGAGGCCGGGCAATGGGATTGGGCGTACGCCGAACGTTTTTTGGCACTTTCAAGTTTTCGAGGAGATCGCCGCGCTCATCGCCGCCGATATCGACAAAGCCGGCACAAAGCTCTCGCACCAAACTCCACTGAGTCTGATGCGCTCGCTTGACAGCTTTAGCGTCAAATCTGAATTCAGCGGTATTGCAGTTGCTTTTTTCCGCAATAACATCGATTTCTCTTCTGAGGATCGCACCATCAAGATTAGGAAATCGCGCGATAACATTCAGGCGAAAATTTCCATCGATGCATTCCGGTATTGCAATAAAAGCCGACGGCGGCTTGTTATCGGTCAATTCCGCAAGACCAGCGCAGAAGCGCGCAAAAGCTGACGACGTCTCAATATCGTTTGTTCCCGACCTGCGATTTGCAAGAACGGTGAGCCACACATTGAAGTGCTCACCATAATGCTGAACGTAAAAGCTCGAACGATTGAATATGTCCCTAATATCATTTCTGGCGAGGTAGCCTTTCAAGGTCGGCGCTGTGGCGCTTACGTGTGATGGATAAATATTCGACGACTGTTTTTCCGAAGCATTCTCAATTATTTCAGGGAGAACCGGAGCCATCATCTTTACGGAAAGAGACTGGACCAATTCTTCGAAACACAACATCTGAGTGTTCAACGCGCCTTCGTCACGGTCAGTTGTAGCGCTGAACCAAAACTCAACCATTGAAAGAAAATATGGACGCAACTGCTCGTTGGTTTCAACACCCAGCCGAGTCTTAAGTGCTGCAATGATCTCATCCCGCCCCTCGATCATTTCGTCCATAATCGAATTGATCGAAATGTTTTGGCGCATAATGTCGCGATAAAACATCGACAGCAGAAACGCACGAATAAGAACGATCTGCTCCGCCGGCGTGGCGCGCCAGCTATTCTTTGCCGCGACACAGGCATCTGCGTCACCTTTGATTAAAGCTAGAAGATAGCTAACAAGGTCAGCACCTTGTTCTAAGTCCAGGACCGCTTTAGCTGCATCCGCTGTGATGACCTTGCTATAGATACTGACCTGCTCGAGCGCTTGAACCATGTCCCGCGCATATCCGCGCTTCAAACGAGCGATCGTCGCAAGCGCTTGACGATCGTACTCCAATCGCTGGCGCTTTGCGACGCGCTCCAACAGCACGACGCTTTCAAGCAGGGATAATGGCTGAACCACCAGATCAAGAGTAAAACGCGACTTGAATGCTGCATTGAGTTTCCACGGCTCGCTTGTAGCTATGCAAATGGAAATGTTGGGCGATTGCTCCTCGAGTGGATCTAACAGAACCTCCATGGCGCCGGCTTTAAAGGCTTGTGCCTCGTCAAAGAACAAGGTTCGAACGAAATCTTTGTCCGGTCGATACATAGCCTTTAGCCAGGCTTGCACTTCTTCTTTATTCGGCGCCTTCGGGACGTCATATCTAAAGAGATATGTCGAGCTCGCCTGACATCGATGGCACTCACCGCACGGCGAACCAAGCTCGGTCAGTTTGCTGCAATTCAGGGCCTTCGCGTAAATCGGAACAAGAGTCGTCTTGCCCAGTCCACGCGGCCCGTGCAGGAAAGCATTTCTGACGACGCGGCCTCGCAAGATAAGTTGTGACAGTTGCTTTACAGAATCATTCTGCCCGAGAACGTCTTCGAAGCGATCGGGACGATAATCATTGGCCCAAGCCATGGTGGTATCTCAAATCGATTTGCGTGTGGCGATGTGAACTCAACGATGTATGGGAATCTAGGGAGCCTGGGGACCTAGGGAGGCTAGGGAGGCTGGGAAGCCGTGAGTAACGATATGGCCAGCAATCTCACTCATTGTTTGGCACGTCTTCCTCCACCGGCGCGCGAAAGACATAGTAGTACGATTTATTGTTGTCTCGTTGCCGATTACAAAAGGGTCCTTTTCTCTGAAGGATCAAATCCCACATCTCGTTGGCGAATTCATTGCTGCGGATCTCATGACCTGTCCGCGCGCGATAAAGAGCATGAAGTGCGCCGGCACGCACACCCCATGCTGTCGTGATGGCAAGGATGTCCTGATCGTTCCGATCGAGCTGCCTAAGCCACCGCAGTAGCGGACTTTCGACGGGCGTCTTAGCTTGATGGGCCGCCAACGCCCGTAAGTGGGGAATAAGCGGACTGATGGCAAACGGGTCAATCGAGCAGAACAGAAGCTCATAATCGATGCTGTTGATGGTCGGCCAAATGGTTTCTTCTCCGCCCTTCTCGACGTTTCCGTTACGAAACGGCAATTCGACAAATCGGCGATGCCCGGTTTTGTCGGGCACGAGATGAGCGACCGCATGATTGCTCGTGCCTATCAAAGTCGTGTTCTGCTTGGCCGTAACATCCATCGACGTACGCAGGACTCGGCGCAGTTGCTGATCGCTCGTCATAAGGTTCTTTAAATTGTCGACGGCGCCGTTTAACACCGGCTCCATGTCGTCCAACCATAAGACTGCATACGAAAGCATGCCAACAACACGCTTATCAATTGCATCACTGGTGCGCACAGGCGCCGAAGCTAATTCTCTTAGAGGGTTTAGAAACATCTCGACGAAGCGACTCTTGCCGCTGCCCTGATCGCCTATTATGACCGGCATCAAATGATGCTCAATTTGCCTATTGAGCTGCTTTCGAAAGACCTGCCAGATAAAGTGCTTCAGACAAGCGATCGCGAGATCGGCGTCGATATGGAACAATGTGCCGATATGCTGCCATTCGGCCTTAGCGCGCTCTGTCTCGAATGCTGTTAGCGGCCGACCGGGTCGCAGTAAGCGCTCAAGGATAATTGCTTTGCGCAGCTTCTTTCGCTGGCGCAGAAATTCGCCGACTCCCGCGGTGAGCTCCGCCCCTTTGTAACCGAGCCCCAGCCGCCTATTCACGATAACGGCGCGCTCTTGGAGGATGACCGGGTTCATATGATCGGCGCGTAGAACTTCGCCGATATGCCCGGGAGTGGTTGCACGATCGCGCTGTCCCCGAATTCTCATTTCACCCGTGAACAAAACCTCGACACCGAGTGTATCCGCGAGTTGCTCAATGAATTTGAGCACATTCAACACATCCGGTGCTGTGGAATTTGGCGCGCCGCCCCCTTCGTTGCCTCCAAAACGTTCGTGGGTCGTCGGGATCGGCGCGGTCGATTTGTCCGGCATCTGTCAGATTCCGCACGTCGAATGGACTGTCGGGGAAGGGCCGACGGAATCAGCGGAAGTTTTGTGGAAGAGCATCTCGGCACACCAATGAGGTTTGGTGGCTTTGATGCTCTAAAATGCCTGATGAAGACAAAGTAGAGCTTGTCGCACTGCAACTTCTACATAAAGCGGCAATTGCATCGCCTTGGCCCATTTGTAGAGGGCTTGGGCTTGGACCACGGCAGGCTTGTTCTCGCGACACAGGGCCAAGCAAGGCTCGGCAAGTCCGCCATTCAAAGCGACGACTCACGTTAGGGCGGTGCGTTCGAAGACTCCACCGGAGCCACGGCAGCAACTCTATATCCGATGACGACAAGAGGTCGTTTAATCGCTTTTGGAGTTCTACCCATGAAGAAGATTTATCGCACCGACCAATCAAACAAATTATTTCGAGACAATGATCCTCCGGAGACAACGGAAGCAATCAATGTCATTCGCGAGTCAGGCTATTTCGTTGAGCGTCAGAGAAATAACGATCACCACTTGAGAATTAGAAAAGTAAACTACTATCCAACGACCGGCACGATCACCGTCGATGGGCAAGGAAAGGCAAAACCTAAAAAGGGGCTGGTGCACCTCATTGAACTTCTGCTCGAAATGTATCCCAAGAAAACTCGCCCACCGCTCCTTAAACAATCTGCTGCGCAGTTTCTTGAAGGTGCATTTGCCGAAGCTACAAGTCTCGATTTGTCCCACGCCATTGAAGACGGGTATAAGCCGGATAACGAAACGTGCGATATTTATTTGATGGGCGCGGGAATATGCGAAGACATTTCAAACGATCGACCATTCATCGATCTCGAACAGGAACGTCTACTTAGGTTCAATCGCCGACGCGGCTGAGGCAATGGTGGCGCCAAGCAACGATAACAAATTATCGCTGGGGTACTCGCCGTTTGATATGATTGCAAAGTGATTGACAGAGGATTAGAACACTACCTAAACCTCTATCACTTAATCTGTCACAGTGCCCAGTATCTCTCTAGAGCCCCAACCCTTCGGGTTGGGGCTATTGTTTTGATTTTGCTTATTTGCTCATCTGATTCTCTAAGGGCGACATGTTTTGTAAATGACTGAACCAAATCACTTGGTCCGCGCAGTCTTTATATCTGCAACTCCGTCAACTTCGCTCCCCCTGCACTGAAACCTCCTGGCAACAACGATTGCTAGGAGAATCCATGACTACGAACCATCTCATCGCTTCCACGACCCCTTCACGTAAGCGTAGGGGAAGTTTTTCCGCGAACCCCGCCTTCACCAGCCTGCCTCGGGTCCCGCTTGTCCCCGACGAACTGCTGAAACGACAAAACGTCTATTGCTTTATCGACACCCGCTTCCGTCGGGCGGCCCGGCTGCTACAAGCCCTTTGGCTGAGCGACCATAAAATCCCCAATAGCGCCACCACGCGCATGATCGATAACGTCACCAAAACATTTGGCTTTGCTTCGAACCTGAGCAACGCCGCGGCGGAGGCCGGCAAAAACTTCATCGACGAGAAAGTTCATCAACTTGTCCTGCGCGAATTACTCATGCGCGAAGAAGGAGCCGCAATCGACGAAGAGCGTCTGTTCGGCAACGCGCTTTCGTCGATGCCGATGACATTTAATCTCTTCGGTCCCTTGGCGCTTGATCTTAAACTTGCCACGGCCGTTTTTCGCCATTTGCTGCCGGAATTCGTGCATTCCGTAAATCGCATCGACTTCGAACATTCCCCCGGTCGGCGAGAAGCGCGATTTCTTAACGATGGTACTGCCTGGGATGCCGCGGTTCGGGTTACGACTACCGATGGCGAAGAAGGTACGATCTTCGTCGAATTCAAGTATTCGGAAGATATGACCGGCCCAGCAGCCCGCATGCGAGATCGCTACGTCGAGGCATCGAGGCAGGTTCATCTTTATACCGACCCAGAAAGCGCCCTCCTTCGCTCTCTTGCACTGGAGCAGCTGTGGAGGGAGCACATGCTCGCGCAATTGGTCGTCGACCAAGGCATTACCTCACGCGGCGTCTTCATGGCCATTGGACCACGCCTCAACCGACGCGTCATGACCGCGTTCAAGGTTTATGAGAACGAGCTCATTCATCGCGAAGACCAAGACGAAAATCGGGTTGCGTTCGAGCCTGTGACGCTGGAAGCATTCGTTGACGCCATCAATGCGGTTGGCGCAACGAAGCTGGCCTCATCTTTGTGGCAGCGCTATTTAGACTTCGGCCGCATCTATGACCTTGCCCTCGAAGAGGTCGGCGCCTTGCCAGACCTTAGGGCGAACTCATCGGCTAAAAAAAACCTGCCGGACCGCTCCGTCGACCGAAGCCGTCGCCAGTTGCCAGTTCGTCCAACCTCGACACCCCAGCACTCCCAGCCCGAAACGACGAACCGGCCGGCAAACGATCGGGAGGCGTCATGAATATTCAAAATAGCCTCCTCTCCCTGACCGATCAGGTCCAGCTCCTCGTCAACGCATTGGCTGACGAACAAGACCACGTCCCAGTCGTCAAACTATTCCTGCCAGACGGCGCGGCGACTTGGCTCATCACCGAGGTCGACCCAGATGACCCCGACCGCCTATTCGGCCTCTGTGATCTGGGTCTCGGTTTTCCAGAGCTTGGTTTCGTAAGCCTCGCCGAGATCAGTTCAGTGAAAGGCAGGCTTGGCCTGCATGTCGAGCGCGACGCGCATTTCGTCACCGATAAGCCGCTTTCGCACTTCGTCGAAGAAGCGCGGATCAACGGCAAGATCATTGCCTGACCCGCGAGTAACGCAGGATCATCAAATGCCGCTCTTCCGCAATTTCTATTACTGCTATCGCTGCGGTCACGAATGGGAGGATATTTGGCCTGCTACTTGCGACGACGACTGTCCAAACTGCGGAGCGCGGCACGTCTCGCCGGGCCACAGCGAAGATGTTGATTTTTCGCAAAACATCCCCGGAACTCTCGATCTCCGGCGGTGCAGCTAAAAGTCTTTCGAGATTTCTCTCTACGATCATGGGCTTACAAAAAGCTTCCTCCTAACATCACAGACGACATGCTCGCTTTGATGTACACTTCATCTGCTGGGATGACCGAATTTGAAACCTTACATGCTCCTCACCTACGCAATCGGCGACGTTCACGGCTGCCTTCGGCAGCTCAAAGAACTCATAGCTCTCTGCCAAGAGGATTCTGATGGACAGCCTTTCAAGCTCATCTTCGTGGGAGATTACATCGACCGAGGTCCCGACAGCCGGGATGTCGTTGAGCATCTCATGACGTTACAGCAAGCGCGGCCGGGTCAGGTCATCTGCCTGATGGGCAATCACGAGGACATGCTTCTGGCCGCCGTGGACGATGCTGACTGGGAAGAGCGATGGCTTCGCAACGGAGGCATCCGGACACTCGAAAGCTATGGCGTGACACACCCCAGGAAAATTCCGCGAACGCACATCGACTGGCTTCGGCGACTTCCCAAAACTCACGACGATGGCCTGCGTTTCTTTGTGCACGCAGGCGTCCATCTGGATCGCCCGCTCGATCAGCAAGATGACAATGACATGCTCTGGATAAGGGAGCCGTTTTTGTCGTCAAATAAGGACTTCGGTCGCCGGATTATCCACGGGCATACGCCCACGAAAGACGGCAAGCCCGAAGTCCGCATCAATCGGCTGAATATCGACACCGGGGCAGTCTTTGGCGGCCCGTTGACGGCCGCTGTGTTTACGGACCGGTCGCCGAATGTTGAGCGGTTTTTAGTTCAGGCGTGAACTAGCGCTTGCCCTGATTTTCCTTAGCGTTTCGCTTTTTTCGTTTCTTCAAAGAAAGCACGTATGGGTACTTTTAATGCCTGCGCAACGTGCCATAAGCTCACGACCGTGGGATTTCGCTGTCCTTGCTCCAAGCCACTGACATACGCACGGTCTACCCCCATCCGATCGGCAAGCTCGGCTTGAGACAATTCGGCATCAAGCCGTAGCCTCCGAACATTATCGCCAACCATTCGCCGCACGTCATCCGACATGCAGCTAGACGGCCATAGCGTTGCACTTTAATGCGACGCATTATATTGCACATCGCCGTCAATTTCTCATAGAGTTCACGGAATTGAAGGGTGGTGAATAATTACTATTAGGAGGCAAGCTAAGTGACAAACGCAGTTGACCAGCCGACGGTGAACACACCCGTCGTGAACGACAAGGGCTATGCCCTTGCCGTCTATCTTCTTTATTTAATTGGCTTTTTAACCGGCATCACCGCGCTGGTCGGTGTCATCATCGCCTACGTCAAGAAACCCACCGCCAGCGGATTCCTGCAAAGCCATTTCCAGTTTCAGGTCCGGACGTTTTGGATCGGCCTGTTTTATCTCGCGATCGGCAGCTTTCTTCTCTTCCTCTATATCGGCGGACCAATCCTGCTGTGGTGGTTCGTCTGGACCCTGGTTCGGACCATCAAGGGCCTGATCCTCCTCAACGACGGGCGGCCTATTCCCCAGCCGGCCTCATGGCTGTTTGGTTGACCGCCATGCATAAGTCAATGATCCGCTTGTTTGGCGTGACCGCAGCTTTTGCAGTTACTGGGTTACTCACCGCCTGTAACGACTCGCCTTGCACCGATAGCTCCGTGCTGGCCAAGGTCAAAGAGCTCTTCGACAAGCAACAGTTCGGCCAGTTCATTGAAGCTCCACCGAACGTCTTCGTCGTTCAAACCAAGAGCGCTACAGAAGTATCTACTGATAAGGACAGCATCAAGAAGCGCTGCTCCGTTCTCATCACCACCGACATCATCGAAATGATGCGGTTTACCAAGCAAGCTTCAGAAGACGAAATCGCCAAGATCAAAATAGAGGCCCCCAAGAAAGGGTTCGCGCTAATGAAAGACGACCTCGTCAATTTCACCGTTCAGCCGCTGGCAAACGGCCAGAATTACGTGACGGTGCTGCCATGAGGGTTGCGCTCCTGAAAGCCGTGTTGGTGTTGTCCTTCATCTGCAACGGCATCGCTCATGCCGAAGAGGTAGGTTTCTACTACAAGGAAACCGATGGCTTTTGGACGGTCAGAGGTGGGGCTAACACCAGCACCGGCCAAGCCACCTGCTTTGGGGAGGCGAGCAGGAACGATGGCTCGTCGGTCGAAATCCATCGCTCACTCGTCGACGGCGAAATGTGGGCTTATATTCATGACACCGCATGGGAAATCCAGTCGCCGGAGAAAGGTATCCTGCACTGGAATTTCTTCGGCACCAATCACCGAGGTCTCATTGACGGCGCTGACTTCGAGTACGAGGTTAAAGACAAGAACACGATCCTCGTTCTCCAGATCAAACCGAAACCGTTCTCGGAGAAGCTATGGAACAGCCGCTACTTCGTTGTGGTCATGCCCGGCAACCTGCAGAATCTTTCGATCAGTTTTGAGACCCAAGGCAGCACGATGCTTGCCGCGCTCGCCGAATGCATCAAGCAGAACGAGAAGACCTACAAAGACTTCAAGCCATCACTCGAGAAAGTCCCGGACGCGGTGAAAGAGCAGTTATGAAGCCTGCGTTCGGTATTCAAATGTCCGCTTTGCGCCAATAGCGGACCTTCCGCGAACAGCTAACAGCTGCTCACTAAAAACCTCACGGGTTTGACGTCGCAAACCTTCGCGACGAGCCGATCCGTTCCACAAGATTTACGCCGATTCCGCTCATCTTTTGCATCCCTTTCTCACAAACCGGAGAGAGCATCTGTCACAAGCGCCAAGCCCTGTGACCGCGACGCTGTCGACGCGCAAAGACCGCAATAGTCCTCAAGAGGAGACTTGAAGAAGGCACCACATCGCGATTGAACGATTCAAGTATTTCCCCATGCAACTGCAGCAGCCGCTCGTTGTTGTCCACAGCATCGACCCGAGACTGTCCCGATAGGCCGGAGTCCTTCTAACAGCTACGCAACGGCCAAGACCGCGCCTTTTTGATCAATCGCTTAAAATGTGTGTAATGGTTCGATCGCACGGCTTTGCTTGGGCCGTCCAGTTGAGAAAAAGCCCGCGCAATTCGTTTTAGCCGCGCATCCGGCGCATTGAGGCAAGTAGGTGTTCTTCCAATCGGAGATTGATTGGCGAGCGAAGGGCCAGACTTTTTGATCAAGAACGCAAAAAGGTAGGTTGTAGACGGATACTGGAACGCGAGCGACATCAAGAATATCGACTGCCAACGCAAGTTCCTCCTGGAAGTCCAGCGGGTCAATCCAAAGCAGGCGATCGTTGGCAATCGCGAAGCCTGTGTTCTCCAATCCCATAAGGGCGACATGGTCGACAAAGGGAAGGTTGCGTGCAAGCCATTGGGCCGTTTCCACTATCCGCGGCGCTGTGACTGCGTGGAGGACAACGCGCACCTCTACACGCTGACCCAGCTCTTTAAGTCGCAGAATACCAAGCACAGTCTCATCGAAGGCGCCCAATGCCTGGACAACATAGTCGTGTATCGCATCGACAGCACTATAAATCGGTATACCGACGCTAAGATTGGGATGCTGTATGCTTGCCCAGGCGTCCGTAACTTCCGCATTTACAAAGCCGCGGCCATTAGTCAGGAGGTGGACAGCGGTGTTGGGAAGCATATCGCGCGTAAGACGCAGCAATTCCACGACGCGTTGCCACTCAAGTAGCGGTTCGCCACCGGTAAAACCTAAATAGGAGGTCTCGAAATCAATGAGGGGGATGACTCTGGCGATCTCATCAAGCAACCAGCCATCGTTTACGTTCTTCGGTGGTTGCGAGCACATCACACAGTAATGGTTACAGCGCTCAGTTAGCAGGAACCCGTTATGACGAGATGAGCGCCTATAGAGCGTCCGGACCTTGCCGGTATCGAGATGGACACCAAGAATGTCACCCGGCCCAAGATATGAGAATTCTTCGCCAAGCGTAATTGCCAAGGGAGCGGGCGTCCCTTCAGGGCGTTCTCCGACGAACACCGCTGCACTGGGAGGCACCCAAAGTTTAAGTCTACCCTCCTTAACGAGCACAGCGTCGTTTGGACCACTCGGCTGTTCAACCGAGGCGTCGATGAGACGCAGAACTTGATGATTATGGACATCGTTGTCGATTTCGACAGCCTTTACTTTGCCTCCAAGAACAAGCGGCTTCATGCTGCCCACCTGCGCAGTATGGCCGCGTCTTCGGGCGATTCTTCAAGCAAACGCATCAGTAGCGTCATTATTCCTTTCTGGCGGGCGCAGAATTCGGAGAGAGGCTTGATACCGACTGGATCGCCCTGCGTTGCGTGATGGTAGACAGGATCGGCCCCACAGTGGGGTTCAAAGACGCAGGTGGAGCATTGGGGAGCGCATTGCGTGAGGGACGCACTAACCATGTCCACAAGCTTATCTGAAAGGATGAGGGACACGTAGGTTGCACCCTCAAGGGCACCCAACTCAAAGCTGCGGTCGCCCATTTCGGCTAGCATGCGCCCCTCATCTGAGGCGAAAACCTTTCCATCGTAGTTGTAGACCAAAGCGCCGAGTCCGATGCCAGCCGGACTCCGAAGATCGACGTAACCGATTCGGCGGTCAGTGAGCATTCGACGAAGAATGAGCGCAGCGTAAAATTCTGGAAAGTAGCGGCCGTCGCGATTAATTTTTAAAATATATCGCAACCCCTGCTCATAAAATCTGAGCCATTCGCCGGCATCGTATCGAAAGAATTGTTTTGTCTTGACTGCAAAGCCGTAAGGTGAAAGTGGGCGCAGAAAGATTCCGTCCATTTCAAGACGGATGTACTCATCAACAATCTCTTCGACCCGACCAAGGCTCTGTTCGGTCGTGGTCATCAGCGCCCCGACCCGATGCTTGCCCAGCACGGCTTGCGCTCGACGTATTCCGGCGATGGCAAGTTGATGGCTATTACCGCCGGGCCTTGGACGGTTACGATTGTGGAGATCTGCGGGCCCATCAAGAGAAGTGGAGATTTGAATGTCTTCGGTCAGGCAGAATGCCAGAACATGCTCGTCAAGCAGCGCCAAATTCGTTGTGATTACAAATTGGAGTTCCTTATCCAATGTCTTCGCGCGTTTTTTGGCATGCGGGACGATACGCTCGATCAGTTCGAAATTGAGCAGTGGCTCGCCCCCCTGAAACTCAAGCTTGATGTACTTTGAGGGCGTGGACAATGCCACTTCTACGGCTCTAACTGCCGTTTCCCAAGGCATGTCATAACGACCACGATCGGTACTCTGTCTCGAAACCTGGCAATAAGGACAGGAATGCTCACACCGAAGGGTCACAACCAATATATGAAGCTGCGTCGGATGCTGAAGGAACGCCATGCGGCTGCGCAAGCGCATAGCGAGTAATTGAAGCGAAGCCCGACTCCCTTTTTTCATCACAAGGAACTTCTCGGATGCGAGCGCGTAGAGATCGCTGCCGGGATCAAGGTTAAGGCTAACGACCTCTCGGAGCTGCTGTTCGCTCAGGGTAATTAGGTCGCCGACTAAGTTAGAAACTATGAAGCGAGCATCCTTAGTCCGCTCAAACCTGAGCGGAAGAAGAACCAGCTCTTCGGCAACTGGTTGAAAACTGGAGACAGGCTGGAAGCGCGCCATCTCAGTCTCGACTCTTTTGGTCTCGCGCGAGAGCACCGAAGGCAAGAGCCAGGATGACGTTGCGTGTGGATTCTGTTGATGACGCAATCTGTTCGCGCAAATTCTCATCGGTCACAAGATCGATAAACCGTGCGCGCAATTCAGGTTCTGCGATCTTGCTCCTCGGCGCAGCCTCAAGGCGACAATGGTGGACATCGCCGTGTGTCTCAATCCGGGCGCTGGCCTGCCCGATCAAGCGATATGCGGCCGCTCGAAGCGCGGCAACTCCCTGACTAGCGGCAGAGAATTCAACAACTATCTCGGTCATCTGCTCCTCAGCTCGAATGGCGGGAGTTATGCGACGAATGTAATTAAGGGTTGGCGATGATGACAACCTGAACGGGTTGCCTGAGGTTCATTAGGTTCTCGCCAATCGGACCGATAAAGTCCGAATGCCCGATTCACAACTGGGGCTTGGCGCCGGAAATCTAACAATTTTTAAAAGGGGAGGGAGGTAACATGGCCATCCCTTGATCAGCCTCTTGGTCTCACCAAGGGTTCACAGCTTATCCGGCGGCTATCGGCTTGAGTGATGTGAAGCGTGCGAAGAGTGGTGCGATGCATGTGAAGAGTGATGCGACGCATGCGACCCATGACTGGACTGAGCAGGTCCGGAGGGGAGCGCCCCATCAACCGTCAGCCCCAGAAGATCAGCGTCCGGATGGCGCACCACCGTAATCGCCTCAAGAGCCGCATTTAGTGCATGCCGTTTAACGTGATCATTAGTCACGTGAGCCCCCATGTTTGATTCTTTTGCGTAAGCCTAGGCCATGCCCCTTATTCAGTCAACGCAAGTTTCCCGTTCAATAACCCAAGCCACACCTCCGCAGCCAGCGCGCCTGCATTCTATAACCAGCTTGCTTGAGCCATTGATTGAGTTGGGCAATTTCGAGAGAGTTTTTGTCGATATCCCCTTTGCGCCAAAAGCGGATAATTCACTCCACCCTCACAATCCAATCAGTTGCTTGCAAAACCGGCGCGCGGGTTTTGCGCCGAACACCTTCAACGTGACTTGGCTTTGGCGAAGGCGCGCTAATAGCTTAATCAGGCAAGATGAAAAGCAAGCTGGTCATCGGCATGGACCGGCTTCGCGGTCGGCCGGAGTAACCGTTCGATTTACATAGCTTAATGAGCGGTCCGGTCGCGGGACGGCCTGGAGCAGCTTTCTTAAAACACTTGCACCGTTTCCTAGCTTACAGTGAACTGAAGCCGATTTCCATAACGCTATCATTTGATTGGCCGGGTGCCTATGGCGACCATCCAGGAAAAGATTGTCGAGAAGCTCGTTGCGGAGCTGTCCGAAAAGAAAACGCTGAGCGCGCCGAAGATCAGTGCTTTGCGCGAATTGCTCCGGAAAGACTCGAAGGTCCGTGCTGATGACCTCGTGGAAATCTTTACCGGCGACGATGGCGGGATCGCATGATCAAGATTGTTGCGGTGCACATCGAGGAAGTCCGTGGCATTCGCAAGCTCGATATCAAGCTCGATCAGGCCACCTTCGCCATTTCCGGGCCGAACGGCTCTGGCAAGAGTGGGGTCATCGATGCGATTGAATTCGCCCTCACAGGCCAGATCGGCCGTCTCACGGGACCAGGCACGAAGGACCTCTCGGTCGGCGAGCATGGGCCGCACGTCGACAAGGCAAAATTCCCGGATGCAGCGGTCGTAAAGCTGGAGGTTTATTTCCCGACGCTCAAGAAGGCGGCGACGATCACGCGCAAGGTCTCGTCGCCGAAGAAGCCGGTGATCGGGCCAAAGGACTCCGACATCAAAGCGGCCTTTGACGACATCGCCGCGCATCCCGAGATCACGCTCTCCCGTCGCGACATTCTCCGGCTCATTCTCGTGGAGCCGACCAAGCGATCGGAAGAAATCCAGACCATCCTCAAGCTGGACGACGTCGGCCAGACGCGCAGCGCGCTCAATACGGCGCAGAACCGCCTGCAAACCGCGCTCAAGGCGGCGGAAGCGCAGGCCAATGCGAGCCGGGATACCCTCGCGCGCCATCTCAATATCGCGGAGTTCAAGGCGGACGAAATTCTGACCGCCGTCAATCTCCGCCGGAAGACGTTGAATCTTGCTTCCATCGACGAGCTCGGCACGGATACTAGGCTTGACCTGGGGCTGGTCGAAGCCGGCAAGTCTACCGAATTCAACAAGCAGGCTGCGCTTCGCGATCTGAAGGCGCTGGCCGATGCGGTGGGGGTGGTGGACGCGGTAGGCAAGCCGGCGGTCGATGCCATTCTGTCCGACCTTTCGAGGCTGGAATCGGACCCCTCGCTGCTACAGGCCCTTCACCACCGGGCCTTGGTCGAGAAGGGCCTCGATCTCGTCGATGGTCCGCTATGCCCCTTGTGTGACTATGAATGGCCTGACGAAAAACATCTGCGGACGCATCTCACCGCAAAGCTCGCAAAGTCCGAGGAAGCGGCCAAATTACAGGCCGCCTTGCTCTCGGCCGGAACTGACCTCGGCCGGGAATGCGCGCGATTAAGGGAATTGCTCGTCGCCGGATACCGCGTGGCCAATGCGCAGGACGATGCGCCGTCGAAGTCAGCAATCGAAGCCTGGGGCAAAGACATCGAAGGCCTGCGAGGCGAGCTCGGCAAGATGGATGGGTTGTTGGGCCTGAAACCCCGTCTTTCCACGGGCTGGGCTGCCGTACCGAAGGGCTTTGCAAGCGCGTTAGCAGGACTCGTCACCCTCGTCGAGGCCAAGCCGGATCAAACGGCTACCCTCGATGCGCAAACCTTTCTCTCTGTCGCACAGCTTCGCCTGGAGGATCATCGCGAAGCGCTGCGCCGGCGCCAGCGCGCCGAAACGGCCAGCAGGGAGGCGAAGGCGACTTACGATGCCTATTGCAAGGTGATGGAGGCCGAGCTGGAGGCGCTTTACCAGGATGTCCAGGATGATTTCAGCACTTTCTATCGCTTGATCAACGAGGGCGACGAAGAGAAATTCACGGCGAAGCTAAGTCCGAGCGCGGGCAAGCTGGATTTCGCGGTCAATTTCTATGAGCGCGGGCTCTTTCCGCCGGCCGCCTTTCATAGTGAAGGCCATCAGGACGGCATGGGCGTGTGCCTGTATCTCGCCTTGATGAAGCGCCTCTTTGGCTATGGCTTCACGCTTGCGCTGCTGGACGACGTGGTCATGTCAGTGGATTCCGGGCATCGCTATCAATTCTGCAAGCTCCTCAAGACGCATTTCCCGAATACCCAATTCGTTATTACGACGCATGACCGGCTCTGGGCGGAGCAAATGCGGTCGGCGGGGCTCGTCACCGGCAAGACCTCCCTGTCGTTTCACGGATGGACCGTCGAGACCGGCCCCCTCGTGGAATCGAATTTGGAAGTCTGGGACGACATCGCGGCGTCACTAGCGAAGAACAAGGTGCCCGAAGCGGCCGGCACGTTACGGCGGCATCTCGAATATGCCGCGCGGCGCCTTGCCGACAACCTCGGCGCCAGCCCAGTCTTCAAGTCGGACGGCAATTACGAGCTGGGTGAACTTCTGCCGAGCGTCCTAGCACGTCTGCGGGATTTATGCGGCAAGGCGGCCGATGCGGCGCAATCCTGGGGCAACGCGACGGAAAAAGACGCGGCCCTCGATCGGAAAAAGATGCTCTCGACCTGCAATGGCGCCGCCAACGTCGAGCAATGGGTAGTGAACAAGGCTCTCCATTACAATGAATGGGCGAATTTCGGGCGCAAGGATTTCGAGCCGGTGGTGGCCGCTTTTCGTGAACTGCTGGGCTGCTTCCGGTGCGATAGTTGTGAATCCTGGCTCTACATCACGCCGCGCGGAATACCGGATGCCGTGCGCTGCTCGTGCAGCCGCGTCAACCTGAACCTCAAATCCAAGGGCAAGTGACGCATAAACGCGACACGGTGCCATCACGTGGTACCGATCCATTTTCCGCTCTGATCGTACTTGTCCGATTGCATGTAGCCGAATGCGTTCCAGACGACATCGAATATGGGCTTCAACGCGCGCGGCAGATCGGCGTTGGCGCTCTCGACGATGCATTCGGGCAGCGCAATCACCTCGTCTTTGAGGGATATGCCGTTTGTGGTCCACACGCCAGAGCTTGCCGCCCGCAGGACGCAACCGCGCGCGTTACAGAAGGATAGCCCCACGAACAAAGGCATGCCCGCCTCTAACTGCTCGCACGTCTTCATGTAAACCTTGAGCGTTTGTAAGACATCCTGCTCGAAGATCGATCCGGCGATGTAGGGCGTTTTGTCGTCGAGAATGCTGAGTTGCTTCACGCCCTCGATCGATCCGTCGCGGAACAACAAGCCGTATCCGTGGGCTTCGGTCATGGACGGGCCCGAATACAGGAATACCCCATCGAGATTGACGCCATGCCCAGCGCCGTTACTGCCGAGCGGCACCGGCAAGGTGACCGGCCGCACAGACAGTTCTTCGGCAACATTGATAAGCCTTCGGTCGCCGAACGAGGGAATGGGTACGACATGGAGGACCATGCTCGTGCTCGGAAGCAAGCGGCACGGCGTCTCCTCCGCAGCGATTTTGGCAAGGCGGTCGGCGCGAAACGCGCGGATACGTTCGGAGACGTTTTCACGCAGGGCAAAGGCGCTCCTCAATTCGCCGACGTCAAGCGGATACTTGCCGCCCGAGTTGCGCCCGTAAAATTTGTCGTTCTTGGTGACGCGATGGGGCGCCAACCAGCTCCGTTGAACACGGACCACGATGACGTGGTTGGCATCGCCGCAAGGCACGGAATGAAAACCGACAACCGGAAGCCGCGGTTGAATATTGTCTGCCATGAGCTGCTCCAGGCGCAGCTTCTCGTCATCGAAGCCCGCAAGCGGCACGCCGCTCAACGCGGTAGCGATGCCGTCTTCGGCGGTTATGCCGATCAGGAGATCGCCGCCTGCCGCGTTGGCGAAGGCCGAAACGGCGGAGAGGAATTGAATGACCTCGCGGTCGGATTTGGCAGGCATCGCCTGCTTGAACTCGAGCGTTTTGCTCTCCTGAGCCATGCCCAGCAGGTTTTTCAAATCACCGGGATCTATGTTTTCGAGCTTTTTATGAATCATCGCATTCTCGTAAAGCCAAGGTCGTGACTGTGTCCGGCATAAAACTTACGGCTTATCACTGCCTGAGTGGCTCGCGCCCAGACGGGCGGCGCGACATCTTTCTGCCTGACGGGTATATCAAGATCGAGCCGATTAGTGGCTTTCCTAGTTTGGTAAACGAACATGCTTCGTGCTGGCGTCCGTTTTGGGTCAAAAGCGGACATCGATCTCAAATCAATTCTCAACCTGAAGCGTGGGTATTTTATTCAACTCCCGCAACATCGCAGTGGGTGGGAATTCTCCATAAGTATCTGCGACGGTCTTTCGCCCGTGACCGGTCATTGCATCCATAATATCAACTGCGAGCCCATGTCGTCGACCCAATGTTTTGAGGCGATGACACCAGGAATGGTTTGGTTAAATTCTTTTGTCGGTGAGACCCAGCGACCTAATCCACCTGCTCAAAACCTTGGCTCCAGTACCCCCGCGGCTATCGAACCGATCCGGCATGAGGTCCATGAACAGCGGACCACTCTTGATCGACACCGCAAATTTAAGAAAGCCTTCGCTTTTTAGCGCCGGATGGACCGGCACCACGCGTTCGGAATTTACGTTCTTGAGCGAGCCAGCTTCAGCAGCGAATGCAATACAATCGATACCGTCGATCTTTCGAATATCTTCGCGGCGCAGCTGACATACTTCGGCAATCCGTGCCCCCGTAAATGCACTGACCCAAGGGGCCCAACGTCGGTGCGGCTCACTCTCTCGGCGAGAGGCTAGCAAGACGATTCGAGCCTCTTCGTCTGAATAACCCCAACGCTTCTCCGAAGAACGCGCTTTGAGATCGATTTCGAGACTGCCCTACAATTTAAGGATGGGAATTTTTCGGAGTTCGCGATAAAGCGCCTCCATCGGAAATTCGCCATACTTGTCCCCCTCCGAGGCGCGACCGTGCCCTGTAATAGCGTCGAGATGATCCTTCGATACGCCAAACCTCCGACCGAGTGTTTTGATACGATGACGCCACGAATGACTTGGCGATAACCGCTCGTCAGTTATGCCGAGGGAGCGAACCCAACGTCCTATAGATTTTGTGCCGTTACCGCCGCGCTTCCCAAATTTATCCGGCGGAAGGCCGGGAAACAAAGGGCCGGATTTAAACTGAGCGACGAATTGAAGAAATCCAATTTCCAAAAGTGCTGGGTGGATCGGGATGACGCGCTCGGAACTCGTGTTCTTCAACGAACCAGCATCAGGATCGAATTTCATGCACCAAATGCCATCAACTTGAAGAACGTCTTCCACTCGCAACTGGCATAATTCGGAAATGCGCGCTCCGGTGTATGCACCAAGCCATGGCACCCAATGGCGCACCGGATCCTTTTGGATTAGCGCAGCTGCCAAAATGATCTGAGCTTCTTCGTCAGTGAAACTGCGTTTACGTTCGGTCGCAATCTGCTTCGTCTGAATGGTTACTTGAGCCGCTGGATTTGCTGCTAAACGTTCGTTCTGAAGGCCCCACTGAAACACCGCCCGGACGGGAGACAATCTCGTATTTTGTATTGTCCTTGTGTGCAAACCGTCCGCGACCATGGCGTCCTTCCAACGAATGAGGTCGCCAGTCAAAACCTTCGTTGCATCGTTATGACCAAGAAACTTCTCCAGAAGCTCAAAGGCTTTCGTCCATTCATAGACAGTTCGTGGTTGTGGCTTCTTCTCCTTGGCCCACCCAGCAATCAGGTCTTTAAACAAAGCAGGTGCGAGCGGCTCAACTGAAGACTTTTTCTCTGACCCAAACTGACTTTCATCGATGTCAAAGTTGCCCTTCGAATGCTGCGCTAAGCGCTGACTAGCCCTTTGCAAAGCATGAGCTACAGCTTTCTCAAGAATAGTCTCGCTCGGACGATCGATAACCAATCCATAAAATTCCACACAAAATCTTCGACCCTCTTCGCAAAGAGCTCGCATTTGATGCTGGCGAAAAAGATTCGGATCATATGTTGCGCTCAACTCAGTGGTGAACTTCTCTGCGGGCGCAAATATGCGCTCAGCGAGCCCGATATCCCATTGTGTTTGTTGGGTTGGATTATCTTTGTGAAGCGTAAACCAACGATCGTAAATCGCTTGTGCGAATTCGTGCGCCTCGCGTTCACTAAGTGAGCGCGGACCGTTCCTCAAATTCGTCCACTTCGCTTCGACCTCCGCCACAACATCAGCGTGCCGGCGCTTAGCTTCTGTCGGATCTTTCGTTTGCAGACTTCGCTTCTCTTCTCGTTTGCCAACGAGCGATCGCAATTCTTCTGGGACGCGTTTGCGAAACCAGTAAACTCCGCTGTCGGGATGTTTCCACGGACGAGACATTGCAAGGACCATGTGTACCACCTCTGTGTACCAAGGCGGCAGTCCTAAGTCTCTGATTTCGCAATACTTGTGGAGAAACAACAGCCTAACTGTGTGCTGGTACAGTTGGGTGGGATCGAACCACCGACCTCCGGATCCACAATCCGGCGCTCTAACCAGCTGAGCTACAACTGCATAGTCGGCGGCGCCAGAAGGCGCGCGAACGCGCGGAAACTAGGTGCAATGCCCTGTTTTGGCAAGACCGCACGGCGGGTTCGCGGAACGCTTTAAATAAAGGCTGTGAAATAAAATGGAACGGCTGCCCCGCAAATGCAGGGACAGCCGTGATTGCCGGACGACGCCTTAGGCGACGGTCTTGAATGCCTTCGAGGCGCTGGCCTTGAGCGGCTCGACGGTTTCGGTCGCGACCTTCTGGCCGAACTCGGCCAGGTCCTTGGACTGCGCGGTCAGGGTTTCGAACTGCTTGCGGGCGTGCGAATTCATGAGCTCGAACGCCTCGGGAAGCGATTTTGCGCCGAGCAGGGACTGGGCGAAATCGAATGTGCTTGCGGTGTTGGTCTTGGCGATGTCCACCAGCTTGGCCGTGAAATCGCTCGCGCCCTTCGAGGCGGAGGCATAGGCGGCCTCAATGGCTTCGTTGTTGGCCTCGGCGGCGGCTTTCAGCTTCTGATAGCCCTCGCGCGCCTGAGTCACGCCGTTTTCGGCGAAGCTGCGGACTTGCTCAGGGACCTGGAACGGAACGACGGTCGAGAACGGATCGGTGCTCATCATACTATCCTGTGGTTGGAGTTCGGATTGTTGTCTTCTGATGTCGGACCGCCCGGCCCAAAATCGGCCTTATCGGTTCCAGCAGCAGCCCCAAGTCGGCTGCCCCAAGTCGGTTGGCTCAGCTCGGTCGGCTCAAGGCGGTTAGCTCAAGTCTCGTTAGGTCGAGTATCGGCTCAAACATAAGCCGAAATTTGTGCAATGCAACATAAATCGCCCAAGCGCCAGCGATTTTCAGATACACGCAGTTTACCAATGGGTTAGCCGGAATGCCGTGGGCTCATTTCGGCTTGGTCGCGTCCAGCGCTGCCTTGGTCACGGCCTGACCGATTTCGGACGCCTGCTCCGCAAGGGTTTTCATCTGGTTCTGGACATATTCCGTATGGAGCCGCATCACCTCGGTAATGTCTCCCGCATGGATCAATTGCTGGGCATAAGCGAGCGAAGCCTGAACATTCTTTTCGGCAAAGGCGATGGCCCGGGCGCTGATATCCTTGGCGTTGGCGCGGGCGGCCTCACTGGTGCCCGTGAAAGAACTGGCGGCCTGCTGGGCCGTGCCAAGAAAGCTCTCGAACGCCTTTCGGGCCTGCTCGAAATTCGCTTCCGCCATTGCACGCATTTCCTTCGGGATTTCGAAACGGTCGTCAGCCATTGAGTGCCTCCTGTTTGTTACCTCACCACCGCCACATGTTCCGGCTTCAATTACGCGCACCGGGTGTTGTGACCGTTTGCCTCATCATACCCGCAGGGCATGACAGGCCTTGGACAGCTATCGTGAACCTTTGGGTATATTTTGCAACGCCTGCTGCATTTATTGGTTCAGCGAAACGCCGGGAGTTAACGTTAGCGACGGTTAGGCCCGAAGCCCGGACACCGCACCGTGGACTCGGCCGGAACGTAGCTCGATAATCCTCTGTTAAGGCTGTGCGGTCGCACTGCCGTGACCCCGCCACGCTAAAAGACCTCGACCCGAGCGCGTATGAGCCAGATCAATTTTTCCCTGCAGGCGATCCGAGATCCGCAGCTGGCCATCCATGCCGTCAGCGGCGCACCTGTGTGGGTCTGGTCGGAGGACGGGTCGCGGATTCTTTGGGCCAATGCCGCGGGCGTGACGTTCTTCAATGCACGGGACGACGCGGCGCTGGCTGCAACCACGATCGGGCCGGCCGATCCGCACCGCCGTCAGGTGGTTCAGCTCGCCATGCGCCTTCCCTCTTCCGGCGCTTTGCGGCTGGAACGGCTGCGCGGATTTGGCGCAGCGCTCGGCGGCCTCATGACCTGCACCTGCGCACGCTTGACGCTGGGTGACGGCACCAGCGGAATTCTGATCGCAACCTCGCATCCTCCCGCAGGACGCAGGCCCGCGTTCAACGAGCGGTTCAGAAAACTGCTTGCAGCACTCCCCGGTCCTGCGGTGGGCTTCGATCCTGACGGATCGTTGCTCGATGGCAATGACGCGGCGAAGGCCTTGCCGAATTTCGAGACCGCGGTTTCGCAGATTGCAGCGATATTGCCGCGCGACGCTGCAATCCATGGAGAAACCGACCTCGCCGCGCCATTTGGAAAAATCACGCCGTATCGCGTCGGACACGGCATTGAAAGCGGCACCATTGTCCTGATGGCGACCGATACCGTGATAAAGGCCGAACGCGCCGTCGTATCGGCCGAGCCGGCTGCCCCGGAACCGCGCGTTCCGGTCTCAACATCCAGTCAAGACAAGTCAACCGGCGCGCCGGAAAAGCCGGCGGACGTTCCGCCATTCGCCGCCGAGACTCGGCCACCGGAAAAGCCCGATGTCGTGATGCCGCCCGTCATCCCATCATCGGACAGCGCACAAACGCACGCTGTATCCCCGCCGGCCGAAGTGTGTGATGACGCGGCGTCGCCAGCTGCATCAACTGGAAAGACCCGACCGGAAGAATCTTATGGCGAGGCCACGGCAGTATCGCAAACCGTCGCGCGGGATTCCGTCGCCGCGGCAGCGACAGTCTTTAATGATGCCGCACCCACGCGGCGACGACATCCATTGCGGTTCATGTGGCAAATGGATGCGGATAGCCGTTTCTCGTTCGGCTCCGACGAATTCACCCGGCTGATCGGCACCCACACCGCCTCCGCCTTCGGCCGGCTGTGGAGCGAGATTGCCGACGTCCTCGGCCTCGACCCGGAGGGACGGATCGCCCGGGCGGTAGCAACCCGCAACACCTGGAGCGGCATCGTCGTGCCATGGCCCGTGGATGGAAGCGGCGCGCGGCTGCCGGTCGAAATGTCGGGGCTGCCTGTCTATGACAGCGAGCGGAATTTTGCCGGTTATCGCGGATTTGGCGTTTGCCGCGATCTGGAAGGACTCGACCGCCTCGCGGCCCAGCGGCGCCACGACACTTTGTTCGGTACACAGCAATCCACAACGCCACCCGCCGTTCAGCCAACTCAGCCCGCCAAGGAGGAGACAGCACGTGACGGATATGCGACGGTTGTTGCCGAACCGGCGTCCGGCAATCCTCCTCCCGTGACAGAAACGGACCGCATCTTGGAAACGCCCATCAACGTCGTGCCGCTCAGACCGAATGGCGAGCAGAATACGCTCTCACTCACCGCGGGCGAGAACAATGCGTTTCATGAAATCGCGCGGCAGCTTGCGGCACGCCTGCAGGGGGAGACGGCACGTGCGCCCTCGGCGGAGGAGAATCCTGTCCCGGAAACAAAAACCATTCCGGCGCAGCACCCCGACGCAGCAGACAAGGCAAAGGTGCCTCCTGCCGATGAGCCTGCGGCAATTCCTGCTGCCAGCGACTCCGCTGTCGCTGATCCCGTCGTTTCCGAGCCTGTCATTTCCGGAACTGCTGTTTCTGAAATTTCAGCTGGCTTAACTCCCACAACGGCCTGGCTGCAGCCAAATATAGTGCAGCCCACTGCTCACACAGCGCAGGACGCGCAATTGTTCGACCGCCTGCCCGTCGGCGTGCTGATTTACCGCCTCGACCGTCTCGTCTACGCCAATCCCGCATTTCTCTCGGCGACCGGGTATGAAAATCTCCATGCCCTCACCGAAGCAGGCGGTCTTGACGCTCTTTATGTCGAGCCGGGCACCGGGCAGGGCACTGGCTCGGACGGCACGCCCGTGATCATTTCCACCGCACGCAGGACGGCCACGAACGCACATCTGCATACGATCACCTGGGACGGCGAAAACGCACATGCCTTGATCTTCGCCCCGCCGGCCGCCGATGCAGCGCCGGGCCCATCACCGGCACCCGCGCCGGAAGCAGCGGTTTCTGCCGACAGAATTCAGGCCGAAGAGCTTGCCACCATTCTCGAAACCACCGCCGAAGGCATTGTCGTGTTCGACGGCCTCGCGCGGATCAATTCGTGCAATCGCAGCGCCGAGGCGCTGTTCGGCATCAATAGCCGCGACATCATCGGGCGTAGCCTGATCGACCTGTTCGCTCCGGAAAGCCAGCGCGGCATTCTGGATTATCTGGAAAGCGTCAAGGCCGCTGGCGCCGCCAGCCTGCTCGATCATGGCCGCGACGTACTCGGCCGCGCCGGGAACGGAAGCCCAATCCCCTTATCCGTGACCATGGGCCGCACCGGACCTGAGAGTCCGCGTTATTTCGCGATTTTCCGCGACAAGGCGCCGGCGGCTCAGCCAGCCGAGAATGAAATGCTTGCCGCGCGGCGCGCTGCCGATCGCATGGCCAGCGCGAAGACAGACGTACTGGCGCGCATCAGCCATGAGGTGCGCACGCCCCTCAACGCGATCATCGGTTTTGCAGAGGTGATGATGGAGGAGCGGTTCGGCGCGCTCGGCAACGAGCGTTATGTCGAATACATGAAGGATATCCGCGCCTCCGGCGAACGGGTGATCTCTATCATCAACGACATGCTCGATTTGTCCCGGATCGAATCCGGCAAACTCGATCTGGCTTTCGACAATCAGGAACTCAACCCGCTGATCGAGCAGTGCGTTGCCGCGCTGCAGCCTCACGCCAACCGCGAGCGGATCATCGTCCGCACCTCGCTGGCGCATTCGCTGCCGGACATTCAGGCGGATGCGCGGGTGCTAAGGCAGATCGCGCTCAACCTGATCGGCAGTTCGATCCATCTCGCCAAGGCGGGCGGTCAGGTCATCGTCTCCACCGCAATGGCGGATTCGGGGGAGGTTGTGCTGCGCGTGCGCGACACAGGTCACGGGCTGAACGACAATGAAATCGCGGCCGCGCTGGCGCCTTTCCGCACACCGACGGCATCGGACCGGCTGCCTTCGGACAACAGCACGAACCTGTCGCTGACCAAGGCGCTGGTCGAGGCCAACCGCGCGCGTTTCAACATCAAGAGCGGGCCGAATGCCGGCACGCTGATGGAAGTTGTTTTCTCGCGGACCGCCGCTCAGGCTGTGTGAAGCTTCAGGCGTTCTTCAGCGCGACGCGGAAATTCGCTTCGGTCTTCGACTTGACCTCGTCCAGTGTTACGCCATCCGCAAGCTCGATCAACGCCATACCATCCTTGCCGTGCCTGTCGATGGTGAAGACCGCAAGATCCGTCACCACCATGTCCACCACGTTCTCGCCGGTAAGCGGCAGGTTGCATTTGTGCAGCAGCTTCGGGCCGTCCTTGGCCGAATGCTCCATCACCACCACGACGCGCTTGACGCCGGCGACAAGGTCCATCGCGCCGCCCATGCCCTTCACCATCTTGCCGGGAATCATCCAGTTGGCGAGATCGCCGTTCTCGGCGACCTGCATCGCGCCCAGAATGGAAAGATCGATATGGCCGCCACGAACCATCGCGAATGAATCGGCGCTCGAGAAATAGCTGGTGTCGGGAAGCTCGGTGACGGTCTGCTTGCCGGCGTTGATGAGATCTGGATCCTCTTCGCCTTCATAAGGGAAAGGGCCGGTGCCCAGCATGCCGTTCTCGCTCTGCAGCGCCACGTCGATGCCTTCTGGGATGTAGTTCGAAACCAGCGTCGGAATACCGATGCCGAGATTGACGTAATAACCGTCACGCAGTTCCTTGGCGGCGCGGGCGGCCATCTGTTCGCGTGTCCAGGCCATGGGCGTTCTCCTTCGTTGAATACGTTACGCGCGTTTACGCACGGTGCGTTGTTCGATGTGCTTGCGGCCCGGATCGACCGCAATGAT
Organism: Bradyrhizobiaceae bacterium; assembly: GCA_003963145.1. GTDB lineage: Bacteria > Pseudomonadota > Alphaproteobacteria > Rhizobiales > Xanthobacteraceae > Afipia. The sequence continues at coordinate 236,777 of RXJJ01000009.1, forward strand.
GCGCTGAACGAAAATCGCGGGGGTGTGAATGTCGTCCGGGTCGAGTTCGCCGACCGGAACCAGATGCTCGACTTCGGCGATCGTCATCTTGGAGGCGGTCGCCATCATCGGATTGAAGTTCCGGGCGGTCTTGCGATAGACCAGATTGCCGACGGCATCGCCCTTCCAGGCATGCACCAGCGAAACATCAGCGGTGAGACCGCGCTCCATGATGTATTTCGCGCCGTCGAATTCCTTCACTTCCTTGCCCTCGGCGATCAGCGTGCCGACGCCGGTCTTGGTAAAGAACGCCGGGATGCCCGCGCCGCCCGCGCGGATACGCTCGGCCAGAGTGCCCTGCGGATTGAACTCAAGTTCGAGCTCTCCGGAAAGATATTGCTGGGCGAACGTCTTGTTCTCGCCGACATAGGACGAAATCATTTTCTTGATCTGGTGGGTGTCCAGAAGCTTGCCGAGACCGATTCCATCCACGCCAGCGTTGTTGGACACCACAGTGAGGTCCTTGACGCCAAGTTCGGCGAGCGCATCGATCAGGGTTTCGGGAATGCCGCAAAGGCCGAAACCGCCCGACATGATCGTCATGCCGTTCTTGACCACGTCCTGGAGCGCGGATTTCGCGTCTGGAAAGACCTTATTCATATGTGCTGCAACCTGAGGAAGGAGAAACCGGCGGCAGGGCGGCCGACAGGACCGGAACTGCCGGGGCCTAATTACGCGCAATCCGGAAAACCCGTCAATCCGGATGATCCGATGTTGCCCAAGGCGTTGCTCAAGGCGTTGTTCAAGGCCGGTTTCAATCCGATGATTTCAACCTGATGACACGGCATTCCGGCAAAGCCTGAATGGCCGCTCATCTGGTATTTTCAGGCTTAACCAGATTGCCGGACTGGCCCGGCTATGGCCTTGAAAGGGTCAAGAAAACCCATCAAGTTGCCCGCGATTGGCAGTAGCCCTGACCGTCGCCGCCCACCCCCAATCGGATCACGCATTTGACCCTCATCCAAGTGATAAAGCGCCTGGCAGCGCCGGCTGCGGCCGTTCTGGGTGCCGGGGTGCTCACGCTCATGCTGATGTCGCTCGTCATCGACAAGGATGCCGCACGCCGCTCGGTCGAGGAGCAAATCCGCGCCGCAACGGGCCTTGAACTGGTGGTCCACGGCAAAACCGAAGTGTCGGTTTTTCCCGGCAGCTATGTGACCCTGCATCAGGTGGCGCTGAAAGGCGAAAGCGCGGGGTCCAGCACCCTGACCGTCGATGCGCTGACCGCCAATCTCAGCCTGCTGCCGATCTTCACGCGGCGTTTCGAGGTGACCGACCTAGCGCTGCTCAGTCCCCATGTCACGGTGACGCGCAACGCGGACGGCGAAAGCAACTGGACCCCCATCATCCGGACACTTGTCAGGAACATGAAGCCCAATACGGCCTCGCCCGTGTCGTTCTCAGAAATCCGCGTCATGCAGGGCACGGTGCTTTTCCGCGACGAGATTCATCATACCGACGAAACCATCGACAAAATCGGTCTGTCGCTCGGCTGGCCTTCGATATCGCGCTCGTTTGCCGCAACCGGCCAGTTCGACTGGCGCGATGAACATGTCGATGCGACCCTCAGCGTCGCTGACTTTGCGGCAATGCTCGAGGGTGACCGGTCGGGCGTGAAGGTCCGTCTCGCCTCGGCACCCCTGAAAATCGGATTCGATGGCGCCGTCTCCAATCGCAGCAGCCTTTTGCTCGACGGCACTCTCACCGCGGACAGCACATCGCTGCGCGACGCGTTGCGCTGGATCGGGCAAACGCCGCTGGCGAACGGCGGCTTCGGCCGGTTCAGCATGAAAGCCCGCGCCAATATCGTCGGCGAATCCGTCGCGCTGACCAACGTCAATGTCGATCTCGACGGCAACGCCGCCGAAGGCGTCCTGACCTACAACAGCAACACCGGCCAGCGGACCCTGCAGGGCACCCTTGCCGCCGACGCGCTCGATCTGACACCTTATATCGGCACCATCCGCCTGCTCGCGAGCGGGGCACGCGACTGGAACAGGCAGCTTTTCGATCTGCGCGGCTTGTCCGCAACCGATCTCGACATGCGCCTGTCCGCCGCCAAGGTCACGGTCGGCTCTTCGAAATTCGGCCGCACCGCCATCGGCGCAAACCTGCGCGGCGGAACGCTGGCGCTCAGCGTCGGCGAGGCGCAGATTTACGGCGGTACCGTAAAGGGTTCTCTTGGCATCAGCCGGGCGGCCGATTCCGCCGACTTCAAGGCGCAGTTCAGGTTCAACGACGTCGATCTTGAAGCGAGCGGCAACGAATTGTTCGGAGTCCGCGCGCTACGCGGCCGCGGCGATCTGATCGTGTCGCTCGAGGCATCCGGCTCGAGCGCGTTCGCGCTGGCGCAATCGGTCGACGGCACCGCCACGCTGACCGCCCGCGACGGCTCAATCGTCGGCTTCAACATCGAACAATTGCTGAAACGGCTTGAAAAGCGTCCTCTGTCCGGCGCGGGCAATTATCGCAGCGGCTCGACTCCGTTCGAGAAACTCAACGCCTCGGTGAGCATCAACAACGGCATCGCCAACATCGACAATATCCAGATCGACGGGCCGGCGACCCAGGTGACGCTGGCCGGCACCGCCTCGATCCCCTCGCGCGAATACGATCTCAAGGGAACGGCAAGCCTTGTCCCGGCATCCGACTCCACACCCGGATTTCAACTGCCATTCGTCGTGCAGGGACCGTGGGACGATCCGTTGATCTTCCCTGATTCCGACATCCTGATCCGGCGCTCGCAGGGAGCCGCGCCGCTACTCGATTCGCTAAAGGATCACAAGACGCGCGACGCCGTGAAGGCCGTCATCGACAGGCTGACGGGCGTGCGCAAGACCAGCGAGCCTTCCGCTGCACCGCCAGCAGATACACCTTCCGCTCCGGCCCCGACAACATCGCCGCCCGCCGAGGCCACGGCGCCTGCCCCACCCGCGGCAACGCCGGAGCCCAATTCTTCCACGAACTGATCAGAGCGGAGCCGCGCTCTCGCCCTGCTCGCTCGAGAGTTTCGAGGCGAGCGAAGCGATGACGATCACCAAGCTGACCATGGCGATCATGATCGTGCAAATCGCGTTGATCTGCGGTTTCACGCCGAGACGGACCTCGGAATAAATCCGGATCGGCAGCGTCAGGGAGCCCGGCCCCGTGGTGAAGCTTGCGATCACGAGGTCGTCGAGCGAGAGCGTAAACGCCAGCATCCACCCGGCCGCGATCGAGGGCAGCATCAAGGGCAGCGTCACCGAAACGAACGCGCGCAGCGGCCCGCAACCCAGATCCATCGCCGCTTCCTCCAGGCTCTTGTCGATGCCGCCCAGCCGCGACTGCACCACCACCGTCACAAAGCACATGGTGAGCGTGGTGTGCGCGATGATGACCGTCCAGAAACCTCGGCCGGCGCCCACGGCGACAAACAGCAGCAGCAGCGACAATCCGGTGATGACTTCCGGCATGACCAGCGGCGCATAGAGCATGCCCGAAAACAGCGTGCGGCTGCGGAAATTGCCGCCGCGCGACAAGGCGATCGCCGCGAGCGTGCCGAGCAGTGTAGCCAGCGTCGCGGAGACCACGCCGACGCGCAGGCTCATCCACGCCGCCGACAGCATCGCCTCGTCGTTGAGCAATTCGCGATACCAGCGCAGCGACCAGCCGCCCCACACCGTGACGAGGCGAGAATCGTTGAACGAATAGATCACGAGAATGACGATCGGCAAATAAAGGAACGCGAGGCCGAACACCAGCGCGGCGATGTTGAACGATGACAGTCTTGTCAGGGTGCGCGCGGCCATCCTAGTTCGCCTCGTCAAGATAACGCCGCTGCAACTTCTCGTAGATCAGCAGCGGCGCGAGCAGCACAAGCAACAACACGATGGCGATGCTGGACGCCACCGGCCAGTCCTTGTTGGTGAAGAATTCAAGCCACAGCATCTGACCGATCATCATGCGATGCGACCCGGCAAGAAGATCGGGGATCACGAACTCGCCGACGATCGGGATAAGACACAGCAGCACACCCGCGCCGATTCCAGGCAACGACAAGGGCAGCGTCACCAGCCAGAACGTTTTCAGCCGCGAACTGCCAAGATCAGCGGCGGCTTCCAGCAGAGCCGGGTCGATTTTCGACAGCGTGGCGTAAAGCGGGAGAATCATGAAAGGAAAGTAGGAATAGACGATACCGATATACATCGCGGTGTCGGTCGAGAGCCATACCAGCGGACGATCGACGATATGAAGTGCGATCAGTGCCGAGTTAAGCAGCCCGTCATGCTGGAGAATGTTGACCCAGGCATAGATGCGGATCAGGAACGAGGTCCAGAACGGCACGATCACCAGCATCATGGCGAGCGGCTGCCAGCGCAGAGGCAATCGTGACATGCCGTACGCGACCGGATAGCTGATAACGAGCAAGATGGCGGTCGACGTGAGGGCGACCACCACGCTGCGCATATAAGACAGCAGATAGATGTCGTCGCTCGCCAGAAGCCTGAAATTGTCCAGCGACAGTTTCGACAGCGCCTGCGTGAATGCCTGCCAGCCGGCGGCAACATCGAACACCGGCACATAAGGCGGCAACGCGATGACCGTTTGCGACAATGCGATCTTGAGGACGAAGCCGAACGGCAGCAGGAAGAACAGCACCATCCAGACATAAGGCGCGATGGCGGCGAGACGCGCCGGGCGGGTGAAGATGCGGCGGGTGCTCATTGTGTCAGCACCACGCAATCGGCGGGGGAAAACGCGGCGACGATGCGTTGCCCCGGCGCGAATGAGACGCCCGCGAACCGCGTGGCGTTGGCCATCGACACGCGCAGCTGCGCGCCACTGTCCAACTTCACCCGATAAACGGAGATATCGCCGAGATAATTGATATCGGCCAGTTCGCCGTTCAGCGCGTTGGCTTCATCATCATCTGCTTTCGCAAGCAGCCGGATTTTTTCCGGGCGGATGGCAATACATACCGGCGCGCCTGTTGCGGCCGCGCCTACTGCTGTGATATCCCCGCTTGGTGTGGCCACGATCAGAATACCGTTTGCCGCCGTCCTGACCTCGCCTTCGAACATGTTGACGTCGCCGACGAAACCCGCGATCCAGCGCGAATTCGGCGTCTCGTAAAGTTCGCGCGGCGTTCCCGCCTGCACGAGACGGCCCTTGTCCATTACGCCGATGCGATCGGCCACCGTCATGGCTTCATCCTGATCGTGAGTCACGATCACGAATGTCATGCCAAGGCGGCGCTGCACCGCGACGAGCTCGGCCTGCGTGTCTTCGCGCAATTTCTTGTCCAGCGCGGCCAGCGGTTCGTCGAGCAGAAGCACGCGCGGACGCCGCGCCAGCGCACGGGCGAGCGCGACACGCTGACGCTGGCCGCCAGACAGCTGGTCCGGACGGCGTCTCTCAAGACCGTTCAGCCGCACCAACGCGATCATCTCCGCCACACGTGCCTCGGTCTCGTCCTGCGGAAGACCCGCGCGTTTCAGGCCAAAGGCGATGTTTTTCGCGACCGACAAATGCGGAAACAATGCGTAGCTCTGGAACATCATGTTGACCGGCCGCAGATTCGGCGGCACCGGCGCGATATCCCGCCCGTCGAGCAGAATCCGGCCCTCGTTGGGCGCCTCAAAACCGGCCAGCATGCGCAGCAGCGTTGTCTTGCCGCAACCGCTCGGTCCGAGCAGCGCGAAAAATTCGCCTGCTCCGATTTCCAGCGACAGATCGTCGACCGCGGTGAAGCCGCCAAACCGTTTGCTGACATTTTCCACGCGCAACAGCGCGCTGCGCCGGTGAGCCGTCCCGTCCTTCATCACACCTTGCCCCGCTCCGTGCGATGATAGCTCATGCGGGCGCCGCCATAAACAGAGCCAGTGCATCACGATCCGGCCTGGACATTGTGAGGCCGAGTCTCGATCGACGCCAGAGAATATCCTCGGCGAAGCGGGCGAATTCATTCTTCATCAGATAGCGGACTTCCGCACCCGTCAGTTGATCGCCGAAACGCGGCCCGAGATCGTCCATGGTCTTGGCGTCGCCGAGCACGGCTTCAATACGGGTCCCATAGGCCCTGAACAGGCGTGATGCGTTTTTCTCGCTCAGAAAGGGCCAACGCTCCTGCGCGGCGGCGATGCGATCTTCAGTCTCACGCCAGGAAAAATCCCCGCCGGGCAGCGCCGCGGAGGACGTCCACGATGAGTTGCCGGGGAAAAAAGCCCCCAGCCGGACCATCGCCAGTTCGGCGCGGCGGCGCGCGGTGGTGCTGGCGCCGCCGAAGATCGTGAGCAGCGGCGCTTCCACGGACTTGCGGTCGAATGTCATCAGCCCGTCGCGGCGCAGCCGCTTGCGCTGATCGCCCGCCGGGATGACGTTCATTCCGGCGACCGCGCGCACCACGTCCGACGCACTAACCGTCTCGCGAAAATAGCGGTTTGCCGCCCGGCAAAGATAGTCGACATCGGCGGATGTTGCGGAGACGGAAGCGGGATCGGCGGCCGAAGACTGCGATACGATTCCGAGTAAGGTGAAATCACGCTGATGCGGAATGGCATAGACAAGCCGGTTGTCGCCGTTCTGAAAAACATACACGTTGTCATGATCGAACAGCCGGCGCACCACGATGGCGGTGGCACGCTCGAACGCCACGTCGGGCGGCGGCAGACGCATGACCGACTCCGCGAATGTTCGCGTCCAGCCCCCCGTCGCATTTACCAGCACGCGCGCCTCGATCACTTCACGCTGGCCACGGCTGATCAGAGCCACGCGCCAGGTTCCGGAGCGGTCGGTACGGACGCAGCGCGCGCCGGTCATGATCCTTGCGCCGCGCTCGGCGGCATCCATGGCCACAACGCTCGCCAGCCGCGAGTCGTCGATCAGACAATCGGAAAAATCGAAGGCGACGCCCACAGAACGCTTGAGCGGTACGCCCATTTCATGATGGGTGAGATCCAGTTCGCGGCTTCGCGCATGAAACCCGCGCGGCGCAAGGCGATCATAGGCGAACAGGCTCGCGCGCAGCACTGCGGGAGGGCGCTCCTGCTCGTGAACCGGAAGCACATATCGCACAGGCTGAACAAGATGCGGCGCGGTCCGAAGCAGGATATCGCGCTCGGTCAGCGCCGCACGCACCCGCAGGAAAGCACCGCGCTCGATTTCGGAAAAACTACCATGGATGAGACCGGGGGAAGCGGCCGTGGCGCCGCCGCCGATATCGTCCTGCTCGACAAGAACAACGCGCAATCCGCGTCCGGCTGCTTCGCGGGCGACGCTGACGCCATTCAACCCGCCGCCGATAACCGCAATGTCGAAATCAGCCATGCCCGATCATGTCCGATGATCGCCATGGCGAGTCAAGCGCACAATAAATGAAAGCTCCGCGAACATTTCACGCGATTGATATTTGCGTTATCAACTGATCTTGCGGATGAGTTCCTGCGAAACCGCGCCGGCGCGACCGATCCATTCGCCGTATTGGCTAATGGGAGCCGGCTTGCCGAGGAAATAGCCCTGCACCTGATCGCAGCCCTCGACCGTGAGGAAACTGAGCTGATGCAGGGTCTCGACGCCTTCGGCGACGATCGAAATATCCAGACCATGCCCGAGCCCGATCATCGCGCGGATGATCGCTGCCGATTGCGAATTGCGGCCGAGATTCATCACGAAAGCGCGGTCGATCTTGATCTTGTCGAAGGGGAAGGCCTGCAGATAGGTCAGCGACGAATATCCGCTGCCGAAATCGTCCATCGCGATGCGAACGCCCAGCGCCTTCAGGCGCCGCAGCAGCGACAGGCCGCGATCGAAATCGTCGATCAGCACGCCTTCCGTGATCTCCAATTCAAGGCGGCCCGGCGTCAGCCCGGTTTCAAGCAGGATCGAATGCACGAGACCAACCAGATCGCCATGCGCGAACTGCGCCGGCGACAGGTTCACGGCGATCTGCAGATGACGCGGCCATGACGTCGCCTCGCGGCAAGCTTCGCGCAAGATCCATTCGCCCATCTCGACGATCAGACCGCTTTCCTCCGCGAGAGGGATGAAATCGCTCGGCGGCACGAAACCGCGCATCGGATGAACCCATCGCGCCAGCGCCTCGAAGCCGACGACGTCGTCTCCGGTGATTTTATGACGCGCATAGGCCTGCGGCTGATAGTGCAGCGACAATTCGCCGTTCCGGATTGCCGCCGACAGATCCTGGTGCAATGCGCGGCGGTTGCGAATCTGCTGATCCATCTCCGCCTCGTAGAAGCTGACCGAACCGCGCGCTTTCGCCTTGGCGCGAAACAGCGCCGCGTCGGCGTTGGCGAGCAACGCGGCGCCGTCGGTGCCATTATGAGGAAAGATCGAAATGCCCATCGTAAGACCGATGCGCAGGATCTTGCCATCGATCACGAACTCGTCCCCGATGGCTTTCGCGAGCCGTCCGGCAAGACGCCTGGCGGCCTCCGGCTGATTGCCGTCGATAATCAGGCCGTATTCGTCTCCGCCCAGACGCGCGACGACTCCGCCTTCCGCCGCGGCCTCGATGCGCTTGGAGACCTCGATCAGAAGCTTGTCGCCAGTCTCGTGACCGAAAACGTCATTGACCTCCTTGAAGCGGTCGAGATCGACGGAAAACACCGCGAACTCCTCCGCGGTGCCGCTGCAGGCGTCGATCAGCTGCTCCAGCGCCTTCTGGAAGGCGACGCGGTTCGGCATGCCGGTCAAGGTGTCGTGATAGGCCATGTGGGCCATGCGCGATTCCGTCTCGCGCCGGTCCGTGATGTCCTCGCTGGTCTTGATGAGATATTGGGGTGCGCCGCTCTCGTCTGTCACCGTGACGCGGCGGGTCGCGAACAGGCGAAGGCCGTCGTCGGTCGGGATCGGATGCTCCTCCGTGACGAGACCGCCCTTTTTGATCGCAGCGTCGTCGCGCATGGCGACGAATTTCACCGCCGCCTCGGGATGCACGTCCTCCACCGTGTGGTCGATGATCTCTTCGCGCCTGCGGTTGAGAATGGTTTCGGCGCCGCGATTGGCGAGCACGAATTTACCGTCGCTGATCCGCTGCACCAGAAGCGCCGCCGGAATGTTGTCGACGACCAGTTCAAGAAACTTCTTTGTATTCTGGATTTCCTGCGACAGGGACCTGCGGCCGGTCACATCCTCGAACATCGCAATAAGGAATTCAGGCTCGTTGTTCGCGTTACGAACGACGATGCGATTGCTTGACAGCATTCGTGGACCGTGCCCCAGATCGAACGTGCATTCCGCGTGAAGACGCTGATCGGGCGCCGCGATGGCCTTGCGATCGTTTGCCTTGATAACGGCAGCGACATCCTCGCTGTACAGATCATTGTCGGTATATCCAATGATCCTCTCGCGCGGCAATCCGGAGAATTCCTCGAAGGCGCGATTGGCGAGAATGAAACGCCCGTCCTCAATGTTCTTAGCAACCACGCTCACAGGAATGTTGTCGATCACCGACTCCAGGAAATTCTTTGCCGTCGCAAGCTGCGCGGACAGGGCCCGTTGCTCGGTGCAATCTTCGTGAGTCGAGATAATGCCGCCATTGGCAAGACTGCGGCGTTTGACCGAAATCGAACGACCGTTCACGAGGTTCCAGACATGGCCCTCGGCCTCGATCTGACCCTTCGAATAGCCGTCAATACTGCCGGTATAGGTGCCACGCTCGGCGCGCAGCCCAAGCAGATCGCGTCCGGTCATGCCCTTGAACAGATCGGCGCGGCTCAGTCCGTAGAGCTGCAGGTAGCGATCGTTGCAGTAGGCAACTTCCTGACGGGCATTGAGAATGACGATGCCCTGGGTCAGGTTGTTAAGCGCGGAGGTCACAAAGAATTCGCGGCGGGTCTCCAGAATGCGCGCCTTGTGCAGCGCCGACAAACCCCACAGGATCAGCGCAGTCGCGAAGGAGAAAAGGACGAAACCACCGAGCAGGATTCGCCAGATGATCGAAGCCGGCTCCGCAGCGGCTTCCGGCGAGGCACCATCGGCAAACCGGATAGCTTCCGCAGCCGCCATCACGCCGCCGGTCGACAGCAGCGCAAACAGTACCACCCAGCCAATGGCGTACTTCGCAAACGACCGTTTGGATTGCTTCTGACCGTCCGTCATTCTGACCTGCAGAAATTTCGCAGGCACTGTCTCGCTCAAGCCGTTTGGATCAGGTAAACGCGTACCCCTTCGCAACGAAGATTGTGACTTAAATGCGGGCCATGTGGCCGTCGTCCTTAACGATGTCCTAATGCGTGGCAGGAACCGATTGAATGGATCGTATTGAATGCATTGTGGTCGGGGCCGGCGTGGTCGGACTTGCGATCGCACGCCGCCTCGCGCTGGCCGGACGGGACGTCATCGTCCTGGAGGGTGAAAGCAGCATCGGCAGCGGCACCTCCTCCCGGAACAGCGAGGTCATTCACGCGGGCATTTATTATGCCCAGGGCAGCCTGATGGCGCGCCTGTGCGTGGCCGGCAAGCTCGCCCTTTACGATTTTTGCGCGAGCCGCGGCGTGCCCTACCGCCGCTGCGGCAAGCTTATCGTGGCGACTTCGGAAGAGGATGAAGACCGGCTGAAGGCGATCGGCGCGCGCGCCGAAGCCAACGGCGTCGATGATCTCCAGGTGCTTGCGGCCGAGGACGTCCAGGCGCTGGAGCCCGATCTGGATTGCACCCGCGCGCTGCTGTCGCCTTCCACCGGAATCATCGACAGCCATGCCTACATGCTGGCGCTGCGTGGCGACGCGGAAGCCGCCGGCGCGGCTTTTGCCTTTCATGCGCCGCTGCTAGGCGCGCGCGTCACGCCGGATGGATTCATGATAAATGTGGGCGGCGAGGCGCCGATGACACTCGCATGCTATCTTCTGGTCAATGCCGCCGGCCTTTATGCGACGAATGTCGCGCGGACGATCGAGGGATTGCCGGCCGACAGGATTCCGGCGGCTTATTTCGCCAAGGGCAATTATTTCAGCTGCGCGGTGCGGGCACCGTTTTCGCATCTGGTTTATCCGGTGCCTGAGCCGGGCGGGCTTGGCGTGCATCTGACCATGGACATGGCCGGGCAGGTGCGGTTCGGCCCTGATGTCGAGTGGGTCGATAGCATCGACTACACTGTCGATCCCTCCCGGGCCGAGCGGTTCTATCCGGCGATCCGGCGCTATTGGCCGTCATTGCCGGATGGCGCGCTGTCCCCGGCCTACAGCGGCATCCGCCCTAAAATCGTTCCGCCTGCGGTCGCCGTACAGGATTTTCTCATTCAGGACCGTCACGCGCATGGAATCGGTGGCCTCATCAACCTGTTCGGCATTGAATCGCCAGGACTGACCGCCTCGCTGGCCATCGCGGACCATGTGGCTTCGCTGGCCGGTGCCTGAGATTGGGGAAACCCGATTGAAACATGACGGCTGAATCATAACGGCCGCTTGACCGGCTGCGATATCATCGCTGGCCGGTCGCGGCCGCAGTCTGAATGACGGTAATTTAAACGGAATGCTCAGTGGAGGGTGTTGCCTGCAGCGAGCTTGATGCGCTCGATTTCATCCTTCAGGACCAGCTTGCGGCGTTTCAATTCGATGATGCGCAGATCGTCGGTGGACAAGTGCAGCAGGGCATCGTGCAATTCGCTTTCGAGGTTCCGGTGTTTCCTTTCCAGTTCAACGAGATGCGCTTGAATCGCCATAAGAAGCCTCCGTGTTGATGAACCTTTCGAACCCTACTCCGGACCGATAAGTGTACATCAGCAAGGGCGGCTGTCGACTCAAGATCGAATCGGATGTTTTCAACTTTTGCGATATCTGAAATCGAGAGTGAGGAAACAATTGCGAAATTTCACTAAATCCGCTGCTCGGCGTCAAAAGCTGGCGCTTGGGCGGGTTTTCTGCGATGAGATGTCGCGCTGCATTTTCCCGCACTGCGTCCGCGGTCCGGGTGGGATGCCAGCCCAGACGCAGAGATAAAGTCGTCGATAAGCATGGTAGATCAGGACAATAGCGAGTTCGGCCTTGAGCTTGCGCGGCTCCAGCAGGAACACCGCGATCTGGACGCAGCGATCGAGGCGCTGCACCATTCCCCCGCACCGGACCTGCTGCGGCTGCAACGCTTGAAGAAACGGAAACTTCAGCTCCGGGACCGGATTACCTATCTCGAAGACCAGATCACGCCGGACATCATCGCCTGATCCGCAGGCCGTCACGGGTTCCGGTCGGCCGCGCCGGTTCTGACGGAATTCTTTCAGATTTTTGAAAGACTTGCGTCTTGTTGACCATGACAGGATAAGTCGCTTTCGCGCCTTGCCCGCGCAACGCCGCTCTCTATAATCCGCCCTCTTTTTTGGAAGCTGCTTTTCAGAGCCATCATGAGCCCCCCTGTCGCCATCATCATGGGAAGCCAGTCGGACTGGGAAACCATGCGACACGCCGCCGCGACGCTGACCGACCTCGGCATCGCGCATGAGCGCCTGATCGTGTCGGCGCACCGGACTCCGGAACGGCTCTATGCTTTTGCCAAAGGCGCGAAGGCGGCCGGCTTCAAGATAATCCTTGCTGGCGCGGGTGGAGCGGCCCATTTGCCGGGTATGACAGCGGCGCTGACCGAATTGCCGGTCTTCGGCGTACCGGTCGAATCCAAAAGCCTGTCCGGCGTGGACTCGCTCTATTCTATCGTGCAGATGCCGGCCGGCGTGCCGGTCGGCACGCTGGCGATCGGCAAGGCCGGCGCGATCAACGCCGCTCTTCTTGCCGCAAGCGTGCTGGCGCTGAATGACAGCGCTCTGGCGACGCGGCTTGCATCGTGGCGCAGACATCAGACCGAGACCGTTCGCGAACGGCCGGAGGACGTCTGACTAGAACTAAGAAGGGCCCTTTCGCATCCGGCGTTCGCTCGGAAGGCGCTGCAAATTGAAGCGAACGTCGGATACGGAATTTTACGTGACATCGAAAAAGCGAGTGGCGCTGAAGCCTGGCGACACGATCGGAATTCTCGGCGGCGGACAACTGGGCCGGATGCTGGCCATGGCGGCGGCGCGTCTTGGCATCAAGGCGCAGGTATTTTCGCCCGATCCCGATTCACCGGCGTTCGACGTGGTGCAACGCGCGACCTGTGCCGAATATGCCGACGTCGAGGCGCTCGAACTGTTCGCGTCCGATGTCGATGTCATCACCTACGAATTCGAGAACATTCCCTCCGCCACCGCGATGATCCTCGCCGCGCGGCGGCCGGTGTTGCCGGACACCGCGATCCTGGAAACAACGCAGGACCGTCTTGCGGAGAAAAACTTCGTCACCAAACTGGGCATCGGAACCGCGCGCTACGCCGACATATCCTCGGCGCGGGATCTCGCGGCAGCGATGAAAACGCTGGGCTTGCCGGCCGTTCTGAAAACCCGGCGGTTCGGGTATGACGGCAAGGGCCAGATCATTATTCATGAGGGCGACGATCCGCAGGATGTGTGGGATCGCCTCGGCACCAAATCGGCCATCCTCGAAGCCTTCGTTCCGTTCGAGCGCGAAGTTTCGGTGATCGCCGCGCGCGGCGCCGATGGCGATGTCGTCTGCTACGACGTCACCGAAAACGAACATCGCGATCACATTTTGAAAACCTCCCGCGCGCCCGCCGCAATCTCCGACGCACTGGCCGAGGATGCCCGCGAGATCGCCCGCAAGATCGCATCCGCACTCAATTATGTCGGCGTGCTGGCGGTGGAATTATTCGTCGTTCCCGGCACGGAGGGCCCAGGTCTTCTGGTCAACGAGATCGCACCGCGTGTGCACAATTCCGGCCACTGGACGCTGGACGGCGCGTCCGTCTCGCAATTCGAGCAGCACATCCGTGCGATCGCCGGCTGGCCGCTGGCCCGCCCGGTCCGTCACGGGCAGGTGACCATGACCAACCTGATCGGCGACGACATTCTGGACTATGGAAAATGGCTCACAATGCCGGGTGCCACCGTGCATCTTTACGGCAAGGGCAAGCCGCGGCCGGGCCGCAAAATGGGCCATGTGACGGTGGTCGAGCCGCTGTTTCCGGACCGGAAATAGGGCAAAAAATCGGGGTTTTTGGCCGCAAACGGGGTTTGGCCCCGTAGACAATCCATGTCTTATCTGGTACATCCGCGCCCTCGACGTGAAGGGCATGGCCTTAGTCGGCCCTTTGGTGACGTCTCCGCCTTCAAAATTTCGAACCGAAAAGGATGCCGCGTGCAGGTTCTCGTTCGCGATAACAATGTCGACCAGGCCCTCAAGGCGCTCAAGAAGAAGATGCAGCGCGAGGGTATTTTCCGCGAGATGAAGCTCCGCGGTCACTACGAAAAGCCCTCCGAAAAGAAGGCCCGCGAGAAGGCGGAAGCCGTTCGCCGCGCCCGCAAGCTGGCGCGCAAGAAGCTGCAGCGCGAAGGCCTGCTGCCGATGAAGCCGAAGCCGGTATTCGGCGCTGGTCCGGGTGCCGAGCGCGGCGCCGCCGGTGGCCGTGGTGCTGGCCCGCGCGGTCCGCGCTAAGCAACCTTGCAATTCTGAATATGAAAACGCGGTCCTTTCGGGCCGCGTTTTTCGTTTTCAGCGAGCGTTGTTCAGGCAAACAAAAACGCGGACCGCAGGCCCACGTTTTTGATGTGTGGCTTTAAATAACAATCAGCCGGCCAGATTGAGCCAGACCGCCTTCGGCTCGGTGAAATTCTCAAGCGCGGCGGTGCCATGCTCGCGGCCGAGGCCTGAATCGCCCGCTCCGCCCCACGGCAGGCGCACGTCGGTATAACCATAGGTGTTGAGCCACACCGTACCGGCCTTGGCCCGCTTCGCGAAACGCTGCAGGCGACCAAGATCGCGGCTCCACGCACCGGCCGCAAGACTGAACACCGTGCCGTTGGCGATGCGGATGGCGTCATCCTCATCCTTGAACTTGATGACGCTGACCACGGGGCCAAAAATTTCCTCCTGCGAAATTTTCATCTCGTGCTTCACATCCGCGAATACAGCCGGGCTGATGAAATAGCCGCGCTCGCCGACGCGCTCGCCGCCGGTGACCAGCGTCGCGCCTTCCTGTTGGCCGATATCCACGTAGTTCAGAATGCTCTTCATCTGCCGCTCGGAGATCACGGGGCCGAGCGAAGTCTGCCGGTTCAGAAGATCGCCCATCCGCAGCGATTTGGCGCGTTGTGTGATGCGTTCCACGACCTCGTCATAGACGCTCTCCTGCGCCAGCACACGCGAGCCCGCCGAACAGACCTGACCGGCGTTGAAGAAGATGCCGGAAGCGGCCGCGCGCGAGGCCGAGGCGACATCCGCATCGTCGAAAATCACGTTGGCCGACTTGCCGCCGAGCTCGAGCGAGATGCGTTTGAAGTTGCCGGCGGCGCCCTTCATGATGCCACGACCGACGCCAGGCGATCCGGTGAACGTCACCTTGTCCACGTCCGGGTGATTGACCAGCGCATCGCCGACCACGCGGCCGGGACCCGGTACGATATTAAGCACGCCCGGAGGCAGGCCGGCTTCGAGCGCAAGTTCGCCGATTCTCAGCGCCGACAGCGAGGTCAGTTCCGCGGGCTTCATCACCACGGTGCAGCCGCAGGCAAGCGCGGG
This sequence comes from Bradyrhizobiaceae bacterium, assembly GCA_003963145.1. Taxonomy (GTDB): domain Bacteria; phylum Pseudomonadota; class Alphaproteobacteria; order Rhizobiales; family Xanthobacteraceae; genus Afipia. The sequence continues at coordinate 252,370 of RXJJ01000009.1, forward strand.
AGCAAGCTTCCACATCCCGATCATCAAAGGGAAATTCCACGGCACGATCGCCGCAACGACTCCGACCGGCTCGCGCATCGTATAGGTCAGTGCGTCGTCGCGGGTCGGCACCACATCGCCCAGAATCTTGTCGGCCCAGCCGGCGTAATAGGTCAGCGTGTCGATCGCAGCGGGCAGGTCCTGGCGCAGAACACCTGCGATCGGCTTGCCGGCATCGAGGCTCTCGATCTCGGCGATTTCGTCGGCGTGTTTCCTGATCAGCTCAACCCAGCGCTGAAGGATATGGCCGCGCTCCGACGCGCGCATCGTGCGCCACGGCCCCTCGAAAGCACGCCGCGCGGCGGCGACCGCCCGGTTGACGTCTTCCTCGCCGCCCTCCGCAACGGTCGCGATGACCTCTTCGGTCGCCGGATTGATCGTCGTGAAATTCTTCCCCGACGCCGACTCCACGAACCTGCCGTCGATCAGCATCAGTTTGTGCGCGGGAATGATGATTTTCGACGCCTGCGCATAGGTATAATCATATGCTGTTGACATCATATTCCTCCAATTCCTTGAGGCTTAAGGTAGGGGGATTTGAACCTATAAAAATATGATATCTTTCGCAGATGCACGCGGTCACATATGAAATAAACTACATAATGGAAACGCCATGCTGCACATCGAAATCGAGCCCGTCTGGCGCTTTCATAAGGACGGCAGCCCGCAAACCGCCGTCGTCATGCTCGCGATCCTCAACGAGATCCGGCAGACCGGAAAACTGACGAGCGCGGCCACGCACGCCAATCTGTCATACCGCCATGTCTGGAATCTGATCGAGCAATGGTCGGCTTTCTTTGGCACGCCGCTGGTCGAACGCCAGCGCGGCAGGGGCACCACCCTCACGCCGTTCGGTGAAAAACTGGTCTGGGCGGGCCAGCGTCTCGAAGCGCGGCTGGGTCCGCAGCTGCAAAACCTTGCGCAGGAACTCGCCACGGAAATCAAGCCGCTGCTGCATCAGCAGCGCGCGGTGATCCGCGTTCACGCCAGTCACGGTTTCGCCGTGTCGAAACTGCGCGAACTGCTAGACCGTGTGCCCGGGCTTGGCGATGTCGATCTGCGCTATGTCAGCAACCAGCACTCGCTGGCCTCGCTGTCGCAGGGCGCCTGCGATCTGTCCGGCGTGCATCTGCCGCGCGGGCCGTTGCGCCAGCAGAATATCGACGCGATCAGCGCGTGGCTCGACCCGCGCGACGACCGTGTGATCAGTTTCGTCACACGCGAAATGGGCCTGATGGTCAAACGCGGCAATCCGCTCAAGATCAGTTCGCTGGAAGATCTGGTGACGCGCAAGGCGCGTTTCGTCAATCGCGACCACGATTCGGGCACGCGGCTCCTGTTCGACCAGCTGCTGGAGCTGCACAGGATCGATGAATCCAGGATCAACGATTCCCAGCAGATGGAATTTACCCATGCCGCCGTCGCGGCCTATGTCGCAAGCGGGATGGCCGATGCGAGCTTCGGCGTCGAGGCGGCCGCGCGCCAGTTCGGACTCGATTTCATCCGCCTGCTCACGGAAGATTATTTCTTTGTTTGCCGACGCGCCTTCCTCGATACCGAACCGATGCAGCGGGTTCTGGACGTGATGAAGGGCGAGGAGTTTCACAATGCGGTGTCGGCCCTGCCCGGCTATGTCGCGACCAGCGCCGGTTCGGTCAACAGCGTGAAGGAATTTCTGCAAAGCGTTGCCATGCCGCCCGCAAACGAGCCCGCCAAAACAAGGAACGGCCGCAAGGCGGCCGGACGGGCCTGACCTTCAAGACAGGATCAGCGTGGCAGGATCGCTTGCATCGCGTTCTTCGCAGCAGACACGACATCCTCCGCCACCGACGTGTCCTTCGGACGAAGATCGACCGGCTGCGTGGGGATATCGGCCGGCGGCGTCGGACGTGAGGTATCCTGTGCGCGGGCTACCGATGCGGACGGCGGCGGCGGTTCGGGCAGCGGCGCAACATTCGTCGCGGGCGGCATCGGGGCAATGACAGGCGCCGCCGGGATCGCGGCCTCCCGCGCAGGCGGCGGCACATAGGCCGCCGGCGGCTGAACGGCCTGTACCGGCGGAGTTGAATAAGCCTGCGGCGGATAATTGGCAGGCGGGACGATGGCAGGCGCATAGCCGACGGTGCTCGGCTTCCGCTCAGGCGTTTTGGTTTCCGCTGCGCGCGGCTCAGCACTGCGCAGGCGCTCGATCGCGGCGCGGGCAATATCGTTGGCGTCGCGGCGGTCCTCGGGTGCGATAGCGGCTTCCTTTTCCGAAGCGGGCTTTTCCGGCACGGCCTTGGCGGCGCGCTCGCGCGTGACTGCCTGATGACGGCGGAGCACCCGCGCGGCCTCGGCCGCCTTTTCGCTTTCGATCAGTTCCCGTTTGGCGGACTCGATTTCAACTTTCGCCGGTTCGGCTCTGACGGGCTCAACCGGCTCGACCTTGGCGGATTCGGCCTTAGGTGTCTCGGCTTTAGGAGGCTCAGCCCTGGCGGCCTCAGCCTTTGGCGCTTCAACCTTGGGAGCTTCAGTTTTGGGGGCTTCGGTTTTGGGAGCGTCGGCCATGGCTTTGGCCGGAACGGCCGGGGCGCTTGCGGCGGCCGCTGGCTTATCGTCCGGCTTGGCGTTGATGTAGTGGGTCACGATGTAGGCGCCGACCACGGTGGCCACGACCGACGGAATGACCTCCGTGATGTATTTCGCCAGAAACTGCTTAATCATCGCGCCTACTCCCCAAGCGGGCACTGGATGCTGGAACTTTGGGGCCGATTGAGGGATCAACTGCGACCACTCGGTGGCAATCGCATCAACGTGTAAATTTTAAAGATTTGCGGACGGTTAAGGTACGAAGACCAACAGCAAAAACGTTGCAAAAATCACAAGATGAACGAGGCCGAACAACACGTTGGTCCGCCCGGTTCCGAAGGTCATCATGCTCACCAGCATGGTCATCGCCAGAAGCGCCGTGTCGCGCGATTCCAGACCCAGCACCAGGGTTTTGTCGAGCAGGTAGGCGGCCTCCGCAACAGCCGGAATTGTCAGGCCGATGGTCGCAAGTGACGAGCCGAGCGCGAGATTGATGCTCTTCTGCAGATCGTTCTTTCGCGCGGCCGACAGCGCCGCCACGCTTTCCGGCATCAGGATCAAAAGCGCCACCACGACGCCGGCGAAGGCAGGCGGCGCCCCGATGGCGGCGGCGCCGGCTTCGACCACCAGTGAGAACTTCTTGGCGAGCAGCACGACCGCAAGCAGGGACACGAGCAGCAAAGCGATGCTGAGCACCAGCGCACCGCCTGACTGTGGTCCATGCTCTCCCCCGCCGGCTGTTTCATGCACGAAATAATCGCGGTGCAGAATCGCCTGAGTATAAAGAAACACGCCGTACAGGATGATCGTGACCACGCTGACGAAGCCGAGCTGCAGCTTGGAATAAACCGGGCCCGGGGTGGCCAGCGTATAATTCGGCAGGACGAGAGTGATCGTGGCAAGCACGGTGAGCACGCAAAGATAAACGTTCACACCGGTAATCTGGAAACCCTGTTCGCGGTATCGCAATCCGCCCACAAGAATACATGCGCCGACGAGACCGTTACAGACGATCATGACCACGGCAAAGACGGTGTCGCGCGCCAGCGTCGGCACACCCTTCTCGCCCAGCATCAGCGTCGTGATGAGCGCCACTTCGATCACGGTCACGGACAGGGTCAAAAGCAAGGTGCCATAGGGCTCGCCGATCCGCTCGGCAATCATTTCGGCATGATGGACCGCCGCGAAAACCGTGCCGAACAGGATCACCAGCAGAACAACAGCGAAACCGTAGCCAGCAGCCGAGTGGGTAAAACCAACGCCGAGCGACGGCACAAGGGTCGCCGCGAAAAGCAGAACGGCCAGCAAGGGGTAACCCCAGGCTGACCGTGGCATATTGGCTGATGCGCTCATGAGGAATGCTTAGCGCATTTTCGCGACAGGCTACATCGCCTTGACGATGTTTTCAGTCATCTTTTTCGCGTCACCCAGCAGCATCATCGTGTTGTCACGATAAAACAGCGGATTGTCGACACCGGCGTAACCGGACGCCAGCGAGCGCTTGATGAACATCACGGTGCCCGCCTTCCAGACCTGAAGCACAGGCATGCCGTAGATCGGCGACTTGGGGTCTTCCTCGGCCGCCGGGTTGGTGACGTCGTTGGCGCCGATCACGAAGGCAACATCGGCCTGCGCGAATTCGGAGTTGATGTCCTCGAGCTCAAAGACCTCATCATAAGGGACGTTGGCTTCGGCCAGCAGCACGTTCATGTGGCCGGGCATGCGGCCCGCCACGGGATGAATGGCGTACTTCACCTCGACGCCCTCTTTCTTGAGGGTATCGGCCATCTCGCGCAGCGCGTGCTGCGCCTGCGCCACCGCCATGCCATAGCCCGGCACGATGATGACCTTCTGCGCGTTCTTCATGATGAACGCCGCGTCGTCCGCCGAGCCGAGCTTGACCGGTTTGACTTCTCCGCCGCCGGCTGCTGCCGCGGCGCCGCTGTCGCCACCGAAGCCGCCAAGGATCACCGAGAAGAACGAGCGGTTCATCGCGTGGCACATGATGTAGGACAAGATCGCACCCGATGAGCCGACCAGCGCGCCGGTGATGATCAGCGCCGAATTGCCCAGCGTGAAGCCGATGCCCGCCGCCGCCCAGCCGGAATAGGAGTTCAGCATCGAGATCACGACCGGCATGTCGGCGCCGCCGATCGGGATAATGAGCAGCACGCCGAGTGCGAGCGCGAGAATCGTGATCACCCAGAAGTCGATCGGGCTTTGCGAATCGACCAGACCGTAGATGAAGAACACCAGCGCCAGAGCGAGAACGATATTGATGATGTGACGCGCCGGCAAAATGATCGGCGCGCCGCTCATGCGGCCCGAGAGTTTGGCGAACGCAATCACCGAGCCGGTGAAAGTCAGCGCGCCGATGGCGACGCCGAGCGACATTTCGATCAGGCTCTGGGTGTGGATGTTACCCGGCGTGCCGATACCGAAGGCGGCGGGCGCATAGAACGCACCGGCCGCGACCAGCACCGCGGCCATGCCGACCAGCGAGTGGAAGGCGGCGACGAGTTCGGGCATCGAGGTCATCGGCACGCGCCGCGCAATCACGGCGCCGATGCCGCCGCCGATGGCAACGCCCAGAACAACCAGAACCCACCCGACGATGCTCGCCGGCGGATGGGTTGCCAGCGTGGTGGCGACGGCGATGGCCATACCGGCCATACCGAGGAAATTGCCCTGGCGCGAGGATGCGGGACTGGACAGACCGCGCAGCGACAGGATGAACAGCGAGCCTGCGATCAGGTACAGAAGTGCGGAAAGATTGGCGCTCATCGACGGCCCCTGCTCACTTCTGCTTCTTCTTGTACATCGCCAGCATGCGCTGGGTGACAAGGAAGCCGCCAAAGATATTCACGCACGCAAAAATCAGCGCGATGAAACCGAAACCGCGCGCCCAGATCGGGCCGTTATCGTCGCCGACAAGGCCGACACCGACCGCGAGCAATGCGCCAACCACGATGACCGAGGAAATCGCGTTGGTCACGCTCATCAGCGGCGTGTGCAGCGCGGGCGTCACCGACCACACCACGAAATAGCCGACGAACACGGCGAGAACGAAAATCGACAACCGGAAGATAAACGGATCGACCGCCTCAATGGCATGCATGGCTGTGCTCCCTTATGCTTTCGGCTGGAAATTCGGGTGGATGACCGAGCCGTCCTTGGTCAGCGCGGTGGCCTTGACGAGTTCGTCGTCCCACTTCACGGCGAGCGACTTGCTCTCCTTGTCGATGAGCGTCTCGATGAAGGCCTGCAAATTCTTGGCGTAAAGATTCGAGGCCGACGCCGCGACCTTGCCCGCCAAATTCGGGAAGCCGACGATCTTCACCCCATCGACCTCGGCGATCTCGCCGGACTTGACGCCCTCGACATTGCCGCCGCGCTCGACCGCAAGATCGACCAGCACCGAGCCCGGCTTCATCGACTTGACCATGTCGGCGCTCACGAGCTTCGGCGCCGGACGGCCCGGGATCAGCGCCGTGGTAATGACGATGTCCTGCTTCTTGATGTGCTCGGCCGTCAGAGCGGCCTGCTTGGCCTGATACTCTTTCGACATTTCCTTGGCGTAGCCGCCCGCGGTCTCGGCCTGCTTGAATTCCTCGTCCTCGACCGCGATGAATTTCGCGCCGAGCGATTCCACCTGCTCCTTCACCGCGGGACGCACGTCCGTCGCCGTGACGACGGCGCCAAGGCGTCGCGCGGTCGCGATCGCCTGAAGACCTGCGACGCCGACGCCCATCACAAACACCTTCGCGGCAGGGACGGTGCCGGCAGCCGTCATCATCATCGGGAACGCACGGCCGAAGGCTTCGGCAGATTCGATCACCGCACGATAACCGGCGAGGTTGGCCTGCGAGGACAGAACGTCCATCACCTGCGCGCGGGTGATGCGCGGCATCAGTTCCATCGCGAAGGCTGACACGCCCGCATCGGCCATTGCCTTCAGCGCGGCGTCGTTGCCGTAGGGATCCATGATCGCGATGACGAGCGCGCCCTTCTTGTAGGTGGCGAGTTCGGAAGGCTCGGGCCGCTTCACCTTGATGACGATGTCGGCATCCTTCACCGCATCCGCGCTGACCGTTGCGCCCATCGCCTGATAATCCGCATCCAGCAGACCGGACTTGATGCCCGCGCCGGGTTCGATCGCAACATCGATGCCGAGCGACTTGAATTTCTTGACGGTATCCGGCGTCGCCGCCACGCGCGGTTCAGCCGCGTCGATTTCCTTGGCAATCGCAATCTTCATAAAGCCTCCCGCGACCGAGCGCCCGCGTATGACTGGCCCGATCCCCGCGCGGCGAACCGTCGCGGCCGATGAGCCGAATTCAGAACCAATGGATATTCAGGGACCAAACAGATGCGGCACAAGCAAAGGTCCGTCAACGATGACAGGCCTGGCTCGCGCAGCGATCAGAGAAGGAAAATCGCCATCAGAACGAGGATCGTGACGACACCGATGGTGCCGTATTTGGTCATCGCCAGAAACGATTCATAGGCCTGCTCGTGCGCGGGATAATCCATCCCGTCTGCAGTCGTGTAGGCCACCTCGCTATGATCCATTATTCCCTCCAGCCTTGGTATACCAACGTCGCAATACCGCAATCGAAACAGCAGAGCAACGACGCCGAACATTTATCGCAGCGCAATATTTCGCGCCACCGCAATCCTGCCGGAAACTCGACCAGTTTGCCCTGTCGGGCAGCATTATTTCATGGTTTCCAGCTCGTCGATCATGCGCTCGATGACCGACAGACCGCCGTCCCAGAACGTCGGGTCCTTTGCATTCAAACCGAACGGCGCAAGCAGTTCGGAATAATGCTTGGTGCCCCCGGCCGCGAGCATGTCGAGATAGCGCTCGGCGAACCCCTGCGAGGCATTTTCGTAAACCGCATAGAGGGAGTTCACGAGGCAGTCGCCGAACGCATAGGCGTACACATAGAACGGCGAATGGATGAAATGCGGAATATACATCCAGAACGTTTCATAGCCCGGCTTGATGTCGATCGCGGGACCGAGGCTTTCGCCCTGAACGCCGAGCCAGATTTCCCCGATGCGCTGCGCGGTCAATTCGCCCTGACGGCGCTCGATATGAATCGCCCGCTCGAATGAATAGAACGCGATCTGGCGGACCACCGTGTTGATCATGTCCTCCACCTTGCCGGCGAGCAGCGCCTGACGCTGCCTGGCGTTCTTCGTTTGCGCCAGCAGACGCTTGAAGGTCAGCATCTCGCCGAACACGCTCGCGGTCTCGGCCAGCGTTAGCGGCGTCGGCGCCATCAGCGCACCGTTCTTCGCGGCGAGCACCTGATGCACGCCGTGGCCGAGTTCGTGCGCGAGCGTCATGACGTCGCGCGGCTTGCCCTGATAGTTCAGCAGGACATACGGATGCGCCGAGGGCGTGGTCGGATGTGAGAATGCACCCGGCGATTTGCCCGGACGCACCGGCGCGTCGATCCAGCGATCGTCGAAAAAACGTTCCGCGATACTCGCCATGCGCGGCGAAAATTCACCGTAGGCTTTGAGCACGGTATTCTTGGCTTCGCTCCAGCCGATGCTGCCGGTCGCCGCGAAGGGCAGCGGCGCGTTGCGGTCCCAGTGCGGCAGAGTCTTCTTTTTGAACCACCTTGCCTTCAGAGCATAATAGCGATGCGAGATACGCGGATAGGCGGCGCGAACGGACGCCACCAGCGCATCGACCACTTCGCGCTCGACGCGGTTGGCGAGGTGGCGGGAATCCGCAACGTCCTGGAAACCGCGCCAGCGGTCGGAGATTTCCTTGTCCTTGGCGAGCGTGTTGGTGACCAGCGCGAAGGTGCGCTCGTTGTCCTTGAACGTCTTCGCCAGCGCCTGCGCCGCCGCCTTGCGTTTGTCGCCCGAACGATCCTGCAGAAGATTGAGCACGGGCTCGATCGCCAGTTCCTTTCCTCCGACCTTGAAGCGCAGCGCCGAAATGGTCTGGTCGAACTGCCGGTTCCACGCCCCGTAGCTGGTGGTCGACTTCTCATGAAAGAGCTGCTCGACGCGGTCCTCGAGCTGATATGGCTTGTCCTTGCGGATATCCTCGATCCACGGGCGGTAATGACCGAGCGCGGGCGCCTGCATCGCGCGCTCGATCACATCATCGCCGATGCGGTTGAGTTCGAGCGTGAAGAACAACAGATGCGTTGAGGCATTGGTGATGCGCTCGGACACGTCGCCATAGAACTTCGATATTGCGGGATCGACGGTGTCGCCGGCGTGGATCAGGCCGGCAAAGGAAATCAGGCGCCCGGCGAGATCGTCGATGGCCTCATAAGCCTTCACCGCCTCTGCAAGCCACGCGCCGCCATCTTCTTTTGCAATTTCGCTGGCGATCTTGCCCTTGTAAGCCGTCTCGAACGCCGCGCAGTCGGCATCGAGCTTGTCGAGATCGCGCGAGACTTCCGGAGCGCCGATCGAAGGATAGAGATCCGCCAGGTTCCATTCCGGCAATTTGGCCGCGCCAACTTTGCTCGTTGCGGCTTTCGCTGCCGGTGATTTACCAGCGGCTTTCGGCTTGACGGATTTTTGTTTGACGGCGGCGGCGGAACGACGGGCCATTGGATCACTCGAATGCTGGGGGACGTGAGAAGGGCGGGATCGCGTTATCCGATAAAAATAAGCGCGTTCGCCGCGCGCCGCAACGCGCAATGCCGCACCAATATTCACCGAAATGACACTATGAGATGAGCCAGCTCAAAAATTTCCGGCAACCGTCAGCCGCACAGCCAGCGGTTCGACCGGATGCAGAACACGGTCCATGACGCCGTTGGCGCACACTGCCGCGGGCGGCGGCGAAGCGCTCTGGCACGCCGTGAACAGGGAGTCCGTCTTCAGAAACGAGCCATACGCGTAGGTGATCTGATCGGACTTGCTGTCGGTGAGGTTGAGGCCTTCGAGCTTGACGCTCCAGCCATTATCGAAGGTGTAGCCGATCTGCCCGTTCAGAAGCCCCGTAGCGGGCGACATAAAGGCGCCGTCTTCCGTCAGCGGACGCGGCCCGAAATAGCGGTAGCGCAGCGAGGAGAACCAGCCGGTTTTTTCGCCGAAACGTATCCCCGCCGACGCCACGATGTTCGGGGCGCCGGGAATGAAGTTGCCCGGCGCATTGCCGATTTGCGCCTGCGGATAACCCGCAAGCGACTCATAAAGAGCGGCCTGCTCGGAGTCGTAACCCTTGAAGCGCGCGCGCGTCATCGCAAGATCGCCGTCGAGTGAGAGCCAGGACACCGGCTTGTAGCTGTTGGTCAATTCGAACCCCACACGCCGGCTCGGACGGCTGGCCTCGGTATCGCCGGCGTCACCGGAAAAAAGGATCTCGGACGCCGAATCCAGAATGAAGAAACTCAGCGTGCTTTCGAGCCCGGGGACGGCCTTGGTGCGGATGCCAACCTCCGCGCCCTGCGTTCTCACCAGAAACGGCGAAGGCGCAAGAGGGGAGCCCTCCGACCCATCGGTCGTCGGCGTTTGTGTTATGGTCACGCCGCGCGCGTCGTTGCTGTGAAAGCCCTGACCGGCATTGATGTAAAATTCGGTCTTGGCGAACGGGCCGAACACGATGCCGGCCTTCGGCGTGCCGATCCCGGCCCTCGCCTTGCCCGAATTCGCCGCGTCGAAAATGGAATCGACATTGGCGTTATAATAGTCGCCGCGATAGCCCACATAGGTGCGGAGCCAGTCGGTCCAGTGCAGCGTATTCTGGATGTAAACGCCGACGCTGCCCTCCTGCACGCGGTCCTTGCGGGTGTAGGAGAGAAACTGGCGCGCGACCGTGTTGGTCAGATCGAGCTTGATGTTGTCGTAGCGGCTCTGAAGCCCGATTTCGGTTTCCATCGGCAGGCCCGCAAAAGTGCCGTTGAACGTCTGCGAGGCATTCACGCCGCCGAGAACGCGATCGTCGTGCTGGTGAAACTGGTCGCCGTTGATTGGGTCGGTCAGGAAGTAAGTGAAATTGTTCCAGAGATTGAGCGAACTCTTGATGGCGTAGAAACTGACTTTTGAAGCGCCGGTATCGCCGGTCTGCGCCCATTTGCCCGAGATTGAAAAGCGGTCGGAGTTGCCGCCATCGGTCGGATCGAGCGCACCGTAAAGACCGATCTGGCCGGACGTGATCGCCCGCAGCGGGATCTGGTCTGTGGAATTCCATTTGTTGGCGTAGGCCATGCCGGTCAGCGAGAAACCGTTCTCCACCGTTCCTTGCGAATAGCGAATGACGGCGTTGAGCTTTCTCAAATCGTCCGGATTGGACCATGGGCCGTTATAGGTGTTCACCTCGCCTGCAATCAGCAGGTTGCCGTCGCCGACGGGCTGTGAGGTGATGCCGAGCCCGCGCCAGTAACCGAAACTGCCGGCGGTCACCTTCGCCAGCGACGCGGGACCCGCGCCGCGCAAGCTGTCCAGCAGATTGATGCGCGCGACGCCAACCGACGAGAAGTCGCCTTCATCGGCGAAATAAGGCCCCTTCTTGACGAGGATGGAATCGATCAACTCCGGAATCAGGAAGTTGAGATCGGCATAGCCCTGACCGTGCGCGTGGGTGCGCATATTCACCGGCATATCGTCGACGTAAATCGCGAAATCGGTGCCGTGGTCGAGATTGAAGCCACGCAGAAAATACTGGTTGGCCTTGCCGTCGCCGCTGTGCTGAGTGACGATCAGTCCGGGCACGATCTCCAGGGCCTCCGCCGGCCTTGAAAAGACGCGCGCATTGACCTCCTGACCGGTCGCGGTGAATGAACTTGCCGAAGTCGCGGAGGCCGATGGCGGCGCTGGCCCCGAGTTGCCCGGCGCCTGCCCTCCCACCAATCCCTGCGCCGGCTGCTGGGTGGTTTGCGTCGCAGTCCGTTTTTTTGGTTTTCGAGATGTCGAAGAGGTCGGATGCGACCGGCCGGTCACAGGTCTGTCGGGGGTTACGATGACGGGCGGCAGACTTTCGGACGGCTGAGCCAGGATTTTTCCCGGCAAAGCCATGCATAGCGCACCCAAAACCGCAGGCATGCTTATCCGAAAACAACGCGAAACCCGCGCGTTGCGTAAACACTTCAGATCAAACACAGTCGGCCCCCAAATCCGCCCGGCGGCGGACCGGAAAGCATCCTTTCAGGCGAGTATGATGACGTCAATAAAACATCATACAATCGAATTTCACTGGCCGGCAGAGCGAACAGGAGCATCTGATGAACCGCGTCACCATAACTCTCGATGACGACCTGCTCGGCGAGATCGACGCGCTCGTCACCGAGCACGGCTACCAGAATCGCTCGGAAGTCATTCGCGACCTGGCGCGCGCCGGCCTTGCGCAAAAGAACGATGGCATCGGCGACGGCAAGGAATGCGTCGGGGCGCTGGTCTATGTTTACGATCACGCGGCGAGAAACCTGTCGCACCGCCTGATCGAAACCGCGCACGCCCATCACGACATCGCCATCGCCACCATGCACGTGCATCTTGACGATGCCTCATGCCTGGAAATCACTGCGCTGAAGGGCAATCGCAGCGACATTCAGCATTTCGCCGACCACGCCATCGCCGAACGCGGTGTACGCTATGGCCGCGTCATCGTGATTCCGACGCAGGCCGAAGCAGGTCCCACCAGGATCGCGCACCGGCATCGCTAGGAACAAACGCTGCGATCTTAACAAGCTCTTAAGTCTCTTCGACCACATTGCCCCAATTCGGGACAGGAGAGTCGATTGCCTACGCGTATATTGATAGCCGACGACGACGCGATTCAGCGCCGTCTGGTCGAAAACATGGTGCAGCGTTGCGGTTATGAGGCGGTTGCGGTCGACAGCGGCGATGCGGCCATCGCGGCCCTCATCGATACAGGCGCGCAGGCGATCGACGCCGTGGTGCTCGATCTGGTGATGCCGGGCCTCGATGGGCTCGGCGTTCTTGCAAAAATGCGCGAACTTGGGCTGACGGTCCCCGTCATCGTGCAGACCGCGCATGGCGGCATCGACAACGTCGTTTCGGCGATGCGTGCAGGCGCGCAAGATTTTGTAGTCAAGCCGGTCGGAGTCGAGCGGCTTCAGGTGAGCCTGCGCAACGCGCTCGATGCCAGTGCCCTGAAGGGCGAATTGCAGCGCATCCGTCATAGCCGCGAAGGCCGGCTCACCTTCAGGGATATCGTGACCCGGTCCGACGCGATGGCCAATGTGATCGCGGCGGGCAAGAAGGCGGCAGCGTCGGCCATACCGGTTCTGATCGAAGGCGAGTCGGGCGTCGGCAAGGAATTGATCGCGCGCGCCATCCACGGCTCATCCGAGCGTAGCAGCAAACCTTTCGTGACCGTCAATTGCGGGGCGATCCCGGACAATCTCGTCGAGTCGATCCTGTTCGGCCACGAGAAGGGCGCGTTCACCGGCGCCACCGAGCGTCACGCGGGCAAGTTCGTCGAAGCCAGCGGCGGTACGCTGTTTCTCGACGAAGTCGGCGAGCTTCCGCTGGCCGCGCAGGTCAAGCTTCTGCGCGCTGTGCAGCAGGGCGAGGTCGAGGCGGTCGGCGGGCGTAAACCCGTGAAGGTCGATGTCCGCATTATTTCCGCCACCAACCGGAACCTGCTCAACCACGTCAAGCAGGGACATTTCCGCGAGGACCTGTTCTACCGCCTTCACGTGCTGCCTTTGACCGTGCCGCCCCTGCGCGCGCGGCGCGAGGACATTCCGCATTTGCTGCGCCATTTCCTGGCGCGGTTCTGCGCCGAGGAAAACCGGTCCATCTCCCGGATCAGCGGCGATGCGATGAACCTTCTCACAAGGGCCGAATGGCCGGGCAATGTGCGCCAGCTCGAAAATGCGGTCTATCGCGCAGTGGTCATGAGCGAAGGCGACGAGTTGCGCCCTGCTGACTTTCCGCTGACCGCGATGCAAGCTTCGGCCGATGAAGGCGGCATGAGGGAACCTCTTGCTGTAAATCCGGTGCCGTCCCTGCTGCCGACGTTGACGGTAACTGAGTATGACGTCCCGATCGTTCCGGCCACGCCCGGCCGGCACTTTGCCCCGGGACATGGCCATTTGAATATGCTCGGCGGCGATGAGGAGGTTCGGCCCCTGGAAGAAATGGAGGCCGAGATCATCCGCTTTGCGATCGCGCATTATCGCGGTCAGATGTCGGAGGTGGCCCGGCGGCTGAAAATCGGCCGCTCAACCCTCTACCGGAAACTCGAGGAATCCTCCACAGAGGATGCCGATACCCCTCAAGGTAAGGCCTGAGGGAACCGGTCGGTTTGGCTCCAGAAATCGCCGTGACCGGGTTGAACCGTGGCCTGTCAGTGACAGACTGAAAGAAACTGCGGCCCGGACACGTAATGCGTTGCAACAGGCCATAATTGTGGTCAGTTTCGCGTGACTAAATCACGCGCAGCTAGGCGCATCGCGGAAGCGCGTGTATCGTTCCGTGGAATCGTCCGAAGGTGGATGGTCAGCGCGGAATAGGCAAGCGCAATGCGTCACTTGGGGCCGTTGGTATTTCGGAGCCCAAGTCCTGGCTGGACGCTTTTGCCGGTTCGTCCGCAATGGCTTTCCGCAAATCCAATACGCTGTTTCATGCTGAAGCAGCATCGCCCAAGGGGTGTGAGAATGCGTGACTTTTCGACTGGCCGTACCGGCTATGATCGCCTGCTGGCCGCTGTTGCTGCAACCTTTTTGATGACTGGCGCTGCGGTCGCCCAGAGCGAGCCGGTCAAGGCTCCGGATGCTGCGAAGGCTCCGGATGCTGCGGCCATCAGTGCCGCCGTGCCGGTGCCGGAGCCAGCGAACGTTCCCCCGCCGAGCGCCGCCGAGATCAAGGCCGACGACTTCAAGGCGGAGGCCGCGAAGGCTGCGGGCGTGCAGAAGTCCGATGCGCCCAAAACCGCCGATGCCCCGAAGGCGGAGGCTCCCGCCGCCACCACTGCGGCAGCCCCGGCTGCTGCCCCCGCAACCGCGACCGCCGCAGCTCCCGACGCGCCGGCTACTCCTGTTGTCGCCGATCTCAGCCCGTTCGGCGAAAAGCTGCGCGATCTTATCGCGGCCAAAGGCGCCAAATATTTCGACCGCAAGGTCGAGCGTGCGGCTGTCGAGGCCTTCTACAAGGATCGCAACTACGCCGCCCTCTGGATCGATGGCTCGGCTCCCACGGCCCGCGCGACCAGCGCGGCCAGCCGCCTGAAGGACGCCGAAGCCGATGGCCTCAATCCCAAGGACTATCCGATCCCCGATTTCGCCGCTGCTGCGACCCCCGACGCGCAGGCCGAAGCCGAATTGCAGCTGACCGAAAGCGTGCTCGACTTCGCCCGCCACCTGCAGAGCGGACGCATGCACTGGTCGCAGGTGAGCGGAGATATTCTTTATCCCGACCACTATCCCGATCCGACCGAGGTTCTCATCAACGTGTCGACCGCACGCAACGTCGCGGATGCGCTCGAGACCTACAGCCCGCCCCACAAGCTCTACAAGGAGCTGAAGGCCAAGCTCGCCGAACTGCGCGGTGTCGGTGAGGATGCCGCGAAGAAGATCGAGGAAGGCGACACGCTCAAGTTCATCAAGCCGACGAAGAAAACCCCCGAACCGGTCGTGATGGAAGATTCGCGCGTGCCGATGCTGCGCGCCAAGCTCGGCGTCGAGAATCCCGACGACACCCATTACGATGTTGCGGTTGCCGACGCCGTCCGCAAATTCCAGGCGGGCAACGGCCTCAAGGCCACCGGCAATCTCGACAACGCGACCGTCCGCGCGATCAACGGCCCCAAGAGCGAACGCCAGATCGACATCGTCCGCGTCAACATGGAGCGCTGGCGCTGGCTGCCGCGTGAACTCGGCGTTCCCGCGCTGGGCGACGCCTATGTGATCCTCAATATTCCGGATTACACGCTGAAGGTGATGCAGAACGGTCAGCAGGTCTGGACCACGCGCGTCGTCACCGGCCAGCCGGGCGAACACGCCACGCCGCTCCTGACCGAAACGATGAAGTACATCACCGTCAACCCGACCTGGAATGTGCCGCCCTCGATCATTTACAAGGAATACCTGCCGGCGATGCAGCAGGATCCGACCGTGCTCCAGCGCATGGGCCTGAAGTTCGAGCGCAACAGCGACGGCAGCATCCACATCTCGCAGCCGCCGGGCGAAGGCAACGCGCTGGGCCGCATCCGCTTCAACTTCCCGAACAAGTTCCTCGTCTATCAGCACGACACGCCGGACAAGTACCTGTTCGCCAAGGAAGACCGCGCCTACAGCCATGGCTGCATGCGCGTGCAGTATCCGGATCAGTACGCTGCCACCTTGCTCGGCATCGCATTGCCTCAGGAAAATTACACCCCTGAGAAAATCCGGGCGATGTACGGCCGCGGTGAGGTCAACATCAATTTCCCGACCCCGATCCCGGTCAATATCACCTACCAGACCGCGTTTGTGGACGATGCCGGCAAGCTGCAATTCCGCAAGGACGTCTATGGCCGCGATGCCCAGATGATCGCCCTGCTCAAGAACCAGAGCGGCAAGAATCTGGAAACCGTGGTGGCGCACGCCCAGCCGAGCTATTCGAAGCCGGCCAATGTCCGCCTGCCGACCGAGCAGACCTATGCCAATTCCGGCCAAAACTTCTTCGAACGGCTGTTCGGCTTCGGCCAGCCGCAGCAGCCCCCGCCGATGCCGGTTCAGGTTCGCCGCCGGGCGCAGCAATAGGCATTTTTGCTGATTTGCGAATGGCTTAAGCTGCCGACGATGTCAGAAACAAAGGGCCCCGCCAGCGCGGGGCCCTTTTTCATTAACCACAAGGCTTCAGAAACTCTGCCCGGCGGCCATTTTTTGCCACAGTCCGCCCGTTAGCTTACCGTTCTGTAATGGGGACGGAACGTCAATTTCCGTTAACCGGCACTCGTTAAAACTGATTCACTTTTCTCCGCTGCGTGGGGTAGCGGGGGGCGCATCCTGAATGGTTTAGCCGACGGGATAATAAGTGGCGGGTATACCAAGCAGATTTAGGCTCAAGCCGATGCGGCGTCGTACTTTACGACACCGCGCTCATGCGACACGCTTGGGTCTGGCGACCCTGCTCGTATTCGCCGGCGCCGGGTCCGTGCACGACGCCTCGGCCTATGGTGATACCCGCACCCTCTCGTTCCATCACACCCATTCCGGCGAAGACCTCACCGTCACCTTCAAGCGCAACGGGCGCTACGATGAAGAGGCGCTGAAAACCCTCAATCACTATCTGCGTGACTGGCGGACCCAGGATCAGACAGTGATGGATCGCCATCTGTTCGATATCCTCTGGGAAGTTTACCGCGACGTCGACGGCAAGCAGCCGATCCAGATCATTTCCTCCTATCGCTCGCCCGCAACCAACGCGATGCTGCGCCACCGCTCGGCGCATTCAGGCGTCGCGCGCTTCAGCCAGCACATGCTCGGCCACGCGATGGACTTTTTCATTCCCGGTGTGCCGCTGGAGCAGATCCGTTTCGCGGGCCTTCGCCTGCAGCGCGGCGGCGTCGGTTTCTATCCGACGTCGGGTTCGCCCTTTGTGCATCTCGACACCGGCAATGTACGCCACTGGCCGCGCATGACTCACGACCAACTCGTGCGCCTGTTCCCCGATGGCAAGACCGTCCTGATTCCGTCCGACGGCAAACCGCTTCCGGGCTACGAACTCGCGATGGCTGAAATACAGAGCCGCAAGGGCGACGAGGCGACCATCGCCAGCAAGCCCAGCCTGTTCGCGGGCCTGTTCCGCAGCAAACAGGCCGATGACGACGATGAGAGCGCCCCTGCCGCATCGCCAGACCCTGCAAAAGATCCCGCCAAGCCCAGCCTGATCGCCTCGGCGGCCGCGAAGGTGAAAGAGAAGCTCGCCGAAGCGGTGCCGCTGCCTCGCGCTAAGCCGGTGCGCACCGCGACCTATCAGGTTGCCTCCGCAGCGCCGCAGGACACAGCGATCAAGGCGCAGCCCGCGTCATTTATATCCGCGGCGCCAGCCGATGTGCCGCGCGCACCGACTGCGTCCGACATCATCAACGCACGTATCGCCTGGGATGATTCCTCCGCAACGCCCAAGCAGGCCACGCCGCAGCAGATCGCCGCCCTTGCCGCACGTCGCGCAAATCTCGCCGATCCGGCATCGACGGCCAGCCTGCCGAAGAACGTCGCCAATGCGATGGCCTATGCGGCGCCGGCTACCCTGCTCGACCGGACCAAGGTCGTGGCCGCCAGCGCGCCTATCCCCGTGGGCTCGCATATCGGCTCGATCATTTCCAACCCGATGTCGGTCAACATCAAAACCATTGTCGCCAAGGCGCTGCCCGGCCGGCAAAGCACCCTGACGACAATGGCGCGAGTTGCCTCGTCACCGCAGATGAATGACATCTGGCTGCGCGCGATGATCCTTACTCCCGATGTCAGCGGAGTATTGTCCGTCTCGGTGCTGGCCGATCAGGACATGACCGTGATGAGCGCGCATTTCGTCAAGCCGGCGCAAACCGTGACGATGACGTTCTCCGAAGATCCTTCGATGGGCCTGCCCTGTGACCACTTCACAGGCTCGGCCATCGCCACGCTGGCGATGACCTCTTTCGATCAGCAAACCGCCGAAATGCGCTGACGTCAGTCCGGCGTGCTGTAGCCCTAATAGTCGTTTACGTCCCGCGAGTTCAGATCGCGCCCCTTTGTCTCGGGTGAACATAACAGCGCGACCGTCGAGATCACCGAACAGCCGATCAGCCAGAGCGCGATCAGCCACGGGCTACCCTGCGCATAGGCGACCGCCGCAGTGGCAATCAATGGCGAAGGACCGCCCGCCACGATAGCAACGAGCTGCGCGCCGATCGACATTCCGGAGTAGCGGACCTGAGGCGGAAAGAATTCCGCGAAATAGGCCGCCTGCGGCGCATACATCGCGCCCCACCCCACCGACAGCGCCAGCACGATCGCCAGCGTAATCAACGCCGGCTGCCCGGTCTGAATCATCCAGAAAAATGGAAAGGCGAACAGTCCGGTAAAGATCACTCCCGCCAAGAACACAGGACGGCGGCCGATCTGATCGGTGAGGCCCGCAAAGATCGGTATGGTAACGATCGTACAGAGCGCGGCGATCACCACCGCGCCAAGAATCGCGTTCTCGCTGACGTGGATGTATTTCGTCGCATAGGTCAGGCTGAACACCGTGAAGATGAAGAACGAACCGTTTTCAGCGAACCGCGCTCCAATCGTCAACAGCACCATTTTCTTGTTGCTGCGAAAGACTTCGAGAACGGGAAACTTCTTGATCTCTCCCTTTTCCTCGAGATCCGAGAAGATCGGCGTCTCGTCGATGGCCATCCTGATGAGCATACCGACGGCAACCAGCGCGATGCTGATCAGGAAAGGAACCCGCCAGCCCCAGTCGTGGAATTCGTCCGCCGTGAGAAAATTCATCATCGCCATAACGCCGGTCGACAATACCAGTCCCGCCGGAACGCCAAGCTGCGGCCAGGCGCTGTTCCAGCCCCGGCGATCGGGCGGCGAATGCTCGACAACCATCAGCACCGCTCCGCCCCACTCCCCGCCCAGCGCCAGGCCCTGCGCCACGCGCAGCAAGGTCAGCAGGATGGGCGCGAGAATTCCGATCTGAGAATAGGTCGGAAGTAGACCGATCAGGAAGGTCGACAGCCCCATGATCGTCAATGTGACGATCAGGACGGCACGGCGGCCTATTCGGTCGCCGAAATGACCAAAAATAACTCCACCCAGCGGCCTTGCGATAAAGCCGACAGCGAACGCGCCGAAGGCCGCCATCGTTCCGATCAGAGGTGTCGATTGCGGAAAGAACAGACTGCCGAAGACCAGCGCCGCGGCAGCGCCATAGATGAAGAAATCATACCATTCAATAACAGTGCCGATAAAACTGGACAGGCGGGCCTTTCGCAGCATCGATTCATGATCGACGATCTCGCCGGCACGCGCGTATTGCATGACCATTGCATCCTCCCTTCGTTTCCCCAAAAGAAGTACGGCGCCAGCTGTTATTTTTTTTGCCGGCGCCGCTAGTCACTCATGTCGTGTACTTGTTCTCCGTTGCATCCTCGGCATTGGTGAACGCCTGCTTCAGCCGGATAATCGCAATCGTGATGTCGGCAATGAAGCGGTTGTACATGAAGAGAAGCCCGGTAAGGCCCGCGACCTGCTCGGGCGACAGCTTGTCGGTCATATCCCGCCATGCGACGCCGCCGACCTTGTCGAAGCCCTTGACGTGCTCCCGCGCAATCCTGCGGATGCGCCGCGCGGTCTCGTCATACTCGGCTGAAAGCACGACGGGCTGGAGCGAGTCCTTGAGCGCCAGTTCAAGATAATCGGGCCAGCGTCCGAGCACGCGGTAGTCGCTGGCGGGGCCGTGATGCAGCGAGGCATCGCGGACATCGCGCAGAACGGTCTGGGTGCGCGCATCCGCCTGATCCGGATCGAGCAGGTGGAATTTCTTCACGCCTTTCGGCAAGCCGTAAGGAATGAGTTCGGCATCGCGGCCCGCCAGCTTCGTGCTGTTCCGGCCGCCTGCATTACGCTCATGCCACGCTTCGTTAAAGGCGGTGATGAGAATGAGATATTTTGGGTTGCCGTAATTGAGCAGATCGAGCGAAGTCTTCAATTCCTCGATCTCGGCCTCTTTCCATCCCATCGCGAGAAGTTTGGGCGTCGGGTTCGGCATCACCGGGCCGGGCACGATCGAGTTGAGGCGCACGAGATCGGCGCCATCCTCGGCGTACCATGTGGAGATTTGCGGCTTCAGCGCCGCCCAGGCCTCCGGGATGAAATTTGGAAACTGCGACATGACGCGAATGCCGAAAGCGACCCACGGCACGCGCAACGTGTTGTGAATGTCCTCGTAGACCTTTGCCAGGTCACCTGACGCCTGGTGGTGATCGACCTGAGGAAACTTTGCCAGAATTGGCCTGTCTAACATCGGGGCCTCCCTTTTATGATACGATACCGTACCGTATCGTATTGAAGGTCGCCACGGCTTGCAATAATATTTTTAGTCAGGGAATCATCATTTGATGGCCTTCAGGTAATTCCATGAGATCGCAGACGAATCTTCCATCCAGATCCGGCACGCTGAAATCCGGCACGAGAAACCCAACTCCCGGCAGGCCCCGCGATCCGAAGGTGCATGCCGAGATTCTGAAAGCAGCCAGCGCGATTTTACTGGAGGAAGGCTTTCGCGCGCTGACGATGGAACGTCTGGCTGCGCGCGCGGGTGTTGGGAAAACCAGTGTCTATCGCCGCTGGTCGTCGCTGTCGGATCTTGTGACCGATCTTCTGGAAGAAGCGAACAACGCCTGGCCGATGCCGCAGAAACAGTGCGACACGATCGAAGAGGACCTGCGAACCCTCTACAGGAACTGGATAACCGGCATGTACGGTGCCGGAAAGATCATCCCTGTCCTCATCGCCGAGAGCGTGCAGAATCAGGAACTGGCCAAACTGCTCCACGAGAAATTCTTCTTGCCGAGACGCCACCTTGCCATGGCCCGAATCGAGCGGGCCAAACAGCGCAAGGAAGTCCCCGCTTCTGTTGATGCGCGAACAGTCGTCGATCTGCTCATGGGGCGAATGTGGTATCGCTACCTTATCACCGGGGACAAGGTCCGCCTTGAGGATGAGGACAAGGTCGTCTCCATCCTCCTCAAGGGCGTAACCCCCTAGCCGGCGAAGTCCATCGGGCTAGCGCATGGCCAATCAGTTCAGCATCCCCAGCGCCTGCATGTAGGTTTCCAGGATGGTTTCCTGTTCCTGACGTTCGTTGGCGTCCTGCTTGCGCAGACGGATGATCGTGCGGAGCGCCTTGACGTCAAAACCATTGCCCTTGGCTTCGCCGTAAACATCCTTGATGTCGTCGCTGATCGCCTTCTTCTCTTCCTCGAGCTTCTCGATACGCTCGACAATGGCCTTAAGCTGACTCTTCGCGAAGCTGTGCGCGGCTTCTTCCTTGACGGCGGCTGCGGTGGCCATTCGTGGACTCCTGAACTCTCGTGCTATTCGATGATTTGGCGCTGGCCGCGAGACGGCGCGTCTTAAAACTTACACTCAAGAGTGGCGCCTCCCCCGTCAAGGCAAGCGCGGCTGTCATCCACAGTGACCCACAGATAAGGATGCAAACGCCAAAATCGGCGCGGCCGCGCCGATTTGACTTGCCTTTCGATTCCGGTGAGGCGACTCGCAGCCTAGTGGCCGGCGGCGTTCTTCTTCATCGCCGCGATCGCCTCGGGCGGAGCCGCCGTCTGGTACTTTTCCTTCCAGGAGTCGTAGGGCATGCCGTAAATGTCCTCCCGGCTCTGGTCACGGGTCATTGCAATGCCCCGGGCATCGGCGGCGTCCTTCATCCAGTTCGACAGGCAATTGCGGCAAAAACCTGCCAAATTCATCATGTCGATATTCTGCACGTCGGTGCGCTTTTGCAGATGCGCCACGAGCCGGCGAAAGACTGCCGCGTCCAGCTCCATCTGTGTCTTTTCGTCAATCGCCATGATCTACCTCACCCGAGATGCCTCTGATCGCGCCCGATTCCGCTTCAGACGGGCGGCCCTGTGATTGCCGCTCACACCGGATCCTTTTATACAACAAACCATCAAGGCCTGCTCCCGGCTAAAGATGTGCTTTTCGCTGCTATTTTGCCATACCCAAAGCCCAAAACCGGTCACAGGTAGCCCTTAGTAACAAAGCCGAAATCACGTCCAGACAATTCTCCGGGTGTGTTGAAAAACTGCATTTGATTGAGATAGCTTTGATTCAATGACCTTGTCCTGCTTTCCCAAGCAATCCGCCGCGCGACGTCTCGCTCCGGTCCTCGCGGTCCTGATCGTGCTCGCAGGTTTGTGCGGATTCAGCGCCCCGGCGGCCGCGGATTTCCGTCTCTGCAACAACACCTCCAGCCGCGTCGGTATCGCACTCGGCTACAAGGACAATGAGGGGTGGGTCACCGAAGGCTGGTGGAACGTTTCCTCACGAAGCTGCGAAACCCTTCTCAAGGGCACGCTGGTCGCGCGTTATTATTATATCTACGCGCTCGATTATGATCGCGGCGGCGAATGGTCGGGCCAGGCCTTTATGTGCTCTCGCGACAAGGAGTTCACTATTCGCGGTACCGACAATTGCCTCGCGCGCGGTTTCGATCGTACCGGCTTTTTCGAGGTCGATACCGGCGAACAGCGCGCCTGGACGGTCCAGCTCACCGAAAACGCAGAACAGAATGTGCCTCGCTCGCCCGGACTGCCAGGGCTGCCGAACGCGCCAAACGCCGGACAACAACCGGGCGCGACGCTGCCACCAGCCTCGCCGCCACCCGCACCGGCACCCCAGCAGTAAACGGCGGGCGCCTCTGCTCAGTCCGCGGCCGCCGAGGAATGCTGTACGGCTTGGGCACGCGCGATCATCGCCTCGATTTCCCCGATAACAAGTTTCGGATTGTCGACCTGTGGCATATGGCCAATCCCCGGCAAGACCATAAGCTTTGCGCGCGGCACCGCCTTGGCGAAGGCCTGTGCGTGCACCTGCGTTGAAACGACCAGATCGGCATCGCCCGCAATCACGACAACCGGGGCCCTGATTTTTCCGTAATCTGGAAACTGTTTGATCATCGCCTTCTTCAAAGTTTTCAGATCCCACGCGTTGTTCAGAAAGGTTTGCGGCCGCAAGATCAGCGGCCCCTGTGTGTCGCGCGTGAAATTGCGCGGCGGGCTCTGCGGATAAAACGCGAACTGCATGCCGCCCTCGAGCATGAAAAGCCCGGCTGGCATGATGACCGTGTACGCCATGAGCGGACCGATGACGGGCGTCGTCGCCACATCCGTCAGCGTGCCGATCGGACCTCGCCATGGATGCGTGACCGGTGAGATCATCACAAGGCCGGCGACACGCTGCGGGTTTTCCAGCGCCAGCGCCGGCAGCACCGCACCGGCCCAGGAGTGCCCGACAAAAATCGCGCGAGCTATACCAAGCTTGCCGAGTGCCTGATCGATCATGCGGGCGTGAATGGCGGGGGTGGAGTCCTCCAGACGCTCACGCGTGCTCCAGCCTTGGCCGGGGCGGTCGACAAGGATGACACGGTGTTTTGCGGCAAGAAGATCGCCCAGCGGCCGTCGAAGCGTCTCGAGACTCGAATTGGCGCCCGCGATCATCACGATCGGCAATTCGCCGGGTGCGCTCGGCCCGATATCGACGATGTGCAGCCGGGCGCCGGGCACATCGACAAATCTGCCTTTTGGCGGATAAATCCATCCGAGCACGAACGTGCCAAGCTGCGTCAGCAACGCCAGCAGGATCAGCACGGCGGGCAAAAACATCAAAATCACAAAAGGCATGAAAAATGTCCGCGGAAGCTTTGGCACTGCCAAACTACGCGCGAGGCCCCAAGAGGTTTCAAGAGGTTTTAAGATGAAATAACGTGCGAATTGCGCCGGTGCGACGCCCTAGATATCGCGGCCTTCGACTTTTTCGGACAGGCTCTTGACCATATCCGGCACTTTTTCGAGATAGGGATTGATCTCAAGCGCCCGGCGGAAAACATCGAGCGCATGTTTGTCGTCGCCGGTTTCCTGCAGGATCATGCCAAGCCCCGCCAGCGCCCCGAAATGGCGTGGCTCGCGCCGCAAGACTTCCTGGATGTCCTGCATCGAGTGCACGTAATCATTCTGCATGTAGTAAATCGTTGCGCGCCGGTTCCAGCCCTCGATGTAATCGGGCCGCAGCTTGATGACGGCATCGAGCAATTTCAGCGCGACTTCGTAATCCTTGGAATCCATCGCGATGCGCGCCCTAGCCATCAACAGCGCCGCTGTATCGCTTGGCGTCGCCGTCCAGATCGACCAGATCCGGGCCTCGACCGCCCTCGCGCTTTCCTCATCAGGCGCCACCTTCAGTGCGCCAAGCAGAAAATCGAGATTACGCGCACGGCCCGCATTGACGCGCGGCAGCTTCGCAGGCGCCTGCGGCATGGACTTGCGTGTCGAGGATTGGCCGCGAGAGGGTGGGCCCTGATCCGATTGAGCGGAAACAGGCGTAGCAGTCAGCGCCGCGAGGAGAAGGCAGCTCGCCAGAACCTTGAAAGCCGGAAAGGTTCGTAATGCCATAGAACAAGTCTAAACGCGGATCGCGCTGTCTGCAAAGCGCAAGCAGCGTCAATCCATCGTGATGACAGTTTATGTTGGCGAAAGGCAACAGCGGCGGCGGAACCGGTTCTGCTCGACGCCGGTTCAGCCCTGACGCGCCTTGAAGCGGCGCTGGACCTTGTTGATGACGTAAACCCGGCCCTTGCGGCGGACCAGACGGTTATTGCGGTTGCGGCCGCGCAGAGACTTCAGCGAATTACGGACCTTCATGGGACAATACTTTCTAAAGGCCGCGTGCAGGCCGGTCTCTCGTCAGATGAAAAAGGCATTATTCCGGGCCCAAAGCCCTCGGAACACGCGGTTTCTAGGCATTTGAAGGCCAAATGTCAATGCGGGCGACGGCCTTCGATCCATTGGGCAGTTGGGAACAGTGTTCCCGCGAGGAGGTATTTTTTCATTATTTTCAATAACATCGCGTAGTCCGCGCCGCTGCCATGAGTGAAGATCGCCTAGGCAAGTCTCGTCCAGCGGAAAAATCGTACAAACCCCGACATACGTTCCGGCCGGTATTGCGTGCCTGCGTCCGGTTCCTTTCGATTCAATCTTGAGTCGTTTTGGCAAGGTTAACGATATCCGGACAATCTCCGGTGCATCGTCCGCGCGCACCCTCTTTCCGCCACTGCAAATCATTCACCATCCGCTCCGCGCAAAGGGGGAAGGCATGATGAATGACACAGTCCAAGAAGACGCTTCGGCACGGCCGACATTCGGCAAGCGAAAGATCAAACCGCGCCTGTGCATTGTCGAAAACAAGCAGCACATTCTGACGTTGCTCGGCGATACCCTCGAGGATCAGGGTTTCATTCCCACGCCCTGCAGCAGGCTCGATGACCTCGGCGGCATTCTTGAAACAGTGCTGCCGGATGTCGTCATTGTGCCGACATCGGTGAATGGCTTACCGACGCACGACATCATCCATGCCCTCGCGGCCGGCCGCTTTCCTGGAAAAGTGCTGCTGATTGGGCCTTCGGTCGCGCCAGCGGTCGCTGCGGCTCGCGAACTTTGCGGAAAACTCGGCCTCGATCTGCTGCCCGTCCTCGCCACTCCTTTCCGCGAAGAGGATCTGTTTAACAGCGTGGCCTCGCTGGTGCCGGCCCAGGCCCCGCCTCCACCGCCTGTCGATGTGACGGAAGCTCTGGACGCGGGGTGGCTGGAACTCTGGTATCAACCCAAAATCGATATCCGCACCATGGCGCTCGGCGGTGCGGAAGCCCTGATTCGCATGCGTCATCCGACGTGGGGGATCGTGCCGCCCGCTTATTTCATTCCGGACGGAAGCGACCCGCATTTTCGCGACCTGTCGCGATTTGTCATCGGGCGGGTGTTCGAGGACTGGCGTTATCTCGCCACGCATCTGGGGCGGATTCATCTGTCCATCAATCTGCCGATATCCTTCTTCCGCGAGCCCGGCGCGATCGGGGATTTGCGCGCGCAATTTCCCGATCATCCCGCGTTTGACGGCCTCACCGTGGAAGTCGCCAGCAGCGAGGTGACGGGCAACCTCGCCCTCGCGACGGAGGCGGCAAGGCAGATGCGGTTTCACCATATCGGCTTTTCAATCGACAATGTCGGCGAGGAATGGCCGCTGCTGGTGGGGCTGAGCGAATTTCCCTTCGCCGAGATAAAACTGGATCGCGAATTCGTTGACGGAAGTTCGTCCGAACCTTTGAAGCGATCGGTATGCCGCCACATCGCCGATCTCGCCAACGATTACGGCGCGCGAACCGTCGCCGAGGGCGTGGAGACCAAAGAGGACTTCCGCGCGATGCACGACATCGGCGTGGACGCGATTCAGGGCTTTCTGTTCGGGCGACCGATGGCCGCACGCAAATTCGCGCGCGACATGCGCGGCGGCCTCGTCTTCAAGGTCTAGGCGTCTTTAGTTAGCCGTCTTGTCAGTTAGCCGTTTTGCCGAAAGCCTTGCGCAATTCGTCCTTTGCCGCATCAAGTTTCTTGCGGCGCGCGGCGGAGAGGTTTTTGCCAGCACGGTTGATGTAGAACACCAGCATCGACATCGCCGACCGGTAGGGGTTGCTTTTACGCCGATTGCTGTGCTCGGCAGATCGCTTGAGCGATCGCGCGATGGCCTTCGGACTATTCAACTTGAAGACGTCACGCTTCAGATCAAGCGCGTCGCTGGTCTGCGTCACCCGTGCCGACCATTTCTGGCCGGCTCTTTTTCGCGCCGTCTTGCGGCCCGAAGTTTTGCGTACCCTCGCGCTTTTACGCGTGCCGTGTGAAGATTTCGCCGTTCGTTTGCGCGAGGCGGACTTGCGGGTGGTCTTATGTGCGGCCTTGGCCATGACATTCTCCTGTCCGACATTTCATCGGACAGGAGAAAGCGCAAAGCAAAATTAAGTTCAGACAAATTTGTTTTCGATTCGGCCGATGCCGGAAATCTCCATCGCCACCACGTCACCCGCCTTCAGGAATTTCGGCGGCTTGAAGCCGAGACCGACACCGGCGGGCGTGCCGGTCGCGATCAGATCGCCCGGCTCGAGCGCCAATCCCTGCGAAATGGTCGAGACGAGGGTCGGGATATCGAAAATCAGGTCGCTGCTATTCGCATTCTGGCGCGGCTCGCCATTGACCCAGCTTTTCACCGTCAGGTTTTCGGCATCGAGTTCGTCGGATGTGACGATCCACGGTCCCATCGGGCAGAAAGTATCAAGATTTTTACCGAGGAACCATTGTTTATGATTCTTCTGCCGGTCGCGCGCCGTCACATCATTCACGATGGTGTATCCGAATATGTGCTTCCAGGCGTCGGCCTTGGCGATGTCCCGTCCGGCCTTGCCGATCACGATGGTGAGCTCGACCTCGTAATCGACGCTTGAGGTGATATGCGAGTGAAGCTGCACATCATCGTATGGGCCGACCACGGTATTGAAGCCCTTGCTGAATACAGCGGGATATTCATCGATCTCAGCGCCTTTCACCGCGCCGGCCTCGAAACCGCTGCCGGCGAACTCTCGGGCATGCTCGCCGTAATTCTTGCCGACGCAAAAGATGTTTCGGTCTGGTTTGGGGATCGGCGCCAACAGTTTGACGTCGCGCACAGCGATACCCGAACCGCCAGACGGGAAAGTCTCCTTGATCTCGGCGTAACGCGCGATCAGATCGACCATGTCGCCGACGCCGGGAAGTGGCCGCACTGTATCCGCCGCAGCATCGACAAGGCCGACATGGAGAGAGCCGTTATAGGAAAAGGTGGCGAACTTCATTTCGGATTTCCACTTGTTTGAAACTCAGTGCGAAAGACTTACTCGACCTTGCCGATCTTGTTCACCGCAGCGATCAGCCGCGCGCTGTCCGCTTCGACGAATGTGGCGAACTCCGGCGCGTCGAGATAGGCGACCGGGCTGCCCGCAGCCTCGAACGTCCTGACCACCTCCGGAGACTGCACGGCTTCCTTCATCGCCTCGCGCAGCCGTGTCATGATCGGGGCAGGCAGCGCCTGCTGCGCAAACAGACCGGCCCATATGTAAAACTCGACATCCTTGTAGCCGATTTCCTGAAAAGTGGGCACATCGGGAAAGCTCGCGACGCGCTTCGCGCCCCAGCACGCCAGCACCCGCATCTTGCCGTCATCGACGTGGGCGCGCACCGTGCCCGGCGCGGTCGCAACCGCCTGAACCGTGCCGGTCAGCAAACCCGTCAGAGCCGGCCCAGCGCCACGGAACGGCACGTGCAGAAGTTTGATTCCGGCATTTGCCGCAAGCATCTCCATCGCGATATGCAGCGTGCCATAAGGACCGGACGAGCCATAGGGAATTTCGCCGGGACGCTTTTTCGCATCTTCGATAAAGTCCTGCACCGTCTTCCACGGCGCGGACGCCGGCACTGTCAGCATGGTCGGATCGGCCAGCACCCGCGCGACCGGTGAAAACTGGGAAACCTCATACGCGACCGGGCGGCCAAACAGCCGATCGGCCTCCGGCAACACCGCCAGCGAGGACAGGGTCATCAACAGCGTGTAACCGTCCGGCTCTGCGCGCGCCGCAGCGGCGTTGCCGACCGAGCCGCCCCCTCCTCCCGCGCGGTTATCCACGACCACCGGCTTGCCGAGAATCCGCTCCAGCGACAGCGCAACCGGACGCGCCGCAAGATCGGCCTGCCCGCCGGCGGGAAACGGCACGATCATCGTGACGGTGCGTGACGGCCACGCCGCCTGAGCATGTACCGGACTCGATAGGACTGGCATGGCAAGTTGAGACAGCGGCAAAGCCGCAGCCGCCTTGAGAAGATCGCGGCGATCCATTCATTCCTCCCCGGGATTTATCGTTATTGGTGTAAAAGGCCGGGAGCGTTATCGCGCGTCAGTGGCACATGCTGCAAAGCGAAACAGATCAACAAAGCTGTCGCTGAACGGTCATGACGATCATGCCGCCCGGCGCCGTCCCGGCGTCATCCGAGCCTTCTCCATCACACCGGAATTGGCCAGACTGTCGGCGAGAAAAATCGCCAGTTCGGATACGACGCGTGAGTTGGTGCGCTTGCCGTAAGCATAGACAACCTCGACAGCCGGCAGCGGCGGCAAGCCATGGCCGGGACCGAGCACCCGCAGCGGCGCCGAGACAAGCGCGCGCGCGAGAACCGTGACGCCCATTCCCTCGATCGCCGCAGCGCGAAGGCATTCGAAGCTTGGACCGACGAAGCTCATATGCCATGGGCGCTCATGGCTCTTGAGCGCGGCCTGCGCCGACCGGCGGTAAGCGCACCCCTCGGGAAACAGGACAAGCGGAACCGAAGATCCGGCCTCGGGCACAAAGCCCGGCGAACCGACCCATACAAGCTGCTCCTTCAGCACCACCGTGCCGTGCTTAGCTCCGGCATCCTGCTTGAAGAATGAAAGATCGAACTCACCTCTTGCCGTGCGCTTGAGAAGGTTCTCGGACTGATTGGCCTCGACTTCGAGTCCAACCATTGGATGCAGCTTCTTGAACGCAGTCAGCCATGTGGTGAAATCACGCCCGAAAAAATCGAGAGGCACTCCGAGTTTGACAAAGCCTGTCAACGCCTCATCCGACATCGAACCGAAAGCCTCATCGTTAAGCTGAAGAATACGTCGCGCATATTGCAGCAGCTTGCTCCCTTCGGCGGTGAGTTCGAGCACGCGGCCCTTGCGCCGCTCAAGGATGCTTTTTCCGACCTGGGCCTCGAGCTTGTTGATCTGCTGGCTCACCGTCGACTGGGAGCGGCCGACACTTTCGGCGGCGCGCGAAAAGCTCATGCTGTCCGCGACAAGAAGAAACGTCCGCAGGCAATCAATGTCGAAATTCATATCGCGCCCCAGTATCGTAGAATACGATTTTGATCATCGCTTTAATCAATTTTGTCACTTTTAGCCCCGCCGGTAAAGTTCAATCGCCGGAAGAATTTCCGGCCAACCCGCAAAAGCGGGACGAAGAAAATCAGGGAGCGAAACGCCGCAATGCGCGGCTGTCCAACTGCGACCGCATTCAGACTCGCCGGCAAAAATCAAAACCAATGAGGGGAAATGCTCATGCACGACATTGCAATGAAGGAGGCCGCGCACGCCTCGATCAAGGCCCTGATCGCGGAGAAGGTCAAATATCTGGTACCGATGACGGCTATCTACATGGTCTCCTTCATCGGCCTGACGCTGCTTGCCGACTTCGCCAGAGGCGTCACCGGCATCCGCGTCATCGGAGCTCTCAATCTCGGCTTCGTATTGATCGCTTTCAACTACCTGCTGTCCTGGGCGCTGGCGCTGGTTTATGTGCGCATCGCCAGCGATCGCCTCGATCCGCTTGCCGCCAAGGCTGCATCCCAAATCACGGGAGCAGCCCGATGATGACGTTTGGCATCTTTCTCGTCATTTTGCTGGCGACGCTCTTTATTACTTACTGGGCGGCGCGGCGGACGTCGACGACCGCGGATTTCTATGCCGCCGACAGCAAGCTTACCGCCGCGCAGAACGGTATCGCCCTCGCGGGCGACTGGTGCAGCGCCGCGGCCTTTCTCGGCTTCACCGGATTGACCGCACTCTATGGTATGGATGGCGCGTTCTATGCGCTCGGCGCGCTTGTCGCATTCTGCACGGTGTTGCTGCTGATCGCCGAGCCGCTGCGCAATTCGGGCCGCTACACGCTCGGCGACGTCATCCGCAGCCGAATGCAGACCAGAACATCCCTGCTCGCCGCCATCGTCGGCACCATCGTCGTCAACTTCGCGTATCTGATGCCGCAGATGGCCGGAGCCGGCGTTCTTGTCCGCCTGCTCACCGGCATTCCATACAGCTGGGCTGTTACTTTCGTCGGCACCGCGATGATCGTCTATGTGGCCTTCGGCGGAATGCTGGCCACGACATGGGTCCAGATCATCAAGGCCGTGCTGATGCTCGCCGCCGGCGCGATCATTCTCGTGATGGTTCTCGCGGCCGTGAACTTCAATCCGATCACTCTGTTCAACGACGCCGAGGCAAAATACGGCGCGCAATATCTGCTGCCTGGCAATTATCTGAAACATCCGCTCGATCAGGTGTCGCTTGGCGTCGGTTATGTGCTCGGCCTCGCAGGATTGCCGCACGTGATGACACGTTTTTACACGGTGCCCGACGCCAAGACGGCGAGGCGCTCCGTGATCTGGGTGATGTTCCTCGCTGGACTATTCTTTGCCGGCACCACGATCTTCGGACTGGCCGCGGCGGATTTCGTCGGTCAGGACGTCATCAGGGCCGCCGACAAGGGAGGCAATCTCACTCTGCCTCTGCTCGCCCAATATCTCGGCGGCGGCAAGGGAACATTGGGCGGCGATCTCATGCTGGGATTTGTCTCGGCTGTGGCCGTTGCAACCATCCTCGCCGTGGTGTCCGCACTGACTTTGTCGACGTCAGGCGCCGTGGCGCATGATTTCTACACCAACTGGCTGAAACGGGGCAAAGTCGAGGGCCGTCAGGAAGTGTGGATCGCGCGCATCTCGGCTGTAGTCATCGGCGTTCTCGCCATTGTGCTCGGCATCCTCGCCCAGGGCGTCAACGTCGCCGTGCTGGTGATCCTGGCCATCTGCATCGCCGCCAGCGCCAACTTCCCGGTGCTGATCCTGTCGCTGTTCTGGCGCCGCTTCAATTCCGGCGGCGTGATCGGCGGCATGGGAGCAGGACTTATCTCCGCCGTCGTGCTGGCCATGCTTGGACCGGCGATGCGCGGCGCCGATGCGATCTGGCCGCTGGTCAATCCGACGGTGGCCTCGCTGCCGATCGGATTCCTGGGTGCCATACTGGGAACGCTGATTGCCGGACGCGACAAGGCAAACGAAGAACGGTTCGACGATTTCTCGATCCGGGTTCACACCGGAGTCAGCCCAAGATAAAAAAGATAGAAACGAGATAACAGACAGAACAACAATCACGTGGTCCGGCTGGCGCCGGACCACATTTCTCTCTCCCGCAAGAATGGACGTTTCAAGTGACAATCAAAGCTATAGTGTTCGACGCCTACGGTACGCTCTACGACATCCAGTCCGTGGCGAGCGCGACGGATGAAGCCTTTCCGGGTTATGGCGATCTCATCACGCAGATCTGGCGCATCAAGCAGCTCGAATACACCTGGCAGCGCACGGCGATGGGCCGCTACGAGGATTTCTCGGTGGTGACACGCGAGTCGCTCGCTTACTGCCTGAAACTCCTCGGCCTGAAAAACGAGCCCGCAACATTCGAGCGCATCATGGACAAATACGTCCATCTCGCGCTTTATCCCGATGCAAAGGCGATGCTGGCCGCGCTCAAGGACCGCAAGCTCGCGATCCTGTCCAACGGCTCGACAGACATGCTGAACGCGCTTGTGAAAAACACCGGGCTCGACACCATTCTTGACGCCACGATCAGTATCGATTCCGAGCGCGTGTTCAAGCCGAGCCCGAAGACCTATGCCCTGATCGAGAAATATCTCGGCGTTAAACCGGCAGAGGTCCTGTTCATTTCCTCGAATCCATTCGATGTCTGCGGAGCCAAGGCCTTCGGCCTCAAGGTGGCGTGGATCGAGCGCGTCACGGAGGAGGCAATGGCCAGCGAGTACAAACCGGGGCAACCGGTGACACCGCTTTTCATGTTCAAGGCGCTGCGGACCCAGATGGACACGCTCGGTCATGAACCGGATTATCGCATCAGGGCGTTGAGCGAGCTGCCAGCCCTCGTCGCATCGATTTGATCAGGCGTGGATTTGGTCAGCTTTTGAAATACGGCTCGACCGTCCCGGAAAATTTCATTGTGATGGGATTTCCGTGACGGTCCTTTGCCGACCCGACGCTCATCCGCACCCAGCCCTCGCTGACGCAATATTCCTCGACGTTGGTTTTCTCGACGCCCTTGAAGCGGATACCGATCTCCCGCTCCAGCACTTGGGCATTATAGTAAGGACTACGCGGATCGACGGACAGACGGTCGGGCAGTTCATCGCTCATGATGATTGTCTTTCTCGGAATTGTCTCTTTTCTGAATTTCTTATGAAGGGCGCACAGGCCTTATGCAGACGTCTTGTGCGGACGGCGCCCGCGTCAAAACGGCAGATGACCGCTTTTCATGTAATATACGACCACGAAGCCGATAGCGGCCCCGACCAAAACGCCTAGAACAACTCTCATTCGACCCTCCATGGCCGCGGATGACGGGTAAAAACATCAATATCTTGCAAGACTTGGCCGTCAAGAGCAGATCGCCGCGCCGGTCACAACAATGCGACATCCGCGCGTTATCCGGGAACATTCGCGCCGTGTCGAGGTTTTCTGTCAGCTTAAGCACAAACAGAAAACCATAACCCCGCGTTGCTACGAGCATGCTGCTTCCGGGGCTTGGTGAAAGAATTTCCTCATGAAAATGATGCGCGCCGCACCAGCCGACCAGCGCGACGCCGATCCAGTCGGCGAACTCTGCGTCAACACGATCCGCACACTCACAATCGATGCCGTGCAAAAGGCCAATTCCGGTCACGCCGGCGCGCCGATGGGCATGGCACCGGTGGCTTTTACGCTGTGGAATGAGGTGCTGCGCTACGATCCGTCCGAGCCGCTGTGGCCCAATCGCGACCGCTTTGTCTTGTCGGCCGGGCACGCGTCGATGTTGCTCTATTCGCTGCTCCATCTGTCCGGCGTCAAACGTCTGCACGACGGTCAGGTCACGAACGCACCGGCGGTGTCGCTCGACGATATCAAGCACTTCCGTCAGGTCGACAGCGCCACCCCGGGGCATCCGGAATATGGCCACACCACCGGGGTCGAGACAACCACCGGACCGCTCGGCCAGGGCTGCGGCAACAGCGTCGGCATGGCCATCGCTTCGCGATGGTTAGGCGCACGCTACAACAAGCCTGAAGCCACGTTGTTCGACTTCAATGTTTATGTCATCTGCAGCGACGGCGACCTGATGGAAGGCGTTGCGTCGGAAGCGGCTTCACTTGCGGGTCATCTCGGGCTCGACAATCTGTGCTGGATCTATGACAGCAACACCGTGACCATCGAGGGCCACACCGAACTTGCCTTCAGCGAAAACGTCGCCGAGCGCTTCCGGGGTTATGGATGGCACATCGTTCACGTGCCCGATGCCAACGACCGACAGCGTGTGCGCGAAGCCCTTGAGGAATTCGCGGATACAAAAGGTCGTCCCACCCTGATCGTGGTCAACAGCATCATTGGTTATGGCGCGCCGGACATGCAAGGCACGCCGAAGATTCACAGCGACGCACTCGGCGCCGACGAGGTGCGAAAGACCAAGGCGTTTCTCAACTGGCCGCCGGACAAGGATTTCTACGTTCCCGACAAGGTCTACGATCATTTCGCGGGCGGCATCGGCAAGCGCGGCGCTGCGCTGCGCATGGAATGGGAAAAAACCTTCGAGGCTTATCGCAAGGCCAACGTTGCAGTTTCGAATGAAATCATCCACGGCCTCAAGCATGAATTGCCGGTCGGCTGGGACCGCGACCTGCCGGAATTTGCGCCAGACGCGAAGGGAATCGCGACCCGCGAGGCCTCCGGCAAGGTACTGAATGCGATCGCCGAAAAGGCCCCGTGGCTGCTCGGCGGCGCAGCCGATCTTGCGCCCTCGACCAAGACCAAACTGAACGGCGATAAAATGGGGGCGCTGGAAAAGAAGAACCCCGGCGGGCGCAACATGCATTTCGGCGTGCGCGAGCACGGCATGGGGGCAATCGTCAATGGCCTCGCGCTTTGTCATCTGCGCACATTCGGCTCAACCTTCCTGATTTTCAGCGACTACATGCGCCCGCCGATCCGCCTCGCCGCCCTGATGCGGCTGCCGGCATTCCATGTCTTCACCCACGATTCGATCGGCGTCGGCGAAGATGGACCGACGCATCAGCCCGTCGAGCAACTCGCGAGCCTGCGCGCGGTACCCGGGCTTGTCACGTTAAGGCCAGCCGATGCCAATGAGGTCCGCGAGGCCTATAAGGTGATCTTCAATCTGAGGGATCAGCCGGCCGTCCTTGTGCTGTCGCGCCAGCCTTTGCCGGTATTCGACCGCAAGATTTATGGCCCGGCCGAGGGCGTGGCGCGAGGCGCCTATGTTCTGGCCGACACCGAAGGGACACCCGACGTGATCCTGATCGGCACCGGCAGCGAGGTGCAGCTCTGCGTGGGCGCTTATGAGACACTGAAAGCCCGTGGTGTCAAGGCGCGGGTTGTGAGCATGCCGTCATGGGATCTGTTCGAACGGCAGGATAAGGCCTATCGGGATAACGTCCTGCCGCCACAGATTAAGGCCCGTGTCAGTGTCGAACAGGGCTCGGTGATCGGCTGGGACCGCTATGCCGGGGCTTCCGGCGAGATCATAGGTATGCATACTTTCGGCTCCTCGGCACCGCTGAAGGACCTTTTGACCAAATTTGGCTTCGCGCCCGATAAAATCGTCGCAGCGGCGCTCCGCCAGATCGAGCAGAACAAGGCATCATGAATCATCTCAAAGAACTCGAAAAACACGGCCAGTCGATCTGGCTCGATTTTCTCGCGCGCGGCTTCATCGCCAGAGGCGAATTGAAGACCTTGGTAGAGCGTGACGGCGTGCGCGGCGTGACGTCCAATCCTTCGATTTTCGAGAAAGCCATCGGCAGCGGCGACGAATATGACGGCGCCATTTCCAGACTTTTAAAAGAGCGCGATCGTCCCGTTATCGACCTCTATGAGGCGGTGGCGGTGGAGGACATCCAGCATGCCGCCGATGTGCTGCGTCCTGTCTATGACCATCTTAAAGGAGCGGACGGATTCGTCAGCCTCGAAGTCTCTCCCTACCTCGCGCTCGATACCGAGGGCACCCTCAACGAAGCGCGGCGGCTGTGGAAAGCGGTGAACCGCGACAATCTCATGGTGAAGGTGCCGGCGACGCGCGAAGGCCTTCCCGCCATTGAGCAACTGATCTCGGAAGGTATCAGTATCAACATCACGCTGCTGTTCTCGCAACAGGTCTACGCTCAGGTACTGGAAGCCTATCTCGTCGGACTTGAAAAATTCGTCGCGGGCGGCGGCGATCCGAAAAAGATCGCCAGCGTGGCATCCTTCTTCGTCAGCCGTATCGATGTCGAGGCGGACAAGCAACTCGACGAAAAAATCGCTGCCGCCAATGACAGGGATCAGAAGGCCCGGCTCGAGGCATTGAAAGGCAAGACGGCCATCGCCAACGCCAAACTCGCCTATCAGCACTACAAGAAGGTCATCGCCACAGACCGCTGGAAAAGACTCGAAGCCGCCGGCGCGAGGGTCCAGCGGCTGCTTTGGGCTTCGACAGGCACAAAGAACAAGGCTTATAGCGACGTTCTTTATGTGGAGGAACTGATCGGCAAGGATACGGTCAACACCGTTCCTCCGGCAACGCTTGATGCCTTTCGCGATCACGGCAAGACGCGCGACAGTCTTGAAGAAAACGTGCCCGAGGCTGAAAAGGTTCTCGCCGATCTGGCCAGGACTGGCATTTCGCTCGATACCATTACCAAGAATCTCGTCGATGAGGGCGTGAAGCTGTTTGCCGATGCGGCCGATAAATTGCTTGGCGCGGTTGCCGCCAAGCGCACGAAAATTCTTGGCGCGGCGATCGACAGCCAGAAACTCGCGCTCGGGACCGATCTGGACAAGAACGTCAAGACACTGGTGCAGGACTGGGCCGCGCAGGGCAAGGCGCGCAGACTCTGGAAGCACGACTCGTCGGTCTGGACCGGCCATGACGAGAACAAATGGCTCGGCTGGCTCGATGCCGTGGAGCGCGAGCAGAAGGGCCTGTCGAGTTATCAATCCTTCGCAGACTGGGTGAAGCGCGAAGACTTTTCCGATGCCGTCGTGCTCGGCATGGGCGGATCGAGCCTTGGGCCGGAAGTGCTGGCGGTGACGTTCAACCACGGGCCAGGTTTCCCCAGACTGCAAATTCTGGATTCGACCGATCCGGCACAGATCAGCCGCGTTGAAGCGAGTATCAAGCCCGACAAGACCCTGTTCATCGTCTCAAGCAAGTCCGGCTCCACGACCGAACCGAACGTACTGATGGATTATTTTTTTACGCTCGTGACCGGGAAACTCAAGGACAAGGCCGGTTCGCATTTCGTCGCCGTGACAGACCCGGGATCGGTGCTGGAAAAAACCGCCAAGTCGCGCGGCTTCGCGCATATCTTTTTCGGCGAGCCCAGCATCGGCGGGCGCTACTCGGTTCTTTCGCCGTTCGGCCTCGTGCCGGCAGCCGCGGCGGGTATCGATCTTGGAAAATTTCTCGATCTCACCGCTTCAATGGTGCGGGCCTGCGGCGCGGATGTGCCGCCGTCGGACAATCCCGGCATCCAGCTCGGACTAGCGCTCGGTGCGGCGAACAAGGCTGGCCGTGACAAGGTCACGCTCAGTGCTTCGGAAAAGATTGCGGATTTCGGCGCATGGGCCGAACAGCTGATCGCCGAGTCGACCGGCAAGAACGGCAACGCGCTGATCCCTCTTGCCGGAGAGGCGCTCGGCAAGCCGGAGGTTTACGGCCGCGACCGTATCTTTGTCGACCTGCATCTGACCGACGACAAGGACGAAGCGCGCCAGAGCGCACTCGCCGCGCTGGAGAAGGACGGGCATCCGGTGGTGCGGATTGAAGTGACGGGTCCCCAGCATATCGGGCAGGAATTTTTCCGGTTCGAAATCGCAACCGCAGTTGCGGGGTCGGTGATGGGTATCAACCCCTTCGACCAGCCCGATGTCGAGGCCGCCAAGATAAAGACCCGCGAACTGACGGCGGCATTTGAAAAGTCCGGCGCGTTGCCGAAGGAAACGCCCGTCATGACCGACGGCGACATTTCGGTCTTCACAGACGAGAAGAACGTCGAAGCGTTGCGCAAGGCAGGCGCGGATGGCACCGCCGTCTCCTGGCTGAAAGCGCATCTGTCCCGCATCAAGCCCGGTGACTACACGGCTCTGCTCGCCTACATCGATCGCAACGAGAAGGATACGGACGCCGTACAATCTGCACGCATGGCGATTCGCGACAAGAAGCATGTCGCGACCTGCGTGGGCTTCGGCCCGCGGTTTCTGCATTCGACCGGGCAGGCCTACAAGGGCGGACCGAACACGGGCGTGTTTATCCAGATCACGGCGGATGATGCAAAGGATTTGCCGGTGCCGGATCAAAAAGCGTCTTTCGGAATCATCAAGGCCGCGCAGGCACGCGGCGATTTCGACGTTCTGACCGAGCGCGGCCGCCGGGCGCTGAGGCTGCATATCAAGGGCGATGTGGCCAAGGGTCTCGCCACCATCAACTCGGCCATCGGCAAGGCGCTAACCTAAGGACGGATGATGCAGATTGGACTCGTCGGCCTGGGCCGCATGGGCGGCAACATCGTTCGTCGCCTGATCGAAAAAGGTAAACACGAGGTCGTCGTTTACGACACCAACTTCAAGACGGTCGCGGACCTCGCTAATCACGGCGCAGGTCCGAGTTCGTCGCTGGAGGATATGGTCAGCAAGCTGAAAACGCCGCGCACCATCTGGATCATGCTGCCGGCCGGCAAGATCACCGAAGAAACCATCGAAGCACTCGGCAAGTCGCTGCAAAGCGGCGATACGATCATCGATGGCGGCAACACATTCTGGCAGGACGACGTCCGCCGCGCACGTTCGCTGATGGAAAAAGGCATCCATTATGTCGATGTCGGCACCAGCGGCGGCATTTGGGGTTTCGAGCGCGGTTATTGCATGATGATCGGTGGCGAGACCGATGTCGTAAAAAAGCTCGATCCGATCTTCGCCACGCTCGCACCGGGAAAAGGCGACATCCCGCCGACGCCGGGGCGCGACAAGCTCGATCCCCGCGCCGAGCAGGGTTACATCCATGCCGGCCCTGTCGGAGCGGGTCATTTCGTCAAGATGATCCATAACGGCATCGAATACGGCCTGATGCAGGCCTATGCCGAAGGCTTCGACATTCTCAAGAATGCCGACAGCAACGCATTGCCGTCCGAGCATCGCTTCGAACTCAATGTTGCCGATATCGCGGAAGTCTGGCGGCGCGGCAGCGTTATCAGTTCATGGCTGCTGGATCTGACCGCCATCGCGCTCGCTGAAAACGTCACGCTCGACAATTACTCCGGCTTTGTCGAGGATTCCGGCGAGGGCCGCTGGACCATCAATGCCGCCATCGACGAATCCGTTTCTGCCGAAGTCATCACCGCAGCACTCTACGCCCGCTTCCGCTCGCGCAAGGATCACACCTTCGCGGAAAAAATGCTGTCCGCGATGCGCGCGGGTTTCGGCGGCCACCGGGAGCCCAAAAAGCCTTGAATTGTAGCCGTGAGGTGAAGCCATGAATATCGAAGGCAGAAGCATGGTTGCCGACCAGATCGATCCCAAGACGCGCAAGCCCGAGCCGTGCGTGTTCGTCATTTTCGGCGTCACGGGCGATCTCGCCCATCGCCTCGTGATTCCCGCGCTTTATAATCTCGCCGAAGGTGGACTGCTGCCTGAGAAATTCTGTGTCGTCGGCGTGACCCGCACCGAGATGCAAAGCAAGACACTGCATGCCGATTTGCAGAAAAGCCTCGACCAGTTCGCCACCCGCAAGGTGAATCCCGAGATCACCAGGAAGCTGTTCGACTGCGTGACCAGCATCCATGCCGATCCAGGCGATCCGTCATCGTTCGACGGGCTTAAAGCGCACCTGGAGAAGATCGGCACCAGCAGCGGCGTAAAGAACTGCCTGTTCTATCTCGCGGTGCCGCCCGCCGCGTTCAAGCCGATCAGCGAGCAGCTCGGCCGTGTCGGCCTGCTCACCGAACAGCCCGGCGCATGGCGGCGGCTTGTGATCGAAAAGCCGTTCGGCACAGACCTGAAATCGGCGAGAGAATTGAACCACGATCTGCTCAAGCTCGTCGACGAGCATCAGATCTACCGGATCGACCATTATCTCGGCAAGGAAACGGTTCAGAACATTCTCGTGCTGCGCTTCGCCAACGGCATGTTCGAGCCGATCTGGAATCGCAATCACATCGATCATGTGCAGATCACGGTGTCGGAAACGCTCGATGTCGGACGGCGCGGCAGCTTCTATGACGCGACCGGCGCCCTGCGTGACATGGTGCCGAACCATCTGTTCCAACTGCTCGCTCTTGTCGCGATGGAGCCGCCTTCGCGGTTCGATGCACATTCGGTACGTTCGGAAAAAGGCGAGGTTCTCGCAGCGATCCAGATACAGACAGAGGCCGAGGCGTTGAAGAATTCCGTGCGCGGCCAATATGTCGACGGTATCGCGGGCGGCAAGGAGGTCATTGATTATCGCAAGACCCCGGACGTCGATCCGAACAGCGTGGTTGAGACTTTCGCTGCGCTCAAGCTCACCATCGACAACTGGCGCTGGGCCGGCGTTCCCTTCTATCTGCGCACCGGAAAGGCGATGACGTCGAAACGCACCGAGGTTGCGATTCGCTTCAAGCGCGCGCCGTTCTCGATGTTCCGCACCACCGAGGTCGAACGGCTTTCTCGCAATTATTTCGTCATCGGCATCGAGCCGACCGAAGGCGTCACGCTTCAGTTTAATACCAAGGTGCCCGGTCCTTCGGTGACGATCGACGGCGTCGAGATGAAATTCAAGTACAAGGATTACTTCAAGGCCGCGCCGAGCACCGGCTATGAGACGCTGATTTACGATTGCATGATCGGAGACAATATCCTGTTCCAGCGCGCGGACAGCGTGGAGGCCGGGTGGCAGGCGGTGCAGCCCTTCCTCGATGCATGGAAAAAGGCCGGCGCCAACGGCCTTGCGATCTACCGCGCCGGCACGAACGGTCCGACCGAAGCCGATGAACTGATGCGCCGGGACGGGCGAAGCTGGCGCGCGCCCGATCGCGAATGACAACTGGCCGCCACGTGATCGTTATCAGGGACGCACCAACGCTGGCGGAAGCCGCCGCGCAGCGCGTTGTCGATGCGATAAAATCTAGCGAGAGAGCGGCCGCAATTTGTTTGACTGGAGGCTCGACGCCGAAGCGGCTCTACGAATTGCTTGCCACGTCTTCATGGCGTGGGCGCATTCCGTGGCCGCGCGTGCACTGGTTCATCGGCGACGATCGCTTTGTTCCCTTCAACGATCCGCTGAGCAATTTCGGCATGGCGCAGCGCGCCTTTCTCGATTCCTGCGCGCCTGCGCAAAATGTTCACCCCATTCGCACAGATGCCGCTTCACCCGATGAAGCCGCGCGGCTCTATGAGGCCGAACTGCGTACCTTCGCAGCTTCGCGCGGACACCCGCCCCTGTTCGACCTGACGTTGCTTGGCGTCGGCCCGGACGGCCATGTCGCGTCTCTGTTTCCGGGCTACCCGGCCGCACGCGAAGTGAAGCCTTGGGCCGTCGGCGTGCCGCAGGCTCATGTCGCGCCATTCGTGCCGAGGGTCAGTCTCACCCTTCCCTGTCTTGGCGATACGAAAGAGATGCTGTTTCTCGCGGCAGGTCACGACAAAAAGGAGATATTGAGCCGCGTGTTTTCCGGCGAGGATCTTCCCGCATCGCATGCACATGCGAACAAGGGCGAAACGGTCTGGCTGATTGACGAGGCGGCAGCCCCGCCGGATATCCCTCGGTCATTCTCATGAATGGAGCCACAGCCATCATTGTCATGGGCGTTTCGGGGTCTGGTAAAAGCACCATTGCCGAAGCGCTGGCACAACGGCTCGGCTTCGCCGAGGAAGACGGCGACCTTTATCATCCCGCCGCGAATGTGAAAAAGATGCAAAGCGGAACGCCACTGACCGACGAGGATCGCTGGCCGTGGCTGAACGCCATCGCCGCTCTTATCGACCGCTACGACCGTGAAAGACGCGGCGTGGTCATCGCCTGCTCCGCCCTCAAGCGCGCTTATCGTGACGTTCTGGTGCGCGAGCACAGCAACGTTCGCATCGTCT
This sequence comes from Bradyrhizobiaceae bacterium, assembly GCA_003963145.1. Taxonomy (GTDB): domain Bacteria; phylum Pseudomonadota; class Alphaproteobacteria; order Rhizobiales; family Xanthobacteraceae; genus Afipia. The sequence continues at coordinate 294,497 of RXJJ01000009.1, forward strand.
ATCTCAAGGGCTCGCGTGAGCTGATTCTTAGCCGCAGCGAGCACCGCAAGGGCCATTTTATGCCGCCGTCGCTGCTCAACAGCCAGTTCGAAACGCTGGAAGAACCGTCGCCCGATGAGCACGCTATCATTGCCGATATCGCCGCACCCGTCGATGCGATCGTCGTCGGCATTATCAGGCAGCTTAAGGTGGCCGTCACGGAGGCAAAGCCCGCATGACACAGATTGAACTCGTCGTATCCGACGTCGACGGCACGCTCGTCACCAAGGACAAGCGCATTACGTCGGCCGCAGCCGAGGCTGTGCGAAAACTGCGGGAACGAAGTATCGCGTTTTCCGTGACCAGCAGCCGTCCTCCCTTCGGCATGCGGATGCTGTTCGATCCACTGGACCTGCAGTTACCGATCGGTCCTTTCAATGGCAGTTCGCTGGTCAACCGCGACCTGTCCGTGGTCGAGCAGCACACGATCCCGCAGGACGCGGTGACGCGGAGCCTTGAGGTGTTCGAGGAATACGGCGTCGATATCTGGATGTTTTCCAACCAGAAATGGATGATCTTCCGCGATGACCGCCAATACGTTCCGCACGAGCAGAACACGATCCAGACGCTGCCGGTGCTTTTGGACAGGAAGACAGCGCCTCTGGATGGCATCTGCAAGCTCGTCGGTGTCAGCGCTGATTTCGACCTTCTGGCCAAATGCGAAACCGCACTGCAACCCGCGCTCGGCAAGTCCGCGCACGCGGCGCGCTCGCAGAACTATTATCTCGACGTCACTCCGCCCGGCTTCGACAAGGGCACCTTTGTCGAATCTCTCGCGAGCCGGCTGAAAATCTCGCTCAAAAATGTCGCGACCATCGGCGATATGGCGAATGACCTGCCGATGCTTCGCAAAAGCGGCGTATCGTTCGCGATGGGCAACGCCTCCGATACCGTCAAACAGCAGACGACAAATGTCACGGCGTCAAATGCGGAAGACGGCTTCGCCAAGGCGATCGAACAAATTCTGAAGATGACCTGAATATCAGGCGTCAGCGCGCTGCTTGGCTTCGGAGCGCTGCACCGCAGGCCTGTCGGGATGCAAGGCCGCGTAGATATTCTGCGCCGTATTGACCAGGGCAATATGAGTCAACGCCTGCGGAAAATTTCCGGTCTGCCGTTTGAGAATCGGATCGTATTCCTCCGCGATCAGACCGAGATCATTCCCGACATTCGCCACACGCCAGAACAGCGTGCGCGCATCTTCCACCCGGCCGGCGAGAACGCAGGCATCGGCCAGCCACAGCGTGCAGGCCAGAAACGCCCCCTCGATCGGTTCGACCTCTCCGGGCGGCGTATAACGCGGATCGTGCCGCAGCAAGAAGCCATTGCGCATCATCTCGCGTTCGAGCGCGGCGATCGTCCCGACAATTCGCGGATCGGCGGCAGGCAGGAAACCGATGGAGGGCAACAACGCCAGACTCGCGTCCAGCGCCCGTGACCCATAACACTCGACAAAGCTGTTCTGCCCGGAATCGAAGCCGTTGGCACAAATGTCGTGATGAATTTCGTCGCGCAGCGCGCGCCACTGATCGACCGGTCCCGCAAGCCCAAACTGCTCGGCGCTTTTCACGCCGCGATCAAAAGCGACCCAGCACATCGCCTTTGAAAACACGTAATGCTGAGGTGATCCGCGCTTTTCCCATAACCCGGAATCCGGCTGACGCCAAATCGTGGTCAGATGCTTGAGCAGTTCGATCTCGAGTCCCCAGGTGGAGTGATCGAGTTCGATCTTCATCACCCGCGACTGGTGGAACACGTCCATCAATTCGCCGAACACATCCAGCTGCAATTGCGCGTGCGCGGCATTGCCGAACCGCACCGGTTTTGAGCCTTCGTAACCCGGTAGCCAATCCGCCTCCCATTCCAGAAGGCGCCGCTGCCCGGCGATGCCATACATGATTTGCATGTCGGTCGGCGACCCGGCGACCGAGCGCAAAAGCCAGTGATGCCAAGCCGTGGCTTCCTCCTGATAGCCGCTATTGAGTAGCGCCAGCAGCGTGAATGTCGCGTCGCGGAGCCAGCAATAGCGGTAGTCCCAGTTGCGTTCGCCGCCGATCTTTTCCGGCAGCGACGTCGTCGGCGCGGCGACGATGCCGCCTGTCGGCGCATAGGTCAGTGCTTTCAGCGTAATCAGCGAACGCTGGATCAGATCGCGGCGCTTTCCCTTGAAATTGCCGCGCGCCGACCATGCACTCCAGAATGCCTCGGTTTCGTCCAGCGCCACGAACGGATCGATAGCTTCCGGCACCGGCCGGTGCGACGCTTCGTAGGTCAGCACGAACGGAACCGTTTCGCCGGCCTTCACCGTGAAATCGGCAACCGTCGTCATGTTATGGCCATGCATTTTTACCGGCGTGCGCAGCGCCACCATGTCCGGTCCAGCGATCGCAAGCATGGTGCCATCGTTGAGCCTGCGGACCCAGGGGATGCTGAAGCCGGAGCCGAAGCGCAATACGAGTTCGCAGGTCATGTTCACCGTGCCGCGGTCGCAGCGGACCAGACGCACGATGTCGGATGCCTCGCCGCGTGGCGGCATGAAGTCGATCAGCGTCACCGAGCCTTGTTCACACTCGAAGGTGGTCTCAAGAATGAGTGTATCGCCGCTATAGGTGCGCGAACGCGAAACGACTTTGTCTTTGGGGGTCACCAGCCAGCGCCCATGCTTCGGCTCGCCGAGCAGCGCGGCGAAACACGCATCCGAATCGAAACTCGGCCAGCACAGCCAGTCGATCGAGCCGTTGCGGCAAACAAGCGCGGCGGTGAGACAATCCCCGATCAGGGCGTAATCTTCGATGGGAGACGGCAAATATCCTCGCAACAAAAGCGGTCAAGCAAACGACACGCCTCTTCCTTGACGTGCCGCCGAAGAGAACGCGCGGACTGCAAAAAAGTTCGCGCACGGAACCTGCGTTGCCGCGCACGATTGTTATTTTCTGTGATTTGCGGAGGTTGACGACTAGGCGCCGAGAGCCTTCGCCAGCGAGACAAAGCCGTCAACATTCAGGTCGAAGAGGGGATCCGGCTTGGTGTCCGGTTTTCCGGCTGGACCGAATTCGAGCGGGCGCGCGACAAAAGCTGTTTTCATGCCAAACGCATGCGCGGCTTTGAGATCGTATTTGTGGCAGGCCACCATCAAAATCTCGTCGGGCTTGCAATCGAGGTAGTTCACAGCAAGCTGGTAAACCGCGGGAGCCGGCTTGTAGCTTTGCGCCAGTTCGCCGGTCAGCACAGCGTCGAACGGCAGATCGGCGTGTTTCACGATCGCGATCGCCGCCGGCATACTCGCATTTGTCAGCGTTGCCAGCGTGAAGCGTTTCCGCAGACGCGTCATTCCCTCGATGGTGTCCGGCCATGGGTCCATGCGATTCCAGGCCTGGTTGAGTTCATCGCGCTCGGCCGGCGTGAACTTGTCGGCAAGACCGCGACGCTCCAGCAGCGTGTCCAGCCCCGCGCGATAGATGCGATCGACACGGGTATAGGGCGCCTTGCCGGCGAGGACCGTATCCATGGACTGGCGATACAGGTCGCGCCACTCACTCGACACGCTCGCAAAATCCACGTCGATGTTCTTGGCCTTGAACATCGCTTCGCCCGCACGAAGCACCGGCTGATAAAAGTCGACGGTGCTGCCCTGCAGGTCGAAGGTCAGCGCCTTGATCTTGCTAAAATCCGCAGGCGGAGCGGGTACAGGCGCGGTCTGAGCCTGTACCTTCCCAACTATCGACATCGCCGCAGCGCCAGCCAGCAGGCTGCGCCGGGAAAAAGTCGTATCCATGAGCCGTCCTCCTTTTTTTATTTTAAACGTTCGACGAATGAATCTCCGACACAACCGCTTCGGTGACGTCCTTGGTGTTGTTTTTGCCGCCAACGTCGGGGGTCAAAATGCCCGCACCGGTCACTTTCTCCACCGCGCGCATCAGACGCGACGCGCCATCCATCTCGCCAAGATGTTCGAGCATCTGCACGGCCGTCCAGAAGCTCGCGACCGGGTTGGCAATACCCTTGCCGGTGATGTCGAAGGCCGAACCGTGGATCGGCTCGAACATCGAGGGGTAACGGCGCTCGGGATCGATATTGGCGGTCGGCGCCACGCCGAGGCTGCCGGCCAGCGCACCCGCGAGGTCGGAGAGAATGTCGGCCTGAAGGTTCGAGGCGACGATGGTGTCGAGACTCTTGGGATTGAGCGTCATACGAACGGTCATGGCGTCAACAAGTGTCTTGTCCCATGTCACATCCGGGAATTCCTTCGAGATTTCCTCGGCGATCTCGTCCCACATCACCATGGCATGGCGCTGCGCATTCGACTTGGTCGAAACTGTCAGATGCTTGCGCGGCCGGCTTTGTGCCACCTTGAATGCGAAGCGCATCACCCGCTCGACGCCGATACGGGTGAAAACGGCGGTCTCGGTCGCGACTTCCTCCGGCAGCCCGCGATGAACGCGTCCGCCATTGCCGGCATATTCGCCTTCCGAATTCTCGCGAATGATCACCCAGTCGAGATCGCCGGGACCGACATTGCGCAGCGGCGAGGTGATGCCGGGCAGGATCTTGGTCGGGCGCACGTTGGCGTATTGATCAAAGCCCTGGCAGATCGGCAGGCGCAGTCCCCACAGCGTAATATGGTCCGGAACATCCGGCGCGCCAACCGCACCGAAATAGATCGCGTCGAACGGCTTGAGCTGCTTGAGGCCATCGGCCGGCATCATCACGCCGTGCTTCTTGTAATAATCCGAGCCCCAGTCGAATGTCTTGAAATTGAATTTAACATCACCGAGCCGCTTTTGCAGCGCCTCGAGCACGGTCACGCCCGCAGCGATAACCTCGGGGCCGATGCCGTCGGCCGGGATGGCCGCGATGGAATATTCACGCATCACTTGGTCTCCTTATCTGGGTGGGCGCCGGCTCGGACGAACCGGGCTGAAGTCGAATGGGTGCCTTAAAACTAGCGCTGATTTTCGGCCAGCTTCGTCGCGGCCGTGGCGGCATTTCGTCCCGAGCGTGAAAGGGCAAGCGTTATGATCGCCGACAGCGTGAGCAGACCGGCAACGAAATAAAGACCGCCTGCGAAGCTGCCGGTGAGATCCTTGATCCACCCGATCATCGCAGGCCCGGCGAAGCCGCCAAGATTGCCGATCGAATTGATGGTGGCAATGCCGGTCGCAGCCGCCGAGCCGGACAGGAACAGTGTCGGCATGCTCCACAGCGGCGGCTTCGAGCAACTGACGCCGACATTTACAACAGTCAGCGCCACCAGGACAGCGACGACGCCGCTCGCAAATCCGGCGAAGATCAATCCGGCCGCCGCAAACAGACACATCAGTACGACATGCCAAGTGCGCTCGTTGGTGCGATCCGAATGGCGCGCCCACAACACCATGGCAACGACAGCGACGATCGCCGGGATCGCGTTGACAAAGCCGATCTGCAGGGAAGACAGGCCGAACGCCTTGATGATCTGAGGCGACCAGATGCCGAGCGTGTAAAGACCCGCGGAGGTGCCGAAATAGACCAGCGCCAACGCCAGCACCCGCATGTCGGCAAGACCGCGCCAGATGCTGTGGCTCGCGGTGCCGGCTTTCGCAGCGTTTTCGGACGCCATGGCGTCGACCAGCCATTTGCGCTCGGAATCGTCGAGCCACATTGCTTTTTCGGGACGGTCGGTGAGGAAAAAGAGCACGACAATGCCAAGAAGCACGGCGGGAATGGCTTCGATGATGAACATCCATTGCCATCCCGCAAACCCCATAATCCCGTGCATTTGCAGCAGCGCGCCGGAAACGGGCGATCCAAGCGCCGTGGAGAGCGGCGCCGCCGCCATGAACACCGCCGTGACCGCCGCGCGGTTGCGGGCCGGGAACCAGTAGCTCAGATACAGGATGATGCCGGGAAAAAATCCGGCTTCGGCGGCGCCAAGCAGGAAGCGCAGGACATAGAAGCTGGTGGCACCGGTGATGAACGCCATGCCGCCGGAGATCAGGCCCCAGGTAATCATGACGCGTGCGATCCAGATCCGTGCCCCGAATTTGTGAAGCGCGATGTTGGATGGCACCTCAAAGAGGAAATAGCCGAAGAAGAAAATGCCGGCGCCAAAGCCAAAGACCGATGGCGAAAAGCCGAGATCCTTGTTCATCGTCAGTGCCGCGAAGCCGATGTTCACGCGATCGATGAAGGCGATGAAATAGAGGAGCATCACAAACGGAACGATGCGAATCGTAATCTTGCGCAGCACGCGCGCTTCAAGTTCGGTCGCCATCCGTTTTCTCCTTGCTGCGTTCCCGACGTTTCTTTGAACCCGAGCGGGTTCTTGCGGGAGAACTTGCGGGCAAGCGCGGCTGGACCTCAATTGCCTGTGGATTATACAAATAAATGATATAATAAGAAGCAGGAGACAAGTTCGATGGATTTGCACCAGTTGCGCTGCTTTGTGGCCGTCGCGGAAGACCTTCATTTCGGCCACGCCGCCCATCGCCTGGAAATGCTGCCCTCTGCCCTTGGACGCCATGTCCGGCTGCTCGAAGAAGATCTGGGCACGCGCCTGATGACACGCACCACGCGCAGCGTCGCCCTGACGGAGGACGGCGCGATGCTTTTGAAGGAAGCGCGGCTGTTGCTGGCACAGGCCGACGATCTGTCGGCAAGCTTTCGCGCCCGCGCGCGCGCCAACACATCGTCCCTGAGGGTCGGTGCAATCGACAGCGCCGCCGCCGGCCTTTTGCCGATGCTGCTTCACGACTTTCGCGAGAGCGAACCCGACATCACGGTCAATCTGACGGAAGACAAATCGATCCGCCTGCTCCCGCGCCTTCTCTCGGGACGGATTGATCTGGCCTTTATCAGGCTGCCTGAAAAGCCGGACAAGCGGCTGGAATTCCAGTTCCTGTTTCATGAAACAGCCGTTGTCGCGCTGTCGGACCGGCACCGACTCGCCCACCGCAAGCAGCTCTCGATTCCGGATCTTGCAGATGAACCTCTGATCGTTCCGGAAAGACGATCACGGCCGCACAGCCACGATCTGACAATCAAGCTGTTCAGCGAGGCCGGCCTGCAGGCGCGGATCGCGCAGATTGCCGACGAGAAACAGACGATCGTCAATCTCGTCGCCGCCGAACTCGGCATCGCCATCGTCCCGCGCTGGACGTCTCGCATGGCGCCCAAGGGCGTGCGCTTCGTTCCGCTGAAAGCGCAGGACAAGGCCACGATGAAAAAGTTGCCACTTGCGGCGGCATGGCTGGCAAACTCGCGCGACCGCATTCGCGACAACATGATCGAAACCCTGCGGCTGCATCTTCAGAACTATGCGGACAAGGCATGAAAACAGAGAGCGCGCGGGCTTCCGAAACGCTCTTCACCGGCCCTGTACCAGTTGAAACGCCTGCCGGAACGGGGCATACCGAACCGGCCCTCTCCGCTTCGCCGGATGCCTGGCTCATCAAGAAAGACTTCGATGAACGTCAGCGTCGTCATTGTGACCTACAATTCGCAGGACTGCATTGCGGCCTGTGTCGCATCGGTCCTGACGCAAACCGGCGTGACATTCGAGATCATCGTCGTCGATAACGCGAGCGCTGACGGGACACTGGCGCGCCTGAAAACGCTCGACGTTAAAACCATCGCGAGTCCTGAAAATCTCGGTTTCGGACGCGGCTGCAATCTCGGTTTTGCTCAGGCCACGGGACGCTATGTTTATCTTCTTAATCCCGATGCCTATCTGGTCGGGAATAGTTCGCTCGCGGATTTATGCCAGGCCATGGACGATCATTCCGCATGGGGCATGGCCGGAACGATGGTTTGCGACGCTGACGGCAAGATCGAAAGCGAACCGCAGGTCCAATATCCCGGGCAGCGTCATGTCAGCCGCGACTTTTCAAAACTGCCGGGACGCATCGCATGGGTCATCGGAGCCAGCATGTTCGTCCGCAGCGACATCTACCGAGAGCTCGGCGGCTTCGATCCGGACTTTTTTCTTTACGGCGAAGAGACGGACTTCTGCCTGCGCCTGCGCGAACTCGGCTACGAGATCGGTTACGTTCCCGAGGTGACGCTAAGACATATCGGGGGCGCCAGCTCGCATGGCGTCGATCCCTACGTTGTCTCGGTACGAAAGCAAAAAGGCATTCTCAATTTCAGGCGCAAGCACTACGCACCCGAAGATGTCGACTACTTGACCCGACGGGATTTGAACCGAGCGCGCTTCCGGGCGCTGGCCAATTCGTTATTAGGACTATTGCAGCCGGCCCATTCGCGTGCCTGGGAGAAAAGCCGGCGGTATCGCGGCATCTGGGAGACATCCAGAGCCTTCCTGTCGAGAACCGATCGGACGCCTTAACGGGTTTTCCGTTATTCGGGCTCAGCCCGACACCAGCACCAATGCCAGCACGGCCATGTAATGGCACGCGGCAGCGGCCAGCACGAAGCTATGCCAGATCGCATTCTGGAACCGCAGACGCTGCCAGGCGTGAAAGATCACGCCGAACGTGTACAGCGCGCCGCCGGCGCAGATGAACCACATCGTGGTGCTCGGCAAGGATGACGACAGGCTGTCATAGGCCACCACCCCGCTCCATCCCATTGCAAGGTAAAGACCGATCGACAGTTTTTCGAACCGGCCCGGCATCAAAATTTTCAGGCCAATACCGAGAATGGCGACTGACCAGACGCCGATCAGCAGCGCAGCGCCGATAAAGCCGTCATGCAATTTCGCGAGGAAGGGGGTGTAGGTCGCGGCGATCAGAACGAAGATCGCGGAGTGATCGACGCTGCGCAAAACCCATTTTGCCGGCGAGACCGGCCACAGATTATAGCTTGCCGAAATCGCCAGCATCGCGACGAGGCCCGCGGCATAGACCGCGACCGAGACGAGTTGCGCCGTGGTGGTCGCATAGATCGCAGCCAGCGCGAGCAGAACGAGGACGGCAATGACGCTCAGCGCAATGCCGAGCAGATGGACGATGCCGTCGGCAATGATTTCATGCGGATCGTAATCCCAGCGAACGAGTCCCGAACGCGTCACGAACGGAACGTATTCGGGCTCCCGCAGGCGAAAGCTTTTTAAGACCCTCAAAAATCTCATCTGTCGATCGTCCGCCCGTAACGGTTAATTTTCCTGCTCAATACCTACACCAGAAGATGGCGACGTCACGGCCCCCGTCATCAAGATTCATGACAGGACTGAAACTTGATTTATGCTCCGGGCATCGCCAGCTTCATAAAAGCGTTGCGCCGCTGCGGGATCATTTTTTCAGTCATTGTCAGGACGGAATGGCATCTCCTTTTTCAGACATTTTTGAGGACATCCGCCTTTCCGCCAGATCGCTGATCGAATATGGCGAGAGCCTGTTCAATCCCACGGTGCGGCTCGGCGTCACCGGCCTGTCACGCGCCGGCAAAACCGTGTTCATCACCGCGCTGGTGCACGGGCTGCTTCGCGGCGGCCGCTTTCCGGTCTTCGAGTCGCTGTCCACCGGACGCATCGCCGGGGCCCGGCTCGAACCGCAACCCGACGACGGTGTGCCGCGCTTCGCCTATGAGAGCCATGTCCGCACCCTGATCGAAGACCGGCGCTGGCCCAATTCAACGGTCGACATCAGCGAACTGCGTCTTGTGATCGACTACCAGCGCGGCAACGGCGCGGAGCGCAGGCTCACGCTCGATATCGTGGATTATCCCGGCGAGTGGCTGCTCGATCTGCCGCTGCTGAACAAAAGCTACGCGCAATGGTCGGCGGAAAGTCTCGCTTTGTCGCGCCAGCACCCGCGCGCCGAACTCGCCGCGCCCTTTCACGCTCACCTCGCCACGCTCCACCCGATGGAGAATGAGGACGAGCAGGCCACCCTCACCGCCGCCCGGCTGTTTACCGATTATCTGCGCGCCTGCCGCGACGAGCGGTTCGCGATGAGCCTGTTGCCGCCCGGGCGTTTCCTGATGCCCGGCAGTCTCGCCGGCTCGCCCGCGCTGACCTTTGCGCCGCTCGACCTGCCGCCGGACGCCGCCGCGCCGGAGGGCTCGCTCTTTGCAATGATGCAGCGGCGCTATGAGGCGTACAAAGAGATTGTAGTGCGTCCGTTCTTCCGCGATCATTTCGCACGGCTCGACCGCCAGATCGTGCTGGTCGATGCTCTGGCCGCCTTCAACGCGGGGCCGGAGGCGCTGCGCGATCTGGAAGGGGCGCTGTCGGGCATTCTCGATTGCTTCAATGTGGGGCGCAGCACTTTTTTCAGCACCCTGTTCCGGCCGCGGATCGACCGCATTCTGTTTGCGGCAACAAAAGCTGATCACCTGCATCGCACCAGCCACGACCGGCTGGAAGCGATCCTGCGTCGCATGGTCGACCGCGCCGCCTCGCGCGCCCACTTCGCCGGTGCCGAAACCGACGTTGTGGCGCTCGCTGCGGTGCGCGCAACACGCGAAGCGATGGTGACGCAGGGCCGCGAGACTTTGCCCTCGATCATCGGCACGCCGGTCAAGGGCGAAATTTCGGGCGGCGAGACATTCGACGGCGAAACCGAGGTCGCAACCTTCCCGGGCGACCTGCCGACCGACATCGACGCGCTCTTCTCCGAAGGCGCCCGGTTTCGGGGACTGAGCGCCTCGAACCATGACGAGGCCGATTTCAGATTCTTGAAATTTCGTCCCCCGCTGGTCGAGCCCGTCGCGGGTGAACCGCCCTCTCTGCCCCACATCCGTCTCGACCGCGCGCTACAATTCCTGATCGGAGACCGGCTGCAATGAGCGAGCGTCCTCATCACCGCAAGCCTACGGCGTTCAAGCTCGACGACCCGCGCGTTGTCGTCAAAGATTCGGACACCGAGGCTCTTCATCCCGCGCGTGGGCGAATCCATATCGCGCCTGAACCGGACGCTGCCTTGCCCGTGCCGGTCGATATCCCGATGGTTCCGCCGCAAAAGGGATTTGCTTGGGGAACGCTGTTCTGGGCCGCGCTCGGCGGCCTCGTCATGCTGGGCCTGGGACTCGGCATCTCCAACCTCGTCGAGGACCTTTTTGCCCGCAGCCAGGGCCTTGGCTTTATCGGTCTTGGCTTTGCGGTGCTGGCCGTTCTGGCCCTCGCGGTCGTGATCGCGCGGGAGGCGCTGGCTCTGGCGCGTCTGGAGACGATCGAAAAGCTGCACGAACGCGCCGCCGCGGTTCTGGTCAGCGACGACCGCAAGGACGCCGACGCCATCGTCCGCGACCTTGTGAAGGTCGCGCATGACAACCCGCGCCTCGCCCGCGCCCGTGCCACTTTGCAGGGCCATGCCGGCGATATCATCGACGGCGCCGACATGCTCCGGATTGCGGAGCGCGAATTGATGGCCCCTCTCGATCAGGAGGCCAGACGCCTGATCTCGTCGGCGGCGCAGCGGGTTTCCATCGTCACCGCGGTCAGCCCCGGCGCCGTGATCGATGTGCTGTTCGTGTTTGCCGCTGCGCTGCGTCTGGTCCGGCAGCTGGCGCTGCTCTATGGCGGACGGCCCGGCACGCTGGGCATGGTGCGGCTGATGCGCCATGTCATCGCGCATCTGGCGGTCACCGGCGGCATGGCGGCAAGCGACAGCCTGATCCAGCAGGTGCTGGGGCATGGCATCGCGGCGAAATTGTCCGCACGACTCGGCGAAGGCTTGCTGAACGGGCTCCTGACGGCCCGGCTCGGTCTTGCCGCGGTGGACGTGACCCGGCCGCTTCCTTTTGCCGCATTGCCGCGGCCCGTGCTGTCGGACCTCGCCAAGGACCTGCTGCGCCGGGCCGACGAAGCCGAAAAAGAAGAAAAATCAACCTCTTAATTTTCCTGCTCGCAATCCTTCGGTTGTTTTGTCAGCCAGCGGATGAACCCGCCCGACGGGCGGCGCGACCCATGTGCGAAGGGCATGAGGCCCTGATGCTTAACCGGAGAACGGTCATGGATCGCAAACTTGCTCTCGGATTTATCGCCGCCGCCTCGCTGATCGCGGCTGCTCTCGCTCCCGCCGGCGCATCGGCGCATGGCTGGGGCGGCGGCTGGCATCATCATAGCTGGGGCCATTACGGCTTCGGTTTCGGCCCGGTGGTCGTGGCGGGCCCCTATGACGGCGGCGGCTGCATAGTGCGCCGCCGGGTCATGACCCCGTACGGCTACAGCTGGCGCACCTTCAACGTCTGCTACTGAGCCGATTGAGGGCTCGAACGAAAACCCCGGCGCCTCCCGGAGCCGGCCGGGGATTTTGACCGAACGGTCATGGCCGGTACGCTCCCCTGTTCGCGGATGCAGCGAGCTCCGCGCCGCGCAATGTGACAAACAAATACGTGGCGGGTGTCTATCAACCGGCTTTTTTCCCGCGTAACGTGCAGGGCGTTGGACACTCGAGTTCCGGGGCCCGACTTCGTTATTGAGTAAATTTGTTTGGAGACTGCAGCTAATGGCTAAAGGTACTGTGAAGTGGTTCAACGCGACCAAGGGTTACGGCTTCATCCAGCCGTCCTCGGGCGGCAAGGACGTGTTCGTGCATATCTCGGCGGTCCAGAAGGCGGGCCTCACTACGCTCAACGAAGGGCAAACCGTCGAATACGAAGAGATCGCCAATCGCGGCAAGACCTCGGCCGAAAACCTGAAGGTCTGACGTTGTCCAGCGCGGGACTTCTCCCGCGCTGACCCGCCATCCTCCGAGCAGTCGATCCGGGCAACAACAACGGAGGCAATCCGTGCCGACCTATGTCTGTACCGTCCCTGCCGGACGTCTCTCGTCCGAACAAAAGGCACGTGTCGCGTCTGAAATCACCCGCGTGCACAACGAAGTCACGGGCGCCCAGACTTTCTTCGCCCAGGTCATCATCAACGAAGTGCCGGCCGGAAATTATTTCATCGGCGGCAAGCCGCTGCGCGAGGACCAGATCTTCATCAACGGGCAAATTCGCGCGGGGCGGAGCGCGATCGATCGCGCGCGTCTGCTGCGCGGTCTGCATAACTGCGTCGCCGCGGCGGCGAATGCCGAAGCCGCCAGCGTTTGGGTCTATCTGATCGATCTGCCGCCGCGCGACATGATCGAATACGGCCACGTTCTTCCTGAGCCGGGCTCGGAAAAGGAATGGCTGAACAGTCTGCCCGCCGGGGATCGCGAACGCATGATCAAGGCCGGCCAGTAGCACCCATTAAAGGACGTGCGGGCACGGGCTCACCGGCTGTGCCTTTGCCATCGAACAATCTGACGCCTTGTCGCCGGGCAGCATGATGCCCCCGCAATGCGGGCAGCAATTGTCATTGTCATGATCCAGGGCATCGTCGTCCATGTCCTCGATCTGCGCAGCGAAGAACGGGACCACGTTGTTGTGCGGGATGATGCGATTGCCGGTCATGCGGTTTCCTCTCATTCAGAGGCCGCAACATCGCACCGAAAGTCATGCTGTTCCGTTCAGCGGACCGGTCAAATTTTACTGTTGAAATCAGCGTTCGCTCGTCGATCCGTGCAACGAAGGATTAACGAATGAGGTTTGGCCCACGCCAACCTCATCACCTTCGGGGCAGCGAACATACCCGCTCTCATGTCAGATCGGGATTTCGCAAGAGAATTCAAAGTGCGGGCGTCAGCGTGCGACAATCAGGCCCCGGCTGGTAACCACCACCCAGCGGCCGTCCTGACGGCGGATCGCATCGACCCGGCCAACGCCGGGCAAAGGGTCGCCGGCGAACACCTCATAGGTGCCCAACCGTCCCTCGACCAGCGCACCGCCATCGGCAACTTCACGCAACACCCAGCCGTCCACGATCGGCAGCCGGGCGAATTGTGTCGGAGGAGCCGCAATCGACGGCGCCGGAGACGGAAGGGACGACGGCAAGGGCGGAGCGATCGATCCGGTGACCTCGGACGGCCTGAACTTGTCCATCGTATCGTTCATCTTCGCAATCCGCGCGCTATTGGCTTTGGCCGCACTTGCCGCATCAGCCTTGACCGTAGCGAGCTCGGCATCGACCTTGGCGAGCGCCTGATCGAGCATGCGGCCGCGCTCCGCCATTTTGGCGGTCTGATCGTCCTTGGCAAAATGCGCGAGGCCGAACGTCGCGGCGGCGCCGCTGACCGCGCCGATCAGAACCGTTATCGCAATCATCGCCGCCAGAGGCAGCGCACGGCGGACGGATTGCGGCTCAACCAGCGGTGCCGGCTCGCGCAAGGCTTCCTCGAACGCCTTCTCGTCAAAGGTCATCGTGTCGCCAAAGGTGCCATTCCATGACGAATGAGGTGTCAGGCGCTGCAGCGTGATTTCCTTCGAGGCATGTGCATCGGAATGCGGTTCGCCGTCGGCCGTGTGAGTCGCGGCAACGGGCACGAGTTCCGACGAACCGTGCTTGACGGTTTCGTCAGCGGAATTTGTCTGGTTCTCGGAATGATCGGCGCTCGGGTCGCTCATGGCAGCCATCCTCAAAATGGTTTGACCATTTGCTAACCACGATTTACTTGCCAAAGCGTTACCGGCGCTTACGCGATTGCCTGCGCGCGCATCAGCTGGTCGAGCCGCGCGATCGTGGCAACGTCGGCGATGCCGCTCACCAGCCCGGGACGGAAATGCCGCTGAAACGCGGCGATCACGGCTTCCGTATTGTCGTCCTCGCCGCCGGAAGCAACGACGCCGTACCCGTAAGCCTCAAGCGCCTGAAGGAACCTCGCCCGTTCCTGCGGACCCGCCGGTGTAATGTCGCCCGGCGACGTGTCATCCACCCACAGGCCGACGCCGTTTTGGTGCAGACGATCCCATGGAAAATATTCGCCGGGATCCTGCTTGCGCGTGGGCGCGACGTCCGAATGCGCGAGCACCTGATGCTGTGGAATTGGCCAGCGGCTCATGATGTCGCGGCACAGAGCGATGACGCTCTCGATCTGGACGTCCGGATAATCGGGACAACCGCCATCGTGACCGGCATTGACGATCTCGATGCCGATGGAGCGGGAGTTGATGTCCGTTACCCCTTTCCAGCTCGAAAGCCCGGCATGCCATGCGCGGCGGTCCTCGCTCACGAGCTGGATGATCTCGCCGTTCTCACGAACGAGATAATGCGAGGAGACTTTCGCATCGGGGGCACAGAGCCGCATCAGCGCGCCGTCGGCCGTGGGCATCCCGGTATAATGGAGCAATAGAATATCAACGATGCCGCCGACGCGCTCGTCGTGATTAGGGGAGGCAACGAATTCCCGGATCAGCGGCGATACCGTGTCAATCAACGCATCTCTCCGGCTGCGAATATTAGTCCCCGACAGTGCTGCGAAAAACGCGCAAATTCAATGCGCTTTGCCGGGTTGTCCCGGCGCGGATCGCATGGCATTTGCTGGGTACGACTTGGCTGCTCGAACGATCGGATTTTTGAGATGAACGACACGGCACTCTTTCGCGGCATGGACCGGACGGCGCTGGACGCGGCTTATAACAACAGCGCCGCCGTCAAGGACAGCCCGCAATGGCTCGACAAATGGCGTGCGCGTAGTGCCAAGGCCCGCGAGGCCCAGGGCGCCCTGTTCGATATTCCCTATGCCCGCGAGGAGCGCACAAAGTTCGACTATTTCCCTTCGGGCAAAAAGAACGCGCCGCTTCTGGTGTTTATCCATGGCGGCTACTGGGTTCGCAATTCGCGCGACATGTTCTCCTTTCTCGCCACTGGACCGAACGCGCACGGCATCGACTACGTCTCGGCAGGATACACGCTTGCGCCGCAAGCCTCGATCACGCAGATCGCAGGCGAAATCCAAAGCTGCCTGAATTTCCTGTCGGGCCACGGCGAAGAGCTGGGCTACGACGACCGGCAAATCTTCGTATCCGGCTGGTCGGCCGGCGGGCATCTTGCGGCACTGATGGCGGCGCATCCCGCCGTACGCGGCACACTGCCGATCAGCGGCATCTTCGATCTCGAACCGCTGTCGCTCAATTACATCAACGAGTCACTGCATTTCACGCCGGACGAAGTCAAAACACTCAGCCCATACCGGACCTTGCGGCAGGGCCTTGCTCCACAGCGGCTGGTCGCCGGCGGCAATGAACTGCCCGAGCTGCAGCGCCAGACCCGCGACTTCGCCCAGGCGGCTCGTGCCCTCGGGCTCAAGGCAACCGATGCGATATTGCCTGGCCATCATCACTTTTCAATTATGGACGAGTTGGCCGAACCCGGCGGACTGATCACGCGCGAACTGCTGACGCTGATCGCGGAAACACCGGCAAATAAAAACTAGCTGTAAATAAGAGCGGCTGCGGCGACATGGCCGCAGCCATTTTCAAACGATCCGATCAGGGAACGAGGCTGATCTCGGCACGGCGGTCGGCCGCCTCCATCGCCAGGCCGTTTGTGGCCAGCAACGTTCGCAGATCGCGGATCGGAGGGAACACCTCCTGATTCCAGTCCTCGCCCTGCGCGTCGTAAGCCGCCTGCTCCTGCTCGACGATGTCGCGGTCTTCCTTGAAAATCCGATCGGTGAACCAGACCAGCGCCGGCCAGGCGAGATCGAGGATGCCGGGAATCTTCGGACGTCGCACCGAAAGGAGTCCGAAAGTGCGATTCCATTTCTGTTCGGCATCGAGCGGCGTATAGGCGATCCACAAATTCATCACCGGCTCGTCGCCCGAGGTCCATATCCGCAGCGTCTGGTAGGGATATTCGGTGCGGATCGTCATCAGGTCCTTGTGCTCGCGCGACGCGCCGCGGCGGCTGCTCAGAATAAGTGCCTCGCCGATCGGCTGGGCCCCTTCCGTACGCGCAAAGCTGTAATCGACCTCAAGCCAGTCCGGTCCCAGACGCCGCCCGAGAAAGCGCGGAGAAATCTGCCCCATCTGCTTTCGGTGCAGGAACTGATGATTCATGTCCATCAGGTTCTCGTGCATGAACGTGTAGTGGCAGCGCACCTTCTCGCCGAATTCCCGCGTCTTGAACTCCTTGTCGCTGGCGGCGCCGAGCGGGCCGAGCTCGGTGATGGCCGAACGCTCGCCCGGCCAGATCAGGATCAGGCCGTCCTGCTCACGGCAGGGATAGGATTTTACGCCGTTGGGAAGCTTGTCCTTGCCGAGATACGGCACGTCGATGCACTTGCCGGTCGCGTCATAACTCCAGCCATGGTAGCCGCAGCGGATCGCGCAATCCTTGACCACGCCGCCGGACAGCGGAATTTGCCGGTGCGCGCAGCGATCCTCCAGCGCGAATACCGGCCCTTTCTGCGGCCGGACCACAACGATGGGCTCACCGGCGAAATGCGCGGCAAATGCCTTGCCCGGCTTCACCTCTTTCGACCATGCAATGGGATACCAGTGGTTCGGATGGGAGCCTACGCGGCGAAGATCGAGGCCATTGACTTTCGTGCCGCCAGGACTGGCCTCACGGGTGGTCAGACTTTCAGACATGCGCTCTCCCCGAACCGCAATGGAACTTGTGTTGAATCCTCTCCCCCGAAACAATGTCACCTGTTTGACGACGGCATGCAAGAGTCGCGCATCCTCGTCATGCCAAAGGCTACTGTTCGCGCGACATAAAAAAGGGCGGCGAATGATCGCCGCCCTTCTTGACAGAGATTGAAAACGACTCAGCGCGGAAGTGAGCGCACTTCCTTTGCCGCCGCGACCATGTTGACGAGAGCGGGCTCGACTTCCTCCCACTTGCGGGTCTTCAGACCGCAATCGGGATTGATCCAGAGCTGAGCGTCATCGAGGCGGTGACGCGCGAGCTTCAGGAGTTCAGTCATCTCGCCAACTTCCGGCACGCGCGGCGAGTGAATGTCATAGACGCCGGGTCCGATCTCATTGGGATAGCGGTAGCTTTTAAAGGCGTCGAGCAGCTCCATTTTCGAGCGCGATGTTTCGATGGAAATGACATCCGCATCCATCGCCCCGATAGCGTCGATGATATCGTTGAACTCCGAATAACACATATGGGTGTGGATTTGCGTCTCGTCCTTCACACCCGAAGCACAGAGACGGAAACTTCCGACCGCCCAGTCAAGATAGTGCTTCCATTCCGAACGGCGCAGCGGCAGACCCTCGCGCAGCGCTGCCTCGTCGATCTGGATCATGGTCGCACCGGCCTTTTCGAGGTCCAGCACCTCGTCACGAATCGCGAGCGCGATCTGCTTGCAGGATTCGCTGCGCGGAATGTCATCACGAACAAATGACCAGTTCAGGATGGTGACGGGACCGGTCAGCATGCCCTTCATGGGCCGGTCGGTGAGCGACTGCGCGTATGCCCACCACTCAACGGTCATCGGCTTGGGCCGCGAGACGTCGCCGAACAGGATCGGCGGCCGCACACAGCGCGAGCCGTAGCTCTGCACCCAGCCGCTTTTCGTAAACACGAAACCCGAGAGCTGCTCGCCGAAATACTGAACCATGTCGTTGCGCTCGAACTCGCCATGCACCAGCACGTCGAGACCGACCTTTTCCTGCCAGCGGACAGTGCGCTCCGTCTCCTCGCGCAGGAACTTGTTGTAGTCGGCGTCCGACAGCGCGCCCTTGGTGTGCGCGGCGCGGGCCTTGCGCACTTCACTGGTCTGCGGGAACGAACCGATGGTGGTGGTCGGGAATGCAGGCAGCCTGAACTTCTCGCGCTGCACTTTCGCGCGCGCCTCGAACGGGCTCTTGCGGTTCGCCATGTCCGGCGTCACGGCCTCGAGACGATCGGCTACAGCCTTGCTGTGAACCTTCGGCGACGCTTTGCGGGCAGCAGCCGCAGCGGCGGACGCATCCAGCTCCGCGTGAACGCCGGCACGGCCGGAGGCCAGCGCCTTACCCAACGCGGACAATTCGCTCATCTTCTGCAGCGAGAACGCGAGCCAGCTTTTGACGTCAGGGTCGAGCCCGGTTTCGGCGTCAAGATCGATCGGCACGTGCAGCAGCGAGCAAGAGGGCGAGATCTCGATATTGTCCTTGCCGCGCTGGGCAACGTCCGGCTCGATACGGTCCAGAATCGCAGGCAGATTGGCGCGCCACACATTGCGCCCGTCGATCACACCGAGCGAAAGCACGAGATCCGGCTTCGCCTTCTTGATGACGGCGTCGAGCTGTTCCGGGGCGCGGATCAGATCGAGGTGAAGCCCGGCGACCGGCAACGCGAGCGCGATGTCGAGATTATCGCCGAGCGCGCCGAAATAGGTGTTGAGCATGATCTTGATGCCGGGCACGTCCTTCGCGATCATAGCGTAAGCCTTGGCCAGCGCATCACGCGCCGCCTTGTCGAGATCGAGCACCAGACATGGCTCGTCGATCTGCACCCATTCCGCGCCTTCAGCGGCGAGTTTCCTGAGCACATCGACATAAACCGGCAAGAGGGCATCGATCAGCGACAGCACGTCGAAGGAGGAGTCCTTCGCCTTGCCGAGCTTGAGAAAAGTGACAGGACCGACCAGCACCGGGCGGGTCGCATGGCCAAGGGCCTTGGCTTCCTTGTATTCATCGACCGGCTTGGTCGAGGACAGTTTGAAGACCTGACCCTTGGTGAATTCCGGGACCATGTAGTGATAGTTGGTGTCGAACCACTTCGTCATCTCCTGCGCGGGCATGCCATGATGCTGATGCGCATTCGTGTGAGTATGGGCATGGCCGTGCGCGCAGGCCTCGCCGTCGCCCTCCAAACCGCGCGCCATCGCAAAATAGGTCTTCAGCGACACCGGGCCGCCATTCCAGCCATAAACCTCGGGAATTGCGCCGACCATCACGCTGGTGTCGAGCACCTGATCGTAATACGAAAAATCATTCGACGGGATCACGGTGATGCCGCGCGCCTTCTGGCGGGCCCAATTTTCCGCGCGCAGTTTCGTGGCGGTCTCGATCAGCGTTGTCTCGTCGGTTTTGCCGGACCAGTAGCTTTCCAGCACGGTCTTGAGTTCGCGATGCGGGCCGATGCGCGGCGTACCGAGCGTGGCGACTGGAAGGGATTGGGACACGGCTTGACCTCCATTTGCGGTGGGAGGTGACGTGCGATTATTGGCGACTCCCCGTCAAAGGGGATGTTGCCCACTCAGGCTCCGTCGGTGGGCTCATCGACCCCATTGGGACGGCCGTAATATTGCGTCCCAAGCTCGATCGGCTCGCGTCCCATGTCCCGGCGATGGGCGTTGGTGTCCCGTAGCGAATAGACGCAGCCGCAATATTCCTGCTGATAGAACTGCTCGCGCTTGCTGATCTCGATCATTCGCGCTGAACCACCGCCCTTGCGCCAGTTGTAATCCCAGTACGACAGCCCCTGGTAACGCGACGCGGCGCGAACGCCGCAATCGTTGATCTGCGCCATGTTCTTCCAGCGCGAGATGCCGAGCGAACTCGTCATCACCGGAAAGCCATGCTCGTGGGCGTAAAGCGCGGTCCGCTCGAAGCGCATGTCGAAACACATGGTGCAGCGGATGCCGCGCTCCGGTTCCCACTCCATGCCCTTGGCGCGCGCGAACCAGTTGTCCTTGTCGTAATCGGCATCGACAAAAGCGACATTGTGCTTTTCGGCAAAGCGAACATTCTCCTCCTTGCGCAAAAGATATTCGCGCTCGGGATGGATGTTCGGATTGTAGAAAAAGATGGTGTAGTCGATGCCGGAAGCCAGCATCGCCTCCATCACTTCGCCGGAACAGGGCGCACAACAGGAGTGCAGCAAGACCTTGGTCTCGCCGCCGGGAGGCACCAGCTTTTTGCGTTCACTCAGTTCCATGTATTTCGAATACAACGGTAAACGGGTTGGCACAACCTTCCCACCGGTCCCATCTGCCGCGCTTACGGAACAATATTGACCGGCACGCTATAAATGGCGTTGCGACGGCCCTCCTCGGGCTGCACGGCACCGGAGATCGACCGCGCGCGAGACTTTATGGTGAAAAGACCGGGCTGGGCGAATGTTAAGTTACATTCAAAGCGCTGCCATGCATGACCGCTGCGCGGCTCGAGTTTGCAATCATGCCAGGTCTGGCCTTTGTCGATGCTGACCTGAACCGAAGCGAGCTCCTCGTCTCCCCACGCCCAGCCCCAGATATCGTGTGCAGTATTTTGCTTGATGTTCTGGCGGGGTGTGGGGCTGACCACGACCGATTGCGGTGCGATCGACCACACCGGAACTGTGCGGGCACCCGTTTCATCGAAATCCGTGTACCATTTCGTCGTGAACGGGCTGGCCACGCGCGAGCTTGCAAGCGTGATGGTGCGCAGCCATTTCACGCTGTTGGTGCCGTAATAGCCCGGGATGAACAGCCGCGCGGGATAACCATGCTCATGCGACAGCGGCTGGCCGTTCATTTCGTAAGCGATCAGAACGTCGCGATCGACCCGGTCGAGACCGATGTCCTTGATATAGGGCCCGCATTCAAACTCGCGAAACGACCCGCTGTCGAAGCCCTCCGACCACACGAACGCCGCGCCGGCTTCGACGCCCGCCCGATCCAGAACGTCGCGCAGGCGCGCGCCGCCAAGTGTCGTGTTGCAGACTCGCTGCGTCGGACGCTCCGGATCCACCGGGCTGCCCGCGCATTGATGAACCGTGGTGAGCTCTGCTTTTGGGAAAGCTTTTATTTCGGACAAGGTCAACGAAAGCGGGTTGCGCACCATACCGCCGACGCCCAGCGTCCAGTTCCGCTCGTCGAGGATCGGCACGCCCATGTGACAGAGCACGATGGTCTTTTCGTCCGGCGTCACACGTTCCGTCAAATTATGCGGTTCGGCGGGAATCCTGCCGTGAAAACCCCGCGGATCGTATTTGATGAGGGCGCTGCTCACGATGCCAATCCAGTGCTCAAGCTCATGCGTAGGATATGCGGCGGAAAAACACACGTGATGATCGGCGCAACCGGTGTTGCGGAAAGTCATGCCCCGGGGCGGCATGGCGCAAAATTTTCGCTCACAAACAAATCAGGCTGACCAATCCCTAAGCGCCTGGCGATGAGGAGTTAGCCATCGCGCGGCAAACACAGGCAACGCGCGCGGACAGGCGAATCGGCGCACGCGCGCGTGCAAAATTCACGAATGGCCGGAGGCCCGCATCTTACTAAGCTGAATTGCCGGGATAGCGAGGGGCCAATGATGTTTCATAAACCTTCCTGCACATGCGGATGTCTCACGTCTCAGAATTTCGAGGCGGCGCCGTCATACGAAACCGCTCTGGATGAGCAAATCGAACAATCCCTGATGGCCGGTCTCTTTCCCGAGCCGGTCTTCCGCCGACAGCTTTTGAAAACCGTCGGAGCCGCCACGGTTCTTGGCGCGCTGTCGACCATTCTTCCGCTCGATACGCTGAAGGCGATTGCGCAGGAAAACAAGCCTCTGGAAAAAACCAAACTCTCCGTCGGATTCTTACCCATCACCTGCGCGGCGCCGCTGATCTACGGCGAACGTCTCGGCCTTTATACGAAGCAGGGTCTCGAAGTGGCCTTGCAAAAAATTCCGGGCATCGCGCTCATTCGCGACAAGATGCTGAGCGGTGAACTGGACATATCGCAACAGGTGATGCCCGTCCCGCTCACGATGACGGCCGGGCTCGGTGGCAATACCCAGTCGATCAAGGTTCTGACGATCCTGAACCAGAACGGCAATTCACTGGTTCTGGCCAAGAAGCATCAGGACAACCGCGATCCGAAGAACTGGAAGGGCTTTACCTTCGCGGTGCCTTTCGAGCAAAGCCATCAGGCCCTGCAGCTGCGTAACTATCTCGCCGCCGCCGGTCTCGACCCCGATCAGGACGTCAAATTCCGCGTCGTCCCGCCGACCGAATATGTTTCAAGTCTGCGCGTCGGCAGCATCGACGGCTTTTTCGGTGGAGAGCCGGGAGGCCAGCGCGCGGTCTACGAAGACGCGGGATTCATTCATCTGATCTCGAAGGAGATCTGGGACGGGCATCCGTGCTGCTCGGTGACAGCCTCGGAAGCCTGGATCAAGGACCATCCGAATACGTTCATGGCTTTCTACCGCGCCATCATCGCCGCCAGCCTTGAAGTCTCCAAGCCTGAGTCCCGCGCCGGCATTCCCGCCGTTCTCGCCCAGCCGCAATATCTAAACGCGCCGGAAGTCGTGCTGGAACAGGTCATGAGCGGCAAATATGCCGACGGTCTCGGCCAGATCAAAACCGATGCACGCCGCATCGATTACCAGCCCTTCCCGAAATATTCGGCTGCGGTGTGGCTGATGGTTCAGCTTCGCCGCTGGAACATCCTCAAGGAAGACGTGGACTACAAGGCGCTCGCGCAGAAGGTCATGCTGGCGACCGATGCGGGAAAACTGATGCGC
The DNA here is from genome assembly GCA_003963145.1 of Bradyrhizobiaceae bacterium. GTDB lineage: Bacteria > Pseudomonadota > Alphaproteobacteria > Rhizobiales > Xanthobacteraceae > Afipia. The sequence goes on from RXJJ01000009.1 coordinate 317,720, forward strand.
GAGCAGGGCGCCACGGCTCCGGACGCCGGCTTCGGCAAGGAAATCATTCTGGGACAGACATTCGACTCCTCGAAGCCTGAGTCCTATCTGAAATCGGTTCAGAAGGCAGGATAAGTCCAACCGCAGGCGCGGAGGGCCGCGCGGCGGTGGGCCCTCAACGCTGCGGCATGCCTTCCGGCACGATTGTCTCGACGATGGATTTGTCGAGCGCTTCGTAGTCGTGAAGCCCGATCATGTCATAGAGTTCGGCACGGGTTTGCATCCGGTCGACAGCCTTGTGCGTTCCGCCATCGCGCGCGATGGCGGCATAAAGCTCCTGCTGCGCCTTGTTGGCGACGCGCAGCGAGGACACCGGCCAGATCACCATCCGATAGCCCATGTCCTGAAACTCTTGGGCGGTGAAGAACGGCGTCCTGCCGAACTCGGTCATGTTGGCAAGCAGCGGCACACCGGGCATGCGTTTGGCAAAAGCACGGAACATCTCGGCGGTGTTCAGGGCTTCCGGGAAAATCGCATCGGCGCCGGCTTCGATATACAATTTCGCCCGCGCCACCGCGCCTTCCAGACCTTCGCTGGCGGCGGCATCTGTGCGCGCGATAATGACAAGATCGCGCCGCGCTTTGGCGGCAGCGGCAACCTTGGCCGCCATATCATGGGCGTCGGCAATTTTCTTGTCGTTGAGGTGCCCGCACTTCTTCGGCAGCAGCTGATCCTCAAGATGAACCGCACCCGCGCCGGCGTCCTCGAACACACGAACCATGTGCATGACGTTGAGCGCCTCGCCGTATCCGGTGTCGCCATCGACCAGAAGCGGCAAGCCGGACGAGCGGACGATCTGGCGCACAAAGAAGGCAACCTCGTCGACCGTGATAACACCAAGGTCCGGCAGCCCCATCGACGCGGTCATGGCCGCGCCGGAGAGATACAGGGCCTCGAAGCCCGCTGCCTTCGCCTGCAAGGCGGCCATGCCGTTATGTGCACCCGGAAGGCGGAGAATTCCCGGCCGCTCCAGCAAGGCGCGGAAGCGTTTGCCGGCGCTCTCGGCGGGCAGATCGGATGCAACGAGATAGGGCATTTGGACTCCGTCAGGCAGCTTTCGTTTTCGCGGCAGATTTTCCGCGCGCGTCGATCGGCACGAATTTGAGGTCCTCCGGACCGATATAATTGGCCGACGGGCGGATGATCTTGTTGTCGACACGCTGCTCGATGATATGCGCCGCCCAGCCCGAGGTGCGCGAAATCACAAACAGCGGGGTGAACATCGCGGTCGGCACGCCCATGGCATAATACGACGCCGCGCTGAACCAGTCGAGATTGGCGAACATCTTCTTGGTCTGCGCCATCACGGATTCGATGCGGTCGGCGATCTCGAACATGCGCAGGTCGCCGTTTTCCGAAGACAGCCGGCGCGCGACCTCCTTGATCACCTTGTTGCGCGGGTCGGACACCGTATAGACCGGATGACCGAAGCCGATCACGACTTCCTTGGCCTCGACGCGCTTGCGGATATCCTCTTCCGCCTCGTCGGCGTCGCGGTAACGCTGCTGGATTTCGAAGGCCACCTCGTTGGCGCCGCCGTGCTTGGGGCCGCGCAGCGCGCCGATCGCCCCCGTAATGGCCGAATACATATCCGAGCCGGTGCCGGCGATGGTGCGCGCGGTGAACGTCGAGGCGTTGAACTCGTGCTCGGCGTAGAGAATGAGCGAGGTGTGCATCGCCCGTTCATGCGAGGCAGACGGCTTCCTGCCGTGGAGCAGATGCAGGAAATGCGCGCCGATGGAATCGTCGTCGGTTTCGACCTCGATACGCTTGCCGTTGGTCGAGAAGTGATACCAGTACAGCAGCATCGAACCGAGCGAAGCCATCAGACGATCGGCGATATCCTTGGCGCCGGGCTGGTTGTGATCGTGCGCCTCGGGCAGCGCGCAGCCCAGCATTGACACCGCCGTACGCATCACGTCCATCGGGTGCGTGGCGGCCGGGATCTGCTCCAGCACGTTCTTGACGGCGGACGGAATGCCGCGCAGCGCCTTCAGCTTCGCCTTGTAGCTGGAGAGTTCGGAGCGGGTCGGCAGGACGCCGTGGACCAGCAGATATGCGATTTCCTCGAACTCGCAGGTCTCGGCGACATCGAGAATGTCGTAGCCGCGATAATGCAAATCGTTGCCAGTGCGGCCGACGGTGCAGAGCGCAGTGTTGCCGGCGACCACACCGGAGAGCGCGACGGATTTCTTGGGCTTGGGTGCATCCATGTGAGCGTTTCCTTCGATACTCTTTTTATTGTCCGGCGGCGGCGCGAACGGCAGGAGCAGTCGCCTGCCAGTCGAAAATGCCATGCGCCGATTTCGGCCCCAACATCTTGGCGTCCACGGTGAAGGTCAAATCGGTCAGTTCGCCAGCCTTCAGCGAGCTCAGCCGCTCGACGGCCGCGATGAAGCGATCCTGCTCGGCGGTGGCGATGACGCCTTCCGACAGCGTGCGGAACTTCTTGATATAGTCCGGCCGCTTGAACGGACGCGCGCCGAGCGGATTGGCGTCGGCGATCGCGAGTTCGTCCTCGATCACCTTGCCGTCCTTGAGCTTGACCACGACCCTGCCGCCGAACGCCTTCTCCTTCGGATCGTGGCTGTGATAGCGGCGGGTCCACTCCTTGTCTTCGACGGTCGAAATCTTGTGCCAGAGTTCGACGGTCGCCTTGCGCTGCGCGCGCTCCGGCGCGTAGGAGCGCTCATGATGCCAGCCGCCGTCTTCCAGCGCGACGGCGAAGATGTACATGATGGAGTGATCGAGCGTTTCGCGGCTCGCTTTCGGATCCATCTTCTGCGGATCGTTGGCGCCGGTGCCGATCACATAATGGGTGTGATGGCTGGTGTGGATCACGATACTCTCGACCTTCGACAGGTCGCCGATCTTCGGACCCATGCGGCGTGCGAGGTCGATCAGCGCCTGGCTCTGATATTCCGCCGAGTGTTCCTTTGTGTAGGTGTCGAGAATGGCGCGCTTGGCTTCGCCCTTGTCGGGCAGCGGCACGATGTATTCGGCCTTCGGCCCGCTGAGCAGCCAGGCGATGAAGCCGTCCTCACCCTCCCATGCCGGCGACGGTGCGCCCTCGCCGCGCATCACGCGGTCCACCGCCTCGATCGCCATCTTGCCCGCGAATGCCGGCGCGTAAGCCTTCCAGCTGGAAATCTCGCCCTTGCGCGACTGGCGCGTGGTGGTGGTGACATGCAGCGCCTGCTGCACGGCCTGATAGATCGTCTCAGTCGGCAACTTGAGCAACGTGCCGATGCCGGCCGCAGCCGAAGGACCAAGATGCGCGATATGGTCGATCTTGTGCTCGTGCAGGCAGATGCCTTTCACAAGGTCCACCTGAATTTCATAACCCGTCGCCAGACCGCGCACGAGGTCCGCGCCCGACGCGCCGACATGCTGCGCGACCGCGAGGATCGGCGGAATGTTGTCGCCGGGATGCGAATAATCGGCCGCCAGAAACGTGTCGTGGAAATCGAGCTCGCGCACCGCGACGCCGTTCGCCCAGGCCGCCCATTCCGGCGAAATGCGCTCGTTCTTGCTCAATCCGAAAACCGTCGCGCCGGGCTGGAACGGATGCGCCTCCGCCTGCGCCCGCGCGCTCGCCACCGGACGCCGCGCCAGTGATGCCGCCGCCACCGACGCGTTGTCGATGATGCGGTTGCCGATCATCTCGGTCACCTCAGCCTCGACCGCGACCGGATCGGAAGCGACCTCGGCGATCTTCCACGCCAATTGATCGGCACGCGCCAGATGTTCAGCGGATTTATAAGTGCGGACGGTGTGCTGCTTCACGCTGGTATCCCTTACCTTGCTGTTTCCCTGTTAAACTTCTTGAACAGTGTTTCTGGTGATGGCGACCGGCCTGCCATCCTTGTTGACGGCGACCATTTCAAACGTTCCGTGCATGACGCGCTTGCGCGCTTCGCTTGCGATATCCTCGCGGACAATTTCGACCGCAACCGTCATCGACGAACGCCCTGCCCGCTCGACATAGGCAATGATCTCGATCAATTCACCGACGCGGACGGGTTCAGCAAATTCGACGTTTTCGCTTCGCGCCATCACCACGTTGCAGCCGGCGTAGCGCGCCCCGGACACGTAGGCGGCCTTCGCCATCAGCGCCAGCGCGTTGCCCGCAAACAAGGTGCCGTAATGATTTGCATGTTCTGGAAACACGACTTCGGTGAAGCGTGTTTCGGCCGGCCGCGAGGGTTCCGAGGCAATGGCAGACATGAACTTGGGGGCTCCGATGGAGGAGGTTTCGCTCCGCGCGGGCGGCACAATATCCACCCGAAAACGCGTTGGGAATGCCTTAAATAGTCTAGTTTGACGCGGCAAGCCGTGGCTTCCCGCGCAATGCGCAGGGCAGCCATCCAACCCCGCTTAAGGCCGGTGGAATTTGAAATGCCAGAACGCCGATTCTCGGGCCGGGCACACACTCAGCAATCGACGAACGCGAATGCCGCCAGCGACGCGAAAACGCTGGCCATAGCCGCGACAATCAACGCGATGTGAAACTGGGAAAACAGGTCCAAACCTTCAGCGGCCAGAACGGAGCCGAGCATGGCCGTCGCGATCAATCCGCCGGTACGGGCGATTGCGCTGTTGAAGCCCGACGCCGAACCCATGTGCTTGCTGTCCACCGAACTCAGCACAGCTGTTGTTAGCGGTGCGACGGCGCAGCTCATGCCGAGCGCGAGTACGACAATCGCGGGCACGATCTCGCTCCAATAGGCCGTGCTGCCCTCAATGCGCAGCATCAGAAGGAAACCGGCGGCAACTCCCAATGGACCGATGCCGAGCAAGAGGCGTGAGCCGAACCGGCCCGCAAGTCCGCCCATGACCGGCGACATCGCCGACAACACAATGGGCAAGGGCAGCAAGGCTGCCCCGGCGGCGATCGACGAATAGCCCGCGCCCACAATCAATACATAGGGAAGCAGCACGATCAACGCACCGAGCACGGCATAGAGAAACAAGGTCAGCAGCGTCAGCCCGATAAAACGTCTGGAGACAAAAAGTGCCAGCGGCATCATCGCGTGATCGCCCTTGCGCTTCTCGACATAGAGGAACAACAGCAGCAGCGCGCAGGACACGACGAGCATGGCGGCCGCGGCAAACGTCCAGCCGCCCGGGCCGGACCCGACGGTCAATGCCCATGTCAACCCGCCCAAAGCGAGTGTTGCAAGGATTCCACCCGCGATGTCGAGCGGCATGTCGCCGTTCTTTTCGTCCGGCGGCACGAATCGCAACGCAAGCCAGATCGCAGCGGCTGCCAGAGGCACGTTGATGAGAAAGATTCCGCGCCAGCCGCCGAGGTCGATCAGCCAGCCGCCGAAGATCGGCCCGATCGCAGCGGTAACCGCCCCCGTCGATGCCCATAATCCAATAGCGCGGCCTTTGGCTTCTCCGGAAAATGTCTGGCCGAGAATAGCCAAACTGCTTGGCATCAGAGCTGCCGCCGCAGCCCCTTGTGCAAAGCGGGCGACCTGCATCGCGACGAGATTGGGCGCACCGGCACAAGCGATCGAGGCAAGAGCGAACAACGCCACTCCGCCGATCAGCATCCGTCGGCGGCCAAAGCGGTCACCGGCCGCACCGCCCAGCAACAGCAGAGCGCTCAGCGGCAGAAGATAGGCGTTGATAATCCATTGCTGCGCGCCGGCATCCGCCCCGAGACTGCGCCCGATCACCGGAAGTCCGACATTGACGACGGAGCTGTCGACGAATGCGAGACTTGAGGCAAGAATCGTCGCAGCCAGAACCATATCCGGCCGAGCGGCGCTTATCGTGCCCTCAACCGCCTGCACTGTCGCGGCATCATTGCTGCTGTGAAGCGCCTGAGTCATGATCCTGTGATTTCTTTTCCTTGCTCGTTGAGTAATTAAGCGAAGCCGCCCGGCGAATATGATGATCGAATACCTCCGTTGCCATCCGATATTGCGAATTTGCGAAAGGACAATCCGATGACAGACAAGATTCTGGTTTTTTACGGTTCCTACCGCTCCGACCGGATGGGCATTCGCCTCGCCGACTACATCGTCGCCGGATTGAAAGCACGCGGGATCGATGCCGAACTGATCGACGCGAAAGCTGTCGGCTTGCCGATGCTCGACCGCATGTACAAGGAGCACCCGAAAGGCTCGGCACCTGCAGCGCTGGAGGACCTCGCCCAGAAGATCAAGAGTGCCGATGCCTTCGTGTTTGTCACCGGCGAATATAATTGGGGCATGCAGCCGGGATTGAAAAATCTCACCGATCATTTTCTGGAGGAATGGTTCTGGCGGCCCGCGGCAATCGCCAGCTATTCAGGAGGCCGCCTCGCCGGAACCCGTGCAAGCTATGCCTGGCACAACACCCTGTCGGAAATGGGAATGGTGGTAATCTCAAGCACGCTCACCGTCGGCCCCATCGGACAGGCGCTGGATGCCGGGGGCAAACCAACCGGCGATGCCGGGCATGCGCTCGAGAAATCCTTTCCGCGCTTTGCCGACGATCTTTTATGGTGGCTGGAGGCGGCCAAGGCGCAGAGGATAAAGAGAGCCCCGCCTTATTGAACCTTAATCACATGTGATACCGGCGATTGATACCAGTGCCTTGCCGCGGGTATGATCGCTGAGATCGCGGGGACAGACAATGACGAGCGGAAGAAGCGTGCACTTTGGATTGATCTGCGGCGTCGGCTTTTTGCTGTTGGCCGGAACGCCGGCAAACGCGGCATCCTGTGCCGTCCAGATCGATCAGGTCCAGGGCCAGCTCGATGCAGCTCTCGCGCGGCATGCGAAGAGCGCGCCCTATGCCGTCGAATCGAAAGCCGCCAAGCTCGATCACCAGCCCACACCGGGCACCATCGCCCGCGAGGAGGACAAGCTCGGTGCGTGGGACGGCGGGGAAAAGGCGGTGAAGGCGCTCGCCAGAGCGCGTGACGCACAAGCCACGGGAAATAGCTCCGACTGCTTCAAGGCTCTTCGTGCGGCAAAACGCGCGATCGCAATCCCTTAAGCTGCGTGAAGCCGACCGCCAGTTTAAGGCGCTATCCCTACAGGGCCTTTGACTCGTTGAAAAATGGTGGGCGCGACAGGGATCGAACCTGTGACCCCTTCCATGTCAAGGAAGTGCTCTCCCGCTGAGCTACGCGCCCGGCCGTACCCGGCTGGATGTTCGGGAAGCGTCCCTATATCGGCTGGGCCGCCTTGAGGCAAGGAAAGTCGGCCAGGGAATAGGCGTTTTTGCCCGCTTCAGGCCGCCAGCATCTTGTTTACTTCGCTGACCAGTTCGCGCAAATGCACCGGCTTGGCCAGCACCTTGGCGTTTTTCGGCGCCTCCGAATCGGAATTCAGGGCCACCGCGGCAAACCCGGTGATGAACATGATCTTGATGTCCGGATCGAGCTCGGCCGCGCGGCGCGCCAGCTCGATCCCATCCATTTCCGGCATCACGATGTCGGTTAGAAGCATTTCAAAGGGTTCTTCGCGCAACCTCTGATAGGCTGACAGACCGTTGTCGTATGACGACACCGAAAAGCCCGCGTTTTCAAGGGCCTTCACCAGAAAACGCCGCATGTCGTTATCATCTTCGGCCAAAAGGATTTTGTGCTGCATGACTTGTTTGTACTGCCTGACTTGGTCGCAATCCGTTGGATGGAACGCTTTGATCTCTATCTGACTCATAGAGAGTAAATTTGGGGTGAAAACAGGGCCTCTTGCCGTCGCCTCGCGCTTTGTAAACAATGACTGTAGCAAATGGCACTTGTCCGGCTGAGCGAACATACCGCCGGAAAAGCGCGCCAAAAGGTAGCCGCGACCATGGATGATCTCCGTAACGATTTCGATGAAACGGGCGTCTCCGCTTTCGAGATTTCCGAGCCGCCGGTCTGGCGCGCGCCGATCATCTTCAATTCCCCGCATTCGGGCTCGCATTATCCGCCGACCTTCCTTGCCTCCTCCCGCATCGACCTCGCGGCGCTCCGGCGTTCGGAAGATTCGTTCATGGACGAGATGATCTTGCCGCTGATCGAACGCGGCTTTCCCGTCATGCGGGTGAATTTTCCCCGCTCCTATGTGGACGTGAACCGGGAGCCCTACGAACTCGATCCGCGCATGTTTGACGGGCGGCTGCCGAGTTTCGCCAACACCCGTTCGATGCGGGTCGCCGGAGGCCTCGGTACCATTCCGCGCGTGGTCGGCGACGGCCAGGAAATCTATCGCGAGCGTCTCGATATCGATGACGGCCTCATGCGTATCGATTTGCTTTACAAGCCCTATCATCGCGCCCTGCGCCGCCTGATCGCCAGGGCGCACCAGATGTTCGGCGCGGTCGTTCTGGTGGATTGCCACTCGATGCCTTCTGTCGGCGTCGCGCGCGACGAAAAAAGGCGGCCCGACATTGTGATCGGCGACCGCTACGGCACCAGCTGCGCCACCTCCCTGTCAGACGCCGTGGAAGATACCTTCGCAAATCTCGGCTACAGTGTCGGCCGCAACAAGCCTTACGCCGGCGGTTTCATCACCGAGCATTACGGTCATCCGGCCGGAGGCATGCATACCATCCAGATCGAGCTCAATCGCGCGATCTACATGAACGAACGCACCCGCGAACGCGGGCCCTATTTCAAAAAGGTCGTCGCTGACTTTGCCGCGCTGGCGGAAGCGCTGATCGCCGTGCAGCTGGATAGCTCCGGGCCATTTCAGGCCGCGGCGGAGTGAATTTTAAAGCACTCACCTCAGCGCGTCTGATATGCCAGGATTTGCCATTCGCAGCGCGCTTTGCCGGCCCCGCATTTTTATCGATATGAGCGCCGGACAAGAAAAAAGGGCCACTCGCGAAAGCAAGTGGCCCAAGTCTAGGGAGGAAACGCCCAAGGAGGGCAGCAATAACGCAAGGCGTTATCGCACCGCAACAATATGCAATCGCGCCGCATCAAAAGCAACTGTTATTGAAGTTTTACCCATGCAAGAACCGCATAACAGGATTGAGCAAGTCATAATATGACATGCGAATAATATTATACAATTTCAATGCGTTATATAAAAATGGCCTCTTATTATACCGGCGATTTGGATCATTCTGCGTCCCAAAAAATGAATCTCAATATTATTTTAATGCGTATTTTTCGCAACTTGACGCCGTGACAAAATCGGATCGCTAAAGAAATGAATATCCATGAAACGGCAGATGAAGGACGACCACAGCTCCTGCATTGCAGCCGTCATTTCCTTTCTGTACCGCCATGGGCTATCCGAAGCCATTCGTGCATAGGCCCGGCGAGGAAACACCGTGACGGTTATCGACTTCACAGCCTTCATCGAACATCTCGCCACCGCCGCCGGCGAAACAATTCTTCCCTTTTTTCGCACATCGCTGAGTGTCGAGAATAAAAACGCCGGACGAGATCTCGATCCGGTGACCGAAGCCGACCGCGCGGCGGAAGCCGTGATGCGGCGGATCATCAAGGAGACATTTCCGAAGCACGGCATCATCGGCGAGGAGTTCGGCGCCGAGCGGGAGGACGCCGAATATGTTTGGGTGCTGGATCCGATCGACGGCACCAAATCCTTCATCGCCGGTATGCCAATCTGGGGCACGCTGATCGCGCTGATGCGCCACGGCGTGCCCGCTTACGGCATGATGCATCAGCCTTATATCGGCGAGCGTTTTTCCGGCGATAACGGCGCCGCCGCCTATCAGGGACCGTCGGGTAAACGCAGCCTCTCGGTGCGGCGCTGCGCCTCGCTGAACGACGCCACCCTGTTCACCACCAGCCCACGCCTGATGAGGGAAGCGGACCGCGCGCTTTTCGCACGCGTGGAGAAGGATGTCCGTCTGTCGCGCTACGGCGGCGACTGTTACGCCTATTGCATGCTGGCGTCGGGCCATCTCGATCTTGTCATCGAAACCGAGTTGAAACCCTACGACGTCGCGGCGCTGATTCCGATCGTGAGCGGCGCAGGCGGCATCATGACGACATGGGAGGGTGGCCCGGCGCAGTCTGGCGGGCGCATCATCGCAGCCGGCGACAAGCGCGTGCATGACGCCGCGCTCAAATTGCTGCAGCAAGCATAGCCGTGACAAATCTGGAGTTCACGCCGGCATTGCTGGCCTTCGTCTTCGTGGTCTTTCTTGTCGCCGGACTGGTGAAAGGCGTCACCGGGCTCGGTCTGCCGACGGTTGCGATGGGCTTGCTGGCGACACGGCTGCCGCCGCTCAACGCGATCGCGATTATGATCGTGCCTGCGATCGCAACGAATATCTGGCAGACCTTCGCGGGTCCTTATCTAAGGGCGCTGGTTCGTCGCCTCTGGCCGCTCCTGCTGTCCACCGTGCTCGGAGTCGTGGGCGGCTCCGGCCTGCTGGTCGGCCCCTACGCACCCTACGGCACCGTGGCCCTTGGAATCCTTTTGGTGATCTACGGGCTGATCTCGCTGCTCCACGTGCGATTTCATCTTTCGCGCAAGGACGAGGGGTGGACCGGTGCCATTTGCGGACTCCTGTCCGGCCTGAGCGCAGCGATGACCGGGGTCCAAATCATTCCGGCGGTGGTTTATCTCCAGGCCATCGAGATGGAGCGCGACGAATTCGTTCAGGCGCTCGGCCTGTTCTTCACCACCGCCACCCTCGCGCAGATTTTCAATCTGACGAATGCGGGCCTGATGAGCAGCGCACTGTTGCTGCCCGCCCTGATCGGGCTGGGTGCATCACTTGCCGGCATGCATCTCGGTCAGATTCTGCGCGAGCGCATGGAACCGGATACGTTCCGGCGCTGGTTCCTGATTTCGATCCTGCTTCTCGGCGCCTATATCGCGGTCGACAAGATCATCCGGCTTCATCTCATTTAAAGAGCGGCGTGCCCGGCACGAAGGCGTCGAACGCCGCCCAGAACTGACCGCGATAACGATCCTGCTCCTGCAGAATTTCGTGTTTCGATCCGGCAATGACGAGATGAGACCCTGCGCGCAAATGATAGGCAAATTCCTCGATCGCGGGAGTCGAGACGATCTGGTCGTTGCTCGCGGCCAGCATCAGGATCGGCTGGCGGATCGTCGAGGGATAATCCAGCGCTCGAAATCCTGTCATCGCACTGAATGCGGCGTCGGCCCACGCCACCGTCGGCGAGCCAATGCCGAGCGTTGGCTCGTCTTCATAGATCGAGGCATTACGCGCGAAGCGCACCGGATCGCTAGTCAGCTTGTTGTTGACGAAGTCTGCGGCGCCCGCGATCTTGTGGCCGCCGCCCGGCACATAACTCCCGCCGAATCCCATGTAGCGGAACGTGCGGATGGCCATGCGCACCGGCCAGGACATCGTGTTTCCCGGCAGGTCTATCATCGGTGCAGACAAGACGATGCGGTCGAACCATCGCTTGCCCGAATGGGCGACGCGCAGCAGCACCGCTCCCCCCATCGAATGCGCCAGCGCGAAATAGGGCGGCGGGCAATCCGGCAGCATGATCTGCTGAACCAGCGTTTCGACGTCGGTCTCGTAATCCGAGAAGCTGCGGACATAGCCTTTGTAGGGATCGCGTAATTGACGCGAGGACAACCCCTGCCCGCGCCAGTCGATCATGGCCACGGCAAACCCGCGCTCGCGCAGGTCCCGCACGGTCTCGAAATATTTTTCGATGGATTCGGCCCGGCCGGTGAAAACACAGACCGTGCCCTTGCGGCCCGAAGGCGGCGCCCAGCGCGCGAAACGCAATTCAGCACCGTCGGGCGTCTTGACGGTCCCGGACACGACATTGTCGGGCACCGGATTGGCGGGAATGGAAATCAGGGTCATGCAGAAAAAGCCGAATTGAATTGCCGGCCGGAAGCCGCAAGTCCCCATGGCCTCGTCACGGCCGGGCCTGCCCCGGCCATCCACGTCTTGGAACCAGAACGGACAAGACGTGGATGCCCGGCACACGACCGGGCATGACAGAAATCTATCATCGAAAAACCCCTTGAAGCCCGAAAGCACCCTCCCATATCAGTTCCGTGCAGGCCAGTTAAGGCTGCACGCAGAACGAAACCCGGCCAATCCGGCGGGTAGTCTGCTCTTTGGAAAAAGAGTGGCGCGTTGTGCTGAAAGACCCGTTCCGGACTCCCTGTTCGAAGGCCGGATATCCGTCTTCCATCACGCGCGCTGGTCGCTCAACTTTGGAGGACTGAAAATGCGTACATTCGATCTCACCCCCTTCTATCGTTCCACCGTCGGTTTCGATCGTCTTTTCTCGCTGCTCGATCAGGCATCGGGTGACGGCTCCAGCGGCTATCCGCCGTACAACATCGAACGCACCGGCGAGAACGAGTTCCGCGTCAGCGTCGCGGTTTCCGGCTTCTCCCAGAATGAAATCTCTGTGGTCTCGAAAGAGAACACCCTCACCATCAAGGGCGAGAAAGCCGCCAACGAGAACGGCAAGCAAGGCGAAGTGCTCTATCGCGGCATTGCGTCGCGCGCTTTCGAGCGTACCTTCCACCTCGCCGACTTCGTGCAGGTAAAGACCGCCTCGCTTGAAAACGGTCTGCTTCACGTCGATCTCGTTCGCGAGATTCCCGAGGCGAAGAAGCCGCGCAACATTCCGGTGACAACCGGACCGGCCCAGCCCGCTCCGGTGATCGAAGGCCAGAGTGACAAGGCTGCGGCCTAAGCTGCAAACCTCCAGTCTGCCTTGACTGCGAAAGCGTCCCGGTGCCCCCGGGACGCTTTTGCTTGATCGGGATCATTCCAGCGTCTGCATCGGCGGCATGTCCTGCGTCGGCTTGAGTTCGACTTCGGCCGGTTTGGCAGGTGCCGGCGGCGGCGCCGCCGGCTTGGCCTCTGCGGGTTGCGTTTCAGCCGGCTTGGCAGCTTCGGGCGCCGCCGCAATTACTGGCGGCTTTGTCGGAGCCGCTGCGGCCGGTGCAGGCGCCATGCCGGGTCTGGCTGGCGGCGGCGCATGCGGCAAAGGCACCGATGACGGCGTGCGGCTGGCAAGCTTCGGCTTTGGCGCTTTGGCCGGCGGACGCGGCGCGTGATAGATCTCGGCGGAAGGCGGCGGCATTGGCGGACCGGGCGGTCCGTAGAGCGTCGTCAGCTCCCGATCGGTCCGCTCGTTGATCGAAAAAGCGGGAAGGAAACGGATGATCGCGCCGGTGCGGGCATCGATGATGATCCGCCCGTCATCGCCGCGCCGGTTCAGCACGGCGGCGGTATAGACCCAGCCGCGCCGGTTGATAGGTCCGAGCAGCGAAAATCCGGTTGAGCGCAGCATGGCGGCGATCTGGTCCGGCGCAACCAAAGGACGGTCAATCTCGCGCCCGTAATAGCCGGGCGGCATGCCCGGATACACGCCCGCGTAAATTCCGCGCGGATCGTAAATCCGCGGCGGACGATGCGAACCGAGGTCGACGTCCACGTCGATATCGATCGGCGGCACGTAAACACTCGGCAGATCGTCGGCGGCCCGTGCTGCCGGCGGCGCCAGAAGTGCCGCGCATGTCCCGCATGCGATTACCCCGCCGATGGTCAATGCCCTGGATAGCGAACTCATGACATTCTGTCCCCTTCATCGCCGAAAAATCCCCGGGCTGCCCCGAAGATGGCTGAAAAGGTCGAATCCGATTTCGGCGGAGCTTGGGCCGGAGCGCGGCGATTGCGCCGCAATCGGCGGAGCAATTGAGGCACCCGATATCTGCGCCGGGCACGGCGGCGGCGGGGACTCGCATTTGCTTGTGTGTTAAGAAAAAACTTGGCAATCTCGGAGGTAGGACAGTAATACTGTCCCAATTTGCCGGGATTTCGGGCACGGCGCTTGCAAGCCTTGCAACTGGAAGGGTGCTCACTTGCCAAAATGGCGGCGGTGAGCCTGAATTTTCGAAATAGGCTCGTCTTGAGCGGGCGGTTTCTGGGCAAATGCCGCCTGGACAAGCCGCCAACGCTAAAGGTGCGCCGGGGGTGTTGCGACAGGGGTAGGGCTTTGAGGCCCTCGAGTTGAGGACGGGAATGAGCGGTTCAGAGTTCGGACGCGACGAGTTCAAGGGTCATGGCGGGCAGGTCGAATCTGCCCCGGACGACGCGGTAGAATTCAACCTCAAACACGGCGCTGATGCGACCGTCGAACCATTTTATGAGCATACATGGCGTCCGCCGGCTGAGGGACTCTACGATTTGTCGCAGGAAAAGGATTCCTGCGGCGTCGGCTTCATCGCCAACATCAAGGGCAAGAAGTCACATCAGATCGTGGCCGACGCGCTCGGCATCCTTTGCAATCTCGAGCATCGCGGTGCTGTCGGCGCCGATCCACGCGCCGGCGACGGCGCGGGCATTCTCGTGCAAATCCCGCACGACTTCTTCGCGCGCAAGACCAAGGAGCTTGGCTTCACCCTGCCCAAGCCCGGCGAATACGCCATCGGCGCGATGTTCATGCCGCGCGAGAAGTCGTGGCGCACGGTGATCCAGAGCATCATCACCGACCAGATCAAGGCCGAGGACCTTGTGCTGCTCGGCTGGCGCGAGGTGCCGACCGACAATTCCTCGCTGGGGGAAACCGTCAAGCCGACCGAACCCAGCCACATGCAGGTGTTCATCGGACGCGGATCGAAGATCAAGGACGAGGACGACTTCGAACGCCGCCTCTACGTGCTGCGCAAGTCAATCTCGAATGCGGTCTATCAGCGCCGCGAGCGCGGCCTTGCGGGCTATTACCCGGTCTCGCTGTCCTGCCGCACGCTCGTCTACAAAGGCATGTTCCTCGCCGACCAGCTCGGAAAGTATTACGCCGATCTGCATGAGGACGACTTCATCTCGGCGCTGGCGCTGGTGCATCAGCGCTTCTCGACCAACACGTTCCCGACCTGGTCGCTGGCGCATCCCTATCGCATGGTCGCGCATAATGGCGAGATCAACACGCTGCGCGGCAACGTCAACTGGATGGCGGCACGTCAGGCTTCGGTGCAATCCGAATTGTTCGGCAAGGACATCAGCCGTCTCTGGCCGATCTCTTATGAAGGCCAGTCCGACACCGCCTGCTTCGACAACGCGCTCGAATTCCTGGTACGCGGCGGCTATTCGCTGACCCATGCGATGATGATGCTGGTGCCCGAGGCGTGGGCCGGCAATCCGCTGATGGATGAAGAACGCCGCGCGTTCTATGAATATCACGCCGCCATGATGGAGCCGTGGGACGGTCCGGCGGCGCTGGCCTTCACTGACGGCCGCCAGATCGGCGCGACGCTCGACCGTAACGGTTTGCGTCCGGCGCGCTATCTCGTCACCAAGGACGACCGCATCGTGATGGCGTCCGAAATGGGCACGCTGACCATTCCCGAAGACCAGATCGTCACCAAATGGCGTTTGCAGCCGGGCAAGATGCTGCTGGTGGACCTCGAACAAGGCCGTCTTATTCCCGACGACGAGATCAAGGCGGAGCTTGCGAAAAGCCATCCCTATCGCGAGTGGCTCAACCGCACCCAGATCGTGCTCGAGGATTTGAAGGAAGCCCCCACCAAGGGCATGCGCTCGAATCTTTCGCTGCTCGATCGCCAACAGGCGTTCGGCTACACCCAGGAAGACATCAACATCCTGATGTCGCCGATGGCGGCGATCGGCGAGGAAGCCATTGGCTCGATGGGAACCGACACGCCTCTCTCGGCGCTGTCGGACAAGCCGAAGCCGCTGTTCACGTATTTCAAACAGAACTTCGCGCAGGTGACCAATCCGCCGATCGATCCGATCCGCGAGGAGCTGGTCATGAGCCTCGTCTCGATCATCGGCCCCCGCCCGAACCTCCTCGATCTGCAGGGCATGCAGAACACCAAGCGCCTCGAAGTGCGCCAGCCGATCCTGACCGACGCCGATCTCGAAAAGATGCGCTCGATCTCGGAAGTCGCGGACTCGCATTTCAAATCGCGCACCCTCGACACCACCTTCCATGCCGGCCTCGGCGCGTCGGGGATGGAGCAGGTGCTGGACGAGCTTTGCGCGCGGGCAGAAGCCGCCGTGCGCGAGGGCGACAACATCATCATCCTGTCGGACCGCATGACCGGCTCGGATCGCATTCCGATTCCCTCGCTGCTGGCCTGCGCCGCCGTACATCATCATCTTATTCGCACCGGCCTGCGCACCTCGGTCGGTCTCGTCGTTGAATCGGGCGAGCCGCGCGAAGTGCATCATTTTGCCTGCCTCGCTGGCTATGGCGCCGAAGCGATCAATCCGTATCTCGCGTTCGAAACCATCGTTGCGATGAAGGACCGCCTGCCCGGCGCGCTCGACGACAAGGAACTGGTCAAGCGCTATATCAAGTCGATCGGCAAGGGCCTGCTCAAGGTGATGTCCAAGATGGGCATCTCGACCTATCAGTCCTATTGCGGCGCGCAGATTTTTGATGCCATCGGATTGAAGGCGGATTTCGTCGCGAAATATTTCGCCGGCACCCACACCCGGGTCGAAGGCGTCGGCCTCGCCGAAATCGCCGAGGAAACCGCGCGCCGCCACAGCGACGCATTCGGCACCTCACCGGTTTACAAGAGCTTCCTCGATGTCGGCGGCGAATACGCCTTGCGCACGCGCGGCGAAGATCATGCGTGGACCGCCGAATCCGTCTCGACGCTGCAGCACGCGGTGCGCAGCAATTCGCAGGAGCGTTATCGCGCCTTCGCAAAGATTCTGAACGAGCAGTCGGAACGCCTGCTGACGCTGCGCGGCCTGTTCAAGATCAGGACCGCCGAGGACGACAAGCGCAAGCCTGTCCCTCTGTCCGAGGTCGAACCGGCTGCGAGCATCGTCAGGCGTTTTGCCACCGGCGCGATGTCCTACGGTTCTATTTCACGCGAAGCCCACACCACGCTTGCGATTGCGATGAACCGCATTGGCGGCAAATCCAATACCGGTGAGGGCGGCGAGGAATCCGACCGCTACAAGCCGCTGCCGAACGGCGACTCGATGCGTTCGGCGATCAAGCAGGTCGCGTCCGGCCGCTTTGGCGTGACGACGGAATATCTTGTCAACTCCGACATGATGCAGATCAAGATGGCGCAAGGCGCCAAGCCGGGCGAAGGCGGACAATTGCCCGGTCACAAGATTGACGCCGTGATCGCCAAGGTGCGCCATTCCACGCCCGGCGTCGGCCTGATCTCGCCGCCGCCACATCACGACATCTATTCGATCGAGGACCTCGCGCAACTCATCTACGACCTCAAGAACGTCAACCCCGAGGGTGCGGTTTCTGTGAAACTTGTCTCCGAGATCGGCGTCGGCACGGTCGCGGCGGGTGTCGCCAAGGCACGTGCGGATCACGTAACGATCTCCGGCTTCGAGGGCGGCACCGGCGCATCGCCGCTGACCTCGATCAAGCACGCCGGCTCACCATGGGAAATCGGCATCGCTGAAACTCATCAAACTCTTGTGCGCGAACGGCTGCGCAGCCGTATCGTGGTGCAGGTGGATGGCGGCTTCCGTACTGGACGCGACGTCGTGATCGGCGCGCTGCTCGGAGCAGACGAATTCGGCTTCGCCACCGCGCCGCTGATCGCGGCGGGCTGTATCATGATGCGTAAGTGCCATCTCAACACCTGCCCGGTCGGCGTTGCGACACAGGACCCTGTGCTGCGCAAGCGCTTCACCGGACAGCCCGAGCATGTCATCAACTTCTTCTTCTTTGTCGCAGAAGAAGTCCGCGAGATCATGGCCTCGCTCGGTTATCGCACGTTCAATGAAATGATCGGCCAGACCCAGATGCTGGACCAGTCCACACTGGTCGCGCACTGGAAGGCGAAGGGCCTCGATTTCTCCAAGCTGTTCGTCAAGCAGAAGGCGCAGCCCGGTCAGAAGATCTATCACTCCGAGGCACAGGATCATCATCTCGAAGCAGTGCTCGACCGCAAGCTGATTGCCGAGGCACAAAGCGCGCTCGATCGCGGCGCGCCGGTAAAGATCGAAACCGAAATCCACAATACCGACCGCAGCGCGGGCGCGATGCTGTCTGGCGCTGTGGCCAAGCGTTACGGTCATGCCGGTCTTCCGCACGACACAATTCATGTTCGCATCAAGGGCACCGCCGGTCAGGCGTTTGGCGCGTGGCTGGCGCGCGGCATCACCTTCGAGCTCGAGGGCGAAGGCAACGACTATGTCGGCAAGGGCTTGTCGGGCGGACGCATCGTCGTCAGGCCTCCGCACATCTCCTCTATCATGCCCGAAGAATCGATCATCGTCGGCAATACCGTGCTTTACGGAGCCATCGACGGCGAAGCCTATATGCGCGGCGTCGCCGGCGAACGCTTTGCCGTCCGCAATTCCGGAGCGATTGCCGTGGTCGAGGGCGCGGGCGATCACTGCTGCGAATACATGACCGGCGGTATCGTCGTGGTGCTCGGCAAGACCGGACGCAATTTCGCGGCGGGCATGTCCGGCGGCATTGCCTATGTGCTGGACGACGACGACACCTTTGCCAAACGCTGCAACATGGCGATGGTCGAGCTTGAGCCGGTTCTCTCCGAGGAAATGATCGCGGAAGAGGAATATTACATGCAGGGCGACCTTGAGGCGCATGGCCGCGTCGATGTGTTCGCGAACCTGCTCGATGACGACATCAAGCGGCTGCGCGTTCTGATCGCGCGTCACGCCAAGCTCACCGGCTCGAAGCGGGCTGCGGAGATATTGGCGAACTGGAAGGCCTATCTGCCGAAATTCCGCAAGATCATGCCGGTGGAATACCGCCGCGCGCTGAAGGAAATGAAGGCAAAAGCGGAGGCCGAGCAGCCGATCGCGATCGGCGCGTGAGGTACAACTACGGTCGTCATTGCGAGCGAAGCAAAGCAATCCAGAATGAACAGCAGCACTGGATTGCTTCGTCGCCATCGCGCCTCGCAATGACAAACGAGCACAGTATGGCTGACAAAGTTACGGGGCGTTTGGTTTAATGGGCAAGATTACAGGTTTCCTCGAGATCGAGCGGAACGACCGCAAGTACCTGCCGGTCGCCGAGCGCATCAAGAATTTCGATGAATTCGTGGTTCCCCTGACAGAAAAGGAAGTGCGGGACCAGGCCGCACGCTGCATGAATTGCGGCGTCCCCTATTGTCACGGCACCGGCTCGGTCGCGCCGGGCACGCCGGGCTGTCCAGTCAACAACCAGATTCCGGACTGGAACGACCTCGTTTACAACGGCAACTGGGAAGAGGCCTCGCGCAATCTGCACTCGACCAACAATTTCCCGGAATTCACCGGCCGCATCTGCCCCGCGCCCTGCGAAGCTTCCTGCACGCTGAACATCGACGACGCGCCGGTCACGATCAAATCGATCGAATGCACTATCGTCGATCGCGCCTGGAACAATGGCTGGCTGGTGCCGGAAGTCGCGGCTAAAAAGACCGGCAAGAAAGTGGCCATCGTCGGTTCAGGCCCTGCGGGCCTGGCCTGCGCGCAGCAGCTCGCGCGCGCCGGCCATGAAGTGCACGTGTTCGAGAAGTTCGCCAAGGCTGGCGGCCTGATGCGCTACGGCATCCCCGACTTCAAGATGGAAAAGCACTATATCGATCGCCGCGTGGCGCAGATGGAAGGCGAAGGCGTCGTCTTCCATTATGGCAAGGCGGTCGGCGGCAATTCGACGGGGGCGATCGACCCGAAGGAGTTGCTCAAGAGTTTCGATGCCATAGCCCTGACCGGTGGCGCTGAAGCGCCGCGTGATCTGCCGATTTCCGGCCGCGACCTCGACGGCGTTCACTTCGCGATGGATTTCCTGCCGCAACAGAATCGCCGCGTCGGCAACGAACCGCTGGGCGGCGTGAAAGAGATTCTCGCCGGCGGCAAGGACGTCGTCGTGATCGGCGGCGGCGACACCGGATCCGATTGCATTGGCACCTCGATCCGCCAGGGCGCAAAGTCCGTTACGCAGCTCGAAATCATGGCCGCGCCGCCCGAACATGAAAACAAGGCGATGACCTGGCCAAACTGGCCGCTGAAGATGCGCACATCCTCAAGCCAGGCCGAAGGCGCAAAGCGCGAATATGCCGTTCTCACGCAGAAATTCTCGGGCGTCGACGGCAAGGTCGCCAAGCTGCATTGCGTGCATGTCGACGAGAAATTCCAGCCCGTTGCTGGTACAGAATTCGAACTGAAAGCCGAGCTCGTTCTGCTGGCGATGGGCTTCGTGCATCCGGTGCATGAAGGCCTGCTCAAGACCCTCGGCGTCGATCTCGACCAGCGCGGCAACGTGCGCGCATCGACCAACGACTACCAGACTTCGATTCCCAAGGTGTTTTCATCCGGCGACATGCGGCGCGGACAATCTCTCGTCGTATGGGCGATCCGCGAAGGCCGGCAATGTGCGAACTCGATCGACCGTTATCTGATGGGGTCCAGCACACTGCCGCGATAACGTCATAAGCAGTCATGCAGCAAAAAGCCCCGCCGCAAGGACGGGGCTTTTTTAACGCGTGCATCCATCATTCGATAATGCGAACCACGCGCCGCGTTGCCGGATCGACGATCACGCGCCGGTCATTCACCACCGCGTAGCGATATTCACTGTAACGCGGCACCGGGCGCAACTCGACGGTTTCAGGCAGCGGCTCGCCGACCGCCACGCGCTCGCGTACCACGACCGAGGGATAATTCTCCCCGCGCACAGAGCTGATGACGGCGTCCGGGATGGCTGCGGCCGTTCCGACAGCAGCGCCTACAGTGCCGCCG
The DNA here is from genome assembly GCA_003963145.1 of Bradyrhizobiaceae bacterium. Classification (GTDB taxonomy): domain Bacteria; phylum Pseudomonadota; class Alphaproteobacteria; order Rhizobiales; family Xanthobacteraceae; genus Afipia. The sequence continues at coordinate 338,396 of RXJJ01000009.1, forward strand.
ACTGCGGCGCCGACGGGACCGAGCACCGCTCCGCCTGCGGCAGCACCGTTGGCAGCACCCTCACGAATGGTCGATTGCGCGAGCGCCAGAGTTGGCGTCAGTGCCAAAGCGGCAACGGCAATCGTCGTGCGAATCTTCATGTCCATCTCCTCTCGATTGATTGAGACGACGGACAACGGATTTTGCGACGTGGCGTTCCCGGGAACCGATTTCGATTCCGTCACAGCGAAGTTCGAATTGTGGAACTTTTGGTAGGAACGCGGCTTCGGAATCAGGCAACAATCCGGCAGCGTGCGCCTCAATAATTTCTGATCAGCGAAAGAAGCCCGGCATCGAAGCCGAGCGCCCGACATTGGCCGGCGGCCGCGGCGGCAATATGCGGCCTGGATCGAGGAAACCGGACGTCGTTCCCTGTGACGATGCACGTTTCTTTTTGGCAGGTGCAGCCGCCGACGGCGCGCCGGGCTGTGACGTTACTGCATTATCGCCAGACGCGGTTGGCGGAGCATCGAGCGTGCCGATATCGCGGCGCGGCCACGAAAAATCATCCGCACGTCCGGCAGGCGCGGCGAGCGGCTCGCCCTTCACCAGCGTTCGCGCCGCCAGCGCATCGACAGATGCAGGTCGGGTGCCTGTGCCGCCGAGCAATTCATCGGTGCCGACTGACGAGGCGGCCAGAGGCACGACCGGGCCGGCCAGCGGACGCGGACCGGCGGCACCGGGATTCAGCAAGGCGCTGTTATCGGGGGCGGTATCGGACGGCAATGCGATCGGACCCCGCGAGCCGAGCACGCGGTGAATTTCACGTTCGGTATAGTGCGCCAGCTTGCGTGCCCCCGCCTTGGTGAAGAAAACACCGTCGCCGGAACGCAGCCGGCGAATCTGACCTTCGAAGTCCGGGCCCGTCTGCAGGAAGCGGCCGGATTCGTCCACGAAGCCATCCCAGACGTCGACATAGGTGATGCCGGTCTTGCCTGCGACATCGCGATAAAGCGCATCGAGAAACAGCATGTCGGATGTCGCCTTGGCGCCGCGAACCGCCGGCAGGCCGACCCAGATGATCGGCACGCCCTTGGTCTTGAGCACGGCGATCATCTCCTCGATCTTGCGGGTATAAAGCTCGACCCAGCGTTCATCGCGGAAATCGGACATGCCACTTGCGGAGCGGGCAACCTTGTCCTCCACTTCAGGCTTGGCATCATCGTCATCCGCAGCGGCATCGGCTTCCGGAGCCTTGCTTGCAGCTTCATCGGCGAGATTTTTCTCATCGTCCGGCTTGGTGTCAGCCGAAGGTTTGGCGGGGTCCGCCTCGCCCGGCTTGCGCACGTCCTTCTTTGCGATTTTCTTTTCGCCCTTGTCGGCAGGTTTGGCTTCCGCCTTTTTCTCCGGCTCCTTGATCGGGATACGATCGTTCAGGCCGAGCATCACCACGATGACGTCCGGCTTTTCGGTAGCGAGAATGCTTTTCGCGGCGGCGGGCCAGTCGGCCGGATCGCCCTTGGGCTGATACTTGATAAGACCGGAGACCGTCTTGTGCTTGCGGATCACGCCAAGTTCGGGCGTCTCCGACAAGGCGTCCTCAAGTCCGTACGCCAGCCAGTCGGCCATCGAATCGCCGAGCACAAGCACGTTGCGCTCCGCGGGCGTATCGCGCTTGGCCGGAGGCGGCGCGCGGGAGAAATCCTCGGCGCGCACACGCGGCGGGGGAGCAGGCCCGAATGTATCGCCAAATGGCGAAAAGAAACCGCCCTGACGGGAGGGCGACGGACCGCCGAAATTGAAAAATTGCGCGGAGGCCGGCGCGACGATGCCCAGCGTAACGAGTGCCGCGACGGCAAACACGGTCAACGGTCCATGTTCAGTAAATATGCGGCGCAGCGGTTTGTGACTCGGCATAGGCCTTGCGATCCGGAACAACTCGTCATCGCAATACTAGCAAATTCCGGCCTGAAAGGGGCGCCGTTTGAGGCTCGAAAACCGGAAAAACCGAGCTTTTTCAACCTTCCGCTGGCCGGGTGCCGGCTTTATTGCCCGCGCAGGCGATCCAGCACGGTTGAGGAGGCATAGCCATCGGCCGGAGCACCGACCGAAACCTGGAAGCTGCGCAGCGCCTTGCGGGTATCGCTGCCGAGATTGCCGTCCGGCTGGCCCTTGTAAAAGCCGCGCTGCGCCAGCAGTTGCTGTAATTCGTAACGCTCGTCACGCGAAAGCACCCGGTCGCCGCTCGGCCATTGCTGAACAAAAGGCTGTCCACCGCGCAGACGATCCGCGAAATGGCCGATGGCGAGCGCGTAGGATTCGGCCGGATTGTAACGCAGAATCGCGCGGAAGTTCGGCAGCATCAGAAAGCCCGGGCCGTCGGCGCCCGCAGGCATCAGCAAAAATGCTTTCTCGTTCGGATGGGGAAATGGCTTGCCATCAGGCCGATGCAGCCCGAGCTGCTGCCACTGGGCAAGCGTGTAGTTCTTTGCCCGATCCGCGAGCAGATAGTTGAACCCGCGCGGAACGACGACCTCGTAACCCCAGGTCTCTCCGCTCTGCCAGCCGTCTTTCTTCAATTTATTGGACGTCGAGGCGATCAGGTCAGCGACATCGCTGACCGCATCGCGCCGTCCGTCGCCATCGAAATCGACGGCCAGCTTCTTGTAAACGGTCGGCATGAACTGTGTCGGACCGAACGCGCCGGCCCACGAGCCGACCATCTCGTCCGGCGTCAGATCGCCCCGGTTGAGGATTTCCAGCGCCGACAGGAACTCTTCCTTGAAATAATTCTGTCGGCGTCCGATGCAGGCGAGCGTCGCGGTCGAATTCAGGACCGGCCGGTCACCGCCTTGAGTCGAATAATTGGACTCCACGCCCCAGATCGAGGCGATGATGTAACGATCGACGCC
>RXJJ01000009.1:341336-381869 GCA_003963145.1 Bradyrhizobiaceae bacterium
TTGGCGAGAATTTCGCGGCCCTTGGCGATACGCGTATCGTTCACGAGCACGTCAAGATAGTCCCACACCGATTTGGTGAATTCCGGCTGCTGGTCCATCAGATCCATGATGCGCAGGTCCGGCACGAGGTTCGCGGTAAAGCGCTGAAAGTTCGCCGGAGTGACGCCGCGCCGTGCGGCCGCGGGCCACATCGACGCAACGCAGTTGTTGAAATTCGCGGCCGCCTGGCGAATGGCATCCGCTGTCATTTCCGGATGACCCGATGCGCCATCCTCGCCGCTCCATTGTTTCGCGGGCGTCGCCTGCGCCAGCCGGCGCATCGGCAACATCGCGCGCGGCACAGGCGCTCCGGGCTGCGGAATCGAACCGGTGACTTCGGCGGTTTTGGCCGTAGTCGTACTGGCGGACGTTTTGGCCACAGGTGTTTTCGCGGCGGACGACTTGGCGAGCGCCGGTTTTTTGGCCGCGGGCTTGCCGGGCGTCGCGGATACGGGACCATTGGAAACAGCCTTGGCCGCGACACTATTCGCGGGAGCCGACGCCAGCGGGCCACCGCCGGAAGAGCTTTGCGCCCATAGCTGTGATGGCCCCGAAATGGCCAGCACCGCCACCGCGAATGATATTGTGCCAAAGCCGCGCATGCCCGTCCTCTCCTAAGCCATCCTGCCACAGGAGGCCCGGACACGGTTTCCAAAACGCTAACAGGCGCAAAACAAAGCGAAGATTTTTGCCGGATTGTGGCGGCGAAAGGCCGCGTCCGACTGAATTAGAAAGCTTTATACCGGCGGAGGGTTGCGCTCGAGGAAAGTCGTGCGCTGGTGCCAATACGGATAGGCCAGCGGCACCGAGCTCGCCTCGTCCAGCTTCGCCACCTGCTCCTTTGTCAGATTCCAGCCAACGGCACCCAGATTCTGCTTGAGCTGCTCCTCGTTGCGCGCGCCGACGATCAGGGTCGAGACGGACGGACGCTGCAACAGCCAGTTGAGCGCGATCTGCGGCACGCTCTTTCCGGTTTCCTTGGCCACGTCGTCGAGCGCATCGACCACGCGATAGAGATAATCGTCCGGCACCTGCGGGCCGCGATCCGCCGTCACCGGCAGACGGCTGGTCTCGGGGCGCGGCTGGCCGCGGCGAATCTTGCCCGTGAGACGTCCCCATCCGAGCGGCGACCACACTACCGCGCCGAGACCCTGATCGAGGCCGAGCGGCATCAGCTCCCATTCATAATCGCGGCCGACCAGTGAATAGTAGGTCTGATTGGCGACGAAACGCGGGTAACCGTATTTTTCCGCCACCGCCAGCGACTTCATGATGTGCCAGCCGGAAAAATTCGACACGCCAATGTAGCGAAGCTTGCCGGCGCGCACGAGGTGATCGAGCGTCGCCATCACTTCTTCGGGTGGCGTCATTGCATCGTAGCCGTGCAACTGAAACAGGTCGATGTAATCGGTGCCGAGACGTTTCAGCGAACCCTCCACCGCACTCAAAAGATGCTGGCGCGAGGAGCCGACATCGTTCGGCGCGTCTGAAAAGCGGAACGTCGCCTTGGTCGAGATCAGAACCTTGTCGCGGCGGCCCTTGATCGCCTCGCCGAGCACCTTTTCGGATTCGCCGCTGGAATAGACGTCAGCCGTGTCGAACATGCTGACCCCCGCGTCGAGACAGATGTCGAGCAGGCGGCGCGCGCCGGCGGCGTCGGTGCTGCCCCATGCCGCGAAGAAGTCGCCTTTGCCGCCGAACGTACCGGCGCCGAAGGACAGGACGGGGACAGTGAGGCCAGAAGCCCCGAGACGACGATATTCCATGAAACCGGCTCCATCAGACAAACGAACCGCCGATCGGCGGATAAGCAATTCAGCGAGAGAAAGGGATAATGCGCCAGAGCGCATCCAACCAGTCACATCGTGGACATGACGAATATGCGGGAAGAAGGCGACAGGCGCATAATTCCGCAAGATGCGGACATTCCGGCCAGGCTAGGCCGTTTTGCGGCCTTTGTTTTCCGGCTCAAACAAGCTACCAGACCGGGGCTTGACCCTGGCATTTCGGCAGGCAACTTCTTGCGCCGTGACGACTTTATGCTTTAGCCCCTTTATCGAATAAGTTGAACTCCCGACAGACCTCAAAGAAAGCATCATGAAAATCCGCAAAGCCGTCTTCCCCGTCGCCGGCCTCGGCACACGTTTTTTGCCCGCCACCAAAGCCATGCCGAAGGAAATGCTCACCGTCGTGGATCGCCCGCTGATCCAGCACGTGGTCGACGAGGCGCTGGAAGCGGGGATCGAGCATCTCGTGTTCGTCACCGGACGCAACAAGGGCGTGATCGAGGACCATTTCGATCGTCCCTATGAGCTCGAAGACACGCTGGAAGAACGCGCCAAGAAACGCGAACTCGAAATTCTCGAGCGCGATCAGCCGCAGCCCGGCACGACCTCCTTCACGCGCCAGCAGCAGCCGCTCGGCCTCGGCCATGCGGTATGGTGCGCGCGAGAAATCGTCGGCAACGAGCCGTTCGCCGTGCTGCTTCCCGACGTGCTGGTGAAAAACCGGCCCAGCGGACTGAAGCAGATGATCGACGCCGCCAAGGCAGCCGGGACCGACAAGGCCAACATCATCGCCGTGGAAGAAGTGCCGATGGATCAGGTCCACATGTACGGCGTCGTCGGCGTCGGCAAGCCGAAGGGCGACATGTTCGAACTGAACGGCATGGTGGAAAAGCCGAAGAAGGAAGCGGCGCCGTCCAATCTGTCGATCACCGGCCGCTACATTCTGCAGCCGGAAATCTTCAACATCCTCGAAACGCAGGAGCGCGGGGCCGGCGGCGAAATCCAGCTCACCGACGCCATGCTGGCGCTCGCGGCCAAACAGCCCTTCTACGGCTTCAAGTTCAAGGGCAAAAGCTATGATTGCGGCTCGAAGGCCGGCTTCCTTGCCGCCAACATCGCCTACGCGATGGACCGCGAGGAACTGCGTGACGGACTGCTCGCCGAAATCCAGACCTACGTGAAATGAAACGCGAGCTAATGCAGCGCGCGCTCCGCTTCACGCAACACATCGAGCGGCGCCCACGGCTTCGCCATGAAGGTGGTTCCGTCCGGCAACCGGCGCACACGCGGCGCGCCTGACGTCACCACCACCCGCAAATCCGGAAAGCGCTGGCGCGCAATAAACGCCAGCTCGATGCCGTCCATCTGTCCGGCCAGCTCGACGTCGGTGAACATCATCGCCAGCCTCATTCCAATGCGATCGAGTATCCGAAGCGCGGCTTCCGCGCTTTCGCACTGGATCACATGCATCTCGCTCTCCTCGAGCAGAATACTGACGAGCATGCGCTGTGCATCGTCGTCCTCAACGACGAGTGCCGTTGGCCGCAAAGCCTGTGCCATGGCAAAACCTCCTCGTTATCCGCCTTGACGATGGAAAAACCATCAAGGCGGCTCAGGTTTCGCGGGAACCGTCAGTTTTTCGGGGAAAGAGGTGCCGTTATTTCGGCGCGTACTGCATCAGGCCGCCGCCAAACGACCAATCCTCGCGCGCGGTATCGCTGAGAACGATAAACACGTCCTCCTTGCGGATGCCGGCCTTCGCGTGAAGATCGTCGGCGATCTTCTTGTAGAACGCCTTCTTGACGTCAGTCGAACGGCCCGCCACCCAGGTGACATGGATGAAAACGATATTCGGCGTATAGCTCACGCCGAGATAGCCTTCGGCCGGATAAATCATCTGGTCGGAATCGTGCAGCGTGATGATCTGGAATTTATCGTGCTGCGGCACGTTGGCGATTTCCGTCATCGCATTGTAGACGGTCTCGCTCACTGCCTTGCGCAGTTCAGGAGTCGAGGTTTTTGCAAGATCGATTCGGACGAGCGGCATGGAAACTCCGGATGAGATGATGGACGCGCTAGGCGTGGGGACCGGCGCCGACGCGCGCCAGGATACGGAATACCGATTTCTCTTCATTGCCGAGCGCTGCGCGCATCTTCGCCTGCACCCTGCGCCATAGCGGCCGCGCCTTTTCCAGCGCTGCCCGGCCTTTTGAAGTGAGTTTGACGATCTTGGCGCGCTCGTCCTCGCCCTCACAAAATGTAATCAGACCGTCGCGTTCCAGGATTTTCAGATTGCGGCCGAGCGTCGACCTATCGAGATCGACGATGCGCGCGAGCTGGCTGATGGTCGGCTTTTCCGCCCCTTCAAGCCGCCGCAGCACGCGGAACATCGTGATTTTCAGCCCCGAAGGCTCCAGCGCGCGATCGTAGATTTCGGTCGCGGCATGCGCGGCCTGACGCAGCGAGGTGCAGAGGCAGGGATCATCGGACATGGTTTAAGGGTATATACCCTCTATATGAGAAGGTCAATTATTGCGAATGACATATCAAGATACTTTCACGCCAAAGGTCACAACAGCTAGGATTGCGAACATCAACATTATAGATTTATAGAAGAATTCAATTTTGCCGTCAGAATGAAGCTTCCCACTTTCCTTGAAGCGTTTTTCGCTTATAACCCAACCAAAAAGCGTTTTAATTAGAGGCGGCAATTCAACCGGGCTAAATTCAGATATTTGTTGCGACAGCCGTATATGCACGTCGCTCATTTTTGAAATTTCTTCTTCAAGTCTTGTAGCTTCCTTTACGGCTCCTATTAGCAATCTGTGATACCAATAACGATCAACAAAATAAAATAGCGCCGTCATGAATATCGCAGCCAAACACAACACTGGCGCAAACGATATTCCGCATATCAATCCGATTTTCTCTTTTATAGTGTAACCTACGCCCGCAATGAGAGCGACAACTATGGTGGCGAAAATATTTCGGACATTCATTTCAACGGTGTTGAAATGTTGTTCCACCTCAATTGCAGTCTTCCAAAGATCTACAATTTCCTTTGCTGACAATCGATCACTCATCAGAGCCCATTCAACCCCAACAATTCCGGAAAACCAGTTTTCAAAATGGCATTAGCTTTGACGTCGCGCTTCTTCAAGCTCCGATCACGCTCCACGTCCTCGTCAGTCCAATGAGAGACCTCTCTAAGCAAATCATATCCTGGCTGACCTCTTGCCTCGCCATATTGAGCCCAAACACCAAAAACACGCGCCTCCTTTGCCATCAAAACATCTTTATAAAGACTATCACCCACGTACACGGAGTTTCTTTGGGTTGATCCAACCTCATCTATAATTTGGCGGAGAATGGCAGGATCAGGCTTTAATCGACCCTTACCTACTGATCGATGTTTTGTGTTTTGTATTTCGTAATATTCAGAAGGGCGACTTCTAATTTTTTCTAGATAATTGTTGTCCGGCGTCTCGTGATCATCTGATGTAAAAAGAAAATCAATCAGACCATCGAGACCAAAGTGCTTAAACCGCATGACCGTGTAAAAGGTCTGTGACTCTGTAAAAACCACTAGAGTTTTTCCCGAACTTCTTAAATTAATTAACGTATCCATTACACCCGGATAAAGGACGAGATGCTTTGTTCTTGCTTCTCTAAATTTTTCGATTGCCGGACGATACTTTGCGATCGTTGCTTCAACAGAACCATCTCGAATGATGTCAAGATGCTCGATCAAAAAAGCATACTCAGACGTATGATGTTTCTGATGGATGGCGCGAATTTGCTCCTTCAGAACATCTAATGGAATTCCGCTTATCCGATGAATTTCACCAAGCATGGCACTAAATGAATAATACCACTGGGCTACCCAGTCGTAGAGTGTGTTATCAAAATCCAAAATTACTGTTCTGAAATCAGAGCCTGACATTGCACGAATCCACTCCAATAAATGTTGGCCGCATAAACACTACGATATGTCTCTTAACATGTTCTTGATTTGTTCTGCAACAAATTTGTAGCTCTTCTTATCTCACCGCAGCCACAATTCCCCGCGCGAGGCCCCGGCCGACACAATTATAGCCGTCCTCGCTCATGTGCAGGCCGTCGAGCGAGGACAGCGCCAGAAACGGCACGCCGCTGTCCACCGCCTTATGCATCACATCGAAGCGGCGGAAATAAGCGACGTCTTCCTGCTGTGCTGCGGCGGCGATAGCCCCCTGCATCTTGGCGTATTGGGTGGCGAGGATCATCGGCGTGAACTGCTGGTCCATCAGGACGACGTCCGCGCCCTGCGCCTTGATCGCGCGAATGCCTGTGACGATCTTGCTCTGGAGGCTTTCACCGCTTTCCAGCCATGTGAAATCGTTGCCGCCCATTTGCCACACCACAAGATCTGGCTTGTGCGCGAACACGTCTGTTTCGAAGCGCGCCATGTTGCCGGGAATGGTGTCCCCGCTGCGTCCCGAATTGACGATGGTGATGCGTGCGTTCGGAATCAGGCGGAGCAACTCGCTCTTCATGACCTCGGGATAGGTCTTGGCCTGATCGGTCATCCACAATCCGACCGTGGAGGACGAGCCGATGGCGACGATTGTCAGCGGCTGATTGGATCTTAGAACGGATGCCGTGCGCGGCAGCTTCGCACCAAGAGGAAAATTTTTCGCGACCGCGAGACACGTCTCGGCGGCGGTTGCGCCCTGCGCGTGAGCAGCCAGCGGCATCGCGATCGGCGCTGTTAAAAGCATCACGGCTACGCAGCCTTCGATAATCCTGAATTTAGGCTTCACGCAACCCAATCCTCGTTCACGAGGCCCGACAAGACCGGCGATCGGTTTCGCACATCAACAGCCCGCCGCGCCAGAGCGCATTGCCGTTCAACGATTACAATTGCCTAGCGCGTCGCCACCGCGGCTCAGCGCTGCACGCGCACACCGAGCATAACCACCGTTCCGGTCGCCGACGCGCCCGGGGCGGTGCTGTCGAGCCAGTCCTGCCGCACGCTGCCCTTGATCTGGAGCGTGCGGCTCAGCTTGTAAACCAGATCGCCCTCGACGAAATAGCGTTTATCGGAGCGCACGCCGTCGTAATCGGTGGTCCCGTAACCGCCCTTGAGCGAGGCGATCAGCCAGCGCCGCAGAGCATGATCGACGGCGAGCGTGTAATCGCGCGAGATCGAACCGGAGGCGTTGGGCAGCGTGGTTTCGTCGATCGAGGACGTGGCGTTGAAGCGCACGGTGGTCAGCCCGGTCGCGGTCCATACCAGTGAGCCGGAGGTCAGAAGACCCTGCAGCCGGTTGAGCCGCGGATCGGCATAGTCTCGCAGCTGATATCCGATGGCGATGTCGCCGGTCAGCAGGCGGGAAAATTCGAACGTGGTGCCGCCTTTCAGATAGCCGCCGGTGGAGTCGCGCGCAAAACCGTTGCTGTCGAAGTAAAGCTGGTGGATGCGTGTATCCGCCTCGAACTCGGCGAACGGCTTGATGCCCGGCGTCAGGTCGTAGCTGACGCGCGCGATCCCGCCATACTGATCGTAATTGCGGTCGGCATTGCTCGAGGTCGAGCCGTCGGTGAGTTTGGAATTCTGATACTGGGTGTGATCGATGGTTCCGGCGAGCGATACCTGCACACGACTAAAATCCTGCTCGACGCCGAGTGTCGCGCCGCTGGTCGTGTAGATCGGATATTTTTCCAGACCGACCTGCACGTTCGGGCTGCCCGGGTTGTCGGTGCCGACACGCAGCCGTAACTCGGTGTTAATCCGCGTGTCACGTGTCACATCGATGCGGCCGTCGATCTTGCCGGTGAAGTCGGGGCGGTCGATGCTGGTCGGTACCGGCGACACATTGCTGACCGTCGATGGGAATGTCGTGCCATAGCCGGTAAACGAGCCGCGCAGATCCACCACCAGCGAATGCCGCTGCCAGTCGGACGTCGCCAGCAGTTCCGGCGAGATCATGTAGAGCCATGATCCCTTCGGCGTGCTGACGCGGCCGGGATTGCTGTCATAGCCCCCGGAGAGTTCGACAGCCGCCTTGGTCAGAAAACCGCCGGTATAAAAGCCGACCTGACCGAACGGATCGTCATCATATCTCAGCCGCCGGCGCGGCGGTTGCCCTTCCACTGTGCCCGCGACGGCCGGTGGAACGGGAGTTTCCGCGCGCTTCGGCAGGGGTTTTTCGATTTGCGGATTGCCAGGTCCAGTGACTTTCGGCTTCGGCGCGCCGGGGTAGAGTTTGGGTTTCTGTTTCTTTCGATTGAGCGAGTCGAAGCCGGTTTCCGCCGCGCCTGAGCCGGCAGGCGTTTCATAGGACGGAATGGCACCCACGCGCGACGGGGCGATGCTTTCGCGCAATGCCGGCGCACTGCCTTGTGGTGTTGCAGCCGACTCGGCGTCCGGACTTCGCCGCAACGGCGAGCGATCGAGCGGCGCGAAGCCGCCCGGGGCCGGCGCCATCATTTCGGGTGTCAAAGCCTGAGCGAAAAGCGGCGTGACGAGCCAGAGCCAAAAAGCCGGACTCCAGACCAGAGCCATAAGGCCGCGCATGGCAAAACCCGCCGCAAACGCGCGCCTTTTCTGCGCGCGGCGGCGAGACTGCAGACCCGGGGCATTCCGCCCTGCTGGCACGTCCCGCAACCTTTCCGGTAATCTTTCCGGCGAGCCGGAAAACACAACAAACGCAATGAGTTGCGACGAAGCAGGCGCTTCGGCACGAGGCCGAACGCCGTTAACAGAGTTAAAACAATTATGGTTAATGAGGCGTTGAGAACGCCCCGACGCATCGCGCGATGTCTTTGAACGTGCTAAAGGAAACGCCGTATCGGCGGCGCGGCCGCCCCTATCCGGATTTCACATGGCCAATCCCAAAGCGCGGGCTTCAACTTCCGTGAATGACCCAACATCTCCGGCCATCGAATCGGCGCTGCGTACCCTTGAGGCCGAGGCCGGCGGCGTCACCGCCCTCGCCGCCGCGCTGAAAGCCGATCTCGGACCCGCCTTCGTCGCCGCGGTCGAGCGCATCCGTAACGCCAAAGGCCGTCTGATCGTCACAGGTCTTGGCAAATCAGGCCATATCGGCCGCAAGATCGCCGCGACCTTCGCGTCAACCGGCACGCCTTCGTTTTTCGTCCACGCCTCGGAAGCCAGCCATGGCGATCTCGGCATGATTACCGCCGACGATGTGATCATGGCGCTGTCCTGGTCCGGCGAGACGGCCGAGCTGAAAAACCTGATCAATTACTCGCGGCGCTTTCGCATCGGCCTGATCGCTGTGACGTGCGACGCCCAGTCGACCCTCGGCGCGGCCGCCGACATTGCGCTGACGCTGCCGAAGGCGCGCGAGGCCTGGCACAATCTGGCCCCAACCACCTCGTCGGTCATGCAACTCGCCATCGGCGACGCGCTCGCGGTCGCCCTCCTCGAAAGCCGCGGCTTTACCGCGCTCGATTTCAGCGCACTGCATCCCTCCGGCAAGTTAGGGGCGATGCTGAAATTCGTGCGCGACCTGATGCACAAGGACGCCGCAGTGCCGGTGAAACCGCTCGGCACCAAAATGTCTGATGCGCTGGTTGAAATGACTTCGAAGGGCTTCGGCTGCGTCGGCATCGTAGATACGCGCGGCGATATCGTCGGCATCGTCACCGACGGCGACCTGCGCCGCCACATGCGGCCGGACCTGATGACCGCAAGCGTGGATGACGTGATGACGAAGAATCCGAAGACCATCGGCCCGGACATGCTGGCGAGCGAGGCGCTGGAAATTCTGAATGCTTCGCAGATCACGGCGCTGATCGTCACGCAAGGCAAGACGCCGGTCGGCATCGTGCACCTGCACGATATCCTCCGCGCAGGCGTGGTCTAGCCACCAAGCGCTAAACCAGCCCCACGCGCAGCCGTGCTCCGTCCGCCTGCTCGATCCTGACGCGGCTGCCGGCCGGGGCATCAGGTCCTTCGACGCGCCAGATGGTATCGTCGATCCTCACGGTGCCGATGCCGTCCACAATCGGCTTCTCCAGCGTCAGCACACGGCCGACCAGACCCGCAGTCCGGCGGTTGAGAAACGGCTTGTCGGTTTCGCTGGCGCTTGGCCGTCCGAAACGCCGCCACAGCGGCACCATCGCAGCCGACAGCACGGCAAATATCAGCAGCTGGCTTTGCCACGACGAGGCGATGAAAAACGACAGGATGCCAACGATCATCGCCGCGATCCCGAACCAGAGCAAAAACACGCCCGGCGCGAGCGTCTCAAGCCCCATCAGCACGATGCCGACAATGGCCCAGATCCAGTTTCCGAGACCGGAGAGAATATCCGTCATGACGTGGCTCAGATCGTCGGCTTGGGCGGCTGCGTGCCTGCGTTGGGCACGGTCGGACGGCGCGCGGCAGCCGTGGCCGAGGCCGCGCTTTCGCCAAAGGTGGCCTTCGCGATTTCCCCGATGCCGGCGAGCGAGCCGAGAATTCCCGTCGCCTCGATGGGGAGCATGACAATTTTCTGGTTCGGGGACTGCGCGATCTCCCCGAACGCCTTGATGTACTTGTCGGCGATGAAATAGTTCAGCGACGCGACATCGCCCGCGGCGATCGCCTGGCTGACCATCTGCGTTGCCTTGGCCTCAGCCTCTGCGGAGCGCTCGCGCGCCTCGGCGTCACGGAAGGCGGCTTCCTTACGGCCTTCGGCCTGCAGGATTTGCGCCTGCTTGGCGCCTTCCGCACGCAGAATTTCGGACTGACGCTGGCCCTCGGCCTGCAAAATATCGGCGCGCTTCACGCGCTCGGCCTTCATCTGCCGGCCCATCGCCTCCACCAGATCGGCTGGCGGCACGATGTCCTTGATCTCGATGCGATTGACCTTCAGGCCCCATGGCGACACCGCGGCATCGACCACGCGCAATAACCGCTCGTTGATCTCATCGCGATGCGACAATACCTGATCGAGATCCATCGACCCCATCACGGAGCGGATATTGGTCATGGTCAGCGTTACGATAGCCTGATTCAGATTGGACACCTCGTAACTCGCCTTTGCCGCATCGAACACCTGAAAGAATGCGACGCCGTCCACGGTGACCGTGGCATTATCCTTGGTGATGACCTCCTGCTCTGGAATTTCGATCACCTGCTCCATCATATTGACCTTGCGGCCGATGCGGTCGAAATAAGGAACTATGAGATTCAGACCGGGCTCCAGCGTGCGGGTGTATTTTCCGAACCGCTCCACCGTCCAGTCGTAGCCCTGCGGCACGGTCTTGACGCCCGCAACCAGCGTGGCGATGACGAGAAAAAGAACCGCGATTGCGAAAATATCGAACCCGGACATCTGAAACTCCCTGGGATGTTGAAATGCGGGGCGGCATGCAATGCTTAGCATAGCGGCGTGACGGTTGCGCTGTATCTTAGTGTGCCGACCGATGGAAAAGGTTCAGGAAAAGCCCCCGTGCTCGGCTTAAATCCAGTCTTCTAAATCGAATCCAAATCGGGTCTTTTAAATCCAGCCTTGCAACTCGCGCAGTACAAGCTGACGGATAACATCCATGCCGGCGTCGCTGTCGTTGAGGCAGGGAATGAAAGCAAATTGCTCGCCGCCATTGTGACGGAAAATCTCGGCGTTCTCCTGTGCGATTTCTTCCAAGGTCTCGAGACAGTCGGCGGAGAAGCCGGGCGTGATGACGGCTATTCTTTTCAGGCCATCCTTCGCCAGTTGCTCCATGGTCTTGTCGGTATAAGGCTGCAGCCACTCCTGATAACCGAAACGCGACTGGAAGGTCAGCATCAGCCCTTTCTCGTCCAGAGCCATGCGCCTGCGAAGCGCATCGACAGTGGCCGCGCACTGCGCCGCGTAGGGATCGCCCTTGTCGATATAGCTTTTCGGCATGCCGTGGAACGACGCCACGATGGTTTCCGGCTTGAACGGCAACGCCGACAGATGAGAGTCGATCGAGGCTGCCAGCGCGTCGATATAGGAGGCATCGTCGTAATAAGGTGGTGTGAACCGCACGGTCGGCTGCGCGCGCATGTCCTTCAAGGCGCTTGCAACCTTGTCCACCACGGTCGCGGACGTCGATGCCGAATATTGCGGATAAAGCGGCACGACGAGGATGCGGTCGCATCCTTGCGCCATCAACGAATCGAGGCCGGACTTGATCGAGGGATTCCCGTAACGCATGCCCCATTCGACGGCGATTTTCTGATCGGCGATCGACGCGCCAAGCTTCTCGGATTGCCCGCGTGTGATGGTCTTTAGCGGCGACTCGTTCCGCTCGTTATTCCAGATTTTCAAATAGTCCTTTGCCTTGCGCGCGGGCCGGATACGCAGAACGATGCCGTTCAGAATCACTTGCCAGATCAGGCCCTGGTTCTCGATCACACGCGGATCGGACAGAAACTCTTTCAGATAGACACGCACACCGCGCGCGTCGGCGGTGTCCGGCGTCCCGAGATTGACCAGCAGCACGCCCACGCGGCCGGCACGCGCCTGAGGCTCGGCCCGGTTCTGATCGAGGGAAACAACAACGCTCATGATAAAGACGACCTTTCAACAGCGAAGGGTATCCTATCAGAAGCACGTCACCCGTTCTGCGGCAATATAGCCCAGCAACAGGCCGGTTCCGAACAGCAGCACCAGAGCGGCCGCGCCGAACTCCATACCGCGTAGAAGCACCGCGCCGCCGCCATCGCGGCCGGTTGTCATACGCCGCGCCAGACCTTTGGCAGAAACCGCCAGCATCGCGATGCTTGCAACGGTAATTGCGGTCCCGAGCCCCATCAGCAGGGTCGCGGCGACGCCGGCCCAGAAAAGCCCCTGAACGAAAGCGAACACCAGCACGAGGATCGCGCCCGAGCAGGGACGAATGCCGACAGTGAGGATCGCGCTCAACCCCCGCGACCAGCCGCCGGGACCGGCGAGTTCGCTGGGTTCCGGCCCGTGCGAATGTCCGCAATGCTCGCCGTGAACATGTCCGTGATCGTGGGGATGATCCGCATGAGCATGCTCGTGGCCGTGGTCATGGCCGTGATGCACATGATCATGCTCGTGGTGAACCGCCCGGGCGTGGTTGTGTCCCTCGTGAGTATGATCGTGGTGATGATGGTCGTGGCCGTGATGATCGGATGCATGGGCATGCGCCATCGCCGGAACGGCGGCAGGCATCAGATTGGGCACGAAATTTGGCGTGGACTTGTCCCGCCAATTGGCAAGCGCGCGGAAAAACCCGCCGCCCTTGCTCCAGGCAAGGCGAGCGCCGAAAGCGGCGATCAGGCCATAGCTGACGATTTCGACAACGCGCTCGGCGTTGCACATCGCGCCGGCCGTGACATTGAGAATCACCGCACCGATGCCGACGATAGCGATTGCAACCAGTGACTGCATCAGCGCCGAGGCAAACGACAGCACGATGCCACGCTTTGCCGTCTCTTCGTTGGCCACGAGATAGGACGAAATCACCGCCTTGCCGTGTCCGGGACCGGCGGCATGGAAAATTCCATAGGCGAAGGAAATGCCGAGCAAAGTCCAGACCGCGGTGCCATCGCTTTTCGCAGCCCGGATGGTCGCCGAGATCTGCCGGTAAAACTCGGATTGCTTGGCAAGCAGCCAACCGACAATCCCCCCGACCTGGGAATCCGGCATCGCCTTGGGCGCACCAAAGGGGTTTTGCGCCAGCGCCGTATCAACCGCACATATCGCGACCGCCGAAATGGCTGCGACGATCAGCGCATGACGCAAAAGACTCGAGCGGGATATCTGCATCAGGGGCACTCCACCGTGATCTTGTTGGCGAACATCGCACCGTAATTCGCATTGTCGCCGGCGAGAAACTCAGCATCGTTCATCGTCTGCGCTGTTGTGCCATCCGAGGGGCGGATGAAATTCATCTTGCAGCCTGCGGGCGCACCAATGAGACGGATCGGATCCTTCTGCGCCATCTGGAAATCGATGAAATAACTCGGGTCGAAAATCTCGACCTGCAGCTGCTGCGACTTGAAAGGCACCTTGAAGGGCAGTGTAAAATGCAGGGTCAGGTTGCCGTTGGTAAACTCCAGATAATAGTCGACGGGATCGCCAAATTTTTCCTTCTTCTGGAATCCCACCGCTCCTTCCTTGGCGAAAGTGAAGTAAGCGTACTCTTTAAGCGAGTCGACATTGGTCTGCGCCAGCGACGTCAATTCCTCGCGCGTGTAGACGCCCTTGGTTTTGTGCGGCAGTCCTTGCAGCGCATAGGCGGCGAACATTTCGTCGAACGTCCATGCATGTCGCACGCCTGTGATCGTGCCATCCGGCGCGTAAAGAAGCTCGCTGATCGCGGTGATCCAGACATGCGGATGTGCATGCGCTGTCAGCGGACTCAGCACGAAGGCAGCGACGAGACTGAAACAGCGAACGATTTTAAGCATCGCGTGCCCTGGGATCAGGCCGCCTCCGGAGCATCGAGCAGTCCACGCCGGCGAAGCAGCGCGTCAGGTTCGGGTTTGCGGCCGCGGAACGCAACATAAGCCTCTTCAGGATCGCGTGATCCGCCTGACGAATAAATGTCATCATGCAAACGTTTGGCAACGGACGGATCGAAGATGTCACGCGCCTCCTCGAATGCACCGAATGCATCGGCATCCATCACTTCCGACCACATGTAGCTGTAATAACCGGCCGCATAATGATCGCCGGAAAAGATGTGGCCGAATTGCTGCGGACGATGACGCATCGCGATTTCAGCTGGCATGCCGATCTTCTCGAGCTCCTTGCGTTCGAACGCGTGCACGTCGGTGATCGAGGCTGCCGGCTGGCTATGGAATTCGAGGTCGAGCAGCGCGGAGGACACAAATTCCACCGTGGCGAATCCCTGATTGAATTTGCGGGCGGCGAGGAAGCGCCTGAGCAGATCGTCCGGCAGCGGCTGGTTGGTCTGATAATGCCGTGCGAACGTCTGCAACACCTGCGGCTGCTCCTGCCAGTGCTCGTAGAGCTGCGACGGCAGCTCGACGAAGTCGGTGAACACGCTGGTTCCCGACAGCGACGGATAGACCACGTTCGACAGCATGCCATGCAGGCCGTGGCCGAACTCGTGGAATAGCGTGCGCGCATCGTCCGGCGACAACAGCGTGGGCTGGCCCTCCGCACCCTTGGCGCAATTCAGGACATTGATCACCAGCGGCGCAACATCGCCGTCGAGTTTCTGCTGGTCGCGCAGCGAGGTCATCCACGCGCCCGAGCGTTTCGAGGGCCGCGCAAAGTAGTCGCCATAAAAGAGAGCCTTGTGATTGCCGGCGGCATCCTTCACCTCCCACACCCGCACATCCGGGTGCCAGACCGGGATATCCTTGCGCTCATTGAAGGTAAGCCCGAACAGCCGATGGGCGACGTCAAAGGCGGCGTCGATCATGCAGTCGAGCGCGAGATAAGGCTTGATCGCGGAATCGTCGAAATTGGCGCGGCGCTGGCGCAGCTTCTCGGCATAATAGCGCCAGTCCCAGGCCGCGAGCTTGAAGTTGCCGCCCTCCTCCGCGATCAGGGCCTGCAGGGCGTCGCGATCTTTGAGCGCCCGCGCGCGGGCCGGTTTCCAGACCCCCTCCAGAAGCGCCCGCACATTCTGCGGGGTCTTGGCCATGGAATCCTCGAGGCTGTAGGCGGCAAAACTCGGATAACCGAGCAGTTTTGCGGTCTCCTCGCGCAATTTCAGGATCTCAAGGATAGCCGCGGAGTTGTCGTTGGCATTGCCATTGTCGCCCCGGGCGATGAAAGCCTTGTAGACCTTCTCCCGCAGATCGCGGCGGCTGGAGGACTGCAGGAACGGCTCGACGGAGGAGCGAGACAGCGTCACCAGCATCTTGCCCGGCTGGCCGCGCTCATCGGATGCGGCCTTGGCGGCAGCAATGAAGCTCTCGGGAAGGCCGGCAAGATCTCCCTCGCCCAGTTCCAGCGTCCAGGCCTGCTCGTCTGCGAGCAGATTATGGCTGAAAGTGGTGGACAGATGCGCCAGCCGCTCGTTGATCTCGGCCATCCTTGCCTTGGCGGTCTCATCGAGACCGGCGCCGGCGCGGTGGAAATGGGTGTAGGTCCGCTCCAGAAGGCGTGCCTGCTCCGGCGTGAGGTTCAGCTTGGCGGCGTTCTGACGCAGGCTGGCGATCCGCGCGAACAGCCTGGCGTCCATCATGATCGGATTCCAGTGCCGCGCCTGATCCAGCGCCACCCGGCTTTCGATCTCAAGCAACTCAGGCGTCGAATTGGCGCCAACCAGATTATAGAACACGGCCGACACCTTGGAGAGCAACTTGCCAGACCGCTCCAGCGCCACAATCGTGTTCTCGAAGGTCGGCTCGGCGGCATCGGCCTTGATAGCCGCGACCTCGGCGTCGTGCGCGGCGAAGGCCTTCTCGAAAGCCGGCTCGAAATGCGCGGGCTGAATGTCACCAAAAGGCGGGGTTTCGAAAGGCGTCTGCCAGGGCTGAAGCAGCGGATTGGCGGTCATGGCGGGAGTGGCGGCGGCCTTGGCCGGTGTGGCAGACGTCTGTGTCATGAAAGTCCCTTAAAAGCCCGATTTTCAGTATTTTCCGGCCGAACCATATAGCACCAGCTGGGGCTTTTTTACGCCCGAAATGGCGGCACGGAGCCCGATCTCAAGCTTGATCCGGAGGGCGATTTCGCGGAGATTGCGGCCCCCGGGCAGGACCGGGCCCAAGGACGGATGAGGACAGAGCATGAGCGCCCAGAAGCTGGAAGTCGGAGCCAGAAAGATTGCCTGGCCGAGCGTCATCACCGTCATCAGCGCCGCGATCCTGATCGGCGCGGAGGTGTTCGGCGCGGCCTTCGCCGGCGGCTGGGCGCTGGCGATCCTGTTCGGACTCGAAGACACCGGCGCTCACATCCTCCAGGTGATCCTGTTCGGCATCGGCGTCCTCATCATGGTGGCCTTCGTGCGCGGCGCACAGCGCGTCGAACCCTTCACGCGCAAGGTCTGAGAGGAGCAGCGAAAGACTCGCCTCTCAAATCGAGTCTGGCAGCAGAAACCTGCTCCACAAGCTTGCTTTCCGTTAAGCTACTTTAACAGCCGTTCATCTCCGCGCACTGGTTCGCGTCTCAAGCGCAACACTTCGCACTCATGCGCACGATTTTTTTGCTGCGCGTGAAAAAACTCTTGCGCCCCAGAGTCAAAACTCATATTTGCAGCCTTGCCCAATTTCGCACGTGCCTGTGGTCGTGTGTCAGTCGGTAGGTATCCGGACAAGAGGCCGGACAGCCGCCAAGGGGACGAAGAACCGAGGGTCGCCGGACCGGACCGATAAGGTCAGATCAGGAGGCCAGCATCTCTCTCAAGGGGTGCCATTTGAAGGTGACTTCTCTTCTTGCAACCGTGACTGACAGCCGGAGGCGAACCGGCGCACCCCGCTCTCAACGGGGGACGCGACTTAAAGCAACGACGGATCGGGCTTTTTTGGTCTCTGTCGGCTCTCCACCAGCCGGCGCGAATACCGAAGAGGCTTGTCCTTCATTGCCAGGTGTGCGGGCGGGAGCTTTCCCAACCAATCCACGGCAGCACAGTCCGATCTGAGGATCGGCCATCGTCGCGTCTCCATCGTGCGGCATGGCTGAGGTCCTTGGGTCAGACGCAATTTTTTGGATGGTTCGCCGCCGGATTCCGGCAGGACCGTTTGGGAGAGTGCCATGACCGACCGTATCCAGGAATTTCTGCGCGACCGCCGCAGCAAAGGCCTCGACACTGAGCCCTGCCTCGTTGTCGACCTCGAGGTCGTGCGCGACAACTACCAGACCTTCGCCAAGGCTCTGCCGGACAGCCGTGTGTTCTACGCGGTGAAGGCGAACCCTGCCCCGGAAGTGCTCTCGCTTCTGGCCTCGCTGGGCTCGTGCTTCGACACGGCGACCGTGGCCGAGATCGAAATGGCGCTCGCGGCCGGTGCAACTCCGGATCGCATCTCCTTCGGCAACACCATCAAGAAGGAGCGCGATATCGCGCGCGCATTCCAGCTCGGCATCCGCCTGTTCGCGGTGGACTGCTCGGCCGAAGTGGAGAAGATCGCCCGGGCTGCTCCCGGCGCCAAGGTGTTCTGCCGCATTCTCTATGACTGCGCAGGTGCCGAGTGGCCGCTGTCGCGCAAGTTCGGCTGCGAGCCTGAAATGGCGGTCGAAGTCCTCGACCTCGCCAAGCGCCTTGGTCTGGAACCGGTCGGCATCTCGTTCCATGTCGGCTCCCAGCAGCGCAAGGTGAAGGCGTGGGATCGCGCGCTGGCGATGGCTTCGCAGGTGTTCCGTGACTGTGCCGAACGCGGGATCACGCTCACCCTTGTCAACATGGGTGGCGGTTTCCCGACGAAGTACCTCAAGGACGTTCCCCCGGTCGTGCAGTACGGCCGGTCGATCTTCCGAGCGCTTCGCAAGCACTTCGGCAACCAGATCCCGGAGACCATCATCGAGCCGGGCCGCGGCATGGTCGGAAACGCGGGCATCATCGAGACGGAAGTCGTTCTGATCTCCAAGAAGAGCGACGACGATGAGAACCGCTGGGTGTACCTCGACATCGGCAAGTTCGGCGGTCTCGCCGAGACGATGGACGAGTCGATCCGTTACCAGATCCGCACGCCGCATGACGGCGCGGATATGGCGCCCTGCATTCTCGCCGGCCCGACCTGCGACTCCGCAGACGTGCTGTACGAGAAGGCGCCGTACCCGCTCCCCGTCACGCTCGAGATCGGCGACAAGCTGCTGATCGAAGGCACGGGTGCGTACACCTCGACCTACTCGTCGGTGGCCTTCAATGGCATCCCGCCACTGAAGACCTACCACATCTAAGAAAACCGGGAGCCGGTGCGCCGGCTCCCATCCCGTCACATCGCTAATTTGCTGACAACACTCCGCGGCCCGTTCGCCGTGTGGAGTGGGGACTGACGTGCCATGACCGCTTTGAAATCGGCTGCTTTGAAAAAGACCGCTTTTGCCCTTGCCGACGCTGCCCCGTTCGTGATCCGCGCGGAGCGTGCCTCGGACGTCGCCGCGCGGGAAGCGCTGCTGGATGCTGCCTTTGGCGAGAATCGCCATGCGCGCACCTGTCAGCGCCTGCGCGATGGACGCGCGCCCGCCGAAGGCCTCGCCTTCACGGCGGTGCATCAGGGCCGCGTGGTCGGCACCGTGCGGTTGTGGCACGTCAGCGCGGGGGGCACTCCCGCGCTGGTGCTTGGCCCGCTGGCGGTCGATTCCGCATGCCGCTTGCTCGGCATC
This sequence comes from Bradyrhizobiaceae bacterium, assembly GCA_003963145.1. Lineage (GTDB taxonomy): Bacteria > Pseudomonadota > Alphaproteobacteria > Rhizobiales > Xanthobacteraceae > Afipia. Next base: position 360,394 of record RXJJ01000009.1, read on the forward strand.
GGCGCAGCGCTGATGAATCACGCGCTGGAAGCCGCCAAAGCGCGCGGCCACAACGCGGTGATCCTGCGCGGCGACCCGGCCTATTACGAGCGGTTCGGCTTTTCCGCAGAGAAGACCGGCGAGCTCGCACTGCCGGGCCCATTTGAGCGCGAGCGTCTGCTTGCGGTCGAACTGCGCGAGGGTGCGCTCGACAGCGCATGGGGCATGATTGTCGCCACGGGGAGCAAGACACGCAAGCCACGTGGCCGCGGCATTGCAGAACCGCAGGAAGCCCCGGCTCTGGCAGCTTGATTAAGGCGGCAAGACAAGGCATTGCGGAGCCTCACTCCATAAAGAGGTTTCGCAATGCCCCGCCGCCTGATTTCCACCGGATCGCCCTTCGAGAAAACCGCCGGCTATAGCCGCGCCGTGGTCGATGGTGATTTTGTCTTCGTTTCCGGCACCACCGGCTACGACTACACGACGATGACGCTGCCATCGGGGATCGCCGCGCAGACGCGCAACTGCTTCAAGACCATCGAAAAGACACTGAACGAGGCCGGGTTTGCGCTGTCCGATATCGTGCGCGCGACCTATTATCTCGCCCATATCGGCGACGCCGCCCCGATGACCGCGGTTTGCGGCGAAGTTCTGGGCGATATCCGGCCGGCTGCGACAATCGTCGCCGTTGCGGCGCTTTACGAACCGGAAATGAAAATCGAGATCGAAGTCACGGCCAAGCGCCGTTCGGAATGACGTCGCCGACCGCTGCCAGCACATATGATATTGGCGAATGTTATAGCATTGCGAAAATGATGTCCGGCAGCGAGCGATGTAATTGTCGCCCGCTGTCGTTACGGATGGTAAAACGCGAATATGGCACACGCGCATGACCACCCACACCAGCACGACCACGCCGCTCATGATGATCACAAACACGATCATTCCCATGCCGGCCACAGCCATGCCCCGGCGGATTTCGGCCGCGCCTTTGTCATCGGCATCACGCTCAATGCCGGTTTCGTCGTCGTGGAGGCGCTCTACGGCTTCATCGCAAATTCCACGGCACTTCTGGCCGACGCCGGGCACAATCTCTCCGACGTGCTCGGTCTGGTGGTCGCGTGGGTTGCCGCGATCCTGTCCAAACGCCAACCAACGCCGCGCCTGACCTACGGCCTGCGCAACAGCTCCATTCTGGCCGCTCTTTTGAACGCAATTCTGCTGCTGATCGCGTCCGGAGCGATTTTGCTCGAGGCCATTCAGCGCCTGATGGAACCCGAACCGATCGCCAGCAAGACAGTGATCGTCGTCGCCACCATCGGGATCGCGGTCAATGGCATTACAGCCTGGCTGTTCGCTTCCGGCCGCAAGACCGACATCAATATCAAAGGCGCCTATCTGCACATGATGGCGGATGCCGCCGTGTCGCTGGGCGTCGTTCTCGCCGCCATCACCATCTTGATGACCGGCTGGCTTTGGATCGACCCCGCGATGAGTCTGGTGATCGTCGCCGTGATCGTCTGGGGAACATGGGGACTTTTGCGGGAAAGCACGGCCATGTCTCTGGCGGCTGTTCCCTCGCGGATCGATCCCGCCGCGGTACGAACCTTTCTCTCCACCCTACCCGGCGTCGTCTCGATCCACGATCTTCACATCTGGCCAATGAGCACCACGGAAACGGCGCTGACCGCCCACCTGGTGACTCCGGCGGGGCATCCCGGGGACGCGTTTCTGATCGAGACCTGTCATCAGCTCAACGATCGCTTCAAAATCGGGCACACCACTTTGCAAATCGAAAACTCGCCGGACCTCGAGTGTTCGCTAAAACCCGATCACGTGATATGACGCCCTGGTGACGCCGCGCTCCTGCCCGAAACGCCGCCAAGTCGGCGCATAGGCCTTGATTTCATCGGCAATTTGTCGTTTTCAACATCAGCGGGCCCGCACATTCGGGCCGTGACCTGGCAACCTCTTTTTCCCTGAATAATCCGGAGATTCCCGATGTCGACCAACGTGCATGCACGCATTACAGGCCCCATCGTCATGATCGGCTTCGGCTCGATCGGCAAGGGCACGCTGCCGTTGATCGAGAAGCATTTCGAATACGACAAATCGCGTTTCGTGATCGTCGATCCGCACGAGGACGGCGAATTGGCCAAAAAGCACGGCGTCAGGTTCATCAAGCAGGCTGTGACCAGGGATAATTATCACGAGGTTCTGGTGCCGCTGCTGACCGCAGGCGGCGGTCAGGGCTTTTGCGTCAATCTTTCGGTGGACACGTCTTCAGTCGACATCATGACCATGTGCCGCGAGATCGGCGCGCTTTACATCGACACGGTCGTCGAACCGTGGACGGGCTTTTATTTCGACAAGAATATGGGCACCGGCGACCGCACCAACTACGCGCTGCGCGAGACATTGCTTGCCGCCAAGCGCAAGAGCGAAGGCGGCACCACCGCTGTCTCCACCTGCGGCGCCAATCCCGGCATGGTGTCCTGGTTCGTCAAGCAGGCCCTCATCAACCTGGCGCACGACACGAAGACCGAATTCAACGAGCCGAAAAGCCGCGAAGGCTGGGGCCAGTTGATGCACAAGCTCGGCGTCAAGGGCATCCATATCGCCGAGCGTGACACCCAGCGCTCCAAGAAGCCCAAGCCGATGAACGTTTTCGTCAACACGTGGTCGGTGGAAGGCTTTGTGTCGGAAGGCATGCAGCCAGCCGAATTGGGCTGGGGCACCCACGAGAAGTGGATACCCGAGAACGGCCGCACTCATCCGAAAGGCTGCGGCGCGGCGATCTATCTGCTGCAGCCGGGCGCCAACACGCGCGTGCGCTCGTGGTGTCCCACGCCGGGCGCGCAATACGGCTTCCTCGTCACGCACAACGAATCAATCTCGATCGCCGACTATTTCACTGTGCGCGACGGCAGCAATGTGGTCTACCGTCCGACCTGTCATTACGCCTATCATCCGGCCAACGACGCCGTGCTGTCGCTGCACGAAATGTTTGGTGCGGCGGGCAAGATGCAGCCGTCCTGGCACATTCTCGACGAGAACGAGATCGAGGATGGTATCGACGAACTCGGAGTTCTGCTCTACGGGCACGGCAAGAACGCTTATTGGTACGGCTCGCAGCTTTCGATCGAAGAGACGCGCCGCATCGCTCCCTATCAGAACGCGACCGGTCTTCAGGTCTCCTCGGCGGTATTGGCCGGCATGGTGTGGGCGCTGGAAAATCCGCAGGCCGGCATCGTGGAAGCGGACGAAATGGATTTCCGCCGCTGCCTCGAAATCCAGACCCCTTATCTCGGGCCGGTGAAGGGCTATTACACCGACTGGACGCCGCTGGCTGGCCGCCCCGGACTGTTCGAGGAGGACATCGACACCTCGGATCCGTGGCAGTTCAGGAATATTCTGGTGCGATAAAGTTTCGATCAGTTCGACAAATGCTGATGGCCGGGCACTTGCGTCCCGGCCATCAGCATTTTCGGGCCACCAAATGTCCAGCGATTACTTCGCCAGATAATCGAAGACCACCGATCCCAGACCGAGCGTCAAATCGGTCTTGAAGTGGAGCGCTGAAACCACCTCACGCACCGGCAAACGCGCCACATCAGCGAGGGCGTGCGGAAACAGTCCAAGCGCGGCTGGTCCGGTCCAGGCTTCTTTCAGCGTGATATCTTCGAGGTAATAGCGCACGAGCTCGCAGACTCGCGGCGTCCCGTCCACATGCGGAACGATCTTCAGCATAAAGTTCGGGGTCTTTAGCGCTTTTAGCAAGGTGTCATGATCGACTGCGCGGTGCTTGTATCCCATGGTCGCGCTCGCGCAGAGCACCGAACCATAATGCAAGGTCCCGACCAGCACGTCCGTCTCCACCGCCAGCTTCGGTGCGGCAAGCTTTTTCGGGAAACCCCACAGCTCCCGGCCGCCCGCGATCGGCGCGTCATCATCGAGATACATCGAATGAACATATCCCCCTTCCTCGCCCTTGAAGCGGACGGGGATCACCTGCCCGGTCTCGGTGTAATCACCGAACCCGGTCGAATCCGGCATGCGGATGAATTCGTATTTCACCAGATCGCCCGCTACCTCAAGCGGCTCCGGCACGACAGCGGCCAACGCCTCAGGATCGGTGCGATAGGTAATCACGAAAAATTCGCGGTTGAAGAAACGATACGGTCCCGGCGGAAAAGAGGGATTGGTGAGCGGCATGGCGTATGCCGTACGCTTGACGTCCTCGATTTTCATAGTGAAGCCCCATAATGAGATGGTCGCGCCATCGCACTATGGCTGTCGGCGTCAGAGCTGGCGAGACATTAAAAACAGCAAATGAGCGGGTGCTGTCATTTATTTTTTGATTGGTTCGCCCATCTTCTCGGCAGGCGCCGCGGGCAAAGCGGGTGCCGCGCCGGCTTTCTGCGCATCCGCGTCGGGACGCGCCGGCTCAGGCGCAGGCGTGGTCGGTCGCGTGCCACCGGGCTTTGATTCAGCAGGACCGTTGTCGTTACCAGCGGGCACCTGCGGCGAGTTGGAATCCGATGCCGCCGGCGGCGTCACCTGCGCCATCTGGGAATTCTGCGAGGAGAGCTGCGCCAGTGACAAGCCAGCGACCAGCAGGCCCATCACGATCATGATGGCTGCCAGCACATAGTCCAGTTTTATCGCATTTTTCTTTTCGCCTGGCGTCATTGCAAACTCCGTCGAATAAACAACGGCGCGGGCGTGCCATGGTTCCGCGTTGGGAAAACGGCTCCGTTTATGGTGAATGCGGCGAAATACCGCTGCGCATCAATCCTTGGCCACACTGCCAGTGGTGACATCCCACGTCGCATGGCGAACGCCGGACCGCGTGGCGAGGTCCGCTACCACGGCATCGAGTTCTTTGGCTTCGGCTGCGGTACCAACCAGCGTTGCGACAATCTCAACAGCCCCGTCCGGCCTTGCGGTGGTCACAACATCGCCAACCGGGTAATGAGCCGCCTCCAGCCGCTCGACCAGAAGCTCTCGCAGCGAATCCACCGCACCATGGTCGGCCGTCAGCAAAAATTCGTAGGTTGCTTCAGTCGTTCGCTCATCCAGCGGGCTGCGATTGATGGCGTTGACCAGCGGACGAAGCAGAGTGTTACCGGCAAGAATGAAGAGGGTCAGCGCCGCTGCCTGCGCGATGAGGTCCGCGCCCGCGCAAGAGCCGACCGCCGCCGACCCCCAGAGTGTTGCGGCCGTGTTCAGCCCGCTGACATTGGCGCCGTCCTTCATGATGACGCCCGCGCCGAGAAAGCCGATGCCCGAAACCACATAGGCGATAATGCGCACCGCGCCGTCGGCGCCCGCGATATGCATACCGATATCGACAAAGGCGACAGCAGCGACCGCGACCAGAACATTGGTCCGCAGGCCCGCGTTGCGGAGACGATATTGGCGTTCCGCGCCGATCAGCGTGCCGAGAACGAACGCCGTTGACAGGCTAAGCAGCGTGTCGAGAAAATCATAAAACTGAAAGGTCGTCAGGAACCGCATGGCGCAGGCTTACGCGTTACAGCGCGAGCAGTCCAGCGTCTCCCTCGTCGCTTGCGAAGGCGAGCAGGCTGCCTTTCGCATTCCAGGCCAGCGCGGTCACCGGATGTCCGGCATTACGGCGCACGAGAATTTCCGCGCCGTCCTGTATCCGGACCATCAGGATGGTGCCGTCGCTGTATCCGGCGGCAAAAATATCGTCCTTCGGATGGCAGGCCACCACCGTCACCTTGGCCTGCAAGGGTGCGAGCATTTCGGGCTGCTTTCCCATCGGACCATCCTTGCTGCCGAACGGCCACAGAATCGCGCTGTCCGAACCGGATGTCGCGAGGAATTTTCCGCCCGCGCTCCATGACATCGAGCGCACACGGGCTGGATATCCGGTCATGCGCATGTGCTTGGCATCGGCCAGCCGCCAGCCATGCAGCGCCGGCTCGTGCATAGAAGTGACGAGAAATCTGTTATCGGCACTGAAGGTGACGCCAAGATGCGAGCCCTTCCACTCCAGCACTTCGGGCTTGGCGGCCATGTTGGGAAACCACAAGGTCACGCCATTATAGTGTGCGATGGCCAGCCGCAGCCCCTTCGGCGCGAAGGCTAGCCCGCCTACAGTCGAAGTGACCTCGAACGACTTTTCTTCGCCTTTTGGCGTTTTCACAAAGGCCGTTTTACCCGCCGACCACGCCACCGTGCCATCGGCGTGAGCGGCGACATTGTCGATCCAGCGGCGCTTGGCGTCGGTCGCGAGTGTTTCGACTTCACCCTTCGCGACCACCGAAACGATCTTGCCGTCATCTCCGCCGGTCACGAGGCGCTTGCCGTCCGTGACTGCACAGAGAATACCGCCATCATGAACGCCGAGCTGTGTCCATGCGCCTTCGGTATCAACCAGCATGACGTGCTCTTCAGCACCGACGAAAGCGGCGGTATCACCAAGGAAATGCACGAAGGCGGCTGGCGTCTTCAACTCGACTTTGCGGACGCGGTCGGTGACGGAAACGATCGACGACGCATCAGGCGCGAGAGTGAAATCGGTCATCACGCGGCGACGGTTTTCGCAAAGCCCTCGCGGATCGCCTGTTCGGGCAGATCGCGGCCGATAAAGACGAGACGGCTCTCGCGAGCTTCACCGTCTTTCCATTTACGCTGATGATCGCCCTCCAGCATCATGTGAACACCCTGAAAGACATAGCGGTCGTCATCGTCCTTGAAGGCAAGAATTCCCTTGGAACGCAAAATCTTCTGCCCGTCCTTGGCGACCAGATCCTGAAGCCACGGCATGAATTTCATCGGATCGATCGGCTTGTCGGTCCGCAGCGAGAGCGATTGCATATCCTCGTCGTGATAATGCTTCAATCCATGACCGTGGTGATGATGCCCGTGGTCGTGGTGATGGTTATGCCCGTGATCATGATGATCGTGGTCGTGGTGATGATCGTGATCGTCGCCACCGTCGAGGAAATCCGGCTCGATATCCAGAATGCGGCCGAGGTCGAATGCACCGCGCTCCAGAACGTCCGACAGCTTCACTTTCGCCCGTTCGGTGCGATGAAGCGTAGCGTAGGGATTGATGCCGCGAATCCGCGCCTCGACTTCCTCCAGTTCGTCCTTACCGACCAGATCGGTCTTGTTCAGCACGATGACGTCAGCGAACGCGATCTGGTTCTTGGCTTCCGGCGCATCCTTCAACCGCTCGCTCAGCCATTTGGCATCCGCCACGGTCACCACCGCATCGAGCGTGGTCTTCTCACGGACGTCGTCATCAACAAAGAATGTCTGCGCCACCGGGGCGGGGTCGGCGAGACCGGTGGTCTCGACGATGATCGCGTCGAACTTGCCCTTGCGCTTCATCAGACCGTCGATGATCCGAACGAGATCGCCGCGAACGGTGCAGCAGATGCAGCCGTTGTTCATTTCGAACACTTCCTCATCAGCGCCGACAATGAGATCGTTGTCGATGCCGATCTCGCCGAACTCGTTGACGATCACAGCATATTTCTTGCCGTGGTTCTCCGACAGGATGCGGTTCAGGAGCGTCGTCTTGCCGGCACCAAGGTAGCCGGTGAGGACGGTGACGGGGATTTTAGCGGTGGACGGTTCGGACATTGGCACTCCGGGCACATCAAATGGCATGCTCCCTTCGGAAAACAGGTTTCCGCTTTTCCGGATCATGCCCTGAACGCGCTGGGCGGCGGGTGGCCCCGCCTAGCCAGCCAGCGCGCTGGTCAATGCCCTTATATTGTGCCGAACCATATCAATGTAAGTGGGGGCCTCACCGTTTTCCTCGGTCAAACTGTCCGAATACAGGGTCCCCCCGACCTTTGACCCGGTCTCGGTGGCGATCCGCCGCATCAAACGGGGATCGCTTATATTTTCAAGAAAAACGGCGGGGATTTTCTGCTTTTTGACCTGGGTAATAATGGAGGCAATGTCCCCGGCACTGGGCTCGGCGTCGGTTGAAACGCCTTGCGGGGCAATGAAGGCTATTCCATAGGCGGCGGCAAAGTAGCCAAACGCGTCATGGGTCGAGATCACATGGCGGCGGTCGGGAGGGATTCTTGCCAGCATGTCCCGCACCTCGCGGTCAAGCGCGTCGAGCCTGGCGAGGTACGAGCCGGCATTGGCGCGGTAGGTCGTGGCGCCGGCCGGGTCCACGGCGATCAGGGCATCGCGAATATTGGCGACGTAGATTTTCGCGTTGGACACGGATTGCCAGGCGTGCGGGTCCGCTTCGCCGCCGTGCTCGCCCGCGCCTGCCTCACCTGCCGCAATCCTGCGCGGCGTGATGCCTTGGCTCGCGACCACCGTGGCTGCCTTGCTGCCCGACGACTGAATCAGACGGGGCAGCCATCCCTCCAGCCCCAGACCATTGAGGATGACGAGTCTGGCATTGGCGATTTTCTGCGCGTCCGCAGGCGCTGGCGTATAGACATGGGTATCGCTGTTCGGACCAACCAGCGTCGTGACATTCACCCGATCGCCGCCGACATTCTTCGTGAAATCGCCGAGGATGGAGAATGTCGCGACGACATTGATCTTGTCGTGTTCAATCCTGCCCTGTTCCGCGCAGGCCGGAGCCACGAACGCAACCAAAGCAATCCAGCAGACCGCAAGACGCCGCATCAGATTGTCCTCAAGCTTCCAGATGGCGACCCGGGAACAGCTGCCGCGCAAGTCCACCGACAGGCCCCAGCAGAACCGACAGCACATAGAAGCAGGCAGCCACGAGAATGATCGCCGGGCCTGACGGCACCTTGGTCTGAAACGACAGCACGAGCCCGAGATAGCCGGACAGCGCCGCAGCAACCACGGCCACTCCGATCATGCCCGCGACATCGCGCGACCAGAATTTGGCGATGCCCGCAGGCAGGATCATGAGGCCCACGGCCAGCAGGGTCCCGAGCGCCTGAAAACCATTGACCAGATTGATCACGACAAGCGCCAGAAACGTCAGATGCGCGGGTGCGCCGGCGTGGCTGACGGTGCGCAGAAAGAGGGGATCGACGCATTCAATCACCAGCGGACGATAGATAATCGCGAGCAGAACAAGCGTGATGGTGGCGTTGAAGGCAATCACCAGCAAAGTGGGGTCATCCATTGCGAGGATATTGCCGAACAGCACGTGAAGAAGATCGATATTCGTACCGCGAATGGAGACGATCGTGACACCAAGCGCCAGCGAAACGAGATAAAAAGTCGCCAGCGAAGCATCCTCCTTGATCTCGGTGGTCCGCGACACCAGTCCCGCCAGTATCGCGACCGCAAAACCGGCGATCAGCCCCCCAAAGGTCATTGCGAACAGATTGAGGCCCGAGATCAGAAAACCGATAGCCGCCCCGGGCAGGATCGCATGCGCCATCGCGTCGCCGACCAGACTCATGCGGCGCAACATGAGAAACACGCCGATCGGCGCACCGCCAAGCGCCAACGCGATGACACCCGCAAGCGCGCGGCGCATGAACTCGAAATCAGCGAAGGGTGCAATCAGAGCGCCGAAGATCATGGGCAATTACGCAGCTCGTGCAGAATTCTTTTCCACACAGCACGGCGCGGCAGCGTCATCGAATGCCTCGCACATGTGGCGTGCGGCCAGAAGATTGTCGGCCGTCAGAATGCTGGCCGTCGCCCCCCACGCCACCGGCGAGCGCGCGAGCAACAGCGTCTCGGGGAAATTCATGCGGACCATATCCATGTCATGCAGCGCCGCCAGCACGGTGCGCTTTTCCGCATGCCAATGCCGCACAAGCGCGATCAGATCGGCGGAAGTTTTGGCATCGATGGCGTTGAACGGTTCGTCGAGCACGATCACGCGTGCGTCCTGCACCAGCACCCGTGCGAACAGCATGCGCTGCATCTGACCGCCCGACAGCGTACCGATGGTCCGGTTCTCGAAACCATTCAGACCAACAGATGCCAGCGCGGCGATAATCCGCCCTTGGTCGGCCTTGTCGAAGCCGCCGAACAGGCCCGTCTTGCGCCATAGTCCCGTACCGACGAAATCAAATACGGAAATCGGAAATGTGCGATCGATGTCCGCGGTCTGCGGCAGGTAGGCGATGTCGCGAGTATCGAGACCGCCGCGATCGATCGTGCCCGACAGCGGCTTGAGAATGCCGACAATACCGCGAAACAGCGTCGATTTACCTGCGCCGTTCGGACCGACCAAGGCAAGCAACGCCCCCTCGCTCACTTCGCCGGTCAGGTGATGCACGGCAGGATGCCGGTCATAGCCGAGTGTGACATCGCGAAATTGAAGCTGCGTCCCCATCGCTACCTCATCGCCAGCACAATGACCGCCCACAGGCCCGCGCTAATCGCCACCGCACCGGCAAGCCGCACGGCAAGCGAGGTTCGCAGAATCGACCAGCCCACGGTTTGCGCCGGATGTGGCGTGTGGTGATCATGGTCATGACTATGCGGATGACGGGAAGAAGCGGCGGCGCTCATGGATAGTTTTCTCGAGGGGCGGCTTGTAGATTGATCCGTCCCTTAGGGTAACGTTATATTATAACATACACCCCGTCCAGAAGCATACAAGGCTCTGATAAATAACAGAATTCAGGTAAAATGCCTGACCAGGGCGAGCCCAGCGAACAGACCGGCAATAGACAGCAGGACCGAGCCTATCACGTAAAAGGCAGCGAGCCCGATTTCGCCACGCTCATAAAGAACAGCGGCGTCGAGGGAGAAGGCGGAAAAGGTCGTGTATCCGCCGAGGATGCCGGTCATGATGAAAACGCGCCAATGGTGCGACGCCTCGCCCTTGAAAGCGAGATAACCGGCAATCAGCCCCATCACTGTCGAACCAGTAATGTTGATGAGCATGATGCCATAGGGAAAATCCGTTCCGAATAAACGTCCACAGGTCACGTTTACAAAGTGGCGGATGCTCGCACCCAGTCCGCCACCAACAAAAACAAGAAGATAGTTCATCACGTCTATCCCGATTGCCCGTGATGTTTTGGCGCAATGCGCCACACGCGGCAAGACTTGTCATCAATATTCAAGCGCTGTGCCAAACAATAAAGGGCGGCATTGCTGCCGCCCTTCGGTCGAATGACAGGAAAAGGCTCTCTCTCAAGCCTTTTCGAAAAGCTGCTCGACATATTCCCAGTTCACAAGATGATCGACAAACGCCTTGAGATAGTCGGGGCGACGGTTGCGATAATCGATATAATAGGAATGTTCCCACACATCGACGCCGAGTATCGGGGTAGCTCCGTGCACCAGCGGGCTTTCGCCGTTCGGCGTTTTCGAGATTTCGAGCTTGCCGTTTTTCACCGAAAGCCAAGCCCAGCCGGAGCCGAACTGGCCGACGCCAGCGGCGGCAAAATCGGTCTTGAACTTTTCCAGACCACCGAGATCCTCATCGATTTTCTTGGCCAGCTTGCCGGGCAATTTATCGCCGCCGCCATTTGGCTTCATCCAGTTCCAGAAATGCAGGTGATTGTAGTGCTGGCCAGCATTGTTGAAAATGGCGGGATTTTTTCCAAAGGAGCCCTTTACAATATCCTCAAGGGACTTGCCCTCGAATTCGGTACCCTTGATCGCGTTGTTTCCGTTGGTGACGTAGGCCTGATGGTGCTTGTCGTGATGGTACTCCAGCGTCTCCTTGGACATATGGGGCTGGAGCGCATCGTAAGCGTAAGGCAAATTCGGGAGCGAGAAGGTCATGGGGATACATCCGCAATGATGGGAGAGAAGACTTAACGTGGGGGACTATAGAAGGTTTCGCCAGCGGGAAACAGACGCATGGGCATCTTTTGGCCAGCCCGCCTCAGGCCAGAGCCGGCACGCCAAGCGCGTTTGACTTTGTCCGAAGTGCCTGTATCGACGAATATCGAAGCCGGGGGCATAATCAAGTCCATGAAATGGATCATTTTATCGATCGCCGTCATTCTTGTGAAAATTTCGGCCCCGGCCGGCGCGGCCGAGATTGCCGTGATGAGCGGTGGTGCGCCAAGAGAGGTTCTGGCGACGCTGATTCCGGAGTTCGAAAAACGAACCGGTCACCACGTAAAGATAAATTACGTTCTGATTTCTGCTCTGCGGCAAAAAATCCTGTTCGGCGAAATTACCGACCTTGTCATCATGTCGACCAGCATCATCGACAATCTCGTCGAGGCGGGGCGACTCCTGTCTGAGGGCCGCGATTCCTTCGGCGCGCTCAAGCTTGTCGCGATCGTGAAAAAAGGCACGCCGCCGCCGGACATTTCCACCCCCGAGGCATTCCGCAACGCGCTGTTGAACGCCAAATCGGTGATCTATTCGACGCCGACATCGACTCCGAGCGGCGCGCATCTCACCAATCTGCTGTCGCAACTCGACATCGCCGATGCGGTGGAAAAGAAACTGACCTATCGGCCGGCGCTGGAAGGTGGTGTGTCGCTGGTTGCCAATGGCACTGCCGAGCTCGGCATTTACCCATTCAGCGAGGTCATCCATGAGCACGGCGTAACGTCAGCCGGTGAACTCCCCGATGAATTCCAGCTCAATCTGATTTACGGTGCCGCCGTCACGGCCGTGAACAAAAATGCCGAGCCCGCGATGGAGCTGATCCGGTATCTCGCCGCGCCCGAAAATCGCGAGACATGGCATCGTCTCGGATTCGACCCGCCGCCGCCCTGACCTTCATCCTCGCTATTTCGGCAGCGCGCGAAGATAACGCACGTGCCGGCCTGTGCTGACCGCCTGCGCGGCATGGATGATCGCGTTCGTGTCGATGCCGTGATGATGGTAGAGGTCGGCAATCGTCCCGGTCTGGCCGAAATGCTCGACACCGAGCGCCTTGACTCGATGTCCATTGATGCTGCCAAGCCACGATAATGTCAGCGGATGACTGTCGACCACGGTAACAATCCCGCAATCGCGATCGAGCGATTCGAGCAACCGCTCGATATGACTCTTCGCCGAATGATTGCCGCGCTGGCGCGCGCGTTCGGCGGCCTGCGCACCGGCGTTCAGGCGATCCGCCGAAGTGACGGCGAGCAGCGCGACCTCGCGGCGATCCTCAGCCAGCAGACCCGCCGCCGCGACGGCCTCCGGCGCGACCACGCCCTGATAGGCAATCACCACGGATGTGTTCGGCCCCGGCGGCCGCATCCAGTAGGCGCCGTTGACGATGTCGTGCTCAAGCTCAGGCGTCATCGTCCGCACCGGCTGCTCCAGCGGGCGGGTGGACAGGCGCAGATAAATCGAGCCACCCGTCTGATCGCGCAGCCAGGTCGTCTCGTCCGGATCGCCCTCGCCGCTTCGCTGCATGTAATCGAAACCGAAGCGCATCATCACCGCGAGCTCATCGTTGAACGCCGGCTCGAACGCGCATAGCCCGTCCTGCGCCATGCCGACCAGCGGCGTGCCGATCGACTGGTGCGCGCCGCCTTCCGGAGCGAGGGTGACGCCCGACGGGGTCGCCACCAGCATGAAACGCGCATCCTGATAACACGCATAGTTGAGCTGGTCTGCCGAGCGGTAGATGAACGGATCGTACACCGTGCCGATCGGCAGCAAGCGCACGCCATTGAGCGAATGCGACAGGCCGAGCGCGGACAGCATGATCATCAGGTTGGACTCGGCGATACCGAGCTCGAGATGCTGTCCCTTCGGACCGAAGGTCCAGTTATAGGTCGAGGGAATGCGCTCGGCCCTGAATGTGTCGCTCAATTCCTCGCGTGCGAACAATCCGCGCCGGTTCACCCACGGCCCGAGATTCGTTGACACCGTCACGTCAGGCGAAGTGCTGACGATGCGATCGGCGAACTCGGTTTCCTCGCGCGCGATCTCGTTGAGAATTTGTCCGAAACCCATCTGGGTCGAAACCGGCTTGCCGCCATGCGGCGGCACCGCCAGCGTCTGTGGAACCTCGATATGCCTGTCGGACAGGCGGCGGGTGCCACTTGCAAAGAACGGCGCGGATTTCACGAATGCTTCGAGATCCTTGCCGGGAATGCGCGCGCCTTCCCATTTGTCCCACTCATGCCCCGGCCGCACGTCCATGCTTTGCTGCAATGTCTCCAGTTGTTTGGGCGTCATCAGCCCGGCGTGATTATCCTTGTGCCCGGCGAGCGGAAGTCCGAAGCCCTTGATGGTGTAGCAGATGAAGCAGGTCGGGCGCTCATCCTTCGCGGCATCCTCGAACGCCTTGAGAAGGCTTGGCAGGTCGTGGCCTCCAAGATTGTTCATCAGCGCCGATAATTCCTCGTCACTGCGCCGGTCGATCAGCGCGCTGACCGGTCCCTGATCGCCGATCTCGTCGTGCAGTTTCTTGCGCCACGCCGCGCCACCCTGAAAGGTCAGCGCCGCATAGAGCTGATTGGGGCAACGGTCGATCCAGTCACGCAGCACCTCGCCGCCAGGCTCGGCGAACGCCTGCTGCTGCAGCGTGCCGTGCTTGAGAATCACGACGTTCCAGCCAAAATTGGCGAACATCTGCTCGAACTTCTGCCACAGTCCTTCGCGGATTACGGCGTCGAGCGACTGACGATTGTAATCGACGATCCACCAGCAATTGCGCAGATCATGTTTCCAGCCCTCGATCAGGGCCTCGTAGATGTTGCCTTCATCCATCTCGGCGTCGCCGACCAGCGCCACCATCCGTCCTTCAGGACGGTCTTTCATCCATCCATGCGCGGCAACATAATCCTGCACCAGCGACGAGAACAGCGTCTGCGCCACGCCAAGACCGACCGAGCCGGTCGAAAAATCCACGTCATCGGTGTCTTTCGTGCGCGAGGGATAGCTCTGTACGCCCTTGAAGCCGCGGAAGTTCTGCAGCTTCTCCAGCGTCTGGTTGCCGGCCAGATACTGGATGGCATGAAAGATCGGACCGGCGTGAGGCTTCACCGCGACGCGATCCTGCGGACGCAAGGTGTTGAAATAGAGCGCGGTCATGATGGTGGAAACGGAAGCGGATGAAGCCTGATGGCCACCCACTTTCACCTCGCCCGCCTCACGCAGATGATTTGCGTTGTGGATCGTCCATGACGCCAGCCACAGCACACGCCGCTCCAGCTCGGCAAGAACGGCGAGTCGGTCTTTCTGCGATGCCATTTTCTGCGATCCCATGACCATTGCCTCCCGTTGAAAGCGCCCGTTCAGAAGGCGATAGCAAAGCCTAATCCCAACCGGATGGGCACACTTCTCAAACCATTGCAATAATCCCGCAATTATTGGAATAATGTACCAACAATACCAGATTATATGAGTTTTTATCCCAATGGCCAAGCTCGACACAATCGACCGCAAAATTCTCGCGATTTTGCAAAAGGACAGCCGCATCACCATGCAGGATCTCGCCGAGCGCGTCGGCCTGTCGGTGTCGCCATGCCACCGGCGGGTGAAGCTTCTGGAGGAGAACGGCGTCATCACACGCTACAGCGCCATGGTGGACCAGAAATCGCTCGGCCTGCATGTCAGCGTTTTCATTTCCATCAAGCTGGAACGGCAAAAGGAAGAGGATCTCGACCGCTTCGCCAAGGCGATCTCCGGATGGAGCGAGGTGCTCGAATGTTATCTGATGACAGGCAACCGCGACTATCTGCTGCGAGTCGTCGCAGCCGACCTCGCTTCATATGAGACGTTTTTGAAAACCAAACTGACGCGCCTCAACGGCATCGCCTCGATCGAATCCAGCTTTGCCCTCAGCCAGGTGAAATATTCGATATCGCTTCCGGTCTGAAACAGCACTCTGTGCTCGAACACAGCATCGCGCGCTTTGCTGCTCATTCGCACTTGGTGATTGCAACAAAAAAGCCGTCAGATCGGTGATCTGACGGCTTAACTTGGTTGCGGGGATAGGATTTGAACCTATGACCTTCAGGTTATGAGCCTGACGAGCTACCGGGCTGCTCCACCCCGCGATAAACTTTGATCTTTCAACGGCGCATCAGACCGTTTCAACGCCGTTTGGCGTCGAAAAACCTGTCCGGAAGCTTCCAGAGAAGGGCATCGGGGCTCCGCCGCCGATGTGAAGGCTATGTATCAACGAGGCCTGCCTTTGGAAAGGGCTTTGGCCGATCTTTTTCACGATTTTATGACGCTCTCCGATAAGCGAAAAATCCGTTGTCGTTCTTTTTTCACGCCCGCTTCAAGAGCCAAGTCAGCGCGACTAACGCCTCAAATCATCCGGCACCGGCAGCCCGTGCCGACAACCTCTTTGTTTTTACGAGCAGCTTTCGTCCAACTGATAACAAGCGTTCGTTCGGCAATTATAGGACTATAGTCCTTACTCCGCGAAACACGCGAGGAATCTTGCTTGACGCGCCCATAATCGCGTGGAATTTTGGAATTCCGAATTCCAGTTTTGGCATTTCATGAACCCGCTCGACCCGACGCCCAATCTGATCGATCAGGTTTACGCCCGTATTCTGGAAGGAATCGCGGACCACAGCCTGCCGCCTGGCCACCGGATCCGGCAAAGCGAACTCGCGGAGCGACTGGGCG
Source organism: Bradyrhizobiaceae bacterium (assembly GCA_003963145.1). Classification (GTDB taxonomy): domain Bacteria; phylum Pseudomonadota; class Alphaproteobacteria; order Rhizobiales; family Xanthobacteraceae; genus Afipia. The sequence continues at coordinate 376,831 of RXJJ01000009.1, forward strand.
TCTCCCGTCAGCCGGTCAGCCATGCCTTGCATCTACTGCACCGGCAGGGGCTTGTGGTCGAAAGTGGACGCAAGGGATTCGAAGTCACGCGTCTCGACCCAGTGCGAATCCGTCAGCTTTACGAAGTTCGCAGCGCTGTTGACGGTCTTGCCGCTCGTCTTGCCGCGCAACACGCCACCACAGATGCATCAGGCCGCGCCGATCTGGAACAAGCGTTGCACGCCGGACGTCATATCGACGACACCACGCCGCTTGCGACCTTGATTGCGCGCGATGATGATTTTCACCGCGCGATCTACCGGCTGTCGGGAAATCCGGCGATCGAGGAAACAGTCACTTCGCAGTGGCCGCATATGCGCCGGTCGATGGCGATGGTTCTTGCCGAATTGAACTATCGCGTCAGCGCATGGGACGAACATGAGGATATCGCCGCGCGGATTCTCGCAGGCGATGCGGCAGGCGCGGAAGCCGCAGCACAGATGCATGCGCTGACCGCCGGACGAACCACCGAGGAACATTTGAAGGCGCAAGCCGGGAGGCGTGCAAGCAAGGCGGCCTGAAAATCAAAATCGTCAATCCAATAAGAATCAACCCAAGGGAGAAAACAACATGCGTTTAACGCAGGACCAGATCGATACGTTCAACCGGGAAGGCTGGCTGCTGCTGCCGGAGCTTTTCACGCCGGAAGAAGTGAACCTTCTCCGGCACGAAGCGCTGGAAATCTACAAGGAGCATCGCCCCGAGGTCTGGCGCGAGAAAAACGGCGCGCCACGCACCGCCTTCGCCGCGCATACCTATAACGAAGCGTTTCGCCTTCTCGGCGCGCATCCGCGCATGATCGAACCGATCGAACAGGTGTTCGGCGAAAAACTTTACATGCACCAATACAAGATCAATGCAAAATCGGCCTTCACCGGCGAAGTCTGGCAATGGCATCAGGATTACGGCACATGGAAGCGAGATGACGGCATGCTCCAGCCGCGGGCGATGAATATCTCGGTGTTCCTCGACGAGGTGATGCCGATCAACGGCCCGCTTATGCTGGTGCCGCGTAGCCACAACGCCGGCGACCTCAAGGCCTCGCACGATCTGCAGACGACGTCTTATCCCTTGTGGACTCTCGATGAAGAAACGGTGACGCGGCTGGTGCGGGAAGGCGGCATCGTCGCACCGACCGGAAAGCCGGGCAGCATGCTGATGTTCCACGGCAATCTCGTGCACGGTTCGGCCGGCAACATCACGCCCTACCCGCGCAAGATCGTGTATCTGACACTCAACGCGGTTTCCAACTACATTCGCACGCCGACCCGGCCGGACTTCATCGCGCACCGCGATTTCACGCCGATCGAAACGGTGGATGATGACGCGCTGGTGCGCCTCGCCCGGGCCCACCGCCAGGCCGCGGAATAGAGCTTACTCTCATTGAGAGAAGCGTTGCGGCGAAGCAATCCGGTGCAATTGGGTTGCTTCGCCGCGCCTGCAATGACGACGTCACCAATCATTCCATTTCAGAGTTTTGTCATGAACCTTCATCATCTCCTCGAAAAACGCCGCGCCGCCGGAAAGCCTGTCCGCGCCGCACTGATCGGTGCCGGAAAATTCGGATCGATGTTTCTCTCGCAGGTGCCGTACACGCCCGGCATTGAGGTCGCTGTCATTGTCGACCTTGACCCGGAGCGTGCGCGAGATGCCTGCCGCACCGTGGGCTGGGATGCGGATCGAATCGCGGCAACGACCTTTACCAAGGATTCGTCGGCAGCCTTCGCCGGGCCGATTGAAGTCATAGTTGAGGCCACAGGCAATCCTGCCGTCGGCATCCGTCACGCACGCTTGGCGATCGCTTCGGGCAAGCATATCGTCATGGTCAATGTCGAGGCCGATGTACTCGCCGGCCCCTTGCTCGCCGAGGAAGCGCGCAAGGCCGGCATTGTTTATTCGTTGGCCTATGGCGATCAACCGGCGCTCACCGCTGAGATGGTGGACTGGGCGCGCGCCACCGGCTTCAAGGTCGTCGCCGCGGGCAAGGGTACCAAATATCTACCGATGTATCATGACGTGACGCCGAAGGATGTCTGGAGTCACTACGGATTAACAGCCGACGAGGCCCAGTCTGCAGGGATGAACCCGCAGATGTTCAACTCGTTTCTCGACGGCACGAAGTCGGCCATCGAAATGGCGGCGATCGCCAATGCAACCGGCCTCGATGTTCCATCGAAGGGGCTGCTGTTTCCGCCCTGCGGGGTTGACGATCTTCCACATATCATGCGCCCGCGCGAGCAGGGTGGCGTGCTTGAAAAATCCGGGATCGCCGAAGTCGTCTCCTCGCTCGAGCGCGACGGGCGCCCCGTGTTCCGCGATCTGCGCTGGGGCGTCTATGTCGTCATGGAAGCACCGAACGATTATGCGGCCGACTGTTTCCGCCAGTACGGGCTGAAGACCGATGCCTCCGGTCGTTTCGCGGCGATGTACAAACCGTATCACCTGATCGGGCTCGAACTGAATATCTCGGTCTTGTCGGCGGCACTTCGCGGCGAGCCGACCGGACAGCCGCAAGGATTCCGCGGCGATGTCGTCGCGGTCGCCAAACGCGATTTGCGTGCAGGCGAAATGCTCGACGGCGAAGGCGGCTATACCGTCTGGGGACGGGTGATGCCGGCGGCCGATAGCCTGAAAATCGGCGGCCTGCCGATCGGCCTCGCACATGGCGTCAAGCTGAAGCGCGATATAGCTCATGGCGTGGCCGTCTGCTGGGCCGATGTCGAGATCGCCGCCGGAAACGACACAGTGGCGGTACGCCGCCAGATGGAGCAGCGTTTCGCCGTGCCGGATCAGGCATCCGCACTATCGGCTTAGCGTGGATCCGCTCTTTGCGCGGTCCACCGCTTGACGCTCTAGTGCCGCCCGATCCCAGCGCGCGGCATTGGCAGCTGCTTCATAGGTGCTTTGCAGGAATTCCATCAGCGTATGGTCGGGCGATATTGAACGCCGCACATCGTCGTAGTCGAGAATAAATTCGCGCAGGTTGGGATCGAATCGTGCCTCTTGAGGGCGAAGCGGCGCGTCGGCGAAGCCAGGCGGCTCGGGATAGGCATAGGAGTAAAAGGCCGGTTTGCCATATCCGCCATTGCCGGGCCAGAAACCGCAGCTCGACACTTCGTGTGAATAGGCTTCCCGCGCAACCCAGTCTCCGAGATTGGGCATTCCGCCAGGATGCGGTGGCGCTGTCCGTCCGGAGAAACGAGTCACCGCGAGATCGAAACTGCCCCAGAAGAAATGCACAGGACTGACCTTTCCGATAAAGCGCGCGCGGAATGCGTTCAGCACACGCTCCGCCTGTACCAGAAGCAGCCAGAACCTTTGCGCGGCATTGGCGTCGTAGCTTCTGTGCTGGTCATCCTGCTCGAAAGGAACAGCGCCCGCAATTTCGACGGGCATGGTCCAGATCTGGACATCGACACCGACATCGAGAAGAGCCTCCATTGCATTCCGGTAGAATTGCGCAACGGAATAAGGGGCGAGCGGAAATTCGGATTGCTGCTCGTCGCTCGTTGTCACAACGAGGATGTGGCGGCAAAAGTCGAAGTCGATCTGAACGCCGCGGCCGGCGTAAGGCATGACGGACGTGGTCAGCCCTGTCGTCGTGACGTACAGCGGCACCTGCCACCAGTGATTGACCATCGGCGCCAGCGCCAGACGGACCTTGCCGACGACTTGGGTCCACAGATGGAGTGTCGCGCAGGTGTCCTGCCATTCGTCAAATGGCAGAGCAGGCCAGTCGATTGCTTGAGAATCGCCCGCGGTCGGCATCGACAATCCCTCTCTTGCGAACAGAGACTATCGCGACCAGTCGAAGCGTCAATTGCTTCGGGCGCGAGCCCTGTGACACAACAACGCCGCCCCTAAGGGGAGCGGCGCCATTCGTCTCTGAAATGAATGCAAAGACGTGCCTACTCGTCCTCTTTCATGACTGCGCTGAGCTGATCGTAGTATTTCGTCACCAGCGCGATGTTCGCCGGGAACTGGACGTTGGTCGTGTATTTCAGCGCCTCGTTCATCTCGGCAAGAGCTTCCTTCTTGTCCTTCTCGGGTATCTTCTTGTCCGCGGTCATGTCCGCGATCTGCTTTTTCAGGACTTCGGGCGGCTGGGTGAATGCCTTTGTCTTCGGATCGATCCCGCTCAGCACCAGGCTGACATTGGCGGCAACGTCGCCATATTCATCGTAGGATGCGAAGCCATCCTTCTTGGCGACCGCCTCGATCTGCGCCTGCACTTTCGCATCCGGATTGTCCTGCTGGGCCGGTGGCAGCTTGTCGATGATGGCGTCCATCTCCTTCTGCGCCGCGATCAGGCTCTGAATCTGTTTATCGGTCAGCGCAATTTGCTTGACTGCCTGCTGCGCGTCCTGCGCACCGGGCGCGGGCTGGGCTTGAGCGAAGGCAGCGCCACGCGATAGCGCGAGTGCAAGCGCGATCACGGCAACGATTGTCGAAGGGAAAGCAAAGCGCATGAAATCGTCCTCTTTTTCGGTTCGGGCGGTTCCGGACAAACGCGGCGTCTTTGCTCACCGGCCGACACAACGATGCGGTTTTGGGAGTCTGAACATGAATGATGTCTGAAAAATATCGGGGTCCGGTGGCTTCCCCGAAACTTGTGAAGTTATGTGATGAAGAAACATGACAAACAAAAACGCCGCCCCGAAAGGAGCGGCGTTTCATGTGAGAAATCGTAATGAGGAGAGCCTCTCAATGAGGCAGTTTCTGTCCTTGGCAGGCCTGGCAGCGACCTACTCTCCCAGGGCTTAAGCCATAGTACCATTGGCGCTGAGGAGTTTAACGGCCGAGTTCGGAATGGGATCGGGTTGAGGCTCCTCGCTAGAACCACCAGGCCGGCGAAGGACAGAAACACGAAACAAGCATTTGGTCGTTCAAGTCATCACGCACGAGTATGCGTGGACATTGAAAATGAGAGCAATCAAGCCAATCGAACGATTAGTACCGGTAAGCTACATGCGTTGCCGCACTTCCACACCCGGCCTATC
>RXJJ01000007.1 GCA_003963145.1 Bradyrhizobiaceae bacterium
TTGCTGTCCGCACGGCCAAAAGACCAATAACTACAGAAATTGTCCGCTAGTCGCGATGTGCATGCTGACCATCGCGCAGGCCGAGCCATCCCCAACGGACGGTGTCGAAGTTTGCTTCCAGACGAGCCGGCCGCTTTCCCCGCCCGACGACTTGATTGCGGACGGCCTCATCGGTTCCCCTCCGGATCATCCCCCTCGAATCTCGATCTGATCGGCGTCTCCACGCCGTCTGCTGCTGCGCGGTCTCAGGGCCGCGCTGTTAACGCACGCCGCCGTTCGCGGCGCATCGGGTCATCGAGGATTTGCACAATGAAGAAGTATGCCTTCGCGCCCGCCCTCCGGGCGGCGTTGATCGCCGTTTCCTTGGCAGGTTCGGCCACGCTCGCGCGCGCCGACATCAAGGACTACGAATTCCAACTGGTCGACAAGACAGTCAAGAAGGGGGAAGCGACCATCTCGGTCCGGTTGGTCCACAAGCCCGACGGCAAGCCGGTTCCCGATGCGGTGATCTTCGCAAAGAGATTGGACATGGCTCCGGACGGCATGGAGACGATGAAGACGTCGATCGAGGCGATGCCGAGTACGGAGCCGGGCGTCTATAAGTTCAAGGCCGCCATAACGATGGAAGGTGGCTGGCAATTGTCCCTCAGCGCCAAGGTTCAGGGCGAAACCGGGACAGTCGAAAGCAAGCTCGTCCTCAAGGCCACGCCGTGATCCGCGTAGGCCGAGGCACGCGCTTCGCTGCAATTGGAGCGGCCGCAGCGGTGCTGTGGTTGTCCCCGGCCTTGGCGGCCGAGCAGACTTTGCCCGGAGCTACCACGGAAAGCGTCGTGGCGGTTGCCAAACGCCTCAACCCGACGGTGGCGGCGGCCGCGCTCGAGTTCGATGCAGCGGTTCACAAGATCGGGACGGCGGGCGTATTGGCTGACCCGACCCTCATTCTCGAGGCTTGGGACGTCAACCGGCAGGGCGTGGGACAGCGCCGCATAGGCATCGACCAGGAGCTCAAGCTTTGGGGCAAATACGGCCTTGAGCGCAACGTCGCCATGGCCGACGCCGATGCCGCAAAATTCCAAGGCCGAGCCACCGTGACCGAACTCATCGCGCAGGTCATTGCAGCGCATGGCGAATACAATGCCGCGTATGAAGCCGTTGGAGTCGCCACCGAAATCAAGCGGCGGTACGACGAGACGCTCGGATTGCTGCGTTCGCGATACGGCACGACATCGGTCGACCGGCAGGACGTCATCAAGGCCGAGATCGAAGCGGCTACCGCCGACGGCGACGTCGTCCGCCGACAAGGCGAACAGAAGGCAGCGGCGGCCAGGCTGAATGCCCTGATCGGCCGTCCGTCCCTGGCGCCCTTGGCAGCGCCGACCGGCTTTAGAGCCCTCAAGGCGGTCAGCCTCGCGCAGGTTCAGGCGCTCGCGCGCTCTGCCAACCCGATGCTGGCGCTGGCCGGAGCTCAGAGCAATTCTGCGGCCCAGACCAAATCCCTTACCGACCTCAACTACTATCCCGACGTCACGCTCGGCGCGAAATACGTGCAGCGGCCCGGGACCGAGGATACCGGCGAGTTCATGCTCGGCGTCAAGCTGCCGCTGCACTATGAGGTCAAGGACGCCGAACAGCGGGCTGCGGGTGCGCGTCTCGGCGCAGCGCAAGCCCGCGGCGAGGCGCTGCGGCTGCGGGTCGACGGACAGATCGCCGACGCATGGTTCAGCGTCGATGCTCTTCGCAAAGTCGTGCAGATCTACGCATCGCGCCAATTGCCGCCTGCACGATCATCCCTCGACAACGCGCGGAACGGTTTCCAGGCCGGCACGTCCGATCTTTCCTCGGTTTTCGAGGCGGAGCGCAGGCTTCGTGCCGTCCAACTGGACCTGCTGAAGCTCAAGGTAGAACTTCAGACGAAATACGCCGAAATGGAACGTCTGGCCGGGGGTTCGCTATGAGATGGCCAGTAGGTGCTTTGTTAGCCTTTACGGCGATCCTGGCCGCCGGAGTGGTCGGATTGGCCGTCGGACGTTCAAGCGCTCCGCTGCCAGGATGGCTGTCCGCCGTACTTCCCGCAGTGGCAAAGCCAAGTTCCGCTCAACCGGCTGCGACCGGGCAGATCGTCTACTACCGTGATCCGGACGGCGCGCCCGATTATTCCATGACGCCCAGGAAGACGCCGTCGGGCAAGGAATATTCGGCCGTCCGCGCCAGCGAAGATGTGAGCTTCGAGGAGCAGGCCCCGGAAGCCATGACTGCGAAGGGCGGCGAACGCGGGCGGATCAAATTCTACCGAAACCCCATGGGCCTTCCGGACACGTCGCCGACGCCGAAAAAGGATTCGATGGGGATGGATTATCTCCCCGTATATGAGGGCGAACAGGACGACGACTCGTCCGTCAAAGTTAGCGCGGGCAAGCTGCAGAAGGCAGGCGTCCAGACAGAGGTCGCGGAGCGCCGCACCTTGAATACGATGGTCCGGGCACCGGGCACGGTACAGCAGGACGAGCGTCGCGTTTCCGTCGTCTCGCTCCGGTTCGAGGGCTTCATCGACACCGTCGACAACGTCACGACCGGCACGCACGTCCGCAGGGGCCAGCCCTTGATGCGCATCTACGGGCCGAACCTGTCGAGCGCCGCCGCCGAATATCTCTCGGCCCTTAACGCCCGTCCGGAAGCCGGCATCAGCGGCCAGGCCCTTAAAGGGGCGCGCCGACGCCTCGAAAACCTCGGTGCGCCCGATGGGTTTATTGCTGACATCGAGCGGACGCGCGAGGTCCCGGTCTACCTGAACTGGCCAGCTCCGCAGGACGGCGAAATCGTCGAGCGGACGGCCGTCAACGGGATGCGTGCAGCGCCCGGAGACGTGCTTTTCAGGATCGTCGACCATGATGTCGTCTGGGTGATGGTCGACGTCGCCGAACGCGATCTTGCGCTCATCGAAGTCGGACAAACCGCCGCCGTGCGTCTGCGCGCCTATCCGAACCGTCCGTTCACGGGAAAAGTCACTGTGATCTATCCGCACCTGAAACCGGAAACGCGGACCGCGCGGATCAGGATCGAACTACCCAACCCGGACGACGTGCTGCGGCCGGACATGTATGCCGACGTCGAAATTGCCACGGGGACGGAAACTCCAGTCGTAACCGTATCCAGCAGCGCGGTGATCGACAGCGGCGAGCGGCAGCTTGTGCTGCTCGACAAGGGCGAGGGCCGTTTCGAACCGCGGACGGTGAAGATCGGGCGCCGCGGCGGCGGCCTGGTCGAGGTCAAGGAAGGGCTCGCCGAAAACGACAAGGTCGTCTCTTCCGCGAACTTCCTGATCGACGCGGAAAGCAATCTCAAGGCGGCGCTCAAAGGCCTCGACACCGGAGAGAAATCACAATGATCGCTCGTCTCATCGATTGGTCGGCCCGGAACCTGATGCTCGTCCTGATCGGCGCGGTCTTTGCCGTTGCGGCGGGCGTATACGCCCTGCAGCACTCCGCGCTCGATGCGATCCCTGACCTTTCCGACACGCAAGTGATCGTCTACACCGAGTACAAAGGTCAGGCACCACAGGTCATCGAAGACCAGGTCACCTATCCCTTGACGACGGCCATGCTCACCGTGCCGAAATCGAAAGTGGTGCGGGGGTTTTCGTTCTTCGGCGTCTCGTTCGTCTACATCATCTTCGAAGACGGCACTGACATCTACTGGGCTCGTTCGCGCGTGCTGGAATACCTCAACGCCGCGGCGCGCAAATTGCCCGCCGGCGTGACGCCGACGTTGGGGCCCGACGCGACGGGCGTCGGCTGGGTCTATCAGTACGCGCTGCAGTCCAAGGACAAATCGCTGGCCGATCTGCGATCGATCCAGGACTGGACCATTCGATACGGAATTTCCAAAGCGGAAGGCGTGGCCGAGGTCGCAAGCGTCGGCGGCTTCGTCAGGCAATACAACATCATCGTCGATCCGAACCGGTTGAGATCGCTCGACATACCGCTTGCGAAGGTGCGCGATGCGGTCCGCGGCAGCAACATGGACGTGGGCGGGCGCACCGTCGAGCTTTCCGAATTCGAATTCGTCGTGCGGGGCAGGGGGTACGTCAAGAGCCTCTCCGATTTGTCGAACATCGTGCTGAAGGTCGACAAGGGCACGCCGGTCCTGCTGAAGGACGTCGCACGGGTCGAACTCGGCCCGGACGAACGCCGCGGCATAACCGAGCTCAACGGGGAAGGCGAGGTCGCCAGCGGAATCGCACTGCAACGCTTCGGACAGAATGCACTGGACGTTATCGACAATGTGAAGGCGCGCCTGGCGGAGATGGCGTCGGCGCTTCCGAAGGGCGTCGAGATCATACCGGTCTATGACCGTTCGAACCTGATCCACGATGCGATCGAGACGCTGAAGCGGACGCTTACGGAGGAAAGCATTGTCGTCGCGTTCGTCTGCATCGTCTTCCTGCTGCACGTCCGTAGCGCGCTGGTCGCCATCGTCATGCTGCCGGTCGGGATACTGATGGCATTCGGCGCCATGAAGGCGCTGGGCATCGGATCGAACATCATGAGCCTCGGCGGGATCGCCATCGCGATCGGTGCCATGATCGACGGCGCCATCGTCATGATCGAGAATGCCCACAAGCATCTCGAGCGCGCGCCGCCCGACAAGCCGCGCCTGGAGGTCCTCATCGAGGCCGCGAGCGAGGTCGGTCCGGCGCTGTTCTTCAGCCTGCTGATCATCACGGTATCCTTTCTGCCGATCTTCACCATGGAATCGCAGGAGGGCCGGCTGTTCAGCCCGCTGGCGTTCACCAAGACCTTCTCGATGGCGGCGGCGGCGATCCTGTCGATCACGCTGGTGCCGGCGCTCATGGTGCTGTTCATTCGCGGCAAGATCATTCCGGAGCACAAGAATCCCATCAACCGGTTCCTGATCTGGGTCTATCGCCCGATCATCCGAGGTGTGCTGCAGGCCAAGACGCTGACGATACTTCTGGCACTTGCAGCCTTGGCGGTCAGCCTCTGGCCCGTCCGGCAACTCGGAACGGAGTTCATGCCGAGCCTCAACGAAGGCACGCTGATGTACATGCCGACGACGCTGCCGGGCCTGTCGGTCACCAAGGCGGCCGAAATCCTGCAGACGCAGAACAAGGTCATCAAGACCTTTCCGGAAGTAGCGTCGGTCTACGGCAAGGCGGGGCGCGCCGAGACTGCGACCGATCCTGCGCCGACCGAGATGTTCGAGACGATCGTCAATCTCAAGCCCAAGGCGCAGTGGCGTCCGGGTCTCACCGTCGACGGCCTGATCGCGGAATTGGACAAGGCCCTGCAGTTTCCCGGCGTTTCCAATGCCTGGACCATGCCGATCAAGGCCCGCACCGACATGCTTGCGACCGGGATCCGGACGCCGGTCGGCATCAAGGTGCTGGGAAAGGACCTAGCCGAAATGGAGAAGCTCGCCCGCCAAATCGAAACCGTCGTGAAAGCGGTGCCCGGCACATCGAGCGCCTACGCGGAACGCGTCATCGGAGGCTACTATCTCGATGTGGTTCCGGATCGCGAGGCGCTCGCGCGCTACGGTCTCATGGTCAGCGACGTGCAGGACACGATCTCGTCGGCCCTCGGCGGCGAGACCATCACTACGACCGTCGAGGGCCGCGAGCGCTATGGCGTCAACCTGCGCTATCCGCGCGACCTGCGCAGCGATCCGCAATCGATCGCCCGGGATGTCCTGGTCGCGATGCCGAATGGGGGGACGGTCCCGCTGGGCGAGGTTGCCGCGATCAAGCTCGCGCGCGGTCCCACGTCGATCCGGACGGAGAACGGCCAACTGGCGGTCTACATCTTCGTCGACATCCGCGACCGGGATCTCGGCGGCTATGTCGCCGATGCCAAGGCTGCCGTGGCGGCAAGCGTGCAATTCCCGCCGGGAAACTACGTCGTCTGGAGCGGCCAGTTCGAATATCTGGAACGCGCTACCGCCCGCCTGAAGATCGTGGTGCCGGTTACGCTGCTCATCATCTTCCTGCTGCTGTATCTCAACTTCCGCCGGCTGACCGAGACGCTGATCGTAATGCTGTCGCTGCCGTTCGCCCTCGTCGGCGGATTGTGGCTGATGTGGTGGCTTGGCTTCAACATGTCCGTCGCTGTCGCCGTCGGCTTCATCGCGCTGGCCGGTGTCGCGGCCGAGACAGGCGTCATCATGCTGATCTATCTCGATCATGCGATGAAGGAGATTCACGCCCAACGGCAGGCCGAAGGCAAGTCGTTCACGCGAGCGGACCTCAACGAGGCGATCATGTTGGGCGCGGTCGAACGGGTGCGACCCAAGATGATGACCGTCGTCGCCATCATGGCCGGCCTCATTCCGATCCTGTGGAGCACCGGCACCGGCTCGGAAGTCATGCAACGCATCGCCGTTCCGATGATCGGCGGTATGATCTCGTCGACCGTCCTGACGCTTATTGTGATCCCTGCGGTCTACGCGCTGATCAAGGGATTTCGGTTGCCCCGCGAACCGAGCTCGGCAGCTTTCGTCGGCACGAATACTCAAGAGGCAGGGATAGATGATCTCCATCGCTCGCAAGCAGCAGAATGACGAAGCGCGCTCGTTCCTCGGCGCCAGGATGACGTGATGGACCAGTGGGAGTTCAAGAAGTGGCGGAAGAAGCTGGGACTCAACCAGGTCGTGGCTGGAGAGATGCTCGGGCTGAGCCGCGGCGCTGTTCAATACTGGGAGAGCGACCTCAGGCCGGTGCCGCGCGCCGTCGAGCTTGCTTGTCAGGAATTGTTGCGGCGCTGGAAGCAGCGGCCGGAGTACGGGCCCGTGACCCTGCTGTATTCCGACGGTCCAGTATCTGCGGCCGATTCCCGCCCATCCGGCGACCTGGTCCTGCGATGCGAGCCGCATCCGGACAACGAGAGCGCCTTGGGCCGCGTCGTTCGGCTGAGCGAAACCGTGAACTTGTTCATGCCGCTCATCATGGATGACGATGGAACCGCGGTCTGGGCCGGCCCCGAATTGCTGCACGAATGCGAGGAGCGGAAAAGACGCGATCGGCAAGCAAAGCGCACCGAGGCCTAGCCGAAGCGCTGCAGCAGACCCTTCCGACTATTTTCGAACCCGGTCACCTTCGGCTGTAACCAAATCCGCCGGACCGGCGAACTAACTGAGATACGCAAGCATGACGACCCACGAAATCGAACTCAAGGCGCTAATGCTTGCCAGTTTGGACGGCGACGCGGCCTCGCACCGCGCGCTGCTCGAGCGATTGAGCAGCCGTTTGAGGGCCTACTACAAGGGCAAGCTGGCCAGGATGGGAAGGGGTGCGGCAGAGGCGGAGGATCTCGTTCAGGAGGCGGTCTTGGCGGTCCACTTCAAGCGGCACACCTATGATCCCGCCGAGCCTCTGACGCCCTGGGTCCATGCGATCGCGCGCTACAAGTTGATCGACTTCCTGCGGCGTACCCGCACGTCGCGGGCCGACGTGCCTATCGAGGAGGCCGATGCGATCATGGCGCACGACGACAATGTCGGCGCGGAGAGTAGCTACGATGTTAGGAGGCTCATGGAGCGACTACCGAAAAACATGCGGTGTTCCATCGAGGCCGTGAAGCTGGACGGCTTGAGCATCGCGCAGGCGGCGGTACGATGCGGCATCTCCGAACCTGGGGTCAAAGTGAGCATCCACCGGGGGCTGAAGGCACTGGCGACGCTGATCGCCCGGGAAACGCGGACATGAAGACTGACGAACTCGTTAGCCTACTAAGCACCAATCCGGAACCGGTCGACCGCGCCTTGGTCGTTCGCACGCTTCTGACCGCGCTTGGGGCAGGTTCAATTCTGGCGCTGGGAATCACGATCTTCGGGCTGGGCGTCCGTCCGGACATGATGACGTCCCGCGCGTTGGGTTTCGTCGTCGCAAAGTTCTCATTCGCGGTCGGGATCTCCAGCCTCGCGCTTGTCTTTCTCGCAAAGTTGGCGCGCCCTGGCGGGGAGCGAAAACCTCGATCGTATCTCGTTGCCGTGCCGTTTCTTGTCATCGTGGCGCTTGCAGCAATCAGCCTCGGGCTGGCGCCAAGCACGCACTGGAACAAGATGATCGTCGGAGACGAATGGCTCGAATGCCTTGTTTCCATTCCGGTCATCGCGATCCTCCCCTTCGCTGTTTCGCTCTGGGCCGTTCGACAGGCGGCGCCTACGAACCTTGCGCGCACTGGAGCTTTCGCCGGACTTGTTGCGGGCGGCGTGAGCGCGATGGCGTACGCGCTGCATTGCACAGATGACTCCCTGCCTTTCGTTGCCCTCTGGTATGGCGGAACGATTGTGCTTTGCACCTTAGCAGGCGCAGCAATGGGACCGCGGTTGCTGCGTTGGTAACAGCCAGTCTTCACGTCAGCGTGAGCTTGTAACCGCCAGACAATTTGCGCCGAACTCATCATTAGAAGCGGACATGACGCGCTTCGGAAAATGATGGAGCCGGACCATGACGAAAAAACTTCTCACGATTTCACTCTTGTTGCCGCTGATGGCGGCGTCAGTTTCTGCATATGCCGGATCAACGATCTCCGACAAAAGTTATTGGCCGAATGAGGCCAGGCAGAGCGCACAAGCTAGGACCGGTAGCTCACAAGGCGATCCGAACTCCGCGTTCGCTTACGACCGGATACCGTCACGCCTGCAGCCCGCGCCAAACGTGAACGACGGCGGATCAGCCTGGCGTTACCAGGGCGGTCCCAAGTCCAGATGATGGGTGCGGCAGAAACTGATGCGCCGGTCGCCCAGACCGACCTCGACGAACCGTCCAAGATTTTGCGACCTCTCGCGCTTTCAAACGAGGTGATCCATGATGAACGGTATTTCGCCCGCAATGACTTGGGGCATGGGTCTGGTCTGCGTGCTGGTCATCGTCGTTCTAATTCTGGCGGCAGTGGCGCTGGTGAAATATCTTCGTTCCGGAAACCAGGCTCGGCCGGAATGAAGATTTGGTGGGGACCGGGTCGGTTCAAGGCGCCGCAGTGAGCAGACATGGCCCCGGTCGGATGCCGCTGGACGTTGTCCCCGGCCAAGGGGTATGGGGACCTGAGCATTTAGGCATGTGAGCCCGCGGCGACCCCCATGAGACCCTTCGCAGGGCAGGCGAGTGTCCGAGGACCCTGCGACGGCCGTTTTGCCAAACGGGAGGCTCAGGGGGCGCGCAGGCTTCTCGGCGGAAAGCGTCTCGGATCCTCAGGCTGCACGGCCACGATGGCTGCGCTGCAGCAGCGTTGCTTCGCGGCAAGGGGCTCCTCCCAGCTTAGATGACAAGATCCGTAGCCTAGGCTGGTCCCGGCTGCTTCTTCGCGTAATCGGCCAACTCCAGAAACTTCGCCTCCAACGTAGTCTTGAATGTCCCTTAGGTGCTGGCTGGCCTCGAGCCAAACGCTGCGGACAGGATTCCGGCTCATCCTCCGGCAGGGGGCGGCGGCTTTGAGGCCGGGGACGTCTTGAACTTGCGCACGATACGCCGCCCCGCTGCTGGTACGATGGCCATTGGTCGCCACCGCCGCCGCATGCCAATTCCGCTTGTTCCTGCGTGCGCAGATCTAATTGTGCCGGTGTCGATGATGCAAATCGGGATAGTGTGGATGCCTATGTCGAATAGGTTCGTGGCGATGCCAATGTGAATGACGCTCCAACATCTCTTCGGCATGATGCCGGTGATGCTCGTCGTGGACGTGGCTGTGGTCATGCTCTAGCAATTCATGCTGGTGGTCGTGCTCATGCCGCTCGGCGAGATGCAGCCAAATACCGCCGCCCATTAGCAGCCCTGCCAGTGCCAACTGAGGGGTGAGCGGCTCGCGCAGAAGCAGGATCGCCACAACCGCTCCGATGAAGGGCGCCAACGAAAAATAAGCGCCGGTCCGGGCGGTCCCCAGATGCCGCAGCGCCAGCACAAATAAAATCAGGCTCACCCCGACGCCAAAGAAGCCTACCAAGGCGGCAGCACCGATCGCGGAAAGAGGCGGAAGCGCTGAGCCAATTGCAAGCGCCAGCCCCATATTCACGGTTCCGGCCACCAGTCCCTTGATGATGGTCGTGACGACCGGATCAGCGGCAGAAAGCTTGCGCGTAAAATTGTTGTCGAGACCCCATGCCAAACAGGCCCCGGCAATCAGGGCTCCGCCGGCATCGATCGTGATGCCTTGTCCATCCCATGCCAGGATCACCGCGCCGGTCAAGATCGCAAGCGCTCCCACCAAGACTTTGCCGTCGACATTCTCTTTGAAGATCACCCAAGCGATGGCCATTGTGGCAAGGCCTTCGAGATTGAGGAGCAGGGAGCCCGACGAAGCGGAGGTGTGCTGCAGACCCATCATGAGCAGCAACGGGGCGAGACATCCCCCTAAAATCACAACAGCGGCCAGCCAGGGCAGATCAACGCGTCGCAACCTTGCCTCAGCAACAGGAATGCCAAAAGCGGCCCGCCCAAGATAGATGATCGTCAATCCCGTTCCCGCGCCTAGATACAGGAGACCTGCCAGCATCTGCGGCGCAATCGAACCCAGGAGAACCTTAGCCAGAGGCGCCGAGGCACCGAACAAGACAGCGGATGCCAACGCCATCGGAATCCCCGACCAGATTTGAGAACGAGGAGTTTCGGACATCCGTTACTCTACCATGTTTCGTCACGTTGTTTGAAATCCAGCGGACGTCGCGATGCACGTGCCGTATGCCTGTTTTCCCTGCAAGCTGCACAGAACGGGATAGAGCACGTTGCGAGCCGGCTTTGAGCCGGCCCGCGACGTGTCAGATTCTACTTGCCCTCATGCTGCCAATGGGCAGTGACCTCGGCCCCCGATTTCGTCAGGTGGACATGCTGATCGACGTGTTCGATCCAGGCGACGGGGATGAAGTGATGATGGTCGCCGTCGGGCGAACTCTGTTTCGTAAGCTTGATCTTATCGGTGCCGTCGAGATGGTCGACCTTGCCGACCGTCTTCTTGTCCGACGAGATGACGTCCATGTGTTCTTTAATCTGCGAAGTATCGCCATCTTGGACTCCCGTGAGTGTGGATACAAGGAACTCACAACTGCGATTAAGGTTGCTGTTGCGCTGACCGCTGGCGTCCCCGGTGCCCAGCGCTGAGCGGATGGGATGATGAATGGCAGTCTGGACTTACACGCTGATTCCGGCCTTGGCGGTAGTGCTGGGGGCCGCCGTAGCGGTCTGGCGACGGCCATCGCCCGCTTTCGCGGGCGCTATCCAGCATTTTGCCGCTGGCGTGGTGTTCGCCGCCGCCGCCAGCGAACTGCTCCCCGATATCAAGCACCGCCAATCGGCCTGGGCGGTGATCCTCGGTGGGGCCGCCGGCATCTTGCTGATGCTGCTGATCAAGCGGCTGGGCGAGACTTCCAAGGGTATAGTCGGCCTCGTCGTCATGGTCGCCGTCGACATCTTCATCGACGGACTGGTCCTTGGCATCGGGTTCGCGGCCGGGGCCAAGCAGGGATTTCTGCTCACAGTCGCGCTGACTACCGAAGTCCTGTTTCTCGGATTGTCGCTTACCGGGGAGTTATCGGAATCGATCCGGCAACCGGCCAAAGTTATAGCCATCGTCGCAGGAATGGCTGTCTTGTTGCCTATCGGAGCCGCTGTCGGCATCCCGGTCAGCCATCTTCCAAACTTCTGGATCGCGGCATTTTTTTCCTTCGGACTTGTCGCACTTCTGTATCTCGTCACCGAGGAGTTGCTGGTCGAGGCACACGCCGCTCCGGAGAAGCCTTGGGTCACCAGCCTCTTCTTCGTAGGCTTCTTGGTGATCTTGCTTTTGGACGAGATCGCGGGCTGAACAACGAATTACCGGTCGTATTTTAGGCGCAGAGGAAAATATTTGCCGAACGACCCATTGCGTGCCTGGCTGACCAAGATCGGATGGGGGATGGCATTGGCCGTTGCTTTGTCGGTCGCTCTCGCGGTCAGTACGGGTGGGACGATAGCACTGACGCTTCTTTGTCTGGCAGGTTTCGGAGCGCTAGGCTTCATTGCGAAAGTGGTGCTGGCTTTGGCGCGCCGGCGACCTCCAGGTGAGCGCCTTTCGGACTGGGACGAGGCCGTCGCGCTCGCCGCGCTATCCGCTGGAGCGCACTTGGCGTCATTGCATTTGGTCGGAGCTATATAATGTAAGTGATTCCCATGGCGACGGCCGCTGCGGCCATGGTCGCCGTCGCTATCCATCCGAGCCCTCTAAGCCATCCGCCGATCGCGAACGCGCCCATGATCTTCGCGTTAGCCGCCATCGCCATCATCATAGCCATTACCGGCACCGCCACGATGCCGTTGATGACCGCACACCAGTAGAGCGCCTTGATCGGGTTAATCGGTGTGAAGTTGAGTAATACTCCGACTGCGGTCGCCATGACGATGGTAGCGTAAAAAGCCTTCGCTTCCTTGGGTTGGCGCGCAAGTCCGATGGGCCATTTGCGGGCTTCGCCGATGGCGTAAGCCGCGGATCCCGCGAGAACAGGTATGGCGAGCAGCCCCGTTCCGAGGACGCCCAAGGCAAAGATTGTCGCGGCATAATTGCCCGCGATCGGACGCAGCGCCTCGGCCGCCTGCGCCGAGGTCTGAATGTCCGTCACTCCAGATACATTAAGGGTCGATGCTGTCGTGATGATGATGGCCAACGCGATGAAGTTTGATACTCCCATTCCGATCAAGGTATCGAGTTCGATGCGCTTGATTGCGTCGGGACCCTGATCGGGTGACCGCTTTAAGACCTGCCGTTCCGGAACCGCGCGGATGTCCTCGGCTTCCTGCGACGCTTGCCAGAACAACAAATAGGGGCTGATGGTGGTACCGAAAACGGCAACGATCATCTGGACATATTCGGTTTTCCAGGTGAACGAGGGGATGACGAATTGGCGAAGGGCCTCGCCCCAATGCACGTCGACCATGAACAAGGTCGCCACATAGGCGAGAAGCGCAAGCGTCAGCCATTTCAGATAGGAAACGTAACGGGTATATTGCAGCAGGACCTGCAGCCCAATGCAGAGAGCTCCAAATGCGGCTACATAGAGGGTTTTCGGGCCGCCCAGGACGAGACTGGTGGAATCCGCCATGGCACCGAGGTCCGCCCCGATATTGATAATGTTGGCAGCAGCCAGCAATGTCACGAACGTCTGCAGAAGCCAACCTGGGTAGTGCTGCCGCAGGTTTCCCGCCAGGCCACGGCCCGTGGTTCGGCCGATTCGCGCACTGATCATTTGCACCGCAGCCATGAGCGGATAGGTGAGGAGCATGGTCCAGCTTAAGGAATACCCAAATTGTGCGCCCGCTTGGCTATATGTCGCTATGCCACTCGGGTCGTCATCGGAGGCGCCGGTTATGAGCCCGGGGCCTAGCGCATCGAGAAGGCGCGGCTTACTGGTGGTTACGACGGGGCTTGGTCCTGCATGAACTGCGTTTTGCTTCGACTTCATGCAGGTTCGCCCCAAAAGTAGTGTACCGCGCGGCACGATGACGTCCCAGCGGCGCCCAAGTTCCATCATGGCGGGATTTGGGCCCGAAGTGCCGAGGCGGATTTCTCCTACCAGCTCAGGAGTCTAACGACGAGGTTAGACGCGGATTTCTTATGTCCAGCCTGCAAAGAGCGATTTTCGTCATAGGATTACTCGCGACAACGGCATTAGCGGCGACGTTCGTCGGCATTCTGCTGCACCGCACATTTCCGGGTCATCCATGGGTAACCATCGTGGGCCCCTTGGGTGCGGCCGCAAGCGTCCTTGGAATGGCCAAGATACTGTTCCGAACATAAGGCCCAAGGCCGTTAACGGGGTCCCTCGTCGAGATTGCCCCCTTGGAGATATCGATCACGCTCTTGGAATCTCGACGCAGCGGTGACTCTTTTAGTCCCTAAACCGGCCCTGTGGCGTGCGAGAAGATGAACTCGATCCGCTCTGTAGAAAGCCGCACTGCTTTGGCGATTGCCTGCGAAATCGCTCAAGGCCTCGCTCGAGCATGTGGGGCAAATCTTCCCGGACCAAACAACGATGCCTAACGGTCAGGTCGAGCAAACGAGGGCCGTGCGTCTACGGTGTTGCGGCTGCAGCGGCGGAGACCAAAGGTCGCGCTCGCAGTTCAAGACAGAAAACCGCGGAAAGCCCAAAGTTCCCCGCCAAGTTGCCAACATTGTAATAGTGTTCGCAAACGGAATTTGCTAACGGCACATCATGGAACGCCACGTCGGTCGAATATTGCCGAGATTGCGAGCGCCGGGACTTCGCCGGATGCTCCTGACGTTCCTAGCTTTTGCTTACCTTTTCGTCGGTTTCTCCCATGCCATTTCGTGCACCGACGAAGCTCTCGCCGCCACTTTTTCGTCGGATATTGTCAATCTCCCGGACGACGGCCCCGACGATGGCGGCACGAAAAAGTCTTCCGTTGTGGCGGCACATTGTTACGTTTGCGCCCCGATCCTCATGCCGGCGGTCGTAGCCGACGCCGGGCCTTCCGACCGTCCGATCAAGCCCCCTTTCGTAGCTCCGAGGCTTCTGTTCGAAGACCATCCTCGGCTCGATACGCCGCCCCCCAAACATCTGATCTGAAGCTTTAGCGCAGCGCGCGATTCAGTCGCGTTGCAGTCTGTTCGCTATTCAGGTCGGTATCATGTTGGTGGTTAAAGGGGCTCTGCGCCTGTCTTGCGCACTGCTTGCGTTCACAATTCCAGTCAAAGCAGCCGAACGTTCTTCCCGCGCAATCTCCTTGCCGCAGGCGCTGCAACGCGCCTTGGCGGCGAACCCGCGCTTGACGGCGGCCGAGCGCGATATCGGCATCGCCGGAGGGCTTCGGATCCAGGCGGGTGCGCTTCCCAATCCGGACGTTTCGTTTGAACTCGACAATGCGTTGGGGTCTGGGCCGTACAAGGGCCTGCGCTCGGCCGAAACCAATCTGCAACTCAGCCAACTGGTCGAACTGGGCGGCAAGCGGGAGGCTCGGATCGCAGCGGGCGAGGCGGGCATCGGTACCGCCGTCTGGCAGCGGCGGGCGACCCGGTTGGAAGTTCTATCCGAGACCGCGATCGCGTTCATCACCATTATCAGCCTGCAACGCCGCATCGAAATATTCGATGAGCAGGTGGCCAGCTTCGACCCGCTTATCCCATTGCTGCAAAAGCGGGTGCAGGAAGGTGCTTCCTCGCCGGCCGAAACTCTAAGAGCGCAAGTTGCGGCCGACCTTTTCCGCGTCGAGCGCGAACGAGCCAAAACCCAATTGGCTTTGGCGCGACGTGATCTCGCAATACTCATGGGCGACAGCAGCCCGCATTTCGGCGCTGCCGTCGGGCGGCTCACCAATATCGGGCAGCCGCCCTCATTCCCATCAATTGTCCGGGCCATCGAAGCCAATCCGCAGTTGCTGCGCTGGACCGCAGTAACCGCACAACGCAATGCCGAACTTCTCATTGCACGCCTGAAAGCAATTCCCGACCCCCGCATCTCGGCAGGCTGGCGCCACTTTCAGGACACGAACGACAACGCGGTCCGGCTCGGCGTCTCGATTCCGATCCCGGTGTTCGACCAGAACACCGGAAACATCATCGCCGCCCAGGAGTCGCTCGCGAAGACCGACGCGGAGCGGGCGATCAACAAGCTGGTCCTGATCAGCATTGTCGGCCGGGCCTATGACACGCTGACGGGCGCCTTGGCCGAGATCAAACTGCTGCGGTCTTCAGTCATTCCCAATGCGCGCAGCGCTTCCGAGACGATCTTCAGCGGCTATTCGCAGGGCCGGTTTTCCCTGCTGGAATTGCTCGACGTCCGCGGATCTCTGTTACAGGCGCTACTCCGCGAACAGGAGGCGCTGCAGAACTTCCATATCGCCATCGCGACCATCGAGGGTCTTGCCGGTAATCCGTTTACGCTCACTCGCGAGAGTTCAAGATGATCAAGGGACTTATCCGCTATTCCATCTTTATCCTGTTGGCCGCAGCGCTCGCCTATGGCGGCTACCGGATGCTGCTGCCGGCGACGTCGAAGACAACGCCGACCGAAAAGGCCGAGAAGGAAGAACATTCCGACAGCGTGGCTCTCAGCGACGCCAAGATCCAGGCGGCAGGAATTGAGCTTGCAAAAGCCTCGGCGGGCGTGCTGCGGGACAGCCTTCTGCTGAACGGCATCGTGCAGCCGAATCAGGAATCGCTCGTGCAGGTGACGCCGCGCTTCCCGGGGATCGTTCGGGACGTCCGAAAGCGCATCGGCGATGTCGTCCAAAAGGGTGATGTGCTTGCGCTCATCGAAAGCAATCAAAGCTTGACGCAGTATGAATTGAAGGCGGCGCTCGCCGGCACCGTCATCGACCGTCAGACCACATTGGGGGAGTATGTCTCCGAGCAGAAGCCCGCTTTCGTGATCGCCGACTTGTCGACGGTGTGGGTGGATTTCTCGGTCTACCGCCGCGACCTCAAGCGCGTCAGCATCGGCGATCAGGTGCTTATCGATCCCGCCGACGGCGGAGAAACGATCGAAGCAAAGGTTTCGTATCTGTCGCCGGTCGGCAGCAGCGATACACAGAGTGCCATTGCGAGAGCGGTCGTGGCGAATTCCGGGCAGCGGCTGCGCCCCGGGCTGTTCATCACGGGACGGCTAACGCTATCGGCGAAGAAGGTCGGCGTCGCGGTGAAGTCGTCGGCGTTGCAAACCGTGGAAAACCGCACGGTCGTGTTCGTCCGCAACGGCGAGAAATTCGATGCCCGCGATGTCGAGGTCGGCGAGCGCGATCCGCACCTGGTTGAAATTACGTTCGGCGTTCTAGAGGGCGACGTTTACGCGGCGCAGAACAGCTTCATCGTGAAGGCCGAGATGTCGAAGGGAGCAGGCAGCGATGAACACTGAGAGCAGCCAGACTTTGATCACCGCCCTGATCCGGCCCCACATGGAGGGACACGTCGTCCGCGCGCTCCACGATCTTGCGGACTTTCCGGGCTTCACATTCGACGAGGTGCGCGGACAAGGAAGGGGACGCGGACAAGGGGGCGGCTATGTCTCGACTGATACTGACCTGACGTATCACCAATACCTGGAATTGAGGTTGGTCTGCCGGTCCGAACTGGCCGACGAGATTTGCGGGCGCATCGCCACGGCAGCATGGACAGGCAGGAAGGGCGACGGGGTCGTGTATACGACGCCGGTTCACGCGTTTGCCCGGATAAGAGAGATCGGCCGCCGCCCGGAGAAGTCCGATGCTTGAAGCGATCTTATCCTTCGCCATCCGACAACGATGGCTGGTCATGATCGGCGTACTGATCATGGCCGCCTTCGGCGCCTGGAATTTCACGCGACTGCCGATCGATGCCGTACCCGATATCACCAACGTCCAGATCCAGATCAATAGCCGCGCAACCGGCTATTCGCCGCTCGAAGTCGAACAGCGCGTTACGTTCCCTATCGAGACCAGCATGGGAGGGCTTCCACATCTGGAAAGCACCCGATCGCAGTCGCGCTACGGTCTCAGCCAGGTCACCGTTATTTTCAAGGACGGTACCGACATCTACTTCGCACGACAGTTGGTCAACGAGCGCATTCAACAGGCCAAAGACCAGCTTCCGCCCGGAATTGAAACGGCCATGGGACCGGTGTCGACGGGCCTGGGCGAGATCTACCTGTTTACCGTGGAGGCAAAGCCGGAGGCCCGCAAGGCCGGCGGCGGCGAGTACACGCCCAGTGATTTGCGAACGATCCAGGACTGGATCATCAAGCCTCAATTAAGAAACGTTCCCGGCGTGATCGAGGTCAACACCATCGGCGGCTTCGAAAAGCAGTTTCACGTGCTGCCGGATCCCGCTCAATTGATGGCTTACAAGCTCAGCTTCCGGGAGGTGATGACGGCGCTGGCATCGAACAACGCCAACGTCGGCGCGGGCTATATCGAGCGCAACGGCGAGCAGTATCTCGTCCGCACCCCGGGGCAGGTAGCGAATATCGAAGAAATCAAGGAAATCGTGATCGGCTCCCGCAACGGCGTACCGGTCAGGGTTTCCGACATCGCGGACGTCAGGGAAGGCAAGGATTTGCGGACCGGCGCCGCGACGGTGAACGGGAAAGAGGTGGTGCTTGGCACCGCGATGCTGCTGATCGGCGAGAACAGCCGGACGGTGGCGCAGCGGGTGGCGGCCAAACTCAAGCAGATCGGCCGATCGTTGCCCGACGGCGTGATCGCCAGGGCGGTTTACGACCGGACACGGTTGGTCGAAGCAACGGTCGCGACGGTCGAGAAGAATCTGGTCGAAGGCGCGCTCCTGGTGATCGTGATCCTGTTCATGATCCTGGGAAACTTCAAGGCGGCGATTGCCACGGCGTTCGTCATTCCGCTGTCCATGCTGTTTACCATTACCGGCATGGTCGAAAACAAGGTCAGTGCCAACTTGATGAGTCTCGGCGCGATCGACTTCGGCATCATCATCGACGGTGCCGTCATCATCGTGGAGAACTGCCTGCGCTTGCTGGCACATGAACAGCAGCGTTTGGGGCGCGTCCTGAACCGACAGGAGCGATTCGAGACGATTTTGGCGGCATCGCGGGAAGTCATCGGCCCGAGCCTGTTCGGAACGCTGATCATCGGTGTGGTCTACCTTCCGATCCTCACGCTCACCGGCGTCGAAGGCAAGATGTTCACGCCGATGGCGTTGACCGTGCTGATGGCTCTCACCGGCGCGAGCATCCTGTCGCTGACCTTCGTGCCCGCGGCCGTGGCCCTTTTGGTGACTGGCAAGGTGTCCGAGCATGAGAACTGGTTCATGCGCGGTGCGCGCCATGTCTATACGCCGTTGCTTTCGGCTTCCATTCGAAACAGGTACGGCGTCGCCGTGATCGCAGCACTGTTGATAGTCGTCTGCGGGATAGGTGCGTCCCGGATGGGCGGTGAATTCATTCCCAGCCTGGACGAGGGCGACGTTTCCTTTGCGGCAATTCGGATCCCCGGGACCAGCCTGACGCAGTCCCTCGAAATGGAGGCGATGGTCGAAAAGCGGCTGATGAAGATTCCGGAGGTGAGGGAAGTGTTCGCGCGCACCGGCACCGCGGAGGTCGCAACCGACCTGATGCCGCCGTCGACGTCGGACGGTTACGTCATGCTGAAGCCGCGAAAAGAATGGCCCGATCCGGAGAAGTCGAAGGCCGCTCTCGTGTCCGAGATCCAGGAAGCCGCCGAAGAGATTCCGGGCCACGTTTATGAAATCTCGCAACCGATTCAGCAACGCTTCAACGAGCTGATCTCGGGTGTCCGCAGCGACGTCGGCGTAAAGATATTCGGTGACGACCTCGATGTGCTCGTCCAAACCGCTGCTCAAGTTCAGGCGGTCCTGCAGAACGTCCAGGGAGCGGCCGACGTCAAGACCGAGCAGGCTTCCGGACTCCCGGTCCTTACCGTGAAGCTCAATCGCCAAGCTTTGTCGCGATATGGAATAAATGTCGGCGACGTGCAGAACTTGGTCGAAATTGCCGTTGGCGGCAAGAACTCCGGGATGGTCTTCGAGGGCGACCGCCGGTTCAACATCGTCGTCCGCCTTCCGGAGCATCTACGCTCCGATATCTCCGCGCTGAAGGCGCTTCCGGTGCCTTTGCCGCCGCAGGAGAATCCGGCAAGGGCCATCCCCGCGATTCTTGGTAATTCTCCGTTGTCCCAGATCCGATACGTTCCGCTGTCCGAGCTTGCCCAGATTGACGTGGCGCCGGGTCCCAACCAGATCAGTCGGGAAGACGGGAAACGGCGAATAGTCGTGACGGCCAACATAAGAGGCCGCGACCTCGGGTCCTTCGTCACCGATGCCCAGAGCCAAGTGGAGCAAAAAGTGAAGCTGCCGGCGGGCTACTGGATCGGGTGGGGCGGTCAGTTCGAACAACTGGTCTCGGCCACGCAGCGCTTGACCATCGTCGTACCGATAGCCCTGCTTCTGATCTTCCTGCTGCTCTTCATGAGCCTGGGATCGATGCCCGACGCGCTCCTGGTGTTCAGCGGCGTCCCGCTTGCCTTGACGGGCGGAATTATCGCGCTTCTGCTCCGCGGGATCCCGCTGTCGATCAGCGCCGGTATCGGCTTCATTGCATTGTCGGGCGTGGCGGTGCTCAACGGGCTCGTCATCATCACTTTCATTGAAAAGCTGCGCAACGAGGGTCATCCGCTCGTCGAAGCGGTCAAGGAGGGCGCGCTCACTCGGCTGAGGCCGGTCCTGATGACCGCACTGGTCGCGTCTCTTGGCTTCATTCCGATGGCGATAGCAACCGGTGCCGGTGCCGAAGTGCAGCGGCCGTTGGCGACCGTGGTCATCGGCGGAATTATCTCGTCGACCATCCTCACCTTGTTGGTACTGCCGGCCCTCTACGTCCTGTTCAGACGGGAGGACCTGGAGAACGGCGAATCGAAATCACCAGCCACCGAAGGAGCAACGTCATGAAATACGTACTCTTGCTGATTGCCGCCTTGGTTTTTGCTGTCCCGGCTTCAGCCGAGGATTACGAAAAAGGGCCGAACGGTGGCCTCATGCTCGACGTGGCCGGGATCGACGCCGAACTCATGACTGCCGGAAATTCGGTCACGATCAACGTGTTCGACGCGAAGAACGCCAAACCAATTGAGACCAAGGGCTACACCGCCGCGGTACTCATCGTGAGCGGAAGCGGTCGTGAGACCGTTACGCTTGCCCCTCAAGGCGAGAATTCGCTGAAAGGCGATGCAAAGAACCCGATAGCGGCGGGCGCAACAATCACCCTCACGATCAAGACGACCGAAGGAAAATCGGGACAGGCCAAATTCAAGAAGTAACCTGCGCGAGCAACCAGATCAATGTCAATCGGACGGAACACCTCCGAGCGCGGACGACGCAGGCACAAAGCCGGTACGTCCGTCTTTGGACATCGCGACGGCGGCCACCCGGTAGCGGTGTCGGCATTGTCTCTCGTTCTTCTGCTCGCAACCGGTGCATCGTGCGAACTTCGAGCGGAAGCGAGGAAGGCAAGGATCGTCGGCCTGGGCGCCACGACCTGTCAGCGGTTCAATGACGACGTAAGAGATAATCCCGTAATTCGCAGAGACTATCTTGCATGGGCGCAGGGGTTCATGAGCGGCATCATTCTGAGCAGGCCGCCCGGCGTCGATGACGGGCTGGATCTCAATCCAGCAACCTTCGACCTCATCAATCAACTTCACTTCCTTGAAGATCATTGCTCGCGGAACGTCGCATCGGATTTTTCCGACGCGGTCGAGAGGCTCTACAAGCGGCTTCGGCAGGAGGGCAAGACATGAACGCCATGCTGCCCCACAAATTTTCCTTCCGGCTGCGAGAGGGGTCGCGCCATGACTGACCCGGCACAGATAGTCAAAGTGCGACTTCGTGTGGAGGGCATGGACTGCGCATCTTGCGCAACCAAAATCGAAAACGCCTTGGTGCGCGTCCCCGGCGTTACAGATGTGGCCGTATCGGTGCCGGGTGGCACGGTGACCGTGAGTCACGACGGAACTGTCTTGAAGGAGAAAATTCGCTATCCAATTTCGGCTCTGGGATATGCCGTCACCGGCTCGGAGGAAGTCGGTGCCAAACACGTCGGGCATGACCATGGAGACGAGAAGTCCGCGCCGGAAGAAGAGTCCGGGCATTCTCATGTCCATGACCACGGCCCCACGGCCAAAAGCTGGTGGCAAACCAGCAAGGGCGACCTGACCATCGCTTCCGGAACCGCTGTCGCCGTCGCTTTCGCATTGGGAAAAGCCTTCCCCGCCGCCGAGCAGTGGGCATTTCTACTAGCGATGATGGTCGGCTTGATCCCGATCGCCAGGCGCGCGATTTCTGCTGCGATGGCAGGCACGCCGTTTTCGATCGAGATGCTGATGACAATCGCCGCGGTCGGTGCGGTCTTCATCGGCGCGACGGAGGAGGCGGCAACGGTCGTCTTCCTGTTCCTGATCGGCGAATTGCTGGAGGGCGTCGCCGCCAGCCGGGCGCGTGCCAGTATTCAGGACCTGACGAAGCTGGTGCCAAAGACGGCCCGGCTCGAGGATGGTGACGGGCAGGTACGCGAGGTCGAGGCCGACACGCTCACGGTCGGCGCCATGATCCAGGTTCGTCCCGGCGACCGGATCCCGGCCGACGGAGTCATCGTTTCCGGAGAGAGTTCAATCGACGAGGCGCCCGTAACCGGCGAAAGCACGCCCGTCCGGAAGGGCCGCGGTGAGAACCTGTTCGCCGGCACCGTCAACGGTGATGGTCTGCTCAAGGTGCGCGTCACCGCCGCCGCGGCGGACAACACGATCGCCCGCGTGGTCAAGCTCGTCGAGGAGGCGCAGGAGTCGAAAGCGCCGACAGAGCGCTTCATCGACCGTTTCTCCCGCTTTTACACACCCGGCGTGGTGGTGGTAGCCGCTCTGGTGGCCGTCGTCCCGCCGCTGCTATTCGGCGGGGCATGGAGCGGCTGGATCTACAAAGGCTTGGCCATTCTGTTGATCGGGTGTCCTTGCGCCCTGGTCATCTCGACGCCCGCGGCGATCGCCGCCAGCCTGTCCGCCGGCGCCCGCCGGGGATTGTTGCTGAAGGGGGGCGCCGTTCTCGAACAGATAGGCAAGATCACCGTCGCCTGCTTCGACAAGACCGGCACGCTCACCGCCGGCAAGCCCCAGGTCACGGATATCATCGGCTTCGGGCGCAGCGAGGAAGACGTCCTGCGTTTCGCTGCGGCGCTCGAGTCGGGATCCAGTCACCCGCTTGCAACCGCCATCCTATCCAGGGCGGCGGAACAGCAGATCTGGGTGCCGCCGACTTCGAACGCCGGGGCCATCGGCGGCAAGGGCGTGCAGGCCACGGTGGAGGGCATCAAGGTATTCCTTGGTTCTCCGAAAGCGGCCGCTGAATTGGCAGCCGTCACTCCCGATCAGGACACCCGGATTGCGGCCCTGAACGACGAGGGCAAGACGGTTGCTCTGCTGGTTTTGGACGATCGGCTGGCCGGCGCCATCGCCATGCGTGACGAGGCGCGTCCGGACGCCAAGCAGGGCCTGAAGCTGCTGTCGGATGCGGGGATCCGGACGGTAATGCTGACCGGCGACAACCGCCGGACCGCGAACGCGATAGGCCAGCAACTCGGCATCGACGTCGAGGCGGAACTCCTGCCGGAGGACAAGCAGCGGATCGTCGGCAAATTTCAAAAGGCCGGCTGGTCGGTCGCCAAGATCGGCGACGGCATCAACGATGCTCCCGCGCTCGCCGCCGCCGATGTCGGCATTGCGATGGGCGGTGGGACCGACGTCGCGCTGGAGACCGCCGACGCCGCCGTGCTGCACGGGCGCGTGTCCGACGTCGCCGCCATGGTGGACCTGTCGAAGCGGACGATGACCAACATCCGTCAGAACATCACGGTTGCGCTGGGGTTGAAGGCGATCTTCCTCGTCACCACGGTGGTCGGAATGACGGGGCTATGGCCTGCCATTCTCGCTGACACCGGCGCCACGGTGCTGGTAACGTTGAATGCACTGCGCCTGCTTAGGCCACCTTACAATCCTTTGACAGAGGGGCCCGGGCATTGAGCCGAATTTCCATCATTAAAAGAGGAGCGGGACACGCATTGCCCAAACTCGCAGTTGCCGCTCTCATGTTTGGGCTGACAACCGGCGCGACAATCGCGTTCGCGGCGACGGGCGACGCCGGCGGGACCACGCGGTTCGATGTGGCGTTGCTGGTCCGGATCGGCGTCGCCGTGGCGCTCGCTTTTCCTATCGGATGGGAACGTGAGTTTCGCGGTTCCGAAGCGGGCGACCGTACCTTCATGCTTGTTAGTCTGGGAGCGGCCGCCTTCACCGCCGTCGGCGTCGAGAATTTTCCGGCGACCGCCGAAAAAGTGATGGCGGGCGTTGTAACCGGCGTGGGGTTTCTCGGTGGAGGCATGATCCTGCGGGACGGTGGTGCCATCCGAGGGTTGACCACTGCAGCAGCCATTTGGTCGACGGCGGCGGTCGGCATGCTCGCCGGGGTCGGCGAACTGCTCATCGCCGCAATTGTTACCGGAATGGTGATCCTGATCCTCGAATTTGAGTTCCTGCCGGTAATTGGCGGGCTCGACGCCCGCCGTTGGCGGCCAAAAACGATCGAGCAGGATGGCAATTCCAATGAGTTCTGACGGCTTGCCCCCAGGCGTCGCCTTTCGTTTTAGCCACTAGCAATCGAATTCACTCTCTAACCAGCAGGAGAACAAAATGGGCTTCGACCAATATCACGAACCGCCGGATGAGCTTTCGCAGGAGACGCGCACATTCGCCCGGATGATCACCTCGTTGATCGAGGAAGCGGAGGCGATCGGGTGGTACGAACAAAGGATCTCAGTCGAGAAGGACAAGGATGCCAAGGCCATCATGGAGAATGCGCAGAAGGAAGAGTTCAAGCACTTCGGAATGGACCTCGAATTCCTCCTGCGAAAGAAGGCGGACTGGCGCACCGAGCTCAAGGGAATCCTGTTTACGAAGGGCGACATCGTGAAGCTCGCAGAGGCGGCCGAGAAGAAGGTCGACTAGGCGTGTCCCGGTGGGAGGCCCTCATGGAAGAGAAACGCAAGCTGCGGCGATCGCGCGTCTTGAAGGCCGGAACGATCTCGTTCGGTGGGGCGGCGATATCATGCGCGGTGCGCAACCTGACCAGGTCGGGCGCCATGCTGGACGTCGCAAGCCCGCTCGGCGTCCCGAGGGAATTCACGCTGGTGATCGTGTCCGACGATATCCGTCACGAATGCCGCATCGTCTGGATCAAGGAAAAGCGTATCGGCGTCTCGTTCAGACTGGATCGGGAATCTTGAGGGCGCGGCCGGCAGCGGTAGAAGGGAGGATCTCATGTCGCGTTTCGTCTTAGCGTTGATGCTTTGCCTTACGACCTCCGGCGCCATGGCGCGCGCTTCAGGCCAAGCCCAGGGTCGGTTGGTCCCCTTGTCTTCCGGCCAGTACAGTCGGATTTCGCCGGCCGTCCGTTCCGCCATGGAGATGGCGAAGCGCTCATGCGGGGATGAGTACATCACCGTGCGAAACGGGTTCCTGCGGTATCTGCAGGGAGGCACGGGAGAAGAATTCACAGCGGTGCACTTCGATCAGATCGGCTGCGGGAACAGAGCGGAAGTCTGTACTTCCAGCGGATGTCTCCATCGCGTTTTCTTCTCCAGGGCGGGGGTACAACGCGAGGTCTGGCGGGGAAATGTTTTTGAAATCGACATGTCGATCGTTTCCGGGGTCCCCTCAATCGAGGTCCATTGCGGTGGGTTCGATCATAGCTGCTGCAGACGATTGATCTGGAACGGAAATCGTTTCCGTTGAAGCTCGAATGGAAAAGTGGATCTTAAAGCAATGACGTCATCGATAATCGCTCACCTCCACTTCGGAGGTGCGAACCTCAGCTTTCGCAAGAAGTTCCGGTTGTTCTTCACGGTGGCAGTGGTCGTGCTGGCGCTCGGCTGCGTCAAGGTGGCCGTGCACTACTACGGCCTCGAAATCCTCGAACTCAACAGCCTACTGACCAGCGGCATCGGCGGCGCGATCTTCATCATCGGCTTCCTACTATCGAGCGTGCTCGCCGACTACAAGGAGGCGGAGCGCATCCCAGCCGACATCCGCACCTCGATCGAGGCCATCGACGGCGATCTGGAGTGCTTCGCATCCATGAATGCCGAGTTCGACCTCGCCCGCTGCCGGCAGATACTGCTCTCGACGATCGACAAGCTCCGGATCGGTCTGGGCCATGCGCGGGACCACAAGGATATTCCTCCGGTCCTGGCCGAAATCGGCAAGCTCACTCCGATTTTCGGCCGGCTCGAACCGATGGGAATGACGGCCAATTTCGTCGTCCGCCTTCGCACGACGCAGGACGTTCTGCGCAGGTCGATGCTGCGCGTCTACCAGATCCAGAGGGTCGAATTCGTGCCGTCGGTACACGTTCTGGTCCAAACGCTGGTTTTCTCGATCGTCGCCATGATGCTCTTCCTGAAGACCGAAGGCGATCCGGCGTCGGCCATTCTGTTCGGATTCATCTCTTACATGTTCGTCTACGCGCTCTACCTTGTCCGCCTTCTAGAGCAGCCGTTCGCTAAGGGACACGGGTCTGTGGACGATGTCAGTTTCTTCCTACTGGACGAGCTCGAGGCGGCCTTGCGCCGGTCGATCAGCGAGCAGGCTTCGTCGCAATCAGTTTCAAACCCGGGGAGTTGAAGTCATGCACGGTGGAGGTGCCGCCGGAACTGCGGCCGCGCAGCACGCGGGAAGGCTGGCGTGGGCGCTCGGCCTGACGGCGACATACATGGTGGCGGAGGTCATCGGCGGTCTGATCACGGGCAGCCTGGCGCTGCTTGCTGACGCCGCGCACATGATGACCGATGTCGGCGGGCTGGCGCTCGCTCTGCTCGCTATCCGCTTCGCAGAGCGCGAGGCGACCCCGCAGCGTACCTACGGCTACCTCCGCATGGAGGTGCTGTCGGCGCTCACCAACGCCGTCGTGTTGCTGCTGCTCACCGTCTACATCCTCTACGAAGCATTCCAGCGCTTCCAGGCGCCGCCGGAAATACGGAGTGCGCCGATGCTCGTCGTCGCCGCGATCGGGCTCGTCGTCAACCTGATCAGCATGCGGCTGCTGGCCGGTGGATATTCCGAAAGCCTCAACGTCAAGGGCGCCTACTTTGAGGTGCTGAGCGACATGCTCGGCTCGATCGGCGTCATCGTCGCTGCCCTGCTCATGATGTGGAAAGGCTGGGTTCTCGCCGACCCCATCATCGGTGCCGGCATCGGACTGTTCATCGTGCCGAGGACATGGACTCTGCTGAAGCAGGTGACACACATCCTCATGGAGGGCACGCCCGCCAACGTCGACCTGGCGATACTGGAGCGGAAACTAAAGGAGATCGCCGGCGTTACCGCCGTCCACGATCTTCACGTATGGACCGTCACCTCCGGATTCGATGCCATGAGCGGCCATCTCGTCGTCGACGACCTGTCGCGCGGACGCGAGGCGCTGCGGCAAGCGCGCCGCGTCCTGAAGGACGATTTCGGCATCGACCACGTCACCATCCAAATCGACGACGAAGCCATTAGAGCAGAGGAGGCCGTGCTGCATGTCTGACGCGGAAAAACGGGGCGGGCGAGGTGATCATGATCAACATCGGCATGCCGATCATGGTGATGGGGGAGAGGGTGCCCGCACCCCGAACCGGCATGCCGCCGACGATCATGATCACCGGCATGACCACGGTGGCGCCGGCCACGTCCATGCGCCGGCGAGTTTCGGCAAGGCCTTCGCGATCGGCATCACGCTGAACACGGGTCTCGTCGTTGCCGAGGCCGTCTACGGCTATATCGGGAACTCGACCGCGCTAATGGCCGACGCCGGACACAATCTGAGCGACGTTTTCGGACTGCTGGTGGCATGGGCGGCGTCCATCGTCTCCAAGCGGGCACCGAGCGGGCGGTTCACCTACGGGCTTCGTGGCTCATCGATCCTGGCGGCACTCGCGAACGGGGTGTTCCTGCTGGTGGCCACCGGAGCGATCGGGTGGGAGTCCATTCAGCGTTTCCGCGATCCGGAGCCGGTCGCGGGCTACACCGTCATGGTGGTGGCGGCTATCGGCATCCTGGTCAACGGCGCAACCGCCTTGCTTTTCGCGAGCGGCCGTAAGGGCGACATCAACATCCAGGGCGCGTTCCTTCACATGGCGGGCGACTGCGCGGTGTCGGCCGGCGTCGTGATCTCGGCCGCGCTGATCCTTTGGACCGGATGGCTGTGGCTGGATCCGGCCATGAGCCTGGTGATTTGCGCCGTCATCCTCTGGAGCACTTGGGGCCTGCTGCGGAGTTCGGTGGGCATGTCCTTGAGTGCGGCGCCCGCCGAGATCGACCTCGGCGCCGTCCGGACGTTCCTGCAGGACAGGCCGGGCGTGACGGAAATCCACGACCTGCATGTATGGCCGATCAGCACCACCGAAACCGCGATGACCTGCCATTTGGTGATCCCGTCGGGACATCCAGGCGATGAATTCCTCATGGAATGCGCTCACCTGCTGCAGAAGTCCCACAAGATTGGCCACGCGACCCTGCAGATCGAGATCAGCGAGGGCAACGCCTGCTCGCTCGCTCCGGATGACGTGGTCTAGGTGGACGAAGGCGAAGAGGAAGGAATCGCCCGTGCCAACCGGCTGAAGGCGGCGGTGGAAGCAAAGCTCGCCGCGGAACCTGCCGACAGGGGGACGGCGGCGTGTCCGGCATGTGCGCGGGACGGCGACTGGTACAGGGAGCCGAGCGGCTGGTCGTTCGGATGCGAGGATTGCGGGCTACGCGCAAGTGGGCGCATTTCCCGCCGGTCGGCCAATTAATTGAGATCGTGCGTTTTTTGAGCACAAGGTGGCTGCGTGACGTCGAAGGATGACGCGATGAGAACTCAGGGCGCAATACGGCTCTTCTTTGCCGGCATTCGCGGCTGCTCGGCGCGGGTGCGCGGTCTTGGATACGCCGCAGCCTGCGCGGTCTTGTGCGTCTCGATTCTGTTCGTCCTCGCAGCGCCCTCGGCAGCGCAGACCGCTCGGGAGCTAGTCCGCGAAGCGCTCGCTGCAAAGGAACGGCGACTGTATCCGTATGCCATTCAGTTGTTCGACGAGGCCCTCCGGCGCGGAGAGTTCGCGCCGGACCAGCGAGGATTTCTGTTCTACAGCCGCGGCGTCTCTTACGAAGCGCTCGGTTTGCGCGACCGTGCGCTTGGCGATCTCGATGCGGCTATCGCACTCCTCCCGCAGTTTCCGAACTCCTACGTCTACAGAGCGCTCATCTGGACCGATCGCCGCGAATTCGATCGGGCGCGCGACGACCTGATGCAGGCGCTTCGGCTCAATCCCGACAGCGCGCTGATTCATAGTAATCTAGGTTCGGTGTACGAACGTAAAGGCGAACTGGACTTGGCCATCGAGAGCTACGGGACTGCAATACGTCTCGATCCGGCGTATGCGGAGGCCTTCTACAATCGCGCCCACGCCTTCATCGCAAAGCAGGACTACCAGGCTGCGACGGCCGACTACGATCGTGCGATTGCCTTGCAGAAGGACTTTGCCGATGCCTACAGCGACCGTGGCGGCGTCCACCTGATGCAAGGCGACGCGGAAAAGGCTATCGCAGATTTCGGCGAGGCCATCCGGCTGCGAGAAAGCGACCCGGTATTCTGGGCCAACAGGGCAAACGCCTATCTAGCGCTTGGCCGATACAAAGAAGCGATCGACGATTTCGATCGTGCCCAAAAGATCGATCCGGGCAATGCCGGCGTCTATCTGGGACGAGGCCGCGCGCGCATGTACTCTGACGCGATTGCAGCGGCGGTCGAGGATCTCCAGACCGCCGTTCGCCTCAGACCGTCGAACCCGAATCCCGCGATCTGGCTGCACATAGCGCGCGTTCACCAGGCATACGCCGACCGCCAGGAACTGGAGGCGAACTCGGCGAGGGTGACGCGCGACCAGTGGCCGAGCGCGGTCCTCGATCTCTATCTAGGAAACGTGGACACCGGTCGGGTGCGTCAGCTTGCCGAAGAAGGCAATGCACCTCAAGCCGCCAGACGCCTTTGCGAAGCGGATTTCTACGTCGGGGAATTCCTCACGCACAACGGAAAGATGCCGGACGGCCGCCAAATCCTGCAAACAGTGGTGGCGAATTGTCGACCCGCTGATGTCGTGTTCAGCGCCGCGAGCGCCGAGTTGAGCGAGTTCGCCGGGACCAAATAGCGGTCGGAGTTCGCCTTCATTTTGTTGCTAGAATTGCGAGCGCAGGCGGGCGCCGAAAACCGAAACCGGTCCGCGGTCGCGATTGTAAGCAGGGTTCATGATCAGTTGATAGTTCAAGGTTGCGCGCCAAACCGATATCGGAAAGCTGTAATAGCTTTCGAGAATCTTCTCCGGACCCGGATTGGGGAGGCGACCGTCGCCGACCAGTATGCCGAGCCCCCCGGCATCGAGATAGGCCCGCCGCGCGCTTGAAATGCCGTTGATAACACCTGCCAGACCGAAAGTGTCGTTCGGTCTGTTCCACGATGCACCCGAGAGCGAGAGTCCGGCGGCCGCCGTCCTGTCGATGTCCGTGAACTCATACGACTCCACGGAGCCATCGGCGACGCCCGCGCGCGCAAAGATACCCAGATCGCGGGTCACCTCCTGTTCAAGATTGACGCTGACGCCCGCACGACTGCGGTACGACCGGACGGAGGCCGTGTCGGCAGGCCCGCCGGTCGCCTGGGCCAGCGCTACGGCGTCGTCGAAGCGCCCCATGCGTCCCCGCGACAGAAAGCCGGTCACCGCGATCTTGCCGGGCTTGCCCCAGAGCTCATGCCGGTGTTCGATTTCCCCGACCCACTGGAATTGCTCGAAGCGCGGATCGAGCTCCTGACTATTGGGTACCCTGGACAAATCAAAGAGGCCTCCGCGCATCGTCCAGGAGCCTTGGTACCATTCGATCGCGGCGCCATAGGTGTAGCCCCAGGCGTCAGCCGCATAGTCGAAGGTACCGGTGTCGATCAGCGACCAGTTCATGAAGTCCTTGCGCGGGTCGTGCGCGTATTTGTTGGTGTCGAAGACGTCGGTTACTGCGAACTTTCCGACCGTCACGACGATCCGATTGTTCGCCTGGGTGCCGGCGAACTGATTGATGTCACCGTCGACTTTCTTCGTTTCGCCACCGAGGTCGATCGTCTGGCGGAAGAAGGCCCGCGGAATCCGGGCGTAGGGAACGGCAGAGCCGACCTTGTAGGCTTCGCCGCTCGGGAATCCCGCGACGCCGAGCGTCGAGCTCAAACCGAACCCCTGGTCGATCTCCGGATTGATCCAGAATTCGCCGCCCTCCCATGGGCGGATGCCCGCATAGAAGGTGACGTCCCAGGTTTCGCGGGTCTGGTTGGGAATTAGACTATTCGTGCCGCGGTACGGTGCGCGAAAGGGCGCCGCATATTGCTGCAGGTAGGTGGTCTGCGCCCGCAGACTGAACCAGTCGGTCTCCAGCGGTTTCAGGCTCTCGGTGAGCACTTGCCGGTCATCCCGGCCAAACCGGTAGTTGAAGCCCAGGCGTGCCGTGTGGACCGTCCAATCCGACGACACCCGCTGCGCGCCTCCCGAAAACGTCACGCCTTGCGATCCGAACCTCGTCCCGAGGTATTCGAACCTTGCCGACCAGTTGGGCGACAACCCGAACTCCGCCCCCGCGCCCCATGCGAGGCCGAGTCTGGTGAGAGCGTGCGTCTCGCCGTCTGCGGTCGCGGGCGGTGCGAGCGTCGACTGGTCGTAGGTCCACGCCAGGCCGCCCGTGGCGTAGAAGAGCCAGGCACCCGGCGCGTAGCCAAGGCGCGCGCGCACCGTTCCGGAGGTTTGCACCGCTTCCTTGATCATCAAGGGGCCCTGCGCGCCGGGGAGGGCGGCTGAGCCCGCGATCGTGCTCGGAAAGGACACGTCGGCCTCGACGCCAAGAACCACACGTGACGGCAGCATGTAGTTGTAACCGGCGCTTAGTCCGACGGCGTAGCTGCCCGTACCCTTGAAAGGATCGACGTTGAGCAAACTGAACGATCCGGCCACCTGTGGCGTGCCTGGGCCGGCCGACGAG
The DNA here is from genome assembly GCA_003963145.1 of Bradyrhizobiaceae bacterium. Taxonomy (GTDB): domain Bacteria; phylum Pseudomonadota; class Alphaproteobacteria; order Rhizobiales; family Xanthobacteraceae; genus Afipia. Next base: position 31,586 of record RXJJ01000007.1, read on the forward strand.
AACTGGGAACTTCCGGCCGAATAGCCGAAATTTGCGCCGATGAATGGTCCGGTCCAATCGAACGCGTCCGAAAAGCGGGGTCGGCCTGCATCTGCCGCAAGGCCTTCGCAGCTGCATATTGTCGCGAGGAAAACACCAAAAATGACCCGCTTCATCGCCCCGAACCTTCAAACCCCGTGGCGAGAAAAGGCGCACGATATGGCGTTTTTGGCAAACTGATTAAGAATCGTTCGGTGTCACAGTCCTATCAACCTTGGGCGCCGAGGAGTAGGGCGGGCGCGCCATCCCGGGTTGCCGATGAACCAGCTTGGCACGGAACCGGGGGCAATGCTTCTTGCTGCCAAGGATGATGTTTGACAAGGACGAGCGCTGTGCATGAATGCTCGGCTGCGCAGGATTTAGGTGTCCGCCCATGTGCATGAGCAGTCCCGAGATCTCGCCCGACCCTCGACGGGCTCAAGTTCTCCGTCTCGGGAGCTGGTTCGGCGCCGGAAATGCCTAAAAATCGGATTTGGGACCACTTTTTAGCGTTTAGGAGGGCAACTCCTTTTTTCCTAGGGGATTGTCTGTGCGCAAGGGGACTGGTAGCCTGAACGTAAAGAGAACGCGTTTAACCGATCAACCTCGCCAGGTAGTTGGATCTTTACGCGTTGATGCATATTCTTCTTTTCTGAGGTTTGGTCGAAAGACATGAGCATTCGGATCAACCAGGAGTACGTGAACGACACCGCGAAGCTGATGATTCATCGGCTGATTGCGCGGGCGATCGGTCGCGACCCGTCGTTGGTCGAGAAAGCGAAAGTTTCCCTGAATCGTAGCTCGCAGCGTTACGAAGGCTATTCGTTCGTTCGCGAATGGTCCGACGTGCTCGGTCTTCCCCCATCGAAGGTACGTCGTCTTTTGACGAGCCGCGACGAGGAAATGACGCGTCTACGTCTGTCGTCGCCTTTCGTTCTGGCCGAAGGCATCGACTTCGGTGACGCAGCGTTGAGGCGTCGTATCTGGAAGGCGGCGAAACGCGTTGCCCAGAGGTCCGTGATCCACGAACCCGCAGAACTTCCGCGTATGATTGCGTGACGGAAAGATCGTTCGTTCGCACCTTTGAAGACCTTGTCGAAACGGTTAGGGCGATAGCCCGGCTGTTTAAAACCGACAAGGTCTTCATAATCGGCAGCCAAAGCATTCTTCTTTCCTGGCCTGACGCCCCGGTCGCGCTGCGAACTTCGGGCGAGATCGACGCCTATCCGGAAAACGCGAAGATCTGGGAAGTCATGCAAAAGAAGCTGGATCCCGACGACGAGCCGGAGGCTTCCGAAGAAATCAATGCTCTCTTCGGAGAAGGCTCGGAATTTCATCGGGAGCACGGTTTCTACATCGATGGTGTCGATGAGAACACGGCGCGCTTACCGAGTGACTGGAACACAAGGGCGATCTACAAGACCGTCGAAGTGGATGGTCGACAGGTTTTAGCCGTCGCACCGTGCCCGGAGGACGTCATCGTTTCGAAGCTCGCCCGCTTGTCCGAAAAGGATAAGCTGTTCGTCGAAGTCTATCACGCGGCGCGTCCGCTCAGTCCCGATCTAATTATCGAGCGTATCAGGGCAACGAACCTTGAGCCCGCGTTGCAGGAGCGAGCCATAGGCTTTGTCGGTCATCTCGGGGAGCCGCAATCAAAAGCTGCGGTATCACCAAAGTCCGGATAACCACCAGGACCAGCTCTACATTCGCGCCGCGAGACTGTCTGCTACTCTTCGGCCAAGGCGCCCACGATGCCGCCTAGGACCGCCAGCGCGTCCACCGTTCCGTCGTCCTCGCCCTTTTCGAAGTCTGTGCCGCTTTGGGCCATGGTGTTGGTCACGTGAGCGAGGCAGAGGACTTTGCAGCCCGTCGCCCCGGCGAATGCATACAAAGCGGCCGCCTCCATTTCGACTGCTAGAATACCCTTGTCGGTTGCGGCCTGAATGGCTTCGCTGGTCTCGCGGAAAGGAGCGTCAGTGGTCCAGGTCGCACCGGTGATCGTTCTGGGGCCATCTTGCTTTAAGGCCTCGACCGCCGCCGCAAGCAACCGCGGACATGCGCGCGCGAATTCCGATGGCGGAGCATAGTGGTAGCTTGTGCCTTCGTCGCGCAGCGCGCGGTCGATGATGATGAAGTACGGAGGAGGGCCGGAGGCGACGATCTGCCCGGAGGACGTCAAGCTGATCAGCAGGCGACAACCGCTGGCGAAAAGCTCTTCAGCCACCAGAACGGCGAAAGAAGCGCCGACCGCCCTTCCGACGATGCCGACATCCCTTCCGGCGAGACTGAAAACATCGAGTTCGGTGTGATAGCATGGCCATCCTCCGAATGGCTTGGCGCGCCCCGTTCGACGAAGGTGGCGGACCAGATCGCCATCCGGATCCAGAAGGCACACGGAGGGGACGTCCGCCTCCTTGATGTTCTTCTGGCGTCGCGCTTCCCGCATCAGCGCCGCGGGCAGGAAGACCGAAGGCGCTGACGGATTCTTGTTGTCGAGGAGGGGAGGCAACGCCATCTTTGATGCACCTTGAATTTTGAAGGGAGACGCAGTCGTGAACGATACCGACCGCCAGGCTCATTTGGCAGAACGTATACGCGACGAAGGCCGAGAAGGAAGTGAGTTGGTTTGAGGAGAATCCGGCACCGTCGCTCGATCTCATCGCCGCCACCGGCATCTCGACCGACGCAGCCATCATTGACGTCGGGGGCGGTGCTTCACGGCTGGTTGATCGCCTGCTCGCGCAGGGTTTCTGCCGGGTAGCAATACTCGACCTTTCCGCAAAAGCTCTTGAGGAGACAAAAAAGCGGCTCGGCCGGCGCGGAGACGACGTCGACTGGATCGTCGCTGACGTCACCACCTGGGAGCCTTCGAGCGCGTATGACCTCTGGCACGATCGGGCGGCCCTTCACTTTTTGACGGAGCCGGCCGACCGCGATGCGTACATCGGTAGCCTGACGAAGGCCGTCCGTCCCGGTGGTCATGTGATCATCGCGACTTTCGCTCCGGACGGCCCCGAAAGGTGCAGCGGGTTGCCGATCGTGCGCTACGACCCGGATGAGCTTGCCTCGACGCTCGGACCAGCCTTCAAATTGGTCGATTCCAAACGGCATGATCACGTGACCCCGGGCGGCAACACGCAGCGTTTTCAGTTCAGTCGATTTCTGCGAAATTGAGCCGATCTTCAGGGGCGCTCCGTTTCAGGATGGCTTGTTCCCGCCCAGAGCCTTCTGCAGCGCAGGAAAACCGCCGGCGACATGGGCTACGTTCGTGAAGCCCATGTCCTTCAAGGTTTTGGCGCCCAACGCGGAGCGCCCGCCCGAACCGCAGTACAGCACCAGTTTCTTGCCGGGGGCCAGCTTCGGATTGTGAGAGGGGCTCTCGGGATCGACCTGAAATTCGAGAAGTCCGCGCGGCACGTGGACCGCACCCGGGAGAGAACCCTTTTCCACCTCGGAGGGCTCCCGCAGATCGACGAAGACGACGTTTCCGTCATCCATGAGCTTGATCGCCTCGTCGGCGGCAAGCGTCTCGATCTGTCCGTTGGCTTCGGTCACAAGCTGGTTGGTGGTTTTCATGACGAGTCCTTTCGTGGTGTGACGGTTTGGAGGTGCGATCAATCGGCCCATGGAGCGGGCTCAAGCGCATCGAGCGGAATCTTCAGGTAACGCTTGCCGTTTCCTTCCTGTTCCGGCAGTCGCCCGCCCTGAATGTTGACCTGAAGGGAGTGCAGGATGAGCTTGGGCATGGGAAGTTCGCGGTCCCGGGCCTCGCGCAACGCGACAAACTCCTCTTCCGTCTTCGCCTTGATCAGATGCTTGTTGTCCAGCCGCTGCCGTTCGACGGTGCTTTCCCACAGGGGTACCTTGCGCCAGCCCGGGCAGTAGTCGTGCCCCGTGAACAACCGGGTGTCGTCGGGGAGAGCCATGATCTTCTGAATACTGGACCACAGCTCGCGTGCGCTGCCTCCCGGGAAGTCGGCGCGGGCGGTACCGCCGTCCGGCATGAAGATCGTATCGTGGATGAACGCCGCATCGCCGACGAGATAGGCGATAGAAGCCAGCGTATGGCCCGGCGTGAGCATCACGTCGACGTCCAGGTTGCCGATCCTGAAGCGTTCGCCGTCGGCGAACAGGTTGTCCCATTGCGAACCGTCGGTCGCGAACGTGTCGGCATAATTGTAGATATGCTTCCACAGCTTCTGCACATCGACGACCTTTTCACCGATCGCGGTCGGCACACCGGTTTTCGATTTGAGATAGCCCGCAGCGGAGAAGTGATCGGCGTGCGGATGCGTGTCCAGGATCGAGACCAACTCATAGTCTTCGCGCGCAATGTGGGCGAGCAGGGCATCGGCAGAATCTGTAGCCGTCGCTCCCGAATTCGCGTCCAAATCGAGGACGGGATCGATGATGGCGCATGCCCTCGTTTCGGGATCGGCCACGACATACTGGACGCTCGACGTGCGCTTCTCAAAGAAGCCGGTCACGACGGGTCGGCCGTGCCGGCCGGTTGATTTTTCGTTCGTCATTTCATTTTCTCCTTTCATGCCGCAGCGGATGGATGCCAAAAGCCCTTCGCCACGACGTAGACTCCGACCAGGATGATCAGGCTCGCGAAGACCAGGGTGAGCGCCCGCTTCCGGGCGCTCAGAACCTTCCCGATCCGGACACCGACCACGCCCCCGGCGAGACCGCCGAGAACGAACAGGCCGGCCATGGGCCAATCGATAAGGCCCGAGACCGCGTAGCTCGCGGCCGTTGCCGCGCCGATAGCGCTCACCGCGAACAGCGACGTCCCGATGGCGTTCGATAACGGCATGCCGGTCGCCAGCATCAGGCCCGGCACGATCAGAAAGCCGCCGCCGATCCCGAAGAATCCGGAGAACAGTCCGACAGTAAATCCCACCGCGACGAGAAGGGGAGCGAGCCCGCCTGCGGACTCCCTCGTCAACTTGACGTCGGGATCTCCTTCCGAGGACCGGGGGCGCAGCATGAGCAGGCCGACGACGACCATGACCAATCCGAACAACGCGAGAAGCCTCTGCCCGTCCACTGCCTTCGCCACCGTCGAGCCACCGAAGGCCCCGAGGACGCCGGCGGCCGCAAAGACTGCGCCACAACCCCATTTGACGTTTCCGTTCTTCCAGTGCGAGAGCAGGTTTCCCGCCGCACTCGCCGCGACGGAGACGGCGCTTGTGCCGATGGCAACGTGCGGAGACTTCGCGCCGACCACGTAGACGAGCAGCGGCACCGCGAGGATCGAGCCGCCACCGCCGACCAGGCCGAGCACGACACCGACGATCGCTCCCGAACCTAGCGTGAGCATGCTGGTGACGAGATCCAGCATCAGGCGTCAACCTCGCGGAATCGGGAGGATCCGGATTTGCCGGACGGAAGAGCGGCGAACAGCGCCATGCCGCCCAGCATGGCGACGACGAACGTCAAGCCCTGCCAGAGACCGAGCGCCAGGGCAGTCACGGCGGGGCCCGGACACAGGCCGACCAGGCCCCAACCGACTCCGAATATGGCGGCGCCCCCTATCAAGCGGGCATCGAAATCCCGGCGGTTGGGTATGTCCAACCTGTCGTCGAGAACGGGGACGCCCCGGCTCTTGGCTACCGCATACCCGATACCGGAGGCGGCGATGGCGCCGACCATCACGAAAGCGAGGCTAGGATCCCATGCTCCGGCGACGTCCAGGAAGGCGAGGACCTTCGCAGGATTCACCATCTGCGAGACGATGAGCCCGAGGCCGAGGAGCAGCCCGGCGGCGAACGCGGAGAGCACTAACATTTTCAGTGTCCCATCAGGTGTCGGGTGAAGAGAACAGTGATTAAGGCGGTGATCATGAAGACGCCGGTCGCGACCAACGATCTCGGCGATCCGCGCGAAATACCGCATACGCCGTGACCGCTGGTGCACCCGGATCCGAGGCGCGTGCCGAAGCCGACGAGTAACCCCGCAGCCACGATCACGCTTGCGGAGGAGTTGAACGTGACTGGAGGCAGGGGACCGAACAGGACGCCATAGACGAGGGGCGCCAACAACACGCCGACCACGAAGGCCGCGCGCCATGAGACCTCTCGGATGTCGCGCCGAAACAGGCCCGCGACGATTCCGCTTATGCCGGCGATCCTGCCGTTAAGAATAAGAAGCAGGGAGGCGGACGTGCCAATCAGCAACCCGCCCGCGAGCGCAGATGCCGGGGTGAAGTCGGTCATCCGCGGGTCCTCAGCGGTTTCCTGGTTTTGCGCACGGTCCGGCAGAAGAGGTCGTGAAGCGTCGCGAACAGCTTTTCGATGCGAGGGTCT
>RXJJ01000020.1 GCA_003963145.1 Bradyrhizobiaceae bacterium
TGCAGCAATTGCCGATGGAGTTCGCGGTCGAGGCGCAGAAGCTGATCTCGATCTCGCTGGAAGGAAGTGTGGGATGACCGCGTTACTGCAAGTCAAGGGTCTCAAGGTTCGGGTCGAGGAGAAGGAGATTCTCCACGGTCTCGACCTCACCGTGAATGCGGGCGAGGTCCACGCCATTATGGGACCGAACGGTTCGGGCAAGTCGACGCTGTCGCATGTCATCGCCGGCAAGCCGGGCTATGAAGTCACCGGCGGTGAAATCCTGTTCAAGGGCGAAGACCTGCTTGAGATGGCGCCGGACGAGCGCGCCGCCAAGGGCGTGTTTCTCGCGTTCCAGTACCCGGTGGAAATCCCCGGCGTTGCGACGATGACGTTCCTGCGCACGGCGCTGAACGCCCAGCGCAAGGCGCGCGGCGAGGATGAGTATTCGACGCCCGATTTTCTCAAGAAGGTTCGCGAAGTCGCGACCCGCCTCAACATTCCGCAGGATATGCTCCGGCGCGGCGTCAATGTCGGCTTCTCTGGCGGTGAGAAAAAGCGCAACGAGGTTTTGCAGATGGCGCTGTTCGAGCCGAGCCTGTGCATCCTCGACGAGATGGACTCGGGTCTCGATATCGACGCACTGCGGGTTGCCGCCGACGGCGTCAACGCGCTGCGCTCCAAGGATCGCGCGATGATCGTCATCACGCATTATCAGCGCCTGCTGAACTACATCGTGCCGGATGTCGTGCACGTGATGTCGAAAGGCCGCGTGGTGAAGAGCGGCGGCAAGGAGCTGGCGCTTGAGCTCGAGAAGTCAGGTTACGCGCAGTTCGAAGACAAGGCAGCGTAGTGAGCATCGTGATGAACGTTGCATTGGCCAAATCTCCCACAGGGCAGCCTTTCGGCGATCTTTTCGCCGCGGCGCGCGGCCGCCTGCCGGGAAGCGGCCCGGTCGCCGCTGCGCGTCAAACCGCATTCGACGATTTTGCCGCCAAGGGATTGCCGCATCGCCGCGTTGAAGAGTGGAAATACACCGACCTGCGCGCTTTGTTGCGCGAGATCGCGCCGCTCGCGGCCGAGCCCGACAAGTCGGCGATTGCCCGCGCCGCTGCGGCGGTGAAGGCGCTTGGCATCGATGGCTCCCACAAGCTGGTCCTTGTGGATGGTTCGTTCATCGCACAGCTTTCGGACGCAGCGCCTTTGAGCGAGGTTCATGTCCGCACCCTGCGGGAAGCCCTTGAAGACGCCGGCGACGACAATCGCGCCAGTCTGTTGGGAGTCAATACTCCTCCCGATGCGATGATTTCGCTGAACGCCGCGATGGCGACGGACGGTGTTGTCATATCAATTAAGGACAATGCGAGGCTTTCGAGGCCACTTCATATCGTGCACGTGGCGACCGCTGCGAGGGCGTCCGCATTTACCCGCTCACTGGTGACGGTCGGCAAGGGCGCGCACGTCACGCTGGTCGAGAGTTTTGTCGGGGTGGATGGCGCGGATTCCTATCAGGTTCACGACGCGCTGACTGTTTCGATCGGCGACGGCGCGGAGTTGCAGCACGTCCGGATGATGGAGGATGCGCGGAATGCCGCCAACATTTCCACCGGCGTGTTCACGCTTGGGGCGAGGGCAAAACTGAACACATTCGGTCTGACGAATGGCGCTGCTGTCAGCCGCTATCAGGGCTTTATCACCTTTGCCGGTGAGCACAGCGAACTGACAACCAATGGCGTCAATCTGCTGGGCGGCAAGCGTCACGGTGACACCACGCTGGTGGTCGACCACGCTGTTCCGAACTGCACCAGCCGGGAGATCTTCCGGGCTGTGCTCGACGACCGGGCTCATTCGGTATTTCAGGGCCGCATCATCGTGCAGCCCGACGCACAGAAGACCGACGGCAAGATGATGACCCGTGCCTTGCTGCTGTCGGATGAAGCGGAAGCCGACAACAAGCCGGAACTGGAAATTTTCGCGGACGATGTGACCTGCGGTCACGGCGCGACAGCGGGCGCCTTGGACGAAAGTCTGTTGTTCTATCTGCGCGCGCGCGGCTTGCCCGAGAAGGAAGCGCAGGCGCTTCTGATCGCGGCCTTTGTGGGAGAGGCGATCGAGTCGATCGCTGCCGACGATTTGCGCGAGCTCGCTGTAGCCGCCGCCGAGCGATGGCTTACGACACGAGGCTGACCATGCATCCGGCCGTCGTCAACGGTTCTTACGATATCGAGAAGGTCCGCGCCGATTTTCCCGCGCTGGCGACGAAAGTTTACGGCAAGCCGCTGGTCTATCTCGACAACGCGGCGTCCGCTCAGAAGCCGTCCGCCGTGCTGAACCGCATGACCGAGGCCTATCAGTCCGAATACGCCAATGTGCATCGTGGCTTGCATTATCTCGCCAACGCCGCGACCGAGGCCTATGAAGGCGGCCGCACCAAGGTGGCGCAGTTCATCAACGCGCGGCGCAACGAGGAAATCGTCTTCACCCGCAATGCCACCGAGGCCATCAATCTCGTGGCGTCGTCATGGGGCGAGCCGAAGCTGAAAGAGGGCGACGAGATCGTGCTCTCGATCATGGAGCACCATTCCAATATCGTGCCCTGGCACTTCCTGCGTGAGCGGCACGGCGTCGTTATCAAGTGGGCGCCAGTCGATGACGAGGGTAACTTCCTGATCGACGAATTCGAGAAGCTGCTGACGGCGCGCACCAAGCTTGTCGCCATCACGCAGATGTCCAACGCGCTGGGCACCATTGTGCCGGTCAAGGATGTGGTGACGCTGGCCCATGCGCGCGGCATTCCGGTGCTGGTCGATGGCAGCCAGGGCGCGGTGCATCTCAATGTCGATGTGCAGGATATCGATTGCGATTTCTACGTTCTGACCGGCCACAAGGTTTACGGGCCGACCGGGATCGGCGTGCTTTACGCCAAATACGATCATCTGGTCGCGATGCGCCCCTATAATGGCGGCGGCGAGATGATCCGCGAGGTCGCGAAGGACTGGGTGACCTACGGCGATCCGCCGCACAAGTTCGAAGCCGGTACGCCGGCTATTGTCGAAGCGGTCGGGCTGGGAGCGGCGATCGATTACGTCAATTCGATCGGCAAGGACCGGATCGCGAAACACGAAAACGATCTTCTCACCTACGCCACCGAACGGCTGCGCGAGATCAATTCGCTCCGCATCATCGGGACGGCCAAGTCGAAAGGTCCCGTTATCTCTTTCGAAATGAAGGGCGCGCATCCTCATGATGTGGCGACCGTGATCGACCGGGCCGGCGTCGCGGTGCGGGCCGGAACCCATTGCGTGATGCCGCTCTTGGAGCGATTCAACGTCACGGCGACCTGCCGCGCCTCGTTCGGCATGTATAATACGCGCGGTGAGGTCGATCAGTTGGCGCAGGCGCTCATCAAGGCGCGGGAGCTTTTCGCATGAACGACACCATCCAGACAGAAACGGGCACCAGCGAAAACAAGGGACCGCTCGGTCGGGTGGAAGCGCAGTCCGCCTTGCCGCCTGAAGAGACGGAGCGTCTCGGGGCCGATATCGTTGCCGCGCTCAAGACCGTGTATGACCCCGAAATTCCGGCGGACATTTACGAGCTCGGACTGATCTACAAGGTTGAGATTGCCGACGACCGGGCGGTGAACGTTCAGATGACCCTGACGACTCCGAATTGTCCGGCGGCGGGCGAGCTGCCGACCATGGTCGAGAATGCCGTTGCAAGCGTTGCGGGCGTCGGTCCTGTCAGTGTCAATGTGGTCTGGGAGCCGACATGGACCCCAGACCGGATGTCGGACGAGGCGCGCCTCGTTCTCAACATGTGGTGACCGGAATAAGATCGATCTGGGAATCAATTCAGCATTTCAGGGCAGCCTTGAACTGCCGCGAGGAATGAACAAATGTCAGAGATGACGCCGAATGCTTCCGTAACTTCAAAACCCAAGGCCAGGCCGCGCCCTCAGGTGATGCGTTTGACCGATGCTGCGGCAAACCGTGTGCGCGAACTCTCCGAGCGAGCGGATTCGGAGATTATCGGCTTGCGGGTGGGCATTAAAAACGGCGGCTGCGCCGGCCAGTCCTACACCGTCGAATATGCCCACGAGATACAGCCGACCGATGAAGTGGTCGAGGACAAGGGCGTGAAGGTTCTGGTCGATCCGAAAGCCGTTCTGTTTCTGCTCGGCACCGAGATGGACTACAAGGCCGACAAGATGCAGGCTCAGTTCGTCTTCAACAATCCGAACCAGGTCAGCGCCTGCGGTTGCGGCGAGTCGGTGCAACTGACGCCGGCCAAAATCGAAGGCTGATCCGGGCCGGTCTCGGCTGGATACGCCATGGACCGCGACGATCTCGCAGATCTTTTCTCGTATTTCGGTCCCGTCTCCCTGCAGCGGATGTTCAGCGGGTATGGCATCGCCGCCGATGGCGTGAACTTTGCGATGTCGCTACGGACGGGCATCATCCTGCGCGTCGATGACCAGACCGTCGGCCGTTTCGAGGCCGAAGGAGCAAAGCCCTTTCAATATCGGACACGAAACAGGACCGTGGTCGTGAACTCATACCGGCATCTGCCGGAGAGGCTTTATGACGATCCGGAAGAACTGGCGGTCTGGGCGCGGGAAGCCGTTGGCGCGGCGCAAAGAGCAAAGGCCAAGAAGAAGTCTCGCAAGCCAGGGGACGTCATCCTGATGCCGGCAGGGCCGGCGGGCAAAACCCGGAACATGAAACGGAAAAAGCCGGCCACGGCCAAACGCGGGAAACCTGTACCCAGGAAAACCCTGCGCAAGAAAGCCTCGCGCAAGAAATCCTAAGCGACCTGAATCTGGTTGTTCGGGGTATATTCCGGATCGGCCTCGCAGATCACGCGATTGCGGCCATTGCGCTTGGCCGCATACAGGCAGGCGTCGGCGCGGTCGATCAGCGTATGTGCGTCATCACCGGGCCGCAGCATCGACACGCCCGCCGAAATCGTGACACGGCCGAGGATTTCGCCGGTCGATTTCTTTTTCAACTGCTTCGACATCACCGCGCGGCGGATGTTGTCGGCCACCGCCATTGCCGGCCGGAGCGGTGTGTTCGGCAGGATCACTGCGAATTCCTCACCGCCATAGCGCGCGGTCACGTCCTGCCCCTTGATGCTTTGTCTGAGAGACAGACCGACAAGACGCAGCACCTGATCGCCGGTGAGGTGGCCGAAATTGTCATTGAACGATTTGAAATGATCGATGTCGATCATGAGAAGCGACAGCGGCTCCTCGCGTTCATTGGCTTGCGCGACGGCCTCTTCAATAGCCTGATCGAAATATTTGCGATTGCCCAGCGATGTCAGCGGATCCGTCAGCGTCTCGGTCCGAATGGCTTCCAGACTCTGCTGAAGCTGGCTGATCTCTTCGCGCGAACTGGTCAGGCGGGATTCCAGCGCCTTGTTGGTTTCGTGCATGTCGCGCGTCGCCGAGACCAGGTTTTCGACGATCGCCTTGACCTGCTCTCGGTCCTTCGCCGAGGTCAGCCGCTGCGTTGCGCCTTCCAGCCGGTTTCCGAAATTTGTCGTCATGCCGAGCGCGTCGGTGATGAGAACCATCACATCGTCGATCTCGCTGATGACTCGCCCGCCGACCTTGTCGATGCGATCGGTCATGCGAACCTGCGACAGATAGTTGTCGTAGATCTGCTCAAGATCGGACTCGGTCAACTTGCCGTTGCGTCGCAGCGTCTCGTTGATGATCTTGTTCAACTCGGGATTGTACCCGGTCGCATAGACATACCAGATTTCGTAATTGCGCGGGACGGCCGTCTGACTGAGAGAGCGAATCTGCCCCAGTGCAACTTCGGCGAACGCCAGTGTCCGCTCATGCTCTTGCAGCAGTTCAATCACGTTCTTGTCCCCAAAAGGCCGCTTCTGCCGCCCGAAAGAGCAATGCTCAAAATATGGCGACACGGTAGGGGAGGAGAATGAAAGAGGAGTAAACGCGCTGCACAATGAAAATGCCGCGCGTCAAATTTAATCAGCCGCGCGCGCGGACAGGACGAAGCAGAAATGCAGGCAAATGGGAATGATCGGCCGGTTCGCTGCTCTGCTCGCGGTAAGCCGGTGCAGGTGCGCGGCCGATGGATGGCGGTTGCAACGCGACGACAGACTGTTGTTTGGCGTGTTGAGTCCGCGGCGCCGCGCCTGACTTGTTTCGTCCGCCACGTGAGCGCCGGCGCGGCTTGTCATGGCTGGCGGTATCATCAGACTGATCGGGCTCGGTAGATGCCTTCGATTCGGTCTTGAACGATCCTTCCGCGTGGGGGATTGGCTGGCCAATGAGTTTTTCAATCGCAGCCATGGCCTTCTGGTCGATCGGGGCGACAAGTGAAACGGCAGTCCCCAGGCGTCCGGCGCGGCCGGTGCGGCCGATGCGGTGGACGTAATCATCCGAATGATGCGGAACGTCGAAATTGAACACATGGCTGACTTCGGGAATATCGAGCCCGCGCGCCGCCACATCGGACGCAACCAGCAGGGGTAATTCGCCCTTGCGGAATTGTTCGAGCGAAGCCGTGCGGGCGGACTGATCCATGTCGCCGTGCAGCGCGCCGACACTGAAACCGTGTTTCTGAAGCGATTTGTAAACGACGGCGACTTCGCGTTTTCGGTTGCAGAAAATGATCGCGTTTTTCAGGTCGGTCGCCTCGCGAAGCAGTTGGCGAAGCGCTTCGCGTTTTTCATGGGACTCGCGGCCGACCGCCACCTGCGACTGCGTCACGGTCACGGCTGTCGACGCAGGCTTGGAGACTTCGACCTTGACCGGATTGTGCAGGAAAGTTTCGGTGATGCGGCGGATTTCAGGCGGCATCGTCGCGGTGAAAAACAGGGTCTGGCGGGTGAAGGGCACCAGCTTGCAGATGCGTTCGATGTCGGGAATGAAGCCCATGTCGAGCATTCGGTCGGCTTCATCGATGACCAGCAGTTCCACGCCGGTCATCAGGAGGCCGCCGCGTTCGGTGTGGTCGAGAAGCCGGCCCGGCGTCGCGATCAAGACATCGACCCCACGCATCAGCTTGGTGTCCTGATCGCCGAACGAGACGCCGCCGATCAGAAGCGCGACGTTGAGTTTCTGGCCGACGCCGTATTTGTCGAAATTCTCTTTCACCTGCGCGGCGAGTTCGCGTGTCGGCTCGAGGATCAGGGTACGGGGCATGCGCGCCCGGGCACGGCCCTTTTCCAGCATGGTGAGCATTGGAAGCACGAAAGCGGCGGTCTTGCCGGTGCCGGTCTGGGCAATGCCGAGAACGTCCTGGCGAGCCAGTACGTGGGGGATTGCCTGTTCCTGAATGGGGGTGGGAGTGGTGTAGCCGGCGGCCGCTACGGCCGCGAGGACTTTGTCGGACAAGCCGAGATTGGAAAAGGACATTAAGCCTCTAAGAAGGACTGAGCCTCGACACGAGAGCGCCGTTCGGACTTCTCGGAAATGCTGCCGCGCCTCATCCCCGGAACGGCATGCTTTGATGCACGGGAATGGTAAAATCGCTGGCAAGCGGCTTGTCAGATGATCGCGTTTCGATCCTGGCCGCGTGATGGAAACATAATCCCGAATCGTGAAAAGTCAACGAATTGAAGGCCAAAATAGCCGAAAAGGCTTAATTTTACGCGTCATTTGGCTGACATAAGTCTCCCGCTATCGGGGGCTACGGATGCGGTGTAGCCTGAGGCCATGGCGGAAACAGCATCCGATTCTCCTGCAAAAACCCTCAACGTTCAGTGCTGCGTCGTCGGCGGCGGGCCCGCCGGCATGATGCTGGGCTATCTGCTGGCACGGGCCGGCATCAAGACAGCGGTGCTGGAAAAACACGCCGATTTCTTCCGCGATTTTCGCGGCGATACCGTGCATCCCTCGACCATGACGGTGATGAAGGAACTCGGTCTGCTCGATGAGTTTCTCAAAGTCCCGCACGATCGGGTGGACAAGCTCAGGGGGTTGTTCGGAACGACAGAGGTTCAGCTTGCCGATCTGTCGCGTCTCCATGTGCCGTGTCCGTTCATCGCCTTCATGCCGCAATGGGATTTTCTCAATTTCCTTGATGAGAAAGGAAAGCGCTTCGCCAATCTGAGCGTGCTGAAAAGTCACGAGGCGACCGAGCTGCTCAAAAATGGCGAGCACGTGACCGGGGTCATGGTGAAAACGCCGAACGGTCCGTTGCGCATCGACGCCGATCTGACGGTTGCCTGCGATGGCCGCCATTCGCTGATGCGCGAGCAGGCCGGCATGAACGTGCAGGATATCGGCGCGCCGATGGATGTGCTGTGGTTCAAGGTCGGCAAACCTCAAGGATCGGCAGACAGCATGTTCGCGCGCCTTCAATCAGGGCAAATGATGATCATGCTGGACCGCACGACTTACTGGCAATGCGCCTATGTCATCGCCAAGAACGGCTTCGAAGCCGTCAAGGCGAAGGGACTGGACGCGTTTCGCAATAATATCGTCAAGCTGGCGCCGCTCACGCGCGAGCATATCGCCGATGTCAAAAGCTGGGACGACGTCAAACTGTTGTCGGTCAAGATCGACCGGCTGGAGCGGTGGGCGCGACCCGGTTTTCTGTGCATTGGCGATGCGGCGCATGCGATGTCGCCGGTCGGCGGCGTCGGCGTCAATCTGGCCGTGCAGGATGCGGTTGCGACGGCCAACCTGCTGTCGGACAAGTTCGGGTCGGGCGGACCTCCGCTTGCAGATCTCGATACGGTGCAGGCACGGCGGCTATTTCCCGCCAAGGTCACGCAAGCCGTTCAGGTCTTTGTGCAGAACAAGCTCATCAATCGCGCGATTACCGACCAGCAATTCGATCCGCCGCTGCTGCTTCGGATCGTGAGCAAGGTTCCGTTCCTGCAAGGTCTGACCGCACACCTGATCGGGATCGGCGTGCGGCCGGAGCATGTTAATTCGCCCGAGGTCAAAGCCTTCTGACGGCCTGCGTCACACGTCCAGCAAATCTTCCGGCGCGAATTCGGCCTTCTCCGAAATAAACGCAAAACGCGCTTCGGCCTTGGTTCCCATCAGCCGCTCCACGGAATCGGCCGTGCCTTCACGGTCATCCGCGACCAGCGCGACGCGCAGCATCGTGCGCTTCCTCGGGTCCATGGTGGTTTCCTTGAGCTGCGCCGGCATCATCTCGCCAAGACCTTTGAATCGGCCGATATCGACCTTGGCGTTGGCGTGAAATTCGTTTTTCAGAAGTTCGTCGCGATGCTTTTCATCGCGCGCATAGACCGTCTTGCTGCCATGGGTGAGGCGATAGAGCGGGGGCACGGCGAGATAGAGATGGCCCTCGTCGATCAGCTTGGGCATCTGCCGGTAGAAGAAGGTAATGAGCAGCGAGGCGATGTGCGCGCCGTCGACGTCGGCATCGGTCATGATGATGATGCGGGCGTAGCGCAAATCCTCTTCGCGGTAGTGCGCGCCGGTGCCCGAGCCAATTGCCTGGATGAGATCCGAGAGCTGCGCGTTTTGCGTGATCTTGTCGCGCGTCGCGGAAGCGACGTTGAGAATCTTGCCGCGCAGCGGTAGGACGGCCTGCGTCTTGCGGTCGCGCGCCTGCTTGGCGCTGCCGCCCGCCGAGTCGCCCTCGACGATAAAAAGTTCGGAGCCCTCGGTTGCCGTATTTGTGCAGTCGGCCAGCTTGCCGGGCAGCCGCAATTTTTTCACGGCGGTCTTGCGCGAGATTTCCTTTTCCGCGCGGCGGCGCAAACGCTCGTCCGCGCGCTCGACCACGAACTCGAGAAGTTTGTTGGCCTGAAGCGGATTGCCGGTCAGCCAGTGATCGAAGGGGTCCTTGACCGCCTGTTCGACGATCCTCTGCGCTTCGGCGGTCGCGAGGCGGTCCTTGGTCTGTCCCTGGAATTCCGGCTCGCGCACGAACACCGACAGCATGACCGCTGCGCCGACCATGACGTCCTCGGACGTGATGGACGCGGCCTTTTTTCCCTGTCCGATCCGCTCGGCATAGTCCTTCAGGCCACGCAGCAGCGCGCTGCGCATGCCGGCCTCGTGCGTACCACCATCGGGCGTCGGTACCGTGTTGGTATAGGACGACATGAATCCGTCCGCGTCGGCGGTCCATGCCACGGCCCACTCGCACGCGCCATGGGCGCCGTTGCGGCCTGACTTGCCCGAGAAAATATCGGGATGGACCAGCGTGTCGGCGTGAATTGCCGCAGCGAGATAGTCTTTCAAGCCGCCCGGAAAATGGAATGTGTCCTCGGCCGGGACGTCCTCGATGCCCTTGAGCAATTCGGGGTCGCAGCGCCAGCGGATTTCGACGCCGCCGAACAGATAGGCTTTCGAGCGCGCCATCTTGAACAGGCGCTGCGGTTTGAACGCTGCCTTTGCGCCGAAAATCTCGGCATCCGGCTTGAAGCGGATGCTGGTGCCGCGCCGATTGCTGACCTTGCCGAGCTCTTCCAGTTTGCCCTTCGGCTTGCCGCGCTCGAAGGTCATTCGGTAGAGCTTCTGGTTGCGCGCGACTTCGACCACAAGCTGCGTCGAAAGCGCGTTCACCACGGACACGCCGACGCCATGCAGACCGCCCGAGGTCTCGTAGACCTTGGAGTCGAATTTGCCGCCGGCGTGCAGCGTGCACATGATGATCTCGAGCGCCGACTTGTTCTTGAACTTCGGATGCGGATCGATGGGAATGCCGCGGCCGTTATCGATGACGGTCAGAAATCCATCGGCGCCGAGATGGACCTCGATGAAGGTAGCGTGGCCTGCCAGCGCCTCGTCCATCGAGTTGTCGATGACTTCGGCGAACAGGTGATGCAGCGCCTTCTCGTCCGTGCCGCCGATATACATGCCGGGACGGCGGCGGACCGGCTCGAGCCCTTCCAGAACCTCGATGTCACGAGCGGTGTAACCGGCCTCAGCGCTCGACCCGCGCGCGGCGGATGTGGCGGCGCCACGCGCCTTGCGCTCGTTGGCGGCAAACAGATCGCCCGCGCCCTTGGACTTGGCTGTGGGTTTGACGGCCGTTTTGGCCGCGGTTTTGGCGGACTTTGCGTTTGCTTTCATGGGCTTTCGCATATGTGTATATCTTGTAGGTTTCTTCGCCGGGGCGAATCGGCTTTGCCACTATGCCATGAATGCATCGGCAATAGACGCTGGCCGGAACGTGATTGGCATGGAGCTGGCGGTCCTCATATGGGTGGAGACAGCCAGACGGAACAGGAATTTGAAAATTAGAAGGCAATTGCGTCAGGGATATGTGCGCCGTCACGGGGCTGTTCCGGCCTGTCGGCGATAAGGGATTGTGATGGGTGTTGAAAATATGGTCCACGAGCTTGTCGGCTTCGTGAAGGACCATCAGGGGTGGGCGGCTCCCATCGTTTTCGTGTTGGCATTCGGCGAGTCGCTGGCTTTCATTTCGCTGTTGGTCCCGGCATGGAGCGCCTTGATCGGCGTCGGCGCGCTGATAGGTGCGTCGGACATCAGCTTCTGGCCGGTGTGGATCGCAAGTGCCCTCGGCGCGGCGCTCGGTGACTGGCTTTCTTATTGGCTTGGCTATGTCTTCAAGGACCGGGTCGCGAACGTCTGGCCGTTGTCCCGCCATCCGCAGGTGCTTCCGCGTGCGGAAAAATTCATGAAGTCCTGGGGCGTGCCCAGCATCTTCATCGGGCGGTTTTTCGGACCCTTGCGCGCCGCGGTGCCTCTGGTCGCCGGCATTTTCGAAATGGATTACTGGCGTTTTCAGATCGCCAATTTCAGCTCCGCCTTTGTCTGGGCCGCAACGCTTCTGCTGTTCGGCGACGTTGCATCGAAGCTGGTCGCGATGCTCTGGCGCGCTTTGTGATATTCGCGTGACGGCGCGCCGCGATACGATCTTGACCCATGGGGAGCGTGGACCTATATCCGCGTTCATGACCGACGCATCGACCAGATTGAATCAGCGCCGCCGCCGTATCGTCACGGCATGGGCGGCCGGTCGCGTTTAAGATCGCTCGTCATGCCGCTGGAAATGGTCCGCGGCGTCTTGTTTCTCTCCCCTTGTTTCGTTCGCCAAACTGCCGCAAGACCTTATCCCGCAGCGCTTCGTTTTGAACCGCACGCGTAAGGACCCACTCATGGCTGAGAAGAAGAAAATCGGCATCCTCGGCGCCTCGGGCTACACCGGCGCCGAACTCGTGCGGCTGTTGCTGCGCCACCCGCGCGTGCAGATCGAACTCCTGACGGCGGACCGGCGCGCCGGGCAGGCCATGGGCGATGTGTTTCCGCAGTTCGCACCTTACGATCTGCCGCGCCTTGTCACGATCGAAAGCGTGGATTGGGCAACCGCGGGTCTCGATCTTGTGTTTTGCGCGCTTCCGCACGCGACCACGCAGACGGTGCTGAAGGATGTCTTGACCAAAGCGCCTGCGACGAAGGTGGTCGACCTGTCGGCGGATTTCCGGCTTCAGGACCCGGCGGCCTATGCCAAATGGTATGGCCACGAACATCACGCCCTCGAGCTGCAGAAAGAGGCGGTGTACGGTCTTGTGGAAATGTACCGGCGCGATATCCGCAAGGCGCGGCTGGTCGCCAATCCCGGCTGCTACACGACCTGCGCGCAGTTGCCGCTGATCCCGCTGCTCAAGGCGAAGGCGATCAAGTCGGATGAGATCGTGATCGACGCGAAGTCAGGTGTGACGGGAGCGGGGCGTTCGCCCCGCGAAGACATCTTGTTCTCGGAGGTTTCGGAAGGCTTCCATGCCTATGGCGTCGGTCATCACCGGCATATGGCGGAGCTCGATCAGGAATTCTCGAAGGCCGCCGGCAAGGAGGTGGTTGTGAGTTTCACGCCGCATCTCGTGCCGATGAACAGGGGAATTTTCTCGACGATCTATGTGCGCGGCCGGCGCGATAAAAACGCGCAGGAACTCTACGCCATCCTGTCGCGGCAGTATGAGAAGGAGCCGTTCGTTTATGTGCTGCCGTTCGGACGCATGCCGCAGTCGCGTCATGTGCGCGGCTCGAACATGACGTTCATCGGCGTTGCCAACGACCGGCAGCCGGGCCGGGCGATCATCATCTCGACTCTCGACAACCTCACCAAGGGGGCATCCGGGCAGGCGGTGCAGAACATGAATGCGATGCTCGGCTTTGCCGAAACCACCGGCATCGATCAGCCGGCGATGTTTCCATAATCGCAGGCGCAGCTGTTTCGTGGAGCAGCAAATGAAAAGGGACCGCATTGCGGTCCCTTTTGGTTTGGAACGATGCAGGACGATTACATCGCCTTGAAGATTGCCAGCGCCAGAACGGCCTGAGCTGCAAAGCCGACCAGAAAGCATACCGTGCGCAGAACCGGCAGCCCGAACGTATAGACGATGACGTGGGCAAGGCGGGACCAGAAGAACACGGCGCAGGCCAGCACCGTCCATTTCGTGGAGTAGTCGGCCGCGTTCAGGATCAACACCAGCACGGCAAAGATAACGAGATTTTCCACCGCGTTGTCGTGCGAGAACATCATGCGGTTGGCCCATTCGTCCTGGGGCTTGGCGTCGCGCGAGGGGTTGGCGAGCGTACCGGCGATGCCACGAACCTTGATGCGGTCGAGCGTGTAGGGAATCCACAAAATTCCCGTCAGAATCGTTGTAAGGGCCAGCCAGAATAATTCGCGCGTCATCGGAATGTCCTTTCAACCCTAAATGCCGCAGCCCGGCCGCGGCGATGATCGTTCCGGCTGCGCCGGATACTGAGCTGAATTCCACAGACACGGAATTCAGAAAGCCGGAAATTCATAGACGATCACGCTTTCCACGCCAATGCAGTGCCGGAATTTTTCGATCACGATGATGCGGGCAAGCCACGGCAAGTCCTGGCGCAAACATCTCAGGAACGGTGACGTCAGGCCCGAACCCTGACATAGCTGCCGGGCGCGTCCTCGATCGGCTCCATCACGCCGCCGCCGGGCTCGCGTGCCGGGACGGTCTCGGCGTCCGTCGTCTCAAGCCACGCCCGCCAGTCTGTCCACCACGAGCCCTTGTGCTCACGTGCCCCCGCCAGCCAGCCATCGAGCGTGGCGTCGGCGACGCTATCGTTGATCCAGTACTGGTACTTGTTGTTGGCGGGGGGATTGACGACGCCCGCAATATGCCCAGAGCCGGACAGCACGAAACGCACCGGGCCACCAAAAAACTGCGAACCGTAAAAAACCGATTTGGCCGGGGCGATGTGATCCTCGCGGGTCGCGAGATTGTAAATCGGCACCTTCACCTTCGACAGATCGAGCAGGGTGTTATCCAGAACCATGGTTCCGGCCGAAAGCCGGTTTTCCAGATAGCAGTTGCGCAGATAATAGGAATGATTGGCGGCCGGCATCCGGGTCGCATCCGAGTTCCAGTGCAGAAGGTCGAATGTCGAAGGCATCTGACCCTTCAGGTAATTATTCACGACATAGGGCCAGACGAGATCGTTCGAGCGCAGCATGTTGAAGGCCATCGCCATGCGCGAACCTTCGAGCACGCCAGCCTGTTGCATCTCCTGTTCGAGCGCCGCGATCTGCTCTTCGTCGACGAACACCAGAAGGTCGCCCGCATGGGTGAAGTCCACCTGTGCGGTGAGCAGGGTTGCGGACGTCACGCGCACGCGGCGTTTTTCAGCAAGCCAGGCCAGGGTCGCGGCGAGCAGGGTACCGCCGACGCAATAACCCAGCGCATGCACTTTCATTTCGCCGGTAATTTTCTCGATCACGTCCATCGCGGCGAGGGGACCCTGCGCCATGTAGTTTTCGAAGGTCTTGGAGCCCAGCGTTTTGTCGGGATTGACCCACGAAATCACGAAGACGGTGAGGCCCTGATCGACGCACCACTTGATGTAGGATTTTTCCGGCTTGAGATCGAGAATGTAGAATTTGTTGATCCACGGCGGCACGATCAGAAGCGGCGTGCGCAGCACGGTCTCGGTGCTCGGCGCATACTGGATCAGTTGCATGAGATCGTTCTGAAACACGACCTTGCCGGGCGTCAGCGCCAGATGCGTTCCGACCTCCAGATCGGCCGCGGTTTGACGGATTTTCAGCAGGCCGTTGCCGGCGCCGATGTCTTCGGCCAGCATCTGCATGCCGCGAACGAGATTTTCGCCGTTGCTGGCGAAGGTCTGCCGCAGCACCTCCGGATTGGTGAGAACGAAATTCGACGGTGCGATCGCGTTGCTGATTTGCTGAATGTAGAACTGTGCTTTTAGCCGCGTATGCGGATCGAGGTCCTTGGCGTCGCGCACGAGTTCGTCGGCCCACTTCGCGGTCAGGAGATAGGCCTGCATGACGAAGTCGAAAAACTGGTTGGCTCGCCAATCCTTGTCCTGAAAGCGCTTGTCGCGCGGATTGGGCTCGATTGTCGGCTCGGATGCCTCGCCGGCCAGGCGCTTCATCGCGCTGCCCCACAGGTCGAGATAGGATTTGCCGAGCCGGGTCTGCAAATCGGCGGCGCGTTTCTGATCGCCCATCCAGTAATCGAAGACGGCGTAAAGCGTCTTGACGATTTCGCCGAGTTCGCCCGGGGTACGATCGCCATTTTCACGCGGCTGCAGATAGGCGCTCAGCGCGCGTCCCGTATTTTCCATCGCGCGCGCGAGATTGAGCGCGAAGGTTTCGGGATCGAACGTCTTTCCGTCGGTCGCACCGCTGCTGCTGGAACCGTTTGATGCGGAGTTTGGCGTGACGACTGTTTCACTCATAGGCGGATGCTTGGCTGACAGGTCTGAATGAAATCCTTCAACGCGAATTCGTGTCGCCGGATCTCCTGGATTTGGCATAACATGGCATAGTTCGGTTAATGGTGCTTCCTTGCACCGCAGCATGCGTCGCGCTTCGGTCATAATCGAGCCGCACGGCTGCGCTTTAGAGATACCGTTTGGGTCGCAATGGATTTAATGCTTCGCGTGAGGATTTCTTCACGTAGCAGAATACCAATTTGCCGGTTCGGTTTGTGGTGTGAGAGGGCTTTTGGCGCGTTTTGTCAGCATTTTCCGATCCCGGTCTGCTGCGAAGCCCGCGGCGGCGGGAGCCGTTTTGGCCGCGGGACTGCTGATGTGTGCCTGTTCCATGCCGCTCACCGACGCGCCGCTCCTCGGATTGCCGGAAAACATTCCGCCACGGCCCGAGACGCCTGCGGCCTATTTGCCCGTTCATGACATGCCCGCGCCACGCTCTGCACCTGTCCTGACCCCCGAGGAGCAGGCCAGGATCGAAAAGGAACTGGCCGCGGCCCGGGATAGGCAGAACGCCAAAACAAACGCCCAGCGATCGGCGGAGTAGGCGCAGCTTCCGGTGGCATGGCCGGGGGTTCGTGCTAGAACAAAACCATCCGGCGGGGAGTGATTTGCCTTCCAGGCGATACGCCAGCCGGTTCCGGAATCTCGAACAGAGCCTTGAACCCATGGAAGAATTTTACCGCATCCGCCGACTGCCGCCTTATGTGTTCGAACAAGTGAATCGGGCCAAGGCAGCCGCGCGCAATGCGGGAGCCGATATCATCGATATGGGCATGGGCAATCCTGATCTGCCGACACCGCCCCATGTTCTGGACAAGCTCAAGGAAACGCTCGGCAAGCCCCGGACCGACCGCTACTCGGCCTCCAAGGGCATTCCGGGCCTGCGGCGGGCGCAGGCGGCCTATTACGAGCGCCGGTTCGGCGTCAAACTCAACCCGGAAACCCAGATCGTCGCCACGCTGGGCTCGAAGGAAGGTTTTGCCAACGTCGCGCAGGCGATCACCGCGCCGGGGGACGTCGTTCTGGTGCCGAACCCCAGCTATCCGATTCACGCCTTCGGTTTTCTGATGGCGGGCGGCGTCGTCCGCTCGGTCCCGGCCGAGCCGACGTCAGACCTGTTCGGCCACCTCGAGCGCGCCATCAAGCACTCGATCCCCAAGCCGATCGCGATGATCGCGTGCTATCCCTCTAACCCGACCGCCTATGTGGCGTCGCTGGATTTCTACAGGGATCTCGTCGCGTTCGCCAAGAAGCACGACATCTTCATCCTTTCCGATCTGGCCTACGCCGAACTTTACTTTGACGGCGTCCCGCCGCCCTCGGTGCTGCAGGTGCCAGGCGCCATCGACGTGACGGTCGAATTCACTTCGATGTCGAAGACGTTTTCGATGGCCGGCTGGCGCATGGGATTTGCTGTCGGCAACGAGCGGATCATCGCCGCGCTGACACGCGTGAAATCGTATCTCGACTATGGCGCGTTCACGCCGATCCAGGTCGCTGCGGTCGCGGCGCTGAACGGACCGCAGGACTGCATCAAGGAGATGCGCGACACTTACGCAAAACGCCGCGACGCGCTGGTCGAATCCTTCGGCCGTGCGGGTTGGGACATTCCCCCGCCTGCGGCGTCGATGTTCGCGTGGGCGCCGTTGCCGGAAAAATTCCGCGACGTCGGCAGCATGGAGTTCGCGACCATGATGGTCGAGAAGTCCGGCGTCGTGGTCTCGCCCGGCGTGGCTTTCGGCGAATATGGCGAAGGCTATGTTCGCATCGCGATGGTCGAAAACGAGCAGCGCATCCGCCAGGCTGCGCGCAATATTCGCCGCTTCCTTGATACGGGCATCGAAACATTGCACAACGTGGTGCCCCTCGCCACCCGGCGATAGGCACGATCTCGAATGCGGCATCCGGTCTCGGCCGGACCATGCCACGGTAACAACAGTCTTCCGGCAGGTTTGAATTCGATATGGTCGCTCCGCTCAAAGTGGGGATTGCGGGGCTCGGCACCGTGGGAGCCGAGGTTGTCCGTCTCATCGAACGCCAGCAGCGCAATTTGTCCCTGCGTTGCGGTCGGGGTGTGCGCGTGGTCGCGGTCACGGCACGCTCGAAGGCCAGAAAGCGTGGCCTCGACCTTGGCGGCGTTACATGGGCGAGAAACCCGCTCGCGCTGGCCAACGATCCGGAGATCGATGTCTTCGTCGAACTGATGGGCGGCGCGGACGATCCGGCGTTGTCGGCTATCGAGGCCGCGCTCAGGAACGGCAAGTCGGTCGTCACCGCGAACAAGGCGTTGATCGCCAAGCACGGCACGCGGCTCGCCGCGCTTGCTGAAAAGCACGGCGGCGCCTTGAACTATGAGGCGGCTGTCGGCGCGGCAATTCCCGTCATCAAGACCCTGCGCGAGGGGTTGGCGGGTACGAGCATTCATCGCGTCTATGGAATTCTCAACGGCACCTGCAACTACATCCTGACCCGGATGGAGCGCGAAGGACTGTCTTTCGCCGAATGCTTGAAGGACGCACAGCGGCTCGGCTACGCCGAGGCCAATCCGTCGTTCGACGTCGACGGTCACGACACCGCCCAAAAGCTGTCCATTCTGGCGAGTCTCGCCTTCGGCACGAAGGTGAACCAGAAGGCCGTTTACGTGGAAGGCATTTCGTCCATCGCGCCGGAGGATCTGCGCGCTGCCGACGAACTGGGCTACCGGGTGAAACTGCTCGGTGTCGCGGTCCGCACCGAAACGGGGATCGAGCAGCGCGTGCATCCGACCATGGTACCGCGCACCTCATCCATCGCGCAGGTGATGGACGTCACCAACGCCGTCACCGTCGACGGCGACGGCATCCCGCCGATCACGCTGGTCGGACCCGGCGCGGGCGGTGCGGCGACCGCCTCGGCTGTGGTCGCTGACATCGCTGATATCGCGCGCGGCGTTCGCGCCCTGCCGTTCGGCCGTCCGGTCGACAGGCTGAAGATGACAACGAAAGCGCCGATGCGCCGGCACGAGGGCGGCTATTACATCCGCCTGATGGCACGCGATCTGGCCGGGACCGCTGCCACGATTGCCACCCGGCTGGCGGAACAGAAGATTTCGATCGAATCCATCGTTCAGCGCCATCCGGATGGTGACCGGGCGGGAGCGGGCGCGACCGCAAAGTCGTCACCGGTTCCGGTTATCCTGATTACCTACGCGACGAGCGAAGATGCCGTGCACCGCGCCTTGCAGGCGGTTCAGCAAGACCGGGTGATAACCGGCCGTCCGCAGGTCATACGTATTGAAAAGAACTGACAGGTCCGGCTTGCTGTTCCGGCAAGCGGTCCCCGATTGAGGAGCTAGGTTATGTCCGTGATTTCCGTCCCGCCGCAGCTTTTGCTGGAGCGCATTCTGACCCTCGAAATCGTCCGTGTGACGGAGCGGGCGGCTGTGTCGGCGGCGCGGTTGCGCGGCCACGGCAACGAAAAGGGCGCGGACCAGGCGGCGGTGGACGCGATGCGCCGCGAGCTGAACAAGATTCCGATCAAGGGCACGGTCGTGATCGGCGAGGGTGAGCGCGACGAGGCGCCGATGCTGTTCATCGGCGAGAAGGTCGGCGCGGAGGTCGGTCCCGAAGTCGATATCGCGGTCGATCCGCTCGAAGGCACGACGCTGTGCGCCAAGAATATGCCGGGCTCGATCGCGACCATGGCGATGGCGGAAGGCGGCACGCTGCTCAACGCGCCGGACGTTTACATGCAGAAGATTGCGATCGGTCCGGGTTATGCGAAGGACGTGATCGATATCGACGCGCCGCCGGAGGAAAACATCCGCCGTCTCGCCCGCGCCAAGGATGTCCATCCGTCCGCGATCACCGCGCTGGTTCTCGATCGGCCGCGCCATGCCGACATCATCAACGCCATTCGGGGCACCGGCGCTGCCGTGCGGCTCATCACCGATGGCGACGTGGCCGGCGTGATCCACACCGCCGATCCGGACAACACGGGCGTCGACATTTACATCGGGACCGGCGGCGCGCCGGAAGGCGTGCTTGCGGCCGCGGCGCTGCGCTGCATCGGTGGCCAGATGCAATGCCGCCTGATTCTCGACACGGGCGAAAAGGTCGAACGCGCCGCCAAGATGGGCATCAAGGATCCGAAGATGGTCTATGGCATCGAGGACATGGTGAGGGGCGACTGCCTGTTCTCGGCGACCGGCGTGACCGACGGCTCGCTGCTCTCGGGCGTGAAATTCCGCAAGCACGTGATCGAGACTGAAACCGTGGTCATGCGTTCGGTCACCGGCACGGTCCGCACCATCAAGGCCGAACACCGCCAGCTTGAGAAATTCCATCTCGATTGAAGGTCTCCAAAATGAATGAGCGCGTCGTCATCCGCCCGTTGCGCGAGGATGAACGCGCCGAATGGGAGCCGTATTGGCAGGCGTATCTGCGCTTCTACAAATCGTCCGTTCCCGCCGCGACGACGGACATGACGTGGAAGCGTTTCCACGATCCGGACGAGCCGATCTTCGCGCTCGGCGCGTTCGTTGACGGCAAGCTCGCTGGGATCGTCCATTATCTGTTTCATCGCTCGTGCTGGACCATCGGCGACTACTGCTACCTGCAGGATTTATACGTCGACGAAAGCGCGCGCGGGCAGGGCCTTGGCCGCGCCTTGATCGAGGCGGCGGCGGAGCGCGCGAAGACCGCTGGCGCGAGCCGCATCCACTGGCTGACCCAGCCGGGCAACACAACGGCACGCGCGCTTTATGACCAGCTCGCCGACGATTCCGGCTTCATGCAATATCGGCGTATTTTCAAGGGAGTGCCGTGATGTCTCAGGTGAGGGCGATTGTATTCGACACTTTTGGTACGGTCGTCGACTGGCGGGGCAGTCTGATTGCCGATTTCACGCAATGGGCGCAGGCCAAAAACATATCGGGTGACTGGACCGCGCTGGTCGATGGATGGCGCGCGGCCTATCGGCCCTCGATGGACGCGGTGAGAAAGAACCCGGCGCGCGGCTTTCTGATTCTCGATGAGCTGCAGCGCCAGTCGATTGAGCCGCTCACGGCGAGCCTCGGCATCAAGGGACTCGACGCGAAGGATTTCGATTATCTCACTTATGCCTGGCGCCGGCTCGATCCATGGCCGGACTGCGTGCCGGGTCTCACGCGGCTGAAAACGAAATTCATCATCGGCCCGCTGTCGAACGGCAATGTCGGCCTGCTGGTCGATCTCGCCAAATATGGGGGGCTGCCGTGGGATGTCATCCTGAGCGCCGAGCTGTTCGGCCATTATAAACCCGATGGCGAGGTTTATCGCGGCGCGGCCAAGCTGCTGTCGCTTGCGCCTGAACAGATGATGCTGGTCGCCGCCCACAATTACGACCTCGCCGCCGCGCAGAACGAGGGATTGAAAACCTGCTTCGTGCCGCGCGTCACCGAATACGGCCCGCACCAGAACTCCGATTTCAAGGCGGAGGGCAAGTGGGATTATGTGGTGAAGGATCTCGTCGATCTCGCCGACCAACTGGGCTGTTGACGGCCCCTCGATTCGCGGCTCATTGAACTGGCATTAAACGCGCATTACTTGCACGTTAACTGTCATGACCCCGTTCATCTCCGCATTGCCGGTTGACACGCCGCAGCCCTTCCTCGGCGTGACGCTGTCGGCCACGAAAAAAATGTGGCGCGACCGTCTCGATGCGCGGGGCGCGGCGCGCGCGCTCGCCATCGCGCAGCGCTACCAGTTACCGGAGATGCTGGCGCGGGTGATCGCGGGGCGCGGCATCGACATCGACGCGGTCGAGGACTTTCTCGATCCGACGATCCGCAAGCTGATGCCGGACCCGTCGACCGTCACGCAGATGGAGGTCGCGGCCAAGCGCATCGCCGATGCTGCCGCGCGCGGCGAGAAAGTCGCGATCTTCGGCGACTATGACGTCGATGGCGCGACCTCGGCCGCACTGCTCGCCTGGCATTTGCGCCATTGCGGTCTCGATCCGCTGATTCACATTCCCGATCGCATCTTCGAAGGCTACGGTCCGAACGTCGAGGCGGTGCGCGCTCTCGCCGCGAAGGGCGCGACGCTGCTCATCACGGTCGATTGCGGCACCACCAGCATCGAGCCGCTCGCCGAAGCCAAGAAGCTCGGCATGGATGTGGTGGTGATCGACCATCATCAGACCGGCGACGAATTGCCCGTGGTCGATGCGCTGGTCAATCCGAACCGGCCGGACGATCTGTCGGGCCTTGGCCATCTCGCCGCGGTCGGGCTCGTGTTCGTGACGCTGGTGGCCGTGAACCGCGAATTGCGCGGCCGCAATTTCTGGACGAACGAAATGCCCGAGCCGGATCTGCTCGGCGTGCTGCATCACGTCGCGCTCGGCACGGTCGCGGATGTCGCGCCGCTGCTCGGCCTCAACCGCGCCTTCGTCGCCAAGGGCCTGATCGCGCTGCGCCGGCGCGATCATGTCGGTCACACCGCGCTGATGGACGTCGCGCGGCTCAGCGGTCCGCCGGAAGCCTGGCATCTCGGCTTCATGCTCGGCCCGCGCATCAATGCGGGCGGGCGTATCGGCCGCGCCGATCTGGGCGTCAAACTTTTACTCGAAGGCGATGTGTCGGAAGCCGCGCGCATCGCCGCCGAACTCGACCGGCTCAACACCGAGCGGCGCGTGATCGAGCAGGCCGCCGAGGCGCAGGCGGAAGCCGAGGCGATGGCGTCGCTCGGTCTCGAGGACAAGGGCGCGGTGGTCGTCACCGCGTCGGAAGGCTGGCATCCCGGCGTGGTCGGTCTCGTGGCTTCAAGGCTGAAGGAAAAATTTGCGCGGCCTGCTTTTGCCATAGCTCTGGAGCCCGGCGGCATCGGCACCGGCTCGGGCCGCTCCATTCCGGGCGTCGATCTCGGCAAGGCGGTGCGGCAGGCGGTGCATGACGGCCTTCTGCTCAAGGGCGGCGGTCACGCGATGGCGGCGGGCGTCACGCTGAGGAAGGAACGCCTCGCCGAATTCCGCGCCTATATCGACAATGCCCTTGCCGCCGATGTCGCGCAGGCGCGGCATGTCAACGAGCTTTATATCGATGGCGCGGTGAGCGCGCGCGGCGTGACCACGGAGCTTGTGAACACACTCAATCGCGCGGGTCCGTTCGGCAGCGGCAATCCCGAGCCGGTGATCGCGTTGCCTTCACACGAACTGGTCTATGCCGATGAAGTGGGGCAGGCGCATCTGCGCGTGCGGTTCAGGTCCGGCGACGGCGCCATCGTCAACGGCATCGCGTTTCGCGCGCTGGGCCAGAAGCTCGGCGACGCGCTGCTCGCCCATCGCGGCCAGATGCTGCATGTCGCCGGATCGCTCACGGTCGAT
Organism: Bradyrhizobiaceae bacterium; assembly: GCA_003963145.1. Lineage (GTDB taxonomy): Bacteria > Pseudomonadota > Alphaproteobacteria > Rhizobiales > Xanthobacteraceae > Afipia. Next base: position 23,042 of record RXJJ01000020.1, read on the forward strand.
CGCTGGCAGGGCGCGGAACGCGTGCAGTTGCGGGTGGCCGATGTCGCGGTGCCGGATTTAGGGCCGGCGGTGATTAGGTGAATAGTACTTTCAGAGTTGCTAAGCAGCTCGACGTTTAACTTGCGGTCGGTTTAATGGATCTTGCAAGCGTTCTTCATTGGCGCGCTTCATTTGCTCATTGAGTTGCTTTCTCAAGTCATCGATGGTGAAAGACCACGTTTTGGTGTCGCCATCAATTGTCACGGTGTAAGTGAACCCGCCAAATTCTCTTAAAAATTCGTCGGGTGTCATTCTTTTGGTAAAGTCTTCAAGGTGAACGCCATCATTTCGAAATTGAACACCTAGATTAAGTATTGCTCTGGATGGAACTGATCCAATATCGGCTAGGGGTGACCACGCGCCATTTATAGCGACGAACACAGGCAATGTTTTTTTATCGCGGAGCAAGGTCAAGTGGCATCCACTTGGTTTAGTGTGTGTCCGGAAATATTCTCTCCGCCAAGATTCAATCCCTCGACAAAAAAAGAGAGTTTCTCTCCATCCCCCTGCCATTCAAGAATTACAGGGAAACCGGTCGTTTGAAATGTCCAAGCTATTTTGGGCTTCTCTCTGGTCAGAAAATGGATGCCAGTTAATAATAAGGCTACGCTAAATAATATAATTGCCCAAACTAGCGAGTTTGAAAAATAAGGGCGCCATTGCCAAGGAAGAAAGTCTCTAACTGTATCTGCGAAACCGAAAATTGCTCGCGGGTCGAACGAAAAGTTCATTTAATACCCCAAAAAAATCGTGCAGGATATTACATCCCCTGCCTCAACCTTGCCAGAACCTTCAGCCCGGCATAGCCGTCGGCGGGATCGAGTCCCGCTTTCATCTGAAAATTCTTCACCGCCTGCATGGTGTCGTTGCCGACGCGACCGTCGGTGCCGCCGGTGTTGAAACCAGCATTGGTGAGGCGCGTCTGCACCTCCTGGATTTCCGCCAGCGTCAGCGCGCGCTCGGAGCCGGGGAAGGGCTGGCGGAACGGGCCCGCGCCGAGGATGCGGTCGCCGAGATGCACGATGGCGAGCGCGTAGTTCATCGACGGATTGTAGGTCCGCACCGCGTAGAAATTCTGACCTAACAGAAATGTCGGACCGCCGGGTTCTGGCGTCCACAGCTTCGCGCTGTCATTTGGGCGCGGAAACGGCTGACCGTCGGCGCGCGTCACGCCCGCCGCTGCCCAGTTGGCGTAAGTCCGGCTGGCGCTCGCCGCGCCGCTCGCGCCCATGACCTCGTAGCCCCAGTGTTCGCCCGGCCGATACTTGCCGCGATTGACGAGATAGCGCGCGGTCGAGGCCAGCGCGTCGGCGGGATTTCCGAATGGCGAGACGCGGCCATCGCCGTCATAGTCGAAGCCGACATTGAGCCAGACTTCCGGCATCCACTGGGTGTGGCCCATCGCGCCCGCCCATGAGCCGCGCATCTCCTGCGGCGTCGCCCATCCCTTGTCGACGATGCGCAGCGCGTTGAGGAGTTCGCTTTCCCAATAGGGCCTGCGGCGCGGCGCATTCCACGCCAGCGCGGCAAGCGAGGGAAACACCGGCTTCATGTGGTTCTGCTGCACGAGCGGATCGCCATAGGCGCTCTCGACGCCCCACAGCGCCAGCAGCGTGCCGCGCTCGACGCCGAAATCATTCTCGATGCGCGCGAACAGCGCCGCATTCTTCTGCAGCGCGATCTTGCCGTTGATGATGCGCCAGTCCGAGACGCGGCGGTTGATGTATTGCCACGTCTCCTCGTTGAATTCCGGCTGATCGCCCATCTTGGCGAACACGCTCATGTCCGGCTCGACCCGGCTCATCGCGCGGATCCATGTGCCTTCGGAAATGCCTTTTGCCAGAGCCTTGGCGCGGAATTTCTCGCGCCATGCGTCGAAGGCCGCGGGCGCGGCGAGTGCGGATCGTGTAACGGGCGTGACGATGGCCGCAGCCGCGCCAAGCAACGTACGCCGCGTGATCGAAAGTTTACTCCCGGCAGAATCGCTTTCGCTCATGCCGCCACCTTAGCTGCGTGTCCGCCATCAGGGCAAAACGAAAACATGAAATTGCTGCGGCTCATGGTATCACGGCAAGCCGCACCATATGGCGGCACATGATCAGGTGTGGCCGGCTGCCGCCTTGATGAAGTCGACGAATGCCCGTAGCGGTGCGGGGACGAGACGGCGCCCGGGATAATAGAGGAACGGGCCCGGAAAACGCGGCCACCATGACTCGAGCACCGGTTCGAGCGCGCCGCTTTGAAAATGCGGGTGTAGCCATTCCTCGAACAGGGGCACGATGCCTGTGCCCGCGATCGCAGCATCGACCAGCAGGTCGGTGCCACCGCCGATGCTCACGGTCAATGGGCCGCTTGGCTCGATTGAGACGGTCTCACCGCCGTGTTCGAACTCCCAGTTCATCGGGGCCCCGCTGGGAAATTGTCCTTGCAGGCAGCTGTGGGCGAGAAGCTCGCGCGGATGTTGCGGCCGCCCGTGCCGGTCGAGATAGGCCTTCGCCGCGCCGAGAGCGAAACGCTGGTGCCGCGGCCCGATTGGTACCGCGATCATGTCCTGCTCAAGGCGCTCGCCGTAGCGGATGCCGGCATCGCAGCCCGCCGCCAGCACATCGACAAAACTTTCTTCGGCGATCACCTTCAAATGGATGTCCGGATAGGCGGCCAGAAACGCAGGCACGATCGCAGGCAGCACCAGCCGCACCGCGCTGACCGGCACGTTCAGCCTGAGGGTGCCCGCGGGACGTTTGCGAAAGCTGTTTACCACGTCCAGCGCCGCTTCGACTTCTGTCAGCGCGGGGCCGAGCCGGTCGTACAAACCCTGGCCGGCCTCGGTCAGAACCACGCTGCGCGTGGTGCGATTGAGAAGTCTTACGCCAAGTTGCGCCTCAAGGCGGCGGACCGCCTCGCTCAGTCCCGATGCGCTTGCTCCGCTGAGACGTGCACCGTCGCGAAAGCCTTTGGCCCGGGCGACGGCGAGAAAGGCGTTCAAATCACCCAGATCTGTCTTCATTGTTCGATATTCCGCACGACCTGTTACGATTGTACCATATTATAGCGCAGTAGTGCGAGTGATAGTTGAGGGTGCGTAGTCACAGGAGACAAACATGCCCAACATTAAACACTCCGGTACATTCACTCTCGGCGATCATCGCGTGAATCGCCTCGGCTATGGAGCGATGCAGCTTGCGGGTCCCGGCGTTTTCGGGCCGCCCAAGGATCGCGCCGCGGCACTGGCCGTGTTGCGCGAGGCGGTCGCGAGCGGAGTGAACCATATCGACACCAGCGACTTTTACGGCCCGCATGTCACCAACCAGATCATCCGGGAAGCGCTGCATCCTTATTCAGAAGATCTTGTCATCGTGACCAAGATTGGTGCCCGGCGAGGCGAGGACGCTGCATGGCTGCCGGCTTTCTCGCCGGAAGAACTGACCAAGGCGGTGCACGACAATCTGCGCAACCTCAAACGCGACGTGCTCGACGTGGTCAATCTGCGGATCATGTTAGACATCCATGGACCGGCAGAAGGGTCGATCGAGAAAATGCTGACGCCTCTGGCCGAGTTGCAGCGGCAGGGTCTGGTGCGTCACATCGGGCTCAGCAACGTTACATCGGCGCAAATCGCGCAAGGGCGCAGCATCTGCAACATCGTCTGCGTTCAGAACCATTATAATCTGGCGCACCGCGCCGACGACACGACGATCGATCAACTCGCGCGCGACAATATCGCCTACGTGCCGTTCTTTGCGCTCGGCGGATTTAGCCCGCTGCAATCGTCGCACCTGTCCGGTGTCGCTTCCGGCCTTGGCGCGACGCCGATGCAGGTAGCGCTCGCGTGGCTGCTTCGCCGCGCTCCGAACATCCTGCTGATACCTGGCACATCGTCGCTAGCGCATCTGCGCGAAAATCTCGCCGCAGCCGAACTCGTGCTGCCGGACGATACGATGAAAGAGCTGGACAGTGTGGCCGCCGCCGCAGCGTAAACCTGACGCGCCAGGGAGCTGCGGTCGGGCTATTCGGCCTGGCTTTAGTCCTTGGCGCGCTCGACGTAGGAGCCGTCCTCGGTCATCACCACGATGCGGGTGCCGACGCCGACATGCGGCGGCACGGCGGAGCGCACGCCGTTCGACAGGATCGCCGGCTTGTAGGACGAGGAGGCGGTCTGGCCCTTGGTGACGGGCTCGGTCTCGACCACTTCCAGCGTGACGCGCTGCGGCAGCACGATGGCGACCGCGTTGCCCTCGTGGATCGACAGCTTCACCGTCATGTTTTCCTGCAAGTACGGCGCGGCGTCGCCGACCACGTCCTTGGAAACCTGAATCTGGTCGTAGTTCTCGTTGTTCATGAAGTGGAAGCCGTCGCCGTCTTCATAGAGATAGTTGAAGTCGCGGTCCTCGACATGGGCGCGCTCGACCTGATCGGTGGTCTTGTAGCGCTCGGAAATCTTGGTGCCGTCGCTGAGGCGGCGCATTTCGATCTGGCTGACCGGGGTGCCCTTGCCGGGATGGATGTTCTCGGCCGTGAGCACGACATACAGCTTGCCGTCCTGCTCGATGATGTTGCCCTTGCGGATCGAACTTGCGATAACTCTGACCACGGATAATGTTCCTAAATTCTGTGGAAGGGGCGCCAGCGGAAGGGCGGCGCGAGGCGGATTCGGCCGCACCATACTGAGTTGGGTCCCGTTGTCAAAAGGCTATATTTTGCGGGAGTTGTGAAACGACCTGCAAAATCAACGGCAAGCCCGGAGGCCGCTCGAATTCGATCCTCCGGATGCCGGCCGGCCTCAGGAGCGGGACGGGAAGAACGCGCGGACAAGATTGTGTTCGCCGACCCGCTCGGCGAGAACATGAAACGCGAAAAAAGGAACAAGGATCAGAAATCCGACGAAGCTGGTGGCGATGAGTTCGTCGAGATGTCCTCCCCCGATCTCGCTGAGCGAATCCGCCACGGTGCGGCGGTGGATCAGGCCGACCACGACTTCCTCGAGCGCATTCAGGAAAAGGATCAGAAGGAGAAACACAAAGGACCTGTACAAGGTCGGCCAGATCAGGGGCTTGCTTTTGAACCGCTCGCCGACATGAAAAATGCGGCCCAGCGAGACAAATTTCGCGCAGAGCAGCGCCTTGACGGCGGAGAACCCGAACGGCGCAAACGCAATGCCCTCGACCTTGAGAATTGTCGACTTGAGATAGAGGACCGCCGCGAAGCAGATGAAGAGATAGGCGCCTATCGCGGCGATTTCGACGATCTCGTTGATGATCTTTTTGAAGGTAGACACTTCCCCTGGCGTATCGCTAAGCATGTGCGCCTCGAAAATCTCGCGTCCCGGCGATGCGCGACAGCATCGCTGCGGGAAGCGTTGAAAAGGACAATTTTAAAGGGCTTAAAAGGGCCGACTTCAAGCTGTGTTTTGGTTATGAAGGTCCGGCTGACTTGCTGATGGATATACCCGCAAAACCCTCGCCCTGGTGGCGCAGCGACCGCCACGCCGACCGCGCGCCGTTTCTGCGGGCGAGGACGGCTGTAACCCGCGCGCTTCGGCAATGGTTCGATGGACAGGGTTTCACCGAGGTCGAAACCGGCATCCTGCAGGTGTCGCCCGGCAACGAGACCCATCTGCATGCGCCGATGACGCGCCTGACGGGAGCGGACGGCGAAGAGAGCGTGCGTTATCTGCGGACCTCGCCGGAATTCGCCTGCAAGAAACTGCTCGCCGCCGGGGAGACGAGGATCGTCGAATTCGCAAAGGTTTTCCGCGACCGCGAGCGGGGGCCGGCGCACCTGACCGAATTCACCATGCTGGAATGGTATCGCGCCAATGAGCCTTATGACGCCGTGATCGCGGACTGCGTGGCGGTGATCGCGCAGGCGGCGCGTGCGACCGGTGTCAAAAGTTTTTCGTATCGCGGCCGCAGCGCCGATCCGTTCGCGCCGCCGGAACGCATCACGGTCGCGGATGCGTTCACGCAACACGCGGGCATCGATCTGCTGGCGACGATCAGCGGCAGGGACGGCGACCGCAACGCGCTCGCCGCGGCTGCAGCAAATCTCGTGCGCGTCACGGACGACGATACGTGGTCGGACATTTTCAGCAAGATATTGACCCAGCATGTCGAGCCGAAGCTCGGGCAGGGGCGGGTGACCATTCTCGACGAATATCCCGCGCCGGAGGCCGCGCTGGCGCGGGCAAAGCCTTCCGATCCGCGCGTGGCGGAGCGGTTCGAGATTTATGCCTGCGGCGTCGAACTCGCCAACGGCTTCGGCGAACTCACGGACAGCGGCGAACAGCGCCGGCGTTTCGTGCAGGCGATGGACGAAAAAGAAAAACGCTATGGCGAGCGCTATCCGCTCGACGAGGATTTTCTCGCCGCGCTCGACCACATGCCGCAGGCGAGCGGCGTCGCGCTCGGCTTCGACCGTCTGGTGATGCTGGCGAGCGGCGCGAGCCGCATCGATCAGGTGGTGTGGAGTCCGCTATCGTGAAAGCTGCGTCTTGAAAGTCATGTCTTGAAAGTCACGCCGTGAAAGTGCCCGCCACGCTGCGCCAGCCGCGCGAACTTGCCGAACACGGTCTTGCCGCGCAGGAGGATTTGCCTGCGCTCGAAAAAGTCGCCGCGCGTTATGCGGTGGCGATCACGCCCGACGTCGCGGCGCTGATCGACCCCAACGATCCGCACGATCCCATCGCGCGGCAATATGTTCCGGACCCGCGCGAACTTGAGACCCGGCCGAACGAGAACGCCGATCCGATCGGCGACCATTTGCATTCGCCGGTCGAAGGCATCGTGCACCGCTATCCCGACCGCGTGCTGTTCAAGCTGGTGCATGTCTGCGCGGTGTATTGCCGCTTCTGTTTTCGCCGCGAGATGGTCGGCCCCGGCAAGGACACCGCGCTGCCGCCCGACGCCTATGCGCGCGCGCTGGACTATATCCGCCAGCATTCCGAAATCTGGGAAGTGATTCTCACCGGCGGCGATCCCCTGATGCTGTCGCCGCGGCGGTTGACGCAGATCATGGCGGATCTGGCCGCGATCGATCATGTGAAAATCGTCCGCATTCACACCCGGATTCCCGTGGCCGATCCGTCGCGCATCACAGACGAGACTGTTGCCGCGTTGCGGCATGAAGGCGCGGCCGCATCCGGCGCAACAACCTGGCTCGCGCTGCACGCCAATCACCCGCGCGAACTGACATCGCCGGCGCGTGCGGCGATTGCGCGCATCGTGAATAGCGGAATTCCGATGGTCAGCCAGTCGGTGTTGCTGCGCGGCGTCAATGACGACGCACTCACGCTCGAAAAGTTGATGCGCGCTTTCGTGGAATGCCGGATCAAGCCCTATTATCTCCACCATGGCGATCTTGCGCCCGGCACCTCGCATTTGCGGACCACGCTGGCGGAAGGTCAGGCGCTGATGCGCGCGCTGCGCGGCCGTGTCTCGGGATTATGTCAGCCGGACTATGTGCTCGATATTCCCGGCGGCCACGGCAAGAGCCCGGCGTCAGCGGCCTACGTGACGCAGGACGATGTCACGCCCGGCGGCGCACCGGACTATCGTATTCTCGACTATTGCGGCGACGTGCATCATTATCGCGATCAAACAGACGTCGCGGCTGAAACGGACTGAATGGGAATGCAGGAGGCTGAAATGGGCAGACAGGCAAAACTGATCGTTGGATTTTCGCTGGGTGTCTCGCTTCTTGCGCTTCCGGCGCTGGCACAGGGCGTTGGCGGCAGCGGGCTCAGCGCACCGGCCAATCCGACCGTGCCGCCCTCGCTGGCGCCTTCGGGAATGGGAACGCCCCAGGCGCCCGTGGGCCACTTCCAGCCGAGGCGCGACGCGGTGCCGCAGGAAAACAACAATCCCTATCAGGAATCCCCCGAGGACAAGGCGCTCGACCGCAAGATCAAGAGCATCTGCCGCGGCTGCTAGTGCGTTTCGAGCGAAGTGGACACCGCTTCGCGCAAAGAAAACGCATCAGGACAGGAATCTGGAGCATCGGTTCTGATTCCATCAGAACCGACGCTCTAGGCGGGCTTTGACGGGTCGGCACCGGGTTTCGGCGAGGACGCCGGTGCATCGGCCGAGAGCTTGCCGTCGCGGGCAGCCAGCGCCATGCCGATCAGGGTCGCGCCGCCGAACACCAGATTGATGCCGGCGAGCAGGCCGACGGCCCACAGCGCCGAGCCGGGCAGGCCGGCGAGGATGACTCCGGAGATGATGAGGTCCATCACGCCGCCGAGCAGCACCCAGCCCCAGCGGCCGGTCAGTTCCTTGCGGTGCTCCAGCGCGTACAAGATGGTGGCGACGCCTTCGGCGAGGAAATAGGCGCCAACCACGATGGTCAGGCTCAGCGTGCCCTCCAGCGGCCGCCACAGCAGGATGCCGCCGGCGACGATGGCGACAACGGCCGACAACAGCGCCCACCAGAAGCCCGGCACCTGACGCATCGAGAAGGTCAGGAACAGTCCGGCGATGCCGCTGATCAGGAACATCCAGCCCAGAAAGATCGCCACGCCGATGCTGGCCAGCGGCGGGACCGCGATGGCCCCGAAACCGAGAATGACGAGCAGGATGCCCTCGATCAGGAAGGCCTTCCAGTGCCGCGTCACGGAGGCTGTGACCCTCTTTTCAATGTCGTCCATCGGTCCGGGAACGGTCATCAGAATCTCCGTTAGTCAGTGCAATTGGCCCACACTAGCAAGTCTGCTCCCATCCACGATGAAAATTTCTACCGCAAGTGCGAGATTTTACGCGCGCCGGGGGGCACTTTTGTTCAATTGTGCAAAGCCTTCGCGCGGGCGCAGTATCGACGCGCGAGGGGGCTTCCTTTATTGTTTTGCAAGGAGCCCGTTCGGGCCTCCGGACCATCCGGTCGCCGCCGGGGAAGGGACGACAGCTGCCTGAATTGCGGCGTCTGGCTATTCGGCCAATCAATCAAGAATACAGAGGGGAGATTTGAATGTTTTCCAGGATCGTTTGTGTCGCCGCCGCGCTGACCTTGGCGGGCTCCGTGCTGACCGCTTCGGCGCAGACGCCGGCTCCGGCGCCAGCCGCGCCTGCCGCCGCCGCGCCGGCAGCGCCCGCAGCCGCGCCGTCGAAGATGAAACTGACCAAGGACAAGATCAAGGAAATGCGCGCCAAGTGGACTGCCAACAAGCCGAAGCTGAAGGCTTGCCGCAGCGACGCCAAGAAGAAGGGTCTCGACGGCGACGACCGCGTGTTCTTCATCGAAGACTGCATGACCAAAGGCTGATCGGCGGCTTCCGATCGATCGAACAAAGGCATGACGCATAGCGTCATGCCTTTTTGATTGGTGCATACAACATCGCGCCATCGTTTTCGCGATCACAGATCAGCGAATTAAAAAAAGCCCCCGGCTTTCGCCAGGGGCTTTTTGTTCAGCAAAGAATCTTTGCAGCGAATAAATCGCTTTCAGCGGACCTTAGAAGTGATAGTTCGCGCCGAACAGGCCAATAATCTGATTATTGCTCACCCTCATGTTGTAAGACGTCTCGGTTATGCCGGTGACGTTCTGGCTGCCGAGATCGTAGTAAATCGCTTCACCGCGCAGGCTCCACTGGCGCGAGAGAGCATATTCAACGCCGCCGCCAACCGCGTAACCGACCCGCCATCCCGTCCGGTTGAACTCGTTCGGATTGGAATTCTCATACCACTTGGAGTCGGGATTTCCGTAGGCAAGACCGCCTGTGACGTAGAACAACGTCTTGTCCTGCGCCCAGCCGATCCGGCCGCGTACGCTGCCCATCCAGTTCGCGTTGGTGTTCACACCGGCGCACTCGCTGTTGCAGGTGTTCACAACCGCGGTCAATTTCGCGGTGTTGTAGTGCATGTCGGTTTCGACGCCATACACCCAGTGACCGCTCTGGAAATTGTAGCCCAGCTGGCCACCGAAAACGGCGCCGACCTTCGCGTGGGTGTAGCGTGCACCGTACCCGTTGTACCAGTCGTCGAGGTCCTCATAGGTGTTCTGAGCGGTGCCGAATCCAATCGAGCCGCCAGCGTAGAAACCGGTCCAGTTGTAAACCGGATCAACATAGGCAACCGGCGCCTTGCGCGGCAAGTCAGCCGCGTTTGCAACCAAAGGTGCGAGTGCAAAGGCTGCCGCAAAAACAAATTTCTTGATCATTGTATTCCCTAGGTCTTCAGGACGATTCCTGCCGGAAACTACAATACGTGGGCGAAGAGCTAAACGCTTAACCTGCAAGCGAAAATGGAAATCCGATTATTCTCCTGCGATGTTGCCTCCAGACCACAAAGCTGGCGAACTAGCGCAGTGAGACCCGTCCTTTTTTCTGCATCTGTATTCGGTTTTCATTTGTGTTTGGCCTACATTTGGCTGCATGGCGACGCTTGCCGGTCACGTCAAACGTCTTTATACGTGGCCCCGCTTCGGTCGGCCCTCGTGGGGATTTGGACAGAGGCTATCGCCAGATCGATCCAGGCAATCAATATAAGATATTGAATTTGCTTGGTTGTTTGTCAGGGCGAACGGTCTTCACGGGTCCCTGTGAACCGGCTTCGCTCCCTTCGTCTATCGGTTAGGACGCCACCCTTTCACGGTGGAGAGAGCGGTTCGATTCCGCTAGGGAGCGCCACACACCCACGCTGTCCATTCGCGCGATTGCTTTCGTTCGTCCGGGCTGCGCGGCGTCAACCGGAAATCAGACGGCCGTTCTTTTCGGGCGATTTGCTGGACAGCAGCACCGCCAGCCAGCGGCTCGACGGCTGCTGTTCGCAATAGACCGCGAACGCGATCAGGATCGGGACGCCGATGAACGCGCCCGGAAGTCCCCACATGAAGCTCCAGAAGAACACGGCGAAGATCACCGCGAAAGGCGAGATCGTCAGCGTCGCGCCGGTGAGCCGCGGCTCGATATAGCTTCCGGTGATGAACTGGATGACGTTCAATCCAGCAAAGATGGTCACGACCATCTGCCAGGAATCGTATTGCGCGATGGCGAACAGGGTCGGGAAAAGCGTCGCGACGAACGAGCCGAGGAAGGGAATGTAGTTCAGCGCGAAACCGATCGCGCCCCACGCCGCCGCAAGCTCGAGGCCCGTGCCCAGCGCGAATATCCAGATCCCGAGGCCGGTGAGGACGCTGGCGAAGCTGCGCACCAGCATGAAGCGCCGCAGCTTGCGGCCGATCGCGGCGTTGGCGCGCAGGATTTTGATGCCGTAGGGCTGCGCCGCCGGACGCTTGAGACGGTTGTTGAAATCGTCGACTTCCAGAAGCCCCAGCATAACGAAAACAAAAACCAGACCGGCGAATCCCGCCGAACTCTGCAGCCGCTGCGCGGTGGCGCGCAGAAATCCGACAAACCACGTGACGTCGAATTTCTCGGTGATTGGACCCGCGATGGCGATGCCGTGTCCCTCCAGCCAGTCGCCCCAGCCGAGATAGGCGGCTTCCAGACGCGCGGTGTTGGCGATCAGCCATTGTCCGACCCGTGTGAAGCCCCAGACGATGGCCGAGCCCACCGTGACAATGACGATCGCCGTCAGCATCAGCGTGATGAACAAGGCCAGCAGCTTCGGCAGATAACGCTGCAGTGCGATCTGCAGGGGCCAGACCAGTGCGATGACGAACAGGGAGAAGGCGAGAGGCCCGAACACCGATCTGGCGACGTAGAGCAGGCCGATGACAAGAATGCCGGTGATGACCGGACTTATGAGTTCTCGCTTATCCATGCTGCTCATCGCGCTGCATCATAGCTGCGGCAAAGGCATTGGCAACAAAAGCCGCCGCTAGCCGAAGAGACGGCTTGCCTCGCTCGCTGTTTGAAGGTTTCACTGATAGCGGGGAATGCGAAGGGGGCACAGATTGCGCCAGTGGTTTTTGCGATATCTGCAGTCGTTGTCCACCACCGGGCTGTTTCTCGGCACGCTGTTCTTTGTTGCGTCACTCACGCCCACCCTGATTCCGCGAACCTATATCACGCAAGGCCTTCTTTCGGGCGCGTGTTTCGCGGCGGGTTACGGGCTTGGCGTGCTGTGCCGGCGGCTATGGGTGTATCTCGAATTGCCGCTGGCATCGGCGTGGGTGGCACGCAGCGTGAACACCGTGGCCGGGCTTCTGTGCGTGAGCGTGGCGGCGTGGTGCCTGTGGAGCACCACGGACTGGCAGAACTCGATACGCCAGTTGATGGGGATGGAGCTGCTCACCACGGCCAATCCCTTCAAGATCTGCCTGATCGCGGCAGTCACGTTTTTCATTCTGCTCAAGCTCGGCGTGTTCTTCGAATATGTTCACCGCACGGTCTCTGCCAAGGCCAACCGCGTCATCCCCCGGCGAGTCGCCAACGTGATCGGAATCGCGGTGGCCGCGATCCTGTTCTGGACGCTCGCGACCGGCGTGATCTTCCGCTTCGCGCTGCACGTTCTGGATAATTCCTTCCAGAAGCGCGACGCGCTGTTCGAGCCGCAAACCGCGAAGCCGACCTCGCCGATGAAAACCGGCAGCGCGGAGTCGCTGCTGCGATGGGCCGAACTCGGCCGGACCGGGCGGGCGTTCATTGCCAGAGGTCCGACAGCCAGGGACATCGGCGATTTTACGCATAGGCCCGCGCTGGAGCCCATTCGCGTCTATGTCGGACTGCGCTCGGCCGAAACGGCGGCCGCGCGGGCAAAACTGGCGCTTGAGGAGATGAAGCGCGTCAAGGCGTTCGAGCGGTCCGCGATCATCGTCGTTACGCCAACCGGCACCGGCTGGGTCGATCCGTCCGCGATGAACAGCATCGAATATCTGCTCGGCGGCGATGTCGCGAGCGTGGCGATGCAGTATTCCTATCTCAACAGCCCGCTGTCGCTCATGGTCCAGCCCGAATACGGCGCGGAGGCGGCGCGCGCGCTGTTTCGGCAGGTTTACAGATACTGGACCGCGCTTCCGAAGGATAAACGGCCGAAGCTCTATCTGCACGGCCTCAGCCTCGGTTCGATGAATTCGGAAATATCGGCCGACCTGTTCGAGATGATCGGCGATCCGGTCAACGGCGCGCTGTGGAGCGGGCCTCCGTTCGAGAATGCGATCTGGCGGCAGGTCACCGACGACCGCAATCCCGGATCGCCCGCCTGGCTGCCGCAATTCCGCGACGGCTCCGTAGTGCGCTTCGCCAACCAGAACGGATTCACGGTGCCGCCGCAAACCCCGTGGGGGCCGATGCGGATCGTCTATCTGCAATATGCGAGCGACGCGATCACCTTCTTCGACTACCGCGATTTCTACCGCGAGCCGGCATGGATGAAGGCGCCGCGGGGCCCGGACGTCTCGCCGCTTCTGCGCTGGTATCCGGTCGTGACCATGTTTCAGCTGGCGCTCGACATGGGCGTGGCTGCCTCGACCCCGATGGGTTACGGCCACGTCTACGCGCCGGCGCATTACATCGATGCCTGGATCGCAGTAGCGAATATCCAGAACTGGTCCGCCGCGGACATCGAGCGGCTGAAACAGCATCTGTGGCCCGCGGCGCGGCCGACGCCGGAGCAGGACCAGGGCTACGAGAATCGGGGCGGCTGACGCGCCGCGTCGGTTGCGCCTGTTGCGAAGCGACAAGGCGGGAGGGCCCGGGCCGTTTGCACGGTTTCATGACTCTGAAGCCGTTTCGATTTCGAAGCGTATTTGATTGAAACTATTCCGGCCAAGCGGGCTTGCGGGGAGGCAAGGCCGCAGGCGCGGGCAGATGGTTAGAGGGCCGCCTGCCGCTTGATGAAGATCAAAAGAGCGCGTCCCCGCCATCTTGCCGCTTGCAACATGTCGCCGAGTTCCATTTTATGGGACCAACGATTGTTTTTTAAGGAGAGTCGATCATGCCAGCATTTCCAAGTGCTTTGTCGCCCGCCGCCGGACTCGATCTCGCTCCGCTTCGCGCCAAATGGGGATGGATCGTAGCTCTTGGCGTCGTTTACACCGTCGCCGGGTTCATTGCGCTCGGCAGCGTCGTGACCGCGACCGTGGTGAGTGTGTTCGTCGTCGGCGCCATGATGATCGTGGCCGGCGTCTTCGAGGTGATCAATTCGTTCCAGATCAAGACCTGGGGCAAATTCCTGTTCTGGCTCGCAATCGGCGTGCTCTACATCGTCGGCGGTTTCGCGACCTTCGAAAACCCGCTTCTGGTCGCGGCGTTTCTCACCTTCGTGCTCGGCTTCACGCTGATCGTCTCGGGCGTGGCGCGCATTTTTCTGGCCTTCAACATGAAGGCGGAAAGCATGTGGGTGTGGGTCATGCTGTCGGGTTTCATCACGCTGTTGCTTGGCGGTCTTATTCTGGCGCGGTGGCCGGTGTCCAGCCTCTATATCCTCGGACTGTTTCTCGCCATCGACCTGATTTTCGCAGGCGCGGCGTGGATCAGCCTCGGCCTTGGCCTGCACTGGCACGACGAGCCGAAAACGCCGGCAGCCAAGCCGGCCTGATCGGCTTTCGTGACATCCGCGTCAGATAAGGAGGACATATGCGCTGGTTTTATCTGTTCATCGTCATCCTGTTCGCGGCGGCGACGGCGATCTTCGCGTTTCAAAATCTTGAACTCGTGACGATGACATTCCTCGGTTTCAACTTGCGCGCGCCGCTCGCGGTTGTCGCAGTGATCATGTACGTGCTCGGCGCCGTCACCGGCGGCGGGCTCTATGCCTTGCTCAAGCGCTCCTATG
>RXJJ01000028.1 GCA_003963145.1 Bradyrhizobiaceae bacterium
CGGGGAGATTTTGGTGGAGGCGCCGGGTGCTGCCCCCGGGTCCGAATGGTTTATTGCGACGGCCATTTATTTCCATAGCCGGCAAGCCGGCATCCCTAATATAGGGTCCAAAGCGTTAGGAACAAAGCCCTTCTTTGCGGGGGTTTTTGTGGCCGGACCGCTTTCCGCGCCGCGCCGGAATAAATCAGCGGAAAATGAGTTGGCCGGCGCGGTCTGCGGTTTTAAATCGGCGGCATGACCGCCTCCGATTCCACGCTCCTTGATCCAGAACCGCATCGCCACGCCGCCCCGCCGCCCGGCCTGTTCGAACTGTTCGTCGCCTTCGCCAAGATGTCGCTCGCCGGTTTCGGCGGCGTTCTGGTCTGGGCGCGCCGGGCCATCGTGGAAAAGCACCGCTGGATGACGCCGGACGAATTCAACGAGGCGTTCGCGCTCTGTCATTTTCTTCCCGGCCCGAACATCGTCAATTTGTCCGTGGTGTTCGGCGCGCGGTTTCGCGGAATTCCCGGCAGCATCGCCGCGTTTCTCGGTCTGCTCGGCCCGCCGGTTCTGATCGTGACGGCGCTGGCTGTGATCTATGCGCGCTATGGCGAAATTCCCGCCTTGCAGCGGACGCTCAACGGCGTGTCCTGTGCCGCCGTCGGCCTGTTCGTGGGCGTGATCTGGCGCATGATGATGCCGCTCATCAAACGTCGCAATCCGGTGGAGTTGTCGCTGCTCGTCTGTGTGTTCGTCGCGGTGGGATTGTTGCGCGTGCCGCTGCCGTGGGTCCTTGCCGTCGCCGTGCCCCTCAGCATCGCGGTCACCTGGATGATGCGCATGCAGAGCAAAAAAAACGAGTCCACATTATGAACACTCCGGGCAGTCTGCTTTTCAGTCTCGCGGTGACTTTCGGCATGACGTCGCTGCTGGCGATCGGCGGCGCGAACTCGACCATCCCCGAAATGCACCGTCTCGCCGTCGACGTTCACCACTGGATGAGCGACGCGCAATTCGCCGACATGTTCGCGATCTCGCAGTTGTCGCCGGGTCCGAATGTTCTGATCGTGACCCTGATCGGCTTTCACGTCGCAGGCTTTGCGGGGGCTGGTATTGCGACACTGGCGATGTGCGGCCCCTCGGCGATGTTTGCCTATATCGTCAGCAACATGTTCGCGCGCGCGGCGCATTCGCCATGGCCTGCGATATTTCAATCCGCCCTTGTTCCATTGTCGATCGGACTGATGTGCGCCAGCGGCTATGTTCTGATCGGCACCGCCGATCATTCATGGGTCGGCTATGCGATCACGCTACTTGCCGCCGCTGCGGCGATTGCGACAAGGCTCAATCCGCTGTGGGCTCTTGCCATCGGGGGCTGTCTCGGTTTTGCTGGCGTCGTGTAGCGAAAATCGCTATGCAGGGCGGGCCGCGCAGATCATATGCGCTTAATCGAAAGTCGAGCGGGCGCAAGATCCGTCGCAGGGGGACAGTTAAATGAGTGAAGCGCCCGATCGCGCCGCCAATCCATCAAATAATCCGTCGATCACCGCCAACCAGGGCCGCATCAAGGGACCGCAGGATTTCTACGGCGGGCTCGTTCTGATGGGCGTCGCGCTGTTCGCGCTGTGGGCCTCGAGCGATCTGCCGGGTTCACAGGGCTTCGCCTTCGGCGCAGGCACCGCGCCGCGCATGTTTGGCGTGCTGCTTTTGATCCTCGGCGCCGGCATCGCGGTTTCCGGCTATTTCATCGAAGGCGAGCCCCTGCAGCGTTATGGCGTGCGCGGTCCGCTTTTCGTCACGGCGGCGATCCTGTTCTTCGCGCTGACCATCCGGTCGATGGGACTGGTTGTCACCGGCTTTATCAGCTTCATGATCGCGGCCTACGCCTCTCACGAAACCAGGTTCGTCCAGGCGGCAATTGTCGGCGCGTGCCTCACGATCGGCTGCGCGTTGCTGTTTCCTTACGCGCTCGGGCTTCCGCTCGAGCTGTTCCCGCGTTTCCTGCTGCGGTGAGGCGATAAGATGGATCTGTTCGCAAATCTCGCCCACGGCTTCGCCGTCGCAATTACGCCGATCAATCTCGGCCTGTGTCTGGTCGGCGCGCTAGTCGGCACTCTGGTCGGCGTGCTTCCCGGCATCGGAACCATCGCCACGGTCGCGATGCTGCTGCCGATCACCTTCGGCCTTCCCCCGGTGGGCGCGCTGATCATGCTCGCGGGTATCTATTACGGTGCGCAGTACGGCGGATCGACGACGTCGATCCTCGTCAACATTCCGGGCGAGGCGACCTCGGTGGTCACGGCACTCGACGGCTTCCAGATGGCCAAGCAGGGCCGCGCCGGTCCGGCGCTGGCGATTGCGGCGATCGGCTCGTTCTTTGCGGGTTGTGTCGCGACCGTTCTGATCGCGGTGCTCGGCGCGCCGCTGACCAAGCTGGCGTTGGCCTTCGGCCCCGCGGAATACTTCTCGCTGATGGTGCTCGGCCTGATTTTCGCGGTGGTTTTGGCGAAAGGCTCGGTGCTCAAGGCGATTGCGATGATCGTGTTCGGCCTGTTGCTGTCGATGGTCGGCGCCGATATCGAAACCGGCGCCTCGCGCATGGCCTTCAACATTCCGGAGCTTGCCGACGGTCTTGGATTTGCGACCGTGGCGATGGGCGTGTTCGGTTTCGCCGAAATCGTCCGCAATCTCGATCCGGGATCCGAAATGGACCGCAACCTGGTGCAGCAGAAGATCACCGGGTTGATGCCGACAAAAAAGGACCTGAAGGATTCCGCAAAGCCGATCCTTCGCGGCACGATACTGGGGTCGATCCTCGGTATCTTGCCGGGCGGCGGCGCGGTGATCGCGTCCTTTGCGGCCTACACCTTCGAGAAGAAGATCGCCAAGAATCCTTCCCGCTTTGGCCGCGGTGCGATCGAAGGCGTTGCCGCGCCGGAAAGCGCCAATAATGCCGCCGCGCAGACGTCATTCATCCCGCTGCTGACGCTTGGTATCCCGCCGAACGCGGTGATGGCGCTGATGGTGGGGGCGATGACCATTCACGGCATCGTGCCGGGTCCGCAGGTGATGCAGAAGCAGCCCGATCTTGTCTGGGGCATGATCGCCTCGATGTGGATCGGCAACCTCATGCTGATCATCATCAACCTGCCGCTGGTGGGCATCTGGGTGCGTCTGCTGCGCGTGCCTTACCACCTGCTGTTTCCCTCGATCGTCGTGTTCTGCTGCATCGGAATCTATTCGGTGAACAACGCGCCGGTGGATGTGATCCTCGCCGGTGCGTTCGGGCTGGTCGGCTACTGGCTGGTCAAGCACGAGTTCGAGCCCGCGCCGTTGCTGCTCGGCATGGTGCTCGGTCCGCTGATGGAGGAGAATTTGCGGCGTGCCCTGCTGATCTCGCGCGGCGACTGGTCGGTGTTCCTGACACGGCCGATTTCCGCCGGTCTGATTGCGGTCGCCGCGGCTCTGCTGGCGCTGTCGCTGCTTCCCGCACTGCGCAAAAAGCGCGACGAGGTCTTTACTGAGTCCGAGAACTAACGGCGGGCCGCTGCCGCTTTTGACGGCAATGGACCTGAATCACGCGGGCTGCGGCGTCTCGCCGCAGTTTGCTTGAGCGATTGCCGACCCAAGTTCAATGGACTTGGGCGGCGCAAGCTGTTCTTAGAAAACAGCACGCGCAAAGACCGCCGACATAAAAAGATTCAGGAGGAACATCCATGATCAGCTTCAAGCGATTGCTCGCGACCTGCGGGCTTTCGGTTCTCGCGGCCACGGCCGCCTTCGTCCCGGCCAAAGCCCAGGACGCGAATTATCCCACCCGCAACATCACCGTCATCGTGCCGTTCGCGGCAGGCGGTCCGACCGATGTGATCGCGCGCATTGTGACCGGCCACATGCAGCAGACGCTGGGTCAGACCTTCATCATCGAAAACGTGGTCGGCGCCGGCGGCACCACGGGCGCGGCGCGCGGCGCGCGGGCGGACGCCGACGGCTACACTTTGACCATGGGTCACATGGGCACCCATGCCGCTTCGGTGCCGCTCTATCCGAAACTGTCGTACAATCCGGCTACCGATTTCGTGCCGATCGGCATGGCCGCCGGCACACCGATTGTAATTCTCGGCAAAAAGGATTTTCCGCCGAAGGATCTCAAGGAGTTTGTCGCATATCTGAAGGCGAACAGCGACAAGCTGAACTCGGCCCATGCGGGCGTCGGATCGGTGTCCTATTCGGCCAATGAACTGCTCAACTCGCAGCTCGGCATCAAGCCGGTCGGCGTTCCGTTCAACGGCACCGGGCCGGCGATGAACGCGCTGGTCGGCGGTCAGGTCGATTACATGGTGGATCAGATCGTCAACGCGGTGCCGCAGATCAACGCGGGCACCATCAAGGTTTACGCCGTGGCGACGCCGGAGCGTAACCCGTCGCTGCCGAACGTGCCGACCACCGCTGAAGCCGGTCTGCCGGAATATCAGGTTCAGGCCTGGAACGCGCTGTTTGCGCCGAAGGGAACGCCGCCCGCTGTCGTCGCCAAGCTCAATGCGGCGCTGAGCAAGGCGCTCGACGACGAGGGTGTGCGCAAGCGCCTGCTCGAACTCGGCAGCGTCATTCCCAAGCCGGCGGAGCGCACGCCCGAAGCGCTCGGCACGCTGGTGAAAAACGAAGTGGAGCGCTGGACCAAGGTGCTCAAGCCGGTTTCGAACTAACCGGTTTCCGACAGGTGCAGTTCTAGGGGCGGAATCGGCAACGGTTCCGCCCCTTGCCGTTTGGACCCCGGATCCTCATTTTTCGGGGTATAATACCGCGCGACACTCGAATCGGCGCAGACGGCGGCGCGGACCGGCGGCTAAATAAAGCCATGCATCAATATCACGATTTGCTCGAGCGGATTTTAAGCGACGGCGCGGAAAAGCACGACCGCACCGGCACCGGCACGCTGTCGGTGTTCGGCCATCAGATGCGGTTCAATCTCGCCGCCGGCTTTCCGATGCTCACCACCAAGAAGCTGCCGCTGAAGGCCATCGTCCACGAGCTGCTCTGGTTCCTGAAGGGCGACACCAATGTGCGCTACCTTCAGGAGAATGGCGTCACGATCTGGGACGAATGGGCGGACGCCAATGGCGACCTCGGCCCGGTCTACGGCTCGCAATGGCGCTCATGGCCGGCGCCGGACGGGCATAGCATCGACCAGATCGCCAATGTCGTGGAGATGATCCGCAAAAATCCCGACTCGCGCCGCCTGATCGTCACTGCGTGGAATCCGGCGGAGATCGAGAAGATGGCGCTGCCGCCGTGCCATTGCCTGTTTCAGTTTTACGTCGCCAAAGGCAGGCTGTCCTGCCAGCTTTACCAGCGCTCGGCCGACGTGTTTCTCGGCGTGCCGTTCAACATCGCGTCCTATGCGCTGCTCACCATGATGGTCGCGCAGGTGACGGGTTTGCAGCCGGGCGATTTCATTCACACGCTCGGCGACGCGCATCTTTATTCGAACCATCTGGAGCAGGCGAGGCTGCAGCTCACCCGCGCGCCGCGCGCTTTGCCGGAGATGAGGATCAATCCGGCGGTGAAGGACATCTTCTCCTTCCGCTACGAAGACTTCAAACTCGAGAATTACGACCCGCACCCGCACATCAAGGCCGAGGTCGCGGTGTGACCGCGCGGGTCTCGCGAACAATTCCCGACATCGTTTTCATGGTCGCTGTCGCCGAGAACAATGTCATCGGCCGCGGCAATGCGATGCCATGGCATCTGCCGTCCGATTTGCAGCGGTTCAAGGCGATGACCCTGAACAAGCCGGTGATCATGGGCCGCAAGACCTTTCAATCCATCGGCCGTCCGCTGCCCGGGCGCACCAACATCGTCGTGACGCGCGATCCGCAATTCCGCGCGGGCGGAATTATTGTCGCACCCTCGCTCGACACCGCCTACGACGTCGCGCTCGGCGACGCGCTGCGGCGTTCTGCCGCCGAGATCGTGGTGATCGGCGGCGCGGAGATTTTCGCGCAATGGATGGCGCGGGCCAGCCGGCTCGAGATCACCGAGGTGCATGCATCGCCGGACGGCGATACGTCGTTTGCGCCGATCGACCGCGAGGAGTGGCAAGAGGTCGCGCGGCAATCCTGCACGAAAACGGACAAGGATACGTCGGATTTTTCCTACGTTACATATATGCGCCATAACCGTCCCGGCGGCGCTTTATAGATAACGCATTAACCGCACCAACCGAGGTTTCATTTGACAATTCTGCTCACCGGCTTAACGCGGTGCCCCGGCAACACGCGTTGTAAGGAGCATTTCTCTCCCATATAAAGCGTGCGGCGATTACGCGGACGGACGGGTCCGCGTCAAGGAGTGTGCTGATGTCGTGGAAGAATCAGGGTGGAGGCCCGTGGGGCTCGGGACCGAAAGGACCGTGGGGTTCAGGCCCGCAATCTCCGGGGCCCAATCCGCCTGATCTGGAAGACCTGCTGCGGCGGGGCCAGGACAGGTTGCAGCAATTGCTGCCCGGCGGCCATCTCAGCGGCATCGGCATCGCGGTGGTCGTGATCGGCGCGCTGGCGGTCTGGGGTCTGTCCGGCTTCTTCCGCGTTCAGCCCGACGAGCGCGGCGTGATCCTGCGGTTCGGAAAATATGTGCGCGATGTCGGTCCGGGTCTGCAATATCATCTGCCTTATCCGATCGAGACGGTGCTGCTGCCCAAGGCGCTGCGTGTCTCCACTCTTAGCATCGGCATGACGGTGATCGACGATCCGGCGCGGCGCGGCCGCACCATTCGCGACGTGCCGGAAGAAAGCCTGATGCTGACCGGCGACGAAAACATCGTCGATGTCGATTTCACCGTGCTGTGGCGTATCGCGCCCGGCCCGAACGGCGTCGGCGATTTCCTGTTCAACATCCAGAATCCCGAGGGCACGGTGAAGGCGGTGGCCGAAAGCGCGATGCGCGAGGTGATCGGCCGCTCCGAAATCCAGCCGATCCTGACCGGCGCGCGCAACACCATCGAGTCCGGCGTGCAGGAATTGATGCAGAGGATTCTCGACCATTACGGCGCCGGCGTCCAGATTCAGCAGGTGCAGATGCAGAAAGTCGATCCGCCGCAGCAGGTGATCGACTCCTTCCGTGACGTTCAGGCGGCGCGCGCCGATTTCGAGCGTCTGCAGAACGAAGCGCAGACCTACGCCAATCGCGTCATTCCCGAGGCGAACGGCCGCGCCGCGCAGATCCTGCAAGGCGCCGAAGGCTACAAGCAGCAGGTGATCGCGGAGGCCAAGGGCCAGACCTCCCGCTTCCTGAGCGTGCTCGACGAATACAAGAAGGCGCCCGACGTCACCCGCCAGCGCATCTATCTCGAGACGATGGAGCATGTGCTCGGCAACTCCGACAAGCTGGTCGTGGATCAGGGCGCCGCGTCGCAGGGCGTGGTGCCGTTCCTGCCGCTGAACGAACTCACCCGCCGCGGCCCGCCGGCCGCGCCATCGACACAAGGCGGAGCCAAGTGATGAGAACGGGTATCTCGGGTATTATCGCGCTGATCGTTCTCCTGATCCTCGTGGTCGCGGTCTATTCGTCGACGTTCATCGTGCGTCAGACCGAGCAGGCGCTGGTGGTTCGTCTCGGCGAGCCGATCCGCGTCATCACCTCACCGGGTCTGAACTTCAAGGTGCCGTTCATCGATGCCGTCATCAGCGTCGACAAGCGCATCCTCGATCTGGAAAATCCCTCGCAGGAGGTGATCGCCTCCGACCAGAAGCGTCTCGTGGTCGATGCGTTCGCGCGCTACCGTATCAAGGATCCTCTGCGCTTCTATCAGAGCGTCGGTTCGATTCCCGCCGCCAACATCCAGCTCACCACGCTGCTCAACGCGGCGCTGCGCCGCGTGCTCGGCGAAGTCACCTTCATCAATGTGGTGCGCGATCAGCGCGAGAACCTGATGCAACGTATCCGCGATCAGCTCGACAAGCAGGCCGACGCCTACGGCATTTCCGTGGTGGACGTGCGTATCCGCCGCGCCGACCTGCCCGAACAGAACAGCCAGGCCGTCTATCAGCGCATGCAGACAGAGCGTCAGCGCGAGGCTGCGGAATTCCGCGCACAGGGTGCGCAGAGGGCTCAGGAGATCCGCTCCAAGGCCGATCGCGAGGCGACCGTCATCGTGGCCGAGGCGAATTCACAGGGTGAGAAGACCCGCGGCGAGGGCGATGGCGAGCGCAGCCGGATTTTCGCCGAGGCCTATTCGAAGGATCCGCAGTTCTTCGCCTTCTTCCGGTCCATGGGAGCCTATGAAACCAGCCTGAAGGGCAACGACACGCGGTTCCTGCTCAAGCCGGATTCGGACTTCTTCCGCTTCTTCTCCACGCCCAACGGCAATCCGGCCCCGGCGCCTGGCCCGGCGGCACGCTGATGCGGTCGCGGGCAGGGGCGCTGCGGCGATGAACGCGATGGCGATGCGCGATTTTTTTGTCGGCCTCGGGATGGTTTTCGTGATCGAAGGGCTGGTTTTCGCCGCCTTTCCGGGCGGAATGCGCAAGGCGATGCAGGCCGCCATCGACTCGCCTGAATTGACGGTGCGCATTCTCGGGCTCGTGATGGCCGTCCTCGGTCTCCTTCTGGTATGGTATCTTCGCTGGGCGGCTTGAATGGGCCGTTTTTTGCCGCAATCGCACCCTTTTCATGTATTGAAACGATGAGACGCGGAGCGGCTTGCGCTGGCATGACCTGCGTCGCACTCTGCCGAAACAAAGGCTGCCTTTTCAGGAGATAATTTTAGATGTCCGACGCCCGTCGCAGTTCTGGCCGCAGCTCCGTCCCCGCATTGTCAGCGCTGGTGACGGCGATGAGCCTCATGCTCGCAGCCGCCAGCAGCCTTGCGCCATCAGCCGCCTACGCGCGCGGACCGGACGGCATTGCCGATGTCGCCGAAAAGGTGATCGACTCGGTGGTCAACATTTCCACCTCGCAGACCGTCGACGCCCGCAACAACAGCGGCGACGGTGACAGCGACAGCCCCGGCAGCGGTGGCGGCAAGGGCAAGCGTAACCCCAACGCGCTGCCGCCGGATTCACCTTTCAACGAATTCTTCGACGAGTTCTTCAAGAACCGCCGCGGCGACAAGAACATGCAGCCGCGCAAGGTCAACTCGCTCGGTTCGGGCTTCATCATCGACGGCAGCGGCGTGGTGGTGACCAACAATCACGTCATCGCCGATGCCGACGAGATCAACGTCATTCTCAACGACGGCACCAAGATCAAGGCCGAGCTTGTCGGCAACGACAAGAAGAGCGATCTCGCCGTGCTCAAGTTCACCCCACCCGCCGACAAGAAGCTGGTGGTGGCGAAGTTCGGTGATTCCGACAAGCTGCGGCTCGGCGAATGGGTGATCGCGATCGGCAATCCGTTCTCGCTCGGCGGCACCGTGACCGCGGGCATCGTCTCGGCGCGCAACCGCGACATCAACTCGGGCCCGTACGACAACTACATCCAGACCGACGCCGCCATCAATCGCGGCAATTCGGGCGGCCCGCTGTTCAATCTCGATGGCGAGGTGATCGGCGTGAATACAGCGATCATCTCGCCCTCGGGCGGCTCGATCGGCATCGGCTTTGCCGTGCCGTCCAAGACCGTGGTCGGCATCGTCGATCAGCTGCGCCAGTACAAGGAAGTACGGCGCGGCTGGCTCGGCGTGCGGATCCAGCAGGTGACCGACGAGATCGCCGACAGCCTCAACATCAAGCCGGCGCGCGGAGCGCTGGTTGCCGGCGTCGACGACAAGGGTCCGGCCAAGCCGGCCGGCATCGAGCCGGGCGACGTCGTGATTTCCTTCGACGGCAAGGAAATCAAGGAAATGAAGGATCTTCCCCGCGCCGTCGCGGACACCACAGTCGGCAAGGCGGTCGACGTGGTCATCATCCGCAAGGGCAAGGAAGAAACCAAGAAGGTGACGCTCGGCCGTCTCGACGATGGCGAGAAGCCGGTCGAGGCCTCGATCAAGACCGGGCCCGACGCCACCGACAAGCCGGTGACCCAGAATGCACTCGGTCTCGATCTCGCCGCGCTGAGCAAGGACTTGCGCGCCAAGTACAAGATCAAGGACAAGGTGAAGGGCGTCGTCGTCGTCAACGTCGCCGATAATTCGGACGCCGCCGACAAGCGCCTGAGCGCGGGCGACGTGATCGTCGAGGTCGCGCAGGAAGCGGTCAGTACCGCCGCCGATGTGAAGAAGCGCGTCGATCAGCTCAAGAAAGACGGCAAGAAGTCGATCCTGCTGCTGGTCTCGAACGGCGACGGCGAGTTGCGGTTCGTCGCGCTCAGCGTGAACTGATCTCACGCCGCGACAGCGGCCAAAGCCATCGCCGCAGCATGATTGCGGCGATGGTGCCCGCGATTTGAGCCGCCACAAACGCCGCGACATTCTGCGGCGCTATTCCCGCGAACGTATCCGAAAAAGCGCGAGCGATGGTGACCGCGGGATTCGCGAACGACGTCGACGCCGTGAACCAGTAGGCCGCGGTGATATAAAGCCCCATGGCGTAAGGCGTGGCTTTCGGCGCGTTCGCCATGCAGCCGAAAACGGTCAGCAGAAGTCCGAAGGAGGCAACGGCTTCGGAGAACCATTGCGACGGGCCGGTGCGGAATGTGTTCGACAGTTCAAACACGGACAGGTCGAACATCAGGTGCGCGGTCCAGACGCCGGCGATGGCTCCGGCGACCTGAACAATCACGAAGGGACCAAGCTCCTTCCATTGCAGGTTTCTGCGAAACGCTTCGGCCAGACTGACGATGGGATTGAAATGCGCGCCGGATAGAGGTCCGAATATCAGGATGAGCACGACGAGCATCGCGCCGGTCGCGATCGCATTTGCAAGCAGCGCAAGTCCGACCGTGCCGTTGGCCAGCCGCGCGCCCATGATGCCTGAGCCGATCACGGTGGCGAGCAGCATCGCCGTTCCGAGGCCCTCCGCAATCAATCGCCGATAAAGCGGCGCACTCATGCGCTCGCCACGCGCCGGCCGTGCTCGTCGATCACACGCTCGCCGTCTTCCTTGAAAAATTCGCCGCGCTGGGGCGGCAGAAGATCGAGCACCAGTTCGGACGGGCGGCACAGGCGCACGCCCTTCGGCGTCACCACCAGCGGCCGCTCGATCAGGATGGGATGCGCGATCATCGCATCGAGCAGCTGGTCGTCGCTCAATTCCGGATTATCGAGTTTCAATTCGAGATACGGCGTTCCCTTTTGCCGCAAGCCTTGGCGGACGGACAGGCCGGCACGGCTCAAGAGCTGGGACAGCAGGAGTTTGGTCGGCGGCGATTTCAGGTATTGAATAATGTGCGGCTCGATACCCGCATTGCGGATCATGCCGAGCGTATTGCGCGAGGTGCCGCAATCGGGGTTGTGATAGATGATGACGTCCATTGGCGTATCTTTCGTCAGCAGCAGGCCTTGATGTCCTTGAGCAGCGGTGTGCACACGTCGGGCCGCCCGCCACAGCAATCCTTCAGAAGAAACAGAACGAGTTCGCGGAAGCGGACGATGTCCGCGCGGTAGATGATCGAGCGGCCCTCGCGCCTGTTTGTGGCAAGACCCGCGTTCACCAGCACCGCGAGATGGGACGAGAGCGTATTTTGCGGAACGTCGAGCAGATCGACGATCTCGCCCGCGGCCAGCCCGCCGGGCTCGCTGCGCACCAGATGGTGGAAAGCTTCCAGCCGTGTCGGCTGCGCCAATGCCGCGAGGGCGTCGATGGCTTTTAAATTATCCATATATCCAGAATAATGGATATAATGACACTGTCAAGTTCGCCATTCTGAACTTTCCGCTCCCCTTGTGGGAGAGAGTGGCGAAGTGAGCGCAGCGAACTGAGCCGGGTGAGGGGTCAAAATTCCAACGTGAAGTCTATACCCCTCACCCGCCCTCGCTATGCTCGGGCGCCCTCTCCCACAAGGGGAGAGGGGAAGGAAGAGGGTTTCACACGGTCACTTAGTCACGAAGTCGCTTCTCTTATAACCCTGCGCGTACAGCAGCGCGGTGAGATCGCAATGGTCGATCCGCGCTCCGGCTGCGGCGGCAACCTTCGGTTTGGCGTGATAGGCGACGCCGAGCCCGGCCTTCTCGATCATGCCAAGATCGTTGGCGCCGTCGCCGACCACGAGCGTATCGAGATTGTCGAAATCGAACGCCTCGCGAATGTCGATCAGGCTTGCGAGTTTCGCTTCGCGTCCGAGGATCGGCTCGGCGACGTATCCGGTGAGCTTGCCATCCTCGACCAGCAGAGTGTTGGCCCGATTTTCCTGAAAGCCGATCATCTGCGCCACGCGATCGGTGAACAGCGTGAAGCCGCCCGAAACGAGGCAGGTGTAGGCGCCGTGCGCGCGCATGGTGCGCACCAGCTCAACCGCGCCCGGCGTGAGCGTGATGCGCGTGGCGAGCACCTCGTCGATCACGCTGACGGGCAATCCCTTGAGCAGCGCGACGCGTTCTCTCAGGGCCGGCTCGAATTCGATCTCTCCGCGCATTGCCCGCTCGGTGATCGCCGCGACATGCGCCTTCAGCCCGGCAAAATCCGCCAGCTCGTCCACGCATTCCTGTCCGATCATGGTGGAGTCCATGTCGGCGAGCAGCAGGCGCTTGCGCCGGTCGATCTGCGGCTGCACCACGGCATCGACACGCAGTTCGGAAAGCCCCTCGCGCAGCCGGTCCGAAATTGTACGCATGTCCTCGTTGCTGCTAAACCCGATGTCGGCGGCAACACCCTCGAACAGCCATTCGGCCTGCGATGGCGAGGGCAGCATGGCGCGCGCGGCCTCGATCGCGGTCGAATCGAGTTCGGATTCATCGGGATTGCAGATCAGCGTGGCGACGAGAGACATGAACGCATCCGGGACGGCAAGGTTAAGCGAAACGAGCGCCGTGCTTATCGCAGGGCCGACCGCCAGCGGCAAGTCGGCGCTGGCGCTGGCGCTGGCCGAGGCGGCGAACGGGATCGTCATCAACACGGATTCGATGCAGGTCTATCGCGACCTGCGCGTTCTCACGGCGCGGCCGATGCCGGAGGAAGAGGCGCGCGCGCCGCACCGGCTTTACGGCACGGTGGACGCGGCGGTGAATTTTTCCGCAGGCGCCTGGGTGAGCGAGGCGGCGAAGGCGCTGGCCGAGGCGCGGGTGGCGAAACGATTGCCGATCTTCATCGGCGGCACCGGCCTTTACTTCAAGGCGCTGACGCGCGGGTTGTCGGATGTGCCTCCGGTGCCCGCTCCCATTCGCGAAGCGATCCGCGACAGGCTCGAACGGAATGGGCCGGAGGCGCTGCATGCCGAACTGGCGGCGCGCGATCCCGAGGCCGCCATGCGCCTCAAGCCGCGCGACCGGGTCCGTATCGCCCGCGCGCTGGAGGTGGTCGAGGCGACAGGTCGGCCATTGGCCGACTGGCACAGCCACGGCCTGCCGCCTTTATTGGAGCCGGAAGGCGTCATCGCGCTGTTTCTCGCGCCGGACAGGACGGAGCTTTACGGGCGGATCGACGCCCGTTTCGAAGCCATGACCCGAACAGGCGCGCTGGACGAGGTCGCGGCATTGGCGGAGCGGGGGCTCGATCCGCTGCTGCCCGCGATGAAGGCGCACGGCGTGCCGGCGCTGATCCGGCACCTGAACGGCGAGCTTTCGCTCGATGAAGCCATCCATATCGGCCAGCTCGACACCCGCCACTACGCGAAACGGCAGTTCACCTGGTTCAGGCATCAACTGCCCGAGTTCGAGTGGGTGGGGCCGGATGAGGCGAAGGCGTGGCTCACCCATGCAGTTTCGCTCTCACTCTCTTAAGTCTTCGGGAGTATGGTTCGGGCGCGTTGCGGGGTTGACTTCTCCAATTTCCGGAATATAACCCGCGCAACCTTTGGAAAGTCCAGAACGTCGATGCGTAATAAAATTACCAAACCGCTTATTATCGTCGTCGTACCCTGGCGCACCGCCGGGGGTGGCTGACTGCTACCCACGACAAGGCGGTGTGTGCAGGGCCCTCTCGAGGCCCTTTTTTGTTACCTCAACCACTTCACTTAAAGACTGCCGCGCCTGATGGCGCACCGGAGCGAACCATGAGCAAGCAAGAGCCCCACGATGCCAACCAGATGACCGGCGCGGCGATGATCGTGCGCGCCCTGAAGGATCATGGCGTCCAGCATATTTTCGGCTATCCGGGCGGCGCGGTGCTGCCGATCTATGACGAGATTTTCCAGCAGAGCGATGTCGAGCACATCCTCGTCCGCCACGAGCAGGGCGCTGGCCATGCAGCGGAGGGCTATGCGCGCTCCACCGGCAAGCCCGGCGTGGTGCTGGTCACCTCTGGTCCGGGCGCGACCAACATGGTCACCGCGTTGACCGACGCGCTGATGGATTCGATCCCGCTGGTGTGCATCACCGGGCAGGTGCCGACGCATCTGATCGGCAACGACGCGTTCCAGGAATGCGACACCGTCGGCATCACGCGGCCCTGCACCAAGCACAACTGGCTGGTGCGCGACATCAAGGACCTGGCGAAGGTGCTGCACGAGGCGTTTTACGTCGCGACCACGGGCCGGCCCGGTCCGGTGGTGGTCGATGTGCCGAAAGACGTGCAGTTCGCGACCGGCACCTATCACCCGCCGCGCAAGACCGATGTTCATGTCTCCTACTCGCCGCGCGTGAAGGGCGACGCCGCGCAAATCCGCAAGGCTGTCGCGCTGCTCGCGTCCGCCAGGAAGCCGGTGATCTATTCGGGCGGCGGCGTGATCAATTCCGGTCCGGAAGCGTCGCGCCTCCTGCGCGAACTGGTCGCCGCGTCCGATTTCCCGATCACCTCGACCCTCATGGGGCTCGGCGCGTATCCCGCGTCGGGCAAGAACTGGCTCGGCATGCTCGGCATGCACGGCACCTACGAAGCCAACATGGCGATGCACGATTGCGACGTCATGTTGTGCGTCGGCGCGCGCTTCGACGACCGCATCACCGGCCGCACCGACGCGTTCTCGCCGAACTCGAAGAAAATCCACATCGACATCGATCCCTCCTCGATCAACAAGAACATCCGCGTCGACGTGCCGATCATCGGCGACGTCGCCAACGTGCTGGCGGACCTTTTGCAGGTGTTCAAGTCGGAGGCGAAAAAGCCCGACATCAAGCCATGGTGGGCGGAGATCGCCAAATGGCGCGCGCGCAATTCGCTGGCCTATCGCAAGAACAACGATGTGATCCTGCCGCAATACGCGATCCAGCGTCTGTTCGAGCTGACGAAGAATCGCGACACCTACATCACGACCGAAGTCGGCCAGCACCAGATGTGGGCCGCGCAGTTCTACGGATTCGAAAAGCCGCATCACTGGATGACGTCCGGCGGTCTCGGCACCATGGGCTACGGCCTGCCGGCGGCGCTCGGCGTGCAGGTTGCGCATCCGGACAGCCTCGTCATCGACATCGCGGGCGATGCCTCGATCCAGATGATGATGCAGGAAATGTCGACGCTGGTGCAGTTCGAACTGCCGGTGAAGGTGTTCATCCTGAACAACCAGTACATGGGCATGGTGCGCCAGTGGCAGCAGCTGCTCCATGGCAACCGCCTGTCGCATTCCTATTCGGAAGCGATGCCCGATTTCGTCAAGCTGGCGGAAGCCTATGGCGGCGTCGGCATGCAGGTGATCAAGCCCGGCGACCTCGACGGCGCGATCGAGGAGATGATCAAGGTGAAGAAGCCGGTGCTGTTCGATTGCCGCGTGGCCGCGCTCGAGAACTGCTTTCCGATGATCCCCTCGGGCAAGGCGCACAATGAAATGCTTCTGCCCGCGGAAGCCAATGACGAAGCGACCGCGGCGGCTTTCGCCGGCGGCAAGGCGCTGGTGTAATCATGAACAGCAAGACAACCACAAATCCGGCTGCAGCCACGGACAAGGCGGCCGAGGCCAAGATGACCGAACAGCCGGCTTCCGCCTATTTCATGGAGGAGCGGCACGATCCCAACGAGACGCATACGCTCTCGGTGATCGTGCAGAACGAGCCCGGCGTGCTGGCGCGGGTGATCGGCCTGTTCTCCGGCCGCGGCTACAACATCGAAAGCCTGACGGTGTCGGAGATCGAGCACCACAAGCATCAGTCGCGCATCACCATCGTCACCACCGGCACGCCGATGGTGATTACGCAGATCAAGAACCAGCTCGACCGCATGATCCCGGTCTATCGCGTCGTCGATATGACCCTGACCGGCCAGTCGATCGAGCGCGAGCTTGCGATGGTGAAAGTGAAGGGCAAGGGCGAGCCGCGCGTCGAGGCGCTGCGGCTTGCCGAGGCGTTCCGCGCCCGCGTGATCGACGCCACCACCGAGAGTTTCGTGTTCGAGATCACCGGCGCCTCCGACAAGATCGACCAGTTCATCACCCTGATGATCCCGCTTGGCCTCGTGGAGGTGTCGCGTACCGGCGTCGCCGCCATCGCGCGCGGGCCGGATGGCATGTAGGTTGAATGCAGTCTCTTTTTCCGATGGCGGTTTTCGCGCTGGCTTCGTCATGGCCGCCGGGTCCGAACAACATCATGCTGACAGCGTCCGGCGTGAACTTTGGCTTCACGCGCTCGGTGCCGCATATCGCCGGTGTGATCGTCGGCTATGGCATGGTGTTGCTAGCGGCTGGCTCGGGCCTTGGCGTTCTTTTCCAGACCTATCCCGGCATACAGCTCGCACTCAAGATCGTCGGGGCCGCCTACATGATCTGGCTGGCGTGGAAAGTCGCCAACGCACGACCCGCCCAATCGGGTGGAGCGCAACGGCCGGAACCGCTGAGCTTTCTTCAGGCCGCGGCCTTTCAATGGGTCAATCCGAAGGGTGTCGTGACCGCGCTCAGCGCCGCGGCAATCTTCGTGCGGCCGTCCACTGTTGCGCTGGATCTGAGCGTCATGGTGCCGATATTTCTCGGCGCGACATTCGTTTCAGTCCTGTTCTGGACGGGCTTTGGAAGCCTGCTCAGTGATGCGCTGCAAAATCCGCTCTACGCCCGGATTTTCAACGTCACTATGGCGATCCTGATCGTCGCAAGCATCGCGCCGATGGTGCTGTGAGGCAAGAAAACCAGTTTCCCGCGCAGGGCAAATGATCTAGACAACCCACCAATCCCGACAACCCTCCCATCCCGGCGCTCCTGACAGGTCGCCGCGGCCTTAACGAAAAAAGGAAGTCTCCATGCGTGTTTATTACGATCGCGACGCCGATTTGAACCTGATCAAGGGCAAGAAGGTCGTCATCATCGGTTACGGCAGCCAGGGCCATGCCCACGCGCTGAACCTGAAGGATTCCGGCGTCAAGGACGTCGCGATTGCGCTGCGCAAGGGCTCGGCTTCGGCCAAGAAGGCGGAAGCCGCCGGCTTCAAGGTGATGGAAGTCGCCGATGCCGCGAAATGGGCCGACGTCATGATGATGCTGACGCCGGACGAATTGCAGGCCGATATCTACCGCGAGCATCTGCATGACAACATGAAGCAGGGCGCGGCGCTGCTGTTCGCGCACGGCCTCAACATCCATTTCAACCTGCTCGAACCGCGCGCCGATCTCGATGTGCTGATGATCGCGCCGAAGGGCCCCGGCCATACCGTGCGCTCCGAATACCAGCGCGGCGGCGGCGTGCCCTGTCTGATCGCGATCGCGAAGGACGTCTCGGGCAACGCGCACGATCTCGGCCTGTCGTATGCCTCGGCCATCGGCGGCGGCCGCGCCGGCATCATCGAGACCTCGTTCAAGGAAGAGACCGAAACCGATCTGTTCGGCGAGCAGGCCGTGCTCTGCGGCGGCACCGTCGAACTGATCCGTGCCGGCTTCGAGACGCTGGTGGAAGCCGGCTACGCGCCGGAAATGGCCTACTTCGAATGCCTGCACGAACTGAAGCTGATCGTCGACCTGATCTATGAAGGCGGCATCGCCAACATGAACTACTCGATCTCCAACACCGCCGAATACGGCGAATATCGTTCGGGCCCGCGCGTCGTCACCCCCGAGACCAAGGCGGAGATGAAGCGTATTCTCGACGACATTCAGACCGGCAAGTTCGCCCGCGACTGGATGCTGGAGAACAAGGTCAACCAGGCTTCGTTCAAGGCGACCCGCGCGCGCAACAACGCGCACCAGATCGAGGTTGTCGGCGAGAAGCTGCGCGAGATGATGCCCTGGATCAAGAAGGGCGCGCTGGTCGACAAGGCCAGAAACTGACTTGAGCAATTGATCATTTCGTCATTGCGAGCGAAGCGAAGCAATCCAGATTGCAAAGAAAGAACTGGATTGCTTCGTCGCTTTGCTCCTCGCAATGACGAGAAGATGGGGCCGCGCAAGCGGCCCTTTTTATTTCCGCGTTAGAATGCGGACGCGATAATTCGCCGTTGACCCGCTGACGCCGAGAAAGCTGCGGCTCAGCGTGACGTCCGTCCATTCGCCGCCGGTCCAGCCGTCCTGCGCAAGCGTATCGCTGCGCGACTGGCATGCGGTGTCGCGCGCCGGACAGACAAGGGCCATTCTCGCGCCGGACGGCGGCACACCATGCAGCGTCTGCGCCGACGGCAGCGGGAAAAGCAAATACTGCGTGATATCGGCGTCGCCCGAGAGATATTGAACGGGCCCGTTCGCGAGTTTGCCGATCTCACCGGCAAGCTGCTGCGCGTGCTGGCGGTGCTGATTCTTGCCGTGAAGATTCTGCACGCCGATAAACGGCGCGGCGATCACCGCGCCGGCGGTGACGAGCGCGGCGATCAGGAGGCCGCGCATCGCGGCCAGCGGCGGTACGCCCAGCAGCGGCGAGCCGAACAGCACGACCGGCAGCAGTGCCCAGTTTGGAAAGGTCCACAGCGCCGTCAGCCGATGGGGCATCGCGAGATTTGCGAGCCCCGGAAGCACGAGCGGCACCACCAGCAACACGAGCGCCAACCTGCGGCTTTCGTCTCTCGGCAGGATAGTGTCGGCGAGCGCGGGCCTGTTCGGGCGAAGCGCCGCGAACAGCACCAGCGGCGCGATCACGTCGGCAGTCGATCCGATCCAGAACATCAGGGACCGGAGGAAATCGGTGCCGAAGGAATCCTTCGCTTTCAACGCCAGAAGAAACGAGTCGGTGTCGCTGCCGCGCGATGTCAGAAGCCAGACGAGGTGCGGCGCGACCACGATCAGCGCGGCTATCGCCATGGCATAGGGCGCGCGCGAGCGCCAGAACGCTCCGGCACTGGTGCCGACAAAGGAGGCGAGCAGCATCGCAGCGACGAGATAGATCGCCCAGTATTTTCCGAGAAAAGTCAAAGCGAGGCACGCGCCAGCCAGCATCGCGTCGCTGGCCCTGAGCGTGCGCCGCGCGCGCAGATAATAAAGCAGCGCCGCCGCCCAGAACGGCATCATCACGAGGTTGGCGTTGAACTTGCTCGCCTGAAACGTGTAGAGTGGAACCAGCACCAGACTGGCGAGGCCGAGCAGGGCGCGGTTGACGTCGAGATGATCGCGCAGCAGCCGCCACGTGATCGCCAGCGTCAGCGTCACGGTCGTCACCGCGAGCAGGTGCGCCGCCCAGGGCTCGCGCGGAAAAATCGAGAACCAAAGCGCGAAAATCCAGCCGCTCATCGGCGGATGCTTGTAGCCGAAGGCGAAATGCTGCGCCCATACCGACATCTCGCCAAGGTCCGGATGGACGTCGAGCGGTCCGAGCGACAGGACGTAGAACGCGAACCACGCGAGGCTGAAACCCGCCAGTAACATTGTGACGAGCGCGGTCTCGCGGTGCTTCGCCT
Organism: Bradyrhizobiaceae bacterium; assembly: GCA_003963145.1. Lineage (GTDB taxonomy): Bacteria > Pseudomonadota > Alphaproteobacteria > Rhizobiales > Xanthobacteraceae > Afipia. Next base: position 19,742 of record RXJJ01000028.1, read on the forward strand.
CGATGTCCACGAAGGCACGCAGCAGCGGCCGCTCGAAACGAAACGCGCGCGGGTCGTCGGCGAGGGGAGGATTGGCGTTCAGCACTTCGGCCTCGATTGGAACGTGCCCGCTCTTATCACCGGCCTAGGGGCGCTGACAGTGAAAAAAGCGTATTCAATGCTTCGAAATCTGGCCCCACAGCCAGCGCGCCACCGCGTCCGGCGAGCTTGAGGCGTCGTTGCCGCTGGCCAGCAGGTTGGCCTGCCGCATGGTGGCGATATTGATGGCGCCGATCAAAGGTTGCAGCGCGGCCTTGAGCTTGTCGTCATCGGCGCGCTTGGGCGCGAGCAGCACGACGGCGTCATAAGGCGGAATCGCGTGCCGCGGATCGCCGAGCACAACGAGATCGTATTTGGCGATCAGCCCGTCGCTGGTATAGCCCGCGATAACGTCGACATCGCCCGAGGCGACAGCCGCATACATAAAGTCCGGCTGCATCTGCCGCTGGCTGCGAAAGCTCAGGCCATAGACCTTTTGCAGCGACGCCCATTCCGGGCGCGAGAAGAATTCGTAGTCGCCGGCAATCGTCATTTGGCCGGAGAATGCGGACAGGTCGGCGATGGTGCGGATATTGAGCGCATCGGCGCGTTTTTTCGGCATTACCAGCGCGTAGGCGTTCTCGAAGCCGAGGCTACCGTCGAGTGTGATTTTGTATTTGGCGGCCAGAATCTTTTTCAGGTCCGCGATCAGCTCCTCGCGCGGTTTGATCGTGGTCTGTTGCAACTGGTTGAGCCAGAGCGTGCCGGTGTAATCGACATAGACGTCGATATCGTTCGCGGCCAGCGCCTCGAAAATCACGTTGGAGCCGAGGCCCTCGCGCGGCGAGGCGCTCAAGCCCGACGCCTGCAGCCGCTGCTCGATCAGAGCTGCGAGAACATATTGTTCGGTGAACGTCTTCGCGCCGATGATGTAACTCGTTTTGCCGCGCATCAGCGCCGGCACCAGCATCGCCGCGATCAGGGCGACCAGCCCGACGATGCCGATCGCGACGCGAATCCGGCTGCGTTTGCCAAGGCCGGTCTCGATCAGTGCCAGCAATTGATCGACCGCCAGCGCCAGCACCGCCGCCGCGCCGCAGCCGAACAGCACGAACACCCAGTTCTGGGTTTGCAGGCCGGCGAAAATGTAGTTGCCGAGACTGGTCTGGCCGATGGGTGTCGACAACGTCGCGGTGCCGATCACCCACACGGCGGCGGTGCGGATGCCGGCCATCATGATCGGCAGTGCCAGCGGCAATTCGACCATGCGCAATGATTGTCCCGGCGTCATGCCGACACCCTCGGCGGCTTCGAGAATGGCAGGGTCGATGGTCTGCAGCCCGGTGATGGTGTTCCGCAACACTGGCAGCATGGAGTAGAGCGCGAGCGCCAGAACGGCAGGCAGGAATCCGAATGCGGAAAAGCCGAAGCCGAACCATGTCGTGCAAAGCTGCGCCAGCGCCAGCAGCAGCGGGAAAAACAAAGCAAGCAGCGCGAGCCCCGGGATCGTCTGCACGATGCTGGCGAAACCGAGCAGGGCGGCGCGCATCACAGGCCGCCGCCTTGCGATCAGCGCCAAAGGCAAACTGACGGCGAGGCCAAGCGCCAGCGCCGTGAGACTGACGCGCACATGACTGCCGAGATAGTCGGGCAGGCGAAGCAGGGCCTCATGCCAGCGCGGATCGGAAAACAGCGTCATGGCGCGCTGTCTTTCGACAGAAGGGTTTGCAATTGCTCCGCCTGCCGGCGCGGCGTGCCGATCAGCTCACGCACGTAGTCGTCGCTCGCCTGCGTCAGTTCGCTCGCCGTGCCATAGGAGAGCAGCTTGCCATGCCGCATCACGCCGGCGCGATCGGCCAGCAGCAGCGCCTCGGCCATGTCGTGGGTGATCATCACGGTGGTGAGGCCGAGCTTGCGGTGAAGCGCGTGGTAGTCGTCGGCGAGCGCGGCGCGGGTGAGGGGATCGAGCGCCCCGAACGGCTCGTCCATCATCACGATTTTCGGACTGGCCGCGAGCGCGCGTGCGACGCCGACGCGCTGGCGCTGGCCGCCGGAGAGTTCGGCCGGATAACGTCCCCGGTGCTGGGCGGGATCGAGGCGGACCAGTTCGATCAGCTCGTTGACGCGCTTGGAAATCGCCGCCTCGTTCTCGCCGAGCAAGCGCGGGGTGATGCCGATGTTCTGGCCCACCGTCATATGCGGGAACAGGCCGCCGCTCTGGAACACGTAACCGATGCTCCGGCGCAACGCGATCGGATCGGCGAGGCTGACATCCTCGCCATGGACGCGCACGTCGCCGCTGTCCGGCACGATCAGCCGGTTGACCAGCCGCAGCAGCGTCGTCTTGCCCGAGCCCGACCCACCGACAATGGCGACGAATTCACCTTGCGCGATGTCCAGCGTCACGTCGTCCACGGCGCGGATCGCGCCGTTCTCGAAGGTCTTGACGACATGGCTGAAGGCGATGGCCGCGGTCATGCCTGCCGATAGCACGGCTGCGGATCGCGACCAAGCGGCCCATCCACTGGCGGACCTTTCTGCCGCCGTGTAGCGTTAGTGGTCCGGCAAGGAGCGCATATGGCTGACAAGAAGAAATCCGATTACAGCAAGATGGACCTGAAACGTTTCGTCGATCCGTTTTTGATCGACGGATCGAAAGAATGTCATCTGAAATCGCACAAGACGAACGAAAAGGGCGGGCTCGACAAGGAGACGGCCAAACAGATTCTGATTGCCAACAACGAGCGCATGCGGGACCTGCAGGAAAAACTCTATGCCCACGACCGCTGGTCGGTGCTGCTGATCTTTCAGGGTCTGGACGCGGCGGGCAAGGACAGCGCCATCGAACATGTCATGTCGGGGATCAATCCGCAGGGCTGCGAGGTTCATGCGTTCAAGCAGCCGTCCACGAACGAGCTCGACCATGACTTCATGTGGCGCAACATGGTCGCGCTGCCCCAGCGCGGGCGCATCGGGATTTTCAACCGCTCTTATTACGAAGAGCTGCTGGTCGTTCGCGTGCATCCGGATGTCTTCGCCAAGGAGAAGATTCCGCAGCGTCTTGTGACCAGGAATATCTGGCGCGAACGGTTCGAGGATATTTCCGCCATCGAGAAATATCTCGCCCGCAACGGCACGGCGATCCTCAAATTCTTCCTCAACGTCTCGAAGGAAGAGCAGCGGCTGCGTTTTCTCGAGCGGCTCGACGATCCGTGGAAGAACTGGAAGTTCTCGCTCAACGACGTCAACGAGCGGGCGTATTGGGCGAAATATCAGGCCGCGTATCAGGATATCCTGCGCCACACCTCGGCGAAGCACGCGCCGTGGATCGTGGTGCCCTCGGACCATAAATGGTTTGCGCGGGTGGTCATCAGTTCGGCCATCGTCAATGCGATGGAGAAGCTCGATCTGCACTATCCCAGGCGTGCGGCAGATGGCTCGGCGAGCGAGCTGAAAAAGGCACGGATCGCGCTGGAGCACGAACATCGTCGCCCGGCGGTGCAGAAAAAACGGGCAGTTGCCCGCGCGGCGCAAACCAGCCCCGCAAAACCCGCCATGAGGGCGGCAGATACGCCGAAAGGTCAGGAAGGCTGACAGTTTTAGCCGTTGCGGGGGCCTTTCTTTGTCTCTAGAAAGCCCCTCGGACATCATGGCAGCCGGATGGCAACCAACCGTCAATGGTTTGGGTGGATCATGGGTTCGAAGGGCGTTCAGGATCACATGACGATTCGCGGCAACGATATCGAGGTTCGGGACATGGTGGCTTTCGCCGCCGATGCCGCCGTGCCTTCGATTGCTTCGCGTCCTGCAACGCTTCTTGGCGGGCTTCTGCTTCTTATTCACCCCTGAGGGCCGTCCGGGCATGCGCCTGGGCACTCAGGGGATCGACGAAGCACCGAAACCCCGGCGCCCTCAAGCGGCGCACATGACCGAAGGATGATTTCAATGACCACCGCCAGCAAATCCGGCTCCGTCAAGTCGGAGAAAGACCGCGTCGTTATTTTCGACACCACCCTGCGCGACGGCGAGCAATGCCCCGGCGCCACCATGACCCACGAGGAAAAGCTCGAGGTCGCCGAGATGCTCGACCAGATGGGTGTCGACATCATCGAGGCCGGTTTTCCGATCGCCTCGGTCGGCGACTTTGAAGCCGTGTCCGAAATCGCCCGCACCGTGAAGAACGCCGTGGTCGCGGGTCTGGCCCGCGCCATCCCGGCGGATATCGCCCGCGCTGGCGAGGCGGTGCGTCACGCCAGGCGCGGTCGCATCCACACTTTCGTTTCCACTTCGCCCATCCATCTGGAACACCAGATGCGCAAGAGCGAGGCCGATGTTCTGGAGATCATCACCACCACCGTGGCGCAGGCCCGCAATCTCGTCGACAACGTCGAGTGGTCGGCGATGGACGCCACCCGCACCCCGATCGACTATCTGTGCAAATGCGTCGAGACCGCGATCAAGGCCGGCGCCACCACGATCAATCTGCCGGATACAGTGGGATACGCGGTGCCGCAGGAATACGGCCGGATGTTCAAGACCATCCGCGAACGCGTACCGAACGCGGACAAGGCGGTGTTCTCGGTGCATTGCCATGACGATCTGGGTCTGGCGGTCGCCAATTCGCTGGCCGGCGTCGAAGGCGGCGCGCGGCAGATCGAATGCACCATCAACGGCATCGGCGAGCGCGCGGGCAATGCCGCGCTCGAGGAAGTCGTGATGGCGATCAAGACCCGCGGCGACATAATGCCGTATTGGTGCGAGGTCGAATCCACCATGCTGACCCGCGCGTCGAAAGTCGTGTCGGCGGCGACCTCGTTCCCTGTCCAGTACAACAAGGCCATCGTCGGACGAAACGCCTTCGCGCATGAGAGCGGCATTCATCAGGACGGCGTGCTGAAGAACGCGCAGACCTACGAGATCATGACGCCGGAGAGTGTCGGCGTGAAGCAGACCTCGCTGGTGATGGGCAAGCATTCGGGCCGTCACGCCTTCCAGCACAAGCTGAAGGAACTGGGCTATGAGCTGGCCGATAACCAGCTGCAGGATGCCTTCGTGCGTTTCAAGGCGCTGGCCGACCGCAAGAAGGACATCTACGACGAGGACATCGAGGCGCTGGTCGATCAGGAAATCGCGCAGGCGCACGATCACATGCATCTCGTTTCGCTGACGGTGATCGCCGGCACGCATGGTCCGCAGCGCGCGACCATGAAGCTGGAAGTCGACGGCAAGGTGCGAATCGACGAGGCCGAGGGCAACGGTCCGGTGGATGCGGTGTTCAACTGCATCAAGGCGCTGGTGCCGCACGAGGCGAAGCTGGAGCTGTATCAGGTCCACGCCGTCACGGCCGGAACCGACGCGCAGGCGGAAGTCTCCGTGCGCCTGTCGCAGGACGGCCGCTCGGTGACCGCGCGCGGCGCCGATCCCGATACGCTGGTTGCTTCGGCGAAGGCGTATCTGAGCGCGCTCAACAAGATCATCACGAGGCGTCAGCGCGACATGCCGGTGGCGGCCGCCGCGGGACATTAAAATCCGGCGTGTTAATGTCTTGCACGTCCATGTGAAGTATGTGAACGGCGCGCTTAAAAAACGCGCCGTTTTGTTTTTGAACGGCAGATGAACGGCAATGCTCCTTCCTTTCCAAACCGTAAGTTGAAAGCGTCCTCGCTCCTGCCATCTTCAGAGGGCAAAACAGAATGCGTTCATTGACGTGAACCGTCTGCAACTGGAGATCCTGGATCTCAAGGAGCCAATATGAAAAAAGCCCTCGTCGCCAGCCTTGCCGCGCTCACCCTTGTCGGTGGCACCGCCGCTTACGCGCAGCACCGCTTTCATCATCATCACTTCTCGCGCGTCAGTCCGGAGGACCGCGCCGCTTTCGTCGACGCGCGCATCGCCGCCGTGAAGGCGGGTCTGAAGCTGACGCCGGATCAGGAAAAGAACTGGCCGCCGGTCGAGGCCGCGGTTCGCGATTTCGCCAAGATGCGGATCGACCGCGCGAACGCCCGCGCCAGCGAGTGGGAAGCCCGCCGTGCGGCGCGCGACAACGACGCCAAGAGTGACAAGAGTGATAAGGGTGGCAAGTCGCAGGATCAGGCCGCTTCCGACGAGAGCCGCGATCCGGTGGCCCGGTTGCGTGAGCGCGCCGACAATATGGCCGCGACCGCTGCCGGCCTGAAGAAGATCGCCGATGCCGCCGACCCGCTCTACAAGAGCCTCGACGATTCCCAGAAGCGCCGTCTGCGGGTGCTGATCCGGACGGGCTGGCGCGACAATGGTTTCGACCAGGACCGCTGGCGGGATCGTGACCGTGACGACCGGCGCGGCGGGGATCGGCCCGAGCGGCTTTGATCCGCGCGAATTGAAATTCCATCGATACGGGAAAGCCGCCGGACACGGCGGCTTTCTGTTGCGAGAGGCCCTTCCTTCGCGGCCTGGTCCTTCGGCATGCGGCATAATTTCGGTGGGGTTGGGGTGAATTCGGGCGTATGGTGCAGGCCCCGGGACGGTTCCGGAATCGGTTAACAGGATTGCTTGATGTCCACCGCATTGCGCATCGCCCATGGAACCTTCGGCAGGGTCGCCCTGCTGGACATGGACCGTCCGCTGGTGCGTCACGCCCATCCGCATTGCCATGTGCTGCTCAAGGTCGAGGGCGCCGATACCCAGTTCATCGTCGGTGACGATATCGCGCCGCTCAGCGAGAAGGACGCGGTGCTGGTCGACGGCTGGAAGCCGCATGCCTATGTGCACCGGCCCGGCCAGCCGCGCTCGCTTCTGCTGGCGCTCTATATCGAGCCGGGCTGGCTGAAGGAATTCCGTCCCGCCTGGGCGGCCAGCGGCGCGCCGGGATTTTTCGGCACCTCGCATGGCGAGATTTCTCCGCGCATCCGCACGCTCACCATGCGCCTTGCCGCCGACATGATGTCCAGCCCGGACCGCACCGCCGCCCACGAGGTGACGCTGTCGGACCTGATGGTGGCTGTCATCGAGCGATTCTCGCCATGGCGCAGTTCGGACTCGCTGATCCGCAGCATGGCGCACCCGGCCTTCGACCGCCGCATCAAGAAGGCGGTGGAAACGATCCGCAGCCAGGAGGGACCGGCAACCCCGATGGATGCCATCGCCCGGCAGGCAGGCCTGTCGCGCGCGCATTTTTTCCGCCTGTTCGAATCCTCCATCGGCGTGCCGCCGCGCGTGTTTGCCAATGTGGTGCGGATGGAGAAAGCCTTCGCGGCCGTGCTGAATCAGGATGTGCCGGTCGCGGAGATCAGCGATCGTCTCGGCTTTCCCGAGCCGTCGCATTTCACGCGGTTCTTCACCAACCATGCGGGGGTCGGCCCGCGCGAATTCCGCACTGTCTCGCGTCTCGCCAGCTGATTTGTTGTGCCGCGCAACATTTGCGATGAGACGCATTGGTAAGTCATGAGAGCCGCTGGTATGGCTTTCACGCCCTCCCTGTAGCCAAAACTCCCGGTCAAACGCCAGCAAGAGCGGACATTCCGACGGGAGGATACGGTCATGGTCGACCCTCAATATGTGAGGGACGATGCGAAGCGCCCATCAAAACAGTTGTGGACGGGCCAATCGCTGGAGCGCGTTGAGGACGCCGCCCTGCTGGCTGGCCGCGGGCGCTATATCGACGATCTTGGCGTTCGTCCGGGCACGCTTCACGCCGCGATCCTTCGCTCCCCGCACGGCCACGCGCAGATCGTTCGCATCGACATCGAAGCCGCGAAGCGCGCGCCGGGCGTTGCCGCCGTACTCACTGGCGAAGATATCAGGAAGCTGACCACCAGCCTGGTCGTCGGCGTGAAAGCGCCGGTGGAGTGCTGGCCCATCGCGGTCGACCGCGTGCGCTATGCCGGCGAGCCCGTGGCGATTGTCGTCGCAAGCGACCGCTACAAGGCGGAAGACGCGCTGGACCTGATCGAAGTCGAATACCGGACCATGGCGGCGGTGGTCGATCCGGTCACGGCGATTGCGGACGGCGCGCCGGTCCTGCACGACGGATTCCCAAACAACATCGCCAGCGAACGCGTGTTTCGCTATGGCGATCCCGAGACGGCGTTCGCCAAGGCGGCGCACCATATCTCGATCGATGTCCGTTATCCGCGCAACTCCTGCACGCCGATCGAGACCTATGGCGTTGTCGCGGATTATGATCCGACCGACGACTCCTATGACGTGCTGGCGAATTTCCAGGGGCCGTTCAGCATTCATGCGGTGATTTCGCGCGCGCTGAAGGTGCCGGGCAATCGCCTGCGGCTGCGCACGCCGCCAGATTCCGGCGGCAGCTTCGGCGTCAAGCAGGGCGTGTTTCCCTACATCGTTCTCGTCGCCGCGGCGTCGCGCGTCGCGGGCCGTCCGGTGAAATGGATCGAGGATCGTCTCGAACATCTCTCCGCCTCGGTGTCGGCGACAAACCGCGTCACTACGCTGAAGGCGGCCGTGACGGCGGAGGGAAAAATCCTCGCGCTCGACTGGGACCAGATCGAGGATTGCGGCGCGCATCTGCGTGCGCCCGAACCGGCCACGCTCTACCGCATGCACGGCAACATGACCGGCGCCTACGACATCGCGCATGTCGCGATCCGCAACCGGGTGGTCGTCACCAACAAGACGCCGACCGGCCTCAATCGCGGATTCGGCGGCCCGCAGGTCTATTTTGCGCTCGAACGGCTGATGCATCGTATCGCGGAAGATCTTGATCTCGATCCGCTGGATGTGATCCGTCGCAATCTTGTCGCGGCCGAAGCGTTCCCGTTCCGCACGGCGACCGGCGCATTGCTGGATTCGGGCGACTATCAAAAAAGCATCGAGCTTGGCGTGGAGAAGGGCGGCCTTGCCGAATTGATCGCGCGCCGCGATGCCGCGCGCGCGCAGGACCGTCTCTACGGCATCGGCTATGCCGCAGTGGTCGAGCCGAGCGTGTCGAACATGGGCTATATCACCACCGTTCTGACCGCGCAGGAGCGCCGCAAGGCCGGACCGAAGAACGGTGCGCAGGCGACGGCGACGGTTGCGATCGACCCGGTCGGCGGCGTCACGGTGCATGTCGCGTCCGTGCCACAGGGGCAGGGGCATCGCACGGTCCTGTCGCAGGTGGTCGCGGACGTGTTCGGCCTTGCGCCGAACGATATTCGCGTCAATGCCGAGATGGATACGGCGAAGGATGCGTGGTCGATCGCGTCCGGCAATTACGCCAGCCGCTTCGCGCCGGCGGTGGCGGGCACCGCGAAGCTCGCCGCCGAAAAACTGTCGAAGAAGCTGGCGCGCGTCGCCGCGAGCCGGCTGAATATCGACGCCTCGGAAGTGGAGTTCGCCGACGGCGTGGTGCGCTCGAAGATCAATCCCGAAAACAAGGCGGCGTTTTCGCGCGTCGCCGCGCTCGGCCACTGGTCGCCAGGCTCGCTGCCGGACGATGTGGGCAACACCTTGCGCGAGACGGTGTTCTGGACGCCGCCCGAACTGACGCCGCCCGACGACGACGATCACATCAATTCGTCGCTGTGCCACGGCTTCATCTTCGATATCTGCGCGGTGGAGATCGATCGCGTCACGCTGGAGACGCGGATCGACCGTTACGTCACCATGCACGATTGCGGCACCATCCTGCATCCGGGCATGGTGGACGGCCAGATCAGGGGCGGCTTCACGCAGGCGCTCGGCGCGTCGCTGTTCGAGGAATTCTCCTACGCGCCGGATGGCAGTTTCCTGACCGGCACCTTCGCCGATTATCTGTTGCCGACGACGACCGAGGTGCCCGAGCCGATCATCGTTCATCTCGAAACGCCGTCGCCCTTCACCCCGCTCGGCGCCAAGGGCGTCGGCGAGGGCAACTGCATGTCGACGCCGGCCTGCATCGCCAACGCGGTGGCGGACGCGCTCGGCGTGCGCGATATCGAACTGCCGCTCGTGCCCTCGAAACTTGCCGCGCTTGTGCGCGGTGCCGAGCCAGCGCCGCCCGCGGGCCGCAAGGCTTCGCCGGTTGCGCCGGCGGCGGGTGGCGACAAGCGGCTGCGCGGCGAGGGCAGCGCGTCGGTCAACGCTTCGCCGGAAAAGATCTGGCACATGCTGCTCGATCCCCAGACGCTGAAGGCGGTTATTCCCGGCTGCAGGAGCGTCGAGAAAATTTCGGACACGCATTTCCGCGCCGACGTCCGGCTCGGCATCGGCCCTGTCACCGGGCAGTATCGTGCCGACGTGAAGCTGTCGGACCTCGATCCGCCCAACGCCGTGACGCTGAGCGGCAAGGCGGAAGGCGCGCTCGGTTTCGGCGGCGGCGAGGGCCGCATCACGCTCAAGCCCGACGGCAAGGGCGGCACAACGATGACCTATGTTTATGACGCCGCGATCGGCGGCAAGGTTGCGAGCATCGGCGGCCGTCTGCTCGACGGTGCGACCAAGGTCATCATCGGAAAATTCTTCGAGGCGCTGGCGCGGCAGGCCGGCGGCGCGGCAGCGACATCGCTGCTTGGCAGGATCGTTTCCGTTTTCAGGAGGGGATCATGAAGCCGGCCGCGTTCGATTACATCCGCGCCGAGAGCGTGGACGAGGTGCTGGCGGCGCTCGCCAAGGAAGGCGGCGATGCGCGCATCATTGCGGGCGGCCAGTCGCTGATGGCGATGCTCAACATGCGTCTCGCCAAGCCGAAGGTGCTGATCGATATCATGCGCCTTGGCGATCTGGCGAAGATCGAGCGTCAGGCGAAGAGTGTGTGCATCGGCGCGGGCGTGCGGCAGGCGGCGCTCCTGCGCTGGCCGGAGCTGGCGCAGACGCTGCCGCTGGTGGCGCAGGCGTTGCCGTGGACAGGCCACGCACAGACTCGCAGCCGCGGCACGGTGTGCGGCTCGCTCGCTCACGCCGATCCCAGCGCTGAATTGCCGCTGATGCTGATGGCGTTGCAGGGCGACGTGCACCTGCGCAATGCGAAGAAGCGCCGCTCCGTCTCCGCGCGGGAATTCTTCAGCGGCATGATGGCGACCGCGCGCCAGGACGATGAATTGATTGAGGGCGCGAGCTTTCCCGCGAACGCCGAGCGGTGCGCCTTCCGCGAGATTGGGCGGAGGCACGGCGATTTCGCCATTGTCGCCTGTGCCGCGATCAGGACGGCGAAAGGCTTGCGGCTTGCGGTCGGTGGCGTTGCCGACACGCCGCAGGTGCGCGACTGGGACAATCTGGAAGGCAGCGCCATCGACGATGCGCTCAACGAATTCGCCTACGACCTCGATGCCCGCGACGACGTGCATGCGAGCGCACGCTATCGCCGCGATCTCGTGCGGACCATCGGACGCGATCTGATCGCGCAGGTGATGCAATGAGTACGTTGAAAGCGGATGTCCGCCATCAGATCCAGTTCACGCTGAACGGCAAGCCTGCCGAAGGCGAGGCCGAACCGCGCATGCTGCTGACGGATTTCCTGCGCCAGCAGATCGGGGCCACCGGCACGCATGTCGGCTGCGAACACGGCGTGTGCGGCGCCTGCACCGTGGTTGTCGACGGCATGATGACCCGTGCCTGCCTGACGCTGGCCGTACAGATCGAAGGTTGCGAAGTGCGCACCGTCGAAGGGCTCGCCCCGGCTGCGGACCGTTTAGGGATTCTGCAATCCGCATTCCGCCGGAACCACGCCCTGCAATGCGGCTTCTGTACCGCCGGCATTCTCATGTCGCTCGATACGTATTTGCGCAGCAATCCCGATCCGGCGGAGGAGGATATCCGCGTTCTGCTCAGCGGCCATCTGTGCCGCTGCACGGGCTATGCACCCATCGTCAAGGCCGCGCTCGAGGCGGCACGAGAAATGAAGACAACCACAGCACACAACGAGCCTGTCCATGTTTGATCTGGGTAACAGTTTTCTGGCCAGCGTGGCCCGCGATCCGAACGCAACCGCCATCGTCGATGGCGATGTGCGCCTCACCTATCGCCAGTGGTACGAGAAGATTTCGTCGCTCGTCGCCTCGTTCGACCGTATCGGATTGAAGCCCGGCGATCACCTTCTCACCGTGCTGCAAAACAGATGGGAGGCGGCGACGGTCTATTGGGCCTGCCAGTTCGCCGGTCTGGTCATCACGCCGATCAACTGGCGCGCCAAGACGGACGAGCTGGATTTTTGTCTGGAGGATTCGGAAGCCTGCGCGATTGTCTATCAGGATGTGTCGAACGAAGCCGTTGCGGACTCCAAGCTGGCGGCCTGCGTGCGGCGCATCGCCGTCGGACTGCCGGGCGACGAGAACAAAGGCACTTTCTCATTTGACGACATGATCGCCGCAAAAGCGCTTCGCGCCGAGGCCCGCGTCAGCGCCGATGCGTGGTCGATCATGCTCTATACGTCCGGCACGACATCGAAACCGAAGGGCGTGCCGCGCCGTCATCGCGCGGAGAGGGCCGCGGCCATCGCCCATGTCGCGCAAAATCTTTACGCGCGGGGCGAGCGCACTCTCGGCGTCATGCCGCTTTATCACACGATGGGCGTGCGCTCGCTGATCGCGATGTCGGTAATCGGCGGCACGTTCGTCTGTTTGCCGCGTTACGATTCGAAACAGGCGCTGGCACTGCTGCAGAACGAGAAGATCACCAATCTCTATCTCGTGCCGACGCTTTATCACGACCTGATCCATCATCCGGATTTTGCGGCGACCGATATTTCGAGCGTGCGCAAGATCGGCTTTGCCGGTGCGTCGATGACCGACGGTCTGCTGAAAAAGCTCGACGCGATCTTCAAGCCGGATCTGTTCGTCAATCACTACGGCAGCTCGGAAGTCTATACCTGCACCATCGACCAGAATCCGCTGGCCAAGCCGGGCTCGGCGGGACGCGCGGGCATCAACCAGAATATCCGTGTCGTGAAACTCGGCTCCGGTACGGCCGAGGAGATTGCGCCCACGGGCGAGGAGGGCGAGATCATCGCCATGCTCGCGGGCGACGAGGCCTTCGAGGGTTACTGGCGGCGTCCGGATGCCGACGCCAAGGCGCTGCGAGGCGGCTGGTATTTCACCGGCGACACCGGCTTCACCGATGATGACGGCGATCTGTTCGTCACCGGGCGCGTCGACGACATGATCATCACCGGCGGCGAGAACGTCTCGCCGGTCGAGATCGAAAGCTGCCTGTCGCTGCATCCGGCCGTGTCCGAAGTCGCGGTTGTCGGTCTTTCCGACGAGAAGTGGGGCAAGATCGTCGCCGCCTTCATCAAACGCAGGACGCCGGTGACGGAGGAGGAGCTTGAGCAATATTGCCGGGCCTCCGGCCTCGCCAATTTCAAGCGCCCGCGCCGGTTTGTCTTTGTCGATGCGATTCCGAAATCGCCGGTCGGAAAACTTCTGCGGCGCATGCTCGTCGCTGGTGAATACCAGCAGGAAACCTCGCCGCCCAATGCTGCCTGAACATCACTCTGCAAAAGGATTCAAGACACATGGCTACCCAATATCAGTTCACCGATCCGCGCCTCGCCAAGCTCGATGGCTTCCATGTCGAGCGCGACGACGCGCATGAGCGCGCCGACATCGTTCTGGAACGCCCGCCCTATAACGTCGTGTCGATGGCCCAGCGCGACCAGCTTCGTCTGGTGTTCGAAACGCTGGATGAGGACGCCAAGGTGCGCGTCATCGTGGTGCGTGCCATCGGCGAACATTTTTCGAGCGGCGGCAATATCGGCGGCTTCATGGAAGCCTCGCCCGAGCACGTGTCCAAGCTGGCCTGGAACATCGCCGCGCCCGCGCGCTGTTCCAAGCCGGTGATCGTCGCCAACCGCGGTTATTGTTTCGGCGTCGGCTTCGAGCTGTCGCTGGCCTGCGATTTTCGCGTCATTTCGGAAACCACGCTCTACGCGCTGCCCGAGCAGAAGCTCGGCCAGATTCCCGGCTCCGGCGGCTCCGCGCGCCTGCAGAAGATGGTCGGCATCACCCGCACCAAGGACATCGTGATGCGGTCCAAGCGCATCAACGCGAAACAGGCGCTGGACTGGGGCATTGCCACCGAATGCGTGCCCGACGGCCAGCTCGAGGCCGCGACCGACAAGCTGGTTGACGAATTGCGGTCGTTCTCGCCGCTGGCGCAACGCACCGCCAAGAAACTGCTCAACGACACCGAGGATTCCACGCTCCAGATCGCGATCGAACTCGAAGGGCATTGCTACAGCCGTCTGCGGCAGTCGCATGACTTCAAGGAAGGCGTCGAGGCATTCAACGCCAAGCGTCCTCCGAATTTTACCGGCCAATGAATTCAACCGACAAACAATTTGAGGGGAGACACAAATGACCGCAAGTAATCTTGACGCCACAACACCGATGCCGGCGGCCGACAGCCGCCAGATGCTGAATGCGACCATCGCCTCCGTGCTCGGCTGGTCGCTCGATCTGTTCGATCTGTTCATCTTGCTTTATGTCGCGCCGGTCGTCGGCATGCTGTTCTTTCCGGCATCCAACGCGGCGCTGTCGCTGGCGGCGGTGTATGCGTCCTTCGCGGTGACGCTGCTGATGCGGCCGGTGGGCTCGGCCCTTTTCGGGCACTATGCGGACGTTCACGGCCGCAAGGGCGCGATGCTGGTCGCCATCATCGGCGTCGGCCTCTCGACGGCGGTGTTCGGTCTGTTGCCGACCATTCACCAGATCGGCGTCGCGGCTCCGATCATCTTCCTGATCCTGCGTCTGGTGCAGGGCGTGTTCGTCGGCGGCGTGGTGGCATCCACCCATACCATCGGCACCGAATCCGTGCCGCAGAAATGGCGTGGCGCGATGTCCGGCCTGATCGGCAGCGGCGGCGCCGGCATCGGCGCTCTGCTGGCGTCGATCGTGTTTCTGATCACATCGACGATCTTTCCCGGCGACGCGTTCGCGCAATGGGGCTGGCGCTTCATGTTCTTCTCGGGCCTGATCAGCTCGCTGCTCGGCTGGTTCATCTTCAAGAACCTCGAGGAGTCCCCGTTCTTCAAGCAGCTTCAGGAGCAAAAAGCCCTGAACAAGGCGAAGGCGGTGAGTTCGCCGGTCAAGACGCTGTTCTCCGGCGATTATCGGGGCATCCTGCTGCTGAACCTGCTCATCACCTTCGGCGGCGGCGCGGGCTATTACCTCACCTCCGGCTACCTGCCGAGCTTCCTGAAAGTCGTCAATGCGGTGCCGAACAACATCTCCTCGTTGATCCTGATGGGCGCGAGCGTGTCCGGCTTCATCTCGGCGGTGCTGGTCGGCGAACTGAGCGAGCGGATCGGCCGCAAGCCGACCTTCATTCTTGTCGGTATCATCGCGGCGGCCTCGTTGCCGCTCCTGTATCTCAACATGGCCAAGAGCACGGATGTCTCGGCGATCACGCTCTATGCCCTGACCATCGCGTTTGTCGGCAATGCCGTCATCGCGCCGGTGCTGATCTTCCTGAACGAGCGTTTTCCGACGCCGCTGCGCGCCAGCGGCACGGGCCTGTCGTGGAATATCGGCTTCGCGCTCGGCGGCATGATGCCGACCTTCGTGTCGCTGGCCAGCGGCGGCCCGGCCGGGATTCCGGCCTCGCTGGCAATTTTCAGCCTGGTGATCTTCGTGATTTACCTGATCGGGGCCTTCATCATCCCCGAAACCAGGGGAAATCTGCGCTGATCGGGCAGGTGAGGCCGGCGTTCGCACAGGCTGCGGCCGCCGGCCCGCCAAATCATCCACAGCACCTTGGAATATCGCTGTTTTTTCACTCCAAAACCGCCCCCGGATTGCTGGACATCCCGGGGGCGCTTTGCTAAACGACGCCCTCCCGCGAGGGATTCCGGTTTGGAACCGGGCGATTAGCTCAGTTGGTAGAGCAGATGACTCTTAATCATCGGGTCGTAGGTTCGATCCCTACATCGCCCACCAACCGCACCAACAGCTTGGCTGCTTGATGTTTGGCACCGCGACCGAGGTGATGCGCGTCGAGAACTCTCTCGACGTCCTTCAGGCTGTGCCCGGTAAACCTCGCGATCCTGCGGTA
>RXJJ01000029.1 GCA_003963145.1 Bradyrhizobiaceae bacterium
CGGTGAAATGGGCGTGGTCTCTGCCTTACGCGAGACCAGCGTCGTCTATGCGGCTATCATCGGCAGGATCTTCCTGAAAGAAAAATTAAGCTTGCGGCGGGTGATATCCTGTATTGCGATTGCCGCGGGCGCCGCTTGCCTGGCCTATTGAACGTAGGCTGCTATCGACCGCAGTGGAAAAAGGCATGGCGGATATTTATCATGTGTTTTCGCGCCGGATCACTTCTTCGGGGGCCAAGGACGTTATCTGATAGCGAACGGCAGATATTTAGCTATCGATTGGGCAGCGGTGATGTGAGTGCGTACAAGCGATTTTACAAAGTCGACTGAGCACCCATTCATCATATGGCCGATGGCTTGATGATGCCAGCAAGCTTCTCAAAGAAACGCTGGCCGAAGAGAAGAAAACGACGACGCATCTTGCGCGTAGTAGCCTCGCTGTTTTTAGTTCGAAGTCCCTGCTATGGTGAACAAGTTTCCTTTTGTTTTGCGGCATTTCGGATCGTTCGCGTGTAAGTAATCCCTATTCTGCGGGCTTATCGCCATCGCTGAGAGCGCACGATCCCGTCATTCTCTGTAAAATTCCCTCACAGCAGGGAAATCTACCAGAGACCGGCGCTATCAGCACGGTCCCGCCGGCCAGCATTTTGCCGATAATTTCTACTGAAATGTCAGAAAAGCCCACAAATGTTGGGCTTTTTTGGTATTGAAAGCCGCTCTGGAGACCAGCCTCAGGTCACCTCTTCAAAACCTGCCGGAATTCTCCACTCGTCTGTAGAAAAATTCCCGTTTTCGGAAGATGCGCGCCATGGCACCATTGACACTAGACGCTTAGTTCACGGTGAATGGCAACTGATAGGGCGGTCCGTTCGCCACACCCTCCCGAACAGTCAGGACGGCTTTAAGATAGGCCTTGCCGGTGCGCGGATTGTTCGCCGTGTCGAGAAGCTGGACCGGCCCTTCTATCAGTTCGAGAATGGAAACGTCGCCCGGCGCGCCGACCTGAAGCGTTCCAAGCTTGGGAACCTTGCCGATGATCGTCGCCGGCTTGATCGTCGCCGCCGCGATAACGTCTTCCAAAGAAAAGCCGAGGGCGAGAAACTTGCTGAGCACCCACGGAAAATAGGGCCGGCTCGGCGTATTTCCCGAGGCTGTGCTGATATCGCTCGAAATCGTATCGAAAGTCAGGCCCTGCTGAATCGCGGCCTCTGCGATATCGAAGTTGAAGCTGCCTGCGCCGTGTCCGACATCGATGATGACGCCGCGCTTCTTGGCCTCCAGCAATGCGGGCAACACTTTGCCGTTTTGCACCGAATTGTTGCCGAGGCTTGAGTAGGGATGAGTGAGAATGTCGCCCGGCCGGAGCTGATTGACCAGCACCTGCAGATCGCCGGGTGCGTCGCCGATGTGGCACATCACGCGGCCCTTGGTGCCGGACAGTTCCACCGCCTCGATCGCGCGCTTGAGCGGCTCGATTCCATTCTCTCCGACGATGGCGATCGACTCGCGGACTTTCGCGCCCAGTACGATGTCCTGATTTTCCGCGATGGTCCGCGCTGTGGCATCCGCATCCGCATATTTGATGTTGATCGTCTCTCCGACGGGAAAGCCGGTCAGGCCGATGACAGAAATGTTGACGAACGCGAATACCCGGGCGCGCGACTGGCTTACGATCTGACGGCGGAAAGAGGAGAAATTATTGGCACCGGCGTCTCCCGCGCTGACGTAGGTTGTCGTCGCAGAGTATTGGGTGAGTTCGTCGGGCGGGACGCCAAATGACGATCCATAAGCATAGATGTGCGTGTGCAGATCGACGAGACCGGGCGTCACCAGCTTGCCCTTGGCGTCGATGGACCGCTTGGCCAATGATGGGTCAATTGAGGATTCCACGGCCGCGATTTGTCCGTACCGGATGCCAACGTCGCGTATGCCGCGTAACTTCTGGCTCGGATCGATGACTTCACCGCCCCGAATCACAAGATCGAATTGCTGGGGCGCGTTGCTGAAGGCAGGACCGCTAACAGCCGCAGCTCCTGCAAGTGCCGTGGTGCCGATCAGAAAGTCGCGTCGAGTCGGATTGCGCATGAAACCCCCAAATTGTCGTTCGCCGTTTTGGCGGCGCGATTTTTTCTATAACGCAAACGGATCGCATTTATTTTGCTTTGATTGAACCCGCGCGATGCGTTTATGCCGCGGCGTGATCTTGCAACAAAATGAAGTATCTCATTGTTCAATACCTGCGCGATTTCTCATCGCGGTCAAGAAAGAGCTGATAACGAATTGCGCGGATGGTCGGTCAAAATGGCTCACGTCAACGAAGAAGTTTGATCTTCTTTCAATTCGAACGTTGAAAAAAATGTCTCGTGCATTTCGTATGGACAGTGCGGGTATCGTTATTTTTCGCGGATACTCGACACTCCAACGGCGCCGCCTCATCTTCTCGGAACATAAGCGCGTATTTGCGCGCTCGATTACGAGAGGACGATATGAAGCGTCGGCAGTTTCTGAAGTTTTCCCTTGGAGCCGGTGCGGCTGCGGTGTGGACAACGACATCTCGTGCGCAGACCGTCCCGCTTAAGGAAATTCGCATCGGATACCAGAAGAATGGCGTTCTGGTCATCGCGCGCGAACAGCGCGTCCTCGAAAATCACTTTAACCCTCTCGGTATCGAGGTGAGGTGGCTGGAATTTTCGTCCGGTCCTCCGATGCTGGAAGCGGTCGGCGTCGGCAGCGTGGATTACGGCGCGGTCGGGGACTCGCCTCCAATTTTCGCGCAGGCTGCGGGCGCGGCCATCGTCTATGCCGCTGGTCAGCCGATTACCAACGGACAGGGAATCCTGGTTCCCAAGGATTCCGCGATCCGCTCGATCGCCGATCTGAAGGGAAAACGCGTTGCCTTCACCAAAGGATCGAGTGCGCATGGCGTCATTGTGCTGGCGCTGGAGAAGGCCGGTCTCTCGTATGGCGACATCACTCCGGTTTATCTCAGCCCGCCCGACGGGGGTGCTGCATTCGCCAATGGCAGCGTCGATGCCTGGGCGGTGTGGGACCCCTATTTCAGTATCGGTGAGGTTAAGCAGCACGGACGCATCCTTGCGAACGCTTCGGATATCACCAAGACCAATGCCTTTTTCATCGCTAATCGCAACTTCGCCAAGGATCATGGCGAGGTACTGCACCAGATCAACAGCGTAATCGCCGACGCGGCACGATGGGCCGAGTCTCATCGTGACGATGTAGCAAGGTCTCTTAGCGCCGTCACAGGTGTCGCGCTCGATATCCAGACCATCGCCGCCAACCGTTCTTCCTTTGCCATCGGCCCGGTGACCGACGACATTATCGCCACGCAGCAGGCCCTCGCCGATCGCTACTACAAGATCGGTCTTATTCCCAAACCCATCGTCGTTCGCGACGCGGTCTGGAAGCCCAATCAGGCCTGAACCACAAGACCGTAACCGTTTCAATCAACCTAAGGGGTATTCGAATGACCACACGTCGTAAAATCCTGGGTATCGCCCTCGCGGCATCTCTCGCATCCGCGCTGTCGGTATCAGTCGCGCAGGCGCAGGAAAAAACCGTTCGTATCGGCTTTCAGAAATACGGCAAGCTGGTGCTGCTCAAGAGCAAGGGCACGCTCGAACCCAAGTTGAAAGCACTCGGCTACAACGTGACATGGACTGAATTCCAGTTCGGTCCGCCATTGCTTGAAGCCATCAATGTCGGCGCGATCGATTTCGGCAACACCGGTGAGACTCCGCCAGTCTTCGCGCAGGCGGCCGGCGCGCCAATACGTTACGTTGCCTATGAACCGCCAGCGCAAAAGGGTGAAGCCATTCTCGTGCAGAAGAACAGCCCGCTGAAGAGCGTGGCCGATCTTAAGGGCAAGAAGGTAGCGGTCGCCAAGGGATCGAACGCTCATTATCTGCTTGTGAAGGCGCTCGAGAAGGCCGGCGTCAAGTATGAGGACATCACGCCGGCATATCTTGCGCCTGCGGACGCACGTGCCGCCTTCGAGAAGGGAGCTGTTGATGCGTGGTCGATTTGGGATCCATACCAGGCTGCGGCCGAAACCACGCTTGAGGCAAAGACGCTTACCGACGGCACCGGACTGGTTCCCAATACCCAGTTCTATTTGTCTTCGCAGAAATTCATCGAAACCGAGCCCAAGGTGCTCGATGTGATTCTCGAAGAACTGCGTGGTGTGGACGCATGGGCGAAAACCGACATTCGTGCAGTCGCTGAGCAGCTGAGCCCATCAGTCGGCCTACCTGTGTCGGTGCTTGAGGTTGCTCTCAAACGACAGTCCTATGGCATCAAGACGATTGACGATCAGGTTCTGACCGACCAGCAGAAAATCGCCGATACACTCTTCCAGTTGAAACTGATCCCGAAAGAAGTGCGGGTTTCTGAAATCGCGCGAAAGTCCGGATCATGAGCACAGCCGTTTCTCAAGCCAATGTCCTGTGGTTTTTGCCGACGCATGGCGATAGCCGCTATCTCGGAACGACCACGGGCGGGCGCGAGGTAAACTTCAACTATCTGCGTCAAATCGCGCAGGCCGCCGATCAACTCGGCTATTATGGAGTTCTTCTGCCGACGGGACGAAGCTGTGAAGATTCGTGGGTGGTTGCCTCGGCGGTTGCGCCATGGACCGAACGGTTGCGTTACCTTGTCGCCGTTCGGCCGGGCCTGCAGTCGCCAAGCTTGGCCGCGCGAATGACCGCAACGCTGGATCGCGTGACCAATGGACGGCTGCTCATCAATGTGGTGACCGGCGGCGATCCGGTTGAGAACAAGGGCGACGGCATTTTCCTCGATCACGACGAGCGCTATGCTGTTACCCGCGAATTCCTTAACGTTTATAGCGATCTCCTTGAAGGCAAAACGGTGAATGTGCAAGGCAAGCACATCTCCATCGAAGATGGGCGGCTACTGTTTCAGCCGGTGCAGTCGCCGCGCCCTCCGTTGTATTTCGGCGGCTCGTCCGACGCCGGCATCGATGTCGCGGCCGACACCGTCGATAAGTATCTGACGTGGGGCGAGCCGCCGGCGCAGGTCGCGGAGAAAGTCAATCGTGTGAAGGTCGCTGCCCAGAAGCGAGGCCGCAAACTGTCGTTCGGCATCCGCCTGCACGTCATCGTGCGGGAAACGAACGAGGCGGCATGGCGCGCCGCCGGTGAATTGATTCAATACGTCACTGACGAAACCATCGCTTCGGCGCAGAAAATCTTCTCACGCATGGACTCGGTCGGTCAGCAGCGCATGGCACAGCTTCACGGCGGACGGCGCGACAAACTCGAGATCAGCCCAAACCTGTGGGCCGGTGTCGGCCTCGTTCGCGGCGGCGCAGGGACGGCGCTGGTCGGCGATCCGCAAACCGTCGCAGCGCGCATCAGGGAATATCAGGACATCGGCGTCGATACGTTCATTCTGTCAGGCTACCCGCATCTGGAAGAAGCCTATCGGTTCGCTGAGCTGGTGTTTCCTCTGCTGTCACTTCAGCAGTCGGGCGGCGCGTCAAAGCTTCGAGTCAATACCGGACCGTTCGGCGAGACCATCGCTAATGATTTCCGTCCTGCCAAACAGGCGGCGTCGTCATGAGTCTTGCAGAAGCATCACCGCGCGAAAGCAGGTTTCGTATCCCGCGCGCGGACGGTTTGACCCAATGGATCGTGCCGCTGTCGATCATCCTGATCTGGCAGGCGCTGTCTGTCGCGGGGTATGTACCCGCGCGCGTGCTGCCGGCGCCGAGCGATGTCGCGGTCGCGGGCTGGAAGTTGCTATGGTCGGGCGAACTGCTTCGGAACATCTGGGTCAGTTTCTGGCGTGCCAGCGTCGGCTTTCTCATTGGTGGCGGCATCGGATTTGCCTTTGGTCTCGCCAACGGCTTGTCGGAACTGAGCAGCAAGCTGACTGACACCACGTTACAGATGGTGCGTAACGTACCGCATCTGGCGTTGATACCGCTTGTCATCCTGTGGTTCGGAATCGATGAGACGGCCAAGATTTTTCTCGTTGCGCTCGGTGTTTTCTTTCCGATCTATTTGAATACGCTGCACGGTATCCGCACGGTCGATCCTCAGCTCATTGAGATGGGCCGTATTTACGGCATGACCAACAGCGAGCTTTTCCGCCGTGTTATCTTCCCCGGCGCGTTGCCGTCGATTTTCGTCGGTGTGCGTTTCGCGCTCGGCATCATGTGGTTGACGCTCATTGTGGCGGAAACGATCGCGGCATCTTCCGGGCTTGGCTACATGGCCATGCAGGCCCGCGAATTCATGCTGATCGACATCGTGGTTCTCAGCATCCTGATTTACGCGCTGCTCGGAAAGCTTGCTGACAGCGCCTCGCGTCTGCTTGAGCGGCTGACATTATCCTGGCATCCGGCGTTCCAAAAGCACTGAGGTTTCATGCAGCAGCCCTTCCGTTTTATTTCCAACAGCGCGCAACTTGTGAATTCCATAGAAGTGATTGAACAGGCGAAGGTAGCCCGATCATCCCGGATCGCGCCGTCGCGTGGGCTTGGACTGACGATCCGAGGACTTCGGAAATCGTTCGGCGACAATGAGGTGCTGCGAGGCATTGATCTGCACATTCCTGCCGGGCAATTCGTCGCCATTGTAGGTCGCAGCGGGTGCGGCAAGAGTACGCTGCTGCGTTTGATTGCCGGGCTGGAAGTGCCCACTGCGGGGACAATCAGTCTTGGCGACGATGCACGTCCCGAGGACGTCCGGGTCATGTTCCAGGAACCACGGTTGTTACCGTGGGCGCGTGTCTTGTCCAATGTCGAGGTGGGGCTCGGTCGTAACCGTCACTTGAACGATGCGAAGTCGCGTGCAGAAGACGCGTTGCGTGAGGTCGGTCTGCAGGACAAGCGCGGCGAGTGGCCCTCAGTGCTTTCGGGCGGACAAAAACAGCGCGTCGCTTTGGCCCGTGCGCTCGTCAGCCATCCGCGCGTACTTGCCTTCGACGAGCCGCTTGGGGCACTCGATGCACTGACTCGCATTTCGATGCAGGGACTTTTGGAGCGTGTCTGGAATGACCAGGGCTTTACGGCGATCCTTGTGACGCACGATGTGGCCGAGGCGGTCGCTCTGGCTGATCGCGTGCTGGTCATCGAAGATGGCCGCATCGCACATGATATTAATGTCGATCTCGCCCGTCCGCGTGAGCGCGGTTCGGCCGCTCTCGCAGCGCTCGAGGGGGCAATCCTCGCTGAACTTCTTGGTACAGGTGACAGGATCTGAGCCTGGATATGAACGCTCCCGCACGTGATATCAGAAAGGGGATCGCCGCGGCGGACTTCCGTGCGGCGATGCGAAATCTTGCTGGGGGCGTCAGCGTCATCACTGTGGGGAAGGGGCGGGAGATCACCGGTATGACCGTGACCTCGGTATCCTCGCTGAGCGTCGATCCGCCAACGCTGATCGTCTGCGTCAATCGCGAGTCATCGTCATGGCCTCTGCTCAATCGTTACGGCGTTTTTGGCGTGAACATTCTGAGCGCACAGCAGATAGAAGTTGCCGAGCGTTTTTCCGGCAAGGGCGGACTTAAGGGCCCGGAGCGTTTCGCCGGTTCACAATGGATTCGTAGGGGTTCCGGCGTGCCACTTTTGGTGGATTCGCTGGCGTCGATCGATTGCGAAGTTGAACAGATCGTCGAGCGCCATTCGCATGGTATTGTGATCGGTCGCGTGCTCGGTTCAATAACATCGAGTAACCACGGAGCTCTCGGCTATTGGCATGGTGAGTATGTCGCGATAGACCACGACGACGACGCGCTTAAACTTGCTGATGTCAGCCTGCCGCGTCGTGCGGCATTTTCTTTGTGAAGAACTGCCGGTTTTGCCGGCAGCCCCACACAATCAAACCTCAATAGCCCTTCGGCGCCCAGATTTTCACTGCAGCGGTATCGACATTTTTGGGGAGCAGTCCTTCAGCGAAAAAGGCGTCAGCAATCTTTTGCTGTTCTGCAAGACCAGGCGCGGTCACAACGCCGACCTGATACGAGCGATGGCTGTTGGCCTCCTCGACAGTCGGCGCGTCGATACCCCATGACGCAGCAAGAAGTTCGGAAGCTTCCTTCGGATGGGCCTTGACCCATTTTCCGGTTTCGCTGAGCTTGGCATAGATCACGTTCAGGACATCGGCGCGGCGGTCGGTGAAGCTCGCCGAGGCGAGATAGTAGCGTTTATAGCTCGCAATTCCGTTGCTGCCGTCCGCGAGAATTCGAGCGTTCGACTGCTTGCGTGCGCTGGTGAGAAACGGGTCCCACGCCACCCATGCATCGACATTGCCGCTGACGAATGCGGCGCGGCCATCAGCAGGAGTAAGATAAGCCGGCGTAATGTCCCTGAAGGTGAGGCCGGCCTTGGCCAGCGCATTGAGCAGAAGGAAATGACTGCCCGCACCTTTTGTCACGGCAACTTTTTTGCCTTTCAGGTCAGCGACAGTTTTAATAGGCGAGTCTGCGGCAACAAGTATGGCTTGTGCGGTCGGCGACGCGGATTCTTCGGCGACATAAGCGAGCTGCGCGCCGGCGGCCTGCGCGAACACTGGCACGGTATCGGCGACGTCTGCGCCAAAATCGACGTTGCTGCTATTGATCGCTTCGAGCAGCGGCAGGCCACTTGTAAATTCGTGCCAGCTAATGGTCACGCCGAGCGGCGCCAGCGCCTTTTCGAGCGACCCGTTGGTTTTCAGGATGTTGATGATTGTCGAAGATTTTTGATAGCCGATGCGGACTTGTTCGGTGCTACCGGCCGATTGAGCAAAGGCGCCGCTCGTTAACAACGCAGCCAATGAGGCCACAATAGCGAGTCCGCCAAACCGCTTTCCTTTAGTCATAGCATTCCTGTTCCATGATTTGTGTCGATGCGATCGACGCTAATCATGGCGGATACCCAGTCAATAGAATGGAAGTACGTTGTTTAACCGGACAAAGGAAGCAGTTACCAGAGTTGGCAGTCTAAAGAGCAAACCATTTCGAGCCAGCGCCCGATGAAAAAAGAAATAGTTTGGCAACAAGCAAGAGCGCTACCGTTGCCCAAAAAAGCAGCTCTATCGTCCGCAAGCGCGATTTCGAAATATTATCAGATGCGACTTTCCGATTGGCCCATTCGATAAGTTCTGGCTCCGTCAGCGTGCGCATATCGTCCACTTCCGCTGGATTATTGGAACCATCATTCTTGTTCATGCCGCAGGTTCGGCCGATTGCTAAAATCGTAACTAGGATGTTTTCGAAGTCTGAAAATGGATACGCAAATTTTCGATCAGCAGCCTCGCAGCAAAATCAACTACCGCGATAAGGACCGAGGCTTTTGGATTGCCGGTCACAGCCCACGCAATCATAAACGTCAGAACGCTCTCGATTGCTCGCTGACCGGCTGTTGCTTTCAGCCGGGATGCGAAAGCCACCAGCGGAATTCCTGAATTCTTGTGCGGTTCTTCGTCGCCTGAATCCTGCTGGCGCTCGATCAGGCCCATCGCGACGGTTCCGTTTGTCTCCGGGTCGATGAGAATCAGCGCGCCTGTCCGGCGATTGTTCTCGTAGGTGTCGAACGCGAGCTGACGGTCGAGCACGAGATCGCATACGCCGAAAGTATTGTCTGGAAGTTCACTCGCCTTGTGCGTCGAGTGTCCTGACAAGTCGATGAGCTCGATGTCGCTGCCAAGAGCGGCTGTCGCCGATGCGGTGCCTACCTTGATATAGTAGCGCCGTCCGCGATTGAGCGGATAGGGGTCCATCCAGAACAAACGTGTTCGTATCCGGTCTGCGACGCGTGCTGGCTTGGTGACACCTGAAATAAGGTCGCCGCGGGAAATATCGATTTCGTCCGTCAGCGTGAGTGTGACAGCCTGATCCGTTCGCGCAATTTTCAAAGGACCGTCGGCCGTGACGATTTGCGCGACATGGCTCCGGCGTCCAGAGGGCTGCACTACGATTTCGGCGCCAGGAACGATCTCGCCGCTAGCGATTGTACCGGAGTAGCCCCGAAAATCTGCATTTGGTCGGTTTACCCACTGCACGGCCAGTCTGAACGGATCGTCCGCGTGGCTGGTGTCCGAAATGTCTACAGTCTCGAGCGTTTCAAGCAGCGTTTTACCTTTATACCAGCGCATGTTTTGCGAGCGGTTAACGATGTTGTCACCGCCGCGCGCGGAAACCGGGATAAAAGTGATCGAAATATCGCCGAGCTGACGCGCGAACAGACGAAAATCAGCTTCGATCGCGTCAAAGATGGACCGCGAGAAGTCTACTAGATCCATTTTGTTGATGGCCACCACAAGGTGGCGTACGCCGAACGTTGCAGCAATCAGGGCGTGGCGTTGCGTCTGATCCGTTAAACCTGCCGGAGCGGCAACGAGGAGCAATGCGAGGTCGGCCGTCGATGCGCCCGTCGCCATGTTGCGCGTATACTGTTCGTGGCCCGGCGCATCGGCCACGATGAATTTGCGTTTGTCGGTCGAGAAGAAGCGATAGGCAAGATCGATGGTAATTTTTTGCTCTCGTTCGGCGGCCAGGCCATCAAAGAGAAGCGAATAGTCAAGTTCGTTCTCACCGGAAGCGCCGCTGTCTTTCTTGAGGGTTTCAATCTGGTCTTCGAGTACGAGCTTGGCTTCGAAGAGCAGGCGGCCGAGCAGGCTCGATTTTCCATGATCAACCGATCCGCAAGCAATAAAGCGCAGCAGACCTTTGTTTTCATGTTCAAGCAAAAGCGCTTCACGTTGAAGCGCGACAGGATCCGCCGCGATATTCATCAGAAATATCCCTTCTGCTTCTTTATCTCCATCGATGAAGATCCATCGCGGTCGATCACACGGCCCTGGCGCTCGGAATGGCGACTTGAGAGCGTCTCAAGAATGATGTCTTGCGTCGTTTCTGCGTTGCTCTCAACGGCGCCGGTGAGAGGGTAACAACCGAGCGTGCGGAAGCGGACATTTCGCATTTCAGGCGTCTCGTTTGGCTCCAGCGGCAGGCGGTCGTCATCCCGCATGATGAGCGTGTCGCCGCGCTGAACAATCGGACGAGGTTTTGCAAAATAAAGCGGGACGACGGGGATGTTTTCGCGCTGAATGTAAAGCCAGATATCTAGCTCGGTCCAGTTCGACAACGGAAACACCCGCAGGCTTTCGCCCTTACGCATGCGCGTGTTGAACAGTTGCCAAGGTTCAGGGCGCTGACTCTTTGGATCCCAGCGGTGATGGGTGTTACGGAAAGAGAAGATGCGTTCCTTGGCGCGGGATTTATCCTCGTCGCGTCTCGCGCCGCCAATGGCCGCATCGAATTCGTATTTGTCCAGAGCCTGACGCAGCGCCTGGGTTTTCATCACGTCGGTATGCACATCCGAGCCATGTGTGATCGGATTGATCCCGCGTGCGATGCCGTCCTGATTGATATGAACGATCAGCTCTGCTCCGATCTCCTTCGCGCGCTGGTCGCGGAACGAAATCATCTCGCGAAATTTCCATGTCGTGTCGACGTGCAGAAGCGGGAAGGGCAACCGGCTCGGATAGAAAGCCTTCAATGCCAAATGCAGCAAGACCGACGAGTCCTTGCCGATGGAATAGAGCATCACAGGCCGCTCGGATTCGGCGACGGTCTCGCGCATGATATAGATGCTCTCAGCCTCCAGTTGGTCGAGATGGCTGAGTGAGACGGATTTAAGCGTGGAATCCGACTTAAGGAGAGGCATATTCATGGAGTGGTACTTCGGCTGCTGAGATGTAGAGGATTGGCGTGAAGGCCGCATTCGGTCTTGCCTTCACTTTCCCACCACCAGCGGCCTGCCCGCTCCGGTTCGCCGGAGCGGATAGCGCGCGTACATGGCGCGCATCCTATCGAAAGATAGTTGCGTTCGTGCAGGGCGTTGGTCGGAATGGCGTGCTTTTGCGTGAAGGCAACGACCTCCTCGCGGCTCCAATCGTAAAGCGGATTGACTTTGATGCGTCCATTGAGGTCCTCGTTCGCAAACAAGGCGCCCGATCGATGTATGGATTGATCCGCCCGGAGCCCCGTGATCCACAGGCCAGCACCCTTAAGGAGCCGGTTGAGAGGCACTACTTTCCGGACATGACAACAGGCTTGACGCGCATCGATGCTTTCACGAAAGCCATTGGTTCCTTGCTCTGCAACGAGTGTCTCGACATCGGCTTGCTCGGGAAAGGCCGCCTTGATTCTGTAGCCGTAGCGCCGCTCTGTCGCAGCCCACACGTCATGTGTCTCTGAAAAGAGACGTCCAGTATCAATGGTTGTGATGTCGATATCCAGGCCTTGGGAAAGAATGGCATGCGTGATGGCCTGGTCTTCCAGGCCAAAACTTGTCGTGAAAACCGCGCGTCCTGAAATGCCTTCGCGCGCAAGTCGCAAGCGGGCGAACAGATCGAGGTCAACTGCCTCCTCTGTCAGCGACGAAACCAGATTGGGGAAATGCTCTACAACCGCCATGACATTATTAAGTAGGACGGGCGGCAGTCACCACGCAACCAATCACAGAAAATAACAAATTACTTTTGCCGACGCTTCCGCACGAGCATGAAATGTTTCACGGTTTCGATCAGGAAGAGAATAATTGTGTGACGATCCGGTGCGAGACTTGCGGCCTTAATAACCCGACCTTTAACTATGGGCGTAACTTAAACGGTCGCTCCTTGTTTAGACATATCTTTCACGCATCGCGAATTTTTAGGACGTTTGCATTCCGCTGCAACCAACAAAGAAACCTGGTTTCGTTGACTTCGAGGCTGGAGTTCCGGATTTTCTTCGCTGGTTCTGACGCAATTTGGTCGTCAGCGAATGGAGATTTGAATGATGCGCCGAATTGCGTTGGTCGCGGCTGCGGCTCTCTGGACGGCCTCTGCTTTTGCTGCCGACTACTCGCTGCTGAACGTTTCATATGATCCGACTCGCGAACTCTATGTGGACTTCAACAAGGCGTTCGCAGCTGCCTATCAGAAGGACAGCGGTAAAACGGTTGAGATCAAGCAGTCTCATTCGGGTTCCGGCGCCTCAGCACGCAGTGTGATCGACGGTCTGCAGGCCGATGTTGTGACGCTTGCTTTGGCTTACGATATCGATGCGATTGCGGCCAAGGGTCTCCTTAAGACCGATTGGCAGAAGAGTTTGCCAAACAACTCCTCGCCCTACACATCGACCATCGTGTTTCTTGTGCGCAAGGGTAATCCGAAGGGCATCAAGGATTGGGATGATGTGATCAAGCCCGGTGTGAGCGTCATTACACCCAATCCAAAGACGTCCGGTGGCGCCCGCTGGAATCATCTCGCGGCATGGGGTTATGCACTCAAGAAATACGGATCGGAACAAAAGGCGCGTGAATTTGCAACGGCGCTCTACAAGAATGTTCCCGTGCTCGATACGGGTGCGCGCGGATCGACAGTGACATTTGTCGAGCGGGGCGTGGGTGACGTGCTTCTTGCTTGGGAGAACGAGGCTTATTTGGCTGTAAAGGAATTTGGCAAGGACAAGTTCGAAATTGTCATTCCCTCCATTTCCATTCTCGCCGAGCCGCCGGTTGCCATAGTTGATAGCGTTGTCGATAAAAAGGGAACGCGCGCGGTTGCCGAAGCCTATCTGAAATATTGGTACACCAAAGAAGGACAGGAAATCGCCGCGCGAAATTTCTATCGTCCTCGGGATGCGGATGTCGCAAAGAAATATTCGGACAACTTCGCCAAGGTTACCTTGTTCACGATTGACGATGAGTTTGGCGGGTGGACCAAAGCGCAGAAAGATCATTTCAGTGAGGGCGGTATCTTCGACCAGATCTACAAGAACTGACCGGCGCGCAATCCGGGCTGTCGGCCCGAATTCGGGTCGGCAGCCGTTTATCTCAGGAATTTTGATATTTTGGGCATCGCGACAAAACGCCATGTATTGCCGGGTTTTGGTTTAACCATCGGACTAACTCTAACCTGGCTTACTTTGCTCATTCTGATTCCGCTGGCGGGTTTGTTCGTGAAAACCAGCGAGCTTACATTCGCCCAGTTCTGGTCGACCGTCACTAGCCCCCGCACCTTACATGCGCTGACATTATCCTTTGGCCTGTCGTTTGCGGCGGCGGTCGTGAACCTGGTCGCCGGTGTTATCATTGTATGGGCTCTGGTTCGTTATCGGTTTCCCGGGCGACGTTTGTTCGACGCGATCGTGGACATTCCTTTTGCGTTGCCGACAGCTGTGGCCGGCGTGGCTTTGAGCGCTTTATTCTCCCAGAACGGCTGGTTGGGTGCCCCGCTGGCAGCGTTGGGCATCAAGGTTGCCTATACGCCGCTCGGAATTTTTATCGCGATGATTTTCATCGGGATACCCTTTGTCGTTCGGACAGTTCAGCCCGTTCTGTCGGATCTTGAAATCGAGCTTGAAGAGGCCGCTACGAGCCTGGGGGCCAATCGCGCGCAAATCGTTACGAAAGTCATTTTGCCCAGCCTGCTGCCAGCTATTCTGACGGGCTTCGCATTGGCGTTCGCGCGGGCTGTTGGAGAGTACGGGTCGGTTATCTTTATTGCGGGTAACTTGCCAAATGTTTCGGAAATAGCACCACTCTTGATCGTCATTCGTCTGTCGGAGTTTCGCTATGCGGATGCGACCGCAATCGCCGTCGTGATGCTGATCGTTGCATTCATTATTATTTTTATCCTCAATCGAATTCAGCGGTGGTCCCAACTGAGAGGAGCCGTGGATCACTGATGCATATCGCTCCCTCAAAAGATAGCCAGACAGTCAGTCATGCTCCCTTGGTTCGTAACGCCCGGACGGAGGCGCGCTCGATCAGAATTGCGGTTACGTCATTCGCGGTTTTGTTTTTATCCGTCTTCGTTCTGCTTCCGCTGATACTGGTGT
This sequence comes from Bradyrhizobiaceae bacterium, assembly GCA_003963145.1. Lineage (GTDB taxonomy): Bacteria > Pseudomonadota > Alphaproteobacteria > Rhizobiales > Xanthobacteraceae > Afipia. Next base: position 14,857 of record RXJJ01000029.1, read on the forward strand.
TCACCACGGCCTTTTCAAAAGGCCTGAGTTTCTATCTTGACGCATTATCCGGATCGGAAACGCGTGCGGCAATCCTGTTGACATTAACCGTCGCTGTTATCGCGGTAAGCCTCAACCTTGTATTTGGCGTCGTCGCGGCTTGGGCGATTGCGAAGTTCGACTTCAAAGGCAAGACGCTTCTTATTACGTTGATCGATCTGCCGTTTTCCGTGAGCCCCGTAATTTCCGGCCTCGTCTTTGTGCTGTTGTTCGGAGCGCAAGGCTTTTTTGGCACCTGGCTGCTTGCCCACGGTGTTCAGATCTTATTTGCCGTTCCAGCCATCGTGCTCGCGACCACGTTCGTGACGTTCCCCTTCGTCGCGCGCGAACTGATTCCTTTGATGCAGGAGCAAGGCGCGCAGGAGGAAGAGGCTGCTGTTTCACTCGGGGCATCCGGCCTGCGAACGTTTTTCCGCGTCACGCTGCCTAACATCAAATGGGGCATTCTCTACGGCGTGCTGCTGTGCAATGCGCGGGCAATGGGAGAATTTGGCGCCGTCTCTGTCGTTTCCGGTCACATCAGGGGTGAGACCAATACCATGCCGCTTCTGGTGGAAATTCTTTACAACGAGTATCAGCTTGTCGCGGCGTTTTCGGTTGCATCGCTTTTGGCTTTTCTGGCTTTGGTTACGCTCGTCGTCAAAACGATACTCGAAAGCCAACTCGTGGAAGGACGATCCTGACGTGATGATGAGGTTCGTAATCTCGTAAAGAAATTTTTTTTCATTCAATTTGGCTAGAATGTTGGCAGCGAGCTAGGTCGACCGGACGTGGTGACAACCATCGCCATGAATACAGACATGTTACCGAACCGAGAATGGGCGGGTATCGAACGGCGCGTGCTCCCAATTCTATGCGGAGTTCGCCCTCACTCTGTAGTAACTGTTTATGTTGGTATGATCACTCAGTGCACGATTAGATCGACTCTCGATCAATGTTCTCGCATTTGGTCAACAGTTTTCAAGAAAGCCTTGATGACCGGCGAATGCGAACGGTCTTTCAGGTAGGCAATGCTGTACTCAGTTGTAATGATGCGGTCTTCAATTTCCAACATCCCCAAATTTGGATGCGGCACAAACTCAAAATCTGCAACAACGCTGATGCCCAGCCCGCGCTCCACGGCTTTCCAGACACCTTCACGGCTTTCGATTTCGAAAATTGGATTTACCTCCATGCCTTCTTCTTTCATGGCAGACTCGAAAGCTCGGCGGGTGGTCGATCCTCGCTCGCGCAAGACAAAAGGCTGATCGGCAAGTTCTCGCATTTTGATCGATTTGCGTCCAAACCATTCGTGTGAGCGGTTGACAAATACGACAACGCGGTGGGTGCGATAGGATATCATGTCAACGCGTGGATCTTTTGCGACGTGCGCGAGAATTGCAACTTCGGCTTCAAAGTCGAGGATGTGGCGTAACGTTCTTTCAGAATTTCCAAGGAGGGTGGAAATACTCACATTGGGATGTAACTTTTTGAAAGCCGCAAGCATTTCGGTTGCATGAAACGGACCGACAGTTGCCACACGCAAATGACCTTTCTCGAATTTTCCATGCGATGAAAGGAGATCATGAGCTTCTTGTCGAAACTTCATTAGGCCGCGCGTGATTTCGAAAAGCGCTTTTCCGGTTTCGGTCAATTCAATTTGGCGACCTTTTCGTACAAATAGCTCGACGCCATAAGTATCTTCCAGCTCTTTGACTTGGATCGTAAGAGTTGGCTGACTGATGTGAGATGCCCGCGCAGCAGACGTAAAGCCATTGTGCTCTGCAACAACGTGAAACGCCCGCAAATGGCTTTGTGCAATAGACATGCTCAATTGATCACATTGGAATTATGTATTTGTCAATGACGGTGGGCTTCCTACGATCCGCGCTGGGAGGAAGCTATAATGTGGACCTACGTAAACCCGGTTGGAATCGAATTCGGAATTGATAGCTTCGCTCGGCTGCCTTTCCTGATCAGGAAGCGGCGCTATGCCCTGGTCAGCTACGATGAGCCATTTTTTCACGATTTGGCAGACAGACTTGCGGCGGAAGCGGGCCAGCCGCTTCTGACCATTATGGATGTGGTACCAAATCCCGATTACCGTATCCTCGAAGCTCAGACGAAACGTTTCGCGGATCTTGACACTCCTCCAGAACTCATAGTCGCGATTGGCGGCGGTTCGGTGATCGACTCCGCCAAAGTCTTTGCAGCCGCACATGGTAATTTTGGTGCGATCAAGACCTTTCTGGAGACGAAGAGGAACGATAATTCGACGCTCTCGACCCCAATTATTGCAGTTCCAACCACCGCAGGAACAGGTAGCGAGGTAACCTGCTGGGGGACCGTCTGGGACGAAGCGACCAGCAACAAATACTCTTTGGCACGTCCAGATCTCTATCCGGTTGTCGCGCTCGTAGATCCTCGTTTGATGTTGGGAAAACCGCGACAACTGACGATCAGTACTGGCTTGGACGCTCTATCTCATGCGTTGGAAAGTATCTGGAATTTGAATGGCAATCCCGTGTCAGCCAATCACGCGGTCGTAGCCGCACGGCTCGCGATGGCTACTCTTCCGAAACTTGCCAGCGATCTGAGTAACATCGAATTGCGCACGGAAATGGCAAAGGCTGCGCTCTTTGCGGGGCTTGCATTCTCCAACACCAAGACCGCAATCGCGCATTCAGTGTCGTATCCGATCACACTCAGGCATGGCGTTCAGCACGGTATCGCCTGTTCGTTCTCGCTACCAATGATTTTGCGCAGCATGCAGGGCGTCGGCGGCCTTTGCGGACAAAGCCTGACCCAGATTTTCGGCAGCGATTTTCACGCCGGCGCCGATCGTCTCGAAGAAACACTGGCTTCACTGGGAGTTTCGGCGAATCCGCTCGATTACAAGATCGGGAAGGATGAATGGATCGAGTTGATCTCCGATGCGCTTGAGGGCGAGCGCGGTAAGAATTTCCTTGGCTCAAAGCAGGCTCTTCTCGGCGCAGCAGGTCATCTTCGGTCGGCGACGAACGAAAAGAAAGGGGTCGGCGTGGGGCAGGCTTTTTTGGCTGCACAACGCGTGTCCGGATCCAAGGAGTCTGTTTGATAGAAAACGCAAAACAAAAATATTAGGTGGGAGGATACGGTGCTTAACGAAAAACAATCGGATGTTTCGGTTACGAAGATAGCCATTGCAAGTGCTATTGGCTGTTCTATCGAATGGTATGATTTCTTTCTGTACGGCGTCGTTTCAGCGATCGTCTTTAACAAGCTGTTTTTTCCCGCGAGCGATCCGGCCGTAAGCACCATGCTCACGTGGACCACCTACGCGGTCGGATTCGTTTCACGTCCCGTCGGCGCGGTTCTCTTCGGGCATTTCGGAGATCGCATCGGCCGTAAGGCGATTCTCATTATTACGCTTATCATCATGGGTGTGGCGACGTTTACCATCGGATTACTGCCGACATATCAGGAAATCGGCATCTGGGCACCGATCGCTCTACTTGCACTGCGTGTTCTGCAGGGAATCGGCATCGGTGGGGAGTGGGGCGGGGCCGTCTTGCTTTCGATCGAGCATTCGCCCAAACAAAAAAGGGGTTTCTACGGTTCGTGGCCGCAGATCGGGGTTCCCGCTGGCATGTGTTTGAGTGCCGGCGTGGTCGCCGCCATCAGCTTCGTCACCTCGGACGCTGAATTCGCTGCGTGGGGATGGCGTATCGCGTTTCTGCTCAGCGCGGCTTTAGTGCTGATCGGCATCTACATCCGCATGAAGATATTCGAAACGCCCGCGTTCACGAAAATGAAAGAGGCCAAGAAAGAGGCGGCCGTGCCGTTCTTCGAGCTCTGGAAGAGGCATCCCAAGAACGTGCTGCTGGGAATGGGGGCGCGTTATATTGAGGGCGTGTGCTTCAATACGTATGCCGTTTATGCCCTGGCTTATTTGACGGCAACTCAAAAGTTGCCCCAGTCACAAGTGCTGGCGGGTATCACGATGGCATCGCTGATTACAATTTTCATCATTCCGATGTGGGGTGGTTTATCGGACCGGATCGGCCGCCGGCTCCAGTTCGGCTGCGCCGCTATCGCTACGGGACTTCTCGCATTCCCGGCGTTCGGCGTATTTTCCTTGCCAATGTCAATGCCGTGGATTTGGATCGCTATCATCATTCCGTTCGGGATCGTCTACCCGGCACTCTACGCGCCGCAGGCTGCGCTGTTCTCGGAATTGTTTGACACGCGCGTTCGCTACACAGGCGTATCGTTTGTCTATCATTTTTCGGGAATTTTCTCGAGCGGGCTCACTCCACTCGTTATGTCATGGCTCTTGATCCAGGGCGGCGGAAAACCCTGGTTGATTGCGATCTACATCGCCATCGTTAGCCTGATCAGCACGCTGAGCGTGGCACTGATGAGTGACGGGTCGAAGCGAGATATCGCTGTCGACGCCAAGACCGAAAACGTGTTCGTGCCGGAAAATATAAGCGAAGTGAAAGCTTAGGCTTGTGTTTCAGAAGTCGACAAGTCTGGGAGATTCTGTCTCCCGGACGTTCAAGTGAAGAGATCAATTCATGTAGCGTTCAAATCTGTCATTCTGGATAATTGCGATTATAAACTGCGATTGTACATTCATGACAGGTTGCATCGGGGCGTTCCAGTGATGACGGAATTCGCTGCCGAATTAACACCGTAAAACTGCTGCTTTGGCAGCGAGGAGAAAAGCCGATGCTTACCAAACCTCAACTTCACAAAGGTGCAATGCGCATCGGTGGACGTAAAGTCACGACAGTCGACGTGATTGAGGTACGCTATCCATTCACGAACGAGGTCATCGGTACTGTCCCGGCTGGAACAGCCGAGCACGCCCGCGAAGCATTCGATATCGCCGCTAAATACAAAGCTCGGCTCACCCGGTATGAGCGGCAGCAGGTTTTGCTGAAAGCGGCGGACTTGATCTGGGAGCGACGCGAGTCGATCTCGGATTTGATCACCCTCGAGCTTGGCATTTCAAAGAAGGACTCACTTTATGAGTGTGGGCGGGCGCGTGACGTCTTCTCGCTTGCGGGCCAGATGTGTTTGATCGATGATGGCGCGAGTTTCGCGTGCGACCTGACCCATCATGGCAAGTCGCGTCGGATTTTTACCAAGCGCGAGCCGTTGCGTGCGATTTCGGCTATTACCCCGTTTAACCATCTGCTCAACATGGTTGCTCATAAGCTCGCTCCGGCGATTGCAACAAACAACAATATTGTCTGCAAGCCCACGGAGCGCACGCCGCTTACTGCGTTACTGCTGGCTGACATCCTTTACGAGGCGGGTCTTCCACACGAGATGCTCTCTGTTATCACCGGTATGCCCGCCGATATCGGCGACGAAATGGTGGTGAACGATAATATCGAACTCATAACTTTTACGGGCGGGGTTCGTGTCGGAAAGATAATCGCGCAAAAGGCCGGTTATAAACGCGCGGTTCTCGAGCTGGGCGGTAACGATCCCCTGATCGTAATGGATGATCTCAATGAGAAGGATATCGATCGTGCCGCGCTTTTAGCTGTGGAAGGTGCGACGAAGAATTCAGGCCAGCGTTGTACTGCGGTCAAGCGGATCATCGTCGATGAGGCTGTCGCTGATCAGTTCGTGGAACGTGTTCTGGTCTATGCAAAAAAGATCCAGTTCGGCGATCCAATGGACCGGAAAACCGATCTTGGTACGGTTATCGATGAGCCTACTGCGGCCATGTTCGAGAACCGTGCGCTTGCCGCCGAAAAGGATGGTGCGAAAATTCTTTACGCGCCAAAGCGTAAGGGCGCGGTTTTCCCGCCCACGGTTCTGGACCACGTGAATCCGAAGTCAGAGCTGGTGCTAGACGAGACTTTCGGTCCTGCCATTCCGGTTATTCGTTGCCGCGGCATTGACCAGATCATCGCGACGTCGAACGGCACAGCGTTCGGACTATCGTCGGGTGTCTGCACCAACCGCCTGGATTATGCCATGCGCTTCATTGAGGAATTGAAGGTCGGCACCGTGAATGTCTGGGAGGTCCCGGGCTATCGGACTGAAATGTCGCCTTTTGGCGGAATCAAGGATTCCGGCAATGGCACCAAGGAGGGTGTCGTTGAGGCCATGCGCTCATACACAAACCTGAAAACCTTTTCGTTGCCCTGGGGCGGGTAGAAAAGCCCGCGATCGTCGGAGAAGATGTGCTTGTTGCGGTGAGTCGGCTTTAACATGTAGGGTTCTTCGTGGCGGCGCCCCTCATGTTGTAAGCAAGCCGGAAGCAAGGGATGCGGAATTTCCTGAGACGATCGTGGTGAAGGGCCGTCAGCTTCCGGTCATACTCGCTTTGGGCACGTCACAAACTCTTGCGTGGGCGTCCAGCTATTATCTGCCGGCCATCCTCGCGAATCCGATTTCGCATGACCTGGGAATCTCCAGCAACTGGCTGTTTGGAGCATTCTCGGCGTCACTCGTTATATCCGGGGTGTTGGGCCCGCGTGTCGGCAGGCAGATAGATCTTGTCGGCGGCCGAAAAGTCCTATGTGCGTCAAATCTCGTTCTGGCGTCCGGCTTGGCATTGATGGGCCTGTCGGCGTCGCTGTGGATGCTCGCGGCGGCCTGGCTGGTGCTTGGCGTTGGAATGGGGCTGGGTCTTTACGACGCAGCATTTGGCGCGCTTGGCCGAATGTACGGTACCAATGCGCGCCGTGCCATCACAGGCATCACCCTGATCGCCGGCTTTGCGAGCACGGTCGGATGGCCACTGAGCTCTTTGGGGCTGACGACGATTGGCTGGCGAGAAACTTGCTATGCCTGGGCTGCGGCTCATCTCTTCATTGGTCTTCCGCTCAATCTATTGTTGCCGTCATCGCACCGATTGCCGAAAGTGGAACGGCAGGCCGCTAAGCCGAAGATTTTGATCGACCGCACCATGATATTGTTGTCGTTCGCATTTGCCGCGGCATGGACCGTGACATCTGCAATGGCCGCTCATCTGCCGCGCATTGTCGAGATGTTTGGTGCAACACCGGCGCAAGCCATTTTCGCCGGTATGATGATTGGGCCTTCGCAAGTCGCTGCACGAGTGCTTGAGGCTGGATTCCTAAGTCGCTTCCATCCGATTATATCGAGCCGTCTGGCTTGCATCACCCATCCGATAGGTGCGTGTGTCATTGGAATTTTTGGCGGAGGCGCGGCTTCAGCCTTTGCCTTGTTGCATGGTGCTGGAAATGGCATTCTGACAATTGCGAGAGGCACGCTTCCTCTCGCAATCTTTGGATCCGAAAACTATGGATACCGGCTAGGTTTGATCGGAGCACCCTCGCGCGTCTGCCAGGCGCTGGCACCGCTCGGTTTCAGTTTACTGATGGAACCGTTAGGACGAGGAATAGTCGTGGTTTCGTCGTTGTTCAGCTTGGCTGCATTTCTCGCATTGATGGTCCTCCGCCCTGAAGGTTCGAAGTAGCCGAGCTGCCGCATTCATGTTGCTCCGGGGTCTTGCGTACAAGTCGCGGGCGCCATTTTTGACCTCAAACAGGCCATCCTGTCGGTGAGATAAACTCACAGGGCGGGTGAGTTATTATCGATTTTTTTCCTGGCGACAGTCCGTAGGAATACCGCAGGCAATCCAGAGCGGTGAGATCATGACTAATGTCAGCAACGGCGCAGTAATTGCAAACGGTCGCGAATACGCAATTCCTGCGAAACCAACAGTCGTCATTTGTTTCGACGGTTGCGATCCCCGTTATATTTCACAAGGCGTGCCGTCCGGCATTTTCCCCAATATATCCCGCATTATGGCGCAAGGATTCTACACCATTGCGGACGCCGCGATGCCCACTTTCACAAACCCCAACAATATGTCGATCGTCGCCGGCGCTCCGCCTAAAGTTCACGGCATTTCGGGAAATTATTATCTCGACAGGGCGTCGGGCAAGGAGATCATGATTACGGATGCGTCGCTGGTATCGTCCGGCACGGTGCTTGCCGCGCTGGGTGACGCGGGCGTGCGTGTTGCGGTCGTGACGGCAAAGGACAAGCTCCGCAAAATGCTTGGGAATGGTCTCAAGGGCATTTGCTTTTCGACGGAGAAAGCAAAGAGCGCAACCTTGGCCGAGAACGGCATCGAGAATGTGGAGCAACTCGTCGGCCGCGCAACGCCGGACATGTACAGTCCGGATCTCTCTCTCTTTGTGCTCGACACAGGTATTAAGCTGCTGGAGAACAAAAGTGCGGATGTTCTTTATTTGTCGCTTTCGGACATGGTGCAGCATAGCTCTGCTCCGGGCGAAGATCTGGCCAATAGTTTCAATCGTGAAGTCGATCAACGCGTCGGCCGGTTGATGGAGCTTGGCGCTGTCGTCGGCATCGTTGCCGATCACGGAATGACGGACAAATGCACGCAGCAAGGCGAACCGCAGGTTGTCTATCTCGAAACAGAGCTCAACAAGAAATTTGGTCCTGGTTCGGTTCGCGTCATTTGTCCGATTACCGATCCGTTCGTGAAGCATCATGGTGCTTTGGGATCTTTTGTTCGCGTTTATGCAAAAGGTTCAACGCCGGTAGAGACCTTGATGGATGCCGCAGCACGTATTCCAGGTGTTGCACTCGTTCTCGATGGCAATAGCGCGGCCGAACGGTATGAAATGCCGATCGAGCGGGAAGGAGACTTCATCGCCATTGGGGATACTTACACTGCTATCGGATCGCGGCCGGACGAGCACGATCTGTCCGGTCTCAATGGTCACCGCTTGCGTTCGCACGGCGGTCTTTCTGAACAGCCCGTTCCTTTCATGATCTCCACAAAGCTTAACAAGAAGTACAACAAAATCGCTTCCGACCGCCGACTCCGGTCCTTCGACATTTTTGATTTCGTTCTCAACGGCGTTGCGTAGCGTGGCGCTCGGAAGAAGACCCCGAATTCATATTCGGGAATAAATCATCCAGAACAAAATCGGGACGAACCGGGCGCATCAAGACCCGGTCCGTATTTGGAACATAGCCAGGGAGAGACGCACCATGCCGATTAGTGCATCGGAGAATGACGTTCGCGCCACAACCTTGAAAAAGGTGACGGTACGAATCATTCCTTTCTTTATGGTTTGTTACCTCTTCGCCTACGTCGACCGCACCAACATGGGCTTCGCCGCCCTGCAGATGAACGCGGATCTTTCGATATCCGCAACCGTCTATGGATGGGCAGCCAGTATCTTTTTTATGAGCTACCTGCTTTTTGAAGTGCCGAGCAATCTGATCCTCGAAAGGGTCGGTGCCCGGAGATGGATTTCGTTCCTGATGGTCGTATGGGGCATCATCTCCGCTTCGATGGCTTTCGTTGTTGGGCCGAAATCGCTTTATCTCGTGCGTTTTCTACTCGGCATGACTGAAGCTGGCTTTTTCCCGGGTGTTATACTGTACCTGACCTATTGGTTCCCGCGAGCCGATCGAGCCAAAATCATCGGCATGTTTCTCATCGCTCAGCCGCTTTCCGGCTTTATTGGGTCTCCGTTGTCCGGTGCTCTGCTCGGACTTGATGGCTGGCTGGGGATGCGCGGCTGGCAATGGATGTTCATCCTCGAAGCATTGCCGGCCACTCTTCTTGGCCTTGTTGTTTTGTGGTGGATCACAGACAAACCCGCACAAGCTACGTGGCTCAAGACCGAGCAGCGGGATTGGCTGGTGAAACAGATGGAAAAGGAAGACCGGATTGCTTCCACAGGTCACGTTCCGCTCTTGCAGATCATGAAAGATCCGCGCGTGCTCCTGCTTGGCCTCATTTATTCAGGTGCTGTCATGGCGGAATATGGCCTGATCTTCTGGATTCCCCAGATGATCAAGGAGTTCGGTCTCACCAATTTTAAAACCGGCCTTCTGGGTTCTCTTCCTTATGCTGCCGCGATCGTCGCAATGCTGATTTGGGGCTTCCATTCCGATAAGACGAAGGAACGCAAGATCCATGTTGCGATTCCTTTGCTGATGGCGGCCGTAGGGTTAGCTGTGTGCATTACATCCGGCTCTTTGACTCCGACGATGATTGCCCTTTGTCTCACGCTTGTCGGATGTTTCTCGGTAAAGCCGCCATTCTGGGCCATGGCGACGGAAAACCTTCCAACCGGATTTGTGGCAACAGCCATCGCGCAGATCAACTCGATGGCCATTTTCTCTGCATTGATCGGTCCGTTTTTGATCGGCTGGGTGAAAGACAATACGGGGAGTTATGCCATGGCGTTGATCCCTCTGATCGTTCTCGCCCTGATCGGCTTTGTCACGATATTCCTTCTCCCAAAACGCAAGCAACCGGAGAGTCTGAACGGCGTTTTGGAGGTGTGACAGGCGAAGAGTGCACAAGGTCGCCATGGTGTGCCCACGGCAATCTTGGCAGCTGCTAGCGATAATGCATTTACGGAAATAGACCTAAAAATTATCTGACCTTCATCAATTCGAGTTGGATTGCTCGGCCCGTGAAATGCTGTTTCGGTCTGTGGCTGAGATGAAGCTAAGTTTGCCTGCTTCACGCGCCGGGCTGCCGGTGTCGTTCGGATGATTGATGCCATCCATGACGCACACCTCAACGAAGTCAAACGGACTTATTCCGTCCAGACAGGCGACATTCACTCCATAAAGGTTCAGATCGGATCGCCGTTGAAGATGGGTGTGAATTCCGCAGCGAGAACAGAAGAAGTGTTGTGCGGTTTTGGTATTGAACCGATAACTGGTGAGCGCATCCGTTCCCCGCAAAAGATTCATTTCACTCTTTTTTACCGCGATTACCGCAGCTCCCCGCATCCGGCAATAAGAGCAGTTGCATCGACGGATCGAACTGAATCCGTCGCTCACACTCACTTCAAAGCGAACGGCGCCGCAATGGCATCCGCCGGGTAAGATCTTGGTTCCGTCCACCATTGGCTGTGTCTTTCCGAGCTGCACTCAAAGCTTGGTGTAAGCTTTATCGAATGGAACAATGGGCGCGATTTGAAGGACGATCGCCAGCAAATCCTCAAAACTGTCGATGAGATGATCCGCGTTAAAGCTGGAAGGGGGAGAGCGATGGTAGCCATAAGTTACGGCTACGCTCTTGATTCCGGCGCCGAAAGCGGCATCGACGTCGTGTGCGCTGTCGCCGACCATCAGGATGTGTTCGGGCGAAATACCGAGAAGTCGAACGGCCTCGATCACCGGCGCCGGATCCGGCTTGCGGACAGGAAGACTATCCCCGCCGACAACAACATCGATAAAGTCCGATAGCTCAAGGCTGCGTAGTATAATGCGCGTTGCCGACACGGGCTTGTTGGTAACCACCCCAAGCCGTATCCCCCGTTCGTAAAGATACTGAAGCGTCGCAAATACATTGGGGAAGCATGCGGTGTGATCAGCTGCATGTTCCTGGTAGTAGCTGCTTACACCCATCGTAAATTCAGCCAACGTCGACATGTCGCCGCCCGCCGCCTCTAACGCCCGTTCGGCAAGTTTCGGCAATCCATCTCCGATCATGCGCCGAACCGCATCTTCCCTCAAACTTGGGAGGCCGATTAGCAGCAACATATGGTTCACAGCGGCACAAATATCGGCCACGCTGTCGACCAACGTGCCGTCCAGATCAAATAGCAATCCGCGATATTCGGTCATCATGTCCCAAATGAATCCGGTAAAAGTATCGCGGGATGGATTCAGTCAGACAATCGAAAACGGGGAACATAAATGTGAGAAATATTCTCGGAGCGGGAGCGGTAACATATTAGACTGATAAAATGCCCGGGATCGTGCTGGAACGTTAGACCCGCGTATCCGATGACTGCACTCAGCGGAGTATTTGACGATAAATTGGCAAGACTATTTCTGATCGGTTGCACGAGACCGGCCGGCATCACGAGATCGGCTTGCACTTTGTCCTTCTGCGATGAGCCAGTTCACGAAAGCTTTCAGCAAGGGAGACTGATCGGCATTTTTGGGAATAAGCACAAAGTAACTCTTTCGTGGAACTGCGACTGTCCGGAACGGCGTGACCAGACGTTTTTGTTCGACATCTTCTGCTAGGACGGGAAATGGCCCGATTGCCAGTCCGACACCATCCAGCGCTGCCTGTAGCGTCACGAAAAAATGGTCAAATGACTGCCTCCGGACAGGAAAGTCATTCTTGAAATTGGCCTCCTTCAGCCAGGACTCCCAATCCCCTGGGCGGCTATCGGTAAGAAGCAGTGTATGCTGAGAAATATCCGAGATTTTCTTTAACGGCTTCTTTCGGAGTAAAGCCGGACTCGCAATCAGAGTGTTTCTTTCTCTCAGAAACTCCAGGCTCTCGAACTGATCCCACTGCTCCGGCCCTCGCCGGATGATGATGTCAAAATGACCTGTCAAAGAGTGATCGGTCGTGGTCGAAGTCGATACGCAGACTTCTGCTCGTGGTCGTTGTTCATAAAACCTGTGAAGCCGCGGAACTAGCCAGCGCATCGCAAATGTAGCCGGCGCATTTACCTGTAAAACACTGCTGGATGCGGACGAACCAAATCGGCGAGAAGCATCAACGATCTGATCGAGCGCGCTGCTGATCTCCCGTGCAAATGCCTGGCCGTGAAGAGTAGGAATCATCCGCTGGCCGGATCTTCGAAAGAGTCGACGGCCAAGCCAGATTTCCAAAGCCTGGATGTGCTTGCTGACTGCGCCGTGCGTTACGCCGAGTTCGGAAGCAGCAGCAGTGAAGCTCCCCGCGCGGGCCGCCACCTCGAATGCTCGTAACGCTGATAATGGTGGTAATCGGCGAGCCATACGTGAAAATAACTCACGGTAGTTGGGACTACAAGTCATTTGTTACGCCGATACTCTGTCAGTAGCTTTGTTCGCTAAAGCGAAATGTCAAAGTTACTGCGCGCATCCGTGTCTTCAGCGCGCTTGGCAGCTTTTTACACATGGATCCTGTTCGAAATTAAAGTAGGAAGAAATCGAATTGGCGGCAAGCATACTCCTAAACCTTTCTGGCTCTATCGCGCTACTCTTGTGGGGCATTCACATGCTCAGCGGTAGCGTTCAGAGGGCGCTTGGCAGCAATCTTCGATATCTTTTAAGTGTAGGCACGCGTAACCGCTTTCAGGCGTTCTTCGTCGGTCTCGGTGTCACAGCCTTGCTTCAAAGCAGCACTGCCACTGCGATGATGCTGACGTCGTTCGCTGGAAGCGGCGTTGTCGATCTGGTCCCATCTCTGGCCATCATGCTGGGTGCCAACGTCGGCACTACGCTAATTGTGCAGATTGCTGCGTTCGACATTTCGCTCTTTTCGCCGATTACCTTGCTCGTCGGACTCGTATTGTTCAGAAGGGCCCGTCGTTCCGACATCAGGGATATGGCCCAGGCGCTGATTGGGCTGGGACTGATGTTGCTGGCCTTGAAACTCCTAACGGAAACGATGCAGCCAGTCGAAGCGTCGGCCCTGCTGCGTCAAATTCTTCCCTCTCTGACACAAGATCATTTCGCAGCAATAATCCTGACTGCGATTGTGGCGTGGGCGGCCCACTCGAGCCTGGCGTCGATGCTTTTTATTATGTCATTGGCGAATACCGGAACCGTTGATCCCATCTCGACATTGGCAATGGTGCTTGGAGCAAATCTTGGAAGTGCTCTAAATCCTCTGTTTGCAAGTCTGGGTGAAAATCCATCGCACCTTCGCTTGCCTGTTGGAAACCTGCTTAATCGCGTGATCGGTTGCCTGCTGATCTGGCCATTTGTCGGATCGATATCTGGATTGCTGGGAGAATGGCATTTGGCGCCGGCGCCGGCAGCAGCGTTGTTTCATTTAATTTTCAACTTGACGCTCGCAGTCTTGTCGATTGGGCTGCTCGGCCCGATTGCAAGAGGATTGATGTTCATACTGCCGGAGAGGCCGTCTGTTGATGACCCGGCAACACCGCAGTTTCTGGCGGAGTCGGCATTGAAGACGCCTTCCGTCGCTGTTTCGAACGCGACACGCGAAGTCTTGCGAATGGCTGGTTTCGTCGAAGCCATGCTGAAAGGATCGCGTGATTCTTTCCATAAAGATGATCGAAACAATATCGAGAACGTCAAGAAACTGGATGACGTGGTCGATCGACTGTTCGAAGCGATCCAGCGGTATGTCGTAGCAATCGACTCGGATGCATCCAATAAGGACGACGCCGCACGTATTTCTCAAATACTCGCATTCGTTATCAATCTCGAGCATATCGGAGACATTATCGTTGGCAATCTCATGAATACGTCCGCCAAACGCATCAACAGCAAAATAAAGTTTCCAAGCGATGTGCTTGCTGAAACGGACGCGATGCATTCCAGGGTAATCGGAAACTTGCAACTCGCGATCTCTGTATTCATGTTTGGAGATCCTGATGCCGCACGCAGTCTCGTCGCCGCGAAAGAGCATTTTCGTGAAATAGAGCGCGATATGACCCAGAGACACTTTGCAATAATGCGCAAGGGAATTCTTGAGGAGGCTGAAGCTAGTTCGTTGCTTCTGGATATTACGCGGGACGTGAAAAGAATCGAAGCACACGTCGCCGCCAGTGCTCAAAACATTCTGGAAGCAAGCGGCCAATTAAGAAGTTCTCGCCTGCGAGCTTTGTAGTTTCAGAAGATTACTCCCTTTTCCCCTGGCCGGATTCGGCTTGGCTGATGAGCCGTATCGATGTCGTTTACCTTTGTCGTTCCAGATATTCATGGCCGGTCTGATCTGCTCGGGAAAGCGCTGGAGCGTGTCCGTATGCGGACAAACGGAGAGCCTGGCACATTGGTGTTGCTCGGTGATTACGTGAATAAGGGGCCCGATAGCCGAGGTGTTATCGATCTGTTGTTGGCTGGAACATCCAAAGGTTTGGCAATGATCGCGCTCAAGGGCAACCATGACGTGATGATGGTGGATGCGCTGAGCGATCCAGGAGAGATGGTCAGATGGCTAGCGAGAGGCGGAAATGCACTCGACTCATACGGCGGGGCTGCGCTCGTGCCCCCAGAGCATATTGACTGGCTCGATTCCCGTCCGTTGTTACACAGCGATGAGCATCGCATTTATGTTCATGCGGGAATCGATCCAAGTCTCCCGTTGATGGCGCAAAGTGAAAAAGTGTTAACGACAAAACGTTACGCGAAAACGGATTCGGGCGGTTATGGGGTGCGCCACGTGGTGCATGGCCACGACAACCAGGTCAACGGACCACTGCTGTTTTCCGGGCGTAGCAATCTTGACACCTGCGCATGGCGAACGGGACGTTTGGTAATCGGAGTCTTTCATGACGATATGCCCGGCGGTCCGGTTGACTTCATCGAGATAAGGGATGATCGGATTGAAGAATAGTCTCTCTTTACTCGTGCGCGGGCATTTTCGATGACACCTTTTGTCCTGGCTTGTGTAATGGGCGCTGCGATTTTGCACGCGGGCTGGAATGCGGTACTTCGTGGTGGAGGCGACCAACTCTGGTCGATGACACTTATGATGATCGCCGTTGCTTGCGTCTCGGCGTTTGCACAGATATTTGTGCCGTTTCCCAATGCTGCGAGCCTGCCCTACGTTGTCGCCTCCGCGATTATTCATACGATCTATAATCTCTCTCTTGTACAGACATATCGCTCCGGCGATCTCGGAGAGACATATCCGATTTCACGTGGCTCATCACCTGTCCTTGTCGCATTGGGCGCGATGATCTTTGCCCATGAAGAGCTAAGTGTGATGTCCTGTGTGGGTATAGGCTTGGTGTCCGCAGGCATTCTCTCGCTCGCGTTCCAGAACAAGACTATGCGAACCGACTTTCTCCCCGCTGCTTTTCTGACCGGGCTTCTGATTGGAGCCTATACTGTGGTCGATGGTATCGGAGTCAGACTTTCTGGCAGCAGTCTGTCTTATTCGACGACAACGTTTTTGCTTTGGAGCATAACGATGCCTGTCATCTATTATTTGGTGCGAGGAAAAATACCGATATATAACCGAACGGAGACGATCGCTCCTGTTGTCGGAGGACTCGTTTCGATCCTTGCCTACGGTATTGTTATATGGGCCATGCAATACGGTGAAATGGGCGTGGTCTCTGCCTTACGCGAGACCAGCGTCGTCTATG
>RXJJ01000019.1:0-26816 GCA_003963145.1 Bradyrhizobiaceae bacterium
GCCTGACGCTGCATGTTCGAGCCCATCAGCGCGCGGTTGGCGTCGTCGTTCTCGAGGAACGGGATCAGCGCCGCGGCGACGGAGACGAGCTGCTTGGGCGACACGTCCATGTAGTCGACGCGATCGGGCGTCACCGGCATCACTTCGCCGGCGTGACGGCAGATCACAAGGTCCTCGGTAAAGCGGCCACGATTGTCGAGCGGCACGTTGGCCTGCGCGACATAGTGACGACCCTCTTCCATCGCCGACAGATAGACCACGTCATCGGTAACGCGGCCGTCCTTGACCTTGCGATAAGGCGTTTCCACGAAGCCGTATTTGTTCACGCGCGCGAAGGTGGCGAGCGAGTTGATCAGGCCGATGTTCGGGCCTTCCGGCGTCTCGATCGGACAGATGCGGCCGTAGTGGGTCGGATGCACGTCGCGCACTTCAAAGCCGGCGCGCTCGCGGGTGAGACCGCCCGGTCCAAGGGCCGACAGGCGGCGCTTGTGGGTGATCTCGCTCAATGGGTTGGTCTGGTCCATGAACTGCGAGAGCTGCGAGGAGCCGAAGAATTCACGCACGGCTGCAGCGGCAGGCTTGGCGTTGATCAGGTCCTGCGGCATCACGGTGTCGATATCGACGCTCGACATGCGCTCCTTGATGGCGCGCTCCATGCGCAGCAGGCCGACGCGGTACTGATTTTCCATCAGTTCGCCGACCGAACGCACACGGCGGTTGCCGAGATGGTCGATGTCGTCGATCTCGCCCTTGCCGTCGCGCAGGTCCACCAGCGTCTTGATGACGGCGAGGATGTCTTCCTTGCGCAGCGTGCGGTGGGTGTCCGGCGCATCGAGGTCGAGGCGCATGTTCATCTTCACGCGGCCGACGGCCGACAGGTCGTAGCGCTCGCTATCGAAGAACAGCGACTGGAACATGTTGCCGGCCGACTCGAGCGTCGGCGGCTCGCCCGGACGCATCACGCGATAGATGTCGAACAGCGCATCCTCGCGCGTCATGTTCTTGTCGGCGGAAAGCGTGTTGCGGATATAGGGGCCGACATTGACATGGTCGATGTCGAGGATCGGCAGATCCTTGTAGCCGTGCTCGCCCAGCGCCTTGAGCAGCTTTTCGGTCAGCTCCTCGCCCGCTTCGGCGTAGATTTCACCGGTCTTCGGGTTGACCAGATCCTCGGCGAGATACTGCCCGACGAGATCCTCGTCGGTCATGCGCAGAGCCTTGAGGCCCTTCTCCTGCAGCTGGCGGGCGGCACGGACGGTGAGCTTCTTGCCGGCTTCGAGCACGACCTTGCCGGAGTCGGCATCGATCAGGTCGGTTGAGGTCGAATAGCCGCGGAAACGCTCGGCCGAGAACGGCACGCGCCAGCCGTCCTTGGTGCGCTTGTACTGAATCTTCTTGTAGAAGGTGGACAGGATTTCCTCGCCGTCGAGGCCGAGCGCGTACATCAGCGACGTCACCGGAATCTTGCGGCGGCGGTCGATACGCGCGAACACCACGTCCTTGGCGTCGAACTCGATGTCGAGCCAGGAACCGCGATACGGAATGACGCGGGCGGCGAACAGCAGCTTGCCCGAGGAATGCGTCTTGCCCTTGTCGTGATCGAAGAACACGCCCGGCGAACGGTGCATCTGCGAGACGATCACGCGCTCGGTGCCGTTGACGATGAAGGTGCCGTTCATGGTCATGAGCGGAATGTCGCCCATGTAAACGTCCTGCTCCTTGATGTCCTTGACCGACTTGGCGCCGGTTTCCTCGTCGATATCGAACACGATCAGGCGCAGCGTCACCTTCAGCGGCGCGGCATAGGTCATGCCGCGCTGGCGGCACTCGTCGACGTCATACTTCGGCGGCTCGAATTCGTAGCGCACGAATTCAAGCTGCGAGGTGCCGGAGAAATCGTTGATCGGAAAGACCGAGCGGAAGACCGCCTGCAAACCTTCATCGAGGCGTCCGCCCGCAGGTTCGTCCACCATCAGGAACTGGTCGTAGGACGCCTTCTGAACCTCGATGAGGTTCGGCATCTCGGCGACTTCCTTAATGTGTCCAAAGAACTTGCGAACGCGCTTGCGGCCGGTGAAAGTTTGCTGCGTCTGCGTCATCATGACCTCTCATGTTTGCCGCCCGAGGAAACCGAAAGGTCCCGTGCGGCCCGTCCGGAGCGCGGTGCGCGCGCACCCCGGGTTGAATGTCCAAAACCGTTCCGGCCGCGGCGCTACCCCAGCGCCAAAGTCCAGGACGCAAAATGACGTGCGAGACGCTGCTGGCGCCTTGCCCGTCAAACAAACCCTAGAACCCAGAAAAGCCCGAAATCGCCTGTCTCCCGACGCCGCGCTCCGCTGCCGAACCCAAATCACGTTCGAGGTTCAAAACGCGCCGTCCTTTCGTGCTCCCGCCCAATATAGGCGGTCTTTGCTTCAATTCGAGACCCCGCCGATCTTCGGATCCGAACCGTCACATATTCGTGTGTTCAGGCCGGCTCGCGAAAACCGGCCTGAACAAAGTCGTCTTACTTGAGCTCGACCTTGGCGCCGACCTTCTCGAGCTGCGCCTTGATCTTCTCGGCTTCGTCCTTGGCAACGCCTTCCTTGAGGGGCTTGGGCGCGCCTTCGACGAGGTCCTTGGCTTCCTTGAGGCCGAGGCCCGTGATCGCACGGACTTCCTTGATGACCTCGATCTTCTTGTCGCCAGCGGCGGCCAGAACGACCTGGAAGTCGGTCTTTTCTTCAGCCGGAGCTGCGGCACCGCCGCCAGCGCCCGGAGCAGCAGCCACCGCAACAGCGGCAGCAGCGGAAACGCCCCACTTCTCTTCGAGAAGCTTGGCGAGTTCGGCAGCCTCGAGAACCGTCAGGCTCGAGAGGTCGTCCACGATCTTCTGCAAATCAGCCATTTTACTTAATCCTTCAGCGTATCAGTTCGAACCAGTTGAGATGGAGAATGGCGTCACGCCGCTTCACCTTTGGAGGCATGGGCCTGAACCACGCGGGCCAGCTTCGCAGCGGGCGCGGTGGAGAGCTGTGCGATCTTGGTCGCCGGCGCCACAAGGAGGCCGAGGAGCTTCGCGCGCAGTTCATCGAGCGAGGGCAGCGAGGCGAGCGCCTTCACTGCATCGGGATTCAGGACAGTCGTTCCCATCGCGCCGCCAAGGATGACGAACTTGTCGTTCGTCTTGGCGAACTCGATGGCGACCTTGGGTGCTGCCACCGGATCGCTGGAAGTGGCGATCACGGTCGGCCCCTTCAGCAGGGAGCCGATGGAGGCAACGTCCGTGCCTTCAAGAGCGATTTTGGCGAGACGGTTTTTCGAGACCTTCACCGAAGCGCCCGCCTGCTTCATCTGCGTACGCAGCTTCTGCATCTGGGCCACGGTGAGGCCGGAATAATGAGCCACGACCGCAACGCTGGTGGACGTGAAAGTCCCCTTCAGCGCCTCGACCGCGTCTTTTTTTGCCGCTCGTTCCACAGCAAGCTCTTTCCGGTTGGCGGTCTTTGCCTTTCGACAGGACCGCCGGGTTGCA
Organism: Bradyrhizobiaceae bacterium; assembly: GCA_003963145.1. Lineage (GTDB taxonomy): Bacteria > Pseudomonadota > Alphaproteobacteria > Rhizobiales > Xanthobacteraceae > Afipia. Next base: position 3,515 of record RXJJ01000019.1, read on the forward strand.
CCGATCGTCCCGCCAGGCGGCCTTGAGATTCTCGATCTCTCGACGCGTCGGGCACGACGACATGATGGAAGCCTGCCCTCTCGCCCGGCCGCTCGCGCGAACCAGATGAGGTGTCGAGGTTCGAACCGAATGCGCCCTCCGCCGCGAAAGCGGCGGACTGCAAATCCGGTTTTCACCCGTCTGTGCAGGAGATTAAGCCAAGCCTTGATCCTAATGGATCGACTTGCGCACCTGCAGTCTTGGACAGGATGGAGCTTCAGGTTCCACAACAACCGCAAGCCGTTCAAGGCAAGCCGCTGCCAAAGCGCCTGAAGACCCGCTCGCCTCCCGAATTCACACCGCAGCCGTTCCGTCCTGTTCGAGCAATCCATGCGGAATTGATCGACGAGGAAAGAACTCCTATCAGTGATTGTTTCGGAAAACGAACACGGACGCGCCAGCCATAGCCAGCACGCCCGGAAAGGAATGTTTAACGAGTCGGAATGGCTTTGCCAAGGGGAATCTGGCCCCTAAAAGCACAATTCGGGCCAAGAATAGGTTCCCTCCCGAAACTCAGCCCGCCTACCCCACCGGATAAGGCAGCGGCCGTCCGGCAAAGAAGGCGTCCAGATTGGCAATGACGCAATCCTGCATCCCGACCAGACCCTCAGCCGTCTGGCCCCCGATGTGGGGCGAGAGCACGACATTGTCGAGGGTGGTCAGGATATCGGGGGCATGCGGCTCCTTCTCGTAGACATCCAGTCCCGCCCCCGCGATGGTCTTTTCCTGCAACGCGGCGACAAGCGCCTTCTGGTCGATGACCGATCCGCGCGAGATATTCACGATCGTCCCCAGCGGCCCGAGCTTCTTCAGAAGGGCCGCATCGACCTTGTGCACCGTGTCCGCTCCGGCGCGAACCGCCACGAACAGGATATCCGACCATTCGGCCAGCGCGTCGAGGTTGTCGAAATAAGCGTACGGAGCGTCATGCCGGCTGCGGCTGTGGTAGCCGACCTCGGTGTCGAACGCGGCACAACGCGCCGCGATCTTGCGGCCGATTTCGCCCAGCCCATAGATGCCGACCTTGCGGCCCGCGATGCCCGGCGGCATCGTCGTCAGCACGGTCGGCTCGCCCTTGGCCCATCCGCCGCTGCGGACATAACGGTCTGCAACGATCAGGCGACGCATCGACGCCAGCATCAGCCCCATCGCGATCTCGGCCACCGCGTTGGCGTTCGCGCCGGGGCTGTTGGCGACCGCGATGCCTCTGGCCTTCGTTTCGCTGAAATCGACCCCGTCATAGCCGGTGCCGAAACAGATGATCGCCTTGAGCGAGGGCAGCGTATCGAGCACCGGGCCCGGGATCGGCTGACCGCCGGCGGTGATCAGCGCCCGAACGGGCTTCAATTGTTCAGCGGTGAAGGTCTCGATCGGCGGTTTGCCGTGCCCGTCGAGCAGATCGTACCGCCGGGCGATCTCGGCCATCTGACTCTTGGGGAAACGCGAATAGATCAGAACCTGCTCAGGCATTTTCATCTTCCAGAAGAGCTTTCAAAAGCACGATGATTTTAACTTGAGGCCGTCACACCCGGAGCCGTCATGCGCGGACCTGATCCGGGAATCCATCATTTCCCGAAGGATGGATGGCCGGATCAAGCCCGGCCATGACGTTGAGGCATTGCGGCCAAAAGAAAAAAGGCGGAGCAGTTTTCGTCTGCTCCGCCCTCGCAACTGTCAAATCACGACGTGACCGATCAGACCGTCAGGCTGCCCGGCTCGACTTTCACGCCCGGTCCCATCGTGGACGAGACGGCAACGCGCTGGACGTACGTGCCCTTGGAGCCCGCCGGCTTGGCCTTGATGACCGCGTCCGCCAGAGCCTTGACGTTCTGCACCAGCTTCTCCTCGGAGAACGACGCCTTGCCGATGCCTGCCTGCACGATTCCCGCCTTCTCGACGCGGAATTCGACCGAGCCGCCCTTGGCGCCCTTCACGGCGCCGGCGACATCCATGGTCACCGTGCCGATCTTCGGGTTCGGCATCATGCCGCGCGGACCGAGCACCTTACCGAGGCGGCCGACCAGCGGCATCATGTCGGGGGTCGCGATACAGCGGTCGAAATCGATCGTACCGCCCTGCACCTTCTCGACGAGGTCTTCCGCGCCGACAACGTCGGCACCCGCCGCCTTGGCTTCCTCAGCCTTGGCGCCGCGCGCGAACACGCCGACTCGAAGGGTACGGCCCGTGCCGTTCGGCAGCGTGACCACGCCGCGCACCATCTGGTCGGCGTGACGCGGATCGACGCCGAGATTCATCGCGACTTCGATGGTCTCGTCGAACTTGGCCGAGGCGCGTTCCTTGACCAGCTTGATGGCGTCCGCGATCGGATAAAGCTTTTCGCGGTCGATGCCTTCGCGAGCCTTCGCGAGTTTCTTTCCAACAGCCATGTCCGTTACCCCGCCACCTGAAGACCCATCGAGCGGGCAGAGCCCTCGACCATCTTCATGGCCGACTCGACGGTGTCGCAGTTAAGATCCTTCATCTTCTTCTCGGCGATCTCGCGAATCTGCGCGGTGGTCACCTTGCCGGCGGAATCGCGGCCCGGCGCTTTCGAACCGGACTGGATCTTGGCCGCCTGCTTGAGGAAGTAGGACATCGGCGGCGTCTTCATTTCGAACGTGAAGGAGCGATCCGCGTAAATGGTGATGACCACCGGGATCGGGGTGTTCTTTTCTTCCTTCGCGGTCTGCGCGTTGAACGCCTTGCAGAATTCCATAATGTTGAGGCCGCGCTGACCAAGCGCGGGGCCGATCGGTGGCGACGGGTTCGCCGCACCGGCCGGCACCTGAAGTTTCAGGTATCCGGTCACTTTCTTCGCCATGCTTTACTCCTTCAAACGATCCGGACCATTCCGGACCTTCTTAGGACCGTGGTGCGGTCAACAGACGGCTGGCGACCGGCTGTCTCCTCCCACGGGTATTGCGAAAGCGGCAAACGCCGCCTTCGATGCGATCAGACCTTCTCGACCTGACCGAATTCCAGTTCGACCGGCGTCGCGCGGCCGAAGATCGACACCGCGACCTTCACGCGCGAGCGCGCATCATCCACTTCCTCGACCACGCCCGAGAACGAGGCGAACGGGCCGTCGGCCACGCGCACATTCTCGCCGACCTCGAACGACACCGACGTCTTCGGCCGCTCCACGCCTTCCTGCACCTGATGCAGGATGCGCATCGCTTCCGCTTCCGTGATCGGCTGCGGCTTGTTTTCCGCACCGAGGAAACCCGTCACCTTCGGCGTGTTCTTGATCAGATGAAACGCCTCGTCGGTCAGGTTCATCTTCACCAGCACGTAACCGGGAAAGAACTTGCGCTCGGCGTCGACCTTGCGGCCGCGGCGCACCTCGGTGACCTTCTCGGTCGGCACCAGTATCTGCTCGAACAGATCCTCAAGCCCGCGCTGCTTGGCCTGCTCGCGAATGGATTCGGAGACCTTCTTCTCGAAATTCGAATAAGCGTGAACGATGTACCAGCGCATGCTCATGGTGCGTCAACCGCTGATGCCGAGAACGAACGTGACCAGCAGGCGAATGAGCTGATCGGCAACGAAAAAGAACACCGACGCCACGGCGACGAGGATAAACACCATGACGGTCGTGATCAGGGTTTCGCGGCGGGTCGGCCAGACTACCTTGGCGGTCTCGGCCCGCACTTCCTGCAAGAATTTGAACGGGCTTGTCGCCATCGTCGGTTCCGGTAAACGAGAAACGTGAATTGAATCCCAAACAGCCCTCTTTCGTGCCCAGCCTCTTTTCAAGGATGAGCCGCCAAGCGGGCCCTGTTGTCGGGGGATTTAAGCCGCGCCGGATATCCGTCAAACGGGCCGGCAGCGAGTGCTGTTTCGTACTTCAGGACGGCAGCCGGGTCAAGGTCGGACAACACCCTGGACGGGTCAGAAGACCTGCCACGAAAGGGCCCTCCAACGGGCTGGCAGGGGCGGCAGGGCTCGAACCTGCGACCCTCGGTTTTGGAGACCGATGCTCTACCAACTGAGCTACACCCCTACAGGCCGCCTCTATAGCGAACCGTTTCGGTGCCGTCACGCCCCTTCCACGGTTTTTGTGGAACCCCCACGCGCGGCAAGCGCGCCTTGACTTGATCTTGTCAGCCTTTCTAATGCGCCATCCGCACTGGAATGATGACAAGGGGTCGGAACGCGGCGTGAAACGCTTCTCTTTCATCCGCAGACTGTCTCTCACCCAACGCCTTCTGGCCTTGACGCTGGTAGCTTCGCTGCCCGGCGTTGCCGCGCTGGCCTATTCCTCGCTCGATCTGCGCAACACCCGTTACGACGAAGTGCGCGCCGATGCGCTTCGCAACACGCATTTCCTGGTTTCGGAGGTCGATCACATCTTCGGCGGAATCGAAGGCGCGCTTCATGCGGTATCGCAAGCGAACGAAATCCGCTCGAACGATCCGAAAGTGTGCGCCGACTATGTCTCCCGCGTACGCGCAGAGCTGAAATCGATTACCTCGATCATGGTGCTCAATGTGGACGGCACCCCGCGCTGTTACAGCGAAGGCGAAGTGCCGCCGATCAATCTGTCGGACCGTTTTTATTTCCGCGAAGCGCTGGCAACCAGGCAATTCGCGATCGGAAATTACAGCGAGAGCCGGATCTCGGGCAGAAACATCGTTCCTCTGGCGTTGCCGGTGGTCAACGGCAACAGCGTCGAGTACGTCGTCACCGCGGGCCTGAATATCGAATGGTTCGGCCAGCAGTTGCGCGAGCGCGGAATGGCGCAGAACAGCAGCATCACAATTGTCGACCGCAACGGAATTATCGTCGCGCGCGAACCGGACGCGAAAAAATACATCGGCACGAGCTTTCCGACCGAATACATGTCGATGCTGTCGGGACTGCCCGGGACCCGCGATGTCAAGGATCCCGACGGCGTGGAGCGCGTGGTCGGCTTCGTGCCCGCGCCTGAAACTCCGTTCGGGCTCTTCGTCGCCAGCGGTTTTTCGCGCAAGGGAGCCTTTGCACCGATCGACCGCGCGCTGCGTAACAGCCTACTGCTCTTCACCATCGGAACCGCTGTCGCCTTCATCCTCGCCTGGCTAGTCGGCGAGAGCATCATTCGCCGTCCGCTGATGCAGATGGTTGCCACCGCCGAAGCGTGGCGGCGCGGACAGGATGCGGCGCGGACCGGCATCGTCAACCGGAGCGACGAAATCGGCATCCTCGGCCAGACCTTCGACAGCCTGATGGACGAAAACGAACGGCGCGAACAGGAGCGCGAACTTTCCGAGGCGCGGCGCGAAATCCTCGTGCACGAATTGGCGCATCGGGTGAAGAACACCCTCGCCACCGTGCAGTCGATCGCCTCCCTGAGTTTCCGCAACAGCCAGGGACCGGAGGCGCTGCGCGACTTTCACGAGCGGCTGCAGGCGCTGGTGCGCAGCCACGATCTGCTGACGCGGCACAATTGGGAAAACGCCGATCTGCTGGAAGTTGCCGAAGCAGCGCTGGCGCCGGTGCGCGAGGATCATGCGCACCGCTTTTCGCTCAAGGGGCCGCGCGTCGATCTGGCGTCGAGCAGCGTCGTGCCAATCGCGATGGTCTTCCACGAACTGAGCACCAATTCGATGAAATACGGCGCGCTCAACAACAACGAAGGCAGGATCGAGGTGCAATGGACCGCGGAGCCCGATCCGCGCGGCCAACTCGTCAACGTGACCTGGAGCGAGCACGACGGGCCTCCGGTCGCACTGCCCGAGCGCGAGGGCTTCGGCACACGGCTTATCAAAAGCCTCACCCAGCAGCTGGGCGGCGATGTCGAGATGAACTATCCGCCATCAGGGCTGGTGTGCAAACTGCACTTCATCGCGGCCGCGGGCGAGGCGCGCGGCTAGACAAGGAAATCTCAGGCGGGAAACTGCGCCCGCACCGCCTGGGCCAGATCTTCCTGCAGGAAAGGCTTCGCGAGTTTGGGCAACGCCAGATCCTTGCCCTGGGGGATTTCAGCGTAGCCGGTGGCAAGAATGATCGGCAGATCGGGGCGCTGGGCACGGATCGCTTCGGCGAGCTGGCTCCCGGTCATCACCGGCATCGCCTGATCGGTAATGACAAGATCGATGTTGTCGCGCTCCTGAAGGATCGCGAGCGCCTGGCGGCCCGAACTCGCCTCGAACACGGTGTGCCCGAGATCTTCAAGCATCGCGGCGGTGTTCATTAGCACGAGGCCGTCATCGTCGACGGCCAGCACGTTCAGCGAACGGCCCCTGGCGGCGGCCTGCGCCGGCGCGGTGGCCATCGCCGTCGCGGCAGAGGCTGCGGCGGGCAGCCAGATTTCCGCGCGGGTGCCGCCGTGCAGCTGGCTTTGCAGAACGAAGCGGCCCCCGAATTGCTCGGCAAGACCGTGAACCATGGACAGCCCAAGTCCCGTGCCCTTGCCCACGCCCTTGGTGGTGAAGAACGGCTCCATGGCGCGCGCCAGCGTCGCTTCATCCATGCCCTCGCCGGTATCGCTGACCGACAGACAGACATAGCGCCCGGCGCGCACCAGGCCGGCGATGGTTTCGGCGACGTCCTCCGTGCGCGCGGAAATCGTGATGGCTCCGCCCGCCGGCATCGCGTCGCGCGAATTGACGACCAGATTGAGCAGCGCCATTTCCAGCTGGTTGGCGTCGGCACGCACGGACGGCAACGCCGCGGGAAAGCGGGTCTCGAGCGTGATGATCGGACCGAGCGAACTTTGCAGCAGATCGCTGATATCGTGTACCAGCGCCGGCAGATCGATGGGCCTGATGTCGAGTTCCTGACGCCGTGCGAAAGCCAGCATCCGCTGCGTCAACGTCGCGCCGCGATGGGCGCCCTGCATGGCATTGTCGATCAGCGGCGTGATTCTCGGATCGTCGGGAAGGCGCTTGCGGACAAGCTCGAGACTGCCGAGAATCGCCATCAGAAGATTGTTGAAATCGTGCGCCACGCCGCCGGTCAGCTGGCCGATGGCTTCCATTTTCTGCGATTGATAAAGCGCCTCGCGCGCCTGATCGAGCGCCCGCTGGGCGTCCCGCAATTCGGTGATGTCGCGGATGATCTTGGCAAAGCCGAAAAGCGAACCGTCATCATTGCGGATGGCGTCCACCACGGCGCTGCCCCAGAACCGGCTGCCGTCCTTGCGCACCCGCCAGCCTTCGCTCTCGAACTTGCCATCGCGCGCGGCGATCCCGAGGACACGTTCGGGCAGTCCTGCCTTTTGATCTTCCTCGGTGAAAAATCGGGAAAAATGCTGGCCGATAATTTCGTCCGGCGTGTAGCCCTTGATGCGCTGGGCGCCGGAATTCCACGTTGTCACACGGCCCTGGGGATCGAGGACGTAGATCGCGTAATCGGTGACGCTCTCAACCAGCAGCCTGAACTGTTCCTGACTGCGCCGCAGCGCCTGATCGGCCTGTCTGCGTTCGGTGAGATCACGGGTGATTTTGGCAAAACCGACGAGATCGCCGTCCGGCGTCCGTATCGGATCAATGATGACGTCCGCCCAGAAGCAGCTGCCGTCCTTGCGCACCCGCCAGCCTTCGCTGGCGTGACGGCCGAGGGTTCTGGCATTGTGAAGACCCTTTTCCGGCAGTCCGGCCTTGCGGTCCTCCTCGGTATAGAATTTCGAGAAGTGACAGCCGATGATCTCGCTGGCGGTGTATCCCTTGAAGCGCTCGGCGCCGGGATTCCAGCTGGTAATGTATCCATCCGGATCGAGCATGTAGATGGCGTAGTCCGTCACCGCCTCGATCAGGAGGCGATAACGCTCGTCATCGGTCAGCGACGCATTGACGCGCGCTTGACCTTTCATGAAACCGGTTCCGGGAAAAGGAACAATGCCGCAGGGATAGCCATTTTAAAATGAGAGCGCACCGATGATATGCGGCGTTCGCGCAGGGTCAGGGTGGATAATGTCCGAGCCGGTGTTGAGGCCATAGACGTAAATCTGGAGCGGGTGAAGGGAATCGAACCCTCGTATTCAGCTTGGAAGGCTGCTGCTCTACCATTGAGCTACACCCGCATAACCCCTGAACTAGCACGGCGTTCCACCACCCTCAACATTGGCGGTAAAAAAAGCCGGCCGCCCACAGGGTTAGCGCGCCGCGCGGCAAAATGCCTTAGTCGATGTCCTCCTTCCCGTCGTCGCCCCGGAACGACGCGAGACGGGAAACAAAGGCCAGCATCAGACCAATGCCCGCGAGGGAGTACCCCATCGTGAAAATCTTCGATATCGCCGCGCTCGGAGCGATATTGGCGTCGCCGACGGTGGTGAGGGACACCACGCTGAAATAGGCCGAATCCAGCCACGACCAGCCCTCGGCCCATTTGAAAAACACCGCGCCGGTCGCCACCGCCACCAGCAGCAGAAAACCTATGGCCCTGAATTCCGGATCGTGAAGGCCGCGCACGAACCCGGAAAACAGATCGCGCAATCCGGTAATCAGCGATTTCATGTCCATTTCCTCAACCGTTTTCCCGATGGCAGTCTGGAAAATTCCCCCGCCATATTGCAAATATTTTTGACTATAGCGTGCCGCCTCCGCCTTTGCCTCAGCTTTACGAAGCCTGCGAGCGGACGTAGCCTTTCATGATGAATATATTGTCGGCCATCCTGGCGGGTGTCGAAGACCATCTTTTGTGGGTGCTGCCGATCGTCGCCGCCGTGACCTTCGCCGAATATCGCTGGCCGGCTGGCGAGCAGCCAAGCCTGATGGCACGTACAGGCAATCTTGTCATCGTGGTTGTGGTGACGGCCCTCACCATCGCCCTGCTCAATCCCGTGATCGGGCCAATCCAGGCCTGGCTCGCACGCGCCGGACTGGTCGGCCTGATTTTCGAGGAATGGCGGCCGCAGACCCTGCTCGAGATGATCGGCGCGACGCTGGTTTACGCGTTCGTGTGGGATTTCTTCCAATACTGGTTCCACCGTGCCGAGCATACCTTCGCGTTTCTCTGGCCGGTGCATGCACTCCATCACGACGAGGAAAACGTCAACTGCACGACCTCACAGCGCAACACCTTCTGGTCGAGCCTTTTGCACTTCTTCGTGGTGGCCATTCCGACGCTGATCGTCTGCGGCTTCCAGCTTCTGCCGATCATGGGCTCGTATCTGCTGTTCAAGGTGTACAGCTTCTTCAACCACGCCAATATCCGTCTCGATCTCGGCCCGCTGACGCCGGTGATTTCCGGGCCGCAATGGCATCGCCTGCATCACGCGCGAGACGCGGAATATTACAACAGCAACTACGCGGCGTTCTTCCCGATTTTCGACATCGTGTTCGGCACCTACCGCCGTCCTCTCAGAAATGAATATCCCGCGACCGGCCTGCCCGACCGTCCGCAGGCGCCGCTGACGCTGACGCATCTTTTCAGCGATGTGTTCGGGGTCAGGAGTGCGGGCGCGCCCACTGCTGAAGAGAATCCGGTGCAACCTGCGCCGGCGGCAGCGGAGCAGCCCGTTGAACTAATCAAACGGGTCGCGTGATCCTTGATAAAAACGCCCGCGAGCTTTCGGGCTCGCGAGCGTTTTCATGTTGGTGGGGGAAGAAGGACTCGAACCTTCGAAGCCATACGGCGGCTGATTTACAGTCAGCTCCCTTTGCCACTCGGGACACTCCCCCGCTCGCGTCGTCGACACCACGCCCGCCGGAAAGCGGCTGAACGGCCATCGATGACGGTAAAGAGCGTGCCCGAACCCGGGCGCCCGGCTGGCGCGTTTATGGGCGAAGCTCTGGGGCAAAGTCAACCGAGGCGGCGGTGAATATGGCCCGACCGTGACACTTTCGAAAACGGCAAATTGCCAATGTTCCGCCGCCGTGGGACAAGCCGGTGATGGCGCAGCACGACAGGAATCAGCGTTTCAGGGGCGGCAAAGGCGGCCCACGCCGCGATGGCGGCCGCCCCTCGTTCGCCCGCGATCGGTCGCCGCGCGGTGAAAGCCCCGTCATTCTCTATGGCTGGCACACGGTGACGGCGGCGCTGGCCAATCCCCGGCGCACCATTCGCAAGCTTTTCCTCACCGAAAATGCCGAGCGGCGGCTTGCCGAGGAGAAGATCACCACGCGCGTGACGCCGGAGATCGTCCGGCCAAGCGACATCGACCGCCGCCTCGGGCCCGACGCGGTGCATCAGGGTCTTCTGGCCGAGGCCGATCCCCTGCCCTCGCCGGATATCGAGGACATGCCCCGCGACGGTATCGTCTTGGTGCTCGACCAGATCACCGATCCGCACAATGTCGGCGCGATCCTGCGCTCGGCTGCCGCCTTCGCGGTGAAGGCGGTCGTCACCACCGCGCGACACAGTCCCGAGGCGACCGGCGTCCTGGCGAAATCGGCGTCCGGCGCGCTCGAACTCGTGCCGCTGGTGACGGTGCAAAATCTCGCCCGCGCTCTCACCGAAATGAAGAACAGCGGCTTCATGACGGTCGGGCTCGATAGCGCGGGCAACGAAAACCTCAGCGCTGTCGCGTTGCAGGCGCCGCTCGCGCTGGTGCTCGGCGCCGAAGGCAAGGGCCTGCGCCAGCTCACGCGCGAGACATGCGGCATCGTCGCGCGCATGGACATGCCCGGCGAGATCAAGAGCCTGAACGTGTCGAACGCCACCGCGCTCGCGCTCTATATCGGTGCGACGCGGCTCGGACTGATGACTTAAGCCGTCCTTGCGAAAACAAAAACGCCCGCTGCAAAGAGCGGGCGTTTCCGACATTCGTTATCGTGCGATCAGTAGATGCGCATGCGCTCGCCCTGCGTGCGCGGTCCGGCATAGCCGCTGCCGGCGTAGTAATATTTCGTCGAGCGCGGACGCGAGCGATAATAGGTCCGTGAATAATAGCCGTGGCGGCGATGCCAGCGATACGAATAGATCGCGGGGCCGCCCACATAGGCGCCGTCATACAGATGGCTGGTCGCGTTGGCGTAAGGACCGCCGTAATAGCCGTAGTAATAAGGCTGATAGGCGCTGTACCAGCCGTTCACGGCGCGCTCCTGATAGGCCGGCGCGGGAGCGACAACACCGGGGCCGGTGTAATACGGACCCTGATTGACATAGTAATATTGCGGTCCGACGTAGGAGCGCGGCCCGCTCGGATCCGGCAGCTGGTCGCGATAGGCGTAGCCATAATAGGCGGTGCCATAACCGCCGCAGCCGCCGAAGCCGACGCCGCAACCGTAGCCATTGTTGAAACTGAAGCCCGTCGCGCAACCGGCATAGCAGGCCATCGCTGGCGCTGTGCCCATACCCGTGGTCGCGGCGATCATCGCCAGACCGGCGATCGTCCCTGCCATTGTGTGACGCATACTCGTACTCTCCTGTTCAGCTTTTTATGGGCCGTTTGTTTTTATCGTTCAATTGCTGGAAGTCCGCGGCTTGCTCCCTAGCGCGGGCCACCTCCCATCGGCGGGTTGCCGCGGATGACCGGCGGCGGATAGGGCGCGGGATATGGCGCCGTCGGATAGACCGACACGCCGACATTGTTCTCCTGCGGCGGCGCGGGCGGAGCGGACTGCGCCGACCACGACTGGTGATAGGCCGGCGCGGGCTTCGGCAAAGGCCGGTCCGGCGGCGGTTCGACCTCGTAACGTCCATAGCCCGGCATGCGGCCGGACGTGGGGAAATAGTGCCCGACACGCGGCGGCTCGTAATGGTCCCAGCCGCCATAGATGGTCGGCTGGACATGGAAGCTCTTGGCCAGCCCCCAGTCGCCTTCCACCACGGACCAGGACACCTCGCGCCCGTTGATGAAAACGGGCACGCCGGGACGGCCGGGAATGACAAGCACCGGAGCGGTGTCTGCCAGAGCCGCCAGCGTGGTACCCATCAGCAAGGCCAGAGACAGAACTGAACGCATGGCATTACCTTCCGTTCGGGACCTTAAATGACCTGACAAGGTCAAAGGTTAAAAGCCGCTTCCGACTTCTTGGTAAGCCTAATGCGTAAGGATAGTGTTGCGTTCGATTGGCCGGAAACGAAATATAATCTGGTAAGATTTTCGCCGCGGCGAACAGCTGTGCCGGGTTAGCCGGTCGTATTAACGGTGACCGTTGCCGCGGCCAGACGCTCAAATAGCCTTCGGCGGCGGGCTATCGGTGGCCATGCATACAAAAAGATTTCGGAGGGCTTCCAGATTGCGACCCAGCCGAAAATCAGAAAACTCTCTCTCATGATGTCTGAGAATGGCCCATCATTGAAGCTGCGGACAAAAAGCAGGCCGAGCAAAAAGCAAATCGACAGAACGGCGAGGCCAACAACGAGCGAGAGACGTCCGGTTTTGAACAACTCACGCAGCTCCATGGAAGCCGCTCGAACTCGCATCTGGAAATAATTCTTTACGGCCCCTGAGATGTCGACCGCCGAAGCCTGCGACAATTCGCTGGGCGGCAGGTGAATCACGATGCTGATGGGAACATCTTTCGGTAGTTCTGTCGCGCGGTCGACAATGTAATCCTCGGCCTCCTTCGCAAGATCGCTATCGCGAAACGGCGAGGGGTCAAGGGTATTGAACAACTGCGAGATCTTGCGCAGTTCAATCTCGATCGATCCGGCTTGTCCGGTGACGGGACCCGTCTTTCTGTCTCCGGAGAGCGCCATTTTCAAAATCCATAAATCTGCCGGCCAGCCGACTTTGAAATATTCATCCGCGGCACGCCTTATGGCAATCAATCCATTGTCTGGTCTTGTCCAAAGACCACGGCGCTGATAGCTGTTCGCACAGGCCGGTTTAGCTCAGCGGTAGAGCAGCGGTTTTGTAAACCGAAGGTCGGGAGTTCAATCCTCTCAACCGGCACCAGCCTTTACAATGACTTATCCTGTAAATGTAGCCCGAATTATTTCCGAAACGCCCGATCGCGTATTCAACATGCGCCGCCGATCAGGCAGTGAGTTTTGCTTGTTCGAGCGCACGAGGGGCGGACGCGTCGTCGTCGGCCGCCACAATCCTCACCTGCACATCTCTTGGTTTCGCCAGATAGGGCGAGGACGTCACGAGGATATCGGCGCCGGCCTCCGCGTAGGCGGCGGCATTCGACGCATTAACGCCGCCGGCTGCGGCGACGATCGGACGTGCCTGCGTATAGGCCGTGGACGCCAGGTGCTTGACCAGCGCGGCGATCTCGGCAGGCGAAAACTTCTCGGCCTGGATTACGTCGAAGCCGGCGACCGCCGCAGCAAGAGCAGCCTCAGCGGTCTTCACTTCAATCACGAGCTTCTTCTCCGGCGCGGCGCGGCGCAGCCGTTCGACCGCCTGGGATAGCGGCTGCTCGCCGAGAAACGCGCGGTGCTCGGGAAACACCAGCACCGTCTCCGACAGGCCAAGCCGGTGCATCACGGCCCCGCCCGCCCTGACGGCGGCGACCGCAAAGCACTTGGTGCCCGGTACGTTCTTGCGCGTGCAGGCAACCGGGACATGCGGCGCGACGGCCCGCGCGGCATCAACGATGGCGCGGGTCTCGCTTGCCACACCCGACCATATCTCGATCAAGGTCTGCGCTACCTTCCAGCTGCTCAGGAGGCCCGCAGCGGGGCCCCGCGCCTCGAGAATCGGGGCTCCCGACTCCAGCACCGCACCGGAGGCAGCGAACAGCTCAACCTCGCAGCCGGCGAGCGCGATGATCGCGGCAGCGTCCTCGGCCATCGCCAGCACCATTGGCATGCGTGCAGAAAAATGCATGACCCCTGCGGTCGCGCTGATCCCGAGAGCTTCCGTGGTGAGATCGCCATAAGGAACGTCGTCCTTCAGCAGGCGCTCCAGCTCGGCACGCGATGCGACCGTTGCCATGTCGTTTCCCTTCCTTGCTGTCGGTTCACAGACGGCTGTGTCGGAAACCCGACACAGCTCGTCCGTCTCGCGATCGCGAGCACCGGAAAATCCATGTTTTCGCGGCCATTCCTGCAAGTCGTGCACCAGAGGGCGCCACGCATGCCGATTGCCGAACTCAAAATGGCCGACGCGTCGATGGAGCGCGGGCGCGTGGTGGATTCGGGACCGCTGCACAACCTCCAGCCGATACCGTCGGCCAGCGCAGACGATCGGCACGGAGATTGCTCACCACACCCGAAGAGCGTAGCACAACGGACGAGGATGCCTGCCATGCCCATCGACTTCCACGACATCGACCCGAACCGCGTCGCCGCGATCATTTACCGCTCCGAGGACGACGTCGACACCCTGCTCGCCGACTTTGCCGAGACTCTGGTGCGATCAGGCGAGCGGATCGGCGGCATCGTCCAGCGCAACGTCAAGGACAGCAGCGGCCGCCAGGTCGGGATGCAGGCGATTGATCTCATGACCGGTCGCGAGATTTCGATCTGCCAGCCGCTCGGCTCGGGCGCGATGGCTTGCAAGCTCGACGCCGCAGGACTGGCCGAAGCCGCGCTCGCCGTCACGCGCGCCATCGCGGCTGACGTCGATCTCGTCGTGATCAACAAATTCTCCAAGCAGGAAGCCGCCGGCGAAGGCCTGCGCGACGAACTGGCCGACGCCGTCGCTGCCGGGATTCCCGTGCTCACGGCGGTACCGGACAAATGTCTGGAAGCCTGGAACGATTTTACCGACGGAATCGGGACCAGCCTGCTGTGCGAACGAAGCGCAATCGAAGGCTGGTGGCAAGACCTGTCGGCGCGCATCACGCGGACCCGCGCGATGCGCCTGCCGTCGGAAGCCGACTTACTTGCCGATCATCACGTCGGATGACTTGATCACGGCCGAGACGGTATCGCCCACCTTCAGGGCAAGATCGTCTACGGCCTCGTTGGTGATCGCGGAAAACACGACCAGACCAGGAGCGAGCTCGATCTTGACGTGGGCTGTCGTCGTTCCCTTGGTGACGGCAATGACCCGTCCGGGGAGAATATTGCGGGCGCTGAGTTTCATGGATCAACCAAACTTGAAGAGGACACCGTATCCACCGCGCGGATAGCTCCACTCGATGTCACCGCTTTCCTCGCAGATGACCCGGCAGGTGCCGCACTCGATGCAGCCGTCGACCGTAATTTCGACTTGGCCCTGGCCGTTGAGCTCGTAGCAACGCGCCGGGCAGGCTTTCAGCATGCTCAGCAGCTCCTGCGACGGCGTCGTGTGCGGCCGCACCTTGATATGCGCCCGGCCGGCATCGACAAGGTAACGGTTATAGAACAGCTTGTCCTCGACACGCACGGATGGTTCAATCGACATGGCTTGGGTCTCCGTCGCTTGTGTTGCGTCTACTTGTTTCACCGCCAGGCGCGTGCCAGGCGGAAGGCGTCGCCGAACAGCCCGCTCCAGGAACGAGCCTTGAGGAATGATTTGAACGTCGCCTTTTCCTTTTCGATCTTCGGCGTGCCATCGACACGCAGGAAGTTCTGCATTGCCTTGGAGACGAGTTCCGGATAGGTCATGAAGAAGCTCTGCGACTGCGTGTGCATCAGCGCCGGCATGTCCTTGTACTTTTTCATATCCTTCATGACGAACGACTCGTCCAGCATGGTCTTGTAGAGCGACAGGTTCTCCGCCGTCATCGGATCCTTGCGCGACTTGACCTGAAAGATCGCCTCGGCCGCGATTCGGCCCGATGTCATCGCAAGGTTCGAGCCCTCGCGGTGGATAGCGTTGTTGAGTTGGGCGGCATCGCCAACCACGACCCAACCCTCGCCGTAAAGCTGCGGAATCGACTTGAAACCTCCCTCGGGGATCAGGTGCGCGGCATACTCTTTCACCTCCGAGCCCTCGATCAGCGGGGCGACCGAGGGATGGCGCTTGAAACGATCGAGCAAGCCGTACGGAGTCTCGCCGGTACGCTGGAAGTCCGCAACAAGGCAGCCAATGCCGAGCGAGATGCATTCCTTGTTGGCGTAGATGAAGCCCATGCCGGTCATGCCGCGCGAAATCGTGCCGGCCGCCTCGATCACCACGCCCTCGTCGCCCTTGAGGTTGAAGCGAGCCTCGATGGTTTCACGCGGAAGGAAATGCATCTCCTTCACCGCAAGCGCGACCTTGTCCGGCGTCGGCCGCTTGCGCAGGCCGGCGCGAGTCCCGAGCAGACCGTTGACGCCTTCCGCCAGAACGACGACATCGGCATGGATCTCCCCGTCGGCACGGTCAGTCCGCACGCCGATCACCTTGCCGTAGGCATCCTGCGCGAGTTCCGTCACTGTCGTTTCGCACAGCACTATGGCACCTGCCTCGCGTACCTTCTGCGAGAACCATTTGTCGAACTGCGCACGAATGATGGTGTAGCGGTTCGGCTTCTCCTCGTTGAAATCGTCGGAGCGGTAGTGCAAGCCAGTATGCGAGCGATCGTCCATCATCCAGAAGCGCTGCTCGACCAGGTGCCGCTCCAGCGGCGCGTCCTCACGAAAATCAGGGATCAGCTTTTCCAGCATGTCGGCATACAGGATCGCACCCTGCACGTTCTTCGAGCCCGAATATTCGCCGCGCTCGAGCTGGAGCACCTTCAGGCCACGCTGCGCGAGCGTCAGCGCCGCGGCGTTGCCGGCCATGCCGGCACCGACCACGATAGCATCGAACTTTTCCTCGATCATGCCGCCTCTCCTATCGTTAGCTTGCGATCCGGTCGCGTGAATGCGGCGACAGCCGTGCACGAAACGCCGCCGTCAACGCTGGCAGCAACCGAACGGCGTCGGTGACGATGCCCATATGAGCGAAGTCAAAGATCGGCGCGTTCCGGTCGGTGTTGATCGCAACGATCAGATCGGCGCCCTCGACGCCGACGCGATGCTGGATCGCGCCGGAAATGCCTGCGGCGATGTAGAGCTTTGGCCGGATCGTCTTGCCGGTCTGGCCGATCTGGCGATCGGAGGTCACCCAGCCCTTCTGCACCAGCGGCCGTGAGCAACCGTATTCGGCGCCGAGCACGGCGGCGAGCTGGCGGACCATTTGAAAGTTCTCCGGCGATCCGAGCCCCAGCCCCCCGGCAATGACCACGTCGGCATAAGCCAGATTGGACTTTGCTGAATCACGATCGGGAAGGAACGACAGCACCTTCGTCACGATGTCGTCCTCGACCAGGCCAAGGGGATGGCTGACGATGCGTCCGACCGGGCGCACGACGCGGTCCGGCATCGGCATCACGCGGGGACGCACGGTCGCCATCTGCGGCCGGTAGTTCAGCGTGTAGATCGTGCACAGCAGCGAGCCGCCAAAAGTCGGCCGCGTCGCGGCGAGCGAGCCGTCGGCATCGACGTCGAGCTCGGTGCAATCGGCGGTAAGACCGGTCAGCAGGGTCGTTGCCACCGAGCCTGCGAGATCGCGGCCGAGCGTGGTGGCTCCGAGCAGAAGGATCTCGGGCTTGTACGTGTTGACGACGTCGGTCAGCGCCTTGGTATATGACTCGTTGCGATAATCGGCGAGCACGTTGTCGGCGACAACGTAAGCGAGATCGGCCCCGTAGCAGAAAGCCTCCGCGGCCGCGCTTTGCGTCGCCTCACCCTCCGGGCCGATCACGACCGCGGCGAGATCGACGTTGAGCTTGTCGGCGAGCTTGCGACCGGCACCCATCAGCTCCCACGACACGGGATGAACCTGGCCACGTTCCTGCTCGATGAAGACCCAGACGTGCTTGTAGGCCTTGAAGTGCTCGGGCAGCTCCTTCTTGGTTGCAGCGCGACCCGCGGCAGGAGCGGCGGTCTTCGGTGCGGTGCTCATGATGCTTGCTCCCTTCGCCTCAGTAGCCGCGCGCCAGCGTCGCGAGCTCGGCCTCGAGCGCTGGCTGACGCTTGAAGATCGCAGCGATCAGCGCCTCGGCGGGCTGTTCTCCGGCTTCGATCATCGCAGCCTTTTCGCTGCGAGCCGCCGGCGCAAATACCCGCTTGACGATGGTCGGCGAGCCGCGCAGGCCGCATTTCGAGATGTCCTCGACGCCCGCATCCTGCGCGCTCCATTTCACGATCGGAGCACGCGCGGCGCGAAGTGCGTCGGCCATCGCGCCGCGACGGATCTGATTGGTCGCCTCCAGCATGGTGACGAGGCACGGAAGTCGGGTGCGCAGAACCTGGACGCCGCCCTCGGAGCGGCGCTCGGCATCGACGGTGCGGGCTGCGAGATCCAGCCTGGCGATCCTGGCGACATAGGTCAGCTGCAAAAGACCAAGCCGCTTGGCGATACCGGGGCCGACCTGCGCTGTGTCGCCGTCGATGGTCTGCTTGCCCGTGAAGACGAGGTCGGGCGGACCGAACTCGGTCGAGATCTTGCGGATTGCCGTGGCAAGCGCGTAGGTCGTCGCCAGCGTGTCGGCGCCGGCGAAGAAGCGATCCGTCAGGAGCACTGCGCGGTCCGCACCGAAGGTCAGCGCCTTGCGCAGCGAATCCTCGGCGGACTGCGGCCCCATCGTCAGCACGGTGACCTCTCCGCCGAACTGGTCGCGCAGCTCGAGCGCGGCCTCTAATGCGAAGAGATCATAGGGGTTGATGATGGTCGGCACGCCCTGCCGCATGATCGTGTTGGTCACGGGATGCACGCGAATCTGCGCGGAGTCGGGAACTTGCTTGATGCAGACGACGATGTGCATGCGCTTCTCCAGGCTCGCCTCAAGAATGGTCTTCAAAAGAAGAACAGCAAGTGTCGTACCAACTGCGCTATCGATCGAAATCCAACGCAAATACAGCGACTTAGACTAACAGCGGCATTTCCTGTATCCGCTCAGGCAGCGGAGCCGACAATGTGGCTCCGACACACGTCGCAAACCCGACAGAGCGGCGGCTTATTTCAGCGTTCCGATCTGGACCAATGTCGGCGCCGGCTTAGCTTGCGGTGCGACCGCATCCTTCAGCACCTTGAAAACCCGCTGGTCGATCGGTGAGGAGGCGACGAAGTCTGCATAGGCCCGCTCCAGCACGGTCTTGCATCGTTCGGTCACGGTGTCGTCCGATATGCCGGAAAAATCTTCACCGGCGAGGTACTGACCCATGCGCCGAAGGATATGCAGGCGCGCCACGTTGACGATCTTTGGGTCGTAATCGACCCCGAGCAGGGTAAAGAACTCCTCCGCTGCCGACGCCTTGTTGAGCTTCGTGAGAATTCCATCAGCCATTGTCGCTCTCCATCGGACTCCAGGGTGCCGTAACGTTCGGGCTTTTGGTCGCGGAAGCGCCAGCGTCCCTGTTGCGCCTCTGCATGTGAGCCAGCCTCGCTTCCAGAAATTCGACGCGGTCGAGTAACGCGGCAATGGCATCGCCGACAGGGTCTGGCATCAGATGATGATCCAGATCGATGCCGCCGACGACGCGGCGATGACCGAGCTGCGGGCGCACCACGCGCGCGGGGATGCCGACAACGGTAACGTCGGGAGGCGTGCTGTCGATCACCACCGAATTGGCGCCGACGCGAGAGCCGGCGCCGACCGTGATCGGTCCTAGGATCTTAGCGCCCGCCCCCACCACGACCCGATCTTCCAGCGTCGGGTGGCGCTTGCCGGGGAACCACGAGGTGCCGCCGAGCGTGACGCCATGATAGAGCGTCACGTCGTCACCGATCTCCGCGGTCTCGCCAATAACGACGCAGGCGCCGTGATCGATGAAGAAGCGGTGGCCGATGCGCGCGCCGGGATGAATGTCGACATTGCTTACGAAGCGACCGAACCAGGACAGGAGACGCGCCGGAAACCGCCAGTCATCCGCCCAAAGCCGGTTGGCGATTCGATACCAGATCACGGCATGGACGCCGGGATACGTCAGGATCGTCTCGATCTGGCTGCGCGCGGCCGGATCACGCTGACGCACGCAGGCGATGTCCTCGCGGATGAGCTTGAGCAGGGATGGCTTGACCGATCCGGGAGGAGACGGTTCGGCGAGCGGAATGTCGACGACATAGGCCATGATGTCCCTCACGCGCAGTTGAGCAGCGAGCGCTCGCGCACCTCGCGCCAGATTGTCGTTACCGTCTCCCGGCCAACGGCTCCCTTGTGCGCCACGGCATGCTCGCGAACACGGGCGAGAATGGATTTTGCTTCCTCCATGCTGACGGACAGCTGGAGCTCGGCGAGCAGCGACGTGATCGCAGCGAGCCCCGAATGCTTGCCGATCACAATGCGGTTAGAGCGGCCCAGCAGACGCGGGTCCAGCGCCTGATAGGTGCGCTGGTCCTTGAGGAGACCATCGACGTGAATGCCCGACTCGTGCGTAAAGACGTGTTCGCCGACGATCGCCTTATTGAGCGGAATCGCGCGAGCAGCCGCGACGGCGACCACGGAGGCCACGTTCTCCAGTTCGGGCAGCACAACGCCGGTATCGCAGCCGTAGAGCTGCTTGAGTGCGACTGCGACTTCCTCCAGCGGGGCATTGCCGGCCCGCTCGCCGAGCCCGATCACAGTCACCGAGGCATGCGTCGCACCAGCCTTGATCGCGGCAAGCGTGTTGGCGGTCGCCAGGCCCAGATCGTCGTGACCGTGGAATTCGAGCTCAAGATCGGTCGTGGCCCTGAGTGCGGCCAGCAAGGCAAAGGACGCATCTGGATCCAGCACGCTCAGCGTATCGGCAATACGGAAGCGTCGCGCGCCGGCGGCCTTCGCGGTTGCGATCAACTCGACCAGGAAGTCGACGTCGGCCCGCGAGGAGTCCTCCCCGCCGACTGCGACGCCCAATCCCTTGTCGCGCGCATAGCCGACCACATGCCGCACTTGGTCAAGCGCTGCTTGCCGGCTGCCGCCGAGCTTGGCCGCGATCTGCACATCGGAGGCCGGGATCGAGACATTCACCATGGAGACACCGGCCTTGATGGCTGCGTCGACGTCGGCCGTTCGCATCCGGCACCAGCCGATGATGCTGGCCGGCAGACCTGCCTCGACGATGGCGCGAATGGCGGCGATCTCCTCGTCGCCCATCGCCGGAGTACCGGCTTCGATCTCCACGATGCCGGCCCTCGCCAGGGCGGTGGCGATGGACACTTTCTCGGCGGTCGTGAAGGCCACTCCCGGGGCTTGCTCGCCATCGCGCAACGTCGTGTCGTTGAGAATGATCGATCTCGGCCTCTTGTCGTTGCGCAGGGAT
Source organism: Bradyrhizobiaceae bacterium (assembly GCA_003963145.1). Lineage (GTDB taxonomy): Bacteria > Pseudomonadota > Alphaproteobacteria > Rhizobiales > Xanthobacteraceae > Afipia. The sequence continues at coordinate 24,512 of RXJJ01000019.1, forward strand.
ATCTTCTCGGCGAGTGCCATCGGCTGGCTCCGTATTGTTCTTCCACGGACACTTCAGCAACCGCCGTGCCATCCTGACGAGCATCAATCAGGCACTTGAAATCGTTGATCTTCCGAGCCTCGACCAGTCTTGTCGGGAATCCGACAGGGTCGCAAAGGCGACGTCAGGCGTCGCGCGATTTGCGGCAGATATGAATAATGATGTCGAGCCTGGCGATCTCGTGTCCCGGTAACGCGTTCGGCATCTGCTCAAGCACCAGCGGCTCAGGCACGTCGATCAGGGTGTCCTCGCCAATGAGATAGAAATGCGGATGCACACTGGTATTCGTGTCGAAGAAAGAACGGGATCCGGTGGGACCGATACGCCGCAACAGCCCGGCTCGCGTAAACTGGTTGAGCGTGTTGTAGACGGTCGCAAGCGACAGACCGACGCCGGCTTCCAGAACCTCACTGTGAAGTATCTCGGCCGTCACGTGACGATCGCCCTTGTCGAAGAGCAGCTCGGCCAAACTCACGCGCTGGCGCGTCGGACGCAGGCCTGCCTCGCGCAACCACGCCACAGCAGGCGCGTCGTCGTGGAACTGAGTGGCGGCAGGCGCCTGCGAGCCCGATTCGCAAATATCCGTTTCATTGATGGCGCCCGCGTTCATCGAACTCAAACCCGATCACCGCTGCTGGAAACCGGTTGATCACCGGCGGCGCGTAAATAATCCCGGCGGCGTTCCGCCATCCGGCTTTCACCGGTCTCTTCACCAAAGCAGAGCTCGAAATCGTTGCATTGGGTGCAAACCGGCGTCGTGCACATCACGAAGCCGTCATCCTCGCAAAGCATGCGGTAGAAGAACCGCTTCCAGCGCATGTTTCTGGTGTTGCGGCTCGCCAGCGGCGCGAAGTGGCGCGTCAGCAGCCGCGACAATTCCGGCCGCTCCCGCAATCCGAGATCCTCCCAGAGGTGGTTCGGCTCCATGGCGCGCCGCGCGATCATCGCGGCGAGCCAATGGCCGACCTCACCGTCCGTCGAACGCTGTGCGCGCAGGAGATCGCGCACCATGGTCGTTTCATCGTCGGTCTCAACGACTGATTTTCGCGCTCCGGCGCACGCCCGGACGCTCGCTGCAGGAAAATAACCGGCGAGCAGATCGTCGAGGTCCTGTTCCGAGAGACCGGTTCGCTGTGCGATCTGACCGCCTTCCATCGCGGCGGCTGCCAGTATCGATGCCAGCACGTGGCGGTCGAAGGCCCGCTCTTCCCTGATGTCGGCATCGGCAGGATCACAGCCCGTCAGCAGACGGTAGAATTCTCGTCCTGCATGCAGATCATCGGCGTCGAGACCCGCAGGAGGACGCGTTGCCGGTTCGATCATACTCGCTTGCGCCGCAATCACGGAACGCTCCGCCAGTTTGGCCGCAGGGTCGGTAAGTGTGCCGGCCTCCCGAGAGACGGGGGGCCGGCAGGTGGTCAGGCGATCGCGAGCTCTGCGGCGGACTTTCCGACCTGGCTCTCGTCGACGGCCTTCATGATGCCGTGCTCCATGAGCATGTCCTCGAGCTCGTCCATGGTGATGGGGGTCGGGATGATGCCCTTGCCCTGGTTGGCATGGATCTTCTGCGCGAGCTTGCGGTAGTGCTCCGCCTGCTGCGATTCGGGCGCGTATTCCAACACGGTCATGCGGCGCAGCTCCGCGTGCTGCACGATGTTGTCGCGCGGAACGAAGTAAATCAGCTGCGTGCCGAGTTTCTTGGCCAGCGCTTCCGCCAGCTCCAGCTCTTTGTCGGTCTGGCGCTCGTTGCAGACCAGGCCGCCAAGGCGCACGCCGCCGGAATTGGCATACTTCAGAATGCCCTTGGAGATGTTGTTGGCGGCATACATCGCCATCATCTCGCCGGACATGACGATGTAGATCTCCTGCGCCTTGTTTTCGCGGATCGGCATCGCGAAGCCGCCGCAGACGACGTCGCCGAGCACGTCGTAGGACACGTAGTCGATATCCTCGTAGGCGCCGTTTTCTTCCAGGAAGTTGATCGAGGTGATGACGCCGCGGCCGGCGCAACCGACGCCCGGTTCCGGACCGCCGGACTCGACGCAGCGGATGTCCCGATAGCCAACCTTCATGACGTCCTCGATCTCGAGGTCCTCGACGCTGCCGGCGTTGGCCGCCAGGCTCAAAATCGTATCCTGCGCCTTGGCGTGCAGGATCAGGCGGGTCGAGTCCGCCTTGGGGTCGCAGCCGACGATCAGGATCTTGTGACCCATCTCGGCAAGCGCCGCGAGCGTGTTCTGCGACGTCGTCGATTTGCCGATACCAC
>RXJJ01000019.1:26866-56921 GCA_003963145.1 Bradyrhizobiaceae bacterium
TTGCTTCTCTCTCAGAAGCCCGGGCCCGCGGGGTTCGGGAAGGAGAACATCGCTCGCAAGCAGCGTCGGCGTGTTCTCAGCCCTCACTCGTTGTTGCTGCATCCAAATAGCAACTGGCGTGCCACTCGTTTGCACGCGCACTAAGGGACTGATCGCGCACGAGAAATATTTCCGCGCTCACAACCGACAGAAGCTGTGTCGAACCCTACAGAGGCACGGCTACTGTCAGAAACCGAACATGAATTGCAGTGCTGGCGGTGCAAAAGCACCGCGATTTCCGCGCGGGGATACGGAACGGAAATTGCTATCCCTCCTTGAGAAGCATTCGAGGAGAACGGCAGATGCAGATCGGTGTCGAGACAGCCAAGGCCGTCGACCAGCGGCGCGTGTTCGTGGTCGACGAGGACGAAATCACCCGCGCCGCGCTTCAGTTCATGCTGCATGACGAAATCGAGACCCACGAGCTCGCAACGCCCGAGGAAGCCTATGCCAAAGGCGTGGACTGGCTGAAGCCCGATGTCGTGCTGCTGGGAGTCGCCTTTTTGAAAACCCGCGGACCCGGGCTGGTCGGCGAGATCTGCGCAAGATTTCCCGGCGTCCGCATTCTCGTCGTGACGGACAAGTCCGATGAAACCACCGCGATCGAAGCGATGAAGGCCGGCGCCCATGGCGCGGTTGTGAAGCCGCTGACGCTGGAGGGCGTCCGCAAGAAGGTCGACACCATCCTCGGCCGCGGCGGGGCCGCGCCGCTGGTCCAACTCAGCGCGATGAAATAGGAGCCGCGCGTGGCGACAATTCTGTTCTACCAGAAGCCGGGCTGTGGAACCAACGCCCGCCAGATTCGCGCGCTGGAGGCCGCAGGTCATCAGGTGATCGCAAAGAACCTGCTGATGGAGTGCTGGACGGCGCAGCGACTGCTGGGTTTCTTTGGTACCACGCCAGTTGCGTCCTGGTTCAATCCGGCAGCGCCGCGGATCAAGTCCGGCGAGGTCAGGCCGGCGGAGATCGACGCAGCGAACGCGATCGCATTGATGCTCGACGATCCCCTCCTGATCCGGCGCCCGCTGATCGACGTTGACGGCGCAAGATGCGCCGGCTTCGACCGCGAGCCGGTTCCCACCCTGCTCGGCTGCGACCGCGGCGATCTCCAAGGCTGCTCGCGACAGGAAACGATGCCGCGTTGCGCGGAGTCGTAAAGCTCAGCTCCGCGCGAGCACCATGATCAGGCGATCGACGCGGCGGCCCTGCTTCAGGTGCTCCTCGACGATCTCGTCGATGTCTTCGGGCGTAGTCGGCCGGTACCAGACACCATCGGGATAGACGACCATCAACGGACCCGCTCCGCAGAAACCGAGACAGCCGGATGCAGTGAAACCGATATCGGTGAGCCCTTTCGTCTCGATGGCCGTGCCGAGCCGTTCCCACAACGGACCGCCACCGGACGCGCCGCAGCTGCCGCGCGGGTGACCCGGCGGGCGCTGGGTATGGCAGGCGAAGACGTGATGGCGGTAGAGCTGCGGCAGCTCGAACTCCTCATTGATCCCGTCGCTCATGATGTCGCCACCGCGACGCCCTTGTCGTTCAGCACCGCCGCAAGCTCGCGCAGCTCGAACATCTCACGCACAATGTCGCAACCACCGATGAACTCTCCCTTGACGTAGAGTTGAGGAATGGTGGGCCAGCTCGAGAACGTCTTGATCCCGGCCCGAATGTCGGGATCGGCGAGCACGTCGATACCGGTGAAGGTCACGCCGACTTCGTTCAGGATCTGCACGACGGCGGCGGAGAAGCCGCATTGCGGCGCGCCGGGAACGCCCTTCATGAACAGCACGACGTCGCTGCCTGCGATGATATCCTTGATCCGTTGCTCGGTGGAATCGCTCATCCTTCTATCCTCCTATTCACGTCGGTACTGCCGTTTCCAGCGCGAGCGCATGTAGCGCCTCGCCCATTCGCCCCTTCAGGGCTGCATAGACCATCTGGTGTTGTTGAATTCGGCTCTTGCCCGCGAATGCTCGAGAGACGACGCGCGCGCCGTAGTGATCGCCGTCGCCTGCGAGATCGGTCACGATCACCTGGGCGTCGGGAAACGCTTCTCTAATCAGTAGCTCGATGTCCGCTCCTGCCATCGCCATATCGCGCGCTCCTGCTTTCCAGCTTGCTCTATGCAAGCGCCAAACCAGTTTCAGAACCCGTGCATTCAGAGAGACTTGCGCGGCTGACGCCCGTCGCCATGTCCGACTTCCGACAACACCGCGCGTGTGCATGTCGACGACGTGACGAACATGGCAAAGATGCCGCGTAGTGCGTGGAATTGACGGCCTTTCGCGGCATTTTTTCTCCGGCCCGGCTTTTGCTTTGCTGCTTGTAAGGACACAGCCGAATTCCCATACGCAAGACGAGGAACCCAAATTGTCCCGCGCTGTTTCAAATCGACGCCGAATGCCGACGATAGTGAGCCACTCATGACGTCGGTGCTCGTCGATTCCGATGGAATCAATTTCGGCGAGATCGCGCCCGAAATCGACTCGCTGTTGCAGCAGGGCGTGGTCACCTATCGGCGTGACCCCAGTGAAGCTGATCGCATTTTTCGGAGAGCCCTCGACGCGGCACCGACCGAGCTTGCAGTCTATTTCTGTCTCTACAAGACGCACACTTATCGCGGCCGTCTCCACGAGGCCCAGAACATCGCCGAGCGCGGTCTGTGCGAAGCCGCACATCAGGCAGGTTGGGATCCCGACTGGCGCAGCTGGCATCCTCAGGCCGCGTTGCCGGATGGTGCGGGCCGCTTCGCGCTTTACACGCTGAAAGCGCTCGCCTTCATCATCCATCTCAGGAAAGACGAACAAAAGCAGGCCCACGAGCTGCTCGCCGCACTGCGCAGGCTCGACCCCTCCGGCGCGGTCGGCTGGCCCGTCGTTGCGGCGCTGGCCGAGGGGCTTGAGTGAGGCTGCGATGGCGACGATCGACCATACCGACACTGAATTGTTGATGGTTGGCATCGTCGCGGCATTGCGCACCGTGCACGATCCCGAGATTCCTGTGAACATCTACGACCTCGGCCTGATCTACCGGATCGAACCCAAGGACGACGGTCTGGTCGAGATCGACATGACGCTGACCGCGCCCGGCTGTCCGGTCGCGGGAGAGTTGCTCGCCTGGGTCGAGAAAGCCGTGATCGAGGTCGCCGGCGTCGAGAACGTCGCGGTGCGACTGGTGTTCGACCCACCCTGGGACTCATCGCGGATGACTGATGACGTCAAGCTCGAGCTCGGCCTGCTCTAGCGTAACAAGCAGAGGCCTACCGGAAAGGAGACGACACCATGATCGAATTGACTGCCAGCGACGGAGCAAGCTTCTCCGCCTATCGCGCCGAGCCTGCGGACGCGCCCAGGGGGGCGGTCGTGGTTCTCCAGGACGTTTTCGGCGTCACCTTCGAAATCCGGAAAGTTGCCGATGCCTTCGCAGCCAAGGGCTATGTCGCGATCGCACCGTCCCTGTTCGACCGGGTGAAGGCGGGCGTCAGCCTGGGGCACGATGCGGGCGGCAAGGCCGAGGGCGCATCCATCAGCGCGCAGATCGGCACGGAGCAGGCCATCTCGGACATCCAGGCGACGGTCGACGCGGTGAAGGACGCCGGCAAGGTCGCGATCGTCGGCTATTGCTGGGGCGGCGACCTCGCCTACACCGCAGCCAACAGGGTCAAAGGCATCGCCTGCGTGATCGGCTACGACGGCAGTCAGACCGTCGCCGACTATCGCGAGAAACGCAAGGTGCCGACTCTTCTGCATTTCTGCGAGAACGATCCGGAGTTATCGATGGAGGCCATCACGCAGTTCCGCGCCTGGCGCCCGGATGTCAGCGCCTTCACCTACGCCGACGCCTTACAGGGCTTCGGCTGCGACGAACGCGGCAGCTACCGCGAGGACGCGGCGGCCACGGCGCTGGAGCGGACCCTGTCCTGGATCTCGCAATATGTCGAAGGCCAGCAGCCAATCATGCTGAAGAACGCGGGTGCCTATGCCCAGGCGAAGACCGAGAAAAAGAAAACGAAAAAAGCCGGCAATGATCTCGGGCCGCCGGCGGATTGAGGAAGGCTTCCACAATGTTGCCGACAACGATCCTCATCGACGACACCCCGCGCTGCGTGGTCCGGCCAACCGATACCAAGGATCTCAATCGCTTCCTGCGCAACGCCAAGGCATTGCTGCTGGCCGAGCGGCCCGAAGGCAAGATCACGCATCGGACGGCCAACGAAGCAGAGAACGGCAGGTGGCGGGACGGTCTCGCCCTGCATACGGCGTGGGGAGGCGCAGAGGAAGACTTTTTCGGATTGCCGCTGCCCGGCTGACCCGGACCCGTTCAGGCGTGGCCACCGCGCGCATCGTGCGGATTGCCGGCCTGGTTGCGCATCCAGTCGGCGAGCTTGGTGAGCGCGGCGTCGATCTCTCCCCGCGCAACGTCATCGGCAACCGTTTCGGCCAATGCGCCCCGCATGCAGAGCAACCAGGCATCGCGCTCGGCGCTGCCGATCGGAAAGCCGATATGACGCTGGCGCAGTCGCGGATGGCCTTTCTCCGGCGAATAGAGCTTCGGCCCTCCGGTCCATTCGCTGAGGTATCTCTTCAGCACCTGTTTGGTCGATGTAAGGTCGCCCGGATGCATTGCCCTGATGCCGGCGGCTTCCGGCAGCGACTCCATCCGCCGATAAAAGCTCTCCACCAAGCGGTCGATGACAACCGGGCCGCCAATCCGTTCGAACATTGAAGCCGTGATGACCTTATCGCTCATGCCAGTGCCTTCCGCTGCGCGCCTACTCGTCCATGCTTGGCGACAGGATAACCTCCGCCGGCGCGCCGGGACCTTGATCGGCGACAAATTCCAGCGTTGATACGCGCGAAAGCCCATCGCCGCTGTCCATAAGCACCACGGCGTCCTGCGGCAACTGTTTAAGTCGATCGAGCAATTGGGCGACGGTCACGACCGGTCCTCCACTAATCCGGGTGGATCATGATTTCCATGGTTTCGTCATGATCCTCGAAAGCGCCGGGCGGACGATCGTCCTCGACCAGCCGCTCGCCGCACAGGCAGACCTCGCCATCGACCACGGCCAGCGCGATCGGCTCCAAACTCTTGCCGTTGCAGGGGCCGCCGATGCAAAGCCCGCTGTCGATCTCGAACGTTGCGCCGTGGCGGCCGCATTTCAGGAACGCGCGATCCTTCGTGAAGAAGTCCCCGCTGCCGATGTTGAGCCAGACTCCGTCATGAGGGCAGGCGTTGACGTAACCGAGATAGACGTTGTCGTGGCTGCGGAGCACGACGATCGGGAACGGCCGGGCCTCACCGGATGCGTCGATGCGCGACAGGCTGAACGCCTTGGCGCCGCCACGCTCGATCTCGTCGCTCGCGCAGATGACGAAAACATCGACCTCTTCCGAGCCCATTGGCAGTTCCCCCGCTGGTCAGGCCGCCGCTGGCGCCGCCGCCTGCTTGAGTGCCGTCACTTCGTCGCGCGTCAACCGGAACACGCCTCGTCCGCCCGCGAGCGTCTGGTAGACGTCGCCGGCCTTGTCACTGAGAAAATTGAACCAGGCCTGCGGCGTGAGGCCTTCGGGCCGCTCACTGATCTCGACGACCGTACCGTTCGGTGCAAAACGCGCATGAAGAATAATGTTCTGTGTGTTCATCGTCTGTCTCCCGCTCACAGGCCTGACGAGAAGCCCAGAAGCTCGATCTTGACGTTCTCGGTACCGAGCATCGTGGCCTGACATGCGAGCCGCGACTTGGAACTGACACCGACGATCGCATCGAGCTTCTCGTTCTCGAGTCGCGCGATCTTCGACAATCCCTTGCGACCTTCCTGAACGTAGATGTGGCAGGAGCCGCATTTGGCCTCGCCTTCGCATTTGTGCGGAATCGCGATGTCGGCTCCGAGCAGCGCGGCCAGCAGCGTCGTGCCCTCGGGAACCTCGATGGTCTTGCCTTCCGGCATGATCGTCAGTGTGGTCATGGTCTTCGTCCTCTCTGTTGTACGGGTTTCTCGTTCAATAGATTGCCGCGCCTGCGCCGACGTTGACCGAGGCGTCCTTCATGGTCTCGACGATGAATTCGATCTGGCTGTCGGCAAGATGCGTATGGAACGGCAGCGCGACGGCACGATCGGCGATCTTCTCCGTCACCAGAAGGTCACCGCGTCGATAACCGAGATCGAAATAGTGCCGCTGCAGGTGCAGCGGCTGGCTGTAGGCCACCGCTTCGACCTGCTCGACCCGGAGATCCTCGGCGATGGCGTCGCGGCTCGAGCGGCTGAACCGCGTGCCCAGATGAACCAGATAGAGAAACCAGTTAACCTCGGTGACGTCAGGACCGATATAGGGTGGCTTGATGCCCTCGAACGACTGCACATGCGTCGCATAAAGCTGCTCGATCAGCCGGCGGCGCTCGATAATCTCGTCGATGCGTTTGAGCTGGGCGAGCCCGAGCGCGGCCGCGAGATCGCTGATCCCTGCCTGGTAGGGCGCCGCAGAGCCGACTACGACGGACGAGCGCTCGCTCAGCCGGTGCGAGCGATGACGCCGCAGGGTTACGGCCAGGTCGATATCGTCGGTCACGACCATGCCGCCTTCGCCGCAGGTCAGGAGTGACGGCTGCGCGAAGTCGAACACAGCCACGTCGCCAAAGCTGCCGACCAGCTTGCCCTTGTAGCGCGAGCCGATCGCTTCAGTGGAGTCCTCAAGCAGGAGAACACCATGCCGGGCCGCGATGTCGCGCAGCTCGGAAAACGGCGCCGGGTGGCCGTTGGTGTTGGCCGCGAGAATGGCCCGTGTCCTTGACGTGATACGTTCTGCGACCTTCTGCGGCGCCAACGTGCCGGACCAATAATCGATATCGGCAAACACCGGCCGTGCACCGGCAAGACTGATCGCATGCGCCGTCTCTCGGAACGAATAGGCTGAAGCGATGACCTCATCACCAGGACCAATGCCATACGCCTTCAGCGCAAGCATGAGGCCAATGGTGCCGCTCGGCACCGCGATCGCATAAGCTCGTCCGACATAGGCGGCAAAGGCCGTCTCGAACTCTTCCGCAACCTGGCCGCTGGACACCCGCGGCGAGCGCAGGACAGCCTCGACTGCTCCCATTTCCGCCAGCGTGACGTCGGGGTCGGACATCGGAATGAAGTCGTGGCCGGCCTCGACCGGGACTTCGCCGGTTTCCGCAAGGTCGTCATAGGCAAGAGCGGGTTCCGTCATGACCCCACCGCCCGCTTCGCCAACAGGATGCCGCTCGCACGCGCCGAATCATCCGTGATCTGCACACAATGATCCGCACTATCGAGCAGATGCAGGTCGAACGCGCCGAAGCTGCGGTACGGCGTCTCAGTCACGTCGGACGCATCGCAGGAGACCCAGGAGAGATGCGGAAATCTGCGCCGCAACTCGAGATGAGCCTGCGGTGGCGCGTCGGGCGCGGCCAACATCCGCCCGATTTCGGCCAGTTCGTTTGCCGCCAGTGCCATGCGCCCGTCTCCCACTATTGCCAGAACACGCGCTCGGGATCCGCGTTCAGGATTTCCGTTACCGACGCCAGCCGCTGATGCACGCCGTGCAGCTCCCAGGCGCCAGTTTCGTGATCCTTGCGAAAAAGCTGCCAGCTTACACTCGCCGCATCGTAGTGCAGCAGTGCGACGTCGATGACGCCACCCTCGGCGTCAATGTTGCGCGAGCAGCAGGGGCTCTCGACAAGATATCCTCCTGTCACGCCCGTGACGACCGGCGAGACGTAGCGATAGCGCTTGCGCGATGCCAGCGCGCGCTCGATCCGCTTGCGATCGAGTTCGTTGGGATGTGCCGGCAAATGCACGGCTGGCTGTCTGAGCACGGCGGCGTTCATCGCGGCGCTCCTACAGAGGACTGATTTCTTCTTCGAGGCAGCCGACCACCAGCCGCTCGCCGAATTCGACGAGATAGATCGGCAGGTTGGCGTCGGTATGCCGACCGACCTGGACGATCTCGCCGGTGCCGCCGACGGCTACGAGGAGGCCCTCGGCGGGAGCATTCGGAAACGATCCGTCGTTGAGAAGGTCAACCGTCGCCTTCACGCGCTGGCCCCATTGGTACTTCGGCAATTTCGGTTCGATCATCATGATGTCGCCTCCGGCAGCGGAATGTCCTCGACCACGTCGCGCGGGGTGGCGGGATCGAGCTCCTTGCGCTTCATCCCGACGCGGTTGCCGCTGTCGAGGAATTCGACGCCATAGATGTAGAATTGCTGGAGGAAGGTGCCGATCGAGACCACGTAGCCGATCTCTCCCTTCTTCGCGAGGATGTCGCCAATCTCCTTGCCGGCATAGGTGCCGTCGTTGCGGATGGTACGCTTGGCCCGAACCTTCTCCCCGAACGTGAAGAACGGCGGGGCCGTCAGCTCGACGATATCGCTGTCGCGGACGATGTTGCTCATAGGGATGCTCCCGTTTCTCGTTCAAGGCGAACCGCGACCCGGGACCGTGCGACCTCACGCACCAATCCGTCCTGATCCTCGACCAGCCCCATCAGATCGCCGGTCGCGGCGCGGTTCGCGACCTCGTAGCGGATGCGCCAGTCCGGGTCGCGGCACATCATGGCCAGGAGCGCGGGCGACAGCCGCTGCGCGATTTCGAGCCGCACGGCAGCATCGCGATCGTTGATCATGCGGAGCAGCCATTCGTCGGGAATGCGGCGAGCCACGACGCGGCGCACTTCCGCCTCGTCATCCTCGATCATCCGGCCGAGCAGCAACGGCGCGAGCCTGCGCGCGACGACGAGGCGGACATAGTAATCCTCGTCGGACGCCATCGGCACCAGGTCATCGTCGTCGATCAGAGTTGCAATGCGCATCCTGACTTCGCGATGCGGATCCCTGCGCAGTTGCAGGGCATAGCGCCTCGGCAGGCGGCGGACGGCATTCCAGCGCACCGTTTCGTCGGCATCGCCGAGCAGCGGCGGGAGCAGAAACTGATTGGCGAACTTTGCCGCGATCGCGCGCACCTCGAAGTGGGGATGAGCGAGATAGCCGTCGGCGAGACCCGGATTCCAATTGAAGAAGCGGTCGATACGGCGCGCATAGCGATCGTTGACGCAAGCGTGCTTGATCCGGCAGCCGCCGGCGCCGCTGAGCAGCAGATGGGTGCAGGAGGCGCAATCGACCTCCTGTCCCCGCCAGTCCAGGGCTTCGTCGATGTCGTCATTCATCGTCCTGCCCCATCCGGTCGAGCACGCCCAGGAGGACCTTGGCACCGATCTTGTCGGTGGGATCGAGTTCGAGCAGCTTCTGGACCGCGATCCGGCCTTCTTCGGTCCGCCCCAGGCGCATCTGCAGATAGGCGTAGCCTTTCAGCGAGAACAGGAAGAAGCGCGGCAGGATACTTTCATAACAGCCGAACGCAGCATCGCCGGCCCGGACGCAACGCCAGTCGGAGGATAGATTGTTCTCCTGCGCTGCCTTCAGGAGACAGCGTCTTGCGACATCGAGCGCTTCGGCCAGCCGTCCTTTGTAGAAATAAAACCGATAAAGGCCGATCAGCACGGCCGCGTGTCCGGGGGCAAGTGCCTCGGCTTCGCGCAGATGACCTTCCGCGATATCATCCAGGTGATAAGAGAGCCCCGCTTCCCACAGATGATGTTCCGCCGCGCTCGGCAACCCGCACCCGAGCAGGGCGCTGGTAACCAGCGCCTCGTTGAGCTCGACCTCCGGGCTGACGAACGGTTCCGGCATCATTGTCGCCTGTTCAATGGTGCCCGCAGGAGACCTGCTTCGGATCGTGGAACACGAGCCCGGTCTGCGTCGCCGTATCCGCGAAATCGATGGTCACGCCGTCGAGCAGAATCCGGCTCTCGGCCGGCAGGAACAGCTTCACGCCGTCACGCTCGATCACCGCGTCGCCGGCCTGGGGCTCGGTGCGCACGCTGATCTCGGCGGCAAGGCCCGAGCAGCCACCCGGACTGACTGCAAGGCGGAAACCGCTACCCGCTCCGCCGTCGACGCGAAGCATCATGCGCATGAATTTCTGCGCCGCTGGTGTGATTGTGAAACCCATCTCGTTCCTCCTCAAGCCGGTGCCTGGTAGCGCGGCAGCGACGTGTCGATCACGCAAGTGTTGTCGACCGGACAAACCGCTACACATTGGGGCTCGTCGAAATGGCCCAGGCACTCGGTGCACTTCTTCGGGTCGATCACGAACGTACCGCCCTTCTCGGAAATGGCGACGTTCGGGCATTCCGGCTCGCAGGCAGAACAACTCGTGCACTGCGAGGCGATGATCTTGAATGGCATCGGTCTCTCCTCACGCCGCCGAAATCAGTGCGCCCTGGCGGATGGCGGCATCGCCGCGCTCCACGTGCTCGATCTCGCCGCTATTGACCTTGTCGAGATAGGCCTTGAACCAGGCGATCGCCGACTTCTCGATGAATTCGTGAGCGTATTGATCCACCGGCTCGATGCCCGCCTTGGTCAGATCGCTCTTCGGGCAGCCGCCGATCTTGGCCACGAACACCGCATGGCAATCATTGATCGCCCGGATGATGGTTTCGAGACTGCCCTCTTCGCCGTAGCCGCCTTGACAATAGAGATCGACGCGACGATGGCCGACAAATTTTGCACCCGCCGTCGAGAGCTCGTAGACTTGGAACTCCTTGGCGTGACCGAAGTGCTCGTTGATCAGGCCGGAGCCCTTGGTTGCGACGGCGACCAACACCTTGATGTCGCTGGACGCTCCCGCGAGGTCCGCAAGCTCCTCCTGCTTGGCCGCGACCTTGGCGACGCGTTCCTCCTCGACTTTCTCCTGATAGGCCTTGCGAGTCTCGGCGTCGTACTTCACCTCCATCGCCATGATCTTCTCGGTGGTGAACTCGGCGCTACGATCTTCGCCGAGCAGACCAACGGCGTCGGCACGGCACTGGCGGCAGTGCCGCATCATGTTCATTTCGCCTTCGCAGGCATCCTGCAGTGCTTTCAGCTCTTGCGCGCTGGGGCCACGCTGGCCGTTCAGGCCGAACACGGTGCCGTGCTCGGGCGCCGAGATCAGCGGCATGATGTTGTGCAGGAAGGCCCCGCGCGACTTCACCGCCCTGTTGACCTCGACCAGATGCTGGTCGTTGATTCCGGGGATCATCACCGAGTTGACCTTGCAGAGGATGCCGCGCTCGGTGAGCATCTCCAGGCCCTGCAACTGCCGATGGGTGAGGATCTTTGCGGCTTCATAGCCGGTGTAGCGCTTGTGCTTGTAGAAGACCCAGGGATAGATCTTGGCGCCGATCTCCGGATCGACCATGTTGATCGTGATGGTGACGTGATCGACATTGAACCGCGCGATGGCGTCGATGTGGTCGGGCAGCATCAGCCCGTTGGTCGACAGACAGAGCTTGATGTCGGGCGCGGTCTTGCTGATCAGTTCGAAGGTCTTGAAGGTCTTTTCCGGGTTCGCGAGGGGATCGCCGGGACCGGCGATGCCGAGCACCGTCATCTGCGGAATGGTGGAGGCGACGGCCAGCACCTTCTTGGCGGCCTGCTCGGGCGTGAGCTTCTCGCTGACCACGCCGGGGCGCGATTCATTGGCGCAATCGTATTTGCGGTTGCAGTAGTTGCACTGGATGTTGCAGGCCGGCGCGACCGCGACGTGCATGCGCGCATAGTGATGGTGCGCTTCCTCGCTGTAGCAGGGATGATTCTTCACCTTCTCCCAGATCTCGGTCGGCAGATCGCCCTGCCCCGCCTGCGAACCGCAGCTCGCCTTTCCACTGCCACCGCTGGTGCCGCAGCCCTTGTGCTCGGCAATGGCCTGCATGATCTCGCCGACGTCGGCGACGGGATCGGTGCTGCTGGCGTCGTGTTGCGCTGAAACGTCCATTTGCTGAGTTCTCCTTACAGGCCGAACGGATTTGCGGCGCTCTGAATTCGAGAAGCATCCTAAGAGTCGTTCTAGAAATGTATTAGCAACCCGCGTGCCATCGTCGGGCAGCCCCGCTTTCTTGACTTACGTCAACGAGTTAGCGCGAGCGGCGCAAAATGTCGTGTTGCCAACGCATGTTGGAAAGATGACAGACGCGACATCGTCGACAGCCAGCATCGACGCGCATAGCCGCACGCGCGTCGCGCGGCGGCGGGCGGCTCGGCAATTCAACGGAGGTCAGCCTGCGAGAACGATCTCGATCGCGCGCGCAAGCGGAATGGCCAGCGGGGTCAGTCCCTGGCTCACCAGGAAACGCAGTTCGTTCTTCGACAGCGTGTCCGGTTCGACCACGGCATAGTGCGTGTCGGCCGAACGCTTCGATACCTGCCGCGCATAGGTTCGCAGCAGCTGATCGTTGAAACGGCAGCCAAGGAACAGGAAGCTGCGACCCATGCGTCGCTCTTTCACGTCGTCCGGGATCGGCGTCTGAATGTCGATTTCCGTCAGGACCTCGACATAGTCGGCGTCGGAGATCAGGAAGTTTTTTGCGGGCGCGACGCTGCCGTGTGGCTTGTAGAGAATCGTCTGCCACGTCTTGGCTTGCGTGCGATCCACCTCCTGGCCCTCCGCATCGTAGAAACGGAACCAGCGGTCCTCTCCGATGCCCGCGCGGGTGATCCCCTGGATCTCGCCCCAATCGCCGCGCCCGGCCAGCGCGCTCCGCATCGCGCCATCGTACCAGCTGTCGACGATCAAGGGCAGCAGCAGCGTGGCAAGATGGCGATGAAGCGCCGTCGGCGCGACCGGGGTGGCAAAGGCGTCTGTCATCAGAGCGGTCACCGTGGCGCGATGCCTGGTGCTCTCGATGTGCTGGGCCGAAGCCCAGGCGTTGCCCCTGGCCCGTCGCGGCAACGCGACGCGGGTCCCGAAAAAAGCCGCCAGCGCTTCCGGATTCATCGGAACGGCCGGCTCGCCGAGCTCGACGACGCCAGGCCCGAGATAAGGAATGACATTGCCACTGCGCAGCCGAGCGACAACGTCGCCGAGCATGGCTTCCGCATCAGCGGGCGCAGCGAAGTCGATCTGCGGAACAGGTGCGTTCATCACTCGTCTCCCTCTCCGCCGCGCTTCTTGGCGTTGATGGTGATCGGCAAGTTGGTATCGGCAGCCATCTGCGGCAAATCGAGCACCCAGCCGTTGGCGATCTTGATCCAGCCCCCCCACAATGTCTCGTGCTCGGATTCGATGATCGGCTCCTCGAGATCCTTCTTGGGCACGTAGATCGACAGGCCGGTCTCCGGCGATCGGCGAATCATCACTTTCATGAGCTGAATTCCTCGGTCAGAGAGGTGTCGCTCGCGCGCTCCGGCCACGAAGGAGACAATGCTCTCAGTTTCGATAGGATGTCCGGCAGCACCTGCAGGACGCGGTCGATCTCGTCGGCCGTCGTTTCGCGGGACAGTGAGAACCGGATCGCGCCGCGCAGCGCCCGCGGCGGCACGTTCATCGCGCGCAACACGTGCGATGGCTCCATCGATCCTGAAGCACAGGCCGATCCCAGCGAGGCGGCAACGCCGGCTCGGTTCAGATGATGAATGATCGCCTCGCCCTCGACGTGCTCGAAACCGATGTTCGACGTGTTGGGTAGCCGGCTCTTGACGTCGCCCAGCACCCCGCAATGACCGAGCTCCAGTATCCCTCGCTCCATTCGGTCGCGTAGCACTGCGATTCCGGCTCGCTCTTGCTCCGACTGGGCCGCAGCAAGCTCGGCTGCCTTGCCGAGGCCGACGATACCGGGAACATTTTCGGTGCCGGCGCGTCGGCGACGCTCCTGCGGACCACCGAGGATCAGCGGCTTGAATTTCGTCCCCTTGCGCACGTAGAGCGCGCCGATGCCCTTGGGTCCATGCAATTTGTGTCCGGACAACGAGAGCATGTCGATTTCGGTTGCGCTCAGATCGATCGGAATCCGTCCGACCGCTTGCACCGCATCGGTATGGAACAGCGCGCCGGCCGAGCGGGCCATCTTCGCCAGGAACTCCACGGGAAAAATCGTGCCGGTCTCGTTATTCGCCCACATCACGGAGGCGATCGCCGTGCGCGGGCCCAGCGCACGCCTGTAGGCTTCAATGTCCAGCCGACCACGCCTGTCCACGGGGATGAGATGGCTCTTGACGCCGCGATGCGCGAGATCCTCGACCAGTGACAGCACGGCCGGATGTTCGACGGCCGTGGTGACAATCTCGTCGCGGCCTTCCTGTACGGCAAGCGCCGACAGGATCGCAGCGTTGTCCGATTCAGTGCCGCCCGAGGTGAAGACGATCTCGTGATCGAACGCTGCGCCGATCAGACCCTGAACGCAACGCCGTGCCTCCCTCACCGCCTGGGCGACGTCACTGCCGAAAGCATGCGCCGAGGAGGCATTGCCGAACTGCTCCGAGAAAAACGGCAGCATCGCCGCGACGACGGAGGGGTCCGTGCGGGTCGTCGCATTGTTGTCGAGGTAGATCGGCCGCACGGAATCCCTCTCCCAACATCGGGGCCTGCTCAGTGGCGAGGCTTTGCCGCTCCGGCAACCGGGATCAGGCGGACGAACTCGCCAAGCCGCTCGATCAGGCGGGCCTGAATGCCCTCCAGCGTCGCGCTGGCGAGCTTGCAGAACACGCAGGCCCCGGTGAGCCTGACCATGATCTTGTTGCCGTCGATCTCGAGCAGCTCGCAATCGCCACCGTCACGCTTGAGATTGGGGCGGACCTCGTCGAGCACGGCGCGAATGATGCGTTCGCGATCGCTGGGTTCGGTGACCGGAGTCTGCTTCAGGTGTTCGGATTCGACGAGCATTTATGATCTCTTTCTTGCAGATCGACGGGGACGGTTCAGCTGAACGATTTGCCGCAGGAGCAACTCGACCTGGCATTGGGATTGTCGAAGGTGAAGCCGGAGCCTTCGAGCGCGACGACGAAATCGATCGTGGTGCCGTTGAGATGCTCGTGGCTCGCATTGTCGACGAATACCTTCACGCCACCGCGTTCGATCACCGTGTCGTCAGGCTTGGCTTCGTCGGCGAGGCCCATCATGTATTTGAAGCCGGCGCAGCCGCCGGTCTCGACCATGATGCGCAAGCCGCTCGCCGGCTGCGCCGCGGAGGAAATCGCGGTCTTCACCGCATTCACCGCGCTGTCCGTCAGATTGATCATCGCTCGCCCTCGCTACATCTCGGTCTGTCGCGAGAAGGAATCGCAAGTCCCGTGCCAAAGCGCATGTGCCTGAAACAGCTTTGTTTTCGCGAAAACCACGGCTGTTGTCTTTGCGACGCTTGTCGGGTTTGCGACACGTCGCCCTGACCGCGCCGCGAGGCGGAAATGACAACGAGATAACTGATAACGCGTAATCGACCGCGCAAAGAGGTTCGGATTCGCCAGATATCCGATCTTCGGGACATATCGGAGCGGATGGCAAACTTTTTGCAAAAGGACGCCAGAGACTTTGGCGCTGGTCCGTTATGGCGCAGCAAATGTCACGAGGAGAGAGTGATGACGTCGATCGACAACACCGCCCTTGGCCGCCTGGACAAGGAGGGTCGTCTTCTGAATGCGGTGCTCAAGGGCGACACCACCAAGCCGGGGCGCTTCGGCTTTCGCGGCGATATCGCGCTGAAATTCCAGGCCCAGGTCGCCGACGAGAAGCGCCCGCCGGATTATTCGATCGAGCAGGTGCTGACTGTGGCGCAGGAGGGCGAAGCGACCATCCCGGTGCTCGCCGGCTATATCCATTCCTTCGCCTATCTCGCCGACGTCGCCAAGGTGCTCGAAGGCGCACTCAGCCCGAAGGGCAGCTACTTCATGTTCTGCAACAACATCGACTTTCTGGCAAAATACCGCACCAGGATCGGCGACATCGAGTTCCGTGTTCTGCCCTGCGACGAATCCACGGTCTGGAAGGAGATGATGGATCTCGCCGGCGTCGACAAGAATGACATCAAGAAACTCGATACTGCCGGCAAGCTGGACTATCTGCTCGACGCCGCCAGGAATCTCGACGGATCCTACACCGATATCTCCTACGAGGACGGCGTCGCAAAGATGGAGCCGGTGAAGAACCGTAACGAGAATCGCCCGGTCTGACGCCTCTGCTTCAGACTTCGTCCTCGCAAGGCGGCTCGTCGTCCTCCACGAGCGTCACCCCGGTGACGCAGATGTCGCCATCGAGCACGGCGAGCGCGATCGGCGTCAAGCTTTCGCCCTTACACGGTCCGTCCATGCAGTGGCCGGTCCCGAGTTCGAAGGTGGCGCCGTGCTTGCCGCACAGCAGCCGGGTGCCGCTGCCATTCAGGAATTGGTTGCGCTCCCAGTCCAGGTTCACGCCGTCGTGCGGGCACCGGTTGAGATAGCCGAACACCTGCTTGCCCCAACGCACGATGATGATCGGCCACGGGCGCGGTGCGCCGTCCTCGCCAATGATCATCAGATGAAAGCCGATCGCCCGCTGGCTCGGGATGTCGTTAAAGGCGCAGATCGCATAGGCGGTATTCTGGTCCATGCCGTCCTCGTCGCGGTCGAAATGTCTACGCAACCGATGCAAGAATTGCGCTAGACGCCACCGGGCGCGTTGCTTCTGCCCTGTACGGAATCCGACAGCCCTGTCCGCATTGTCGGAATGCTCCGGCGTAGTGCCGCACGAAGGGAGCGAGCAGCGCCCTTATTCGTTGTATCCGGGCTTCGCTGGCCCTGGGCTCGCCTACGCGATGTGGCATGGAAATTGATATTAATCAGTCAGGCCCTTCGGCATGGAGAACGACATGAACGTTGCGTCTGAATTCGCCGCCTGCTCGGAAGACGAGATCAAGGCGCTGCTCGACAGCGGCACGCTGACCGTCTACTCGGTCGCGCGTCCGATCACCGCCGATGGTCCGATAGATCGGAGCGGCGTCCTCGCCACCTTCAAGTTCGCAAGTCCTGCTTTCGGCAGTGAGGCAATGGGCGCGAATTTCGCGGCCAATCCTGTCCCCGCGAGCAGTGTCGGCACGCCCGGCTTTGCCCGTGCCTGCAAGGCCGACGGCACCGTGGTGGCCGATTTCTCCGCCGGGCCCGGTCCACGCGAGATCAAGTTCGCCGAAGTGTCCTGCTCCCAAGGCGCGCCGGTCAAGATCACTGCGTTCAAGTTTATCGCCGAAGGCGGCTGGCCCGAACGGCCCGACTATTACGACACCCATCCCCGGCCGGGCTTTGCCATGCCGACAACCCCATGATGTCCACACGGTCGAGGCAGGAGGTCCAGTAACATGGCGATATTGGTCAAAACCGCACAGGATGGCCGCAAGCTCGAGGTCGTCGGGCTCGCAATCACGCTCGGCGGCAAGCTCGAAGCCAATGAGCTGATCGAGGTGAAGGATCATCCCTACCGCCGCGCGATCCTGGCGGCCGCGCCGGAAGCTACTCACATGGCGGGCCGCGTCCCCCTGACGCGGGCGGAGGCGGAGATCGTCATTGCCGCATTCAAGCAAGCCGAAGCCGACATGCTCGCCAATCCCGTCGCCATTCACGAGCGGTTCCGCATTGCCGTGATGATGAAAGCGCGCGAGCAGGGAATCGAGTGAGACGATCGATGCGATCCCCGCATCAATTGATCAGATTCCGGCGTCGGCGATAGACCGGGCTGGTTGCTGTCGGGTTTTACTCATCCCGATCCCGGACTGGCACTCAGGCCGTCGCAGGAGCATGGGTCTGGCAGTTGGTCGGACAAACCCGCGCGCAGGCACCGCAACCGATGCAGGCGCCGTCGTCGGCCATCACCATGACTTTTTTCTCGACCTCATCGTCATCATCATCGAGGTCGATCATCTCGCCGTCCTCGTTGAGGCCTTTCAGCGTCATGACCTCGCGGCCGCAGACCTTGTAGCAGCGGCCACAGCCAATGCACTTCTCGGCGTCGATGGCTACCAGATAGTCGGGCTTCCAGTCTCGGCCGTCGCGGGTTGCGTAGGACATGGTCGGAATCCTCGATTCAGGCCTTTTCGAGGGTCTTGAGATCCTCGCGCTTGCGCTCAAGCTCGGCAAACGCGTCGTGAGCCTTCTGGGCCACGCTCATAATCGAGGTCCAGTTGATCGGAAGCTCCTCGGAGAGATCGTGGAGATCCATCTTGGCCTGCGTCGCCTTGGCCGACAGCTTCTTGATCTCGGCTTTCAGGGTTTCAAGATCGCTCATGGTCAAACCTCAGTAATTCGCCACTTCGGGAAATTTACGGATCATCTCAACCCCGCCCGAGACGTATTTGTCGCCTTCGGTGGCGAGCTTGCCGAGATTGTCGAACCCGAAGCGATGAACGTCCCGCAACTGCTTGTTGACGACGATGAGACGGCCGCCGATCAGAACCATTCGGCCGAAGCCTTCATGATGCATCTTGAGCATCGGCGAGATCATCACGCCGGTCGCCCTCTCGATCGAAAGCGCGACGGCGTTGAAGAACAGCTCCATCCGCCAGATCGTGTCGGGATCGGGATCACCGACGATCGGCAAAGCGCGCCGCTTCTCCTTGTCGAGGATGTAGGGCTCGAGCAGGTCGAGGTCCTTCTTGCCTTCCCAGGCGCCATGGGTGTCCTGCGCCCGCCAGATCTTGACGAGCTCCTTGACGAACGGCGCCTCGGCCGCGACGTCGGGTTGGATCAATTCTGCCGCTTCAGTCATGGCTGGTTCCTTCAGTCTTCGAAATCAAAACTGCGTTCCTGTCCCTTGGCGAGCACCTTGCGCAGCCAGGGCGGCGGCGAGCCTTTCAGCACGTCCTCAAGCTTGACGCAGAGGTCGTCGATCGCCTCGGGCTGAGCCACCTTCATCGGATGGATGTTGTTGGCCACCACGCGAGCTGCACCCGAGCCTCCGATCGCCGCGACGTAGAGGATCGTGCAGTCCTTGATCGCCTCGATCTTTGGCGCGAGCTTGTCCTCGTTGCCGTCTTCCTTGAGGTCGCCATCGAACTGGATGGCCTCAACGAAGTGGTGTCCCTCGGGACTGACGTCGTAGATGGCAATGTTCTTCGCCCAGCCGAAATGCGCATCGACGCGTTTCAGGTCCTGGGTGGCAAAGGCGACTTTCATCGATCTGATCCCTCTTCTTCGCTCAGTGCAGTTGCGGCGGAACGACCTGGAGGCCACTGTCCGTGGCCCGCCAAGTGTCGGGCGTAGGCTGGTGGTTGGCTTCGCGGTCGCCGACGACGAGATTGGCGAGATCGAACACCAGATCACGGGTGCCGCGGTAACCAACCGACAGCTGGTGCCCCGCACCAAGCCGGTCGAACATCGGGAAACCCGCGCGATAGAACGGAATCTTCAGACGCGAAGCCGCTTGGCGGCCGTGCGAATGGGTGATGAGGAGATCGCAGTCGCGCGCCTTCGCGAGGTCCTCAAGATCCTCGAGATCGCCGATCAGCACCTCCTGCGCCTTGACCCGTTCCAGCACCGGCGAGGCCGTGGTGGTCACCGCCGCCGTGACCTCGGCACCCATCTCGTAGAGCATGCTCGACAGGTCGAACAGCAAATCGGGTTCGGCACCGATCGCGAGCTTGCGGCCCCCGAGATGGAAATGCGTGTCCAGCATCGCGTCCGCGAGCTGGCCGCGCTGCCGGCGATATTTCATCGGGACCGGCCGTCCGCTGATCTCGCTCAGGAAAGTGATGAACTCGTCGTTGGGGATGAGCCCGCAGAGCCGTTCGAACAGGCGGTACGGCACGCCGGTTCGCTCCTGCATAGCTTCGGCCGCGCGCTTCATCTGCGCGCCGATCGCGATGGTCCAGGCCGCCCGACCCATCGTGGCGATCTCGTCGACACCGATGCCACCGATCGTGGTCGGCGTGAACTCGTCCGGAATGTGCCCGTCGAGGGATCCGGCGAGATCCGGCAGGAACGACGGCCTGAGTCCGAAATCCTCCAGGATCACACGCAGCTCGTCGAGGTCGCCGGGAGTGAGATGGCAGCCAGGCAGCACATTGACCCGGGCCGGATCGCGTGCAGTCCCCGGTTCGACCGGATCGACCAGCACCTCGACCATGCGGGCGACCGTCTTCTCCCAACCGTCCTGGAAAGCGTCCTTGAAATCAGGCGTGGAGACGTAGACCAGCGGGAATTTTTCAAGCTGCGGATGCTTCTGCCGGATCAGGCGGATGAAACCCTCGACGTCATCGCCCTTGGTCTCGGTGACGCCGGTGGAGTTAATGCCAATGATCTCGGGCTTGGTCCTGTTGTAGATATTGAGGATCGCCTGTTCCACGTTCTCATAGCCGCCGAGCACGGTCGCGACCTCACTCATCGCGGTGGTTTGCATCGGTACGGCTTCCTTGAAATGCCGCACGAACAGAGTCAGGCCGAACGAGGTGCAGCCCTGCGAGCCATGCAGGAGCGGCATCGCACCGCGCAGCCCCATGAAGGCGAACGAGCCGCCGATCGGTTGACTCATCTTGAGCGGATTGACCGAGCAGGCCTTTTTGGAGGTGGTGACGATCGCCATGGGAACGCCCTACTCCGCCGCCTGCAGCGCCGGCGCTGGCTGCGCCGCCAGGATATCCTCGACCCGGCCTGCACAGGCGCCACATCCGCCCGACGCATTGGTATGCTCTTTCACCCCGTCGACGGTGGTAAGTCCGTGCGCGGCGATGGCATCTTCGATGGTGCCGAGGTCAACCGTCTTGCAGAAGCAGATCTTCTTGGCGCGTCGCGTCTCGTCGGCCTTGACCGGGTCCGCGGCGATCTCGGCGGCCTGCGCCTCCATCTGAGCCATTGCCTTGGCTTGCCAGCTGACGCCGGTCTCGTCCCACGGCGCCGGCTTGCGCAGCTGCTCCCACATCGGATTGTAGAGCGCCTTCTCGACTTCCTCCATCAACTTCACCATGCCGATGTAGCCCATATAGCCGTGGCAACGTTCCTGATTGATGTCGAGCCAAGGCATCGCCGCTTTCAAAGCGACGAACTGCGATTTACCGCCGGACAGCATGATGTCGGCGCGCGCGTCCTTCAGCATCTTGTACATTTCGCGCGGCGTCATGTCCTCGATCATGTGGGCGTCCTGCCCCATCAGTTCCTTGATCCGCTCTTTGTCCTCCTTGGTGGACTTTTTCACGGATGTGCCGACGATCTCGAGGCCGGCCTCCTGCAAAGCCGCGACAACCGACCATGATTTGACGCCGCCGGTGATCAGCAGCACCTTCTTGTCCTTGAAGCGCGGCTTGAAGCGCTCGATCGCGGCCCAGGCCTTGGCTTCCTCGCGCGCGATCACCGCCTCGGTCCGCTCCATCAGCTCTCCCGGCGCGCCGCGCTCGATCAGCATGCGCGCAATCTCGCGCAGCGAGTCGCTGGAATCTTGAATGCCATAGAACGAGCCCTCGAAGAACGGAATACCGTAGCGCTCCTCCATCTTGCGGGCGACGTTGATCATCGCCTTGGAGCACACCATCATCGCGGCCTTGGCCCGGTGCGAATAGGCAAGCTCACGATATTTGCCGTCGCCCGAGATGCAGGAGAGGATGCGGATGCCGAGTTCTTCCAGAATCGGCTTGATCTGCCAGAACTCCCCGGAGAGATTGTATTCGCCGATGATGTTGATGTCGTACGGCGTGGTGTAGTCGGGCTCCTCGGTGCCGATGACGTGTTCGAGCAGTGCTTCGCCGGCAAGCTTGTTGCCGAGGTTTTTCGGGCCGACGAAACCCGGCGAATTGACGGGGATGACCGGCTTGCCGAACTTGGCCGCAGCCGCTTTACAGACCGCATTGATGTCGTCGCCGATCATGGCGGGAACGCAGGTCTGGTAGACGAAGATCGCGGGCGGGTCGTATTTCTCGATGACTTCCTTGATTGCCCTGTAGAGCCGCTTCTCGCCGCCGAACACGATGTCGGTCTCGTTCATGTCAGTCGTGAAGCTCCTGCGCCACATATCGGACCCCGACGAGGCCGAGCCGCGATTGTCCCAGGAGTTGCCCTCGCAGGCGATCGGGCCATGGACGAGGTGTGCGACATCGGTGAAAGGCTGCAGCGCGATCTTGGCGCCGTCGAAGGCGCAACCACCGGCGGCTCCACCCGGCTGCAACTGCTTGGTGCAGCCCTTCTTGCGTTCGGCCTCCGTCTTGTTGGCGTTCTTGCCGCAACCCGGCTCGTTGAAAACGTCCTGGATGGTGGCCGACAGCGAGCTCATTTGTCTCTCCTATTCCCTGACCCGCTGCGCGAGCTCGTCGCCCCGCAGTCTCGATCGCTCTGGCTAGACTGGTCGTCTGCCGCCGCCTGATCAGGCGGCGGCAGGACTTTTCGCATCAACGAATGATGTCGAAGCTGTAGTCGGTCTTGGCTGGCACGTTGGTATTCTTGTCGATCTCGTCGAAGATCTTGTCGAGGATCTTGACCAGAACGTTCATCCCGCCCTGATAGCCCCACACCGGATAACGGTGATGATGGTGGCGATCGAACACCGGGAAGCCGATACGGATCAGCGGCGTGCCGGTATCGCGCTCCAGATACTTGCCGTAGGTGTTGCCGATCAGGAAGTCGACCGGCTCGGTGAACAGCAGCGAACGCATGTGCCAAAGGTCCTTGCCGGGATAGGCATGGCAGTTCTTGCCGAATGGCGAGCTGGCAAACAGCGCCTCCATCTTCTCGGCCCAGGCCTTGCTGCCATTGGTGGCGAGCACATGGGTCGGCTCGGCGCCGAGTTCCAGCAGGAAGGCCGCAAGGCCGTAGCAGAGATCCGGATCACCGTAGATCGCGAACTTCTTGCCGTGGATATGCGCGCTGGAGTCCGCCATCGCGTCGACCAAGCGGCCGCGTTCCTGCTCCAGGGCTTTCGCGATCGGCTTGCCGGTGATCCGCGACAACGTCATCAGAAATTCGTCGGTGGCGCTGACACCGACCGGGTGGTTGAAAGACGCAACCTCCTGGCCATGACCCGCGATGAAGGGCAGCGTCTTCTCCGTGCAATATTGCTGCATGGAGATGGTTGCCTTGGCGTGGATCGCGTTTGCGGCGTCCTCCAATGTGGTTCCGCCATCATACATGCGAAACTCGCCGTCGGTCGGGGTGTCGAACACATCGCTGTTGTCGGCCAGGATCGTGTACTCGATCCCCATCAGCTCGAAGATACGCTTGATCTCGCGGATGTTGCCGACCGTGTAGCCATCGAAGCCGCCGATGAAGTTGATCTTGTCATTCGCCTTGCGCTCGAGCTTCGGCGCGGTACCGGCCTTGCCATCCCAGAAATGTTCGATGATGCCCTTGAGCGCGTTGTCATAACCGGTGACGTGGCTGCCGACGAAAGCCGGCGTGTGGGCGAAGGGAACGTCGTACTCCGACGGGACGGATCCCTTCTCCTTGGCCGTCTTGATGAAGGCGTTGAGGTCGTCGCCGATCACTTCCGCCATGCAGGTGGTGGAGACTGCGATCATCTTCGGTTTGTACATGCTGTAGGTGTTGGCGAGCCCGTCCACCATGTTGTTCAGGCCGCCGAACACGGCCGCGTCTTCGGTCATCGACGATGACACGCAGGAACTCGGCTCCTTGAAGTGGCGCGACAGATGGCTGCGGTAATAGGCGACGCAACCCTGCGAGCCGTGCACGAAGGGCAGCGTGCCTTCGAAGCCGACCGCCACGAATACCGCACCTAGAGGCTGGCAGGCCTTCGCGGGATTGACGGTCAAGGCCTCACGAGCAAAATTCTTCTCGCGATATTCGGGCGTCTTGGCCCATTCGCGGATGCGTTCGACTTCCGCAGGATCGTGTGGATTTTCGAACAGTATCTTCTTGTTGGCCAGCATCTGCTGGTATTCCGGACCGCGGAACAGCTCGAAATGATCGAGCACGTGTTCGGCATTCTGTGTCATCGTGGCACCTTTGTTGGATTCGTGTTCGATCGCCGTCTCTCGGCTCTTCCCGGGGATCGGGAAGAGCCGGACACCGCCTCTGTTACTCGGCCGCCATCAGGCTCGGCCGCGGGGCATCCTTCCAGGGTGCCTTGGTCTTCTTCCAGATCGGGGAGTTGATCGCCATGTCCATGTCGCGGGCGAAGATGGCGAACCCGTCATAGCCGTGATAGGGACCGGAATAGTCCCACGAGTGCATCTGCCGGAACGGAACGCCCATCTTCTGGAAGACGTACTTTTCCTTGATGCCGGAGCCGACGAGATCGGGCTGGATCTTCTCCACGAACTGCTCGAACTCGTAGCCGGTTACGTCGTCGTAGATCAGCGTGCCGTCCTTGACGTAGTGCTGCGCGGTGCGCTGATAGTCGTCGTTGTGGCCGAATTCGTAACCGGTGCCGACGACCTCCATGCCGAGGTCCTCATAGGCTCCGATCACGTGGCGCGGACGCAGACCGCCGACGAACAGCATCACAGTCTTGCCTTCGAGGCGCGGACGGTACTTGGCGATCACCGCATCCATCAGCGGCTGGTATTTCGCGATGACGCGCTCGGCGCCCTCCTTGATCTTGTCGTCGAAGAAACTTGCGATCTTGCGCAGCGACTCCGCGATCTTGGACGGACCAAAGAAATTGTACTCGCACCACGGAATGCCGAACTTCTCTTCCATATGACGGGAGATGTAGTTCATCGAGCGATAGCAGTGCAGCACGTTGAGCTTTGCCTTGGGCGTCGCCTCGAGCTCGGCGAGGCTGCCGTCACCGGACCACTGCGCGATCACCCGCAGACCCATTTCCTCCAGCAGAATGCGAGAGGACCAGGCGTCGCCACCGATGTTGTAGTCGCCGATGATCGCGACGTCGTAGGGCGTCGATTCGAACGCCGGCTTGGCCTCTGGCGAGATCTTGTCGAAGATCCAGTCGCGCACCGCGTCGTTGGCAATGTGATGGCCGAGTGACTGCGACACACCGCGGAATCCTTCGCAGCGCACCGGCACGATGGTCTTGCCGTCATATTCCTTCGACTTCGACTTCGAGACCGCCTCGATGTCGTCGCCGATCAGGCCGATCGGACACTCCGACTGAATGGTGATGCCGTGGTTGAGCGGAAACAGCTCCTGGATCTCATCGATGATCTTGGCGAGCTTCTTGTCGCCGCCGAACACGATATCCTTTTCCTGGAAGTCGGAGGTGAACTGCATCGTGACGAACGTGTCGATGCCGGTCGTGCCGATGTAGTAGTTGCGGCGCGCCGCCCAGGAGTACTGGCCGCAGCCGACCGGGCCGTGGCTGATGTGGATCATGTCCTTGATCGGACCCCACACCACGCCCTTCGAGCCCGCGTAGGCGCATCCTCGAATGGTCATCACGCCGGGGATCGACTTCAGGTTCGACTTGACGCCGCAATCTGACTTGCCGGCTTCGTGAACGTTGAGATGCTTGGCGCGACGCTTGGCGGTCTTCTCCGGATAGACCTTCAAGACCTCGTCGATCAGCTGCTTGTTGCGTGCCTTGATTTCGGCGATGCTCTGTGTGGCTGCTAGGCTCATGCGAATATCCTTCGGTTGTCCTCGTGACCGGGGCCGGCGCTTCCTCCGAAGCGCCTTGTAAACAATCGACAGGCCTCACAACGCGACCCGTCTCGATAAGTCAGTCTGCTCTCCTTCGGCCGATTGCCCTCAACCGGCGTGCCGCTCTCGCGATTTCCGTGCGCGAGGTCGCCTTGCCTAAGGACTTTTGCAACGAGTGTGCCAGCGCTCGACCGAACTAAAAAATGGAGCGATTGGAAACAGATAGCGTTATCGCCGGGCATTGTTGCAAACCCGACATCGCATCTTGTCGACATGCGATCGCACGGAAAGCTGTTCGAAACAAAACAATGCGATCTACGCCAGGCTCCCGTCGCATGAATTTTCGCATGCCGAGACTTCAATCCGCAGTGCGGTATGGAGCTTGCTTGATGAATGTGGCCGATGCATCGCGACCAAGGTCATGGGATCTTGCGGTGACCGGCAACCACATCGCGACTGCGCCCGTAGTCGAGCGAGCGCTCATCGCCTCTAATCCGGAGAGCACACGTGACCAAATCCTTGTCCAAGCCGATCGACGACATCATCGAAAATTTCGCCCTCCTTGATGAGTGGGACGATCGATATCGCTATGTGATCGAGCTCGGCCGCAAGCTGGCGCCGCTGCCGGATGGCCAACGGACCAACGCCAACAAGGTGCCTGGCTGCGTCAGCCAGGTCTGGCTCGCCACCACTATCGAGCAACGCGGCGGGCGGCCGCTCGTCAGCTTTTCCGGTGACAGCGACGCCCATATCGTGCGCGGCTTGGTCGCGATCCTGATTGCGGCCTTGTCAGGCCGACCCGCTGCAGAGATCGTTAGCGACGATCCGCTCGCCCTGTTCGACAGGCTGGGATTGGGCCAGCATCTCACGCCGCAACGCTCGAACGGCTTCCGCTCGATGGTGACCAGAATGCGCGCGGACGCGACGGCAGCGCTCGCCGAAGCGGTGTAGCGTCAGGCTGCGTCGAACGCCGTTCCCGTCCGCACCATTTCGCGACCCCGCATGATCACGAACACGGATCGAGCGACGAACTCGACCGTGTAGTAGACCTCGCCGAGAAAACGCCAGCTCTCGCGCACGATGCCGGCATCGCCCGGATGGACGAGTGGCTCGCCAATATCCTTGTGCGGATACATGCCATCGTTCTTGATCACGGCTGCCGCACGGACCGGCTCGCCGGCCGAAAATTCCCAGGTGGCGCGCCGCTCCATGATTCTTACCGCCCTGCGCTTGTGGGCATTGCAGACAATACGGGCTACCGCACGCGGCTTGCCGGGAAGTGGCTCGGTGGCACCCTGTTTGCTCATGAGAAAAGCTCCTGGGCCTTGAGCAGAGCCTCGGCCAGCGTATCGACCTCGTCCGTCGTGTTGTAGAGTGCGAACGAGGCGCGGCAGGTCGCGGTCACTCCAAAACGCTCGAGCAGAGGCATCGCACAATGCGTACCCGCGCGCACTGCGACGCCGGCTCGGTCGATCACGGTCGCGAAATCGTGGGCGTGAGCGTTCTTCATCTCGAACGACACGAGCGCCCCCTTGTCGGCGGCGGTCCCTATGATCCGCAGTGAATTGACGCCGCGCAGCCGCTCCTGGGCATAGGTCAGCAGGCTGTTCTCATGCCTGCGGATACGCTCCTTGCCGATCGATTGGACATAGTCGATCGCTGCGCCAAAGCCGATCGCCTGTACGATCGGCGGCGTTCCGGCCTCGAAACGGTGCGGCGGCTCACCATAAGTGACGATATCCTGCGAAACTTCGCGGATCATCTCGCCACCGCCGTTGAAGGGCGGCATGGCCGCAAGATGCGCATATTTGCCATAGAGCGCGCCGATGCCGGTCGGTCCATACAGCTTGTGTCCGGTAACGACATAGAAATCGCAATCGATATCGCGAACGTCAACATCCATGTGCACGGCCGCTTGCGAGCCGTCCACGAGGACGGGAATCCCGCGCGCATGCGCCAGACGAACGACCTCCTTGACCGGAACGACGCTGCCCAGCACGTTTGACATCTGAGTGATCGCGACCAGTTTGGTCTTTTTATTCAGCAGCTTCTCGAACTCGTCGATCAGGAAATTGCCCTCGTCGTCGACCGGAGCCCATTTGATCACCGCGCCGTTTCGTTCGCGAAGAAAATGCCAAGGCACGATGTTGGCGTGGTGCTCCATGATCGAGAGCACGATCTCGTCGCCCTCGCCGATCCCTTCCCGGCCGAACGTCTGCGCCACGAGATTGATCGCCTCCGTAGCACCGCGGGTGAAGATGATCTCTTCACGCCGCTCCGCATTGAGGAATTCTCTGACCTTGTCGCGCGCGCCCTCATAGGCTTCGGTGGCAGCGTTGGCGAGGTAATGCAGGCCGCGATGCACGTTGGCATATTCGCTGGTATAGGCTTCCGTCAGCCGGTCGAGCACGACCGTGGGCTTCTGCGCGGAGGCGGCATTGTCGAGGTACACCAGCGGCTTGCCGTGCACCTGCATCGCCAGGATCGGAAAGTCCTGCCTGACGCGATGGACGTCGTAACTCCCGTTGCTGACCGCAGGATGCATGCGACTAGTCCCGATCCTTGAGCCAATCGCGCATCACCCGCAATAACGCCTCGCGTATATCGTCGCGCGCGATCTCGTTGATGACTTCACCGACGAAAGCCTCGATCAGAAGGGCCTCAGCCTGTTTTTCCGGGATGCCCCGGGCCATGAGATAGAACTTCAGCTGATCGTCCAGCGCACCGGTTGTCGTGCCGTGCCCGCACTGGACGTCATCGGCGAAGATTTCCAGCTCCGGCTTGCAATTGGCGACCGCGTCGTCAGACAGCAGCAATGCCCGCGCCATCATCCTGGCGTCGGTCTGCTGTGCGCTCGGCTGCACCGTGATCCGGCCCTGGAAGACCGCACGCGCCTCGTCGTCGATCACCGCCTTGAACACCTCCCGGCTCTCAGAGCCCACGGCGGCGTGATCGACGACCAGCGTTGTGTCAGCATGCTGACGGCCGGCAAGCAGGCTCGCATGGTGTACACTGGCTGTTGTCCCCTCGCCTGCAAGCCTCACGAAGAGCTGATTGCGCACAACAGCGCCCCCGGTCGTCAAACAAAATTCGCGATACGTTGCATTCGCCCGAATTTCGGCAGTCAAGGTAGCGAGATGCAGCGCCGCCGCACCTTCGGATGTGACTTTGATGTGGTCCAACTGAGCCCGATCTCCGACCATCATTCGCAACGCTGTGTTGACCTGATATTCGGAATGATCAGGCCCCTCGTGTGTCTCGATGAGCGTGACGGCAGCGCCGCTACCGACCGATAGCGACGACTGCGTGAACATCGCAGACGGCGTCGCGGCCGTGGCGACGAAGGCCAGATGGATCGGCCGCGACACTACGACGTCGGGATCGACCGTAAGCATCACGCCATCAGCAGCGAACGCAGTATTTAACGCTGCGACAGCATCGGTCCCGACCATGCCACCATCGAGTGCGACAGGTATGTCCGCGTCAAGTTGCTTGATGGTCGCTCGAACGCTAACGCCGGGCTCGAGATCCGCAAGATCCGACAATTCAGGGACGAAAGCACCATCAACGATCACGAGCCTGCGAAAGTTGAGGCCGGCAAAAATGGCGCCCGCCTTGCCTGCCGCGACCTTAGCCGCCACGTCGGGCCGGGCCGCCAGCGGCTTGGCGTCGCGAACCAGGCGGCGCAGATTAGTGTATTTCCACGCCTCGACACGCGAATGGGGTAGACCTTGCGCCACAAAGCGATCGAAGGCCTCGCGCCGCATCGCCTCGATCGTGCTGCCGCCCGGCAAACCCTTATGCTCAGCCGCGAACAGATCGAATAGCCCTATCTCGGCGGCGGTCCTCACTGGACGGATCTCGGCGTTCATGGAATTACGCAGCCTCATTCTGGTGCTGCGCGTAACCCGTCGCTTCCAGCTCGAGCGCGAGCTCCTTGCCCCCGGTCTTGACGATCCGTCCGGCCGAGAGCACGTGCACGACATCAGGTACGATGTAGTCGAGAAGCCGCTGATAATGTGTGATGACGATCATGCCTCGATCGGCTGCGCGCAGGCGATTGACGCCGTCGGCCACGATGCGCAGCGCGTCGATGTCGAGCCCCGAATCGGTCTCGTCGAGCACACACAGCTTTGGCTCCAGCAGTGCCATCTGCAGCGTCTCGTTGCGCTTCTTCTCGCCGCCGGAAAACCCGACATTGAGCGGCCGCTTCAGCATCTCGGGATCGATGCTCAGTTGCTTGGCGAGCTCGCGGACCCGTTTCAAGACATCGGGTGAAGACAGTTCCTCCTCGCCGCGCTTCTTGCGTTGGGCGTTCAGGGCCGTTCGCAGAAACGTCAGCGTGGCAACGCCCGGAATTTCCAGCGGATATTGGAAAGCAAGGAACAGCCCCTTGGCAGCCCGCTCGTCAGGAGCCATGGCCAGCAAGTCCTCCCCGTTGAGGAAAACCTCACCTGCGGTGATTTCGTAGCCCGGCTTACCCGATAGCACGTAGGACAATGTCGACTTGCCGGCACCGTTCGGTCCCATGATCGCATGGACCTCTCCTTTTTTCACGGACAGGTCCAGGCCGTTCAAAATCTGGCGACCGTCGATCTCGGCCTTGAGATCACGAATGTCCAGGAGCGTTGTCATCACACTTCCTCTTGTCTGTTAGGCCTGAATGCGGTCATCC
>RXJJ01000011.1 GCA_003963145.1 Bradyrhizobiaceae bacterium
GTCACCGGGGAGAGCGCGACACAAGCCGTTAAAACCATTGCGTGCGGAACGCCGGACGCATCCGGTGCTTTCGTGGTGACTGAAGCTCGTGTGCCAAAAGCATTTTGCACGCGAGGCTGCGGACGCATCGCGCGTCCGGCGTTCCGCGCGCCCTCATGATCGGGGCGGTGAACGAAGCAAGCGACGGCGCGCCCGCGCCTTAAACAACAGGGAGGATCACTCATGCCACGACAAGCGCGGGGTTTATTTTTGCGCAAACGGGGCAAGCCCCACATGCAGCGTCGTCCCCGCGCAGGCGGGGACCCAGGGAGATCATCCCGTGCATGCCGCACTGGATCCCCGCTTTCGCGGGGACGACATTTCGCAGAACAGCGCAGCTTCTCGAATGTGCGTCATTGCGAGGAGCGTCAGCGACGAAGCAATCCACTTCACGCGCTCCGTTGATTCCACGCTGGATTGCTTCGCTCCGCTCGCAATGACTGGATACGGCTGTTTGACAATCGAATCGGAGAATGAGCAACGCGCGCGGCGCGGTGCGCGCCTAGTCCACCTTCGCGACCACGACGAGACGCTTGACCTCGCCGTTCTTGTAGGCGCGCAGGAAGCGGTTGTAGTCGCGGAACGACACGCAGCCGTTGGAATCGCCGTTCGGGCCGAGCATGTAGGTGTGCGCCAGAAGCCCGGTGCGGCCGAAGATCGCCTCCTCGCCGCCGACCGGATTGAGGCGCAGCGCCTCGACGCCGTGAAACAGCGCCTCGCGCAGCTTCAGATCGTAGACATGCGGCGGCGTCGGTCCGCGCATCCGCTCGCGCACGAAACGCGGATCGTCGAGCCGCGAGCCGAGGCCGGAATGCGCCTCGAGCCGCGTGCCGTCCGGCATGTACACGGTGCGCGCGGTGATGTCGTAAACCGCGGTCTGGCGGTCGTAAGGCGGGGTCATGCCGGCGGCGATATCGCTGGAGCGCGTCGGCAGGCTGCCGGTCACGCCGCCGTCCGGCGAAGCATAGGCGAGCTGCGTGTTGGCCGGCTGCTGGTCGCGCACGCCGAACAGCTTCTCGAAAATGGTGAGCGCCTTGCGCGGCGCGGCAGGTGGCGCGGCGTTGGCGAGCATCGCCGGCTTGTTGGCCTGGGCGATCTCGCGGGCGGAGGGTCCCCTGCCCTGCGCGTCGGCGGCGGAGGGACGCGGTGGCGGCAGCGGAATGTTGGCGAGCACCTCGACGGTCTGCGTCGGCTGCGCGTTGGCGAGCGGTGCATTCTGCGACGCGGCGATCTGACTCTGGGCGGCCTGAGACTGAAGAGTTTGAGACTGAAGCGTCTGGGTCTGGACATCCTGCGGCGGCGTCTCGAGCCGCGCCACCTGCTGCGGTGCCTGGTCGATCACATGCACGGCGAGCCGGTCGCCCTTGGCCAGCGCGCCCTCGCGCTGCGCGATATCGAGCCGGTCGCCCTTCCTCAGCGCGGGCACTTCGAAGGTGACCTGCGGGCCGCCGAAGGAATAGCTGGAGTTGAACAGCGAGGCCATGGCGCTGCGCGCTTCGAGCGAACGCTGGCGCGAAATGGTGACGATCTCGGCGCCGGCGTTGGACGCCACGGGCGTGACGGTGTCGCCGAAAATGTTGAAGGCCAGCATGCCGAGGCTGGCGAAACCGACGAAGGACAGCGCGGAGGCGCCGATCACGTTTTGAGGATTCACGCGGCGGGGCCGCTGTGCGTAAGCCGGCGCAACCGAATAGGCATACGCAATCTGACGGTAGCTCATTCTCCGATCGCCCACCCGAAACTCCACTTCGCACTAACCCCCAGACCCCGGCGTGCAAAGGCCGCAACACAAGCGTTCGCTCGTTCCACCACGGAGCGTCAAAATCCGGTGAGGATGTCGCAGAAACGCGAAGCCGCATTAAGGCGGCATTTGGTTAAATGGGGATTAAGTCCGGGCCAGTTTGTGGCACGGAACCCGGCCGGAGCACGCGCGATCAGCGGGCGACGATTTCGGGCGGCGGCGAGCGGTCGAGCGTCGCACCCTTCGCGCGTTCGAGCAGATCGAGTTCGTAGGTCTCGATCACGGCGCCGAGACGGGTGCGCGTCAGGTCCTGAAGCCGCTCGGTGCGCGCGTATTTGTCCTGCAGAATCGTGTCGGCGTTGCGCATGCCGACCATCAGCACCCTTCCCCGGAGCAGAGCGTCGTCGGGCTCGGGCAGGTTTTCCCAGCGGATGCGGCCGCTGTATTGCGCGATGCAGCTTCCTTTCGGCAGATAGAACATCAGCATCGACGTCGTGCCGTAGTCGTTGGCCAGAACGCAGGTCGCGCCGAGAACCTCGCGCGCGGCCTCGATGTCGCGGGCCATCGCGGGCCATCCGATGCCGACGGCCCTCACCGAGCCGTCGCGCTTGAACAAGGTGAAAATTCCGGTGCAGAGTTGCAGGATCAGCAGCGCGAACAGAATGATGCCGACGGCGAGCGCGCTGCGCCGGCAGCCATGGACGAGCTTTTGCAAACGGCCGGTCCAGCCCGTGCCGTACGCGGCATAGGCGGCGGCGATCGCGAAAGCCGGATAGACCGGCGCCAGCCAGTTGCCTTCGACGCGCTCGTGAAAGGAGTGCCAGGCCATATAGCAGAACAGGGTCAACACGCTGGTGGCGATCAGCACGCGCGCACCGCGGCCGACATCGTTCCGGCGCGATAATGCGTAAAGCCCGAGCACGCCGAGAATGAAAACCGAAGGCGTCGCGAAGCCGAACTGGACCGGCACAAGCTCGGCGAAATAGTTCAGCGACCAGGTGCGTATCTGCGCGCGGCCGAGCTGCTTGATGAACGAAACCCACTGATGATCGGCATTCCAGAAAAGCACCGGCGAGAAGATCGCGAGGCTGAGCAGCGCGCCAAGATAGGGCCACGGCGTCGCGAGCCAGCGCCGCAAATCCTTGGCGAGTAAAAGCCAGATCAGGATCGCCGCGCCGAAATAGAGCGCCGTGTATTTCGACAGCAGAGCCAGTCCCACGGCGACGCCGACACCAAGCCACCATACTCCGCGTCCGGTGGTGAGGACTTTCGCCAGCGCGTAAAGCACGAACGCCGACGCCACCATCAGCGGCGAATCCGGCGTGGTGATGATCGTGCCGACGGACACGACCAGCGTGGCGTTGAGAAAGATCGCCGAGGCCGAGGCGATCCGGTCATATGCAAAAAGCATCTGCGCGGTGCGGTACACGGCCCAGCTCATCGGAAGCGCGAGCAGGATCGAAACCAGCCGCACCCCGAGCTGGGTGTCGCCCGCGATCATGGTGCCGAGCCGGATGATGAAAGCGACCATCGGCGGATGATCGTAATAGCCGCCCTGCAGATGTTTGGACCAGGTCCAGTAGTAGGCCTCGTCGAATGCCAGCGGCGTGAAGGCGGCGACGATCAGGCGCACCAGCACAAGCGCGCCGACGATCCATGCCGTGCGCCTGGCGAGATCCGTTGTCATCTTGCGCGCCAGACGAACATGCTGGATATACCGTAATTCCACACCACGCCCATCAGCGCGCCGGCCGCACCCGCCAGCCACCAGATCGGCTCCTGATCATACACAGAAAATGCGACGCCGACATTGGCGAGCAGGCCGACGCTGCAGACAAGATAAAACAGCAGAAGGCCGCGCAACACGCCGAAACCCTTCAGGCGCTGGTCGCGATAGGTCAGCCAGTTGTTGAGCAGGAAGTTTCCGGTCATCGCGACTATGGCCGCGATGGCCTGCGCCCAGGCAAAGTCGATGTCGAACTGCAGGGCGATGAACAGCGTGGCGAAATGAACCACAAGACCCGTGGCGCCGACCAGCGCGAACAGCAGAAAGCGGAGCGACACCAGATCGTGCGTCAATTTGGCAAGCACGAGCCCGAGAAAGTCCATCACTACCATGGAATCGAGCTTGCTCTCGCCATGCAGGCGCGATCCGAAAGTATAGGGTACTTCGACCGTCCGCAGATTGCCCTTCGCCGTCGCGATCAGGTCGAGCAGGATCTTGAAGCCCTGCGTGGACAGTTGCGGAGCGAGTTGCTCGAACCGGTCCCGGCGCAGCATGAAAAACCCGCTCATCGGATCGGCGACGTCGATATGCAGCAGCCGTTTGGCAATTTCGGTCGCGAATTTGCTGCCGCCGGCCCGCGTCGCTCCAAAACTGTCGGCGCTTCCGCCGCTGACATAACGGCTGCCGACCACAAGCTCGGCTTCGCCGTTTTGCAGCAGCGCCAGCATCTTCGGCAGCTGCGTCTCGTCATGCTGAAGGTCGGCGTCCATCACCGCAACGAAAGGAGCGGAAGATGCGAGGATGCCCTCGATGCACGCGCCGGACAGACCGCGCCGTCCGATCCGCCTGATGCAACGGATACGGGGATCGCTCTGCGCGAGCTGACGCACCACGTCCCATGTGCCGTCCGGCGAATTGTCATCGACAAAAATGACCTCCCACGCGATTCCGGACAGCGCCGCATCAAGCTTTGCAAAAAGCTTCGGGACGTTGTCGCGCTCATTGAAGGTCGGCACGACGACGCACAATTGAGGCGCGGCCGCAGCCTGGGAAGCGGGGGCAGAATTCATGCCGCCAGCGTATATCCGGGGCTTTCCGGGAAGCCAAGGCACGCAGACCGCGATTATCGCCAAAACGGGTTGAGATTGGCGTCGGTGTCGTACAAGGGTCTGACGGGCAAAAAAATAACGACCACGGAAGACTTGAGCAGCGCGTACATCCGGCGCAGGCTCAGGGTAAATCCATGATTTACCCGGTCAACTCGTGGTCGTTCGGCGGTGGTGCGGGGCAGCGACACCGCCGTTCAAGCCTATATGGTGAGGCAAACGCGATCCGCAAGGGGGACAGGCATGGCCGTAAAAACAGGCAAAATACACATCGGTATTGGCGGCTGGACCTTCGCGCCCTGGCGCGGGGTGTTTTACCCGGAAAAACTGACCCAGGCCAAGGAACTGAGCTATGCCGCCTCAAAGCTGACTTCGATCGAGATCAACGGCACCTATTACGGATCGCAGAAGCCGCAGAGCTTTCGCAAATGGGCCAGCGAAGTGCCGGACGGCTTCATCTTTTCGGTGAAAGGACCGAGATTTGCGACCAACCGCCGGATTCTGGCGGAGGCCGGCGACTCGATTAAGCGATTCTACGATTCCGGTGTGCTTGAACTTCGCGACCGGCTCGGTCCGGTGCTATGGCAATTCGCTCCGACCAAGAAGTTCGACGAGGCGGATTTCGGCGCGTTCCTCGATCTGCTGCCGCGCAAGCTCGACGGGCATATCCTGCGTCATGTGGTCGAGGTCCGCCACGAGAGTTTCAGAACGCCGGCTTTCATTGCCCTTTTGCGGAAATTTGCGGTGCCCGTTGTCTATGCAGACCACGCCACCTATCCGGCCATCGCCGACATTACCGGAGATTTCGTTTATGCGCGGCTACAGACCGGCAAGGATGACATCAAGACCGCCTATCCTCCGAAGCAACTCGATCGCTGGGCTGAACGCTTCAAGCTCTGGGCGCGCGGCGGCGAGCCGGACGATCTTTCACGGGTAGACAAGACGCCGGCTAAGAAGCAACCGCGCGATGTGTTCGCCTATGTCATTCACGAAGGCAAGGTGCGCGCGCCAGCTGGAGCGATGGAGCTGATATCGCGCGTCGGGTGAATTCGGCAGGCTGACACAGCTTGTGCGGGTCGAAATTCTTTCGGCCTGTTCCTTTCCTGTTCACGGTTGATCGCTGGACGGCCCGAAAATCCGCAATTTTAATGATGTGAACGGTTCTGGCGTTGTCGCTTCGGGGCGGGGGCTCCATGCGTTGCGTACGGGTCATGCGTGCGATTTGCGTCGCGGCGAGCGGCTTGGCTTGCGCTGCCGGCGCAGCATTGGCCGATCCCGTAACCGATGCCGACAACTGGTCAACCGGAGCAAGCGGCGCGGCGGCGGAGAAATTCCTTTATTTCAGCGGCTTCGACCTGTGGCGCAGCGGCGGCACGGCCTATGGCGGCATGATGTGGTCGCCGGGCGGCCTGAACGCCGACGGCTTTACGCTGAAACTGCTGCTCGCCGGCGGCAGCTATCTGTATCGCTCAGGCATCAACGATATTCGCGGCACCTACCTGCTCGGATCGGTCATGCCGGGCTGGCGGATCAAGCGCGGCGATGTCGAAATCAAGCTCTTCGCCGGCCTCGATCTGCAACATCACGAGACCTCGCCCGACGATCCCGGCAATCGCCTCAGGGGCGATCATGCCGGTATCAGGCTCAACGCGGAGGTGTGGTGGGAGCCGATCCCCGCACAAATGATGGTCGCAGCGTCGTTTTCAGGCTCGACGGTCGGCGACAATTTCGGCGTACGCGCCGCAACCGGCTGGCGTATGCTGGACAAGTTCTGGGCCGGACCGGAAGCGGAGGCGTCAGGCGACCTCGTCTATCGCCAGTACCGTGTCGGCGCGCATCTGACGTCATTCAAGACCGGCGATTTCGAGTGGACACTCGGCGCGGGCTATGTCGAGGACAACAGTGATCGCTCCGGGCTTTATGCCCGTATTGGCCTGCTGACACGGCAGTAGAGCCCGCCAACCAAAGAGACTGACCTAACCCTTCGCGTCGCAGGCCCAGGCGCGGATCACGCATTCCTTGCCGCCGAATGCATAGCATTTCTTCATCGCCGCGTTCTGTGCAGAGGAAATGCGCGGCGCGACGGCATAGCCGTAAGAGCCGCAGGGATTGGTCATGTCCAGCGAGAATGCCGCGCAGGCGCGCCGCATCGTCACTGTGGTGCAATCGCCCTTGCACTGTTTGAGGGCGGCTGCTTTTGCGCCCGCCTCCCCGGCATAATCGAACGCCTGGCCATAGGCGCCGCATTTGCCGACGGCCATTGCTCCCGCAGCAAATACGGGGGCAGAAAGCTGGCTGGATGCAATCGTAAAAATAAAGGCAAAACAAAAACGCACGCTGCGGTGCGCGGTCACAAAACCCATCAACCCCATCCCCAGATCGTCGCTGACGGAATCTAGGGAGCAGGCGGTTTCAATTTGATGAACGCGGCGGCAATTTCAGCGCCGGAAGCGGCGGCTGCTCGCGGGCCTTCATCAGCGCTTCAGGCGTATCAATATCGAGGAAAGGGCCCCTACTATTGACCTCGACCTCGGCAACCGCCTCAGCATGTTTCGCTATGAGATACCGCGCGCCGAAATCTCCGTCGAGCACCATCAGTTCGCCGAACAGACGGCGTGACCATAATACCGGGTTACCGCGACGGCCGTCATTCACTGGCACGACAATCAGCGCGCCTTGATCGGGAGACAATGCGTCGATCAAACGATCGATTGTCCGGGTATCGACCAGCGGCATGTCGCCAAGACACACGATGGCGCCATTGGCGCTATCGGGTACGGCCGCGATGCCGGTCTTGAGAGAGCTGGCAAGCCCGTCAGCAAAATCAGGGTTGTGAACGAACTGAACGTCCAGCCCTTCCAGCGCGCGCTCCACATCCTTGTGCTGATGGCCGGTGACGACGATGACGGGCGACGCCCTGGAGGCCAGCGCCTGCTCGGCGACAGTGCGGACCAGCTTCTTGCCATTCAGCTCGGCCAGCAATTTGTTCGGGCCGCCCATCCGCGTGGAGCGTCCGGCGGCAAGCACCACGGCGGCAATATTGCGATTGCCCTCGCCCTCGGTGGCCACGCGCGGCTGCGGGCGGGTCACGATTTCCATCAGAAGACCTCCGACGCCCATGCCGGTGATGTCGGCGCGCGTGACCTTGATCCCCGCGAGCAGACGCATCAACACCCAGTCGAAGCCGTTTTCCTTGGGCGAACGCGCGCAACCCGGCGCTCCGATCACCGGCACCGCACCAATGCCGCCGATCAGAATGAGATTGCCTGGATCGACCGGCATGCCGAAATGCTCGATATGGCCGCCGACATCCTCCAGCGCGGCGGGAATGACGTCACGCCGATCGGCAATGGCGGACGCGCCGAACACAAGGATCAGTTCCGCACCCAGATCGGACAA
This sequence comes from Bradyrhizobiaceae bacterium, assembly GCA_003963145.1. Classification (GTDB taxonomy): domain Bacteria; phylum Pseudomonadota; class Alphaproteobacteria; order Rhizobiales; family Xanthobacteraceae; genus Afipia. The sequence goes on from RXJJ01000011.1 coordinate 8,012, forward strand.
TTCGCGGATGGCCGCGGAAAGCCTGGTCTGATCGTGGGGCACACGGCGCTCGGCAATGATGCTTGCGCCCGCCGGTGCCAGGCGGTCTTCCGTGACACGGATGGTCTTGTCGATCACCTTGGAGGCAAGACCGGGCAGCATGGTTGAAACGACGCCGACCCGTTTGACGGTAAACGGCGCGACGCGCAGCTTGCTGTCTCTCAGCGCGGCGATGGCCCTGTCGCGCAGCGCCGCCTCGATGCCGAACGGGATCAGCTTGACGGTCCCGATCATTTCGCCTTCGACCACAGCCTTGAAGGCCGGCAGGGTGGCAAACGTAATGGCTTCGTCGATACAGTTGATCCGGTCCACCGCCTCGCGGTCGACAATCAAGACGCCCGCTTTGGCGGCAAACAAATTGGCGCGGCCGGTAAAGGCGCGCTCCACCTCGACACCCTCGCCCGCGATGGCATTTGCGATGCTGGCGGCCGCGATGTCCTCAGACAGATCGCCCTCATCGAGTCTTGCCACCACAATCTCGGTGACGCCAGCGTGAAGCATGGCGATTACCTCGTCGGGACCGATCAGCGTGCCTTTTTTCAACACCAGCGAACCCTGGCGGATCGCGTGGACGGTCACGCTTCCGATGGCATCCTTGGGCGAAACGGGACCGAATTTCATGCTGGCACTTTCATTGGCGCGATAGCGGGACTTTCACGCGGCAGCCGCAGTGCCGCAGTGATCTGCGCCATGATCGAGACGGCGATCTCGGCGGGCGATACCGCGCCGATGGCGAGGCCGATCGGCGCATGAATGCGCGCCAATGCGGATTCGCTCGCACCGAGCGCCTTGAGGCGATCCAGGCGCTTGGCGTGAGTCTTTCGTGAGCCCAGCGCACCGATATAAAAGCAATCGCGCTCCAAAGCATGCACAAGCGCAGGATCGTCGATTTTCGGATCGTGGGTCAGCGCCGCAAAAGCCGTATAGTGATCAATCTTCAGGGCCGGAAGCGCCACGTCCGGCCAGTCGGCGAACAGCGGCACATTTGGAAATCGCTCGGGCGATGCAAACGCGGTGCGCGGATCGACCACATAAACGTCATAACCCAGTGACTGCGCCAGCGGAGCGAGTGCCTGACTGATATGGACCGCACCGATAATGACAAGACGCGCGGTCGGCGCATAGACATTGACGAACAGCCGGCGCCCGTTCGCCTCGATCATTCCGCTCTTGCCCATTCGCAGATGGCGGCCAAGTTCATCACGGAGCGGATCGCCCGCAATATCAGCGGCCTTGATCAGACGCTGATCGCCGCTTTCGACGTCGGTGACGACAAGCACCGCGCGACGCGCGGCGCGCTCCGCATTCAGTTCGCTGAGCGTTTGCTGCTTCACGACGGTCCCGTTTTTGCGTCGCCGATCTTCTCGACAAAAACGCGGATGGTGCCGCCGCAGGACAGGCCGACATTCCACGCGGTCTCGTCGGCGACGCCGAATTCGAGCATTTTCGGCTGACCGCTGGCGATCACATCCAGCGCCTCGGTGACGACGGCACCCTCGACACAGCCGCCGGAAACCGACCCCAGAAACGTGCCTTTATCGTCGATCACAAGATTGGAGCCGGCGGGCCGCGGCGCGGATCCCCACGTCTCGACAACGGTTGCGAGCGCAACACCGCGCCCGGACATGATCCAGCTTTCTGCAGCTTTCAGAATGTCTTCGTCACGATCGAGCATATCGGCCTCAGAACCTTAATATAGCACAAGATGCGCTTGTCGTGATCCCCTCGCAACCCCTTCGGCAAGCGAGAGATTGTGAAACGGACTGCATGTTGTCCGAGCTTTGCCGGGAGCCGCTCTAGGAGGGCGCGCCCGAATATGGGATAGAGCCGTTATTTACGATTCCGGAGTGCTGATCCATGCCCACCATCGAAGCCGACGACGGCTGCCGGCTCAACGTCGAGGTCGAAGGCCGTGACCGCGGACCGACCATCATGCTGTCGAATTCGCTCGGCACCACGATGGCGATGTGGGAGCCGCAGATGGCGGCGCTGACCGGCCTGTTTCGCGTGATCCGTTACGATCGGCGCGGCCACGGCAAATCCGATGTGACGCCGGCTCCCTATTCGATCGAGCGCCTCGGCCACGACGCACTGGCCATTCTCGACGGACTGAAGATCGAGCGTGTGCACTGGTGCGGGCTGTCGATCGGCGGCATGGTTGGACAATGGCTGGCAGCCAATGCACCGGAGCGGTTTGACCGCGTCGTGCTTGCGAATTCCTCGAGCTATTTTCCGGACCAGACCAACTGGGACAAGCGGATCGAGGTGATCCGCCAGAGCGGACTTGCGCCGATCGCCAACAGCGTCATCGCGTCATGGTTCACCCGCGGCTTTCGCGAGCGCGAACCGGATACGATCAAGCGCGTTCGCGAAATGCTGATCTCGACTCCCGTCGAAGGTTATATCGGCGCCTCGGAGGCGATTGCCGGGATGGACAACCGCGAATTCCTGCCGCGGATCAAAAGCCCCACGCTGGTGATCGCCGGGCGTCACGATCCGTCGACGCCGCTTGCAATGAACGAGTTCATCCGCAGCCAGATTCCCGGCGCCAGCCTGACGCTGCTGGAATCCTCGCACATGTCCAATATCGAACAGGCCCACGATTTCACCGAGGCGGTGACGGATTTCCTGACTCAGCACTAGAACTGCGTCAGGCGGCGGGCCTGGATTGATAGGATGTTTCCGTCAGGGAAGCGGCGGCATAATCGCTGCTTTTGGTTTTTGTTGTCTCCGGCACATCCACCAGCAGGATAATCCCCGCCCCGATCAGGGCCAGTGTCTCGCTGGCGTGCAGACGCAACGCCGCCACTTCGCCGAGCGCGGACGCCGACAAAAGGCTGGCCATGCTGATGATGCTGCCGAGCAGGAGCGCATAAGCGAGCGCCTCGTCGCTGCTTGCCTTGCGGCGGATCGATTCACGCACAATGAGAACGAGAAACATCAGAAAGAAAGCGGCGACGACCAGTTTACAGAGCGCCAGCAGCCAGGCAAACCGCACCGTCTGCATCACCGTCAAACTGAAATGATCGCTGAAGAACATGCCCGCGGCGGCATTGGATGGGTCGAACAGGCCCCGGACCGGTGAAATCCAGATTTTCAGCGCCGCAATTGTCCAGGCCGGAATGAAATAAGCCGCCAGCAATGCGCCATTGAAGGTGGAAAGCCGCCAGTCCGTTGCTTTTGCCGCCATCGTCACTCGCCTCGCATATCCCGCCATTTGGCGGTGGATTGGCGGGGCGAGGTAAACTCGCTCAACTGCCGGCAGCAATGCTAACCCTTCATTAACCTTAACGACCACCGTGAGGGGCGAAACATCACAGAAAAATCACAAAAGAAAATCCCGCCTCGCGGCGGGATTTTCCTCAAGAGCCACGGCTCAAGATCATTTGAGCAGCGTTAGTGACCGCCACCCTTTTGACCGGACTGGCCTGGGCTCTGCTGCTGCTGGCCGGGCTTTTGCCCGCCGCCCTGCTGCTGGCCCGGCTTGTTGCCGCCCTGATTCTGCTGACCCTGATTGTTCTGGTTCTGGTTCGACATTTGTGACCTCCTGTTGAACGCCCTGCCAACCCGCCAGCAAAAGTCTCGTTCCGATGAAACAGGAAATCGTGATCGGCTCATATCGGACTGCGCGAACGGGTCGCAGCTGACAACTTGCGTTCCTTGTTCATGGAACCTAGTACAGCGCCGCATCCTGTTGCCGCGCCGGGTTCCCGCTGTTAAAAATTGTAGCGATCCAACGTCTTGGCTGCCGGGGCCTTCGACGTATCCGGTCTTTTGTGCTCAATACGGCAGCGATGGATTATTTTGCTCAGCAACTCATCAACGGCATTGTTCTCGGCTCGATCTACGGGCTGATCGCGATCGGCTACACGATGGTCTATGGCATCGTCGGCATGATCAATTTCGCCCATGGCGATATTTTCATGATCGGCGGATTCATCGCCCTGATCGCGTTTTTGATCCTTGTCGCGATCGGTCTGACCAGCGTGCCGTTGATTCTGATGATCGTGCTTGTGGTCGCGATGGCGATCACCGCGCTTTACGGCTGGACTGTGGAACGGATCGCCTACCGCCCGCTCCGGCATTCGTTCCGCCTTGCCCCGATGCTTTCCGCCATCGGCATGTCGTTCGTGCTGTCGAACTTCGCGCAGGTATCGCAGGGTGCGCGTGTCAAGCCAGTGCCGCCGATCATCACCGGCGGGCACACGCTGTTCGAACAGGATGGCTTCGTGGTGCGTCTGTCGAACATCCAGATCATCGTCGTGGTCACGACCGTGATCCTGCTTGCGATTTTCTCGTGGCTCGTCTCACGGACACGGCTTGGACGAGACATGCGCGCCTGCGAACAGGATCAGACCATGGCTGCCCTGCTCGGTGTTGACGTCGATCGCACCATCTCGATGACTTTCGTGATCGGCGCGGCGCTCGCGGCCGTCGCGGGCATGATGTACCTGCTCTATTACGGTGTGATCGATTTCTTCATGGGCTTTGTCGCCGGTATCAAGGCCTTTACCGCCGCCGTGCTCGGCGGCATCGGCTCGCTGCCCGGCGCGATGCTCGGCGGACTCGCCATCGGACTGATCGAGACATTCTGGGCCGCTTATTTCTCTTCCGAATATAAGGACGTCGCCGCCTTTTCCATTCTGATCATCGTCCTGATCTTCCTGCCCACGGGCCTTCTCGGCCGTCCCGAAGTCGAAAAAGTCTGAGAGACAGCGTGGCAATGACCGATCAGTCCATCGCCGCGCCTGTCCGAAAGCCGCAAGCGCGTGGCGCTGCGTTTATTCTGAAAAAGTCCCTGCTCAGCGCGCTGGTCGCGCTGGTGCTGTTCTCGCTGATGATCGGGGTGCGCACCGAAGCCGGGCCAACCGGGCAGCTCATCTTCTGGACCCGCTTCGGCGATCTTGCGATGATCGTGGTGACGGTGTTCGCCGGCAGCATCCTGATCGAATTGCTGCGTCAGCGGCTCGCCGCGCGGCGGACGCCGCTCGTGCCGGAAACAACACGCGCTTCCGTCGCGAAACTTGGCCGTTACGTTGCTCCCGCGCTTCTTGGATTCGCGCTGCTCGTTCCGATCATTTTCTACAACCAGCGCTATATGCTCGACCTCGGCATTCTGGTGCTCACCTATGTCATGCTCGGCTGGGGCCTCAACATCGTGGTCGGTCTCGCGGGACTTCTCGATCTCGGCTATGTCGCGTTCTACGCGGTCGGCGCCTACTCCTACGCATTGTTATCAACGACCTTCGGACTGTCGTTCTGGATCTGCCTGCCGCTCGCCGGCATCCTCGCCGCGTTCTGGGGCATGCTGCTCGGCTTTCCGGTCCTGCGACTGCGGGGCGACTATCTCGCCATCGTCACTCTCGCATTCGGCGAGATCATCCGCCTCGTGCTTTTGAACTGGCAGGACATCACCGGCGGTCCGAACGGAATCTCCGGCGTGCCGCGCCCGACCTTTTTCGGCATTCCGCTCGACGCAACGGATAACGGCCTCGCCGCAAGATTGGGGATGCCGTTCTCACCCACGCATCGCGTGGTGTTTCTGTTCTACATCATTCTGGCGCTCGCTCTCCTGACCAACTGGGTTACCATCCGGCTGCGCGGTCTGCCGATCGGCCGTGCATGGGAGGCTCTGCGCGAGGATGAGGTGGCCTGCCGTTCGCTGGGTATCAACACAACGACAACAAAGCTCACCGCCTTCGCTACCGGAGCCATGTTCGGCGGCTTCGCCGGCGCATTCTTCGCCACACGGCAGGGATTTATCAGCCCCGAGTCTTTCACTTTCCAGGAATCCGCACTGGTCCTCGCCATTGTCGTGCTTGGCGGCATGGGCTCGCAGCTCGGCGTCGCGCTTGCCGCGCTCGCGATGATCGGCGGTTTTGAGTTGTTTCGCGGCTTCGAGCAATTCCGCATGTTGTTTTTCGGCGGCGCGATGGTGCTCCTGATGATCTGGCGGCCGCGCGGTCTTGTCGGTCATCGCGATCCGACCGTGTTTCTGGGCGAGCGCACGACAATTTCCGCCGCAATGGTCAGAGAGGGGCGCTGATGAGCGCGCCCGCCGACATTCTGGAGGTCACGCATCTGTCGATGCGCTTCGGCGGGATCGTCGCGATCAACGATCTGTCGTTCACGGCAAAACGCGGCGATATCACCGCGCTGATCGGTCCCAACGGGGCGGGCAAGACCACCGTGTTCAACTGCATCACGGGATTTTACAAGCCGACCACCGGCATGATCCGCCTGACGCACGACAATGGCCGCGCGTTTTTGCTCGAACGGCTGTTCGATTATCGCATTTCAAAAGTCGCCAAAGTTGCCCGCACCTTCCAGAATATCCGCCTTTTCGCGGGCATGACCGCACTGGAAAATCTGATGGTCGCGCAGCACAACACGCTGATGCGGGCATCCGGATATACGTTTCTCGGCCTGATCGGCGCACCGAACTTTCGCGCCGCCGAACACCGCGCGATCGAACGTGCCCGCTACTGGCTGGACCGTATCGGGCTGACCTCGCGCGCCGACGATGCCGCCGGGAATCTTGCCTATGGCGATCAGCGGCGGCTCGAAATTGCCCGCGCGATGTGTTCGGAGCCAGTCCTGCTCTGCCTCGACGAGCCCGCCGCCGGACTCAACGCGCGCGAGGGCGAGGCACTCAGTGAATTGCTGCGTTCGATCCGCAAGGATCACGACACGTCCATTCTTTTGATCGAACATGACATGTCGGTGGTGATGGAAATTTCCGACCGCATCGTCGTCCTCGATTACGGCGTGAAGATCGCGGAAGGCACGCCGCACCAGATCCGCAACAACCCGAAGGTCATCGCCGCCTATCTCGGCGCGGACGAAAAAGCAGCCATCGAGGTCATGGAGCAGAACGCTTGAACGCGCCCGCCTCCCAGCCATTGCTCGCCATCCGCGGCCTGCGTGCCGCCTATGGCAATATCGAAGCCCTCAAAGGCGTCGATCTGGATGTTGCGAAGGGCGAGATCGTCGCGCTGATCGGCGCCAATGGCGCGGGCAAATCCACGCTGATGATGACGGTGTTCGGGAGGCCGCGCGCCAGCGGCGGCGAAATCATCTACGACGGCGTGGACATCACCGATACGCCGACCCATCATATCGCACAGTTGAGGATCGCGCAGTCGCCGGAAGGCCGCCGCATCTTTCCGCGCATGAGCGTCGCCGAGAATCTGCGAATGGGCGCGGATGCGGCTGGCAAGCCGCAGGGCGCGCAGAGCGACGATCTCGACCGCGTGCTGACGCTGTTCCCGCGCCTGAAAGAACGCATGCGCCAGCGCGGCGGTACTCTCTCCGGCGGCGAACAGCAGATGCTGGCGATCGGCCGCGCGCTGATGAGCCGCCCTCGTCTCTTGATGCTGGACGAGCCGTCGCTTGGACTTGCGCCTCTGATCGCACGCCAGATTTTCGACGCCATCCGGACTCTCAACGAACAGGATGGTCTCACCGTGCTGATCGTGGAGCAGAACGCCAATCATGCGTTAAAGCTGGCGCATCGCGGCTACGTGATGGTCAACGGCCTGATTACGCTCAGCGGCACCGGCGCTGACTTGCTGGAACGCCCCGAGATTCGCGCAGCCTATCTTGAAGGGGGGCGTCACTGATGGCCTCCTTCTACAACAACGAGTCCGTCATTCAGGTGGTGTTCGTCACCCTGATCCTTGGCGGCGGCTGCGCGCTGCTTGCAGGGCGTGCGATCGCCGCGACCTGGCGGAACATGATCGTGGCCGTCCTGGCGGCGTTTCCACTCGCTGCTGCAGTGCGATTTGTTCATTTTGCCCTCTTTAACGAAAAGCTCCTGGCGCCGAAGTCTTATTTACTGGAGGCTGCGATTTTGCTGGTTGTTATATGTCTGTCATTTCAACGCACGCGGGCCGCGCAAATGGTTCGCCAATATTACTGGTTGTACGAACCTCATGGCTTCCTCGGGTGGCGACTGCGGCAAGATGCACCCGCGCGGCGTATAAACACCTGAATTTTTCCGGTGACTCGCGCACCGTTTCATTCGACAATGCTCGCCGGAACATCATCATTTCCATCCTCAAGGATCGTTTCATGACACCATTTCGCAATCTAGGTTTTGCGCTGACGGCATCGATTGGCATTTACGCCGTCCTGTCTGTTCCGGCTTTCGCGCAGGATATTCCCGTCGCCGTCGCCGGTCCGATGACGGGTGGCGAATCCGCTTTCGGGCGGCAGCTCAAGAACGGCGCCGAGTTCGCTGTCGCCGACCTCAATGCCGCGGGCGGCGTGCTCGGCAAGAAGCTCGCGCTGCAGATCGGTGACGACGCCTGCGATCCGAAACAGGCGCGCTCCGTCGCGGAAAAACTGGCGAGCGGCCGCGTGGCGTTCGTCGCCGGGCATTATTGCTCGTCCTCATCGATCCCCGCCTCCGAAGCCTATGCGGAAGGCAACGTGCTTCAGATCACTCCGGCCTCGACGGCGACCGCCTTTACGGATCGGGGCTTGCCGAATGTCGCGCGCGTGTGCGGCCGTGACGACCAGCAGGGCTCGGCCGCCGCGAAATACATTTTGAAGAATTTCCAGGGCAAGAACATCGCCATCCTCAACGACAAGACCAGCTACGGCAAGGGCCTCGCCGACGAGATGAAAAAAGCGCTCAACGCAGGCGGCATGACGGAGAAGATGTTCGAGTCCTACAACAAGGGCGACAAGGACTTCAATTCCATCGTCTCGCGCCTCAAGCGCGAAAATATCGATCTAGTCTATGTCGGTGGCTACCATCAGGAAGCCGGGTTGATCCTGCGCCAGATGCGCGATCAGGGCCTGAAGACGATCCTGATGGCCGGGGACGCGATGAACGACATGGAATTCGCCTCGATCACCGGTCCGCTTGCCGCAGGCACGCTGTTCACTTTTGGTCCCGATCCACGCAACAAGCCCACCGCCAAGGCCATTGTCGACCGCTTCAAGGCGAAGGGCATCGATCCCGAAGGTTATACGCTCTACACCTACGCGGCGTTCCAGGTGTGGTCGCAGGCGGCGGCGAAAGCCGGTTCGACCGACACCAAGAAGGTGATGGATACGATCAAGGGCGGCGAATGGGATACCGTGATCGGAAAGCTGTCGTTCGACAAAAAAGGTGACGTCAAGGAAGTCGGCTATGTCGTCTATCAGTGGGATGCCAAGGGCGGTTACGCCGAGCTTCCGGGGCAATAGCCAGGATCGGACGTCCCTCTCCTCTTTTGAGAAGAGGGGCTAGCCGAAGTTCTGCAAGGCGGGAAACGTCTCCAGAATCCATATGCCGAGCGTCGAGACGGTGCCGGTCAAAAAGCCGATGCCGACAAGTATCATCAGCACGCCCATGGCGCGTTCTATGGTCACGAGATGCGGCCTGATCCGTGCAAGCACTGACGACGAACGTTCGATCAAAAACGCCGCCAGCAAAAACGGGACGCCAAGTCCCGCCGAATAGACCGCCAGCAGCGTAGCGCCCTTCGTCACCGTCGCCTGAGAGGCTGCGACCGAGAGAATGGCGGCGAGGATCGGCCCGATGCAGGGCGTCCAGCCGAAAGCGAAGGCCAGCCCCATCACATAGGCGCCCCACAGGCCGACAGGCTTTGGAATCGGCAGCCGCCCCTCGCGCATCAGAAAGCCGATCCGCGTCAGCCCGAGAAAATGCAGGCCCATAATGATGATGATAATGCCAGCCACGATGGATAATTGCGCCGACCAGGCCCGGATGAAGGAGCCGATCAGGCTTGCACTGGCGCCGAGGGCGACAAAGACCGTGGAAAACCCGAGCACGAAAAAAAGTGCGCTCATCATCACCGCGCGGCGTGAGGCGGATATCCCCTCTTCATTGGCGACATGTTCAATGGTGGCGCCTGTCAGATAGACCAGATAGGCCGGCACCAGGGGCAAGACGCAGGGGGACAGGAAGCTGACGAAGCCGGCGACGAAAGCGGCGGGGAACGTGACATCATGGATCATGCAGCTAGATGACCTGAGCTTTTATGCGACGCAAGGCCGATATAGTGCCATTTCCGCATTGTGAAGGCCTTACCAAACGCACGTTGACCGCCGGGACATGATCGGGTCTTCTGCGTGCCGCTGAGCACTCGCGAGACCGCCATGAAAAACCTGATCACCGACATACCCGGCGTGCGCGTCGGACACGCCGGCGATGCCGCGCTTGCCTCGGGCGTCACCGCGGTGATTTTCGACGAGCCGGTCATTGCGGCAATGGACGTCCGTGGCGGCGGGCCCGGTATCCGCGAAGGCGTATTGCTCGATCTTTGCAATACCGTGGACAAGGTTGACGCGTTCGCGCTCTCCGGTGGCTCGGCTTTTGGGCTTGAGGCCGGAGGCGGCACGCAGGCCTGGCTCGCGGAACAAGGCCGAGGTTTGGCCGTCAGCACCGCATTGGTGCCCATCGTGCCCGGCGCGGTGATTTTCGATCTGCTTAATGGCGGCGACAAGAACTGGGGCCGCTTTTCGCCTTACCGCGATCTCGGCTACGCCGCTGCTGTTGCGGCCAGCGACAGCTTCGCGCTCGGCAGCGCCGGCGCGGGCCTCGGCGCCACCACGGCAACCCTGAAAGGCGGCGTCGGCTCGGCATCCGCGCGCACGCCGGACGGAATCACCGTGGGTGCCATTGCTGTGGTCAACGCCGTGGGCGTCACCAATATCGGGGACGGGCCGCATTTCTGGGCCGCGCCATTCGAGCAGAACAATGAATTCGGCGGGCGCGGACTGCCCGCGACCTTCACGCCGGACATGCTTTCTCCCCGGCTGAAAGGCGGAGCAGCGGCCACCTCCGGCGAAAACACCACCCTTGCAGTCGTCGTTACCGACGCCATCCTGACCAAGCCGCAGGCCAAGCGTCTCGCCATGCTGGCCCAAACCGGCTTCGCAAGGGCGATCTACCCAGTGCACGCGCCCATGGACGGCGATGTGGTCTTCGCCGCGGCAACCTGCTCCAAACCGGTCGATCCGCTGATCGGGCTGACGGAACTCGGCATGCTCGCCGCCAACGTGATGGCGCGCGCTATCGCCCGCGGCGTCTATGAGGCGACCGCTTTGCCCTTCGCCGACGCGCGGCCGGACTGGAAAACAAAATTCGGCAAATAGAACTTCAACCAGAACTTCAGGCCATTATGCGCGTTGGGTGGCTAGTCAACTCTTCCGAAGTTGCATCGCCATGCCATCGACCGCCATCCGCAACATTATCTATGACACCGCTACATGCGAGCTCTGGGTGACATTCGTCACCGGCCGGCGCTACGTTTATCAAAACGTCACCCCGGACGTCGCCAGCGCCTTTCAGCAGGCACAGTCGCGCGGCGCATTCTTCAACAGCGAGATTCGCGACCGCTACTCGTATCGCGAAGTAACGCCGCCGTATCGCCGCTGGGCAAGTTAACTTCGCTGCAGGACCGGCGCCGAATAAAAAGCGCCCGGTGTCGCGAATTCTATCGCATGCACCGGGCACCATGTTTCCGCGCGTGTGTGTGCGGGCGGTTAAACCTTGATCGAGAGCGACTGCTGAGCGGACGTTGCGAAAGACTGCATCTGCTTTTGCATCAATTGCTCGAGGAGATTGTATTTACTTGTGCCGCTGTTGCTTGAGTTTGCATTGCCTGACGAATTTGAGGCTGCGGCCGGCGTCGTGATCGCCGAAGTCGTGCCATCCGCATAGGTGGTGGTGGTCGTCGTCGAACCATCGCTGTTGGTGACGCTGGTGCTGGATGTGCCCGAAATCGCGTCCATCAGCGCGTCGCCGCCGCCGCTCTTGCCACCGGCTCCATGGGCATGGCCATGGCCGCCTGCAGTCTTCAGCGCAGAGGCAAGTTCGGTGATGCTGACCGAACCGTCACCGTTGGTATCCAGTTCGCCGAAAACCTTGTCGGCATTGGCGGTGTTGGTGCCGCCCGCACCGAGCGCGCTTTCGAATTCGGATTTGGTGATCGCCCCGTCACCGTTGCCATCGATCTGGCTGAAAAGGTCCTGCAACGCAGCCGACGGACTGGAGGATGTTTGCGAAGAACCCTGAGTATCGAATAGCGAAGCCAGCGTCGATGGCGACAAGGCGCCGCTCTGGGTCGCGCTCGGACTCGATAGGATCTGCGACGCGGTCGAACCCGACGACTGGAGCGTATCGAAAAGGCTGGATGCCTGCGTGCCGCCAGTCTTTTTCGTGGACGACAGGCTCGATGTCAGCGTGGACAATAGATCGAGGGCGCTGGATGCGGCCGCTCCGAAAGCCATGAACATTGGCGATACTCCCGACATGCCGCGCAAACACAACGCGGCCCCTTGTTCCCTCGCATAAATAGAGCAAACGCCATGCCGCGACAAAAATGCCGTCAAATAAGGACTTTCTCAAACGCGAAGCGGTCGCGGCACGGCAAATCTTGCCGATGCGGCAGAAGCTGCCTAGCTGACGGCGGACCGGGCGTTCACCCTCGCACCGCATTTTTGCGGGAAAATTCCCTTCGGGTTTTGCGCCTCCGGCTCCAGCGTGTTAGGCGGAAGCAACGTCATTGCAATCCATGTCCCGGCCATTATGTCCCAGTCACTGACCCAGCGCCCTCTCATCATCGCTCCGTCGATTCTGGCCTCAGACTTCTCACGCCTTGGCGAGGAAGTCCGTGCGGTCGATGCCGCCGGCGCCGACTGGCTACACATGGATGTGATGGACGGCCATTTCGTGCCCAACATCTCGTTCGGACCGGACGTGATCAAGGCGATGCGCCCGCATTCAAAGAAGATTTTTGACACCCATTTGATGATCGCGCCCTGCGACCCCTATCTTGAAGCCTTCGCCAAGGCCGGCTGCGACCATATCATCGTGCATGCCGAAGCTGGACCGCATTTGCATCGCTCGCTGCAGGCGATCCGCGCGCTCGGCAAGAAAGCGGGCGTCTCGATCAATCCGGCGACCGAACCCGGCGCGATCGAATATGTCATCGACCTGATCGACATTGTTCTTGTGATGTCGGTCAATCCCGGTTTCGGCGGCCAGTCGTTCATCGCTTCGCAGCTAGAGAAAATTTCGCAGATTCGCGCGATGTGCGCCGGCCGGCCGATCGACATCGAGGTCGATGGCGGCGTAACGGCGGATAACGCCGCGGAGATCGCCGCCGCAGGCGCGAATGCTTTCGTCGCTGGCTCCGCCGTGTTCAAGGGTGGCACGGTGGAAAGCTATCGGGCCAATATCTCGGCGATCCGGAACGCCGCCGCCTCCACTCGCGGTGAAGCCATCTAGATCACCGGCTCCTGCCAGACCACGTCTTCGTCCCGCACGCCCGCGACACGGGAAGGCCTGATGACGGTCACCGTGCATGTCGCCTCCGCGGCGACCTTGGATGAGACGCTGCCCAAAAGCGAACGCCTGAAAGAATGCTGCCGCGCGCCGATCAGAATGTGATCGACGCAATTGCTCTTGGCGAATTCAAGGATTGCGTCCGCCGGATCGAAAGCCTCGAGCACATGCGTCGACAGCCTCTCCTGATCGAGCTTGAGCGGCGCGGCCCAATGCGCAAGAGCCACCAGACGGTCGATGTGCTTGTTGTTGCCCTGTTCGTCCAGTGTCTTGTCGATCGCAACGCGGTTGAGCTTCAGCACGTTGACACAGGCGAGGCGCGCACCCGGTATCGCCGCGAGAATGCGCTTGACGGCAACCCGAATGGCCTCATCCAGTTCGGGAGAGGTTTGGGTGACATCAAGAGTGACCATCGCGATGGGCGCGGCCGTAAGATGCCCGGCAATATTCGATTTCTCGCTGAGCCGGACGAGCGGCGGATTGAAGCGCCGGTGCCACACGCTGAGAAACGAGTCCCGCTCGAGCTTACGCGAACGCGCCGTGAGCTTGACGAGGTCCGGATGGCTGAGATCGAAGGCAAGCTGCGCCGCGGTCGGATAACGTGCGGACGGATTGATCTCCAGGCAGCGCAGCACGATTTCCTGAAGCCATGGCGGATAATCGGGCTGCAATTTGCGTGGCGGCACCGGATCGCGCCACAGCCGCCGACGCATCGCCCGCAGAGTCTCGCCCTCGCCGAACGGCCGAACGCCTGTGGTGAAGAAATAAAGCAGAACCCCGAGCGAGAATATGTCGCTTCGCGGATCGTCGCGCACACCGAGCAGGCACTCGGGCGCCATGTAGGGCGCGGTACCGAACGGCAGGCGGAATTCGGCCTGCAGCAAATCCGGCAGCTGAGCGTGGTGCGACAGACCGAAATCGATCAGCACCGCCTCGCCGCTCGGGCGAAACATCACGCTGCTTGGCTTGATGTCGTGATGGATGACGTGCTGGCGATGCAAATCATCGAGCGCGAGCGCCACCTTCTCGACGATGGCGGCAGCCTCACCATAAGGCATCGGCAATTCATCGATCCGCTTGTAAAGCGTCTCGCCCGGAATTCGCTCCATCGCCACGTAAGGCTGACGCGTAAAGTCCCCCACCCCGTAACACGCAGGCACGTGCGGGCCGGACAATCGCGGCGCGATCATCTGCTCCATCTCGAAACCGACAATGGCGGCGGGATCGTCTCCCTCCGAGATCTTCGGGACCTTGATCAGGACAGGGGCGTCAAGACCGGGGCGCGTCGCCGCCCAGAGGGTCGCCATGCCGCCGTGATGGACGCACTTGTCCAGCACGAAGCCGTCGATTATCGCGCCGTGTTCGAGCGTAACCTTCGCCATCGGCTATCGCCCCAGAAAAAGCCGTTCCGCGAACCATGACGGCAAACCGTTATCACGGATACGCCGTGCAGCCGTGTCTATATCATAGGGCACGCGGCAATATGTGATTTCCTGTCGCACCGTGTCGAACATTGTGAAAGATGCTGCGGCAACGCCGTCTCGCGGCTGGCCGACAGAGCCGACAACCGCCAGCCAGCGGCGGCCCGGAAGCAATTGTACCGGTATGTCGCTGGTCGGAACGAAGCTGGTCATTTTTCCCACGGACGACATTGAATAGAGCGCGGGACGATGAACATGGCCGCAGAACGTGATCCGCGCCGTGGTCGCGGCAAGACTGCGGGCTGCGTCTTCGGCGGATCGTACATAGTGCCAGGTCGAGGGATTGCTGGCGTCGGCATGCACGTAGAGGACCTCGCCTTCCTCCAGAGTCAGCGGCAACTTTTCCAGAAAGCCGCGATCTTCCTGTGTCAGCCGGGGCCGCGTCCAGTCGATCACGATCCGGGCCTCGTCATTGAGATTGACGCCCGGGTTCGTGATCGCCCGGTCGTGATTGCCGATCACCGCGCTTGCGCCGTCGCGCACAAGCGCGCGGACCGTGTCCAACGCCCATTCCGGATCGGCGCCATAACCGACATAGTCGCCGAGCAGAACAATTCTGTCCGGATTCCGGGCCTTAGCCGCAGCAAGACAGGCCGTGAAAGCCTGCCGGTTGGCGTGAATGTCGGATAAAATCGCAACCAGCATAACGCATTCCAATTCTTTTCAGGCACGTGCCCGGATCCGAGCCTAGCGCTATAGCGGCAGCGATGTCACAAACGCAAAACAATAAAGAGCGCCTCAAATAAAAAGGACCGCCCGGAGGGCGGTCCTGATTTTTGGATTTTACCGCTGATTTCACCCGCGATGTTTCAGATGTGCTCCGCGGCCTGCGCCGCAAGGAACGTCTCGCGCTCGGCCTGCGCCGTGGTGGTGCGGTTGAAGAACGCGTTCAGCGACACCGCCGCGATCGAGGTCAGGATGATGCCGTCACCGACGATCGGCTTCATCTCGGCCGGGAAGATGTGGAAGAAGGTCGGGGCCACGATCGGGATCAGACCGAAGCCGATCGAGATCGCGACGATCAGCACGTTGTTGCGCTGATTCACATAATCCACCGTCGACAAAATCTTGATGCCGGTGGCGGCGACCATGCCGAACATGATGAACCCAGCGCCGCCGAGAACGCATTGCGGCACAGAGGCGACGATGAAGGCCAGCTTCGGAATCAGACCGAGCGCCAGCATGATCACGCCGCCGGTGACGCAGACCCAGCGGCTGTACACGCCGGTCACGCCGACAAGACCAATGTTCTGCGAATAGGACACATAGGGGAAGGTATTGAAGATCGCCCCGATGATTGTGCCGAGCGCATCGGCGCGAAGACCCCGCTTGACGTCTTCCGCTTCCACCTTGCGGCCGGTCATGGCACCGAGCGCGAGGAACATTCCGGTCGCCTCGATGAACACGATGGTCATGACCAGACACATGGTCAGGCATGGCACGAGATAGAATTGCGGCAAGCCGAACTGCAGCGGCAGCACCACGCGGACCAGCGGCTCATTCTGGATGCCGGAAAAGTCGGTCCAGCCGAGCGCGATGGTGACGAGATAGCCCACCGTAATGCCGATCATCACGGCCATGTTCTGCAGAAATCCCTTGGTGAACTTGATCACCATGATGATGACGGTCAGAACAAGCGCGGCGACTAGCAGATAACCGGCGGCACCGAAATCCGCCGCATTGGCCCCGCCGCCCGCCCAGTTCACGCCGACGCGCATCAGCACCACGCCGATCATCGTGATGATCGTGCCGGTGACCACAGCCGGAAAGAACCGCAGCACGTATTTGATCAGCGGCGCGACACATAGCCCGAACAAGCCGCCGACCAGCACCGCACCGTAGATGCCGGTGAGACCGACGCCGGGCATCGCCGCCATCGCCAGCATCGGCGAGATCGAAACGGCGGTGACACCCATGATGATCGGCAGACGGATTCCGAACGGCCCGACGCCGATGGTCTGTATCAGGGTGGCAATGCCGCAGGCGAACAGGTCGGCATTGATGAGCATCGCAATCTGATCCTTCGGCAGCTTGAGCGCGCCACCCAGGATCAGCGGGACGGCGACGGCATTGGCGTACATGACGAGGACATGCTGCAACCCGAGCGCAAAAAGCTTGGGAGCCGGAAGTACCTCGTCCACGGGATGGACAGGCTCAGTCATTGGAATCTCCTCGAATAAAAATTGTATGCAGTGATATAATCGTGCATACAATTTTGTTGCTTTGCACGCCCATAGTCTATGCTAGTGTGCACAAACAACAGGCGGCACGAGGATTCGCGCATGAAACAGGCAGACCCTGAATTCGGCACCCAAACCGAGCGGTTGGCCGATGAAATCGCGGCTTCCGTCCTGTCCGGCGACTTCCGTCCCGGATTCCGGCTCGATGAAATGATGCTGGCCAAGCGCTACGGCGTATCGCGCACACCGGTACGCGAGGCGCTCCGCCAGCTCGCCTCCACGGGCCTGATCGAGATCAAACCGCGCCGGGGCGCGATGGTGGCACGCACGACATCGACCCAGCTTGAGGCCCTGTTCGGCGCCATGGCGGAGGCTGAAGCGACCTGCGCGCGCCTCGCCGCCCTGAGCATGACGCCGCTGGAGCGCCGCCGCCTGAAGAATTTCCACGAGTCGATGGCTGAATTCGTCGCCGGCAATAATCCCGAGGGTTTCGCCAGCGCCAACCTCACCTTCCACACCATGATTTACGGCGGCGCGCATAACGAAATTCTCAGCGACTTCGCCCTGACGCTGCGGCGCCGGCTGGCCCCGTTCCGCCGGGCCCAGTTTCGAACCGCCGGCCGCCTGCCCCGCTCCCAGGCCGAGCACGGCAACGTGGTCAACGCCATCATGGCCGGCAACGCGATGCAGGCCCATGCGGCGATGTTCGATCATATGAGCCTTGTCGAGGATTCGTTCGAAAGACTCGCCACTGCCGCCTCCGCTGCGGAGTAGCTGTGCAAATCGCGCCGAGGGTGGTCTCGCCCGGCACGATCTGGTAAAGCGCGGCATCTCCTTCTGCAGCCGCGAGTTCACGATGATCCCCCGCTATTCCCGCCCCGAAATGACCTCCATCTGGGACCCGCAGACGCGCTTCCAGATCTGGTTCGAGATCGAGGCACATGCGGCGGACGCGCTTGCGGAGCTCGGCGTGATTCCGAAGGAAGCGGCCAAAACCATCTGGGCCAAGGCCAAGGGCGTGACCTTTGACGTCGCGCGCATCGACGAAATCGAGCGCGAGACAAAACACGACGTGATCGCGTTCCTGACACATCTTGCCGAGATCGTCGGCCCGGAAGCGCGTTTCGTGCATCAGGGCATGACCTCCTCCGACGTGCTCGACACGTGCCTCAATGTGCAGCTCGCGCGCGCCGCAGATATCCTGATCGCCGATATCGACAAGGTGCTTGCCGCGCTGAAGACCCGCGCCTTCGAGCACAAGATGACGCCGACCATCGGCCGCTCGCACGGCATCCACGCCGAACCGGTGACGTTCGGCCTGAAACTCGCCTATGCCTATGCCGAGTTCACCCGCGCGCGCGAGCGCATGGTCGCCGCGCGCAAGGAGATCGCGACCTGCGCGATCTCGGGTGCGGTCGGCACGTTCGCGCAGATCGACCCGCGCGTTGAGGCGCATGTCGCCAAGGCCATGGATCTCGCCGTCGAGCCCATCTCGACACAAGTGATCCCGCGCGACCGTCATGCGATGTATTTCGCAACGCTTGGCATCATCGCGTCGTCCATGGAGCGCCTTGCCATCGAAATCCGCCACATGCAGCGCACCGAAGTGCTGGAAGTCGAGGAGTTCTTCTCCGAAGGCCAGAAGGGCTCCTCGGCAATGCCGCACAAGCGCAACCCGGTGCTGACCGAAAATCTCACCGGTCTCTCCCGCATGGTCCGCGCTTATGTGACGCCGGCGCTGGAGAATGTCGTGCTCTGGCACGAACGCGATATTTCGCATTCCTCAGCCGAGCGCATGATGGCGCCGGACGCCACCGTGACACTCGATTTTGCACTCAGCCGCCTCGCCGGCGTGGTCGAAAAACTGCTGGTCTATCCCGCAAACATGCAGAAAAATCTCGACCGCCTCGGCGGCCTGATCCATTCGCAGCGCGTGCTGATCGCGCTGACGCAAAAAGGTGCGTCACGCGAGGATGCCTACAAACTCGTGCAGCGCAACGCGATGCCGGTCTGGCGCGGTGAAGGCGACTTCCTGACGCTTCTGAAAAAAGACCCTGATGTGAAGAAATATCTCAGCGACAAGGAGATCGAGGAGCAGTTCGATCTCGGCTATCACCTCAAGCATGTCGATACGATCTTCAAGCGCGTGTTCGGTCATTCCTGATGGTGCAGGTCGACGATCCCACGACAGCGTTTGATTTGCTGATCCTGCCCGGCCGCGGCAATTCGGGCACCGATCACTGGCAATCCTATTGGTCGATGGCATTTCCCTCTGCCACCCGCGTGTTGCAGGACGAGTGGGACAGCCCCAGGCTCACCGATTGGCTGCCCCGCCTCGATCAGGCGGTCGCGCAAGGCCGCAGGCCTGCCGTTTTGATCGGCCACAGCCTTGGCGTTTCGCTCGCAGTACATTGGCTGACGTCACGTCCGCATGGGCGCGTCAAGGCGGCCTTCCTCGTCGCGCCGTCGGACGTGGAATCGCCGGACCATACGCCGGACGTCATCCGCAACTTCGCCCCAATTCCCCGAACGGCTTTGGGAGTGCCGACAACCGTCGTCGCCAGCACAAATGACACCTTCGTCTCGATCGAACGCGCTGAGGAATTCGCCGGAAGCTGGAACGCCGGCTTCTGCAACGTTGGCGAACTCGGACACATCAACAGCACGTCACGGCTCGGCTTGTGGCCGCAGGGTCTGTTGCTGTTGGGTCAGTTGCTCGGCCGCATTGCGGTTTAAATCGGCTGGCCGTCGATCATGCGCCGCAAAACACCGTCACGCTTGATGAAACGGTGGTACAATGCGCCGAAAATGTGCAACGCGATCAGCGCGAGAAGCACATAGGCCATGTAGATGTGCCAGTCTTCGTAATCGTGCGCGTTCTGCCGGTTCTCGACCGTAAACTGCGGTACGCGGAACAGGCCGAAGAAATCGGCGTAATCGGGTTTGTGGGCGCCGGAATGGGCCCAGCCCAATATCCCGACCAGAAAGGTCATGACATACAGAGACCACTGGTTAATCCGCGCTCCCGCGCGCAGCCATAGTGGCGTACCGGCCGGCAGCGCCGGGGTTGGATTCAACAGCTTCCAGACCAACCGCAGAGCCGTGAGCAGAAGAATGATATAACCGATATCCGCGTGGATCGAGCGATAGAAAAAACGGTCTGGTCGCGAGGGAACGTGGTTCATCCACCAGCCATAAGCGATCATGCCGATGATCAGGACTCCAAGTATCCAGTGAAGGGCGCGTGAGACCCCGCCCCAGGTTCGTTTGCTGTCGTCCAACATCAGATTGTCCATAGACCGCGTTAAACTCATTATTTGGGTCTGTTACGAAAGCCACAGATGCATGGCGCCAGCAAGAAAAGCGCTGCCAGAGACTTTGGAATTGTTCCAATCGCGTTTATAGATGCACCTGCATAAAGCCCCGGGCCGATAAGGGTGCGGCAATATGTTTCTAACGATTCAGGGACTAAACTTGCGGCGTGCCGAAAACGTCTGAAATCCTCGTATTCGATTCCGGCCTTGGCGGCCTCACCGTGCTGCGCGAAATCGTCAAGGCGCGGCCCGACGCGGGCTATACCTATGTCGCCGACGATGCATTTTTCCCTTACGGTCAGCACAACGCGGATATTCTGGCGACGCGCGTCGTACCGCTGCTCGGTGAACTGATCTCGACGCACGCGCCCGATATCGTGGTGATCGCCTGCAACACCGCTTCGACCCTCGTTATGACGCAGCTGCGCGAAGCCTATCAGGTGCCGTTCGTCGGCACCGTGCCGGCGATCAAGCCGGCCTGCGCGTCATCCAAAAGCAAGCGCGTCTCGGTACTCGGCACCAGGGGCACGGTGAAGCGTGAATATACGAAACGGCTGATCGCCGATTTCGCCCATGATTGCGAAGTCACACTGGTCGGCGCGGAAAATCTGGCTTCTCTCGCGGAGGCTGCGCTGCGCGGAGAAGATGTCAGCGACGACGCGATCGCGCAGGAGATCGCGCCTTGCTTTGTCAGCGGTGACGTGCGCACCGACACCGTGGTGCTCGCCTGCACGCACTATCCGCTTTTGCTCGACCGGATCGCACGTCTCGCGCCGTGGCCTGTGGACTGGATCGACCCGGCACCGGCGATTGCGCGACGTGTCGAGAATTTGCTCGGTGCACATATGAGCGAGAATATTCCGCTGCCCGCGAAATTTATTTTCACGTCGGGTCGCACACCATCACTCGCACTTGCGAAAGCACTGCAACCGTTCTTCGGCGCACATGCGCTCGAGCACGCCTAAAGTCCTTTTGCTCCCCCACCCGCGCTGCTAGCCTTCGCGCGATCTGCTTCGTGAAGAAAGCAGCGAGAGGGAGAGCACCATGTTGAGGACAATACTGCTTTGCACGTCGATCGTATTCGCCGGTGTGGGAGCCGCGAATGCGCAGACGCCTGCCGCACCCGCGCAGGCACAATCGGCTATCAAGCGGACACCGGTGCAGGATGTCGACTTTCCGGCGGGCTATCACCTCGTCGAGGCCATTGCCGAAATTCCGGCCGGGACCGAGAGCGCAGGCCGCCACACCCATCCCGGAGTCGACGCCAGCTATGTATTGGAAGGCGAGGCTACCCTGATGGTCGAAGGCAGGCCGGATCAGCAGATCAAGCCTGGCGATGCCATCCAGATTCCGCCGGGCGTGCCTCATGACATCAAGGTGGCCCCTGGTAAACCACTAAAATTGCTAGGAATTTATCTTGTCGAGAAGGGCAAGCCGGTCGCGTCCCCGGCGCCGAAATAGGTCGTTAGCGGCGCCAATTGTTTGACCTGGCTGTTTGACTTGGCGGGTATTTCTCCTTAAAGAACACCCTGCTCGCGGGCCGTTTACGGCCCGCGTTGCGTTTCGCGATCCGTGACCCGCCTTGTAGGCTTATGAGGCGGATCTGTCGGCAGCCGGAAATCCGGATGCAGCAGGAGGGCGCGTTTCCTCAAACCCACATGCACGATCCCGAGAGCGGATTGCCGGTTTTCGGACGGTTGTGCATCAACACATCAAGAGGACGCGATGACTAAGCGTAGTGAGGCGAAGTATAAAATCGATCGCCGTATGGGCCAGAACATCTGGGGCCGCCCG
>RXJJ01000032.1 GCA_003963145.1 Bradyrhizobiaceae bacterium
TTTCTATCGAACTGCGCTTGCGCGCTTATTATGCTGTCTTGGTCTTCTCGCCCTGGACCACGGTCCAGCGCTTCAACTTCGAGAGCGGCTTGCTTTCCTCGATCCGCACGGTATCGCCTGCCTTGAACTCGTTGTTCTCGTCATGGGCGTGGTAGTTCTTCGAACGGCGGATCGTCTTCTTGTAGATCGGATGGGTGAAGCGGCGGTCGACACGCACGACGATGGTCTTGTCCTGCTTGTCGCTGACGACGACGCCCTGGAGAATACGCTTCGGCATCTTTCGCCCCTTACTTCGTCTTGTCGGCGCGCTTTTGCGCGGCGACGGTCTTGATACGTGCAATATCGCGGCGCGCTTCGCGCAGGCGCGAGGTGTTTTCCAGCTGCCCGGTGGCGCGCTGGAAGCGCAGATTGAAGCGCTCCTTCTTCAGATTGAGGACGGCGTCCTCCATCTGGTCCGGGCTCATCGCGCGAATGTCGTCGATCTTCATCTGGGCCATCTTCGTTACTCCGCGATGCGCGCGACGAAGCGCGTCTTGATCGGAAGCTTGGCAGCGGCGAGTTCAAGCGCTTCCTTGGCGGTCTGCTGCGGCACGCCGTCGATCTCGAAAATCAGGCGGCCGGGCTTGACGCGCGCCACCCACAATTCCGGCGTACCCTTGCCCGAGCCCATGCGCACTTCGGCGGGCTTCTTGGACACCGGCACGTCCGGGAACACGCGGATCCAGACGCGGCCGGCGCGCTTCATGTGGCGCGTCAGCGCGCGGCGCGCGGCTTCGATCTGGCGCGCAGTGATGCGCTCCGGCGCCATCGCCTTCAGCCCGAACTGGCCGAAAGACAAGGTCGCGCCCGAGGACGCGACGCCGTGGATGCGGCCCTTATGCGCCTTTCGGAACTTTGTCTTCTTTGGTTGCATCATGGCTTACGCCCTCAAACCTTCTTGCTTCTCAAGCCGCGTCGCGGCGCGGACGGCTGTCGCCGCCTTCGTTCATGCGCTTGTCCTGCGCCATCGGATCGTGCTCGAGGATCTCGCCCTTGAAGATCCACACCTTCACGCCGCAGGTGCCGAATGTGGTGAACGCCGTCGCCACGCCGTAATCGACGTCGGCGCGCAGCGTGTGCAGGGGCACGCGGCCCTCGCGGTACCATTCCATGCGCGCGATTTCCGCGCCGCCGAGACGGCCCGAACAGTTGATACGAATGCCCTGCGCGCCCAGACGCATCGCCGACTGGACGGCGCGCTTCATGGCGCGGCGGAATGCGACGCGGCGCTCAAGCTGCTGCGCGATCGATTCGGCGACCAGGGTGGCGTCGAGCTCCGGCTTGCGGATTTCGATGATGTTGATGACGACGTCGGAATCGGTGATTTCCGCGACCTTCTTCTTCAGCTTGTCGATGTCGGCGCCCTTCTTGCCGATCACGACACCCGGACGTGCGGAGTGAACCGACACGCGGCACTTCTTGTGCGGGCGCTCGATCACGATGCGCGCCACGGCCGCCTGCTTCAGCTCCTTCATCAGCATCTCGCGAATCCGCACGTCCTCGTGGAGGAGCTTGGCGTATTCGCCCTTGCCGGCGAACCAACGGGAATCCCAGGTCCGGTTGATGCCCAGACGCAGCCCGATTGGATTGATCTTCTGACCCATCGTTGTCTCCCGCGCCCTTAGGCGCCAGCCTCCGCCTCGACCTGACGAACGACGATCGTCAGCTGCGAGAACGGCTTGAACACACGGCCCGAGCGGCCACGGCCGCGCGGTGCGAAACGCTTCATCACGATGCCGTTGCCGACATGCGCCTCGGCGACGACCAGCGCGTCGACATCGAGGTCGTGGTTGTTTTCCGCGTTGGCGATCGCCGACTCCAGGCACTTCTTGACGTCGACCGCGATCCGCTTGCGCGAGAACTGCAGGTCGGCCAGCGCCGAGGACGCCTTGCGGCCGCGGATCATCTGCGCCACCAGATTCAGCTTCTGCGGCGAGACGCGAAGCATGCGGGCAACCGCCTTGGCCTCGTTATCCGGAAGGGCGCGTTCGCGCTTTGGTTTGCTCATGACCTAATCCTCAAACCTGCCTTATGCCTTCTTGGCTTTCTTGTCGCCCGAATGGCCGTGGAAGGTCCGGGTCGGCGAGAACTCGCCGAACTTGTGACCCACCATTTCCTCGTTGACCGCGACCGGAACGTGCTTCTGACCGTTGTAGACGCCGAACGTGAGGCCCACGAACTGCGGCAGAATGGTCGAGCGGCGGCTCCAGATCTTGATGACGTCGTGACGGCCGGACGCGCGTGCTGCATCTGCCTTCTTGAGCAGAGAGCCTTCAACGAACGGGCCTTTCCAGACTGAACGAACCATGTCCGGCGATCCTTACTTCTTCCGCTTGTGGCGGCTGATGAGAATGAACTTGTTGGTCGATTTGTTCGACCGCGTTTTCTTGCCCTTGGTCGGCTTGCCCCACGGGGTCACCGGGTGACGGCCGCCCGAGGTGCGGCCTTCGCCGCCACCATGCGGATGGTCGATCGGGTTCATGACGACGCCGCGGTTGTGCGGACGACGACCCATCCAGCGCTTGCGGCCCGCCTTGCCGATCGAGATGTTCATGTGATCGGGGTTCGACACCGCGCCGATGGTCGCCGTGCAGCGACCGTGAACGAGGCGCTGCTCGCCCGAGTTCAGGCGCAGGATCACGTAGTCATGGTCGCGGCCGACGATCTGGGCGTAGGTGCCCGCCGAGCGCGCGATCTGACCGCCCTTGCCGATCTTCATCTCGACATTGTGGACGATGGTGCCGACCGGCATGTTGCCCATCGGCATGACGTTGCCCGGCTTCACGTCGACATAGCTGCCGGCAATCACGGTGTCGCCGACGGCCAGACGCTGCGGCGCGAGGATGTAGGCCTGCTCGCCGTCTTCATACTTGATCAGCGCGATGAAGGCGGTGCGGTTCGGATCGTATTCCAGGCGCTCCACCTTGCCGGCGACATCGACCTTGGTGCGCTTGAAGTCGACGAGACGGTAGGCCTGCTTGTGGCCACCGCCGCGGAAGCGCACCGTGATGCGTCCCGTGTTGCCACGGCCGCCGTTCGAGTTCTTGCCCTCGGTGAGCGCCTTGACCGGCTTGCCCTTGTAGAGCGCAGAGCGGTCGACCATCACCAATTGGCGCTGGCCGGGCGTCGTGGGGTTGAATGTTTTCAATGCCATCGTCGCGGTCCTTAAAGTCCCGTGGTCACGTCGATGTTGTGGCCCTCTTCGAGGGTCACGACAGCGCGCTTGCTATCCGACTGAGAACCGAACTGGCCGCGGAAGACTTTCGTCTTGCCCTTGCGGACCAGCGTGTTGACGCCCTTCACCTTGACGTCGAACAGCTTCTCAACCGCGTCCTTGATCTGAGGCTTGGTCGCCTTGGCCGCGACCTTGAACACAACCTTGTTGTGCTCGGAAGCCGTGGTCGCCTTTTCGGTGATCACCGGAGAAAGGATGATGTCGTAGTGACGCGAATCCTGGGTGCTCATTTGAAGCGCGCCTCCAACGCATCGACCGCAGCCTTGGTCAGAACCAGCTTCTGGCGGCGCAGAATGTCATAGACGTTGATGCCCTGGATCGGCAGCACGTCGATATGGGGAATGTTGCGCGCGGCCATCGCGAACCCGTCATTGACCTGCGCGCCGTCGATGATGAGCGCACTGGTCAGGCCGAGACCCGAGAAGTGACCGATCAGCGCCTTGGTCTTGGCATCCTTCAGTTCGGCATTGTCGATCACGACAAGGCTGCCGTCCTTCGCTTTCGCCGAAAGAGCATGACGCAGGCCGAGCGCACGGACCTTCTTGGGAAGGTCGTAGGCGTGGCTGCGCGGAAGCGGACCGAACGCACGGCCACCGCCACGGAACTGCGGCACGCGGGCCGAACCGTGACGAGCACCGCCGGTGCCCTTCTGCTTGTACATCTTCTTGCCGGTGCGCCAGATCTCGGCGCGGCCCTTGGCCTTATGGGTGCCGGCCTGGCGCTTGGCGAGCTGCCAGTTGACGACGCGCTGGATGATGTCCACGCGCGGCTCGAGACCGAAGATCTCGTCCGACAGCTTGACCGAACCTGCGGCCTTGCCCTCAAGCGTTGTGACGTTCAGTTCCATCACGCGCCCTCCCCTGCGGTCGCTTCCGGAGCGGCGGCTTCAGGAGCAGCGGCCTTCTCGGCGCCGCCCGCCAGCTTGAACTTGCCGGGCTTCACGGCGTCCTTCGGCAGCGGTTTCTTCACGGCATCGCGCACGGTGATCCAGCCGCCCTTGGAGCCGGGAACGGCGCCTTCGATCAGCAGGAGGCCACGCTCCACATCCGTCTGCACGACGCGCAGGTTCAGCGTGGTGATGCGATCGACGCCCATGTGGCCGGGCATCTTCTTGTTCTTGAAGGTCTTGCCGGGGTCCTGACGGCCGCCGGTCGAACCGATCGAGCGGTGCGACACCGAAACGCCGTGCGTGGCGCGAAGACCGCCGAAATTCCAGCGCTTCATACCGCCGGCGTAGCCCTTGCCGATCGAGGTGCCGGTCACGTCAACATACTGGCCGACGACGAAATGATCGGCCTGAATCTCAGCGCCGACCGGAATCAGCGCATCCTCGGAGACGCGGAATTCGGCGACCTTGCGCTTCGGCTCGACCTTGGCGACCGCGAACTGGCCGCGCTCCGCCTTCGGCAGATAGACCGACTTGCGGGTGCCGGCGCCGAGCTGCAGCGCGGTGTAACCATTCTTTTCAGTGGTGCGATGACCAACGACCTGGCAATTGCCCAGCTTCAGCACGGTCACAGGGATATGTTCGCCGGCCTCTGTAAAGACCCGCGTCATCCCGACCTTTTGTGCGATCACTCCGGAGCGCATCGGCGTGCTTCCTGTTCTTCTCTGTGTCCCGAAGGACTGGCTGTTCTTACGTGAGCGAGACTTGTTTTACGTAAACGTAACTTGCGTCACACTCAGAGCTTGATTTCGACGTCGACACCGGCGGCCAGATCGAGCTTCATCAAAGCATCGACCGTCTGCGGCGTGGGATCCACGATGTCCAGAAGGCGCTTGTGGGTGCGCATTTCGAACTGCTCGCGGCTCTTCTTGTCGACGTGCGGCGAACGGTTGACGGTGAACTTCTCGATGCGCGTTGGCAGCGGAATAGGTCCGCGAACCTGCGCGCCGGTCCGTTTTGCCGTGTTCACGATCTCGCGGGTCGACGTATCGAGAATCCGATGGTCGAACGCCTTGAGACGAATGCGAATATTCTGGCCGTTCAT
>RXJJ01000024.1 GCA_003963145.1 Bradyrhizobiaceae bacterium
AACACGTAGGTATCGTCCGTGATGTTGTTGTGGGCGGCTGCACATCACGTGACAGATTTGATCCTACACATGTTCAATAAAAAGGCATCTGTCACACAAGCGTAACACACCGCTTTGCTGCTCAATTTGAGCAGTCAGGCGCCAACGTTGGATGTGTAATATCGACAAACATGCTTTTGACCGGCATCACCTGAGGTGCTCACCAGCGGTAGCGCAGAACACCCTTGCCCGCATAGCCGTCGGTGTTGCGCGAGAATTCCCCTTCGAAGTTGCCAGCTAACGAGAATCCGCTCCACCATGACAGTTCGACTCCTCCCGAAACCAATAGCCCATCGCCAACGGGTAAGGCGCTATTCACCGAAAAAATCGAGCCCGGCAGCGTGAGGAAGGCAGCGTCCGCACCTCCCGTTGTGTTGAAATCATGAGCCCAAGCCGCACGGCCGCGGAACGTGGCGACCGCGTCATTCATGTTAACGGCCTGGTCGAAGCGGGCGCCGACTTCACTTCGGGTCTGCGTATCGGTACGGCCGGCATAGGAAAGAGCGAAATCGCCCGAACCTGAAGCCGCCTGTTCGCTGTAGCCCGGGAGTACGAGACTTGTGATTTGCACCGCGGTGTATGGGGTTACACCTCCGACAGGCGTCACGAAACGCCAGCCGCCTTCCGCGCGCCCGGAGAACATATTTGTCTGCAGTTTGGCCGTCAGTTTATCGATGCCAGAGACAGTTACGGTACGATCGGTGGTTACGTCTTGCCAGCCATAAGCAAAAATTCCCGACAGGTAGGCCGCGCCAAACTGCTGCTTGACGCGGGCACCCGCCTGGAAAAGATCCGACCGTCCGCTCCCGATTCCTTGCGCCACCGAGAAATTGGTGCCGCCGCCCGCGATAGCAAAACCGATCAACGTCTCCGGCGTCAACCAACGGTCTGCGCCGACGGCAACGCCATAGACTTGCGATGTCGCGTCATGCGAGCCGACCGTCGTATTACCGGTTATGGTTGCTGCCCCTCCGTAACCGGCGCTCCATACCTGCCATGAGGCTTCAGGCGGCGTGGCATCGAACGAATTATGGCCTTTCGGCATTACAGCGGCATAGGCCTCACGGTTACGTCCTGAAATGCTGTTGCCGTCGTCATCATAGGCCAGGCTGCTGCTGGCCCCGCCAACACCTCCGCCAAACGGATCCGACATCACATTCATGAATTGAGTCATTGCCATGAACGATGATTGCGACAGCGATCCGCCAACCTCGCCAGTAATCTGGCTCAAAGAATTGGACAGCGCATTACCGCTCAACCAGAACAATGGGACAAAGGCCGATGGCAGTGCGCCGCCGTTGTTGAAATAATTGTTGATGGCGCCCGCGACATTACGCTGGTTATGGCCAATACCGTCGGTGCCAATTCCCAAAGTCGCGGTCAATGACAACAACACATCGTTGCCTTGATAATCGAGCGAAGAGAGAAAGCCTCGCGGCAGACTGCTGGTTGTCAGATCATCGAATTTTCCGACAACATTATCCGCGCTCAGGATGGTGTATTGACTTTCAACGTAGGTGCCCGGCGAGAAAACGGCATTGACCGTTCCGCCCGCCAGCTTTGCGGTACCGATAACATTCGCCAACGATGCATGCGCAGGATCGAGGAATACCCGATAGGTGCCGCCGTTCGTGAAATCGAGCGATCCATTCACCGTCATCGACGACGTCGCCGTGCCGCTTCCCGGAGCGAAAATACCACCGTTCATTACAACATTGCGAAGATTGCCGGTGCCACCAAGAATACCGCCGTCGTTCACAACGATATCCGAATTCGTCAATGCGCCATTTACGAGGAGCGTGCCGCCGTTGACCGTGGTGGTGCCGGCATATGTATTGGTTTGCGTGAGCGTTAGCGTTCCGTCGCCGGCTTTTGCGAGTCCGCCATCGCCCGACAATACGCCGTTCCAGACAATGCCGAGTCCATTGCTGTCGAATGTCGAAACCGTTCCCGTGACCAGCGTGGAATTTACGCTCGCGGTCAGTGCGCTCCCGTAAGCCTCAATCGTGCCGCCGCCGAGATTGAATTCATAGCTGCCATGGCTACTGCCGCCGCCATACTTTGCTTGCAGACCAGCCGTACCTCCGACCTGCAATGTGCCTCCGAACAAATTATAGGTACCGTCACCAAACCCGGATAAATAAAGACTCGACCCGTTGGCGATCCGCAGGATGCCGCCCGTCTGGTTGATCGTCCCTTTGCCCTGCTCTGCAGATGTACCGGCCTCACGGCTGCCGAGAATCAATTTGCCGTTTCCGTATCCATCGGCTCCGGGCTGCAATACCACAAGGCCGTTGCCGCTGATGTTAAGAACACCTGTGCTCTGCGTACTACCCGTATTACGGCCAATATTGTTGAGGCCGCCATTCAATTCCAGCGTGCCGCCGCTGATATTATAAGTTCCTGTCCCGCCCTGGTTGCCGATATTCAGGGATACACAGTGCGCAGGATCGCCGCATTCCGCGGATGTTCTGACCGTGCCGCCTGTTTGCGTGAGCGTGCCGGTTCCGCCCCAGTCACCAACCTGCAGGCCTGAGGTAATTTTGACGACACCATCCGTGACATTCATTCCGGCGGTGTTTCCCGCGCCGGTGCCAACGTCGAGATAGGAGATAGAAGACGATCCGCCGCTGAAGAGGATGGAGCCGCCGGTCACATAGTTCTCGCCACCGGTGATTGTCACGCCGCTCAGGTTAAGCGTACCGGTGCCGGCCTTTTCAAACGTGCCGTAGGTCGACTGCCAGCCGGCCCCTGTGTGGGTGATGACACCTGAAAACGAAGAACTGGAATTGTCGGCGCCAACGGTGAGATGTCCCGTTCCGGTCAGAATTGTGCCGGATCCGGAAAGCGTACCGAGCGATTGGCTGAAACTGTTGAGGTCAAAAGTCGCGCCTGAAGAGATCGCCAGCGCCGAGTTAAGCCATAAGGCGCCGGTGACGCCGACTTGCAGCGTTCCCGCCGCGATCGTCGTTCCGCCTGTATAGGTATTGGCGGCTCCAAGAATGATGGTGCCAAGGCCGGTCTTCGTGACATGAACGCCGGTCACGCTTTCATTCAGCGCACCCGATTGCGTCGACGTACCGGAGCCCAAACTTTCGAGAGTTGTGTTTTCCCCGAGATTGAAGGGAATGCTGAGAACCGCACCATCGGAATACTGGATCGTGCCCGCCGACACTGGCGCGCCCCCGAGCGTCGCCACCATCAAAATGGAAGGCGGCACACTCGCAATGTACGCGCACCATTTTGCGAAGGTCAAATCCTGACTCGAGCGCGAAGTCAGAGGTGAAGATGATCGCAGGACCAAACGGACAAGGCAACAGAGGCCGCTGCACTTGATGGAGTCGGCACGTGGACGCCAAAATCCCGAAGACATATAAGAAACACTTGTACCCGATTGAGCGATTCACTTTGATCGCTTGAGTACTGCTAACGACTTCATCGCCTCTAATTGGGATGAGATGCTTATAATGAGCGGTCCGACGAATTTGGTATGTGGTGCTGCGCGCGTTCTCGCATTCAAGATGTGACCGCCGTACCGGTGAACGGCGCAAATTGCAGCAAACTCGATATTCGACGAAGGCAGCGAAAATAATCAGGCCGCTGGCGGCGATCGAATTAAGAAGAGAGATCAAACGAGCTGCGCCCTGCCCGTTTTGGGTATTGCCGCCGACATCGAGACCTGGAAACGCGTCATCGTTGCCGTATGAGAGACAAAATTCCCGAAATCATGAACCAATGCGATATCGGGGACGCCTCATATTACGGCGCGCAAAGTAGTGCGCTGCAGGTTATGAACCTTTTGGGGTCACTATACTTCTCAAAAAATCTCTCGCCCGAAAAAATCATCCTTCTCATTGCATGCTTCACTTTGAATTTTCGACGAGAGAATGGCATCAATCGCTTGAGAGCAGCCACCAGCTCTGAAATTCATGATTGTGTTTCAAAGTTTGGGATCGATGTCCACGGCACGACCATGGACCTTGTGGAACAAGGACATCTAATAGAAGCCGGACGCGGATATATTGTCAGCTTTCCGGAGTTGATAAAAAATCTCGCGTATTTTTCAACTTCTGAAAATACAACCTCGGTTCAACCATCACGAATAATGCAGTAGTCCCTTTTCATCCGGGGCAGGCGCCCTCGAATTCGCCCAGCCTCAATTCAGATAAGATCAACTTCTCAAACTAGTCGAGAATGGTCGCCTTGATTGCAAGAATCTCCTGCAGACATTCGCGCACAACCTCGCGGCCCGCTTTGGACATCGTAATAATTGTACGCCGGTTATCCTCGTCGTCCTTTCGCCGGTTTAGAAAGCCTTCTTGTTCCAGATCGATAAGTCGGCGGGTCGAAGTCGATAAAGGCACCCCGGCATCAATCGATAAATTGCTCGCGGAGATGATTTCCTTTCTGAAATCAGCCAAGAAAAGAGCCAGCATCAGACTCCAGCTCGGATCGCCGAACAAGTTGCGGCTGGATACCTTGCAGCGCGACATTTCAAAATCCAGGATTTTCTTGCCCAGATTGAAAAACACGACGTCGGCCGGGAGCGATGGCACCTCGTCGTCGTTCGAGCGTTCAAGAACGTAATTAGGCTGATGCCCGACGCGCAAAATAGCACGTCCGATTGTCTTGATAAGCTCAAGGCCAGATAAAGGCTTATTTAGAAAATCGATCGCTCCCAATCGCAGAGCATCGACTGCCATGTTAATGTCGCCATGGCCTGTGATGAAAATGAATTGCGGCTGTCTCTCCAACGGAAGCTCATCACGAACGATGCGCATGAGCTCGATGCCTGACATGTCAGGCAATCGAATGTCGCAAATCACTATATCCGCATCATCATCGCGGATGAATGCAAGTAACTTCCTTGCACTGGAAACGTGCGTGAGCTCGTATCCATGTAAGCTACATAAATCGGTGATTTCGAGAGCAGTATCGCCATCATCTTCTACAAGCAAAATGCGATATCTGTCTTTATCTGCTAGTTTTGAATCGTCCATTGGATTTTTTATTATAGCAAAGATGGTGCTGTCTCCCACTGGGCATGCACATGGATTTTCATATTTGCTGTAAGGCAGATATGCCCTGCAAACTTTATTGATTCAGTTGCGGACGCGTGGTCCCTCACGGCCATTTTCAAGCTCAAATAACATACGCGCTTTTAAAGCCGCCGAATTTTCTTGCAAGCACTCGTCTATTTTTTTCGTATTAACACCTAGATCCGATTTTTATTCATCAACATGAATGAATTGATCCGATTCAAGATTGGCGCAGCTTCCCCGAGCATTGCGCAAAGGGAACCAACTCCAAGTTCAGAAGGAAAGTTCAGTCCACAATTGTTGCGCTCACAACAAACCAGAGACAAATCGCGACAACTGTCGACCTCATTTTTTAACTAGCCATGATCGGCCAGGGCGCTAACAACAGCGAGGCCGGACCATAAGGCGTAATTCGTCCGAGTGGTAGGAAACAAGACATTTCGTTGCGTGATATCGTTGGCGAAGCGGGGTGTCTCCGCTGGTGACACCTCACAAGCCATTGAAATTGTTGGTGGGCCGGCAGAACTCGAACCTGCAACCAGACCGTTATAAGCGTGCAGCGCAGCCCACTCGGTCGTTACAAATCAAGGACTTAGCTAGTGTCTGAACACGTTCGAAGGCGTCTTTTTTATTATATTGTTGGCGAAATGTTGGCGGACCCCCGTCGAATACGGAAGGCCGCAAGCGTCGGCCAACGAGATCGAAGAAGCCGGGCACCTTCACCATCGCGCGAGGAGCGATAACTATCAACGCCTGTTGCTTCGTCATGCCCGCTTTCTCGCAACTCCTGACTGCAGACGTAGTCGACCACTACCGCTCGGAAGAACGTTTATGAATTTGTTGAGCGCGTTGCAGGTCAGGGTGGCCCCTGGGACAAGCGCTTCGCAAAGCGTTTTGGCGTTGTGCTTGCAGCCACACTCATAATGGCGCGTAACGGCATTGAACCATGGACTGAAAACGCGCGCACTTGGCACTGACGCAGCTTCACACAAATGCGAGGCTACCGACCATTGAGACGTCGCTGCGTGTCCAGCAACATATTGTTTAACCACGCAGGCGATATTGTTGGTTCGTCGAACTTTTCGCTCAGCAGGAGAATGTGAAGGCGGATAGCAAACTGATGTTTCTTTCGGTGCTCCATGACCTGGGATTTACGGATCTCGGTCGTCCGCACCGTTGCGAAGTCGAAGGTGCAATGCGGCTCATGTCGCAGCTCCTACGCCTTCCATAAAATTCTGGCGACTCGTTCGGAGATTTCTGGAAGATAGCCAGATCTCCCAACGGCAATTAAGGCACCACAAGCGACTATCGAAATTACGACAGACTTGAGACTAGCTTGCAAGTGAGATGAAGTGCGCTGCACAGAAGCCAGTTCTTATGGGCTGAACGCGCTTGGATAGAATTTCCATTGCTTCACCCCTCAATTAAAATGAAAAACAATCCGGCCAAAAAGAACCATTTTCGAACGCCACAGCCTAAGTACCAACGGCTCCCTGCACCAAGTGATCGGTAAAAGCGACGATCACTGGGCTGAAAACGTTACTGTTACTGTTACTGCTGCCGCTTCGCTTTCGTGAGGAAAGACGATTGATGTACCGCGCTCAACCAGTTCCGGTTAATCATCATCGAAACGGCGCAATCGAAAAGATTAGAAGCTAGCCATAAACGCGCGGCCCTTCTTCCAGATGGGATGCGGCATCATCAGAAAGAACCGATCGCCTCGCATCGGAAGGCGTCAGACCAAAAGCTGCCTTGAACGCCTTACTGAGATGAGACCCATCTACGAACCCCGTCTCCGCAGCTATTACATTCAGCGACAAATCCGTTTTCAACATCCACCTAGCGTGCTTCAAACGAAGCCCCAAATAGATTTCTTGCGGACTTCGGCCTGTTTCTCTCTTGAAAAGCCGCTCGAGTTGTCTTGAACTCAAGCCCACCTTTTCTGCAAGCTTCTCGACCGACAGACGCGATGAAAGGTTTTGTTCCATCAATAGCAGGGCGCGAGAAATTCTCATATCGTCTCCGCCGAGTTCGATCGGGGGAGCCGATTGTGCATCTGTGCCCGGCCGCATCCGGTCAATCTGCATGATATGCAGCGCCTTCTGAGCACTACTAATCCCAACCCTTTCGTGCACGATGTGAGCCGCGAGATAAGCAACGCCAATTCCCCCAGAGCAGGTGATTCGCGTACCGTCGATGACATAGAGCTGGTCTGCAATGGGAAGCGTTTCGCCGAACTCCTCCATGAAGTCGCGGTAATGATACCAGCTGATGCAACACTTGTGCCCCTGGAGCAACCCGAGGCGCCACAGGATGAAACTGCCGGTGCAGACGCCTACAAGTCTGGCCGATGATGCTCCAGCGTTCACCAAATAGTTTTTTGTCGTTTCGCTGATTTGCGGACCGTGATGCAGCAACCCGCCGACCACAACGATATAATCCAGCTCGGTGGGCTCAATGAATTTTGATGTGGGATGAACAAGAATTCCACTGCTCGATCGAGACGGCTTTTCCGTATCAGACATAATATGCCACTGGGCCCGGATCTGACGACTGTTGTCGCCCTCGTCTGCCGCCAGTCGCAGGACATCAATGAAATTGGACAAGGCCGTCAGCGTGAAATTGTTCGATAAAACAAATCCTACTCGCAACGGTCGAATTGCTTTTGTCATGAAGCGAGTTTGGTCCCTCCTTTCAACCATCGACCCCTTCGGTCCATGGCTAACGCTACCAACATCGCTAAACGGCGCAATATGCATCTTTATAGAAGTTTGTCCAAAGACGGCCCCTTCAGTGGGATTTCCATCCCATCTTCACCGAAATAGATGGTCCCCGAATACAGAGCACTCATCTCGGAAATGACGCGTTCGCGGATTCCCGGCCGGTCAAACTGTTCGGTAATGTGAGTGGTGACCAAAGATCCGACACCGGCATCGCGTGCAAGTTGTGCCAGTTCGACATGCCCCATGCAAGAATTGGCAAACCCCTCGTTGAGCGCCGTCCCGGAAATGTAGTGGCACATATGAATCAGGACATCGCAACCTTTTGCGAATTCCTTCATTGAGGGAATGGGACCGCTGTCGCCTGAATAAACCAGCGAGCCCTCGGAGGTCGTAACGCGAAAAGCAAATGTCCGCAAATAAGGACTGAAATGTTCAGCGGCGCCCACAGCAAGCGTCCACCCATTTCCTTCAACGACGTCCCCTAGCTTTACTTCCGTGATGTTCGGCTTAGGCCATGCTCGCGGGAGTTTCCCGCCACGTGCCTCATAGATTCCAAGACTGCAATCGTGTCGGGTGCGCGCCTCAAGATCCGGCCCATAAACCCCGTCGGGCGCAAACAGAAGCTCGGTCATGCGCTTCAATGGTGTCGGACCATAAACATTCAAGTCCGGTACTTGGCTCGCGCCCTGGTCCCACCTTGTGAGAACTAGTCGGGCGTAGTCGCCGCAGTGGCCATAATGGAGATGTGTGAAAAAGAGATGCGTCACACGGGTGGCGGCAATGCCCAATTCGAGCAAGCGATGATGAGCACCAAAACCGTGATCGATAACGATCACGTCATCGCCGATTTCGATCACGTAGCCGGACGACATCCTC
The DNA here is from genome assembly GCA_003963145.1 of Bradyrhizobiaceae bacterium. GTDB lineage: Bacteria > Pseudomonadota > Alphaproteobacteria > Rhizobiales > Xanthobacteraceae > Afipia. The sequence continues at coordinate 8,678 of RXJJ01000024.1, forward strand.
CGGAGAGATGGAGTTGGTGTTCCGGTGCCGAGTAATCTGATCTTCATTGAGCCCCTACCACGATTAACGTGAGATACTGCGACCTCATAGCGTTGGCGCGGCTTGACTGAATTCCTCGTCCTGCCGAGCCCCGAATTTTACGCCAGGCGATGCAGTCTTGGCTGCAACATCGAAACGCGCAAGTCCCCGCAGGCAGAACCACGCCAAAGCAGCAAAGAGAGCGATATAATAACCCGGAATGGCAGCGCTCCCGGTCAGTGTCACGAGAAGCGAGATGACAAATGGTGTAAATCCATTCAATACCGTCGCTGTTATATCATGAACGACGGCGACTCCCGTTGCACGGGCCTCGGGTGGATAAAGGTCGCATAGCAATGCCGGCATCGGGCCTTGGTAGGCTGTGGCAAAAATTCCCAGCACCAATTCGCAAATCACCAGATTAAGCAAGGTCGGATTTTTGACGAGCAGATAAAACGCGGGAATTGCCGAAACTGCCAAAAGTAGCGCGGCGATATTCATGATGGGCCTCCGGCCGTATCGATCGGACATGTACCCGAATACAGGCGAAAGAAAGCATTGAACCAGTCCATAGAGTGCCGTCGCAAGAAACGCCTGATTCGGAGACATATTCAAAAATTTGATCGCGTAAGTCGGAAGGAAAAATCCCAGCGCTGCATTTGTTACGGTTATCGGAGCGAACGCGCCAATTCCCAGCAGAGAGAGCTGTTTGTAATTCTTAAGGACAAGCGTCAGTGGTGAACGCGCCCGTTTAACACCGTTATGGACCTCGGGTATCCTGCGCCGCAGATAGACGCTGACAGGAATGATGAGAAGCCCGAGTGCGAATGGCAATCGCCAGGCCCAATCATCGACTTGTTGGGCGGTGAAGGCCGAATGAATGGCAATTCCTAGAACGCCACCCAAGACCGAGGTGATACCGATCGCGGAAATGTTGAAGCTGGAATAATAGCCCCGAAGATGTATCGGACTGCGTTCAACCAGAAACGCGGTGGACGTCCCATACTCACCGCCCGACGAGAATCCCTGGATGAGCCGCGCCAGCATCATCATAAAACTGGCGGCAACACCGATGGTCTGATAGCTCGGCGTGAACGTGATGATTGCCACACCCAGAGCCATGACCGATAGCGTGTAGGTGAGCGCCTGCTTGCGGCTGACACGGTCAGCATAAGACGCGAAGACGAACGCTCCGACAGGCTTGGCGATATAGGTCAACGCGTAGGTGCCGACCGCCAGCAGGAGCGAGACTGTAGGATCGCTTGCTGGGAAGAACAGCTTCGCAATTGTCAACGAAAAGTAGAGATAGGCAAAGACATCGTACCATTCCAGCGCCGTTCCTATGCAAGCGACAAAAATTGTCTTCTTGGTAATTTCCGCAAAATCCTGTGACGGATCGGCTTGCTGGTCGGATTTGTGGGTCAGCGTCATGGCCTTCTCCCTCGGATACCTATCCGCGATGGGCCAGCATAGAATTGCTCTCACTATCCAGCGTGTACCAATCCGACATTTCATTGGTAGGCTTGGCCGCATGGCTGCTCATAATAGAGGTTGCACAGGCATATTATTTGAGCAGAAACAACGGTCCCGCATCGACACTACGGATCGATGCGGGACGCCCTTTCATAACGTGATATTGGAAAAATGCGCGTCAGCTGTAGATCGGAAATGCGGCCGTCAGTTTCGCAACATCGTTCTTCGCGGTCTGCTCCGCGAGCGAAGATTCGCCCGAGTTCGACTTTGATGCCGCATCGAGTACGTCCGAAATCAAACGCCCGATGATCTCAAATTCCGATTTTCCAAAGCCTCGCGAAGTAGCCGCCGCGCTGCCCAAACGAATACCGGAGGTCACAATGGGCTTTTCGGGATCAAACGGCACGCCGTTTTTATTGCATGTGATGTTTGCGCGGCCAAGAGCGGCTTCAGCGGTCTTCCCGGTTAGTCCCTTGCTTCTCAGATCGACCAGCATCAGGTGATTATCGGTGCCGCCCGACACGATCGTATAACCGCGACTTTGCAAAACCGAAGCGAGCACCTGCGCGTTGTCGACAACCTCTCTTGCGTATTGCCGAAAATCCGCACCGAGAGCCTCGCCAAAAGCAACAGCCTTGGCGGCGATCACGTGCATCAATGGACCGCCTTGCAAGCCTGGGAAAATTGCGGAGTTCAACTTTGCCGCAAGTTCCTTGTCGTTGGTGAGAATAAGGCCTCCTCTCGGACCACGAAGCGTCTTGTGGGTGGTCGAGGTCACGACATGTGCGTGCGGAATCGGCGACGGGTGAGCCCCGCCCGCCACGAGTCCAGCAAAATGCGCCATATCTACTAACAGAATGGCACCGACGGCATCGGCAATGCGGCGGAAGGCGGCAAAATCCCAAATCCGCGAATATGCCGAACCACCCGCGATAATGACCGTTGGCCGATATTTATGCGCCTTCCGTTCGAGGTCCTCCATATCGATCAACTGATCTTCCGGTCGGACACCATAGGACACCGCATTAAACCACTTGCCAGACACGTTCGGCTTGGCGCCATGTGTCAGGTGGCCGCCGGCCGACAGATCAAGCCCCATAAAAGTGCCACCGGGTTTCATCAGCGCCATGAACACCGCCTGATTGGCCTGGCTTCCGGAATTGGGCTGAACGTTTGCGAATTCACATCCAAACAATTCCTTGGCGCGGTCGCACGCAAGGGTTTCAGCGACATCGACGAATTGGCAGCCCCCATAATAACGGCGGCCTGGATAGCCTTCGGCATACTTGTTGGTTAGAACCGATCCCTGCGCCTGCAGCACCGCCCTGGAAACAATGTTTTCTGACGCGATCAGCTCGATTTCGTCCTGCTGGCGATGCAGTTCGTTTTGGATTGCCGAAGCGACCAAGGGGTCCGCCGCTGCGATATCTCCGGAAAAGAATCTTTTCCGCGCTACATTCACGGTCATTCAAGTGGTCCTTTTAACATTCGGCCAAATTGGCTGCGAGCCCTCCGAGAGAGGTCTCCTTATATTTCGTCTGCATGTCGCGGCCGGTCTCGCGCATGGTCGCGATAACCTTGTCCAGAGAAACCACGTGAGACCCGTCACCTTGCAAGGCCAACGATGCCGCGCTGATCGCTTTGATCGCGCCGAATGCGTTTCGTTCAATGCAGGGCACCTGAACAAGTCCGCCGATTGGATCGCAGGTCATTCCGAGATGATGCTCCATGCCGATTTCAGCAGCATTCTCGATCTGGGCATTTGATCCGCCGAGCACCGCGGCCAATCCCGCCGCGGCCATCGAGCACGCCACGCCAACCTCGCCCTGACAGCCGACTTCCGCTCCCGATATCGATGCGTTCATCTTGAAGAGTGCACCAATAGCGGAAGCCGTTAACAGAAACGTCCGCATCTGGCGCGCATCCGCGCCGCGGCAATGATCCCGGAAGTATCTCAAGGTGGCAGGCACGATGCCCGCGGCGCCGTTTGTGGGCGCGGTCACCACTCTGCCCCCGGCGGCATTTTCTTCGTTCACGGCGATGGCGTAGAGGCCTACCCAGTCAAGAATCTCGTGCGGCGCCTTGTCGTTCGCGCCGGTACCAGCACACAATTTTTCATGAAGCTTCGGGGCTCGCCGCGGGACACCCAGCCCTCCGGGCAGTACGCCGCCTGTCATCATTCCCCGATCGATACATGCCATCATGACATCGACGATCCGATCCAGCTGGGAATCCACAATGTCTGCCGAGCGCAAGGCAAGCTCGTTGGCATAGACCATGTCGGCAATAACGCGATTGGATGCCAATCCCATCTCCAGTAGGTCTTTTCCCGATTTGAAGGGAAATGGAATCGAAGATGCCGAACTCATTCGCGGCTTATCAATATCGGCTTCACGTACAACGAATCCGCCTCCGATTGAGCACCATCGCTCTTCGTGAATAAGGTTTGCGGCGGAATCAAAGGCCATAAATGCAAGCGTGTTGGGATGACGAGATGGACTGGTTTCGCGATCGAAAATGAAATCCCGGTCGACGTCGAAATCGATCCATTTGCTTCCATCGAAGTTCAGCGACTTTGTCTGCCTAACGGTCGAGATGACCAGTTCCGGGATGTCCGGGTCGATCGTTTCGGGACTATAACCCGAGAGGCCCAGGATAACCGCTTTTTCCGTCCCGTGGCCATTTCCGGTCCATGCCAGCGATCCGAACAGACGGACCTGTACGCAGTTCACTCGCGGCAACAAATTGCGCGACGTCAGAGAATGACAAAAAGCCAGCGCCGCTTTCATCGGGCCAACGGTGTGTGACGACGATGGCCCAATCCCGATTTTGAAGAGATCAAATGTCGATATCATCCGCCGTAACTCCAAGATATAGCCGGCGAGACAGACAACACGTTAAGCAAGCTCGCTACGTGCCTCGTCCAACAATTGCCAAGTATAGGGCGCGAAAGAGCGCCAGACATCGATGTGAAAAACAAAGGTGTCCGGTCGCGATAAAATCACAGCCGCTTTTCCAATTAAGGTGCGCGTGCAGCTTCCCACAGGAAACCGCTCGATCGACAGATCGAGCGCACAACCATGATTGAGAATATATTCGCTCTGAACTCCGGAGATGGAAAATGTCTCTGATCGGTCGCTGACATCGACCAGCGAATGAGAACAATCATCCAATGCCGCGCTCAAACGGGCGTATAGGTTTGCGGCACTTTCTCCGCTCTCCTGCAGAAGCCATTCGTCCGGCCCGAGCCAAAACGCCGAGCGGCTTCCAGCGCAGTTCATTCGGCATGCTGTCTGCGGCAAATCAACGCCGAATACCCCGCCGGCGATCTGAATCGAATGGCCGCGTCCACGAAACGCCATTCGCACGGATTCGGGAAGCAAAACGAGTTCTGCCGCAGGCACAGCCCGAGACTGGGACGCGAGGTGAGACAGTGAACTCGCTCGCTGAACAATCACATCAGGCATCTAACTTCATTCCCTTGGGGTCGTAGAAAACAGGCTGGACAACCTCGACTTGAGCAAAACCTCCGATTGTCGAAGCCGCCAGATCAGCGCCGATCTTTTCTCGTCCTCCGCGAACCAGCGCGAGCGCGATCGAGCGCCCGAGTGTCGCGCTCCAATAGGAAGACGTGACGTGCCCGATCATGGTAGCCGGCAGTGATGCGGTGTGATCAGCGACGATCTGTGCTCCTTCTTCCAGCACAAGCCGGGGATCTTTGGTCAGCAGGCCAACCAATTGCTTTCGATCCTGATGCGCCATCGCCGGCCGCGCAATCGATCGCTTTCCGACGAAGTCTTTCTTCGTCTTTCCAATTGCCCAACTGAGTCCGACATCGTTAGGCGTGACGGTACCATCCGTTTCCTGCCCGATAATGATGTAACCCTTCTCCGCGCGCAAAACGTGCATCGTTTCAGTTCCGTATGGGGCGATTCCGAAACGCTGCCCTTCCGCCATGATTGATTCCCAGACAGCGCGTCCGAAACCGGAAGGAACATTGACCTCAAACCCAAGCTCGCCGGTGAACGACACGCGAAACAGACGCGTTGGAACGCCGCAGATGAATCCCTCGCGAACACTCATATGCGGCATGCCCTGAGCCGAAATATCGATTCCTTCGACCAGAGGCCTCAATACATCACGGGCTTTTGGTCCCTGCACCGCAATCACGGTCCAGTGTTCGGTCGTGGATGTTAACCACACATCCAGATCGAGCCACTCGGTCTGAAGGTAATCCTCCATCATGTTCAGGACGCGGGCGGCTCCGCTGGTGGTTGTCGTGACATGAAAGCGATCGGTGGCCAGGCGACCAACAACGCCATCATCCATCACAAATCCGTCTTCGCGCAGCATCACGCCATAGCGCAGGCGGCCCGGCTCAAGCTTGGTCCACGCGTTCGTGTACATACGGTTCATGAATTCCGCAGCGTCGCGACCGACGACCTCGATCTTGCCCAGCGTTGAGGCGTCGAAGACACCAACTGTGCTTCTTGTCGTTCGACACTCCCGAGCCACAGCTGCATGGATGTCCTCACCGGCTCTTGGGAAATAATGAGCACGCTTCCATAAGCTTACGTTTTCGAATGCGGCGCCATTTTCTACCGCCCAGCCATGAATAGGCGTACGGCGTACCGGATCGAACAATTCACCACGGGATTGACCTGCAAATGCCCCGAAAGTGACCGGAGTGTAGGGCGGACGGAACGTCGTCAGACCTACCTGGGGCACAGGCACATCAATCAATTTTGACACGGTCTCCAGAGCGTGCATGTTCGATGTCTTGCCTTGATCTGTCGCCATTCCCGCCGTGGTATAACGCTTGACGTGCTCGATCGAATTAAACCCTTCCTGAACGGCAAGGCGGATATCTTTTTCCGTCACGTCGTTCTGGAAGTCGATCCAAGCCCGGGCGCGCGCTGGTCCTGCCGGTGAACTGTCAGTATGCCCCTCACACGCCACGCTGTGGGCATCGACCACAAATGTATGCGGCACCACTGCGACAGAGGCCCCGGATTTCTCCGCTGCCGCCAGTCCGGCGGAAAATCCGTCGTTCAAGGCCTCGCCTAGATCGAAGACACCCCGGCAGGCGCCCGCGGATCGCTCGTTTTCGAACGAGATGCCGGGAATAAACATGCGCCTGGCCGGATCATATTTCAGCTTGCCTCGGGACTGAGAGAACAGATGCACGCTCGGCGTGAAACCGCCGGACATCAGCACCAGATCGCAATCGATTTTCTGCTTCCGTTCCGGCCGTCCGCCATTTCCAGCGCTCAGCAACGTTGCCGAGGATACTCGCAGCCGACCGCCCGTTTTCACGATCGACGTCGAGGTCCTTACATCGATGCCCGCCTCCTTCGCCCGCCGCACCCAATATCCCGACGGATCGGAGCGACGTTCGGCAATGGCGAGCACCGTCACGCCTGCGTTTTGCAGGTCGATCGCCGCCCGATAGGCGCTGTCATTCGTCGTAAAAACGACCGCTCTCGTTCCGGGCCTCGCGCCAAAGCGATTGACGTAAGTCCGGGCAGCCTCCGCCATCATGATGCCGGGACGGTCATTTCCCGGAAAGGCGAGCGACCGTTCGATAGACCCAGTCGCAAGAACGACCTCCTGCGCGCGCACCTGCCACATTCGTTCACGAGGAAAGAACGCGTCCTCCTTCGCCAAATGGTCTGTGACACGCTCATTCAGTCCAATGAAATTATAAGGATACCAGCCGAAAGCCGTCGTGCGCGGCATGAGCTTGACATTCGGAAGATCGACAAGTTCGGCCAGCGCCTGTTCACACCATCCTATAGCCGCAAGGCCATCAATCTTAGCGGCTGTTTCAGAAAGCAATGCGCCGCCCATTTCCGATTGTTCATCGCACAATATGACCCTCGCACCCGATCGGCCCGCTGCGAGCGCAGCCGCAATTCCCGCACCGCCGCCGCCCACCACCAGAACATCGCAGTGCGCATAGACTTGCGTATATCTGTCAGCGTCGGGTTCGCGAGGCGCACGTCCAAGGCCGGCGGCACGCCGGATCAACGGCTCGTAAAGGGCATGCCAGGCCGCCTTCGGCCACATGAAGGTCTTGTAGTAAAAGCCGGCTGGCAAGAAGCGGGCGAGCACATCATTGACAGCACCAATGTCCAGAGCGAGCGTCGGCCAACGATTTTGGCTCACCGCTACCAGCCCGTCACGGATTTCGATTTGTGTAGCCCGCAGATTCGGTGAATAACGCGTCTCATCGCTCCCCAAACCGACAAGCGCGTTTGGTTCCTCGGCGCCCGCCGTCAGAATTCCGCGTGGACGATGATACTTGAATGAACGATTGACGAGATGCACACCATTGGCAATCAGCGCTGACGCCAACGTATCTCCTGCAAAGCCTTCGTAGGTCTTGCCGTCGAACTTGAAACTGATCGTTTGTGTGCGGTCGATCCGGCCGCCGCGCGCCGTACGAAACGAACCGGTCATCTCGACACCTTGCTTTGAGCGTTCAATGCCGCCTCGCCGATCGGGTATGTCGTCTCGATCTTGTCGGTTACTGTGTCGCGGCAGGCGTTGAAGAAGCGGCCGCATCCATTCAGGTGCCGCCAGCGCTCTGCGTGACGTCCCCTTGGATTGCTCCGTATATACAGAAACCGAGCCCATTCCTCATCCGACAGAGCCATCGGATCAATAGGTCTGGCGATATGCGCTTCTCCCGCATAGGCGAATTCGAGTTCGGGGCGAGGGCCACAATAAGGGCAGGCAATCAGCAGCATCCTTCGGCTCGTTCCTTAGTGTGCGACAGCTACGGCTGCAGCTTCATCGATCAGAAAGCCGTCGCGAAAGCGCTCGATGGTGAAAGGGGCGTTGATTGGATGCGGCTCATCTTTTGCGATCGTCCATGCGAAGACATCTCCGGAGCCCGGCGTGGCCTTGAAACCGCCTGTTCCCCACCCGCAATTGATATAGAGACCAGGAATGGGCGTCTTGGCGACAATCGGCGAACGATCCGGCGTTACATCAACCACGCCACCCCAGTTGCGGAGCATGCGCAGTCTGCGGAACATTGGGACCAGTTCGCAGATTGCATCCAGTGTGTGGTTTGCAATATGCAGCCCACCGCGCTGCGAGTAGGACGTATATGCGTCCGTTCCGGCACCAATAACAAGCTCTCCCTTGTCCGACTGGGAGATGTAGGCGTGAATGGTGTTCGACATTACCACACATGGGAAGATCGGCTTGACCGGTTCAGAGACAAGCGCCTGCAGCGGGAAGCTTTCGAGCGGAAGGCGCAAACCAGCCATTCCCGCCACAACCGACGTATTACCGGCGGCGACAATGCCGATTTTTTTTGCGTGAATGATGCCGCGACTCGTTTCCACCGCTTCGACGGCGCCGGAGTTTCCTCGACGAATCCCGGTGACTTCGCAATTCTCGATAATATCGACGCCACGGCTGTCGGCACCACGCGCATAACCCCAAGCCACGGCATCGTGGCGGGCCGTCCCTCCGCGTCTCTGGAGTGCGCCCCCGAGTATAGGATAGCGCATTGCGCCGCCCACATTCAGCGGTGGACAAAAGACCTTACATTGTTCGGGGGTCAACCACTCGTTATCGATTCCGTTCAATCGATTTGAATGCACATGCCGCTTGAAAACCTGGACATCATGAATGTTGTGCGCAAGCATCAACACGCCCCGCGGCGAATACATCACATTGTAATTTAGAGAAGCGGAGAGATTTTCCCATAATTTGAGTGCGTGCTCATAAAGACGGGCGCTCTCGTCGAACAGATAATTCGAACGTATGATCGTAGTGTTACGTCCCGTGTTGCCGCCCCCGAGCCATCCTTTTTCCAGAACAGCGACGTTTGATATGCCGTGCTTTGCTGCAAGATAGTAGGCCGTCGCCAGACCGTGCGCTCCGCCGCCGACGATCACGACATCATAAACTGATTTTGGACCAGGCGATCGCCATTGGCGCTGCCAATGGGACTGGTCGGTCAATCCAGCTTTGATGAGGGACAGGAGAGAAAAATGTTGCATGCAAACCGCCCGTTTGCGCAATCCTAACGCGAGCGATTACGTTCTGCCTGCATGTGACCGTCACAGGATTTGGAAAAAAACGACACAGCGTCATTATTTCGCTCTCCGAGAGTGGAGGCCAAGATAGAAATGCATAATTGGAGCAACGCTCATTAGATCAATCTCGACGACGATACGGAAGATAAGGTCCTGAACCATGCCAATGACGACAACGGAGCTTTTTGAATTTCTCGACAGCATCAGTGTAAGACCGACAACGGTCGAGCATGAACAGGTGCGAACGGTCGAAGAGTCTAAGGCACTGCGCGGCGCTATTAGAGGTCTACACACAAAAAACCTATTTTTGCGCGATGCGAAGCGTCGATATTTTCTAGTTGTCGCAAACGAAGACACCAGGATAAACCTGAAATCATTGGCAAGTCGGATTGGCGCCAGCGGACGGTTTTCGTTTGCTTCAAGTCAAGCACTCATGGACATTCTTGGCGTAGAGCCCGGCGCTGTTTCGCTCTTAGCATTGGTGAACGATCAGCAAAATCAAACAACAATTGTGCTGGATGAATCATTGCTCAATGCATCTACAATCAACTGCCACCCATTATCTAGTCGGTTCACTACTTCTTTGACAAATGATGACGTTGTTCAATTTCTAAGGGCAATTAATCGAACTCCAGTATATCTTGACTGCAGAGGTTTAGAATAAAGCAATTAAGATAGACACATTTGATCTACGCCCCCTGAAACGCGCCGATTTTTCGGGCCTTAGTTTAGGACATTTCCCCGTTGCCTAAGGAGATGCGTTCTGTTCGGGTTGCCGGATTGCACAGATCGTTCATCGGAACACACAATTTGCGCGGACCTATCTCCCAGATTGCCTGAAGGGGATAGTCGTTACGCGCATGTGCGATTTCGCAGATCGAACATTATGGAATGCACAATTCGATATCGTTTGCCTTCATTGAACTGGGAAGAGCAAACCATGGCGCGAGTGCATTAGGTCAGCTTCACGCCAATCACGAATATTCTCGTACTGATAAGCTTCTATCGAAACGCATATCAGTGTGCGCATTCGCTGCAATGCGCGGATGCATCCCTAGCGCCTTAGAATATTGACTTCGTTTTCTCGAAGCTCGGAAACGAATGAAAGGGATAAATCGATTCGACATGTAATCAGCGAACGACAACGCTCGCTTCAAGTTTCCCTTTTGCTTAACTATATCCGCGTGAGCAAGGAGCAAATCTGCCCGCGGCTTGCTCGGCAACAACACCTGGCCGGTCGTATTCATGTAGTACATTTGTTTCATTACCTTGGCGCAGTGCCGCTCCCAATCATATTGCTCGGGCAATTCAGCCTTCTCGCATAACAATGATGCAGGCCGACACCGATCGATGGCAAGCCGCGGGCTTTCTCGGTATGTCGGTCGAGATGCTCGACCGTGTATACGGTCATCACCACCCTAACCATCTGAAACAAGCGGCACGATCGATCGGATACCGGAAGCCTGATGTTTCGTTGGCGGTATCGTTGTCGAAGCAGGATGTCTCCGCTGGCAACACCTCGCAAGCCATTGAAATTGTTGGTGGGCCCGGCAGGACTCGAACCTGCAACCAGACCGTTATGAGCGGTCGGCTCTAACCATTGAGCTACAGGCCCGTGAGACGGCATCAGGCAGCACGTCCATCCACCCATAACGTGCGCAGCCGAACGGGGCAAACATTCCGGCGCCGCCCGTTCGACATTTCCTCAATGACTTAGCGGCTCGGCCAGGGGCTCCAAATCAGCCAAAACCGCGTCCCGTTAACCCTTTACTAACCATAAACTGGGCAAAATTTGCCGAGTGAAGTCAGGTGTCGTCGGTCGTGCAAAGCGGGGAATGCCCGTGGAAGCCAGCGCGGTTCATCACTTCTCTGCCGGCGGTCCGACAGCCGCCGCGAAAACGTTTGGCGCTCAAAGACGGCATAGGCGTGGGGAAGCGGCGACGATGGTTGATGTAACGGCGGGCGGCGTCACTAAATCTTCCAGCATTCCCAGTTTCAGCGAAATCGTGGACATCATCAAGCGCGGCGACCTGACGCTTGCGCTTGGCGTTCTGACGATCCTCGTCGTCCTGATCCTTCCCCTGCCCGCCTTCGTGCTCGATCTGTTTCTGGCCATCTCGATTACGCTGTCGATCCTGATCCTGATGACGTCGCTGTTCATTCAGGCACCGCTGGAATTCTCGGCCTTCCCGACCGTGCTGCTGATCTCCACCATGCTGCGGTTGTCGCTGAACATGGCCTCGACGCGCCTCATTTTGTCCCGGGGCCATGAAGGCACCGCCGCCGCCGGACATGTCATCGAGGCATTCGGCAATTTCGTCATGAGCGGTAACTTCGTGATCGGCATCATCGTCTTCACGATTCTGGTCATCGTGAACTTCGTGGTCATCACCAAGGGTTCGGGCCGCATCGCTGAAGTCGCCGCGCGCTTCCATCTGGACGCGATGCCAGGCAAGCAGATGGCGATCGACGCCGATTTGTCGGCGGGGCTGATCGACGAGAAGACTGCCAAAGAGCGCCGCAGGGCGCTGGAGGACGAAAGCGGTTTCTTCGGCGCGATGGACGGCGCCTCCAAATTCGTGCGCGGCGATGCCGTCGCAGGCCTCCTGATCGTATTCATCAATATCATCGGCGGCATCATCATTGGCGTCGCACAGCAAGGACTATCCTTCGGCGAAGCGGGCCGCACCTACACCCTGCTCACGGTTGGCGATGGCCTTGTCACGCAAATACCCGCGCTGATCGTCTCGACCGCAGCGGGCCTTCTGGTGTCGAAAGCTGGCGTCAGTGGCGCCGCCGACAAGGCGATGATGAAGCAGTTTTCCGGCTATCCGCAGGCGCTCGGCATGTCGTCAGGCGTTATGCTGGTGCTGGCGATGCTACCCGGCATCCCGATGATTCCGTTTCTCCTGCTCGGCACCGGCGCCGGTGCGCTGGCGCTGATGGCGAAGAAGCGGCTTCGCACCGCAAAGGCGGAGGAAGCGCGCGTGACAGCCGCTTCGGCGCCTGCTGCGGCGGCGGCAAACGCGGCCGCGGAAGAGCCGATTTCGGCCGCACTGAAAATCGACGATCTGAAGATCGAGCTCGGCTACGCGCTTTTGCCACTGGTCAACGGCCCGGATGGCAGCGATCGCCTCACCGAACAGATCAAGGCGCTGCGCCGTTCGCTCGCCATCGAAATGGGCTTCGTTATGCCAGCGGTGCGCATTCTCGATAACGTGCAGCTCGAGGCCAACACCTACGTTATCAAGATCAAGGAAGTCGATGCCGGCACGGGCCGGGTCTGGGCCAATCAGTTCATGGTCATGGATCCTGCCGGCAATCAGGTCAACATTCCGGGCACCCACACCGTTGAGCCGACATTCGGTCTGCCCGCGACGTGGGTGGATGCGGCGCTGAAGGAAGAGGCGTCGCTGAAGGGCTACACGGTTGTCGACGCACCGACCGTGATGTCCACGCACCTGACCGAACTTCTAAAGAATAACATGTCGGACCTGTTGTCTTACGGCGAAGTACAGAAGCTCCTGAAAGAACTCCCCAAGGAACAGGGAGAACTGATCAAGGATATCGTGCCGACCCAGATCACCGTTTCGGGCATTCAGCGGGTGCTTCAGCTACTGCTGGCCGAGCGAATTTCGATCCGCGACCTGTCCACCATCCTCGAGGGCATCGCCGATGCGCTCGCCTTCTCGCGCAATCCGGCCACCATCGCCGAGCACGTCCGGGCGCGTCTGGCCCGCCAGATTTGCGCGCAGAATACCTCGATGAACGGCTACCTGCCGCTGATTGCCCTGTCGGCGAAATGGGAACAAGCTTTCGCCGAATCCATTATCGGAACCGGTGAGGATCGCAGCCTGGCGATGCAGCCATCCAAACTGTCCGAGTTCATGAACGCCGTACGGGACAAATTCGAACAGGCCGCACGGGAGGGGGAAGCGCCGGTGCTGGTCACTTCAGCCGCCATACGGCCGTTCGTACGCTCGCTGGTGGAACGTTTCCGTGCGCAGACCACTGTTTTGTCGCAGGCGGAAATTCATCCGCGCGCCAGGCTGAAAACTGTCGGCAGCGTCTGAAATCGGCCAGCGCAAGCTCTGGCCGCCATGGCATTTCGGGCACATCCTAACGATTTTTAATGTTCGACAATTTAATGGAACTTTGTTCTGAAAGTTCTCATTTTATCTATCACATTGAAAAATAATTCGTATTTCCTGTTGTATAGAGTTTGCTCTCAAATGATCACAGAAGATCACTCGTTTGTGATCGCTCTTGGGAAACAAATTTCCGGCTCCTACGTCTTTTACATCAGTACGGATGAACCGGCAGGGCCTATTCCCGACACAGGATCAGCCCCGCTATCGAACCGAGGGAGGCGAATATGAATCACTCGTTTTACAGCGCAGATCGTATGACCCACCTCAAGATCGTGGTGGTGGCTCTGGTTGCGGCGATCGGTGTCGCAGTTCTTGGCATCTCGGCTCATGTCACCGCCGGAGACAGTTATATGCAGGCCGCCAATACGCCGGTGATAAAAGCCACGCGTACCATGATGATCACGAGTTCTGATCAACAAGTTATTCGCTAACAGTTTCGGAGATTCACGAGGTTCTTCCCCAGCCCCCCGAAGTCGCCTTGTGAATATTGCCGGTCCGTCCCCCATCGGACCCGCTCAGAAAACGCCCGCTCCCCACGGGCGTTTTTTGTTGTCTGCATCGGCTGCGGGTATTTACTGCGGCGTTCCTGGTCCGCCCGCCGGAACGCTTTCGATCAGCTTGCCGGCATAGATCGGATTGCTGGTCGGGTTGCCGGTCGGAGATCCCCCAGCCGGTTCGACCGTCACTGCAAAGATTGCCTGATTGATCAGATCGCTGTCGTAAGCCGCCAGCGCAGTGCGCGACGTGAACTCGCTGGCGCCGATCACGCCGAGCGAGCGTGGACGCGGCAATTTGTCTGAGACCAGCCAGAGCTCAAAGCTCTTGTCGGGTGGCGGAGGGACGCCGACCCGGCGAACCGTGAAGTTTCTGGTCGCCGTATCAACGGTCAGAATAAAAGCCGGCTCCACAGCATTCTGCTGTAACACCGCAACAAGCTGGGCGGGTGGCGGCGCCGCCGGCGTGCGCACTTCGACGACCTGCACCTTCGGCTTTACCCGCAACTGCGGCGGCAGCAAATCAGGCCGGTACAATTGCAGCGCCACGATCGCAGCAAGACAGGCGGCCAGCGCACTTGTAAATATCCCGAAGATAAACCCGCCGCGGCGGCGCGGCGCGGGAAGCGGTACGACGCGGGATTGCGGAACATCGTCAGTCTCGGTCCACGATTCGAACTCCCGCGGACCGACGGTGATTGTAGGCTCTCCCGGTGCGGCGAGTTCCGGACGCCTATCAGGCTGTTCGGGGCTATCAGTATCGACCGTTTCCGCCGGATGGACCGGTTCGAAAACCGGCTCCTTGAAGATGGGTTCTTCGGGGACTGGCGGCAGAACCACGGGCGTCTGATCACCGTGGAGTTCGACAGCGGTCCTGATTTTCTCCCAAAGATGCGGCGGAGCGTCGATCGCGCCAACCATCTGCTGAAGCGGCGAGAGCCTGTGGTCCCAAGCCTCGACCATTTCCATGAAGCCGTGATCCACGATCATCATGGTTTCGACAAGTGCGCGCTCGTCCGCGTCCAGCGTCCCGAGCGCGTATTCGGCCGCAAGTGCGATGTGATCGTCGCTGTAAGCCATCATGGCAGCCCCAGACATTCACGAATCTCGATCAGGCTGCGCCGTAGCCATGTCTTGACCGTGCTAAGAGGGGTTTCGAATTTCTCCGCAAGTTGATCGCGGCTCCAGCCATTGTAATAAGCGAGCAGCACCAGCCTTTGCCGGTCCGGCTCCAGCCGCCCGACGCATTCCAGTACGCGCTTTAAATCCTCGGTCATTTCGCGGCGCGCCAGAGGCTCGGGCGTATCGGAAGCGACCTCAAGGGCTCCCGGTTCGTCCTCGATCGAGGCTTCGCCCCGCTTGCGAACCACGTCGATGGCGCGGTTGCGTGCGATTGACACCATCCACGTGATCGGCGAGGCCGTACCCGGATTGAACTGCCCGGCATTGTTCCAGATCTTGACATAGGCTTCCTGGAGAACTTCCTCGGCGAGGTCCTGACGCCGCAAGATACGCAGCACCACGCCGTAAAGTTTCCCGTGTGTCGCCTCGTAAACCCGCTTGAAGGCGGTTTTGTCGCCTTTCGCGACCGAGGCGAGCAGCCAGACCAGTTCAGCCGGCGTCATCATGGCAATTCTTGCACTCCGGATGGGGCAGCTTTGTCCCCGGATCAGGGCGTACTTATGCCAGCCAGACACCGTTCTTGGCAAAGCCCGAAATGCAAAAACCCGGGCCTTGCGGTCCGGGTTTCCGACTGATTTCAGCTTGAAAGTTGTGAAGGCTGGATATCAGGCCGTGATTTTAGGCCGCGATTTTAAGCCATGGCGATGCGAGAACGCATCAGACCGATGCTGTCGAGATCGGCCTGCTCGCGGGCGTTCTCCTCGGCCCGTTCACGGGCCTGATCGCGCTCGTCAAGCAATTCGACTTTCTTCAATTCCTCGAAAGCGTCAGCCAGCTGCGCCTTGGCGTCCTCGAGCTGGCCGCGCAGTTCGTCAGCCGAACGGCTAAGATTTTCCCGGCGCTGGATCGCGGCCTTGGCATAGGTGGGATAGGCGAAATGCGACGGGTCCTGAATTCCAGCCCGGTCCTGCTCGGTCTGAATTTCGCGCTCAAGCTCGACCGACATCCGCTGGAAATCGGCGATCATGCCCTCGATCTGGGCAACCCGGCGGCGCTTTTCATCGACTTGAAACTTCTTCAGTCGGATCAGCGTTTCACGTGACTTCATCGACTCATACTCCCCAGAAGTCCCAATTCGGCACACGGGACTGAACCGGCATCCCGAACGGGCCCCTCCGGCAACACAACAGATGACGCGGATCATGGCCTGACAAAGTTATCTTTCCGTTTCCATGGCACCGAGGATTTGCGCGAGTTGTCGGTAGCCTGCATCGAGACCCGTTGCCTCGTTCTTGCCCTGGCGCAGGAAATCCTCCAGCGGCTCGTGCAGACGGATCGCCTCGTCCACCTCGGGGCTGGAGCCTGCCCGGTAGGCGCCGAGCCGGATCAGTTCTTCCATATTGCTGTAAGTCGCCATCACCTGACGAGCACGGGTGATGACCGGCAGAAACTCTGGATTGGCCGATTTGGGCATGGTCCGGGAAACCGATTTCAGCACGTTGATCGCCGGATAGCGACCGCGCTCGGCAATGCCGCGCTCCATGACGATATGGCCGTCGAGAATGCCGCGCACCGCGTCCGCCACCGGCTCATTATGGTCATCGCCATCCACCAGCACCGTGAAAATGCCGGTGATCGAACCATCACCAAGGCCCGGACCGGCCCGCTCGAGCAATTTGGGCAACTCCGTAAATACCGTCGGCGTGTAGCCCTTGGCGGTCGGCGGCTCGCCGGCCGACAGGCCGATCTCGCGCTGAGCCATGGCAAAGCGCGTCACCGAGTCCATCATGCACATGACATCCTGGCCCTCGTCGCGGAAATACTCCGCAATCGCCAAGGTCAGGTAACCCGCCTGCCGCCGCATCAAGGCAGGCTCGTCAGATGTCGCGACCACGACAACCGAACGCGCCAGACCTTCCTCGCCGAGGTCGTCCTGCAGGAATTCCTGCACCTCGCGGCCGCGCTCGCCGACAAGGCCGATGACCGAAACGTCGGCATCCACATTGCGAGCGAGCATCGACAGCAGCACCGATTTGCCGACACCGGAGCCGGCAAAGATGCCCATGCGCTGGCCACGGCAGCAGGTGAGAAAGGTGTTGAGCGCGCGCACCCCAAGATCGAGCGGCGGCCCAACCCGCTTTCGCGAATGCGCTGGCGGCGGAAGATTGCGGAAAGGCATCGGCGACGGGCCCTGCGCCAGCGGGCCCTTGCCGTCGATCGGCTCGCCCATGGCGTTGACGACACGCCCAAGCCAGGACGCCGACGGCCTGACCTGGCTGGCGGCATTAGCGATGACGGCGCGGCAGCCGCGCCGCACGCCATCCAGACCTGCAAATGGCATCACAACAGCGTTGTGGCCCGAGAAGCCGATCACTTCACATGGGATGGAACGTTCCCGGCCCGTCTCGATCACCAGCCGCGCTCCGACGGACATCGCATGGACCGGACCGGCAATCTCAACCATCAGGCCGCGCACACCGACAACGCGGCCGTAGATATTGACGCCGTCAATGTCAGATATCTGTTCCGCCAGCGCTTTCATTGCGAAAACCTTAAGTTTCGGCGATTCAGAGACGTCCTCTTAACCCCGTGTTTACCCGCATCGTTAATCATTACGTCACTGTCTTTGGTGACTGAGAGCGCTCGGCCTGCAGACAAAGGCGCGAATCGCAGGAGTCGGTTAGGCCCGTCTCTTAATGTGGATACTGAAGGACGTAGGATACAAAAAACTGCTTCTCTGCAACATCTTAGCGCGATTCGATAAAAATTGCACGATTAGAGCTTGCAGGCACGAATCAGCATTTGTTAACCATATGTCGTCAGGATTCGAATCAGTTGTTCAAAGGCGTTCCAGTGCCGCGAGTTGGCGGCCGGCCTGACGCCCGGAGCGGCGACTATTAGGGGACTGGCATGCGCGTATTGCTGATAGAAGATGACAGCGCCACCGCGCAGTCGATCGAATTGATGCTCAAATCCGAGAGCTTCAATGTTTACACGACGGACCTCGGCGAAGAGGGCGTCGACCTCGGAAAACTTTACGATTACGACATCATTCTGCTGGACCTGAATCTGCCGGACATGTCCGGTTATGAGGTCCTCAAGCAGCTTCGTGTCTCGAAGATCAAGACACCCATTCTGATCCTCTCCGGCCTCGCCGGCATCGAGGACAAGGTCAAGGGTCTCGGCGTCGGCGCCGACGACTACATGACC
>RXJJ01000022.1 GCA_003963145.1 Bradyrhizobiaceae bacterium
TCCGGCCTCGCCGGCATCGAGGACAAGGTCAAGGGTCTCGGCGTCGGCGCCGACGACTACATGACCAAGCCCTTCCACAAGGACGAGCTGATCGCACGCATCCACGCGATCGTGCGCCGCTCCAAGGGCCACGCCCAGTCGGTCATTCAGACCGGCGATCTCGTGGTCAATCTCGACACCAAGACGGTCGAGGTCGGCGGCCAGCGCGTTCACCTGACGGGCAAGGAATATCAGATGCTGGAGTTGCTTTCGCTCCGCAAGGGCACCACCCTCACCAAGGAGATGTTCCTCAATCATCTCTATGGCGGCATGGACGAGCCCGAACTGAAGATCATCGACGTGTTCATCTGCAAGCTGCGCAAGAAGCTCGCCAACGCCTCCGAAGGCCGCAACTTTATCGAGACGGTCTGGGGCCGCGGTTACGTTCTTCGCGAGCCGCATGAGGACGACGCCCGCATTCCGGCCTGATCTGCTGCGGCCGGACGGCCCTCCGGCTCTCTCCTGAGACTTCAACCCCGCCGAAACGGCGGGGTTTTATTTTGGCGGCATTCAGCCAACCACGCCCGCAAGATGAAGTGCGGCCCCCGCCGCGCATGCGCCGGCCAGCACCGTCGGGACACCAGCACGCAGCACGAAAATCGCCACGGCGGCAGCGACCGCCAAAGCGAAAGCCGCCGGCTCCAGACTGGAAATAACCGGCAGTTCAAAAGAGAGGCCGAAACGATGGATCGGGACAACCTCGTGAAACAGGGTGTGGATCGAAAACCAGATCGACAAATTCAAAATCACGCCAACCACCGCGGCCGTAATGGCCGACAGCGCGCCTGAAAGCACCGCATTGCCGCGCAGGGTTTCGATGAACGGCGCGCCGACAAATATCCATAGAAAACAGGGCGCGAACGTCACCCAGGTTGCGAGCAAACCGCCGAGCGTGCCCGCCAGCATCGGCGGCAGAGTGCCGGGATCGCGGAACGCGGCCATAAAGCCCACGAACTGCAAAACCATGATGAGCGGGCCGGGCGTGGTTTCCGCCATGCCGAGCCCGTCGAGCATCTCGCGCGGCCGCAGCCAGTGATAATGATCGACCGCCTGCTGCGCGACGTAAGCTAGCACGGCATAGGCCCCGCCGAAGGTCACCATCGCCATCTTGCTGAAAAACAGCGCGATCTGGCTGAACACATTGTCGTATCCGAATATCGCCAGCATAACGGCAACCGGCGCGAGCCAGATGATCAGCCAGAACGCGGCGACTTTAAGTGCGCGCAGCAAGCCTGGCCTTATGCGATCGGACGACATGCCGCTGAGAGCATCATCGATTCCGGAAGCCGGTTTTCCTTCGTTGTGTCCGGCGGCCGAAAAACCGTCATGCCGCATCGACACACCGGCATATCCGATAAGACCTGCAGCGATAATGATCAGCGGAAACGGTACGTTGAAGAAGAAGATGGCAACGAACGCCGCTGCGGCAATCGCGATCATGGCGGCGTTCCTCAACGCCCGCCGCCCGAGGCGTATCACCGCCTGGACGATGATCGCCAGCACGGCCGCCTTAAGTCCGAAGAACAATGCCGCGACAAAACCTGTATTGCCGAACGCCGCATAAATGTAGCTGAGGCCCATGATGGCAATGATGCCGGGCAGGATGAACAATCCGCCCGCCATCAGGCCACCGACTGTCCGGTGCATTAGCCAGCCGATATATGTCGCAAGCTGCTGCGCTTCGGGGCCCGGCAGCAGCATGCAGTAATTCAGCGCGTGCAGGAATCGGGCGTCCGAAATCCAGCGTTTCTCATCGACAAGAATGCGGTGCATGACCGCAATCTGGCCTGCCGGACCGCCAAAACTGAGCAGCGCGACACGCAGCCAGACGGCAAATGCTTCGTGCATGGAAACGGAAGAAAAATCGGGGAGAACTGCTGGCTGATCGGCCAACGGAGGTCTTTCAGACGGCATGACACGTCCTTGCATGATTGCGGGACGCGATGCTTGGGCAAACTCGCAGATAACGCGTGCTGCCTGTCGGGGAGATCGCTTTGCCCCCACGGCATTATAGACAAGTTGGCCGTTACCGCCACCTGTCTTGCACCAGTCTTGTATCCGCCATCCCCTGCGCCAGCGAGGGCGCCCGGACGCCGCTATGCGGCAAGTAAACCCCGCGCCGGTGATGACAGGGGCGGAAGACATCGGTCAATCCAACCACTGTCTCCGCCGCTCCAAGGAAAAGATAGCCATCGGGCTCCATCGACCTGGCGAGATTGCCGAACACGGCTGCCTTGGTCTGTTGATCGAAATAGATCAGGACGTTGCGGCAGAAGACGATATCGAACACGCCGAGGCTGGAAAAATCGTGCAGCAAATTGAGCGGGCGAAACTGCACCATCGCACGGATGTCGGGATTGATCTGCCAGACTTCGCCGATCTGTCTGAAATGGTCCATAAGCATCTGGATCGACAGGCCGCGCTGCACTTCGAACTGGCTGTAGATACCCGATTTCGATTTCTCCAGAACCTCGTGAGACAGATCGGTCGCGACGATTTCGACACGCCAGCCGGCAAGCTGTGCGCCCATGTCCTTCAAGATCATCGCGATCGAATAGGGCTCCTGCCCGGTAGAGGCCGCCGCGCACCAGATCCGCAGGCTCCTGCGAGACGCGCGTGCTCTCAGCAACTCCGGCAGCACGGTATCCTTTAAATGATCGAATGGAATCTTGTCGCGAAAGAAAAACGTCTCGTTGGTGGTCATCGCCTCGACCGCCTCGGTGATCAGACGCTCGGACCCATGTTTCATTTTTAAGAACAGTTCGCTGAGGCCCGCGAGACCGGACTTGCGCGCAACCGGCAAAAGCCGGCTTTCAACGAGATAATGCTTGTCGTCAGAGAGAACGAGACCTGAGCGATCCTTCACGAGCTTGCGCAGGAAATCATATTCAATCTGATTCACGCGTGCTCTCCCGAGAAAATTTTCAGCACTCGCTGTGCGATCTGATCCAGCGGCAGCACGGCCGTACAGATACCGGCATTCGCCGCCGATCCCGGCATCCCCCACACCACGCTGGTCGCTTCATCCTGTGCGATGATATTGCCGCCCGCGGCAACGATATCCTTACCGCCGCGCATGCCGTCGGACCCCATGCCCGTCAGGATCAGTGCCAGGATTTCGTTGCGCCAAATTCCGATCGCGGACATGAACAGCGGATCGACAGCGGGACGGCAGAAATTGATCTGCGGCCCATCATCCAGCGCGATGACGTTCGCATCGCCCTGCCGCGCGACACGCATGTGCAGACCGCCAGGCGCAAGATAGACACGCCCCGCCTTGATTGCCTCACCTTGCACCGCCTCGCGTACCGGGCGGTTGGCCACCCGGGCAAGATGCTCGGCAAGAATGGTGGTGAAGGTCGGCGGCATGTGCTGGGTGATCAGCACCGGCACCCTGTCGATCACCGGACCGAGACGGGCCGTCAGCGACATCAGGGCCTGCGGGCCGCCGGTCGAGGAGCCGATCAGCAGCACGCGCGGCATATTGGGGCTGAAAGGACGGAGCGTGAATTTCACCGGAGCCGGCAGCGTCTGCGAAAGAATATAAGATGCACTTCTCGGCAGGGCAGGAGATGGCAGCACCGGCGACGCAGCGCGATTAAGTCCTGCGCCGAACTGGCGAACTTTCAAAATAAGATCGCGCTTGAATATCTCCGCAGCACCGCTCTCGCGCGTGCTCTCGGGTTTCGGAATATAGTCGCTGGCGCCAAGGGAAAGCGCCCTCAGGCTGATCTCCGCGTTGCGGCGGGTCAAGGTCGACGCCATGATAATGATGAGGTCGCGCTTTTTGGCGAGCAGCAGCGGCAGCGCCTCGATGCCGTCCATATCCGGCATCTCGATATCGAGCACGACAACGTCTGGCTTGACGCGCTCAACCTGATTGACGGCGTCGAGACCGGTGCGGACCGATCCTACCACGGTCATGTCGGGCTCGGCTTCGATCCAGCGCGAAATCAGGCCCCGGATGATGGCGGAGTCGTCGACAATCATCACACCAAGCGGTGCCGCCCGTGTGGGGCCCGTATTCGCAACCGCTGCCACACCTGGATTCATCAAACTACCAATTCATTCGCGCGATACATGCCCCCCGCAAGGCTGCGGAGGCGCGAGTGTCAGCCAATCAGGCCAACCTCCTGGAATTTCGCCGTGACAATTTCCTTGTCGAAGGGCTTCATGATGTACTCGTTGGCGCCCGCATGAAGCGCGCGTGCAATGTGCGCGACATCATTTTCGGTGGTGCAGAACACCACCTTCGGCTTGTCGCCGCCGGGCATGCGCCGCATATTGCGAAGGAAGTCGAGACCATCCATTACCGGCATGTTCCAGTCGAGCAAAACGGCATCCGGCATGGAATGCTTGCATGCTTCCAGTGCCTTCTCGCCGTCTTCGGCTTCGGAAATGCGGAAATCCAGACCTTCAAGAATTCGGCGCGCGACCTTGCGGATCACACTCGAATCGTCAACGACGAGACATGTTTTCATGTTGCACTCCGTAGCTTTTTGGACCCTCTCGGGCTGTTTCACCAGTTTGTTACGCCGCCATCATATCCGGACCGATCTCGAGAACGCGGTCCACATCGAGCACCACCATTAATTGTCCTTCGAGGCGATGAACGCCGCCCGCGACTTTCGCCATGCACGGATCAAGATTGACAGGATTCATTTCACGGCTGTCATCCGAAAGCTTGAGCACCTCGCCGATCGAGTCGATTAGCAACCCGTAAGATTCGCCACGACGATCGACGCCCACCGCCATCGGTGGGCGGCCATCGTTGTTCTTTTGAAGCCCCAACCGGGCTCGCATATCGATGGCCGTGACGATACGCCCGCGCAAATTGAGGACGCCGGCGACGTCGTCGGAAGAGAGCGGCACACGAGTAAGGCGCTCAGGCATGAACACGTCCTGCACCCGCGATATCGGCAAGCCGAAAAGCTGGCCGCCGATCATGGCGGTGACATATTCGGTGAGACCGTTGTCGATGCTTTCGTTCTCGTCGTTCATCGTCTAAATCCCTCAGGCCGCATGGCTGATGCAGGACGATCCGGCCTGCGATGTTTGTTCCTTGAGAGCCGCGATCAGGCCCGGCCGGTCGAATTTCGCGACGAAATCGTGGAATCCGACCTGTTTGCCGCGCTCGATGGCCGCCGGTGAAATCAGCGACGACAGGGCTATAATTGGCATCGCGTTTGTGCGCTGATCCGAACGGACGGCTTCCGCGAATTCGAAGCCGTTCATCTCCGGCATTTCGATATCGGTCAGGATGACGTTGAACTGGCGTCCCGAGCGCAACACGCTCAAACCCTCGCTGGCGCTGCTCGCGGTTGCCACGCGGTAACCCGCAGCTTTCAGCACCGGCGCAAGCATACTGCGGAAAAACGCCGAATCGTCGACCAGCAAGACCTCCTGCGGACCGCTGACCTGCACGCCCTTGCGGGTAAACCAGTCGGCGAAAGCCATCGGCAGGAAATGGGCGACGTCAATCACTTCGGTGGCGCGGCCCTTGATCACGGCGGAGCCGAGAATGCCTTCGTGAGCGCTGGCGACCTCGATATTGAGATATTCCTCAACGATGTCGACGATCTCATCGACGACAAGCCCCATCGAGCGGCCGTCATCGACGAATACCAGGATCGGCTGAATGCCTTCATCGCGAATTTTTACGCCGTCCATCTGAACCAGCGGCATCAACTGGTCGCGGTATTGAATCATCGGCCGATTGTTGGAGATTTCGATCTTGTTCACGGCCAACTCCTCAAGCCGTGTGACCAGTGCCAGCGGTACAGCCTTGGGCTGTTCGGAGCCCGCCCGGAACACCAGCAGGGAGGTCAACTGTTCGGCCGCAGCGACACGTCCGGCTGAGGCATCGTCGATAATTTCATTCTGTACCGCGATTGAATTGCCGACCGACTGTGAAATACCGTTCGGGTCGATGATCATGATCACCGCACCATCGCCGAGAATGGTATTGCCGGAGAACATGCCGATGTGGCGCAGCTTGGTGGACATCGGTTTGACGACGATTTCCTCGGTGTGGAAAACGCTGTCGACCACAACGCCGAAAGTCTGGCTGCCGACCTGCATGACGACGATGAAGCCGTTCTCCGGATCGATGTTCCGATCGTCATCCAGTTTGAGCAGCTTCTTAAGGTGCATCAGCGGCAAAAGCTTGTTGCGAAGGCGCAACACCGGCGTATCCTTGATCCGCTCGATGCGGTGCTCGGAATTGGCGCGCGCGCGCACCAGTTCGACGACCGAGATCTGCGGGATGGCAAAACGCTCGCCGGCTGCCTCGACGATCAGCGCGGAAACAATCGCGAGCGTCAGCGGTATTTTAATGGTGAAAGACGAACCCTCGTTCGGCACCGATTTAACGTCGATATTGCCGCCGATCTGGTCGATATTGGTCCGGACCACATCCATGCCGACACCGCGGCCCGAGACCGAAGTCACAGCGGCGGCGGTCGAGAAGCCCGGCGCGAAAATGAACTTGTGAATCTGAGACTCGCTCATCTTCTCAAGTTCGCTTTCGGTCGCAAGGCCGTTTTGCAGCGCCTTCTGCTTGATGCGTTCGGTATTCAACCCGCGGCCATTATCTGCGATGCAGATGATGATGTGGCCACCTTCGTGATACGCCGACACCCGGATCGTGCCCTGCTCGGGCTTGCCCGCCGCGAGACGTTCCGCAGGCGTCTCAAGGCCGTGATCGGCGGAGTTGCGGACCATGTGGGTCAGCGGGTCCTTGATCAGATCGAGCACCTGGCGGTCGAGTTCGGTGTCGGCGCCATGCATTTCCAGCTCGATCTGCTTGCCGAGCTCGCTCGACAGGTCGCGCACGATGCGGGGCAGCTTCTGCCAGGCATTGCCGATCGGTTGCATACGCGTCTTCATGACGCCTTCCTGCAATTCGGCCGTGACGTTAGAGAGACGCTGCAATGGCACCTTGAACTCGGTGTCCTCGTGGCGGCGGCTGATTTCGAGAAGCTGATTGCGCGTCAGGACCAGCTCCGACACCATGGTCATCAGGTGTTCGAGCGTATCGACATTGACACGAATCGACTGCGCGGAAACCTTGTCAGCTTCGGTGAGGTCGTTTTCGATGACAGGCTTTCTGGACGCGGCTTTCGCGGCTTCGGTCGCCTCGGCGGATAGGGTCACGGGGGCGGCGGGGGGTGCAATTTCAACCTCTGTTTCGCGGAAAGCGCGCTCCAGATCATCCAGCGAAACTTCTCCCGGACGAAGTTCACGCTCCAGAACCTGCAGGACGAGCGTACCTTCGGTTTTCGTTTCGGCTGGCGCGGGCGAAATTTCGGGCGATGCGGCCTGCGCGCCGCCTTCCGCCATACCGTGAAGCGTTTCGATCAGATCGGGATCGCTGCCTTCGGGCTCGGCTTCGGTGCTTTCAAGCTCGGTGAGAATGTCCTTGATGCGATCGATCGTCATCAGGATGACCGAGACAGCCTCGGCGGTTACAGGCATGCCGTCTCGAAATTTTCCCATCAATGTTTCGGCGGCATGAGCCAGCGCCTCCAGCCGCGGCAGGCCGAGAAAACCGCAAGTGCCCTTGATCGTGTGGACCAGGCGGAAAATATTATCGAGAATTTTCGCGTTGTTGGGGTCCTGCTCGAACTTCACGAGCTGATTATCGACGGTGTCTAGACTCTCGCTGGTTTCCGTCAGAAATTCCCGCAGCAAATCGTCCATGAAAATCAGCCTCGTTCTGAGCGCCAACCACGCCTCGGAATCCGGCCATCTTCGATGCAAAGAGTTTAATATTGGTTGAGTAATCGCAAAAGCTTGCGCTGAATAAAGGCTTACCGCCGCCCGGTGTCATGCCACCGCGCAAAGCACGCTAGGTAAGGTTTCGTTAATTCCTCGCCGCGCTATGCGGCCGTGACGACAAGAGCATCAGGCTCCGGCGCCACGCTAATGGCAAGACCGCAGGCCTTGGCGAGAAGCGAGGTATAGTAGGGCTGTACCGCATGTGCGGTCACCGAAGCCGGATCGCTGACGTTAAGTTGTGCCGAAAGGTCGTGCGGCTCGCGCGCGTTAGGACCCGTCGCACGGATACGAAACCCCATGGTTTCGCCTTCGCCGACCGGATCGACGATTAGTTCGCCGCCGCGCGGGATGCCCTGCTGGGCAATCACCAGCATGTTGAGCAACAGCTTCACCCGGTTCTTCGCCATCAGCATGTGAGGCAAATTCCAGGTCAGCTTCGTCTTGTCGTCCTCGAGATGACCCCTCGCCACCTTCTGCGCTTCGCCAAGATCAATCTGGGTGCCGGCGGAACCCGCCGCGCCATAGGCAATGCGGCAGAACTGCAGACGGGCCGAGGTACTGGCTGCGCTCTTGCGGATCAGGTCGAGAGCGAACTCGCGGTCCTCGGGTTTGTTGCTCGAATCCATGACCTCAAGGCCGTTGACGATCGCGCCGACCGGATTGATGAGGTCGTGGCAGACGCGCGAGGAGAGCAAGGCTGCGAGATCGAGGGCGTCGGGAGCAACACCGGACGTGCCAGACATGCGGTTTTCCTGCTATTTGTTGGACGACGGCAATGGCGCGTTTACACCATAAGGGCCGAATCATCGGCGCTGTGATTTGATACACTGCCGCCGGACTCTCGGCCACCGATCCGGCGTAAAAACCACAGAACAACCGACACAAGGCGGACACAAATTCCTCAATGAGCAGCAATATCTGTCCGCGAATGATCGATCCAGCCGCCGCGCGGACGCTGATCGGCCCCCTGACCGACGTCGTCACGCAGGCCGGACGCGCCATTCTGGAGGTGAAGCGAACGTCGATGCGGGTTGAGGGCAAGGCTGACGGCTCGCCCGTGACGGACGCCGACCATGCCGCTGACCGCATTATCGCTGAAGGCCTCGGACGCGCTGCACCGGGCCTGCCTGTCCTCTCGGAGGAGCGCACCGATCTCGCCACCCGGCCATACGCTGACAGCTTCTTTCTGGTCGATCCGCTCGACGGCACAAAGGAATTCATCGCCGGTCGCGATGAATTCACCGTCAATATTGCCCTCATCACCCATGGCCGGCCGGTGCTCGGTGTGATCGCTGCCCCTGCTCTCGGGCTGATCTGGCGGGGCATTCCTGGCCATGGCGCGGAACGCCTGGCTATTATGAGCGACGGCAAGACCGGCCCGTCCGAACCGATCCGGACTCGCCCTCACCCCCTCCCCGGACAGCCCTGGATCGTGGCAGTCAGCCGCTCCCACGGCGACCCTCGAACCGAAGCATTCATTGCGAACCGACCCGGAGCCGTGCGGCTCGCTTTGGGATCGGCGATCAAATTCGGCCGGATTGCGGAAGGAAACGCCGACATCTATCCGAGACTGTCTCCAACCTCGGAATGGGATGTCGCAGCCGGACAGGCGGTCGTCGTCGCAGCCGGCGGCCAGGTGACGGACGGAGCAGGCCGCGAGATGAGGTTTGGCCAGATGCGTGAGGATTTTCTGGTGCCCGACTTCATTGTGTGGGGCGACCCGAAAACGGCGGAGATGCCCCGCTAAAACGGCCCGTTCTTAATAATCAGCCAGCGTATCGCGCAGCGCCGGCCATTTGTCTACAGCCTCACGCGCGAGACGTTCCGGATCGGCCGCAAAACGGGTTTTGTTATCCTCGTCGTTGAACAGATAAAGCCGCCGTCCGGAGATCAGAAAAAGCTGCGGACGCCCCGCGACGATGTTGCCCTTTGCAACATCGACCGGATCGTAGCCGCCGAATTGCGGAGCATAGATTTCGGGATGCGCGAGAAAAAAGCTTTTGTTGGAGTCGTTACGGAAACGCCAGACAGTACCGCCCTGCGATGCCTCGACCGCCTCGAGCCCCGGCAGGGCCCTTCCGTCGGTGAAGTACGCCACCGGATCGTATCCGCCGATAGCCAGTCCTGTGTTGCGATCCACCACCACCCGGTCGGTGGTCGCGGCCAGTCCCGGCAAAACGGCAAGGCACGCCAGAAAAGCCGCACTCGCAGCCATTTTCCGCCACCAACCTTTATTTTCCTGCCGCCGTGCCGTCATAGTTCCTGTCGATAAGAATCGAGTCGGATGGCCAGTTTAAGCGGTGCATGTCAGCAAGGCGTTAAACGACGGCCGGAGCCGATATTGTTTCAAGAGGTTCTTTGATGACCTTCGCCCCACGTCTGATCGCTCTTGTTTTTGCCGCGACGCTCAGCTTTACCCTCCCCGCCTTTGCGCAACGCGCTGGCGATCCCAACACATTCGGCCCCGAAGAATTGGTCGGTGCCGGCCACCGTTTTTTCGGAAACGTGACGCGGGGACTGGCTTCGATCATCGAAAAGGCGGTGAGCCAGTGGGGCCTGCCAAACGGTTATGTGCTCGGTGAAGAGGGTGCCGGTGCGTTTGTCGCCGGCCTGCGCTATGGCGAGGGCACGCTCTATACGAAGAACGCCGGCGACCTGCGGGTTTACTGGCAAGGCCCGTCGGTCGGCTTTGATTGGGGCGGTGACGGCGCGCGCACCATGATGTTGGTCTATAATCTGCCGTCGACCGACGCGATCTATCAGCGCTTTGCGGGCATCGACGGCTCCGCTTATATCATCGGCGGTTTCGGCATGACCGCTCTCACGGCGAACAGCATCGTGGTGGTGCCTATCCGCGCGGGCGTCGGGCTGCGTCTCGGCGCCAATCTCGGCTATCTGAAATTCACGCCCCGGCCGACCTGGAATCCGTTCTGAGCATCCGCCCCCAAGGGAACCGCCTGCCCCCGCGACCGGCACCCGTTTTGTGGCGTCAAAGCCACGAGCCGATGTTAACCAGCTGATCCGCTAGCTTTTTACTTCCCCATCATGGCAAGGTAAAAAGGGTCAGCGGTTGGGGGATATGCCATGGTCGAACCGATCATGTATCTGGCGATCGGGTTCTTGCTCTCTGCGCTATGTGCGCTGATGATCATGCCGGCCGTGCATAACCGTGCGGTGCGCCTCACCACGCGGCGGATGGAAGCGGCGACACCGCTGTCGATGGCGGAAATCCAGGCCGACAAGGACCAGCTCCGCGCCGAATTTGCGATGTCGGCACGCCGCCTTGAGATGAGCGTCGAGCAACTCAAGGCCAAGACCACGAGCCAGCTCGCCGAGCTCGGCAAGAAATCGGACTCCATCAATCGCCTCAAGATGGAACTGGGCGAGAAGAACGCCGCGATCTTCTCGCTTGAGGCGCGCGAAAAAACGCTGCGCGACCAGCTTCGCGCCACCGAAGAGGAATTCACGGTCAAGACCCAGGCGCTCCGTACCGCTGAACAGGACCTGGCCGACAAGCAGGCCGATCTTGGCAAGCTCACCGGCGAATTATCCGATCGCTCGACGACTGCCGAAAGCCGTCAGGTCGAACTCCTCGCAGCGCGCACCCAGGTCGAAGCCCTGCAAACCCGCGTCACCCTGGCCGAGAAGGAATTCGCCGAAACCCAGCAGCGCCTTGCGGAGCAGCGCGGCCAGACCGACGCCGCCAGCCGTGAACTGGGCGAAGCGCGCTCGCGTGTTGAAAATCTGAGCGGTCGGGTCGCCGACCTCGACCGTCAATTGCTGGTTCAGACCAAGGAAACGGAGATGCTGACCAGCCGCGTGACAGACCTTGAAGGCAGACTCACGCTTCAGGGCAAAATTCTCGCCGAACGCGAATATGAGAACAACCTGTTGCGCAAACAGGCCGAAACCGCGCTGCAGGCGGAACAGGCCCTTCGTGAAGAACTCGCCACCACAGGCGGAAAATCCGCCGTGATGGATAAACTACAGTCGGAAAAGGCTGCTCTTGAGGAGCAACTCGTCACGGCCCGCGACGAACGCGCCAAATTGCAGCGAGACATCAACGCCATCCATCAGCAGGCGGAAGCCTCCTGGGCCACCGAACGCATGGAAAACGCATTGCTGCGCGAACGCATCAACGACATCGCGGCCGAAGTCGCCCGCCTTGCCGTGACATTGGAGGGCCCGGATTCCCCGATCGAAGCCATCCTGGCCGCAGAACCCGCAAAACCGGCGATCAGTGCCATTGTCAGCGGCGCGGCCAACACCAACACGGCGGCGAGCGAACCCCAGGGCACGCTTGCGCAACGTATCCGCGCTCTGCAGGCGCAGGCCTCTCGCGCGCGGCAGATCGGTTAATCGCCCCTGACGCGGAGACCGCGCTTGACACTTCGCCCTCCCGCTTCGTAAATCGCCCTTTCTCCGGTGCCGGCGCGCCGGTCCCGGGCGCATAGCTCAGCGGGAGAGCGTTCCCTTCACACGGGAGAGGTCCAAGGTTCGATCCCTTGTGCGCCCACCATTTACCTGGCCCAATTCAGTCACCCCGCATGTCCGCCGGATGTAAATCCAGCCAGATCCTAAAGCCCAGAGATACTGATTGACGACCCGCGGAATTGACCGGTTCGGAAGGGCTGATAGTGTCGGCCAAGAACAATCTTTCTGACGTGTTTCAAAAAATCGTTCAGACATTTTCAATCGGGCGGGTACGGCATGCGCTTTCAAAAACTCGTTCTCTTTTCGGTAGGCGCGGTCGCCTGCTGGCAAGCAACCACGGCGGCTTACGGCCAGTCACCACCGCTGGTCGGGGCCGAACGATCCGTCGAACAGTATAAATGCAAGGACATTCTTCGCGAGGCAGGAAACAGCCGCGACGTCGCCATTGCTTTCCTTCACGGATTTCTTTTGGGAAAATCCGGCTCGTCGAAATTCAACGTGGAGACCTTGCAAAAGCAGACCGACGCTTTCATTGAGCGCTGCCTGGACAGGCCGCAAGACAGTGCCGAAGAGGTGATGGCACAGATCAAGAAGTGATTTGGTGCCAAGGATCGATACGATGAGCCCTGCACGCTTGAGGCTGAGAGTTTGTCAGATCGTCGTTTTGGCGCTGATGGCGGTTGCGACGGCAAATCCGGCCTTGGCCGAGCCATGTAATCCCATTATCGATGGCACTTACTGCGCAACCCAAATGCCGAAGACGCGCGCATCGGATTCATCTTCGGGGTCCATGCGGCCCATGAGTTCGATCGGAGATTTCGACTGGGCCAACTCGCAAGGCAGCACGCCCGGCACTCTGGGCGGGATCAGTTTTAGCGGCAACCGAAACTGTTTCTCGTCAATTATTCGAAGCCGCTGCAACTGATCGTGCGATGACGGCCCTTATAGAACCGTCGACCGGAGGCGCGGTTACTTGATGCTGGTCGAAAGATCGGTGAACTTCGATGACATCGAACTGCCCAGCGTATTCACGGCGCCGATGATGGCGAGCGCAATGCCAGCCGCGATAAGACCGTATTCAATGGCGGTTGCAGCGGATTCGTCTTTCAAAAAACGTTCAATCATGCACATGGCGATCCTCGCTGCCTTAACCTTGCATGGGCGCACGAACGGAGCGAGCGGTACCCGCAGGCGCGGATAACCTAGCCGAAAGAAACTATCGAAGGTTTAATTCAACGTGACGATAATACCGTCACCTCTCGCTAGGTTTTGGTTTGCAGGGCCAGCAAGGCGAGCAACTTCATCCGTTCGGGATCGCGGTCCCCCTGCGCAGCCAGATCGATGATATTTTTGGCGAGCAGTTGAACCGTGCCGGAGGAAACAGGCTCAGGCAAAGTTTCGACCGCCTGCTCCAGAGCCTGCGTCATGATCGCGATGGTTTGCGGACTGAACGATGTGCCTTGAAATATTTTCATCGGTATTTTCGTGCCGGAACCCGTTTACTCCTAACGCGGGAATCCATGGACACCAATGTATAAGGGCTAGATTGTCAGTTCGCCGCAGAGACTTCACGTGGCCGTGGCTTGCGTAGCGGCCCGAACTGTGGCCTCTCTGCGGTGGGATCCAGACCTCAACGGCTGACGGACGTGAATGGTTCTAAGAGGCTTATGATGAAACGGTTTTTTGCGATATTGGTAGCTTGCGCGGCTTTCGCAGGTACAGCGAACAACGCGTCGGCGCAGGGCTTTTTCAACTTCTTCGGCGGCGGCAGCGGTTCCGGCCCGATTCCGCGCCAGGTCGTGCTGTTCGAAGGCAACTACAAGCCCGGCAGCATCATCGTCGATACCGGCGAGCGCCGGCTTTATCTGGTTCTGGGCAACGGTCAGGCCATCCGCTATGGCATCGGCGTTGGCCGTGACGGCTTCCGCTGGGGCGGCGTTCACAAGATCACCGCCAAGAAAGAATGGCCAGCCTGGACCCCGCCCTCACAAATGCTGGCCCGCAGGCCCGACCTGCCGCGGCATATGGAAGGCGGGGTCGAAAATCCGCTCGGCGCGCGTGCGCTCTATCTCGGATCCACGCTTTATCGCATTCACGGTTCCAACGAGCCTGAAACCATCGGACAGGCGGTCTCCTCGGGCTGCTTCCGCATGGTCAATGACGACGTCATCGACCTCTACGACCGGGTATCGGTCGGCGCCACGGTCTATGTCATCAATCGGGGATCGTAAGGCCGGATAAACCCGGCCTTGCTCCGGCCCCGTACTGCTTGCGCAGCGCCGCGCATTGCGGCTAGCTCCTGACATGCCTTCCTCGCGGAAAACCCCAGTGCTCGCGGTCATGCCATTGATGGCTGCCGTCTTCCTCTTCTTGGCTGCGACTCCGGTATCGGCCGAAATTCCTGCAATCGCGGTGCGGCAGCAAACGGAGAAGAAGGACTTCACCGACGCCGAGATCGTGGACGGCTTCATGAAGACGGCTTTCGGCGCCGAATATCATCTCGCCGGACGCGTCGACCGCATCCGGAAGTTCGACAAGCCGGTACGGGTTTTCGTGGCGGGCCCGGCGCGCGCCGACAGACTCAAGCAACTGGCAAGGGTCACCGCCGATATCGGTCACCACGTTCCCAATCTCGACATCGCCCTCACCAGCAGGCGTGACGATGCCAATGTCATCGTGACCCTGGTGAAGGATCGCGATCTCGACAAGGCGATCCGTAAATTCTATGGCGTCGACACTGCGAAGAACATCCGGCGTTCGCTCGATCCGCAATGCCTGTCCGGCTTTCGCAAGAACGACAAATATGAGATCGAACACGCCGAGGTCATTCTGGCGATCGACGCCGGCGATTTCGTGTTTCTGGACTGCGCCTATGAGGAACTGCTGCAATCGCTGGGGCCGATCAACGACACCGACAGCGTGCCGTGGACAATGTTCAACGATGACGTGTCGATGGGATTTTTCGATATCTACGACCAGTTCATCCTCAACATCCTGTACGATCCGCGCATCAAGGCCGGCATGACAGTCGATGAGGTGCGTGCAATGCTGCCTGCCGTGGTTGGCGATGTGCGCGCGCAGATCGCCAAGATCAACGATTTAAAGCCTTAAGTCTATCCGAGCGACCTGGAAGCCTCTTTCACCTTTTGCGTCGCCTCATTCACGGCCTCGGTCGCGCCAGCTATTTCCTTCATGCTGCAATCGATCTCGTTGACGCCCTGCGCGGCCACTTGCATATTGCTCGAGATGCTTTGCGTGACCGAAGCCTGCTCCTCGACCGCAGCAGCAATTGCTTCAGAAATGACGTTGACCTGCGAGATCGTCTGGCTGATTGCCTCGATGACAGAAACGGCATTTTCCGTCGTTTCCTGAACTTCCGCGATTTGCCCGCTGATCTCTCCCGTCGCTTTTGCCGTTTGGGCAGCGAGACTTTTGACCTCTGAGGCAACCACGGCAAAGCCACGTCCCGCCTCTCCCGCGCGAGCCGCCTCAATTGTCGCGTTTAACGCCAGGAGGTTTGTCTGCTCCGCGATCGAATTGATGAGTTTCACGACATCGCCGATCCTCTGCGCTGCCACCGCAAGTCCGGATACGATGTCACTGGTTTCCCCAGCCTGCTTCACCGCCTGTGTGGAAATATCAAGCGCACTGGTCGTTTGCCGACTGATTTCTCCGATGGATGCGGCCAATTCCTCCGCGCCAGAGGCAACGGCCTGCATGTTTGACGAGGTCTGGGTCGATGCGCTGACTGCGGCAGCGACGCGCTGCGACGTCGCGGCCACCGCGCCCGTTATCTGATCCAGATCGACATCGATCGATTTTTGAACTTCGACGCGGCGAATTCGGTCGCGCACCTGACCTGTGGTGTCCGTGGCGAATTTCACGACTTTAGACACATTGCCACCAGCATCGCGGATGGGGTTATACGAGGCTTGAATCCAGATTTCCCGTCCGCCCTTGCCAAACCTGCGAAATTCACCCGACTGATATTCGCCGGAACGCAAGGCGTGCCAGAAACTGCGGTATTCCGTACTATCGCGGTACTCCGACTCGACAAACATGCCATGATGCCGGCCGACGATTTCATCAAGCGAATATCCAACCGTTCTTAGAAAATTCTCATTGGCCGACAGAACGTGTCCTTCCAAATCGAATTCGATCACGGCCTGCGATTTATGGATCGCGTTGATCTGTCCTTCGAAGTCCGCGGTTTTCAATTTCTGCTCGGAAATGTCATAGGCAAATTTGACGATCTTGAAGGGCTTGCCACGACGGTCAACTAGCGGGTTATACGACGCCCTGATCCAAACGACACGTCCGCTCTTTGCGACACGCATGAATTCACAGGACTGGAACTCTCCGCGGCGCAAATGATCCCAGAACACGCTATAATCGTGGCTGCCGCGCTGCTCGGCGGGAACGAAAATGCTGTGGTGCTTGCCAACGATTTCGTCGAGACGGTAGCCCATCACGTTGAGAAAGTTGGAATTCGCGGTCAGAATTGTGCCATCAAGATCAAACTCGATGACCGCCTGCGATTTATCGATCGCCTCGATTTTCGACTGCAGTTCGTTAGACGATTGCAATAGGTGCATCTTTCCATCCCCCGCTCATGGGAAGGCTTTCATGTATTTCTTAACCAAAATGGAATTGGGCCTGGATTGCGTATTTTCACCGACGCCGGCTTGTTCTCACTTACCCATGACTTCACTTTCGCTTTTTACCTAGCCATGGTTCACTTCAAGCCTAATACGAGTCTGCCTTGAAGATCGCTCTGGTCACCTATCATGCCGATCCCGCCCGTGGCGGAGCCGAGCGTTATACGGCCGACCTCGCACGGGCGCTGACTGAGCTCGAGCATGATGTTTCAATACTGCACGCGATATCTACCCCGCATGATGTCCCGAGTGTTTCCTATCTGCGCCTTCAGGATGGTGGCCTCACACGCACGGTCAAATACCGAAATTTTCTCCGCGCGGTCGACCGGCGGCTCGACGAAGAGCATTTCGATATCGTGCATGCGATGTTACCCGTGCACCGCTGCAACATTTATCAGCCGCATGCGGGCTTCGCCTTCGACGCGCTGACGTCCGGCGAGCGCAGACGCACCGCACTGGCCCGGGCAGCCGCGCAGCTTGGCAACAGGTTCAATGCAAAGCGCCAGATTTACGCCGCCGTTGAACGCAAGATGCTGGAAGCGTCCGCGCCTCCGGCGGTGATCTGTCTCAGCGATGCGATGCGATCGCAGGCCGAGGCCCGCTTCGGTCTTGATCCGGCAAACCTAGTTGTCATTCCGAATGCGACAGATCTTGACCGCTACGATCCGGCGGTCGATCCATCCGCGGGACCGCAGCTCCGGAAAAAACTTGACATCGCACCGGCACGCAAGGTCGGGCTTTTTCTGTCGCAGGACTTCGCGCGCAAAGGTCTTTCCGAGTCGCTCGAGGCCATGGGACGGCTAGGCGATCCATCTTTCGTTCTTCTGGTGGCGGGCAGGGACGATCCTTCGCCCTTCCAGCGTCTCGCCGCGAAACTGGGCCTCACCGGCAATGTCATCTTTGCAGGCGCGGCAGCCGATCCCTACCCGTTCTACGCCGCCGCCGACGTGGTGCTGTTTCCCTCGCGCGCCGACCCATTCGGACTCGTTCCCGCCGAGGCCGTCGCGATGGGCGTGCCGCCAATCGTCAGCCGCTGCGCCGGGGTGAGCGAAGTTCTCACCAACAATCAGAACGCCCTGATCGTCGAGCAGCCGTCAGACATCGGCACTCTTGCCGACGCGCTGCGCCGCGCGCTTGAACCGGTCACACATGAAAGGCTGGCGCGCGGCTGCCGCGACACGCGCGAGATTTTCGCCTATCGCAAACATCTAGATGCGATTGTAGGACTGTATGACTCGCGCCGAAGAAGCTCTGAAGCTTACCGGACGGGACCGTAATAGCCGCCTGGATAAGGTCCATACCCATAGCGATGGCATGCGCCGCCCGGTCCGCGATACCATCCTGCGCGGCACCCATGCCAGTTGGCCCCGTATGGACCATTATAGCCGCGAGGAAATGGACCGGTGCCGTAAGCATGACATGCGCCCTCGGGCCCGCGGTAGCGTCCCCCGCCGCATCCATTTGCGACGGGAATGGTCGCCGACGGTGGTGACAGGCTTTCGACAGGAACCGGAAGCGCCATCACGGGCGCAGTCGAGACGAGAAAAAGACTCACGCCGCGAAGGATGTCATGACGCGACACGGCAGGCGATTAACGCTGTTATTTCGGATTGCATGGCGCTCCCTAGGGGAATCGAACCCCTGTTTCAGCCTTGAGAGGGCCGCGTCCTAACCGCTAGACGAAGGGAGCGTTACGACAGGGGATAGCGTCGAATGGCCCCGTTCGCAAGATGGTGCGGCTCTCGATCAGGGCTCGCTGGCGAATTTGACCCGTGCGATTGGCTTGAACGAGCGGGCGTCATAGGTGCGAATTTCAGTCACGCCGCCCATATCCAGCGTCAGCAGCAGCCTGTCTCCCGACACGCCGCTGGAAACGATCCGGGCGCCCTTCGGCAAGACGATGGTGACTTCGCCGGGCGCCGTCTCGCCGCCGCCATGGAACACCTGGTAGCCGATCGCGATCAGAAGCGCGCCGATGCCGAGCGCGGTCGTCAGCCCCGCGATCAGCATCATGCGGCGGATCCGCGCGATCAGCGCGGCTTGCTCGGGTGTCGGTTCAGGTGCAACAGTCTCGGTCATGCAAAGTTCGATGGTTAATCCGCTGGAAGGTTCAGAAAACGACAGGACCCCAGGCGCGCCCGATCGCATTACGGTCGATGGCGGCGAGAAATCCGCGCGGCTGGATCGCGTGCTCGCCGTGCATTGCGCGCAATTGTCCCGCACGCGGCTGAAAGCCCTGATCCTCGACGGCCGTGTGAGCGTCGGCGCGGCCATCGTCCGCGATCCCGCTTATCATGTCGCGCCGGGGGATACGATCACAATCGATGTGCCCCCCGCTATTCCCGCCGAGCCCGAAGGCGAGGACATCCCGCTCGATATCGTGTTCGAGGACGACGACCTGATCGTCCTGAACAAACCGAAGGGCCTTGTCGTGCATCCGGCGGCAGGGCACGAAACCGGCACGCTGGTCAATGCATTGATAGCCCATTGCGGCGACAGCCTGTCCGGCATCAGCGGGGTGAAGCGGCCCGGCATCGTTCACCGGCTCGACAAGGATACCACCGGGCTGATGGTCGTGGCCAAGAACGACCTTGCACATCAGTCGCTGTCGGCGCAGTTCGCCGACCATGGCCGCACCAACGAGATGCGGCGCGGCTATCTCGCTTTCGTCTGGGGCGTACCCGACCGGCCGCGTAGCACCATCGATCAGCCGATCGACCGCCATCCGCATGCGCGGGAGAAAATGGCGGTGCGCCAGGGCGGACGCGAGGCCGTCACCCATTTCGAAGTGCTCGAGACCTTCATAGGCGGTGACGGAAAACCCGTAGCCTCGCTTCTGGCCTGTCAGCTCGAGACGGGCCGGACCCATCAGATCAGGGTGCATCTCGCCCATATCGGCCACCCGCTGCTGGGTGACGATGTTTATGGGGCGGGCTTCAAGACCAAGGCCCGCCATCTGCCCGAAAAAGCCAAATCCGCCCTCATGACCCTTGGACGGCAGGCTTTGCATGCCAGCCTTCTGGTTCTGGAACACCCCAAAACCGGAGAAATATTGGCATGGGAAACGCCTCTTCCGGAGGATTTATTTCTCCTACAGGACGCCCTGCGCGGATAAAAAGGACTGGCGTGCGCCAAAAAGACGCATGGTTACATACATTTAACCCGGCTCACCCTGTCGTGATGCCGTTTTGTTCTTTCTTTTCCCTACCCCGGGGGTGTATGGTGCCCGGCGCGCTGGAGATGTCCCAGCGCGGAACAATGCAGCTCCGCTGGCTTTGACAAAGCAGCAGCCTGCCTCGCCCGCCGCTATCGGGGGCCTGAACCACTGGAGGGCGCAATATGGCCCGTACAGCTACCCTGCCGGTCCTCAATGGGGAATCCGGCCTGTCTCATTATCTTGCCGAAATCCGCAAGTTCCCGATGCTTGAACCGCAGGAGGAATACATGCTCGCCAAACGCTGGCGCGAGCATGACGACCGGGATGCGGCACACAAGCTTGTCACCAGCCATCTGCGGCTCGTGGCGAAAATCGCCATGGGCTATCGCGGCTACGGCCTGCCGATCTCCGAAGTCGTTTCGGAAGGCAATGTCGGCCTGATGCAGGCGGTGAAACGGTTCGAGCCGGATAAAGGCTTCCGCCTCGCCACCTACGCCATGTGGTGGATCAAGGCGTCAATTCAAGAATACATCCTGCGTTCGTGGTCGCTCGTGAAAATGGGCACCACCGCGAACCAGAAGAAGCTGTTCTTCAACCTGCGCAAGGCCAAGAGCAAGATCTCGGCGCTGGAAGAAGGCGATATGACCGACGATCAGGTCAAGCTGATCGCCAAACGCCTTGGCGTGACCGAGCGCGACGTGGTCGACATGAACCGCCGTCTTGGCGGCGATGCTTCGCTCAACGCGCCGATCCGTGACGACGGCGAACCAGGAGAATGGCAGGACTGGCTGGTCGATACGTCGCCCAACCAGGAAGCCATTATGGCGGAAAACGAGGAGTTCGATCACCGCCGCAGCGCGCTCAACGGCGCAATGGGCGTCCTCAACAGCCGCGAGCGCCGTATCTTCGAGGCGCGGCGGCTGGCCGAGGAACCGATGACTCTGGAAGACCTCGCCGCCGAATTCGGCGTCTCGCGCGAACGTGTGCGACAGATAGAGGTGCGGGCGTTCGAAAAGGTTCAGGCCGCCGTCAAGAACACGGTGGCGCGCCAGGAAGCCCACGCGCACGCCGCAGCCTGATAGGGAAATCGATATGGAAAGCCGGCCCTCGGGCCGGCTTTTTTATTGAAGACGCGGCGGCTCTCTCATTTTTTGCGGAATAAATCTTGCTTACACAATGTTGATGGCAAGAAGCCCGAGACTGGACGTAACGAAATGAGGAGTGGCTGCGTGATGACGAAACCCAACGGGCATAGGCTCAAATATCTGCTCGCGATTGCAGCGTCGCTGCTCATAACGGCGTCAGCCTCCGCCGATCCATCGGCCACCGCCTGGCCCACGAAAATCATCAAGGCCTATATCCCCTTCGGCGCGGGTAGCGCGACCGACGTTGTGCCGCGCATGTTCTTCGAACGGCTTTCAAACGAACTCGGCCAGCCGATTGTAATCGAAAACCGCACGGGAGCCGGCGGCACGCTGGGAACGTCGGTCGTCGCGCATGCGGAGCCGGATGGATACTCGATCCTGGCTCACTCCTCCGCCATCACCATCGCACCCGCGATCTTTCCCGATCTCAACTTTGACGCGACCAAGGACCTCTCTTCGGCGCTCATGATCGGCTACAGCGCAAACGTGATGATAACCGGGACTTCCAAGCCCTGGAAAACCATCCAGGAGTTCATGACCGCGGCGAAAGAAAAGGATGCCAACATCACCTTCGGCTCCGTCGGCATTGGCAGCGCCGTCCATATCAGCGCGGAAAAGTTTCTGAAGGCCGCGGGCATTCCGGCCACGCACGTGCCGTACCGCGGCGGCTCGGAGGTCATTACCGACATCATCGGTGGACGTGTCGATTTTTACTTCTGTCCTTTGGCGACGGCGCTGCCGCTGATCAAGGACGGACAGGTTCGCGCTCTGCTCGTCTCGACGCCGAAGCGTGTCGCCGATCTGCCTGACGTCCCCTCGCCAACCGATATCGGACTGCAGGGTGCGGACAGCGAAATCTGGTTCGGTGTCTTTGTGCCGTCGAAAACACCCCGGGAAATCGTCAACAAGCTTTACACATCCGGCACCAAGGTTCTCGGCAATCCCGAAACGCTCGAAAACCTGAAGAAGCTCGGCGTCGAGCCGTGGCCGATGAAGCCCGAAGAAATGGATGCGCTGATAGTGCGCGAGACCGCCGCCAACATGGCCCTGCTCAAGGGCACCGGCATCCGGTGACGGCGCGTCAGTAATAATCCTGCAAAACTTCCGCGATGGTGTCCGGCTCGTAGATCGAGTCGGTGCCAAGCGGATCGTTCAGCATCACTTCGGCGTTGCTCTTGTAATCCGGACTTACATCGTTTGGCTGCAGACCCGTGGGATTCTGCAAGATGAAGCGATAGGACATGTAGTTGTCCTTGTTGCCGACGAAAATGCACACACACACCTTCGGATCGGCAAACAGGTAATGATCGACGCCGTTGAGTGTATGAATGACGAAACGATTGGGCGGCAGCGCGCGCAGCGCCCGCTGCCCTGCCGGATCATTGGCGAACCTCACCTTGAATCCCGCGGACGTCAGATCGAATCCCGTCTTTTGCAAAAACGGCTTGCTCAACGTGACGTCGGCCAGTGCGGGACCCGACGTTGACAGAGTGTATGCCGCAAAGACCATAAACAGGTTCCGCAGAAACATCTGCCGTGCAAGAATTCGGTTCGTCCGGATAAAATTTTTCATCGCCAGCCCTTTTATTTCCCGTGAGCCCTGATCGCGGAACCACATTATCCTCGGAATTTTCTCAAGTCATCGCGCTGTTGTGATTGCAGGCTTGAAACAGGTCCTCTCAGCCGCGCCATTTCAACACAACATCTTGGGAGAGGCCCCAATCGAATCACCAAGCGCGCCCGCATCAGCAGTATTTTCTTGAAGGAAATGTGAATGGAGACGTTCCAAATTCACAACGCCGTTTGAACCGGTGAACTCATCGCCACGACTCACAACTGCCTCAATGCAGCGCGATGGTCCGCGCGCAATCAAGTTCAAGGAGACATGCATGGCCAATCGTTCGCCCGATTCATTCAGCGCCGAAACCATCGCAGCATTGCGCGAAGTGCTCAACATTGCCGTTGAGCAGATCGCGCAAGAGAATCGCACTCCCGCCACCAAGGCAAAAATGGCGCAGACGATCGTGCGCCGCGCCGCCGATGGCGTTACCGATGCGAACGATCTCGTCCTCAGCGCGGTCCGTGAAGGCGAAACGCCGGCAGCGTGATCCTACGCGGCACAGCACTCATAAATATGCGGACCATCCACACGAATGGTCCGCATATTATGTCTACCTTATTATAAAGGAAGGGATCGACGACTGGATTCAGGCATCCACCTTGATCTTCGGCGCCTGCGTGGCGAACTGTTCGTCCTGGGGCTTCGCGGGCAACGAGCCGAATGCCTTGGCGTGATCGATCACTTTCGCCATCAGTTTCAGACCGAGCGGCGCAAGCGCGCGTTCCCATAATTCGCGCGGCGTCTCACCTTTCCTGACAAAGCACCATTCCTGTGCAGCGATGGCGCCACCATCCATTTTATCCGCCAGATGATAAATTGTCCCGCCGGCGATCGGATCGCCTTCCTTGATGGTCCATTCAACGGCTGCGATGCCGCGGTGACGCGGCAGCAGCGAGGGATGATAACCGATGCCGCCGAGCCTCGATCTGGCGAGTGCCGCGTGACTGACCCTTGCATGGCTGTGCGCGGTGACAATCAAATCCGTACCTTCCGGAATCTCGGACGCCTCGATGATCTTCGGATTGGCCTGAACCAAAACGTCGATACCGGCTGTCTTCGCGGCCGATGCGAGACGATCCTCGCCATCGGCCACGATCACCCGTGCAATCTCGACATTATGCTCTCGAAGCATGTTCAGTGTCGCCACGCCAAAATGGCGGGAGCCTGCAAGCACGATTCGCACGATGTTATTGCCCCCAAGCTGCGAAGGCATCGCGGAAAACGCGATCGCCCGGAGCGCCCTTTTCAAGTGAAAGAATGGCGCGCTTCTGATTGCCGTAAACCATCGGAATGTCCAGCGAACTGCGTTCCTTCAGCACCTGAATATTCCGGTCGCGATCGACATCGACATTCGACAGGCCGATCAGGAAATAGCCGTCCTGCACTTTGACCGAAGTTGCCGCGAGCGGAGTGCCGCGCGGCTGATCCGGCGATTTGGCGTAAATGCCCGGTACGTTGGCAATCGTGTTGCCGAAGTCCGGAGATACCGTATACAACACCTCGATCGTGTGGCTGGTTGCCGGCATCGACGGATCGGTGTTGCGCATGATCGTCAGCGTGACCTTCAGCTTGCGGTCAGGCAGTTCGATATCCGCGCGAATTGCGGTATCCGGCTTCTGCTTGGACGATGGCGCGATCTGATCCAGACGCCACACCACGGTTCCGACTGTCTGTTTGCCTTGCGGATCGTTTGGATCCTCCTCAAACAGGACGGCCCGCTGCGCAATTGGCGCCACCTGCGAAGATGAATCCGGCTGGCCGACGCGGTCGGTGATTTTCGGCCGTGCGCCTGCATCGCCATTTACCGAACTTTCGGTCGCGGGCGATGACTTGAACATCGTGCGCAGCGATGGACCGACTTTCTGATAAAGCAGAATGACGAGGCCGAGACCGATCAGCGTCAGGCCAACAGCGAGAATGGTCCTGATCGGGAGTTTCCTGCCGCTTTTGACCTTTGCAGGCTCATCCCAGACCGAAGTCTTGCCGCGCTTTTGCGGTTGCTGATAATCGTCAGGCTCATCGAAAGCCTCGTCGTAACCATAGGGAGAGGATCCCGTGCGTTGCTCGAGGTCGGGCTCGACACGATCGAAATCAGGCGATGGCGAAGGGACGTTCGCATAGGTCCGCCGCGCGTTGCGGTTGGCTTGAGAGGCAGCGCGGCCAAGATCGTCGGCGTCGGCGACCACATCACGGAAGCCGCGGGTTCCCAAATTCGGGGCTTGAGGGGCAGAGGGCGGCGCCTGCGCCGCGCGATCGCCATCGGGAGGGCGGTGCAGCGGCGATGCGCGCAGATCACGGCCGGCGGGTGGATAGTCCTCCTCAACGCTCGGACGAGGATCGCTGCGCAGATCGCGCGATGGGCGCTGAGGCGGATCGGCACGAAGGTGTCGCGTGGGACGCTCTTCAGCGTTCGGTCGTTCATCCGGCGCGGGACCGCGAGCGGTGGCAGGCCCGGCATTATGTGCAACACGAGCGGCGGCGCGCGCGCTTTCGCGCAAAGCATCCCCGCGCCGAGGCGGCGGAGAAGCCGGACCCGCGTTATCCGGCTGACGGCTGCGCCCTTCGCTGCGAAACGAATCGCTGCGAGAACGTTGCGCGGCTTCCGACTCCACCCGGCGGACAGCATCTTCCAGCGCGAGGCGCTCGCGCGTGATTTCCGCCTCGCTCAGCGCCGGTTGAACGCCGCGCAATTGGGCGATCA
Source organism: Bradyrhizobiaceae bacterium (assembly GCA_003963145.1). Lineage (GTDB taxonomy): Bacteria > Pseudomonadota > Alphaproteobacteria > Rhizobiales > Xanthobacteraceae > Afipia. The sequence goes on from RXJJ01000022.1 coordinate 25,535, forward strand.
GCGCCGTACGCGCCCGCTCATAGAGCGCGCGGCGGCTTTCCCCGGTCGCATTGGGGTCAAGGCCGGCAACGGCGCGTGCAATCAGCGGGTAGTAGTCTGCCATCCTTATCCAGTCGGCGGGCGATAAGCTCCGCCCGTTAATCTCTCGCTGCGGTTAGGCCTCGAAAGGATTCTGAACCAAAATAGTATCCTCACGCTCGGGACTTGTGGAGAGCAATGCGATTGGACATCCAACGAGTTCTTCCACCCGGCGGACATATTTAATGGCCTGCGCGGGGAGTTCCGCCCAAGAGCGGGCATTGGCGGTCGGTTCTTTCCAGCCCTCGATGGTTTCGTAGATCGGGGTGACACGCGCCTGCGCGCCCTCGCCAGCCGGGAAATGATCGATGACCTTGCCGTCGAGGTCATAGCCGACGCAAACCTCGATGGTGTCGAACCCGTCGAGGATATCGAGCTTGGTCAGCGCAAGACCATGAATCCCGCAGGTACGAACCGTCTGTCGCACCAGCACCGCGTCGAACCAGCCGCAGCGCCGCTTCCGGCCGGTGTTAACGCCGAACTCGTTGCCGCGCTGGCCGATCAAATCGCCGATCTCATTGGTCAGTTCGGTCGGAAACGGCCCCTGTCCGACCCGCGTGGTGTAGGCCTTGCAAATGCCGAGGACATAGCCGAGCGAACTCGGGCCCATGCCGGATCCGGTTGCCGCCTGCGCGGCGACGGTATTCGACGACGTCACATAGGGATAGGTGCCGTGATCGACATCGAGGAGCGAACCCTGCGCGCCCTCAAACAGGATACGCTTGCCCTCGCGGCGCTTCTGATCGAGCAGGTTCCACACCGAATCCGCGAAAGGAAGCACCTGTGGCGCGATTACCGTCAGTTCTTTCAGAACAGCGGAGGCATTGATTTCCGGCAACGAAAGGCCCCGGCGCAGCGCATTATGATGCGTCAACAGCCGGTCGACCTTGTGGGGAAGGGTCTGCGGATCGGCCAGATCCATCAGCCTGATTGCACGGCGGCCGACCTTGTCCTCATAGGCAGGCCCGATGCCGCGCTGGGTGGTGCCGATCGCGGTCGCCTTGCTGGCGTTCTCCCGCACCGCATCCAGCTCGCGGTGCAGCGGCAAAATCAGCGTGACATTCTCGGCAACGCGCAGATTGTCCGGTGAAATATTCACGCCCTGACCGCGCAGCTTTTCGAGCTCGGCCACAAAGGCCTGCGGATCAAACACAACTCCGTTACCGATCACCGATAATTTCGAGGAACGGACGACACCGGAGGGAAGTAATGCCAGCTTATAAGTGTTTCCGTTAATGACGAGAGTATGCCCGGCATTGTGGCCGCCCTGAAAACGAACCACGATGTCAGCTTGCTCGGACAACCAATCGACGATTTTGCCCTTCCCCTCGTCTCCCCATTGGGCTCCGACGACGACGACGTTAGTCATTTGGGGCAAGCCATTTTAGGGTAGCCATGATCGGAGGAAGTCCTGTGCAATTGTAATAAAGCCAGCAAAAGCTGTACCTTGCTGGCCCGTCGAGCCATGCAAAGCAAATCACCCGATAAAGGATGCTGGCATGGGACGCAAGTAAAAGCGGCTCCCGGGGCAGCCCAAAACCAAGCGCAAATCATTGATATCCCCCACTAAAAACAAAACCCGCCCATCGCCTTTCTGCCTTAATTCGCCCCCGTGGAAATGACCCCTGCCTCACCGCGATCGCCATCGCCCTGGCTGATGGACCAACCCTATTTGCTGCTGTGCCTGACCTCGCTGTTCTGGGCCGGCAACGTTGTTGTTGGCCGCTACGCCGCAGGACAGATTCCGCCGATGGCCCTCTCCTTCATTCGCTGGGCCGGCGCCTTTGCCATCGTGTTGCCCTTCGCCCGTACGTCGCTGGTCAGGGACTGGCCTCTGATCCGGCGCCACTGGGCCATGATGATGCTGCTTTCGCTGCTCGGCGTGACAGCATTCAACACGCTCGGTTACTGGAGCCTGCAATACACTCAGGCGCTCAACGCGCTGCTGCTGCAATCCTCCAGCCCCCTGTATGTAGCGTTGTTCTCGCTACTACTGTTCGGCATCCGTCTGACCTGGGCGCAAACATTGGGCATCACCATCTCACTGACCGGCGTGCTGATCATCCTGTTGCGCGGCGACCCATCGACTCTGTTCAGCATACAGCTGAACAAAGGCGATGTCGGTTACACGATTGCACTGGTCGTGTTCGGCCTTTATTCCGCCCTCGCCGCACGGCGGCCACCGATCGAACCGATTTCGTTTCTGGCATTCACTTGCGGCTGCGGTGCGCTCTTCATTGTGCCGTTTCTGGTTTGGGAAATGTCTTCCGGGCATTTCGCGCCGGTCAACTCAGTCACGATCCCTGTGCTGCTTTACGTCGCGATCTTTCCCTCGGCGCTGGCTTATCTCTTCTTCAATCGCGGCGTCGAATTGATCGGCGCCAACCGTGCCGCGCCCTTTTTTCACCTGATGCCGGTATTCGGTTCGGTGATGGCGATCGGACTTCTTGGCGAGCGCTTTCAATGGTTCCATCTCGCCGGTTACGCGCTGGTGCTGGCCGGAGTCATTATCGCGGCACGGAAAGGTTCCGCCTCCCATGCTTGACGGTGCCCACCAAAGCCGTGGTGTCCGCCCCGTGCAACCGAGCAATTCCGGATTGCCGCTTGCCCACCACCGAAAATTGGGCACAACAGGTTCTTTCCCGAACGCTACCGACTGACGATGACCATTGCTGCTCAATCTTCCGGGCGACCTTCCTTGGTGGTCCGGATCTATAACCAGCCGTATTTGCTGCTCGTTTTGATGGCCGTGTTCTGGGCGGCCAACATCGTTGTGGCGCGCTATGTCGTAGGCCGCGTGCCACCCTTCTCGCTGACCTTCATCCGCTGGTCCGGAACGTTTCTGATCTTCGCGCCCTTTGCATGGCCACATTTGCAGCGCGACTGGGCTGTGATCCGTAAACACGTTCCGCTGCTGCTGCTGATGGCCTTCACCGGCTTTGCCGGCAACAACGGCTTTGCCTATTGGGGCCTTCAGCATACGCAGGCGCTGAACGGCCTCCTGATTCAGTCCTCCGGGCCGCTGTTCGTCGCATTATGGATGCTGATCCTGTTCGGTGTGCGCCTGACGCCAACCCAGGCAATTGGAATCGCAATGTCGCTATTCGGCGTGCTGGTCATCATTCTGCACGGCCGTTTCACGTCGCTTGCGAAGATTGAATTCAACATCGGCGATGTCGGCGTCGTCATGGGGCTCGTGGTGCTTGGCGTGTATGCGGCGCTCATTCCGCGGCGTCCGCCGATTCACGCACTTTCATTCATGACCTTCGTCACCGGAACGGCGGCAGTCATGACAATCCCCCTGGTAATCCTGGAAATTGCCGCCGGCAATGTCATGAAATTCGATGCGATCACAGTCGCGACGGGAATTTTCATGGTCATCTTCCCGTCGGCCATGGGCTACCTGTTCTACAATCGTGGCATCGAATTGATCGGTCCGAACCGCGCGGCGCCATTCATTCATCTCGTGCCGCTATTTGGCTCCGTAATGGCGATCAGCCTGCTCGGCGAAGAGCTGCATCTTTTCCACCTGATTGGCTATGCGCTGGTGCTGTCCGGGGTCATCACGGCATCGCGCAAGCCGCGGGTGGAGGTGCACTTGCCCTCCGGTGCAACTTCGTCCTCCGATACATGTTCGACCTCGAGGACATAGAGATAAGCCGGCCTGCAGGTGCAGGCCGGCTGCGGAATGGCCTAGAATGACAACGCCTTCGCCTGTTTTACCTGAGGCAGCGCCGCCACCTTCGTCAGAACCTCGGACGGCACGGCTCCATCGACCTCCACCAGCGCGATGGCATCGCCGCCCGGCGCATGACGGCCAAGATGGAAAGTTGCGATATTGACCTTGGCATCGCCGAGCAACGAGGCGAACTTGCCGATAAAGCCCGGCTTGTCCTCATTGGTAACGTAGATCATCGACTTGCCGAATTCCGCATCGACGCGGATGCCCTTGATATCCACAAGACGCGGCACGCCATCGGCGAACACGGTGCCCGATACGGAGCGCTCCTGCTTCTCGGTCGTCACAGTCACAGTAATCAGGCTTTCGTAGTCGCTCTGCGCGGCGCGAACGATCTCGTCCACGATCATGCCGCGCTCCTTGGCAACAACCGGAGCCGACACGACATTGACGTCGCCCAGCATCGGGCGCAACAGCCCGCTCAAAGCAGCCGATGTCAGCGCCTTGATCTTCATTTCCGCCACTGCACCTTCATAGGTGATGGTAACCTTGGCAATGTCGGTTTCGGTGAGCTGGCCCGCGAACGAGCCGAGCTTTTCGGCGAGTTCGATGAACGGCTTCAGCTTCGGCGCTTCCTCCGCAGTGATCGAGGGGAAATTGATCGCGTTGGTGATAGCACCGGTCAAAAGATAATCCGACATCTGCTCGGCGACCTGCAGCGCGACATTCTCCTGCGCCTCGGTGGTGGATGCGCCGAGATGCGGCGTGCAGATCACGTTCGGATGGCCGAACAACACGTTGGTCTTGGCCGGCTCCTCCACGAACACGTCGAAAGCCGCGCCCGCCACGTGTTTTGTCTCCAGTGCGGCAGCGAGAGCGTTTTCGTCAACCAGGCCGCCGCGCGCGCAGTTGATGATGCGCACGCCCTTCTTCATCTTGTTGATCGCGGTCGCATCGATGATGTTGCGTGTCTTGTCTGTCAGAGGCGTATGCAAGGTGATGAAATCGGCGCGCTTGAACAAATCCTCAAGTTCGACCTTCTCCACCCCGATATCCTTGGCGCGCTCCGGTGACAGGAACGGATCGTACGCGATCACCTTCATCTTCAGCCCGATCGCGCGATCGGCGACGATGGCTCCGATATTGCCGCAGCCGATCACCCCGAGCGTCTTGCCGGTGATTTCGACACCCATGAAGCGGTTCTTCTCCCACTTGCCGGCCTGCGTGGAGGCGTCGGCGGCGGGAATTTCCCGTGCCAGCGCGAGCATCAGCGTGACCGCATGTTCGGCGGTGGTGATCGAGTTGCCGAAGGGCGTGTTCATCACAATGATGCCCTTGGCCGTGGCCGCGGGAATTTCGACATTGTCGACGCCGATGCCGGCGCGGCCGATCACCTTCAGCCTTCTCGCATTGGCAAGAATTTTCGCCGTCGCCTTGGTCGCGGAGCGGATAGCGAGACCATCATAATTGCCGATGATGGCGGCCAGCTTGTCCTTGTCCTTGCCGAGATCCGGCTGGAAATCCACTTCGATACCGCGATCCTTGAAGATCTGCACAGCAGCGGGAGACAGCGCGTCGGAAATAAGAACCTTGGGTTTGGTCATGGGATAAAATCCTGGTAGCTGATGCATTTATTGAACGTCACCCGCGGGCCCGACCCGCAGTTCCATCTTTTGATGGATGACCGGGTCAAGCCCGGCCATGACAGTCGCGTGCGATGAAACTATGCCGCCTTGGCGAGCGAGGCCTTGGTCTCGGCGAAGGCCCAGTCGAGCCACTGGGTCAGGGTCGCAACGTCAGCGGTTTCCACCGTCGCGCCGCACCAGATTCGCAGGCCCGGAGGTGCATCGCGGTAGGCGCCGAGATCGTAACCCGCGCCCTCTTTTTCGACGGCGGCGACGAGCTTCTTGGCAAAATCCGCCTGAGCCTCAAGCGGCAGCGAGGTCACCGCCGGATCAATCACTTTCAAACAGACCGAAGTGTTGGACCGGATCGCGGCATCGCTTGCGAGAAAATCGATCCACGGTGTTTTCGCCTTCCAGTCGGCAAGCACCTTGGTGTTGGCATCGGCGCGCGCAATCAACGCTTTCAGCCCGCCGATCGATTTCGCCCAGTGCAACGCATCGAGATAATCCTCGACCGCGAGCATCGACGGCGTGTTGATGGTCTCGCCGACAAAGATACCGTCGATCAGCTTGCCACCCTTGGTCATGCGGAAAATCTTCGGCATCGGCCAAGGCGGCACATAACTTTCAAGGCGGGCAACGGCACGCGGGGAGAGGATCAGCATGCCGTGCGCAGCCTCGCCGCCAAGCGCCTTCTGCCAGGAGAAGGTTACGACATCGAGCTTGGGCCAATCGAGCTTTTGCGCAAAAGCGGCGGAGGTAGCGTCGCAGATGGTCAGGCCTTCGCGATCGGCCGCGATCCAGTCGGCGTTCGGCACCCGCACACCGGAGGTCGTGCCGTTCCAGGTGAAGACGATGTCAGAATTCGGATCGGCCAGTGAAAGATCGGGAATGTCGCCATAACCCGCGGTGAGCTTGACCACATCCTTCAGCTTCAATTGCTTGATGACATCAGTCACCCAGCCGTCGCCGAACGATTCCCACGCGATCATGGTGACAGGACGTGGGCCGAGCAGCGACCACAGCGCCATCTCGACAGCGCCGGTGTCCGAGGCCGGCACAATGCCAATCCTGTAATCGGATGGAACTTCAAGCACTTCGCGCGTCAGATCGATCGCGAGTTTAAGCTTGGCCTTGCCGATTTTCGCGCGGTGCGAACGGCCAAGGGCAGCATCCTTGAGATTTTGGGGGCTCCAGCCGGGGCGCTTGGCGCAAGGGCCGGATGAAAAATGCGGCACGGCAGGCCGCAATGCGGGCTTCGCAACGGTCATGATCTATCCTTCCAGATAGTAAGCCTCCCGTTGGGGGGAGGTGTCCCACCGTCGTGAATAAGGATGGACCGCGATTTCGTCAAGGCGCGTGGCCAGCAAAATATCGCAAAGGCGGCATGCGAGACCGAAAGGGCCTATTCGGGTGCGGCTCCTACGGGCGGACCACCGGGCGGCCGGTGCAAAAAAGTGATGGTCACGAAGGCGCCGATCCACGATCCGATCGCGGCGAACAGGACATAAATCCAGTTCTCGGTGTAACTTATGACGGCGTAGGACGAGAGCAGATACCAGATGCTGCTCCACGTCGCCGCGGGCACGCGCTGACGCCGAACCACTGCGGACGTGAACATCACATAGACTGCATCCGTCGCGCCGGTCGCAAGAAGAACGGCGCCCGCTGTCAGAGGATCGACCGCCGACATAAAAGTTCATCCCTCATCACGCGGACGGACGCCGGGGGAAATTAGAACTTGTAACCAACGCCGCCGCGCACGGTGTTGATATTCACGTCAGGACCCGCATTCACGAAGCGGAGATACTCCCACTCCAGCCGGCCAAAAATGTTCGCGCCCAGCATGACCTCGGTGCCAAGACCTGCAGTGTAGCCGTAAAGCATTTTACCGGTTGTCGATTCGTTGGCGGCGTATGTCGTGGCAGGGGCTGATGAAGAGCCGGCAAATGTATCTGCCGATCTGTCTGTGATTGTCACGTAGCTGCTGATATCGGCGCGCCCGAGCGAAAGGCCTCCAAATACGTAGGGAAGAAAGTTGCCGACCACATAACCGGCGCGACCACGAATGGTACCCATATCGGTAATTGAAACCGATTGTGATGAAACGACGCCGATCGTATGATAGAGACCGTCTGAAAAAGGATTGACGTAAGTCAGCGGAACCGGCGCGGCCGTTGACGCCGCTCCAGACTTGCCGTGCATATAATTCGCTTCGACACCAAGAACGACATCGTCCCACTGATTATTGTAACCCGCAAAGCCGCCAAAGGTCGTCGAGCGTACGCTGACCTTGCCGTTTGCTTCGGCGACCGACAAAGCAGTGTCCGTAATGATGTTGTTAGGACCAAGCGCTTCCCTGATAAGACCGCTGTTTGATCCCTTGAAATTCATGTCCGTCGAGCCGTAGCCCGCCTGCCCGCCAAAATAAAAGCCCTGCCAATTGACAACGCCGGTATTCACCGGACCGCGCAGCGCAAAATTGGAAAAGTCCGGCATGTCGGCGGCCTGCGCAACGTGCGCGCTTCCTGCTATCACCGCAGCCAATATCATCCGACGCATTGCAACGCTCCATCTACACCAACGCTTAACCGTGTTCGATCATCGCGCGTTAACCTTAACCAATCGTGTGCAAAGCTCTCGCCGCACAAAAGAAAACGGCGCGGATAAAACCGCGCCGTTTGCAATTCTTGATTCGGGTGATCGGTAAAGCGATCAGCCTTTGGTGACCAGTGGCTGAGGCGCGGGTACGTAGGCCGGCACCGGATCGATCGCCCAGCGCACGCCAAACTTCAGGTCATGCGAGGTGATGTCCTTGAACCGAATGGTCGTCGGACCGGAGGCGCTGCCGTCGTAAGCCGAAAAGTTTCCGGGCGCCGCGTTGCCAAGATCGACGTAGCTGTAGGCCAATTCCATGGTGAGGTTCGGGCTGACCTTGTAAGCGAGGCCAGCGTGAGCTGCCCACGCGAAATTCCACGTCCCGTGATTGGCGAAGTACGTGATGGCCGGAGCGCCTGGCGTACCGCCCGGAGCGCTGAATCCGTCATCCCGGAAGCCCGAGATATAATTGTAAGACGTGCCGACGCCCGCACCGATAAACGGCGTGATGCACCACCACGTGCCGAGGTCGGCATAGGCATTTACGAGAAACAGGCCTTCCGTTTTGCTGCCGGTATAGTTGTCGGCAAAATGAGTGCCGCCACTCAGGATCGTCTGCGACCCGTGGAAGTTCGCGGCGCCACGATATTGACCCGTGACGTCCATACGGAACCAGTTGTTGAACTGATAACCGACGCCGACACCCCAAAGCATCGAGCTGTCGAAGCCAAGACCCGACTGGGACGTGATGAGAGGAGAGGCCGCGCTGTCTAGCGATCCGAGCTGCTGATTGGTCATTCCGATATCGCCGCGCAGATACCATCCGCCGAAATCGACGGGGATCAACGGCGGCGGCGCAAGCGGAAGATCCGCAGCGAGCGCCGCACCCGACATCAACGACATCGCGCCGGCGGCAACGACGAATTTCACGTTACGCATTTTCTTGGTCCTTTCGTCCGGTGAGGCAGACGACGCAAAGGCCTCACATTGAAAACTCACTGGCGGACGATCTCACCAAATGCTTAAGCGGCGCTTAACCCTAATTTTTAACCGTGATTTTTAATGCGAATGATCGCGAAGCCGCGGTGAAGAGCGTATTCGTTAACAACGCTTTACCGGTTCTGGTTTGAAAGTAAGGGAGCGCTAACTCTTTACGCGCTTCAGGTTCGGCAGCAGAACAGCGACGAGGCCAATGGCCGGCAGGAATGAACAGACCCAATAGACAAAATCGATACCGGCGTGATCGGCAACCGTGCCCAGCACAGCCGCACCAATTCCGCCAACACCGAACACCAGACCGAAAAAAATCCCTGAAATCATGCCGAGACGGTGCGGCATCAGTTCCTGCGAATAGACGATGATCTGCGGCATCGCCGACGACAGGATAAAGCCGATCAAAATACTGAGGACGAGCGTCCAGTAGATGTTCGCGTAAGGCAGCACGAGCGTAAACGGCAACACGCCGAGAATAGAAAACCAGATCACGTATTTGCGTCCGAACCGGTCACCGAGCGGACCGCCGAAGAACGTTCCGCATGCGCTCGCTGCCAGAAAGACGAACAAATAGAGTTGAGCCGTTTGCGTGCTGACGCCGAATTTGTGGATCAAGAAAAATGTATAGAAGCTGTTGATCCCGGACAGATAGAACGCCTTCGAAAACAGCAGCACGACCAGCACGGCGAGCGCGAAGGCGACGCGCGCCGTGGGTAACGCGTCCGAACCGCGCTCAGCCTTCTTGGCCGGACGCGGAACGATACGCGGCTTGTACCACGCGCCGATCCGCCAGAGCAGGACGATCGCCAGCGCCGCCACGAGCGAGAACCACGCGATGCTGCGCTGGCCAAACGGCACGACGATCAGCGCCGCCAGAACCGGGCCGAGCGCCTGACCGAAATTGCCACCGACCTGGAACACCGACTGCGCGAGACCGTATTGGCCGCCGGAGGCAATACGCGCGATGCGCGAGGATTCGGGATGAAAGATCGCCGATCCCAGACCAACGAGAGCGGCGGCGGCAATGATGAGCGAATAATGCGAAGCGAAGCTGAGCAGGATGAGCCCCGCGAAAGTGGAACTCATGCCAAGCGACAGCGAATACGGCAGCGGCTTGCGGTCGGTGTAAAGGCCGACCACCGGCTGCAGCAGCGACGATGTCATCATGAAGGCGAAGGTGATCATGCCGATCTGGCTGAAATCGAGCGCGTAGTTTTCCTTCAGGATCGGATATACCGAAGGGATCAGCGACTGCATCAGGTCGTTGAGAAAATGTGAAAGGCTGATCGCGCCCAGCACGGTCATTGCCGGCACCATCGAGGCCGGCACCTTCGGCACGGAATCGTCGTCCGCGATAACCGGGGCGGCAAGCGTATCTTCGGAAAGAATTACCGGCTTGTTCACGACATGCGTCCGTGACTGGAATGAAGCGGAAGCTTTAATTAGCGGCCTCGCGCCGTTGCGAACAGCCGCATTTCGCCATAGCTGAAATGCGAAATAACCCGGCACAAGAAATAACGCGCCACAAAGGCCTTCGCTTCTTGCGCCGCAAGATCAGGCGGCCGCGGTGAGGCCCAGCGCCGAGACGATCATATCCACCGCCTCCTCGACAACGATGCGGTCGTCGCCCTCGCCCATGACGCGAATCACCGGCTCGGTGCCTGAGGAGCGGACCAGGAGCCGGCCGCTGCCGTTCAGGCGTTTTTCCGCGGCGACGATGGCGGATTTCACGCCGGGATTGTCCAGCGGCTTGCCGTTGGCATAGCGCACGTTCTTGAGGATCTGCGGCAGCGCCTCGAAGCGGTGACAGACTTCCGAAACCGGACGTCCGAGCTTCTGCACCACGGCCAGCACCTGCAGCGCCGCGACGAAACCGTCGCCCGTGGTGGTGAAGTCCGACATGATGATGTGGCCAGACGGTTCGCCGCCGAGATTGTAACCCTGGCTGAGCATCTGCTCGAGAACATAGCGGTCGCCGACCGGAGTGCGGATCAGCGAAAGCCCCTCGCTGGCGAGAAAGCGCTCGAGGCCAAGATTGGACATCACGGTCGCGACTACGCCCGCTTTGGCGAGACGTCCGTCTTCCTTCCAGCTTTGCGCGATCACCGCGATGAGCTGATCACCATCGACCAGATGGCCACGCTCATCGACCATGATCACCCGATCGGCGTCGCCGTCGAGCGCGATGCCGACGTCGGCCCGCATCTCGCGCACCTTTCTGGCAAGCTGCTCGGGCGAGGTCGACCCGCAATCCTTGTTGATGTTAAAACCATCCGGCTCGACGCCGATGGAAATGACGTCCGCGCCGAGCTCCCACAGCGCCTCGGGCACGACCTTATAGGCTGCACCATGCGCGCAATCGACCACGACGCGAAGACCGTCGAGTGACAAGTCGCGCGGCAGCGTGCGCTTGGCGAATTCGATGTAGCGATCGTGAACGCCGTCGATGCGCCGGGCACGGCCGAGGCTGGCGCTTTGGGCGAGGCGCTTGTCGATGTTCTCGTCCATCAACTGTTCGATCTGGGCCTCGACGTCATCGGACAGTTTGAAACCCGCCGGGCCGAAAAGCTTGATGCCGTTATCGTCGAACAGATTATGCGAGGCAGAAATCATCACCCCGAGATCGGCACGCATGGACTTGGTCAGCATCGCGACCGCCGGCGTCGGGATCGGCCCGAGCAGCAGCACGTCCATACCGACCGAGGTGAAACCCGCGACCATCGCGTTTTCGATCATATAGCCGGACAGACGCGTATCCTTGCCGATCACGACACGATGGCGGTGTTCGCCGCGCTGGAAAACAAGACCCGCCGCCTGCCCAACCTTCAGGGCCAGTTCCGGCGTGATCAATCCATTGGCGCGGCCACGAATGCCGTCGGTTCCGAAATATTTGCGAGCCATTTTGTCCCCTGCACTGCCGGCTACTGCTCTACCGGCACGCCCTTTATCGAGGCCCGCACGGGCCAAGCAAAAGCTTATAATCCAAGCCGTTATAGAGCGTCGGCGGTTGAGGCAGTTTCAAAAAATATGATGAATCATTACCGGCGGATGCGAACGACCGCGCACCTTAAAAATATATATTAATCAAATAGTTATCAAAAAAATTACCCTGACCTAGCCTTCCGCTTCGTCCGGCGGCAGGTGTTCGGACGGGTGTGGCTGGGTCACGCTGACCGGGTCGGAGGCCGGAAAACTCTCCTCCAGCCCTTCCTCGAGCTCCTCTTCGAGCTTGCGTTTTTCGACGTTATCCTTTTTGTCCAGTTTCGGATCTTGATCTCTTCCGATCATGTTTGTCTCCTTCACAGTCCAGCATTTGCGCGAACGCCCGGCAGCGCGCATGCTAGGCCAAACAGATAAGAACGCTTTAGGAAACGTCTATGAAAAACATCACCTGCATTGAGGATTTACGCAAACTTCACCAGCGTCGCGTCCCGAAAGCCTTTTTCGACTATTGCGACCACGGATCCTATGCAGAGGAAACCCTGCACGCCAATCGCGCGGACATGCAGAAGGTCAAATTTCGTCAGAAAATTCTCGTTGACGTGTCTCAGCACAGCCTCGAGACCACCATTCTCGGCGACAAATATTCAATGCCGCTGATCCTTGCGCCGATCGGTCTCACCGGCATGCAATATGGCGACGGGGAAATTTACGCCTGCCGCGCCGCGCACGAAATCGGCATTCCCTACACCCTGTCCACAATGTCGATCTGCTCGATCGAGGATGTCGCCGAGGCGGTGGACAAACCGTTCTGGTTCCAGCTTTACGTTATGCGCGACCGCGGCTTCGTGAAGTCGTTGATCGAACGCGCCATTGCCGCCAAATGCAGCGCACTGGTTCTCACTGTCGATCTTCAGGTCATCGGCCAGCGTCACGCCGACATCAAGAACGGCATGACCGTGCCGCCGCGCTGGACGGTCGAAAAGTTCTTCGATTTCGCGATCCGGCCGGGCTGGGTCTTCAACGTACTCAACGGCAAGCATCTCACCTTCGGCAATCTCGCAGGCCAGATGAAAAATACCGAGAATCTGACCTCGCTCGCCGAATGGATCAGCACGCAGTTCGATCCGTCGCTGAGCTGGAAGGATGTCGACTGGATCCGCAGCATCTGGCCGGGCAAGCTCATCATCAAGGGCATCATGGATATCAACGACGCGCGCGAGGCGGTGAAGACCGGCGCGGAGGCGCTGGTAGTGTCGAACCACGGCGGCCGCCAGCTCGATGGCGCCCCCTCCTCCATCTCGGTGCTGCCGGAAATCGTGCAGGACGTCGGCGACAAGATCGAGATCATGTTCGATGGCGGCATCCGCTCGGGTCAGGATGTCATGCGCGCTCTGGCGCTCGGCGCGAAGTCCTGCATGATTGGCCGGTCCTATATTCACGGTCTCGGCGCCGCGGGACAGAAGGGTGTCGCCAAAGCGGTCGATTTGATCGGCAAGGAATTGAGCACCACGATGGGTCTGTGCGGTGTGCACTCAATCGCCGACATCGATCGCAAGGTCCTGGTCGAACAGCTTCGCAACTAAAAAAAATCCCGCCGAAACGGCGGGATTCTCGCATTCCATTCGCGGTTACATCGGCGGGGTCAAGCCATCGAGACCGACGCTGATGCGCGATGCCTGAAGCGCTCCATCGTCACCCTTGGCAGTAAAGGCGACGATCTGCGCGCCGGGTTTGATCTCGGAACGCTCGGCGGGCACGAAAGTGACAAGCTCCGTGTCCGGAGTCACCACAACTTGCTTCTCACCATCCTTGTATTTGACGGTGAGAACGTTGCCGTCGGCGCCATCCACTCTCTTGTCCAGCCCGCCATTGGTCATGCTGGAATTGGGACGAGTATCCCATGGCCGGGTCCCTTCACCCGCGCCGCGCATAGATTCAGGAAAGACATGAACTTCGGTCGCTTTCTGCGTGCCATCCGCGCCGGGCACGGACGTCACGCCGATATACGAACCAGGCTTGATGTCGGCGAGCGTGATCTTCGTCACGCCAGTGACGCGCACATCCGGCGTCATCTTCATCATGGTGTTCGTACCATCGCGCCCTTTCACCACAACGATGTCGCCGTTAACCGACTGGATTGCACCCCGCACCCGGCTGGAGGTCGGCGATTGCTGGGCCGAGGCCCCGAAACAGGTAAGCGCAGAGATAGAGAGGGTTGCGGCCAGCAGCGCTGCCCGGCGGATCATCGGCATTCGAACGAGACTCATGATGGTGCTCCAGTTTGCATGACTGGGTAACACAGGCTTTGCGGCAATATTCCGAAAACTCACGCGGACTTGAGATCGGCTTCAACGAGCGCACGTAACTCTTGCGTGACTTCGGGACGAACACCGAACCACAACTCAAAACCGCGCACGGCCTGATGCAACAGCATCCCAAGACCATCGGCGGTTTTGAGGCCGCGCGCTTTGGCTGCCTTCAACAAGGGTGTTTCCAGCGGAACATAAACGAGATCGGCCACCGTCGTCCCGGGCGCGAGCCGCGAAACATCGATCGCAAGCGGCGGCTGGCCCGTCATGCCGAGTGACGTCGTATTCACCAGAAGACCCGCGCGGGGCAATACATCCGCGACCTGGCTGTCGTCGATTACGACGACACGCGTACCGAATTTGGCGGCAAGCTCGCGCGCACGATCGACAGTCCGGTTCGCAAGATAAACGCATCCGATGCCGCGTTCTAGCAAACCGAAAATCACGGCGCGGGATGAGCCGCCAGCGCCGAGAACAAGCGCGCCGTCGATGCCGTCCCAACCTTGCGCGGCGGCATCGAGATTGCCGAGAAAACCTTCGACATCGGTGTTTGTGGAGTGTAGTTCGTCGCCCTCGAAATAGAGCGTATTGGCTGCGCCGACGGCGTGCGCGCGATCGTCCGGCGCGGAAACCATTAACGCCCGCTCCTTGTGCGGAATGGTGACGTTGGCGCCGATATAGCCCCTCGGGCGAAGCTCCGAGACAAATCCCGTGAACGCGGCGGGCTCGACCGCCTCGATACGATAATCGCCCTCGATCCCGAGTTTTCTGAGCCAATATTTATGGATCAGCGGCGAGCGCGAATGCGCGGCCGGCCAACCGATCAGACACGCGGCGGGAGTGGACGTCATCGCAATCCGTTTACACGAATTCGTCCGTCGAGGGCGGCGTCATATCGCGCGCGTCCTGCCGCTTGCGATAAAAATACAGCGCGGCGCCGATCAGCGAGCCCACCGCGATCCCCTCGGCAAGCCCGACGAAGATCGTCAGCAGGAACGTGGCCAGTAAGGCCGCGGCTTCGCCAAACGATGAACGCAGCAGAGCGCCGAATTCATGTTTCTCCGCCATATTCCAGGCAACCACGGCAAGCACACCAGCCAATGTTGCGAGCGGGATGAAACTCGCCAGCGGCGCGGCGAGCAGCATGAAGCACAGCAGGAAGATCGAATGCAGCATGCCCGAAATCGGGCTGCGCGCGCCTGCGCGGACATTAGTGGCTGTGCGCGCGACCGTCCCCGTGACGCAAATGCCGCCGAAGATCGCAGAGCCGATATTGGCGATGCCCTGCGCCACCAGTTCGGAGTTCGAACGGTGCTGGCGTCCGGTCATGCCATCGGCAACGACTGCCGATAGCAGCGACTCGATCGCACCGAGCAAGGCAAAACTCAGTGCATCAGGCAAAACCTCGTAGACCTTTGCCAGCGAGATCGAGGGCAGCGCCGGAAGCGGGAAACTTTGCGGAATACCGCCAAAGCGCGTGCCAATGGTCTCCACCGGCAGCGCCAGCGCGGTTGCAACCACGGCCGTGACCACGACGGCGAGCAACATGCCCGGCCACGTCGGGCGGAGTTTCCGGAGAATCGCGATGATGAGAATTGTCGCCAGCGAAATCGCAACAGCAGACACATTGGTCGTGCCGGCGGCGTGACCGAGCACGTCGAGTTTGGGAATCAGCTCGCCGGGTTCCTTGCCTGCGATCGTGATGCCGAACAAATCCCTGATCTGGCTCGCGAAGATAATCACCGCGATACCCGCGGTGAACCCAACCGTGACCGGATGCGGGATGTATCTGACATAGGTGCCGAGACGCAGCAGTCCGATGACGATCAGGATTCCGCCCGCCATCATCGTCGCCAGCAGGACGCCGTCGATCCCGTGGCGGGTGACGGAAGCCGCTACCAGAATAATGAAGGCACCAGCGGGGCCTCCGATCTGGAAACGGCTGCCGCCAAGCATCGAGACCAGGAAACCGCCGAAGATCGCCGCATAGAGCCCGCGATCGGGTGTGGTGCCGGATGCGATTGCAATCGCCATCGACAGCGGCAGCGCGACGATCGCAACCGTCAGACCCGCGACGACATCGGCGCGCAGCCAGACAGCGCTGTAACCTTCGCGCAAGACCGAAACGAGTTTGGGTGTGAACAGATCCGCGAAGGTCGGCTTGGCCGGCCCTCCGATCGCGTTGATGGGGGCGCTCTGGTTCACCGGCCGGGCCGCAGACGCAGGCTCTGCAGACCTGCAGCAACGCTCAGACCTGTCTGGCCCTGAACGCTGACAGGCTGAAGCGCAAAGGAATTGTTGGAACCACCGAGCATCACGTTGCTGCCGAGCCCGAGTCCCACCGTGGCGCTTGCATCGACACCGGCGTAATTGCCCGACAAATCGCCAGGCCCCAGTTGCGCTGTCGGTGCGAACACCGTCCATGCAATCGACGTAGTTTCGGTGATGCCAAGATCGACACCGACCTTATCAATCGTACCGACATAAAGATCGTCGGGACGCCCAGGCGCACGGAAGACACAACCGAAATTCGTTACAGAACCGACGATGAAGCCGACACTGGCGCCGCCGCGGCATTCCAGCGTGCCAACCTGAATGCGCAACTGCTGGGCCTGCGCACCTCCGGCGAACGAGGCGAGAAGAGTGGCAGCTGACAACATCGCGAACAGACGGCGCATGAAAATCTCCAATCAGGGAATACGGCGGAAGGCTGGCGTATCTAGTCACAGCGCCTGCCAATGTTCAATCGTATCTAGCCTGTGTCATGGTTGAATTGGGCATAAAAATAGGGGCCCGTTTGACGGGCCCCCTTGCGATAGATCATTGAAGTAGATCAATTCCTTGTGCCTACCTCAAATTCGCGCAGAACCGCTGGATGCGGCCGCAGGCTTCCTCGAGGTCGCTGTTCTTGGTGGCATAGGAAATGCGGAACGCCGGACCAAGACCAAAGGCCGAGCCCTGCACCACCGCTACCCCCTCGCTCTCAAGCAGCTCGGTGACGAAATCCTCATCATTCGCCAGCTTCTTGCCCGACGGAGCGGTCTTGCCGATCGTGCCGGCGCAGGACGGATAGACGTAAAACGCACCTTCAGGGCGGGGGCAGGTAATGCCATTCGCCTGATTTAGCATCGACACCACGAGGTCGCGGCGTTCCTTGAAGATTTTGGCGTTGGCCGGAATGAAATCCTGCGGACCGTTCAGCGCCTCGACAGCCGCCCATTGCGAAATCGAAGATGGGTTGGAGGTCGATTGCGACTGGATGGTTGCCATCGCCTTGATGAGCTGCTCCGGGCCGCCGGCATAACCGATGCGCCAGCCGGTCATGGAATAGGCTTTCGACACGCCGTTAACCGTCAGCGTGCGATCGAACAGTTTCGGCTCGACCTGAACGACAGTGGTGAATTTGAAATCGTCATAAACAAGATGCTCATACATATCGTCCGTCATCACCCACACTTGCGGGTGCTTGACCAGAACATCCGTGAGCGCCTTCAACTCCGACGCGGAATAAGCCGCGCCGGTCGGATTCGAGGGCGAGTTGAGAATGATCCACTTGGTCTTCGGCGTGATCGCCTTCTCAAGATCGGCGGCCTGAAGCTTGAACCCATGCTCGGCGGTACAGACCACCGGCACCGGCGTGCCGCCGGCAAGCTCGACCATGTCGGGATAGCTGACCCAATAGGGCGCGGGAATGATGACCTCGTCGCCCGGATTCACCGTGGCCATCAGCGCATTGTAAAGCACCTGCTTGCCGCCGGTGCCGACCGTGATCTGGCTCGGCTTGTAGGTGACGCTGTTCTCTCGCTTGAACTTGGCCGCGATGGCATCCTTGAGTTCCGGAATGCCGTCCACGGCGGTGTATTTGGTCTTGCCTGCCTCGATGGCATGAATCGCCGCCAGCTTGATGTTGGGCGGCGTGTCGAAATCCGGCTCGCCTGCACCAAGGCCGATGACGTTGCGGCCGGCCGCTTTGAGCTGGCGTGCTTTATCCGTGACCGCGATGGTGGCGGACGGCTTCACACGGTCAAGCGCAGCGGACAGAAACGACATCATGGTCTCCTTGAGGGATGAGATGGAATGAGATGCGAATACTCCGGATTCGCAGCTTTTTTAAGGGCGGGCGCACACTAAGGCCCATAATCTTGCACTGCAAGGCAATGTGCCCCTAACCCGGCGTTAAAAGGCGCCAGCTAGTGTGCCGGGCAGATTTTTCATCCGCACGGACTGCGAAAATTCCATGAACCGGTTCTGGCAGCACGTAAAAAGCGGCGACTGGCTGACCCTGGAGCGCGTCCGGGGCTACAGCCTGATCCTGCTGATTCTGGCGGGGCTCGCCATGGCGGGCTGGATCATGCTGTCGAAAGGCGGTGTCGATCCCAATGGCAAGCCGCTCGGGACTGACTTTCTGAGCTTCTACGCCGCTGGTTCCCTCGTCCTCGACGGGCGAACAGCCGAGGTCTACGACATGGCGGCTCATTATGCGCGCCAGCAGAAAATTTTCGGTGCGGCCATTCCCTATTACGGCTGGCTCTATCCGCCAATCTTTCTTCTGATCGCGACACCGCTCGCGCTGCTGCCTTACGCCGCCGCGCTCGCACTGTGGCAGATCGCTACGCTGCTTGCGTTCCTCGGCCTCATCGGCTGGATCGTTCGACCGATCAGAATAGCCCATCCGGAATTCAGACACACATGGCTGTGGGTCGCGCTGGCCTTCCCGGCCGTGTTCATCAATCTCGGTCACGGACAAAACGGATTTCTCACTGCAGCGTTGCTCGGCGCCGCTCTCATGACTTTGCCGATGCGGCCGGTACTGGCGGGGGTGCTGTTCGGCCTTTTGGCCTACAAGCCGCAATTCGCACTCGTCATTCCCGTGGCACTGCTTGCCGCAGGCCAGTGGCGCGCCATCGTTTCCGCGACCGTCACTGTACTTGTGCTCGTGGGCAGCACCGCGTGGCTGTTCGGTATTGAGGTCTGGTTTGCTTTCGCCAGATCGACGGCGGTTTCGCGTAAGCTCCTCCTTGAGCAGGGCGATGTCGGTTTTGAGAAGCTGCAAAGCGTGTTCGCCGCAATCAGACTGTGGGGCGGCAGCATTCCCCTCGCCTATACGCTGCAAACAGCGATCTCGATCCTGACCGTCTGCGGCGTTGTATGGGTCTGGCGCTCAAGACTTGAGGTCTCGCAAAAAGCTGCGGTGCTGGTGATCGCGACACTGCTCGCCTCGCCCCATGTCCTCGATTATGACCTGACGCTGCTCGCCCCGGCGCTGGCCTTCATCGCCGTCACCGGCCTAAGGCGCGGCTTCCGCCCCTATGAAGTCTCAATGATGGCTGTGGCTTGGGCCGTACCGCTGTTCTCGCGCGGTATTGCCGGTCTGACAGGAATCCCACTTGGACTGATGGCCGTCACCGCGCTCTACGTCGTGACATTACGCCGCGCCGCACATGACATGCACGAAATGGAACGGCGGCCGGTGCGATACAGCGCACTCACGCCGGTTTGAGCGATTTTAATCAAGCTTTCGTGCTGGCTAACCGGCCGCCATCCCAACGTACGTTTTGTCCTGCACAGCAGCATCGCGGCAGCGCGTTTCAACTATTCCAGCACGCGGGTCTTGCGATGTGGACGTCACGGCATCATTGTGAGCCGGAACCTCCGCGTCCTCGCGGAGAGGATCAGGACATGAATTCGGTCACGATGTACAAGCTTTATTCGATGCAGCGGTCCGGCAACAGCTACAAGGTGCGTCTTGCACTGGCGCTGATCGGTGAGCCGTATCAGGCGATCGAGATCGATATCCTGCGCGGCGAAAGCCGCACGCCCGAATTCCTCGCGATGAATCCGAGCGGGCAGGTGCCTTTGCTCGAAGTCGCCGACGGCCGCTACCTCGCCGAGTCGAACGCAATCCTCTGGTATGTCACCGTCGGCACGCCTCTGGCTCCGGAGGACCGCATCGATCGTGCGCAGGCGCTGCAATGGATGTTCTTCGAACAACATGCCCTGGAGCCGAGCGTCGGCGCCGCCTATTTCTGGCTGGCTCTGGTGCGCGGCGGCCGCGATTTGCAGACCCACGCGCTGGAGGACTGGATGGAGCGCGGCTATGGCGCGCTTCAGGTCATGGAAAACCATCTTAAGACGCACGACTATTTCGCAGCCGGACGCCTTACGCTCGCGGACATCGCGCTCTACGGTTACACCCATGTCGCCGATCAATGCGATTTCGACCTGTCAGGCTTTCCCTCAATACGAGCCTGGCTGAGACGTGTCGAAGCCGAGCCGGGTTTTGTGCCGATGACACGTAACCCAGTTCTGAACCCCGCCTACGCCGCCGGGGCCTGATTGGCTTTGCCAAAGAAGATCGGGGACTATCGGGTCCTCGTCTTCTTTTTGTCGTGTTTTCGGCTTTCCGCGCCAAAATCCCGACAGCGATTTCTGGAATATTTTGCGAATGTGGTGATTCGCACCGCGCGAGGAAACCCGGCCATGATGCGGTCGCGTGCACTGGACGACGGCTTTGCCAGCCCGTCCAGCCGTATTAATTCATCCCGAAAGGCCGACGCCGCCGCTGCGGCGATCGCAGTTTTGCTGCTGTCGATGGGCCTGATGATCGCTCTTGCTGTTTTGACGATCCGCGTCGCCGCAGCGATGCATACGCTCTGATTCACCTCCCCGTTTCGTGGAGATTTTCATGAACACGCCGACCGTTGTTGTCGCCGTATCGCTAATGGCAGCCATTTTGCTCGCCGCCTCACTGGTCATCGCCAGCGGCACGCGCAGCAGAAGCGCAGCGCCCGAGCGCGAAGCGAGTCCCGCATCGCTTCTGTCCGCACGTGACAAACCGCCACTCTACCATTTGTGAAAAATGAAGAAGGCTCCGGCGGCGATCAATGTGAAGCCCAACGCGTGATTCCAGCCGAGCGGCTCCTTTAAATAGAGAACGGAAAATCCGGCAAACACCACCAGCGTGATGACTTCCTGCATTGTCTTGAGTTGGGCGGCCGAGTAGACCTCACTGCCCCAGCGATTGGCGGGGACCGCAAGCCAGTATTCAAAAAACGCGATTCCCCAACTCGTCATGACGACAAGCGGCAGGGCATGATCTTTGAATTTTAAATGGCCATACCAGGCGAAGGTCATGAAAACGTTCGAGGCAAACAACATCAGGATCGGCAACAAGGCCGGAGGCACGGCGGGAAACATGAAAGTCCTTTCGGTTGGGCGCTATCGAGAAACAGGCTCCAGACAACAATCTGGAACGTTAAAAGCTCCGGCGGGGGCATGGTATGGGCCGTTTTAGTGGAAAATATCTACCTGTCACCAGCACGTAATAAAGCCGCCCTAGCCTGAAGGGGCGTTTGGTGGCGGTCCCCGTCGTCGGCCCACGCATGAGCGGTTCCGGCCGCCTCCGCCTCCCTTCGCGAGCGGCCGGAACCGTATTTTTATGTCACGGCATATTCAGCATAGACAGCGGCCCCGTACCTTCAGCATAAATTCAACCCATGATCCGCATTGCCTTCATATTGCTCGCGCTGGTGTTTCTTTTTCTGGTCCTGGTGCCGTTTCAGATCATTGGCATCGCCTTCGACAGCTCCCTGCAGAGATCCGTGCCGGTGCTGTTTCACCGCATGGCATGCAAGATTCTTGGCGTGCGTATTCGTGAAATCGGCGAACGCACGCAGGACAGGCCCGCCCTGATCCTGTCCAATCACGCGTCCTGGCTCGACATCTCCGTGCTTGGCGCCGTCGCGCCTCTGGTGTTCGTCTCGAAATCCGAAGTCGCCAACTGGCCGATCTTCGGGATGCTGGCGAAGCTGCAACGCACGATTTTCATCGAGCGCGAACGCCGCCACAAAACCGGCGATGCCGCACAGAGCATGGCCGAGCGGCTGCGCGGCGGCGACGCCGTACTGCTGTTTCCCGAAGGCACATCGAGCGACGGCATCCGAACCCTGCCGTTTCGCTCGGCATTGATCGGCGCTGTCCATCACGCCATCGGCGACTCCTCGCATCATGACCGCGTCACGGTGCAGCCGGTCTCGCTTGCGTATGTCCAGTTTGGCGGCATCCAGATCGGCCGCGGGCTGCGGGACAAGGTGGCGTGGTATGGTGAGACCGAACTGGTACCGCATCTTCTCGGTGTCATCGCGCAGGGCGCGGTCGACGTGACCGTGACATGGGGCGAGCCGGTCGCCTACGGCATGAATGCTGATCGCAAGCAAATCGCGCGCGATGCCGAGAACGCGGTGCGCCGCATGACGGCAGCCGCCCTGCGCGGCCAGCCGCCACGGACGCAGACATCGCCGGAAACGCAGACGGAAGCATTCGGCGTCCCGGCGCAGGCCTGAGCGTCAGGCGATCAGTTCCTTCACTGGCTTGCATGCGCCGCTGTCCGGGAAAACCGATTCCGCCAGCACGCGCTCACTGAGATCCAGATGGTCGCGCAGCACACCCTTGATGACGCCGCGCAGATCGGTGGTCGGCTTGAGATCGCGGTTCTCGTAAAGATTCGCGACTTTCAGGCCGGGCCAGTCGGCAATCACGCGTCCGCCCTTCACAGCCCCACCGGCAAGTAGCGCAACCGTACCGGTGCCGTGATCCGTGCCGTCCGTCCCGTTGATGCGCGCGGTCCGGCCGAACTCGGTCGCGGCAACGATGACGGTATCCTTCCAGCGATCGCCGAGACCGCTTTCGAACTCCGCGAACGCACCGTCCAGGCCCGACAGTAATTGCGCGAGGCGGCCGACCGGACCGCCTTCATTGGCATGCGTGTCCCAGCCGTCGAAAGCGAGCGCGGCGATGCGCGGCCCATCGTCCGCCGCCATCAGTTTCGCCGCGCCCTTCGCTGCAAGCCGCATGGCTCCCGCGCCATTGTTCATGCCGGGGCCCGGCTTCACCGGATCGTTGGCGGCCAGCCTGTCGATCTGCAAACCCTGCGAAAGCGCCTTCGCTAGGATCGGATCGCGGTGGTTATAGAGATCGATCAGCCGCATCGCAGTGTCGTCCGCAGCCTGAGGCAAAGCCGCAGGCACCCAGCCGACGGTCGGCGCAGCGCCGCGCAGCACCAGCGGCGTGATGGGACCGACGGATAATCCGCCAGCGACGCGTTCGCCGCGAGGGAGATTTTCCAATGCGCGGTTGAGCCAGCCGTTTTGCACACGGCCGGGGCCTGCGTATCCGCTTTCGAGAACATCCTGCCCGTCGAAATGCGAACGTTCGCGATAGGGCGTCGCCACCGCATGCACAATGGCGGCCTTCTTGTCCCGGTACATCCGCGCGAATTCCGGCATCGACGGATGGAGAGCAAAAAACGAATCCAGTTCCATGGCCGGGTGGGGAGCGTCGCGCGTCAGGGCGATCGAACCGTGCAGTCCGGCATAATCCGGATCGCCGATCGGGGCGACCGTTGCCAGACCATCCAGCGCCCCGCGCAGGATGATGGTGACGAAACGCGGATCGCGGCCGTCCTTCGCGCGCGCGAATTTCGGCAGATAGGCCCAGGCCGCGAATGTCGCGCCGCCAAGCAACAACGAGCGGCGGTTCAATCCCCGTTGGCTCAGGCTTTCGCAGCAATCCAGAATTCCGTCCATGGCTATCTCCTCTGGAATTCCGGTGACATGAAAAGGAGCGCCAGTGCCTGCTGGCGGGTCTCCGCACGCTCGATGGTCTGCCGCGTTTCCCGCGAGGCGACCTCGCCCGCGAAGGACTGCAGCAGATCGACAGGCTCCAGCGTGTCAGCGATACGCGATGACAATTGCGACGCGACGTCGAGCCGCAGCTTCATGTTTTCCGGCGCAGCCCATGCGCCGTTGCTGTCCGCAAAACCGTTCGGTCCGGGCGGCGTCCAGAGCGGCTGGCCGAGAATGTTCAAGGCGCCGAGCGCGCGGCCCGGATCGTCCGGAATCCGGCCCATCAGGCGGCCCGAAGCAACCAGAAACTCGTAAGGCGTGCGCATCTTGGTCATCGGAGCGCGCCATGCCTCATTCGAATCCAGCAGCGCCAGTGTCATGGCCTTCAGATCACCGTCACTCTTTTTGAACACGCCCTCAAGCCGGGCGACCAGCGCGGGGGGTGGGTCATCGGCAATGAAATGCGCGGCGAACTTCCGCGCGATAAACCTTGCTGTGGAAGGATGACGCGCGATATCCGATAGCGCCGCCTCACCCTGCGTTAAACCGGTGTCGTCATAGGTTTTGCCGAGCAGCTTTTGTGGCCCAGGCTGATGCGCATTGGCATTGAAAACGAATGAGCCGGGCGCAGCCAGCTTTCCATCGCGCCCGGCGAAGGTCCAGCCCGTGAGGATGGCCGCGAGTGACGTCACGTCCGCTTGAGTGTATCCGCCGCCGACGCCAAGCGTGTGAAGTTCCATGATCTCGCGGGCGAGATTTTCGTTCAAACCTTTCTTGCGATTGCGGCCCGCACGCGAGTCGGGACCGATCGACTGCTGGTTGTCGAGAAAGAACAGCATCGCTGGATGTTGTTCGACAGCTGTGAGCATGTCGCCGAAACCGCCCAGCACGTATGGGCGAATGGCCTCGCGTTCGAATGCGCCAGCCCACATCCGCGCCAGTTCGCCCTTGTTGGCTGAAATGCAGAAATGATTGGACCAGAACGCAACCAGCCGTTCGGCAAAACCGCTCTCCGCCATGGTGGCGCGCTGCAATCGCGCCAGCGCCTCGGCACGATACGTTCTCTGGATGATGTTGGGAGGCTGCGGCGGCTCCTTTGCCGCCGCCCCATTACCGGACTGCGGATGCATCGCGTTGGCCTGCGCCATTCCCGTCATACTGTTTGTGACGTTCGGCTTCTCATCCGTCGCCGCAGTCATCGCATCTGCAGCTTTTTTCGCGGCTTCTCGCTGCTGCTTGACCTCGTTCTGATAGTCGAAGACCAGTTGCGCCAAAGCCGGCGTCGGTTGCAAGCCGGGAGCCTCGAGCAACGCGACGTTCGGACGGTTGAGTTCCGCCATGACGAAGCCGCGAGGATCTGACGCCGCGCTGGCAAAATCGCCTGCCGCGCCGCCGCGCGCGCCAAGACCGAAACGATTCAATGCGACCAGGGCACCTTGCGGATCACGAGCCATCGGGTTCTCGATCGTGTCAAACTCTCGGACGGATATGACATCGCATCCGATAAACGACACATGAACGTCCGATTAACTCTTGGTGAGATTCATGACAAATTCGTCAGATATGAACGAACTTCACGCCGCCGCCACGGCAGGCGAGTTTCGGGCCATGCCGCCAAACATATCGAGCAGCTTCTCCCGCCAGCCGTAAATCGGATCGTCCGTCGCCAGCAATTCAAACGTGCTGGTGAGACGCGCCCACTGAAACGGGCCGAATATAATATAGTCGGCATAATTCGGAGATGTCCCGCCGAAATAAGGCTGTGCACGCAGCGTCATTCGCAATGGATGCAACCACCGGCGCAGATCCTCGACCCGCTGCTCACGATCCGCGATGGCCTCTTCAAGCTTGCGGCCGAGATTCTTCTCACGTGTACGGCGAAAATAATCCTGATCCCCGGGATCCAGCCCCGCATGAATATCCGCGATGATCAGCGGTGCGATCTGGCCGACCGAAACATCGCTCCAGCTGTTGATCATGCGCGCCATCGCCCGGCCACCCTCGCCGCCGAACAGCGAAGGCCGCTCCGGATATTTGTCTTCGAGATAATTCGCGATGGCCCATGAATCGCAGACCGACACATCGCCGTCGACAAGCACCGGCACCTTTTCCGAATTATGCGGCTTGATCGCATCCTTCTGCATGAAACGCCACGGGATGGTCTCATGGTCGAGGCCCTTATGCGCCAGCGCCATGCGGGCACGCCAGCAATAGGGGCTGAATACATGAGCAGGATCGCGGCCGGCGAGTTCGAAAAGCTGTCTTGCCATGGTCAGGCCTTTTGCGCCGTTTGTCCAAACAGGATTTTTTTCGACTCCTCATCGACGACCGGAGCCTTGGTCGGATTAACGGTCTTGGCCACCGCATAAGCCCGCGCTGTCGCCGGCCGCGCATAGATCGCCTCGAACCAGCGTTTCAGATGCGGAAAATCCTCTAGCTTCTGCTGCTGGCGCTGGTAAGGCACGATCCAGGGATAGGCCGCCATGTCGGCGATGGAATAGTCGCCCGCGACGAATTCGCGGTCCGTGAGGCGCCTATTGAGAACGCCATAGAGCCGATTGGTCTCGTTGATATAGCGCGTCATCGCGTAAGGAATTTTTTCGGGCGCATATTGCACGAAATGATGGTTCTGGCCGGCCATCGGACCGAGCCCGCCCATCTGCCACATCAGCCATTGCAGCACGTCGAACTTCTTGCGGATGTCGCTTGGCATGAACTTGCCGGTTTTCTCCGCAAGATAGATCAGGATCGCACCCGATTCGAAAATCGAAATCGGCGCGCCGCCATCCGCCGGGGCGTGATCGACGATCGCTGGCATGCGATTGTTCGGCGCGATTTTGAGAAAATCGGGATTGAACTGCTCGCCCTTGCCGATGTTGACCGGCTTGATGGTGTAAGGAATGCCGGTCTCTTCCAGAAACATCGTAATCTTGTGGCCGTTCGGCGTGGGCCAATAATACAGATCGATCATCGCGGATACCTTTCACGCCCGATGCCATGCCGAAAGCGGCACGACTGAATGCAACTGCATGAATCACGCGAATTGGCGAGCGAGTCAATGCCGCTTCGGCTGCGGGGCGAACAACAGTCGCTGATCGCGCGAAGCCCTTTCCCCGGCCCGTTTCACCTCCCATATTCGAGGCATGGCGAAATCTCCCGACTCCCCGAAAAAGCCCGTCAAAACTCCGAAATCGAAGGCACACCGGCCGGACGTTCAGCCGATCGGCCCCGCTCTGGCGGAACTCTTGAATCCAGCGCTCAATCGGGGTGATGCCGGGCTCGGTTCGGGCACGGGATTGCAGCCGCCGCCGGACAATTCCAAGGACCGCCGCTCGGGCGGCGAAGCCGCGATCCATCGCTCGCGCGCATCGACTCCGAAGGAGTCAGGCGCCGAATCCCCGCGCCCAACGCCGTTGCAGCCTTATCCGCAGCCGCCCGGCGCGTCTTCCGGCTTCGAGGAAAAGCCGCAAGCAAATTACGGCACCAGCGCCACCATCCCCACGCTCGATCCGGAACTGGCGAAACAACTCGGTTATGACGTCGAGGACGACGACTCTTTCCGCCCAGCACGCAACAAGATGGAATCGCTCGGCGTCAAGGCGACAGCCGAGTCGCTCGAAAACCTGCTGCGCGAGGGCCGCCCGGAATTCCGCGGCGACAATGGCGAACTGAAGGTCTGGGCGCCGCATCGCCCGCCCCGCCCGGAAAAATCCGAAGGCGGTGTACGGCTTCAGATCAAATCCGAATATCAGCCGCGAGGCGATCAGCCCGAAGCGATCAGGGAGCTGGTCGAAGGCATCAATCGTAACGACCGAACGCAAGTGCTGCTCGGCGTCACGGGCTCCGGCAAAACCTACACCATGGCTCAGGTGATCGAGGCAACGCAGCGCCCGGCAATCATCCTTGCGCCGAACAAGACGCTGGCGGCGCAGCTCTACGGCGAGTTCAAGAATTTCTTCCCTGACAACGCGGTCGAATATTTCGTCTCATATTACGACTACTACCAGCCCGAAGCTTATGTGCCGCGCACCGACACCTATATCGAGAAGGATTCCTCGATCAACGAGCAGATCGACCGCATGCGACATTCGGCGACGCGCGCGCTCCTGGAACGCGACGACGTCATCATCGTGGCGTCGGTGTCGTGCATCTACGGTATCGGCTCGGTCGAAACCTACACCGCGATGACCTTTGCGATGAAGAAGGGCGAGCGCATCGACCAGCGCCAGATCATCGCCGACCTCGTCGCCCTGCAATACAAGCGCACCTCGGCCGACTTTTCGCGCGGCACCTTCCGCGTGCGCGGCGACGTGATCGACATTTTCCCGGCGCACTATGAAGACCGCGCCTGGCGCGTAAACCTGTTCGGGGACACCATCGAGAGTATCGAGGAGTTCGACCCGCTCACCGGCCACAAGCAGGACGAGCTCGAATTCATCAAGATTTACGCCAACTCGCATTATGTGACGCCGCGCCCGACGCTGCTGCAGGCGATCAAGGGTATCAAAAGCGAACTGAAATGGCGGCTCGATCAATTGAACGCACAGGGCCGTCTGCTGGAAGCGCAGCGGCTCGAACAGCGCACCACATTCGATCTGGAAATGATGGAAGCGACCGGCAGCTGCGCCGGCATCGAAAATTACTCGCGCTACCTCACCGGCCGCAAGCCGGGCGAGCCGCCACCGACGCTGTTCGAATACGTACCGGACAACGCGCTGGTGTTCGCGGACGAAAGCCATGTCACCATTCCGCAGATCGGCGCGATGTTCAAAGGCGACTTTCGCCGCAAGGCGACGCTGGCCGAATACGGCTTCCGCCTGCCCTCCTGCATGGACAATCGGCCTCTGCGCTTCGAAGAATGGGACATGATGCGCCCGCAATCGGTCGCGGTGTCGGCAACCCCGGCGGCATGGGAACTAAACCAGTCCGGCGGCGTGTTCGTCGAGCAGGTGATCCGCCCGACCGGACTGATCGATCCGCCGGTGCTCATTCGCCCCGCGCGCACGCAGGTCGACGATCTGGTCGGCGAGGTCCGTGCCACCGCGCAGGCCGGCTACCGCTCGCTGATCACTGTGCTGACCAAGCGGATGGCGGAGGACCTCACCGAATATCTGCACGAGCAGGGCATCCGCGTGCGCTACATGCACAGCGACATCGACACCATCGAGCGCATCGAAATCATCCGCGATCTGCGGCTCGGCGCGTTCGACGCGCTGGTCGGCATCAACCTCTTGCGCGAGGGCCTCGACATTCCCGAATGCGCGCTGGTCGCAATCCTCGACGCCGACAAGGAAGGCTTTCTGCGCAGCGAGACCTCGCTGATCCAGACCATCGGCCGCGCCGCGCGCAACGTGGACGGCAAGGTGATCCTTTATGCCGACCAGATGACCGGCTCGATGGAGCGCGCGATCGCCGAGACCGACCGCCGCCGCGAGAAACAGCTCGCTTATAACGAGGCCAACGGCATCACGCCGGAGAGCGTGAAGAAATCCATCGCCGACATTCTCGACAGCGTCTATGAGCGCGACCACGTGCTGATCGAGTCCGGCGACGGCGGCATCACCGACGACGTGATGAGCATCGGCCATAATTTCGAGGCGGTGCTGGCCGATCTCGAAACCCGCATGCGCGAAGCAGCCGCCGATCTCAATTTCGAGGAAGCCGCGCGACTGCGCGACGAGGTGAAACGCCTGCGCGCCACCGAGATGGCGGTGGTGGACGATCCCACCGCCAAGCAGAAGGCGGTGACGGGCAAGGCCGGTGCTTACGCCGGCGCGAAGAAGTATGGCGACAGCGCCAATCTGCCGCCCTCTTCACCCTTGCGAGCGGCGCGGGGTGGGGGTTCGAAGATTCACAAACCCTCGCTGGATGAAATGGGCATCGCCACCTGGCACGAGGTGAAGCCGGCGCGCGACGACGCCAAGCGGCCGACCCGCGCGCGCAAGCCGACGCTGGATGAAATGGGCCCCGGTACCGAAAGCCGCATCTACAAGCCGAAATCCATGCGCGACGGCGGACCTGAATTCAGCGGCGTGGTGCGCGATCCGAGCGGCCCGCGCTCCACCGGCGGCGCTCCGGGTAAGCGAGGCGGATGGAAGAAAAGGTGACGGTTCTGACGAGAGAAATGCATGTCACCTTCGTTACTTAAATTGTAGCATCGCTATCTTTCTCGTTATTACATGACATCCTCATGAACCGGATTGCGCGAGGCGCGACAACAAAATGCGGCAACCTTGCGGCAGGAGCTGCGACAAAAACTTGTGCGTGATGATCGCAATGCAGGCTCGTTCGCACATGCGAAAGGTGTTATTAACCCGTGTCGTTTCAAGTTTCCCGAACGCATCGCGAAACGCTGGACGAGTTCCCATGATGTCACATTCCGCCTTGCCACGTCGATTTTCGAAGTTCTCCATGCTTGCGGCCGCACTGCTGTCGCCGCCCTTCGCAGCGCGTGCGCAGGCTACTCCCGCCGATGTGCCGGAGCCCACGGCGTTTGAATGGAGCCTGCTCGGCTCCGACATTCCGGTCTCGACCGACAAGTCCAGCAAGTTTCGGGCGCCGACCTATTCCAATGGCAACGCGGTGAGCTGGGATCGCACCAACAACGACAACGGCAGTTCGGCGATGACGGTGAAGCAATCGGTGCTGCCGTTCGGCGACGCCAAGGTGGGCGCCGATCTCAACGTTGCCGATCAGACCCCGAGAACATCGTCGGATGCGCTCAACGCCAAGGTGACCGGCGAATCCTATCAGTCCACCGGCAGCGCGTGGGCCAACATGACGACTCCCGGTCTCGGCAATATCTGGGACAAGACGACTCTTGAGGCGCGCGTCGATCCGACCCAGGACCAGAGCCGGGTCAACACCGCGATCAGCAAGACCATTCCCCTCGGCCAGCAATACGCGATCACGGCGCAGACGGGTTATAACGTCGTGCAAAGCGGCGTGCCGATGGTCGGCGCGGACGGGCGCATGGCCAAGGGTGCGACTGAGATGAATCGCTCGGCCAAGCTCGAATTCAAGGACACCGGTACCAGCCTTCTGGCCGGTGAGACGATGTCGAGCCTTGACGACAAATGGTTGCGGCGCGTCGGCGTGGAACAGAAGATGTTCGGCGGCGTCAGCGTTACCGGCTCCGTCAGCGAAACGCCGCTGGGTGTACCGAACCGCAGCCTGACCGCGGGTTTCAAGCAAAGCTGGTAAAACGGCGCCGCTTCCGTCCGTTTTCCATTCATTGACCTTGTGAGGAAACATCCCTTTCGCCTCACATTAGCCGCGCTATGGTCACGATCGGCTGGACTCATAACGCGATGACGTCGTCGTGCGGGGACAGTCCGCGCTCGCAATATGCGAAAGGAACAGCCGATGAGTGTAATTCACGACAGGAATGAGTCGGCAAATGCCGATGCGGACCTCTCCAGTGTGACAGATGTCGAGGCCGGTATCCGCGAATTCGTCCGCAACGATATCGCCTACCTGCGCCGCGCGCCTTCGATTGCCGAAAGCACCGCGGATGCGGGCGCCGAAGCGACCGTCAACAACGTCAACACGCTGATCCAGCGGGTAGCCGGCGCCTCCGCGACCGAGATCGACAATCTCATCAACGAACTGGAAAGCCTGCGTGCGCTGATGCACGAGGAAGGCCAGCGCGTTCAGCGTGATCTTGCCAATTTCGCCAAGCTCAGCCAGACGGCGATGAAATCCACCCGGATCATTTCCGATAATCTGGCGCAGTGGAAACGCGCACCGCAGCCGGATTGATATTTTTTCAGTCGAAGCTTCGAAAAATCCCCCGAACGGGGGATTTTTCATACAGCTTGAACCTGTTCCCTGCACACCGCGACCAAGTCTCAGCCGGCTTGTCGGCGGTATGTGCGGGCCCCTTCGTGAAGATTATCAAACCCAACGGGAACGAACCGATCCAGCTTCATTCCACGAAGCCGGGTATCGCAACGATTCTCATCCGCTTTCTGATTTTTCTCGGGCTGGCGGTGATCGTGCTGACGCTGGCGTGGCTGAAATAAGCTCCGGCGTCTTTCTTAAGCGGTCTTACGTGGCAGGAACACGGTTGCCTCGAACGAGAATACCAGCACGCCATGCTGATTGGTTCCGGTGTTAAGGGATTGGACCAGTCCCCATTGCGGCCGCTTGCCGGATACGCGGGTGGAAATCACCTTTGACTGGTAGGAGACGGTGTCTCCCGCAAGCACGGGCTTGAGCCATTTCAGATCGCGGAAGCCCGGCGACACCACAGGCTCGCAGGTCTCGCCGCGGGCCGCCGCACCGCGCTGAAGGTCCTCGACCATGACTTTCATCCAAGCCGCTGTCACATGCCAGCCGGAGGCTGCTAGTCCGCCAAAGACCTTCTTGCCCGCCTCCTCATCCAGATGAAACGGCTGGGGATCGAACTTGCGTGCAAACTCCCTGATATTTTCCGCTGTGAATGCAAACGAACCGAGGCTGCGCGTGTCGCCTGTCCTGATGTCCTCGAAACGGCTCACGACACGTTCTCCACGATCGCGTCACGGCGGGAAACGATCAATGTAAAACGCGAGGTCAGCAGCGGCGTGCCTGCGGCATTTCTGATCTGATTGGCCGTCTGCACAAAGCCGCGATCCGGCTTGCTTGCGGAAATTCGGGTCCCGAGAATATCGATATCCAGCATGAGTTCGTCGCCCGGCCGCAGCGGCGCCAGCCATTTGACTTCATCCACGCCAGGCGAGCCGAGGGACGCCGTTCGCAGCGCGAACCCGTCGCACATCATCCGCATCATGATTGAACACAAATGCCAACCGGATCCGGCAAGACCCTGCAGCAGCGTATGTCTCGCGGCCTCATCGTCAAGATGCATCGGCTGCGGATCGAATTCTGCTGCGAAAGCGATGAGCTCTTCTTTCGATACGTGATAGGGGCCAAAGGTCCCGAAGCGACCCGGCGTGAAATCCTCTAAACCCAATTTCATGAATGTTGCTTTTCGAAATCTGACAGGAGCATCCGATTGTCGCCATGCCGAGCGACAAACTCAAGCCCCATCGGCACAGGGCTGATACGCGTGATTAAGGATGAAACGTGACGCCATGTGCGCGGTCCACACCTTTCCGCAAGGAGCCAAAACAGCTTTGCATAAATCATCCATCATGCGACAAGAGCTTGGCTGCCTGCGACGGAGATCACGATGTTCGATATCAGCGACCTTTTCCAGTGGGACCGTTTCATCGCACCCACCGTCATCAAATCGTTCTACTGGCTGGTGATCGCGCTTGTGATCCTGTTCGGAATCTCGGGAATATTTACGGGCCTGCTACAAATGGCGGTCAGCCCCTTCGGCGGTTTCATCACCACCATTTCTGCCATCATTGGCACTGTGGTCGGCGTGGTGTTCTCGCGTATTGCCGCCGAATTCATCCTGATCGTGTTCCGCATCAACGAGCATCTTGGCGCAATCCGCAATCAGCGACGGGAACTCTAGACGCCGGGCCGGTCCGCGAAACGGCTAGGTATTGAAACGGAAATGCATCACGTCGCCGTCGGCGACGACGTAATCCTTGCCTTCCAGTCGCAGCTTTCCGCCATCGCGCGCGCCGGCTTCGCCGCCCAGCTTGACGTAATCCTCATAGGCAATGGTTTCGGCGCGAATGAAGCCTTTTTCAAAGTCCGTGTGGATCACACCGGCCGCACCAGGCGCCTTGGTGCCGCGCGTGATGGTCCATGCACGCGCCTCCTTCGGACCGACCGTGAAATAAGTGATGAGATCGAGAAGCTTGTAGCCCGCGCGAATCAGCCGGTCGAGACCGGCCTCCTTCAATTCGAGCGTGGACAGGAACTCGGCGCGCTCCTCTTTCGAAAGTGTTGCAATCTCGGATTCGATCTTCGCCGAGATCACCACCGCGACCGCGCCTTCCTTTTCGGCATGCTTCATCACTTCATTGGAGAAATTATTTCCCGCCGCCGCCGATCCTTCCTCGACATTGCAAACATAGAGAACCGGCTTTGACGTCAGAAGACCGAGCATGCGAAACGCCCTTTCTTCTTCCGGCTTGCGCTCGAGAAAACGTGTCGGCTTGCCCTCGCGGAGCAGTTTGAGCGCGCGCTCGACCAGATCGAGCTGTTCCTTCGAATCCTTGTCGCCGCCCTTCGCCTTTTTCGAAAGATTATCGACGCGCTTCTCAAGGCTTTCGAGATCGGCGAGCATCAGCTCCGTCTCGATCGTCTCGATGTCTGCGAGCGGCGCGATCTTGCCTTCGACATGGGTGATGTCCGAATCCTCAAAGCAGCGCACCACATGCGCCACCGCATCGACCTCTCGGATGTTGGCGAGAAACTGGTTGCCGAGTCCCTCGCCCTTAGAAGCGCCTTTGACGAGGCCAGCAATATCCACGAACGTCAGTTGCGTCGGAATGATCTGCTGTGATTTTGCGATCTCCGCGAGTTTCTCAAGACGCGAATCCGGAACGGCGACCGCGCCGACATTCGGCTCGATGGTGCAGAACGGATAGTTCGCCGCCTGCGCCGCAGCGGTTTCGGTGAGGGCGTTGAACAACGTGGACTTGCCGACATTCGGCAGACCAACGATACCGCATTTAAATCCCATAACGTGCCCTGAATTTTCCTGACGATGCGCGGCTTATTTGGTGCCACCGTCATCCTTTGAATTGAAACCCTTTGCATCCATAGCCAGATGCACCTTGTTCGCGAAGGATGCATCCTGCCCCGTGACAATCAATGCCGCGTTGTCCGCAACGATCTCACACAAGGCTGTCACCCACGGCATCTCGCTTTTGGCGAAATCGGATAGAACGTGCTGATGCACCAGATCCTTGACGCCCGGATGCCCGACACCGAGGCGCACGCGGCGATAGTCGTTGCCGACATGCGCGGAGATCGAACGCAAACCGTTATGTCCCGCGATGCCACCGCCGATTTTGACGCGCAACTTCGAAGGCGGCAATTCGATCTCGTCGTGAAACACCGTGATATCGCCGACGTTCATTTTAAAGAAATTCACAGCTTCGCCGACCGCGTTGCCGGACTCGTTCATGTAGGTAGAGGGCTTGAGCAGAATGACACGCCCGTTACCAAGATTGCCCTCGGATGTCTCGCCCTGAAAACGGCGGCGCCACGGTGAAAAACCGTGACGCCGCGCGATTTCGTCGATGACCATGAACCCGATATTGTGCCGGTTGCCCTGGTACTTCGATCCGGGATTGCCCAGTCCGACGAACAGGCGCATGCGCTAGTGTCCCGAATCCGAAGTTCGTTTCATGTTGCGGCACCTTCCGAGCGAGCTTCGGATTCGAAAGGACATGAGACAATCATAAATTCCAGTGCGGCTCTGGATTTGACATTCGCGTTACGAAACGCCTGCAGGCGAGGCGCGAATGTCAAATCTGCTCCACCGGGGTTCGTTTACTTCTTCTTGTCGCCACCGGCAGCGGGTGCCTTGGCGGCACCAGCCGCAGGCGCAGCGCCGGCCGCAGGTGCGGCTCCGGCTGCAGGCGCGGCTCCGGCCGCAGGCGCAGCACCACCGGCGGCCGCAGCGGCAGCCTTCTGTTCTTCGGCATAGCCCGACGGAGGCACGATGGTAACAAGCGTCGCGTCCGAGCGGGTCAGCGTGCGCACGCCCTCCGGCAGCTTGATGTCCGCCATATGCAGCGAACTGGAAATATCGAGCTTGCCGACGTCGGCTTCCAGATATTGCGGAATGTTGTCGGCCGGCACTTCCAGTTCGATCGCGTGGGTCACGATGTTCACCGCGCCACCGCGTTTGACACCCGGCGAGGTTTCAGCGTTGAGGATGTGCAGCGGGATGCTGACGCGAATCTTCGCGCCCTGGCCGAGCCGCAGGAAATCGACATGGAGAGGAAAATCGCGAACCGGATCGAGCGCGAAATCGCGCGGAATCACGCGATGCTTCTTGCCGTCCAGATCGATATCGTAAACGGTGGTGAGGAAGCGGCCGGCCTGAATGCGCAAGCGCAGTTCAGCGTCGTCCAGCGAAATCGTCACCGGGGGCTTGTTGTCTCCATAGATCACGGCCGGGATCCGGCCGGCGCGACGTTCTGCCCGAGCGGCCCCCTTGCCGGCCTTCGGACGAGCGGTCGCCTTCATTTCCTTGACGGTCGCCATTGGTTAAGTCCTTGTTTTATCAAAAGTTAAGGGCCGCCAAGGCGGCCCGCTGATCCGTCGCGGCGAGCCTCCAGGGGTGCGGGGGCCGCGAACGTGGGGGTTCTTAGCCCCAAAGCGGCGAAATGACAAGGAAATGCAGGGAAAAAAGCGGGCTTTGACAGGTCCGGTCAACGGATCGGCCCCCCTTTTGAATTTGGCCGAGTCCTAAGGTTTCCGAAACTGTTTTCGTGGAACTTGGCGGCGGAACCTATCGAGTCTCAGAAAGAGCATCAAATGGCGCTCGCAGAGCGGACACCCGCCAGAAGGCGTGTGCTCCTCGCATCCGACCGCGACGATCACAGCGAAGATCTCGCAAATATCCTGGAAAATCTTGGCGACGTCGAACGGATTTCCACACAGGACATGCCGGACAGCCCGGCGGGACGCTATGCCGGTGTCGTCGTCGACATTGATCTCACGTCGATCGACAGCGTGCGCGCCATCCGCCGCAAGCTTACATCCCGAACCTATCAGTCGCTGCCGCGCCTGTTCGTGCTGGCCGATGGCGTTCGCCTGGAATCGATCCAGGCATGGTCGCTGGGCGCCACCGACACCATCCGCTGGCCCTTCGATGCCGAAGATATCCTGCAGCGTGTGCGCGCTTCGTTTCCGGACATCGCAGGCGGAGCCACCAGCGCAGCCCAGGCACTCGATGCCGGGATCGCTGCCGCCAACACAGTGATGGTGAAAATTTTCGAACGCCTGCCGGCGGGAACGCCGCTCACGCTTGACGATGTCATGCAGGCGGAATTGAAAATCCTGAAAGCTCTGCGCCGCACGTCGCTGCGCGAATGGCTGCGTGCGATCGACAAGCACCACAACAGGACCTATCGCCATTGCCTGCAGGTGACAGGCTACACCGTGGCCTTCGCTCAGCATCTTGGCATGCGCGAGGACGATCAGCGCCGCCTCACCCGCGCTGCGCTTATCCACGATGTCGGCAAGGCCTATATTCCGCTCGCGATTCTCGACAAGACCACAGCGCTCACTCCGCGCGAGGAAATCGAATTGTCGAAACATACGCAGATCGGCTTCGACGTGCTTAAAAGTCACGGCGAATTTCCGCGCGAAATGCTCGACGTCGTCCTGCATCACCACGAAATGCTCGACGGTACGGGCTACCCCGACGGGCTGAAGGGTCAGGAAATCGCCGATCTCGTGCGCATGTTAACGGTCGCCGACATGTTCACGCTGCTGGTCGAAGAGCGCCCGGACAGCCCACCAATGTCCAACGCCGATGCTTTCACGGTGCTGGAAAGCCTCGCCGGCAAACTCGACATGGACATGGTGCGCGCGTTTCGCCCCGTCGCATACGGGGCGTAAACAAAGCCGCTCCGCTAATTCTGAATTTTCGCCTCGAGCGCTGCGATGCGCGCCTTGAGCGCTTCGTTTTCCTCGCGCGCCAGACGGGCCATGTCCTTCACCGCCTCGAACTCCTCGCGCTTGACGAGATCGAGATCGCGGAGGATCCGCTCCGCCTGATTGCGGACGACGCCATCGACCTCGCGCTTGACGCCCTGCGCGGCGCCAGCGGCGTCGTTCATCAAGCGCGCGATTTCATCGAAAAAACGGTTGCTGGTCTGGGTCATCGTCATTCTCCGAACATGCAAGGGCCATAACACCATCTGCAGGGACAATGGGGATTACGCGGGCGCGGCGCAAGTGCAGAGCACGCCACAAGCGCCGGTCCCGCGCTTGACTTCATCGCCTTCAAACCGCCATGACGAAGATGGCTCCTTAGTGAATCTGCTCAGGATTGCATCACATGCCTGTCCCGGCCCTGTCCCTTCTCGCCGCGCATCTTCCAGTCGTGCTCCTTCCAGCCCTGCCGCTGGCGATCGCATTTCCAGTGTTCGATCCCATCGCCATTGCCATCGGCCCCATTGCCATCCGCTGGTACGCGCTGGCTTATATCGGCGGTATCGTGCTCGGCTGGATTTATGCCCGCAAGATCATCCGCACCGGCGGCCTGTGGAGCGGTGGCAAGGCTCCCATGACGACGCTGGATTTCGACGATTTTATCCTGTGGGTGACGCTCGGCATCATTCTCGGCGGCCGTACCGGCTATGTGCTGTTCTACAATCTTGATTATTTCGCACAGCACCCGCTCGACATCTTCCAGCTCTGGAAGGGCGGCATGTCTTTCCATGGCGGATTTCTCGGCTGTGTCACGGCGGTGCTGCTGTTCGGCCGCAACCGGAATATCCCGGTGCTGTCGCTCGGCGACGTCACCTGCGCCGTCGGCCCGATCGGGCTGTTCCTTGGACGCATCGCCAATTTCATCAACAGCGAATTGTGGGGCCGTCCGGCCGATCCAAGCCTGCCTTGGGCAATGGTATTTCCAAACGGCGGCCCTCTACCACGGCACCCAAGCCAGCTCTACGAAGCGGGACTCGAAGGCGTCCTGCTTTTCATCATTCTGGCGCTCATGATCCGCGCCGGTGCATTGAAACGTCCGGGCCTCATCATCGGAATGTTCGCAACGTGTTACGGATTCGCGCGCATCACTGGAGAATTCTTCCGCGAGCCCGATCCGCAGCTCGGATTTCTCTGGGGCGGACTGACGATGGGAATGATATTGTCGGTCCCCATGATCATCGCCGGACTGATTTTCATCTTGGCCGCACTGCGCCGCGGCCCACGAGCCGCGACAAGCCAGCAAGAGAGATGATTTGAAAACCTATCCGCCGCTTGAAACCCATATCCGTGAACTGATCGCCGCGACCGGGCCGCTGCCGGTCTCGCGCTACATGGAATTGTGCCTCACGCATCCCGAGTTCGGCTATTACGTGACGCGCGATCCGCTCGGCCGGCAGGGCGATTTCATCACCGCCCCAGAAGTCAGCCAGATGTTCGGTGAACTGATCGGACTGTGGGCGGCATCGGTGTGGAACGCGATGGGCTCGCCGCCGAAGGTGCAACTCATCGAGCTAGGTCCCGGACGCGGCACCCTGATGGCCGATGCGCTGCGGGCGCTGCGCATTCTGCCGGCGTTTCGTGACGCCATCGAAGTGCATCTCGTCGAGATCAGTCCCTCGCTGCGCGCCGTGCAACGCGATACGCTGGCGAATGAAAGCGTGCAATGGCACGACCGCCTTGCGGATATTCCGCCAGGACCGGCGATCGTCCTCGCCAATGAATATTTCGACGTGCTGCCGATCCATCAGGCGGTCAGAACCGAGGCCGGCTGGTGCGAGCGGCTTGTCGGAGTGGATGACGACATTTTCGTTTTTACCACGGCAAAAGAGCCGATACCCCGCTTCGAGGTTTTGTTGCCGCCGCAGGTCCGCGCGGCTCCGAAAGGCGCGATCTTTGAATGGCGTCCGGCAACTGAAATCATGGGGCTGGCGCGGCGTCTGCGCGATCACGGCGGTGCCGCGCTGATTATCGATTACGGCCATGTCCGCAGCGATGCCGGCGATACGTTTCAGGCGGTCGCCAAGCACAATTTCGCCAATCCGCTGAAATCGCCGGGGACATCCGACGTGACAGCGCATGTCGATTTTCAGGCCCTCGGGCAGGCGGCCGAAAGCATCGGGGCCAGGATTCACGGCCCCGTGGAACAGGGCGTTTTCCTCAACAGGCTCGGAATCGACACCCGCGCCCAGGCGCTCATCAAGAATTCGAATTCGCAGACCGCCGGCGAGATCGCGTCGGCACTGAAGCGGCTTGTCGGCAGCGGACACAAGGGCATGGGCGCGTTGTTCAAGGTGCTCGGCGTTTCGCATCCGTCGATCCCCGAACTTGCCGCGCTGTCGGATCATCCTGCCACAACCGGCGCAGCAGCATCGTGAAGGTCACATCCACGAAACTTTCGGGTTTGCCCGGTATCCGCCACGCCTTCTTCACGCGCGAGGGCGGTGTTTCGGAGGGCATTTACGAAAGCCTCAATGGCGGGCTCGGCTCCAGCGACGACCCGGAGCGCGTTGACGAGAACCGGCGCCGCATGGCGCGCGCGCTCGATGTTACGCCGGCGCAATTTCTGACCGTGTTTCAAATCCATTCGCCCGATGTCGCGGTCGCGACAGAGCCGTGGAATACCGAACAGCGCCCACGCGCAGATGCGATGGTGACGAAAATCCCCGGCCTCGCCCTCGGCGTCACCGCGGCAGATTGCGGCCCCATCCTGTTTGCCGATCCGCAGGCCCGCGTGATCGGCGCCGCGCACGCGGGCTGGAAGGGCGCAATCGGCGGCGTGCTGGAAGCGACCATCGCCGCGATGGAAAAACTTGGCGCGGCGCGGACCAATATGACCGCCGCCATCGGTCCATTGATCCGTCAGCGCAGCTATGAAGTCGGCGCCGAGTTCGTGGCTCGTTTCAACGAGAGCGACCCCGCCAATGCACGTTTCTTCATCGCATCTTCCCGCGCTGGGCATGCGATGTTCGATCTTGCGGGATATATTCATGCGCGGTTGACGCGCGCCGGTATTGCGACCGTCGATGACGTCGATTTATGCACGTATGCTGATCCGCGCTTCTTCAGTTACCGCCGCTCGGTACATCGCGCGGAGCCGGATTATGGCCGCAACATCCACGCGATTGTGCTCGACGGCTAAACTCCTGCCCTAGACGTTAATGCATTTTAACGATATCGCTGTCCCAACAGGGTTTGCGTATTGGGGCAACGACCTCATCCATGACAGCATCGGCCATTTCAAATGGTTGGCTCAAGCTGCGCGTTCTTCGCGCCGGTATTGTGCTGTGTGCGATGGGCCTCACCGGCTGCACCGTGAACGGGCCAAGTCCCATGGCCAGTTCGTCATCGAATGCTTTCGCCTCGGTGGCCTTCGGTCCGACGGTCGCTTTCGAATCCGTCGACGGACCGC
This sequence comes from Bradyrhizobiaceae bacterium, assembly GCA_003963145.1. Taxonomy (GTDB): domain Bacteria; phylum Pseudomonadota; class Alphaproteobacteria; order Rhizobiales; family Xanthobacteraceae; genus Afipia. The sequence goes on from RXJJ01000022.1 coordinate 66,376, forward strand.
CGCCGCAGGTGTTCGACCGCCTTTTGCGCACGCTGCAAGCTGAATCTGCGAGCGCGGGTTTCAGCGTCGTGTCGCGCGAAGCCACGGCATCCTACCGGGTCCGCAGTTATCTGTCCGCGCAAGTCAGCCGGCGCGGCACTACGGTCATTGCATGGGTTTGGGACGTCTATGACCGCGACCAGCGGCGCGCGCTTCGCCTCAGCGGTGAAGAACCCGCCGGCAGGGCGGGTAAGGATGCGTGGGCGGCGGCGGACGACCAGGTGCTGCAGCGGATTTCGCAGGCCGGGGTACGCGGCTTGTCGAGCCTCATCAATGGAACCCTTCCTCGTCAGGATCAGGAGCCTGTGCCAGCGCCATCTCCGGGGAGCGGCCCGGCGATCGCATCCGCCAAGGACAGCACGCCGTCATCGTCCGCCGCCACCTCCGCGCTCGCTTTCAGCGCCCGTTAAGGTCCTCGAAACAACGATCCTGCGGTTTTGGCAGGAAAACCGGCTTGCTTGTATTGCCAGCGGCGGCGCGGACTTGTTATGACCTCGCACGAGATGGAACCTGAAGTGACCTGTTTCCGAGGCGTCTGATATGTTGACGAGCGTATCCACGGAGTCGCGGGGAAAACCGGTGACGGCAAAAAACGGCTCGATCAAACTGGTCGCCGGTAATTCGAATCCGGTCCTCTCCGAGGCCATCTCGTCCTGCCTCAATCTGCCGCTGACCAAGGCCATCGTCCGGCGCTTCGCCGACATGGAAGTATTCGTCGAGATTCAGGAAAATGTACGCGGCTCGGACGTGTTCGTCCTTCAGTCGACATCGTATCCCGCCAACGATCATTTGATGGAGTTGCTCATCATCATCGATGCACTGCGCCGGGCTTCCGCGCGCCGCATCACGGCGGTGATTCCGTATTTCGGTTATGCAAGGCAGGATCGCAAGGCGGGCCCGCGCACGCCGATCTCGGCCAAGCTGGTCGCCAACCTCATCACTCATGCCGGGGCCGACCGCGTGATGACTCTCGATCTTCACGCCGGTCAGATCCAGGGCTTCTTCGATATTCCGACCGACAATCTCTATGCCTCGCCGGTCATGGTGCGCGACATCAAGGAACGATTTGACCTTGCCAACGTCATGGTCGTCTCGCCCGACGTTGGCGGCGTGGTCCGCGCCCGCGGACTCGCCAAACGCATCAACGCTCCGCTGGCCATCATCGACAAGCGCCGCGAGCGCGCCGGCGAGTCCGAGGTCATGAACGTGATCGGCGATGCTGCAGGCTACACCTGCATTCTTGTGGACGACATTGTTGACTCAGGCGGCACGCTGGTGAACGCCGCCGACGCCCTGCTCGCCAACGGTGCGAAGGACGTTTACGCCTACATTACCCATGGCGTGCTCTCGGGCGGCGCGGTGGCGCGCATCACCTCGTCCAAGCTGAAAGAGCTGGTCATCACCGACTCGATCCAGCCGACCCAGGCCGTGCTCGACGCCCACAATATCCGCGTGCTGTCGATCTCCAATCTGATCGGCGAGGCCATCGGCCGCACCGCCGCCGAGGAATCGGTCTCCAGCCTGTTCGACTGATTTGTTTCAGCCTTCGCGCTCATTTTAGTCCGACGCAACAGACTCGCACTGCGCGAAACGACCACGCTGGACTCCTTTTGCGCGCATTTGATTCCGATTTGTTCTCACCCAAAGTAGCTCCGGCATTTCATTCCCCGCATAAACCCATGACGCGACTCAAGAATTGCTTTTGCGTGTGAGCAAGGCGCGAAAGAGCACCCAACCTGTTGATGAATCAGAAATTCATCCGCAATGCCTGTGGAATGCACACCTGTGCCGTTGCGCGTGCGCCGCAAATCACTGATCAATCGAGCCGTAGCGAATTCGATCCGATCGGCAGTTCCTGCGTACGCAAAATCCCTTTCACGGCACAGGACTATTCATGTCCCTCTTGGACATCACCAGCGATTCCCGGACCAACCCGCTTTCTGTTGTCGAGGACATCGCAACCTCCAACGATCTGACTTTCGAACGTTCGGGGGAGGACGAGGTCACCATCGTCTCCAAGGGACGGTTCGCGGACTATCAGGTGTCTTTCACCTGGATGGCGGAGATCGACGCGCTGCATCTGGCCTGCGCGTTCGATCTGAAAATTCCCGAAGCGCGGCGATCCGAAGTGCAAAAGCTGATCGCTGCAATCAACGAACAGCTCTGGCTCGGGCATTTCGACGTCTGGACACAATCCGGGTTGGTAATGTATCGGCAGGCACTGCCGCTACCCGGAGGAATGTCAGCCTCAAACACGCAATGCGAAACCATGTTCGACACCGCTGTTATGAGCTGCGAACGTTATTTTCCTGCCTTTCAGTTTGTCGTGTGGGCAGGGAAATCAGCCGAAGAGGCGATGGCGGCCGCGATGTTTGATACCGCAGGCGAGGCGTAGCTCCGTCATCCTCACGCTCGGACTTGACCGCGGGCATCCATCGAAACAAAAGTAAAAGCCGGAAGATGGATGACGAGGCGATCGATGAGTATGCCCTCCGATCTGGACGTTCTGAAAAGCCTGTCCGGCTCAATCGTTTTGGCAGGCGCCGGAAAGATGGGCGGAGCCATGCTGTCAGGATGGATCGGACAAGGAGTCGATCTTTCGAAGGTCGTCGTGCTTGATCCCGCGCCCTCGCAGGAAATCAGCAGTCTTGAGGCAAAGGGTGTCCGGCTCAACCCCAAAGCCGTAACCGACGCCGCCGTTCTTGTGGTCGCGGTGAAGCCGCAAATGTTTATCGAGGTTGCCCCCCGGCTGAAGACTCTTACCTCGTCGTCGACACTGGTTCTTTCCATCATGGCCGGTATCCCGATCACGAAAATCTCCGAGACTTGCGGCGGCAAGATTATTCGCGCGATGCCGAACACCCCCGCCGCCATCGGGCGCGGCGTTACCGTCGCCGTTGCAGCCGAAGACGTCCCTCAGACGCAGCGCGACATTGCCGATGCCCTGCTGCGCGCAACCGGACGTGTTGAATGGATCGACGACGAATCTCTCATGGACGCGGTCACCGCCGTGTCGGGCTCGGGTCCTGCCTACGTCTTTCTGCTGGCCGAAGAGCTTGCCCGCGCCGGCGTCAAAGCAGGTCTGGCTCCTGACCTTGCAGCACGGCTCGCGCGCGAGACGATCGCAGGCGCCGGCGAACTATTGCACCGCTCCGAGCTTGCGAGTGATGTGCTGCGCCAGAATGTCACCTCTCCCGGCGGCACCACTGCCGCAGCGCTTGCAGTTCTGATGGGCGACGATGGATTCAAATCGTTACTTGAACGTGCCGTGACGGCTGCGGCAAAACGCTCGAGAGAACTGGCGAACTAGCTAGACGGGAACGCGCACCGCTGCGCGCAGTCCCCCCATCGGGCTCTCGGCCAGCGTGATATCGCCGCCATGCGAACGCGCGATGTCGCGTGCGATGGCAAGACCGAGCCCCGTTCCGCCCTCATCCTGATTGCGCGCGCCATCCAGCCGCAGAAACGGCTTGAACACCTCCTCGCGCATCGACAGCGGAATGCCGGGCCCGTCATCGTCGATCGTCACGGTCAGCCAGCGGTGATCGCGATGCCCCGTGATCGCGATGGTGTTGGCATAACGCGCGGCATTGGACACAAGATTGGCAAGACATCGCTTGAATGACGCAGGCTTGACTGTCACGACAGGCAAGCCCTGGAAATTTACAGTCGCGGTATGGCCGTGGCGCTCGGCGTCGCTGCGCAATTCCTCCAGCGCCTGCGACATGTCCGTCGGGCGCGCCTGTTCGCCGCTGTCGCCGCGCGCGAAGGACAGATAAGCCTCCAGCATCGCACTCATCTCGTCGACATCCCTGCGCATGCCTTCGACTTCGGGACTGTCGCCGATCAGTTCCAGTTCGAGCTTGAAGCGGGTGAGAATCGTCCGCAGGTCGTGCGACACGCCGGCCAGCATCGCCGTGCGCTGCTCGATGCTGCGCTCGATGCGCCGCTTCATTTCGATGAAGGCCTGCGCCGCACGCCTTACTTCGCGAGCGCCGCGCGGCCGGAAATCCGGCACCTCGCGGCCCTTGCCGAAATTCTCCGCCGCGTCGGCGAGACGCAGGATGGGCTTGATCTGGTTGCGCAGAAAAAGCACCGCGACGATGAGCAGGATGACGGACGTTCCGACCATCCAGAACAGGAAAATTTCAGAATTCGACGCATAGGCCGCGCTGCGCTGGGCATAGATGCGCATCACCGTGTCGTCGAGCTTGATCCGGATCTCGACGAGATTGGACCGCCCTACGGTATCGATCCAGAAAGGCCGCCCGATCTGCCGACTGAGCTGCCGAGACAGACTTTGATCGAGGAGCGAGAAGAAAGGCTTCGGTCCTGGCGGGGGCATGTCATTCGGAGGCAGAAAGTCGACGACAAGGTTAAGCCTGTTCTGCGCGATATTGCGGATCAGAAGCCGATCCTTGTCCTGCGGATACTGCTTGTAGACATCGATCAGGGCGGCAATGTCCTGCACCACTCCGGCCGAAAGGCGGCGAGTCACCGTGTTCCAATGCCGCTCCATGAACACGAACGCCACCACCGATTGCAACACCACCATCGGCACGATGATGATAAGCAGGGCGCGCGCATAAAGCCCCTTGGGCATCAGTTGGTTGAACGTGCGGCCGAGCCAGCCGTGAAAGTCCGAAACGCGCCGCGAGGCTGTGCGGATGAATGTCAGGCTGCTGTCGAGCGTACTCACGGCGAAGCCACCAGCCGGTAACCGATACCGCGTACGGCTTGCAGAAACAGCGGATTGGCGGGATCGCGTTCGATCTTGCGGCGCAGGCGATTGATCTGCACATCGACCGCACGCTCGTTAATATTCTCTCCCGCACCGGTCAGCGCGGCGCGCGGTACTGTTTCGCCCGGCGTGTTGGCAAGAATACGCAGCATGTCGCGTTCGCGGTCGGTGAGGTGAACGATCTCCTCGCCGTTGCGCAATTCGCCGCGCTCAAGATGATAGATGTAGGGCCCGAACGCGATCGACTCCAGTGGAGCAACCGTCACTGGCGCGGCGCGCTTGAGAATATTGGCGATACGCAGCACCAGTTCGCGTGGCTCGAACGGCTTGGCAACGTAGTCGTCGGCACCAATCTGCAGTCCCTCGATCCTGCTTTCTGCCTCGTGACGCGCCGTGAGCATCACGATCGGCACGGCCGAATCGGTTCTGATCGAACGCGCAAGCTCAAAGCCCGTTTCGCCCGGCATCATCACGTCGAGGATCAGCAAATCGAAATGCAACCCGGACAATTTGGCGCGCGCGTCGGTCGCGCTTTTCGCCGTGGTCACGCGATAACCCTCGCCCGTCAGAAAGCGCGACAGTAGATCCCTGATGCGGCGGTCGTCATCCACCAGCAGCAGATGCGGTGCATCGTCGGCGATAGACACCTTTTTATGTATGGCGGTCGCGGCTTCGTTCACCGGTTGTCCTTCGCAATGGCATGACCCGATTTCAGGATCACCTCCAGCACCTTGTCGGCATCAGCATGATCGATCATTCCGAGCAGAAAATGGCGGATGGTGGCTGCGTCATGCGGACCCATATTCGCCAGGGCCCGATCGATCCGTGCGGTCTGGAGCGTGGCGAGCTTGACCACGAGGGCCTCGCCCTTTGCCGTGGCGAAAAGAAGACGCTGGCGGCGGTCGCTGTCGCCCGCTTTCTGAACGATATACCCCTCATCGAGAAGCTGCTTCAGAACCCGCCCGAGGGATTGCTTGGTGATACGCAAGACATCGAGCAGGTCGGCAACCTTCAGGCCGGGATAGCGCTGAACGAAATGCACCACCCGGTGGTGCGCCCGGCCAAACCCGAATTCCTCCAGCACATGGTCGGCATCCCCGACGAAGTCGCGATAGGCGAAAAACAGCAGTTCGATAATGTCCCAGCGCAGCGCAGCAGGGATCGAGCCGCTTTCCGGAATGTCTGGCCCGCTTTTTTGCCGTCGCAAGTTTATGTCAGCCATGTTGACGTATATTGGTTTCAATGTTACAGAAAAGCTCACATGTACGAAATATTTGGTCGATTTCGCATTTGTAGAGGTTCTTAAATTTCACGAAAACCTCGCAACTGACGTCGAGCGGCTATTTTTGTACAGCGTGCGATTGTCGAGCGGCATTTGCATAAACATACTGGACTTCGCGCCTTCCGCCAAAGCGGAAACCGGCTCTTGGGCCGGCGGCCCAGTGGTCCAGACATCAATCGACCAGCCCGCCGCCGCGTGGACTGAATCAAGCCGGGAGAAAGTCCATGGGTGTTTCGTTCGAGAAGATCGACGGCACGATTTTGATAGATTTCGAAACACGGCCGTCGCCGAATCCGACGCCGGAGGAAGAGCGCGCAGCGAAACTGACCGACCTCGGATTTGGCCGTGTGTTCACGGACCACATGGCTGTTGTCCACTACAACCAGGCCAGAGGATGGCATGACGCGCGCGTGGAATCGCGTGCGCGTTTCCTGCTCGATCCGGCGACGGCCGTGCTGCACTACGCTCAGGAAATTTTTGAAGGGCTTAAGGCCTATAGACGCGACGACGGCGGCGTCAACCTGTTCCGCCCCGACGCCAATGCGCGGCGCTTCTGGAATTCCGCCGAGCGGATGGCCATGGCGCCATTGCCCGAGCCTGTTTTCATAGAAGCCGTCGAGCAGCTCGTGCGCATCGACCGGGATTGGATACCGGGAGGAGAAGGCAGTCTCTATCTGCGGCCTTTCATGATCGCAAATGAAGTCTTCCTCGGCGTGAAGCCGTCCTCGGAGTATGTCTTTGCGGTCATCGCATCGCCGGTCGGGTCCTATTTCAAGGGTGGCCCGGCCCCAGTTTCGATCTGGGTGTCGGAGAATTACACCCGCGCAGCAGTCGGCGGCACCGGTGCGGTCAAATGCGGCGGCAACTATGCCGCCAGCCTTCGCGCCCAGGCCGAAGCCATCGATCATGGTTGCGATCAGGTCGTGTTCCTCGATGCGGTCGAACGCCGCTACATCGAGGAACTCGGCGGCATGAACATTTTCTTTGTGTTCGATGACGGCTCGTTGCTGACGCCGCCGCTCGGCACGATCCTGCCCGGCATCACGCGAGATTCGATCATCACGCTCTCGAAACAGGCCGGCACGCGCGTGCGCGAGGAAACCTACACCATCGACCAGTGGCGCGCGGACGCGGCCAGCGGAAAACTGAGGGAAGCGTTCGCCTGCGGCACGGCCGCCGTGATCTCGCCAATCGGCAAGGTGTGTTCTGCAAGCGGGAACTTCGTCATCAATGGCGGTGCTGCCGGCCCGGTCGCAATGGGGCTGCGCAAGAAGCTGGTCGATATCCAGTATGGCCGCGCGGCCGATCCGCACAACTGGATCCGGAAAGTGCTGTAACGGGCTGCGAAATTTTCGCTCGGCTTCGTGGCTTGCCTCTTGAGGCAATCACGGCAGTTCGGCTGCCGTGATCCAGAACACCTCGGCTTCCGAGTCTTCGGTGTCGAGCCAAAGCAGCGGCAGGTTGGGATAAGCATCCTCCAGCATCTCGCGGCCCCGGCCGATTTCGCACAAAAGTCCTCCGCCGGGCGTCAGATGATCTTTCGCCTGGTCGAGAATGCGCCGCACGACATCAAGACCGTCCGCGCCGCCGTCAAAGGCCAGTTTCGGTTCGTGCCGGCATTCGGCAGGCAGGTCGGCCATACCGTCCGCATCCACGTAGGGCGGATTGGAGATGATGAGATCGTATTTCGCATCGCCGAGCGGAACGAACAGATCGCCCCTGTGCAGCGAAATGCGGTCGTCGAGACCGTAATCGGCGACATTGACCGCCGCCACGGCCAGCGCCTCCTTTGAAATATCCACCGCATCGACATGCGCGTTGTGGAACGTCTGGCTGGCGAGAATCGCGAGACACCCGGATCCGGTGCAAAGATCGAGCACGCTGGTAACCGAACCTAGATCGTCGATCAACGCCGCGTCACTATCGCCGCTGAAATGCGAGTCGAGCAATTCGCCGATGAAGGACCGCGGCACGATCGTCCGCTCATCGACATAAAACGGCAGGCCGCGCATATAAATCTTGTTGAGCAGATAGGCGGCAGGCTTTCGGGTCACGACGCGCTTCTCAAGAAGCCCGAGAATTTTCTGTGCCTCGGCCTTCGTCACCCGCGCGGTCGCGAACGACTCGAACTGATCGGGATGCAGGTGCAGAGCCTCGCAGACGATGAAAGCCGCTTCGGCGACGGGATCGGTCGTGCCGTGTGCGAACACAAGCTCCGCTTCGCTGAACCGGCTGAGCGCGTAACGCACGAAATCGAGCAATGTCAGCAGTTCGCCCGGGCCGGTCTTGGGAAATTTCACCGCACGGGATTTGGCCGCTTTTGGCGGCCTGATTTTCTTCGCCATTATTCCTTCCACCGCGCCGCCGCATCGTCGTCCGACTTGCGCGCTTCGACCCATTGTTCCTGCGATCCATCCGCACGCTTTTCGGATTTCCAGAACGGCGCATTGGACTTGAGATAATCCATCAGAAATTCGACTGCGACGAAAGCGGCCTCCCGATGCACCGAGGCTGCCAGCACCAGGACGATATTGTCCCCGGGCACAACGCGGCCATAACGGTGAATGACGGTCAGGCCGTTCAGGGGCCAGCGTTCGATGGCGTCGTTGGCGTGACGCGCGATCTCCTCCTCGGCCATGCCGGGATAATGCTCCAGCGTCATTTCGGAAATCGCGGCATCGCCCTCGCCGCTGCGGCACACGCCGATGAAGCTGACGATGGCGCCGATTTCGGGACGTCCGGCGATCAGCGCGGCAGTTTCCTTCGCGACATCGAAGTCGTCCTCCTGAACGCGAATGGTGACCGGAATCGTCATCGCCGGATCAGCCGCCGGTCATTGGCGGGAAAAATGCAATCTCCCGCGCTCCTGCAATTGCGGTATCGTGCGGGACATGGGAGCGGTCAATGGCGGCGCGGATCACGCGCGGGGTTGCAAATGCATTGGCGTATTCCTCGCCGCGCCCGATAAGCCATTGCATCAGATCGGAGATGGTTTTCACCGAAGACGGCGGTTCGACCGCTTCCTCGGCCTTGCCGACCCGTTCACGCACCCAGGCGAAATAGAGAACCTTCATCAGTCCTCCTCGGTCAGATGATGGATCCCGGCCCGGAAATAGTCCCAGCCTGTGTAAAGAGTCAGCAGCGCAGAAATCCACAGCAGCGTCAGACCGATTAGCACAGTCGGCGGCAAAATAATCTGACCGGCCTTGCCTGCGATCAGAAATCCGATTGCGACAAGCTGCACGGTGGTTTTCCATTTCGCCAGTTGCGACACCGGCACACGCACATGCAGTGCGGCGAGATATTCGCGCAGGCCCGAAACGAGAATTTCGCGGCAAAGGATGACAATGGCGGCCCAGAGCGACCAGCCCTTGATCGTGTCGTCGGCGGCGAGCATCAAAAGGCAGGACGAAACCAGAAGCTTATCGGCGATCGGATCGAGCATGCGGCCGAAGGCCGAGGTCTGGTCATAGGCTCGCGCCAGATAGCCATCGAGAAAATCGGTCACTCCTGCAGCGATGAAAACGGCAAGCGCCACCCAGCGCAGCCACAACGGCCCGCCGCCGATCGATTGCGCGTACATGCAGCCGACCACCACCGGCACCGCGGCAATCCGCGAGTAGGTCAGAATGTTCGGCAGCGCCAGCGAACGCCGGACGGCTTTTTGGGTCGTGACAGAGGACATGCCTGATACCAATACTGCTGCGGGCGGAACGTCAACACCGAAGGACGACACCAAATACAATGTGAAAAAAGGATGTCAGCCGCCGTTCGGATGGAAGAATTCGAAGATTCGCCGGGCGCTTTCAGCGCTGACGCCCGGAACCTTGCCAAGATCGGCCAGCGAAGCCCGTTCGATCTCCTTCAGCGTCCCGAAATGCCGCAACAGCGCACGTTTACGGGTCGGGCCGATACCGGGAATCTCCTGCAATCCCGCCTCGCGGATATCCTTTTTACGCAGTTTGCGGTGCGAGCCGATCACGAATCGGTGTGCTTCATCGCGCAGCCGCTGGACAAAATAAAGCACCGGGTCGCGCGGCTCGAGCTTGATCGAGGGCCGGTCGGGCAAGAAGAGAGTCTCGCGCCCGGCGTCCCGATCGGGGCCCTTGGCCACCGACAGCAGCGATACGCCGCTGACACCGAGTTCGGTGAGCGTTTCCCGCGCTGCATTCAACTGACCGAGACCGCCGTCAATGATCACAAGATCCGCCCACTGCGGCACGTCGTCATCCCTGTCCTTGTCTCTGGCCTTGGCCGCGCCGTCCGGTGCTTCGGTCATCAGCCGCTTGAAGCGCCGCTGCAGGACCTCGCGCATCATGCCGTAGTCGTCGCCGGGCGTGAGATTCTCCGAGCGGATATTGAACTTGCGGTACTGGTTTTTCACAAAACCGTCGGGCCCGGCCACGATCATCGCACCAACCGCATTGGTGCCCTGAATATGGCTGTTGTCATAGACCTCGATGCGCCGCGGCGCATGCGGCAGCCCGAGCGCCGAGACAAGGCCGTCGAGGAGACGCTTCTGCGTCGCGGTGTCGGCGAGTTTGCGGCCCAGCGCCTCTCGCGCGTTTGTCAGCGCGTGGGCGACCAGTTCTTTTTTTTCGCCGCGCTGCGGCGCCGTCACTTCGACCTTGAACCCCGCCTTCACGCACAAGGCGCTGGCGAGCAGTTCCTCCTCCTCGATCTTGTGCGACAGCAGGATGAGTTTCGGCGGCGGCTTGTCGTCGTAGAATTGCGAGAGGAAGGATTGCAGCACCTCATTCGCAGAGAGAGATTTGTCCGCGCGCGGAAAATAGGCGCGATTGCCCCAGTTCTGCCCGGTGCGGAAGAAGAATACCTCCACGCAGCAATAGCCGCCTTCCTGATGGATCGCGAATACGTCCGCCTCTTCCACCGTGCGCGGATTGATGCCCTGCTGCGACTGGATCGCCGACAATGCAGCAAGACGGTCGCGGTATAATGCCGCACGCTCGAATTCCATCTCGCCTGAGGCCTTGTCCATTTCGTCCGCGAGTTCCTTCTTCACCAGCCGCGAGCGGCCGGAGAGAAAATCATTCGCTTCGCGCACCAGTTCGCTGTAGCCGGGAAAGTCGATCTCCCCGGTGCATGGACCCGAGCAACGTTTGATTTGATAAAGCAGGCACGGCCGCGAACGTCCTTCAAAAAACGAATCGGTGCAGGAGCGGATCATGAATGCGCGCTGCAAGGCCGTGATGGTACGGTTGACCGCGCCGACAGACGCGAACGGGCCGAAATAGCGCCCGGCCCTTGTCTGCGCGCCGCGATGCTTGAGAATCTGCGGCGCCCAGTGATCGCCGGTAATTAGAATATATGGAAAAGACTTGTCGTCGCGCAGCTGGACGTTGAAGCGCGGGCGAAGCTGCTTGATCAGGTTGGCCTCGAGCAGAAGCGCCTCGGTTTCGGTTCCGGTCGACACGAATTCGACATTGACCGTCGCCGCGATCATCCGGGCGATGCGCGCCGGATGCCCCGTGGGACGCGCATAGGAAGCCAGACGCTTTTTGACGCTCTTGGCCTTGCCGACATACAGAACGTCATTCGCCGCGTTGAGCATGCGATAGACACCCGGCGAAGTCGGTGCATGTTTCAGCGCATGCGCGATGGCCGCGCGGCCGGTTGCAAGGCGGCCCTCGCCGACCAGTTCGGCATCGTCGTCGAGCAGTTCCGGAAGACGTGCCTCGTCTTCATCGTCCGCGGACGTGTTCGCCAGATCGATGTCCTGCGGCGGCACATCCTGCGCGCTCAGCGCGCGCGGGGCCGGCTCTGTTTGTGAGGCAGCGAGTTCCGCGGCGCTTTTCCGGTTTTGCCCCACGGGAGTCTCAAAATCGTCCTTGTCCATTTTCATAAGCTAGTGAGCGAGAAAGCGGTCGGCCAGTTGGCCGGATAACACTCTCTTAACAATGATTCATGCGCGCTAAGGCCTCTTAACGAGTGTTTAACGTAAAATTCCCGATAAATCTTACGCATTTAAAATGGAATTCCGTAACCAAACGGAGCCATTGCCCGCCGCGTCCGAACCGCGCGCGGAATCGAAACCAGCGTTGCCGTGCGTGTTGGAGAGTTTTGAAATGAGCAAAAAAGCCCTAGGAGCGATGGCATTCGCAATCGCGAGCGGCGTCGTGTCCGCACAGGCCGCCGATTTGCCTTACGGCGGCGGACGCCAGCCCTATACCGTCAACCAGCCGCTGAACATGTATAGCTGGGCCGGCCCTTATCTCGGTGGCAATATCGGTTATGGCTGGGGCGATACCAGCAACAACCCGACGCGGCCTTCCGGTTTCAACGGCGGCATCCAGGGCGGCTACAACTGGCAGCGCGGACCGTGGGTGTTCGGCATCGAGGCCGACGCGCAACTGAACAGCGCTGACGACACCTTCGCACCGTGGAAGTTCTCCAACCCCTGGTACGGCACCGTGCGCGGCCGCGCCGGCTACGCCGTCAACAACGTGCTGTTCTACGGCACCGGCGGTCTGGCATTTGGCGAAGTCAAGGGTGAGACATTCGGCTTGTCGGAAGACCACACGGCTCTGGGCTGGACCGTCGGCCTTGGCGCGGAATTCGCCGTGAACCCGAACTGGTCGGTGAAGGCGGAATACCTTTACGTCGATCTGTCCAAGCAGGACTTCTCGATCACCGGCACATCCAACGGCTACGACTTCAGCGTCGTCCGCCTTGGCGTGAACTATCACTTCTGATCGTTTCCGGATTTCCGGCAGATAAATCCCGGGCCCAAGGCCCGGGATTTTTATGCTGAATTTCAGGAGGAAATCACCAGATCGACGGCTTTGGGTCCCTTGCCCTTCTTGTCGGGCTCGACCTCGAACGTGATGCGCTGCCCCTCGGCCAGTGTTTTCAGGCCGGCACGCTCGACCGCTGTGATGTGAACAAACACATCGGGCCCGGCTGTATCCGGCTTGATGAAGCCGTAGCCGCGCTCCGCATTGAAGAACTTCACCGTACCGCTCATGGCCATCGGGCAACTCCCCCATTGCTCCTTCCGGCCAGGCGCCCGCCCGCGGCCGGATGTCCCGGAACGAGCATAAACCCGCTTCCCGCAAATTGACTACGGCTGATGTGACGGATTTTTGAAAATGCCGCAGGCGCGAGCGTATCAGGCGCGGACGGCTTCCACGCGGTAGCGCCCTGCCCCGCCCTGCCCGAGTGGCTTTTCCAGTTCATGCAGAACGGTCTTAAGCTCAGTAGCAAGCGTCCATGGCGGATTGACGATCAGCAGGCCGGTCGAGACCAGACCAGCCTCCTCGCTTGGGGGACCGATGCTGAACTCCACACGCAGACAACGCGATTCCGTGGGATGGGCAGCGGCGGCTGTCCTGGACACATTTGCCGCCAGCGTATCCGCCGCCCGCCGGTCCTTGACCGGATACCAGAGCATGTAGATGCCCTGCGGCCATTTCGCGAAGGCCGACGCGAAGGCGCCGGCCATGGTGGCAAATTCATCCTTCTCTTCGAACGGCGGATCAATCAGCACGATGCCGCGCCGCTCGTTCGGCGGCACGAAAGCCGGAAGCGCCGTCCAGCCGTCGAGGTCCACCACGCGCGCCTGTTCGTCGCGCCGCAGATTGACGATCAGGTTCTTGCGCGCGACGGGTTCGATCTCGCAGGCGACGAGACGATCCTGCGGGCGCAAGAGTGCCCGCGCGATCAGCGGTGAGCCGGGATAGGCCGTCAGTTCGCGCTGCGGATTGAAGGCGCGCACGATATCGAGATAGGGCGCGACCAGAGCGCCGGCGGAATCCGAAAAACGGGCCTGCATGATGCGGGCGATGCCGCCGCGCCATTCGCCGCCGCGTTCCGCCTCGCGCGAGGTGAGATCGTAAAGACCTGCACCGGCATGGGTGTCGATGACGCGGAAGGCCGACTGCTTGTCATGCAGATAGGTCAGTATCCGCACCAGTACGATGTGCTTGATGACATCGGCGAAATTGCCGGCATGGAAGGCGTGGCGATAATTCATGATGCAGGGTTACGACATCGCGCGGGCGATGTAACGCGGCGTCTTGAGACGAGAAGTTGCGCGTGTGCGAAATTATCCACCGCGTACCGGCGGCATCACGATCTGGTCGCGGCGACAGGCGCGGCGGTCGATTTCCTCGCAGGCACGGAACTGAAGGTCCTTGTTCATGCAGATGCGAACCTCTCCGAGTCTCTTGCTGTCGCAGGTCACCGCGATCGCCGAATTGCTCAGTCCCGGATTGGCCCTGATGAACGCATCCTCCACCGCCGCGGGCGTCACCATCTTGTAGTCGGACAGATCGACGAACTCCTGCGGAATTTTCACCGCCGCGCGGGCCTTGCGAACCGTCTCGAAATAGGCCCGCGCACCAAGTCCCGAGCAGGTGCCGTGCTTGTCCCACTCGTTATAGATCAGCCCGGGCGCAGGCATCAGATCGAGCATCGACTTCATGACGCGGCGGTCGAGCCGGGGCGATGGCCGTTGGCAGTAATTCGGAAAGCCGCGATCGTATTGCGGCCACAGCCCATGCACCACGAAGGAATACGGCCTGCCGCCGCACTGAACCTGCGTGCCGCGGCCGGTGCTGCCGCGCTCGGTTGCCGCCTCGCAGAAGGAAGGCGACCACGACAGCGACAGCACATAGAAATCGAACTCGCCGGGCGCGTTCTGGCGATGATCCTGCGCCGAGGCCGAACCAGCGAATACGCCGGCAAAACTCAAGACAAGAGACAGCCGAAACAGAATTGCCTGGAAACCGGCCATTGAGCGCCCCTCTGCAAGCCGCCGGAACGCTAACGGGGCTTTAAGAACATTTCAAGAACAAACTTGAAAGAAAAATCTGAGACAGAAACCTGTCGGATCGGATCAGGGCTTCGCCGAACGGCAGGCAGGGCTGTAGGCCCAGTTGCGGTCGAGGCCGACAACGCACCATTCCAGACCCGATGTCAGACCCGATCCGGCGAAGCCGCCATCCTCGATAATCGAGTAATGCACCTGCCGGGGCACGCCGTCATTCAGCATCGCGTTGGCCGAACAGAAACGGCGCGGAATGCTGTTGTAGGCGCTGTTCGGACCCGACCATGGCCGGTAGGCGACCTCGTGCACGTCGGCGAATCCGGTGATCGCAAGGCCGGAATTCCAGAACTTGCTTTCCTTTTCCTGGAACTGCACCGAGATCGCATAAAGCGCCTGCTCGCACTGGGCCATCTGGCCGTCATAGCGCGGCCCCGAAAGCCAGAAGTTCAATTCCAGAGGATTGGCGGCGCGCGCCGCATCGCCCATCGCCAGCAGTCCCATCGCGGCGCCAAGCAGCGCTGCAAGAGAAGGCTTGCGGAAGGAATCGAAAAAATGGCGCATGGCGGTATGTCCGGACTGATGCGGTGGACCGTGCCGCGAAGCCTCGCCGGGGTCAAGTGCAGCGCGGCAACACCTTGGCACAACCCCCGGTGAGTGCCTTGACCCTGCTTTCAAAGCCCAAGACGCGCGGATAAAGTGAGTCCAAATCGATGGAGACGACGATGCGAAAGATTCTTGTCACGGCCGGTCTGCTGGCAGCCGTTTCGGTTGGCGCCGCCCCGGCACGCGCCGACTGGGTGCCTCCCTTCAAGGGCAACGACACCGGCGGCATCATCGCCTATTCGCTTTACACCGGCGGCGTCGACATCAAGGCGATCGCGATCAATCACTGCGCGCAATACGGCAAGACCGTGAAGTTGACCGGCGTCGATGCGCAATATGGCGGCTATATCTCCTTCGCCTGCGTCTGGGTGCCGCCCGGCAGCGTCGAGAGGCCGCTCCGCGCCGCCTACTAGAATTTCACCGGAGGATTTTCCATGACGCGACCCCTTCCCTCCGGCCGTGTCATGAGCATCCTGAGCGGGGCGGTGGTTTGCACCTCGCTCCAGGCGCTGCCCGCGCGTGCCGAATTCGACATGCCGACCCGCAAGGCCGGCCTGTGGGAAATCACGATGGTGATGGCCGGAACGCAGATCCCGCCGCGCACCGTTCAGCACTGCACCGACCCCAGTATCGACAAGGAAATGGGCGCGACCTTCGACCCGATGGCGAAGCAGATGTGTCCACAGCGCAATGTGCAAAAGACCGCGACCGGCATGGTGATCGACTCCACCTGCAATATCGGCGGCATCTCCTCGACATCGCACACCCAGATCGATGGCGACTTCAACTCGGCCTACACGGTGCAGGTGACTTCGACCCATCCCGGTCTCACGGGAGGTCCGCCGAAAGAAACCAACATGACGATGCAGGCCAAATGGATGGGGCCGTGCAAGCCCGATCAGAAGCCGGGCGACATGATCATGCCCGGCGGCATCAAGATGAACATCAAGGACATGCAGGCGCTGCGCAACATGATCCCGGGCGGCATGCCACATGGCGGCATGGCCCCGGGCAATATGGCTCCGGGCGGCATGATGCCCGGTGGACTGGCGCCGAAACAGTAGCGCCGTTATTTCTTCTGGCGCTCGATAAAGGTCTTGCCGCCCTTCATCTTGTGCGCCAGCGGTGCTTCGTTGATCTGAATCACCACCACCTCGGGATCGACGCCGATTTTGACAAAGGCTTCAGTGATCCCGAGCATCAGATTTTTCTTCTGCTCGTCCGAGCGGCCAGCGGCCAGGTTCACGGTTACTTCAGGCATGGAAACCTCTTCTGATTAAACAGCCGCATGATCGTGCTGGCTGCGGATAAAATAGATCTCAACTTCGCGGCGACCCTGTCAATCACAGCGCGCGTGTTGGCGTGGGTTTTCCGATCATCTTGCCGACCACGTGACGCCATGGCGCGCCAGCACCTTGCGCACGGCCTCGACCAGTTGATCTTCGGGTAAGGCAACCTGCGCTTCGCCCTGCTGCTTCTGCAAAAAGGCTTCGCGGTCGGCGCTTTCCCCGCCGACCTGCGCGCCGAGGATCAAATCCTTGATCTGGACGATCCCTTGCGCCTTCTCGTCGCCGCCCTGAATGACGGCGCAGGGCGAGTTGCGGCGGTCGGCGTACTTAAGCTGCACGCCGAGATTGTTCTTCGGATTGCCGAGATACATTTCGGCGCGGATGCGCGGCCCATCCGGCCTTAGAGGATCAACAGGAGAGCTGCGAAGCGTGGCGACAAATTTCTGGTATTGCGCGGTCTCGTTGCGGTCCATCACCACGACAACGACGGGACCGAACTCCGGCGTGGTGTCGATCTTGCCGAGCATGGTGAGCGCGGCCTGCAGGCGCGAGACACCGATCGAGAAGCCCGTGGCCGGCACCGGCTCCCCGCGAAAGCGCGACACGAGACCATCATAGCGCCCGCCACCGCCGACCGAGCCGAAGCGAACGGGACGGCCCTTCTCGTCTTTCGTCTCCAGCAACAGTTCTACTTCGTAGACAGGGCCCGTGTAGTATTCGAGACCGCGCACGACGGAGGAGTCTATCTTGATCCGGTTTGGCTCGTAGCCCGACGCAGCAACGAGTCGCTGAATCTCAATCAGTTCCGTCGTGCCATCAAAAAAGGATTGATGAATAGGATACGATTTTGAAGGTGGACCAGAATCAGCAGATTCTGCCGTTTCGACGTAAAGTCTAGCCTCGACCCTAGCTGTTCCGGTTTCAATAACCGATGCATCCGGCGGAGCAAGCTGGGCAATTACTAAACTGATTTGATCGTTATCGAGACCTGCTCCCTTTGTAAAATCTCCGCTCTCGTCCTTACGGCCCTCACCCAGCAATAATTTCACGCCTTCGATTCCAAGACGATCCAGCTTATCAATCGCCCGCAGCACCGTGAGCCGCCTGGCCGCGTTCTCGTCGCCGCCGAGTCCGATCGACTCCATCACGCCATCGAGCACCTTGCGGTTGTTCACCTTCACCACATAGGAGCCGCGCGGAATGCCGAGCGCCTCCATCGTGTCCGCCGCCATCATGCACATCTCGGCGTCGGCAGCGGGCGAGGCGCTGCCGACCGTGTCGGCGTCGAACTGCATGAACTGGCGGAAGCGTCCGGGACCCGGCTTCTCGTTGCGATAGACATAGCCGTGGCGATAGGAGCGATAGGGCTTCGGCAGCGTGTCGAAATTTTCCGCGACATAGCGCGCGAGCGGCGCGGTCAGGTCGTAGCGCAGCGAGACCCACTGCTCGTCGTCGTCCTGAAACGAGAACACGCCCTCGTTCGGCCGGTCCTGATCGGGCAAAAATTTGCCGAGCGCGTCGGTGTATTCCATCGCGGGTGTTTCCACTGGCTCGAAACCGTAGCGCTCATAGACGGCGCGGATTTTCTCCACCATCTGGCGCGTCGCCGCGATTTCGGCAGGCGTGCGGTCGACCAGCCCGCGCGGCAGGCGGGCTTTGAGTTTCTGCGGCTTTTTGGGTTTCTTGTCGGACATGCCGGGGTGGTACCAGCCGACAAAACATCCGGCAAGCACTGGACGGTCTAATTCACCAGCACCGCGCCGTCGCAGCGGATGCCCGGCACCCAGACGTCGGCCTGACCTAGGCCGACGCCCAGCGTCTGCAAGACCGAAACCAGTAGCGTGTCGATCGAGCCGCTCGCGCCGCTGATGATGCCGGTCACCAGCGGTCCGATGCCGGGGATCGGCAGACCGAGCGGGCCAAGCTGGATGGTGAGTTGCAGATCGTTCAGGAGGCTCGCCGTCAACGAGGATGTGAACGACGTCGTGTTCACCGTTTTGCGGGTCTGCGCCAGAATGTCGGAATAAGAAAAATTCACATTGGTCGGTGAGGTATTTTCCATCGCGGCGTGAGCGCGTGCCGAGACCTGAATGATCCCGAGATTGACGATCTTTGCCGCCGGCGGGTTGGGCTTGGTCGAGAAATTCGTCATGTCGGCGCTGGTCACCGCGCCGATCCACGCATCCACGATGCCGGGCGAGACGCCGAGCGTCACCGATGATGTGCTGAGGCTGGGATAGCCGCAGGAGATGGCGTTGAGCGTGGCGGTTCCGGCCGCAACCTCGACATAGACCGGAAGGTTGACCACCGATACCGACCCCGAACCGACAAGCTGGATATTCAGGAAGATGCGGGTCTGCGCCGTATGCACGCTCGCTCCCTGAGTACCGACCGTGATCCAGCTCGATCCGACCGGGCGCTCGCCGATGGTCGCCTGAAGCGTGACGCCGGCAATGCCGGGCAATCCGAGATTCAACGCGGCGGCGATCTGATTGGTGCCGTTGGCGGCCTGCGCCGCGGCGGACAACAGATCGAAAGCCGCGACACTCACGCCGACTTTCGGCTGTTGGCCGACGATCAGATCGTCGTAAGGCCCGGTATCGATCAGAGAGCCGAGCTTGATCCTTGCATTCGATCCCGTCACCGCGGCCGTGACATTGGCCAGAGCGACAGAAGCCGGTCCGCCGCCGACGCTCGCCTGAAGCGCGGACATCACATCGCCGATCTTCAGGCTGGTATTGAGAAGAGTGTCGTAACTGACGCCGGTCAGGCTGGCGCGAGTCGCCAGTGCCGACATGAAATCGAACAGATTGACGTTGGCATTGATCAGATTCTGGTAGTCCATAGCAGACAGCGACAGAGACGAGCCGAGAAGGCCGCTGAGCAGTGCATTGAGCAGGCCGCCATTCAGCGACACCAGCCGCGAACCGATGGCGAACGTCGCCAGCTGCGTGGTGGAAGCGATCGCGGTCGCGTTGAGATTGAAATAGGTCGAACCCGTCAGCACCTTCCCGAAAAACAGCGGCGTTTGGGTCCGCATCGTCACGCGCACCGCGTTGGCAGGTGACGCCGCCGGCTTGAAGCGCTGCTGCGGCATCAGGGATGCGTCGGCCTTGTAGACGCCGGGCTCGACAGCCACGAGCGAGTCCGGCGGAAAGTTATTCCTGGCGACGGTGGCCGCAGCAGCGCGTGAAGCATGGGACAGATCGCTCGCCGCGACGATGGCGGCAAGATCGGCGGCACTTTGTGTCCGTCGCTTGTCGGCGAAGATCGAACCGACATCGACGCCCAGCGCGGCGAAACCGGCGATCATCACCATGCAGACGCCGGCGATCAGGGCGATGTTGCCGCGTTCGTCGGCGGCAAAGCGTCGAAGAAGATCTGCAGCACGAAAGCACATGCCTAATACCCTCCGCGCGGAATGGCGGCCGAGCGCACGATGGTGGTTGGCGGCGCGGGTACGAAAGACGGCAACGAATAGATGAAAGAGCCGGAGGCGTCGTAATTCACCGTTACCACGAACACGTTGGCGTCCGTCGGTGATGTCGCCGCATTGACGGTGATGCGTCCGGGCGCGATCAGCGGGTAGGAGCCGACATTACTGGTAACGTAACCATTCGCCAGCGAACTGCGCTCGGTTTCGGACAGACCTGCGACCGAAGAGCGGGCGGCTTCGGCGGCGAGCTGCTGCACGCCATGCACCATCGCAAGGTATGAACCGAACACCACAATGCCGAAGATGATCGCCATGAACACCGGCAGCAGCAACGCGAACTCGACAGCGGATGCGCCTACGCTGTTTCTGCGAAATCCTGAAAGTTTTTCTGCCGCGCTACTCATGGCGCATATCTGCTCATACAACTATTAAGAGCAAATAAATCAAAATATAATCTTGGGTAGTAATACTATACAGCGGCCATGCGCGTTTATACGCAGCGCGGCCACATGCAAGGCCGCCGGTTTTGATCCGGGACCTGAAGTGATAGGTTGCCCCCGCCTTCGACACATCCCGCGCAAAGGACGTTTGCCTTGAATATCCAACAGACTCGCCCGCCGGCCGCAACACCCAACGATCTTGCCGCGTACTGGATGCCGTTTACCGCCAATCGCGCGTTCAAGCGCGCGCCGCGCATGCTCGCCGGCGCCAAGGACATGCACTACACGACAACGGACGGGCGGAAGATTCTGGATTCTGTCGCCGGGATGTGGTGCTCGAACGCCGGCCATTGCCGTGACCCGATCAACGAGGCGATCGCCCGCCAGGCGGCCACGCTGGACTATGCGCCGCCGTTCCAGTTCGGCCACCCGCAGGCCTTCGAACTGGCAAACCGCATCGCGGCCCTCGCGCCCGAGGGACTTGATCATGTGTTCTTCTGCAATTCAGGCTCCGAATCCGTCGACACCGCGCTGAAGATAGCGCTCGCCTATCACGCCGTGCGCGGTGACGCGTCCCGCACCCGCCTGATCGGCCGCGAGCGCGGCTATCACGGCGTCGGCTTCGGCGGCATTTCGGTCGGCGGAATGGTCAACAACCGCAAGATGTTCGGCTCGCTGCTGACCGGCGTCGATCATCTGCCGACCACGTACGTCCGCGAGAAACAGGCTTTCACCAAGGGCGAGCCGGAATGGGGCGCGCATCTTGCCGACGAACTCGAACGCATTGTCGGAATCCATGGCGCTTCCACCATCGCCGCCGTGATCGTCGAGCCGATGGCCGGCTCGACCGGCGTTCTTGTCTCCCCCAAGGGATATCTGCAGCGTCTGCGCGAGATTTGCGACCGGCACGGCATCCTTTTGATCTTCGATGAGGTCATCACCGGGTTCGGACGCCTTGGCTACGCCTTCGCCGCCGAACGTTATGGCGTAACTCCCGACATCATCACCTTCGCCAAGGGGATTACCAACGGCGCGGTGCCGATGGGCGGCGCGCTGATCCGCGGCGAGATTTACGACGCCTTCATGAAAGGCCCGGACCACGCGGTGGAACTGTTCCACGGTTATACCTATTCGGCGCATCCGATCGCCTGCGCGGCGGGTCTTGCCACCCTCGACCTTTACCGCGAAGAGAAACTCTTCGAACGCGCACGCGATCTGGAACCGCAATGGGCCGACGCCGTCATGAGCCTGCGCAACGAGCCGAACGTGCTGGATATCCGCACCGTCGGCATCACCGCCGGCATCGATCTTGCGCCCAAGGACAACGCACCTGGACTGCGCGGAATGGAAGCCCTCAACAACGCGTTCCATGACCATGACATCATGGTGCGGGTCGCGGGCGATACGCTGGCTCTGACGCCCCCGCTTATCGTGAGCGAGGCCCAGATCGGCGAAATCATTGAAAAGGTCGCCAGGGTGATCCGTTCTGTCGCCTGAGCGGAAAACTTGTCATCAAAGAACATTTCACGCCGAATCAAACTTGGTGTTAGGATCGCGAAGCCGGGGACTGGGCCAGCGAGATGATCCGAATATCGACCATTTTCATCGCCATCTGCATGGTGCTGATCGCAGCGTCGCTGGGTCTGGTTCTGTATTCGCTGGCGGGTCTTGGCGCCTATGAATCGGCGCTGGTGGCGCTGACGGCGCTGACTTTCCTCATTCTCTACAACGCGGTGTCGATGCGGCTGCGGGACCGGACCGATGTCGGCGGTCAAATCGCCGACCTGTCGCGCGGAACCGCAGATCTCGCGCGTCAGATCGCCGAGTTCGGCCGTCGGCTGTCTACTGTCGAGGCTCGCATCGCGAGTTCGGAGTCAGCCGGGCAGGAGCGCATGCATGCCGTGATGGGCGAGATCGGCGAACTCGGCCAGCTGGTTACGCAGCTGGCGGATTCGGTCGCGCTTCACGACGATTTGCTGGCCACCGCGGGCTCCTCAGCCGCAAGTCTCACAACGGCGGCAAGCCCCGCGCCCGCTCGTCCCGCGACCCAAAGCGATTCCGATGTGGTCGCGCCATTCCCGGCCGCAGCCACCGTCAGCACCGCACCGGAAACAGCCGCTGCGCCTTCGCCGAAAAGCGGACCGGCCGAAACCGACATTATTGCCGCGATCAAGAGTTCGATCGAAGCTAACCGCATCGATCTTTACTTGCAGCCGATGGTCACGCTGCCCCAGCGCAAGGTGCGCTTCTACGAAGCGGTGTCGCGTCTGCGTGACGAGGGCGACAGCATTCTGACGGCGTCAGACTTCATCGGCCCCGCCGAATCGAGCGGGCTGATCGGCCAGATCGATTACATGGTGATGTTTCGCTGCGTACAGGTGCTCAGACGCCTTCAGGTCCGCAGCAAGGATGTCGGCGTGTTCTGCAATGTCTCCTCGGCGACGCTCGGCAATCAGGACGTCTTCGCCCAATGCGTCGATTTTCTCGAGGCCAATCGCGCGCTTGCGCCTTCGCTGGTGTTCGAGTTCAAGCACAGCACCTATCGCAATCTCGGCCCGAAGGAGAGCGAGAACCTCGCGACGCTTCACCGCCTCGGATATTCGTTCTCCGTCGACAATGTCAGCGATCTACGGATAGACGGCCGCCAGCTGGCCGACCGCGGCGTGCGCTATATAAAAATTCCGGCAAGCCTGCTGCTCGATCAGAAACAGCTGTCTTCGGCCGATATCCATGCTGCCGACCTTTCGAGCCTGCTGGGCCGGTTCGGCATCGACCTGATCGCCGAGAAAATCGAAGGCGAGAGGGCCGTCGTCGATTTGCTGGATTACGATGTGCGGTTCGGTCAAGGCTTCCTGTTTTCCGCGCCGCGACCGCTGCGGCCGGAAAGCGCTCCCGCCGACACCCCAAAGGCGGCGACACCGGCAGCGGTGACCGCAAATCCGGTTGCCACCGAAAGCCAGCGCCTGACCGGTAACGCCGCCCTCGTCCGCCGCACGGCGCAAAGCTAAATCCCCACCATAGTTCCGGAATGACTGATGACTCTCCGTTTCGTCGACCATTTGCGCGACCTCACGCAGGAGGTCGATGTCATTCTTTGCGACATCTGGGGCGTGATCCACGATGGCGTGGTGGCTTTTCCCGAGGCTTGCGGAGCGCTGCAGACGTTCCGCAAAAACGGGGGCACCGTGGTGATGCTGACCAACTCCCCGCGTCCGGCGGACGGCGTCCAGCGCCAGCTTCGCCGCCTCAATGTTTCGGACGAGACCTATGACGCCATCGTTTCGTCCGGCGATCTGACGCGCAGCTATGTCGCGGCCCATCCCGATCAGTCGGTCTACCAGATCGGTCCCGATCATCACGGTCCGACCCTCAGGGGACTGAACGTGAGGGACGCGCCGCTGGAGCAGGCCGATTACATCGTCTGCATCGGTCCGGTGAATGATGAGGTGGATACGCCCGAGGATTATCGCGATCTTCTGGTGCAAGCCCGCAAACGGAATCTCACCATGATCTGCGCCAATCCCGACATCATTGTCGAGCGCGGCGATCGCATGGTGTATTGCGCCGGGGCGATCGCGGAACTTTACCGCGAGCTCGGCGGCGAGGTGATCTTCTACGGCAAGCCGCACCGCCCGGCCTATGACCGGGCCATTGCTCTCGCGGCGAGCAAGCGCGGACAAACGACTGCGGCGCAGCGGATGCTGGCGATCGGCGATTCGGTGCGAACGGATCTGGCCGGCGCAAAGAATATCGGGGTCGATTGCCTGTTCGTCACCCGCGGCATCCATTCGGCGGACTTTGCCAGCATTCAGGAAATCGACGACTTCACCGTCACCCGCCTGTTCGGCGAGACCGGCGCACCGAAGGCCCTTTCGCGCGGCCTCAAATGGTAGACGCAAATAAAATGCCCGGCACAGGCCGGGCATGCAGAAACATTATGATGCGAAACTTACGCCGGCAAATCCGGGAATACCGCGTCGATCTTGCTCTTCAGCGTCGCCGCATTGAACGGCTTGACGATGTAGTTGTTCACGCCGGCCTTCTTGGCGGCAATGACATTCTCGGTTTTCGATTCCGCCGTGATCATGATGAAAGGGGTGGTGGCGAGGTTCGGATCGCCCCGCACTTCCTTGAGCAGGTCGTAACCGGTCATCGGCTCCATGTTCCAGTCCGAAATTACCAGCCCGTATTTCTTTCCGCGCAGCTTGGTGAGTGCAGCCGATCCATCGCTGGCGTCGTCGATGTTCTCAAAGCCAAGTTGTTTCAAAAGATTGCGGATGATGCGGATCATGGTGCTGTAATCGTCCACCACCAGCACCGGCATCGAAAGGTCCATCGCCATCGTTCGTTTTCCTTGCGCCCCCACGGACGCGCCTGATCGGACTCGCTGCACCCTGGACGCGTCAGGACCGCCGATCACGTCTCGGTTATTGAACAGCAATACCAGCCCGGTTTAAACAGCCCGTTAATCGGACGGTCCAAGGCGTGCAGGAAATCGACTGGTATCTTGACTTACCGCCGCACTGGCCCTCAGGTCCCCCGCATATTTTCCAGACCCATCTCGCTTGTCATGACAACCAGCTTCACCATCATCCGCGACGCAACGCCTGCCAGCGCCATCGAAAAAGGGGCGGTTGTTGCGCTCGGCAATTTCGACGGCGTGCATCTGGGACATCGCGCCGTGATCGCGGCGGCCATTGAAATGGCGCGGCAAAATCGCCGCCCGGCTTTGGCCCTGACGTTCGAACCGCATCCGCGCAGCTTTTTCAATCCAAGCGCCCCGCATTTTCGCCTCGCGGACGAAAGAGCAAAGCTGCGTCTGCTCGCGGGTACCGGACTTGACGGCGCGGTGGTCCTGAGTTTCGGCGCCGGGCGCGCCGCGACCACAGCGCAGGACTTCATTAACCAGGAATTGATGGCGCGGCTCGGCGTGACCGGCGTATCCGTCGGCGATGACTTCCATTTCGGCAAGGGCCGCGGCGGCTCGCCGGCTTTGCTGGCCGCCGAAGCGCCGAGGCTCGGGTTCGAGGTTCGCATCCAGAACCATGTGGATCTTTTGGGCCAACCAATTTCCTCAAGCACAATCCGCACCGCTCTTTCCGAAGGGCGCGTGGATGAGGCGAGCGCGATGCTGGGCGGACCATGGTTCGTCACCGGCGAGGTCATTCACGGCGACAAGCGCGGCCGCGATCTCGGCTATCCCACCGCCAATATCCGCCTCGATCCGAACACCGGGCTCAGACACGGCATCTATGCCGTTCGTGTCGGAATGGGTGCCGGCAGTGACAGCCGCCGGTACGATGGCGTGGCTAGTTTCGGCCGGCGCCCCACTTTCGATAATGGCGCGCCCCTGCTGGAGGTCTTTCTGTTCGATTTCAAAGGCGATCTTTACGGCAAGGACCTCGATATCGCCTTCATCGGATTTATCCGCGATGAACTGAAATTCGACAATATCGACGCTCTGGTGAGGCAGATGAACGATGACAGCGCCAGGGCGAAGGTCCTTCTCGCCGCCTCGCACGGCGCATTCCCGAAACTGGGGAATATCGGCTAGAAATATCGGGGCCGTATGAGAACGTAACGACCGATTTCCCTGTCAATCGGCTTCCCCCTCACCGCCAAAACGCGCTATTCACCACGCCATGACCGACAAGCCCAAAGCCGGCGCCCCGAAGTCAGACGGGCCGGACTACTCCAAGACGCTTTATCTGCCGCAAACGGAATTCCCGATGCGAGCGGGCCTGCCGCAGCGCGAGCCGGAAATTCTGGCGCGCTGGAACGAGATCGATCTCTACGGCAAGCTGCGCGACAGCGCGAAAGGCCGCACCAAGTTCGTGCTGCATGATGGGCCGCCCTATGCCAACGGCAACATTCATATCGGGCACGCGCTGAACAAAATCCTGAAAGATCTGGTGACCAAGAGTCAGCAGATGCTCGGCTTCGACTCCAATTATGTGCCCGGATGGGATTGCCACGGTCTTCCGATCGAATGGAAGATCGAGGAAGAAAACTACCGTTCCAAAGGCAAGCAGAAACCGGACCTGAAAAACTCGGCCGCGATGCTGGCGTTCCGCGGCGAATGCCGCGCCTATGCCGAGCACTGGGTCGGCGTGCAGCGCGAGGAGTTCAAGCGCCTCGGCGTGATCGGCGATTGGGCGCATCCCTACACCACGATGAGCTTTCCGGCCGAAGCGCAGATTGCGCGCGAACTGATGAAGTTCGCCGCCAACGGCACGCTCTATCGCGGTTCGAAGCCTGTGATGTGGAGCGTGGTGGAGAAGACCGCGCTCGCCGAAGCGGAGGTCGAATACGAGGACTACACCTCAGATACCGTGTGGGTGAAGTTTCCCGTCGCACAGGTGGAGTTGCCCTCAGGCAAGGATGCTTCTCCCGCGATTGTCGAAGCGGTCGGCGATGCTGCCGTCGTGATCTGGACCACGACACCATGGACGCTGCCCGGCAACCGCGCGATCAGCTTTTCCTCGAAAATCGCTTACGGTCTTTACAAAGTTACTGACGCACCCTCCGACAACTGGGCGAAGACCGGCGACACGCTGATCCTTGCTGACAAGCTGGCGGAAGACGTCT
Organism: Bradyrhizobiaceae bacterium; assembly: GCA_003963145.1. GTDB lineage: Bacteria > Pseudomonadota > Alphaproteobacteria > Rhizobiales > Xanthobacteraceae > Afipia. The sequence continues at coordinate 93,582 of RXJJ01000022.1, forward strand.
TCAAACAGGCGCGAGTCACCAGCTTCGAGCGAATTGGCGACATCCCTTCAGACGTCCTCGCCGCGATGGAATGCGCGCATCCGTTCGCTGGATTTGATGGCGGCTATGAATTCCGCGTGCCGCTACTGAATGGCGATCATGTCACAGACGACACCGGCACAGGTTTCGTTCACACCGCGCCGGGCCATGGCCGCGAGGACTTCGACATCTGGACTGAACATGCACGCGAGCTCGAAGCGCGCGGTATCAGCTCAAGCATTCCCTACACTGTCGACGCCGATGGCGCGCTGACCGCACAGGCTCCCGGCTTCACCGGCAAGCGCGTATTGACCGACAAGGGCGAGAAGGGCGACGCCAACGAAGCCGTCATCAAGGCCCTGATCGAGCGCGGCGCTCTGCTCGCACGCGGGCGGCTGAAGCATCAATATCCCCATTCTTGGCGCTCGAAAAAGCCGGTGATCTTCCGCAACACGCCGCAATGGTTCATTGCGATGGACAAGGATATCGTCGACGCTTCGACAAAGGCCGGAACCAAAGCCAAGCCTGGTGACACACTGCGCCGCCGCGCGCTGCAGGCGATCGAAGTCACGCGCTGGGTGCCCGAGCAGGGCCAGAACCGTATCACCGGCATGATTGCCGGCCGGCCCGACTGGGTGATTTCACGCCAGCGCGCATGGGGCGTGCCTATCACCGTGTTCGTGCGCGAAACCGGCGATGGTTCAGCCGAAATCCTGCAAGATGAGGCCGTCAACGCGCGCATCGCCGACGCATTTGAGAAAGAAGGCGCGGATGCGTGGTACGCGGAAGGCGCGCGGGAACGCTTTCTCGGCTCGCTGAGCAACGAAGCGTGGCAGAAGGTCGACGACGTTCTCGACGTCTGGTTCGATTCCGGTTCGACCCACGCGTTCGTGCTGGAGGACCCCGTTCATTTCCCGGGTCTGGCCGGGATCAGGCGGAAGGTCGACGGCGGCAACGACACCGTGATGTACCTCGAGGGCAGCGACCAGCATCGCGGCTGGTTTCATTCCTCGCTACTCGAGAGCTGCGGCACGCGCGGCCGTGCGCCCTATGACGTGGTTCTGACCCACGGCTTCACGCTGGACGAGAACGGCCGCAAGATGTCGAAGTCGCTCGGCAACACCACCGCGCCGCAGGACGTCATCAAGCAATCCGGCGCGGACATTCTGCGCCTTTGGGTCGCGGCATCGGATTACTCCGACGATCTGCGCATCGGCCCGGAAATCCTGAAGAACACCATCGAGACCTATCGCAAGCTGCGCAACACCATCCGCTGGATGCTGGGCACGCTGCACCATTATACGCCTGCCGATACGGTGGCGCAGTCCGACATGCCCGAACTCGAACGGCTGATGCTGCATGAACTCAGCCGCGTCGATGCCGTCGTGCGCAAGGCCTATGCGGAATTCGACTACAAGACCATCATCGCCGCGCTGACGAATTTCATGAACACCGAACTGTCGGCGTTCTATTTCGATATTCGCAAGGACGCGCTGTATTGCGATCCGCCGTCGTCGCTGACGCGCAAGGCCGCTTTGACGACGGTCAATATCCTGTGCGACGCCATTATCAAATGGCTGGCTCCCATCCTCAGCTTCACCTGCGAAGAGGCGTGGCAGCTTTATCGGCCGACCGAGGCTGTCTCGATTCATTTGACCCAATTTCCCGATGGACTGAACGATTATCTTGACGATGCACTGGCGAAAAAATGGGACACCATCCGTGACATTCGCCGTGTCGTCACGGGCGCGCTGGAAATCGAGCGCGCCGCCAAGCGCATCGGATCTTCGCTCGAGGCGTCGCCGCTGGTTTACGTCTCCAATATGGAACTGCTCGGCGTGCTGGCCGATGTCGATCTGGCCGAAATCTGCATCACATCGAACGCCATGGTGACCAACGATGACGCCCCGGCGGACGCTTTCAGGCTTAGCGATGTGTCCGGGGTTGCCGTTGTCGTTGAAAAAGCCGTCGGCAGGAAATGCGCCCGCTCGTGGAAAATTCTTCCCACGGTCGGCGACGATCCTGACTATCCCGACGTATCGCCGCGCGACGCACAGGCGTTGCGCGAACTGAAGGCGCTTGGAAAGGCCGTGGCGTGACCCCGACGCTGCGCGCCGGCGTGACAGCGGCCATGATTGCCCTTGTGCTCGACCAGGCGTCCAAACTCTGGCTGCTTTATATTTTCGAGATCGGCCGGCGCGGATCGGTCTCTGTCACGCCGTTCTTCGATCTCGTGCTGGCGTGGAACACAGGCATCAGTTACGGCTGGTTCCAGAATCAGGATGCAACCGGGCAGACGATTCTGGTCGTGGTGAAGATCGTCGCCGTGCTGTTGCTGGCGCTCTGGATGGCACGCTCGAACACCCGTCTGGCCGCGATCGGGCTCGGCCTCATCATCGGTGGGGCCATTGGCAACACCATCGACCGGTTCGCCTATGGCGCCGTGGTCGATTTCGCCCTTTTGCACGCTCGAATCGGTGGCACAACCTACAACTGGTACGTCTTTAACCTTGCCGACGTGGCCATCGTTGCCGGGGTTGCCGCCCTGCTGTATGACAGCTTCCTGGGCCCTGCCGCCGTAAAAAGGCCCTGATAATCGCCAAAATTCGTAGGCGAAACAGCCCGGATTGCCGGAATTTCATTTGGATTTCCCAAAGGCATTTGGTTTGTTTCAGGCTCAACGGATCGGGATGACATCATGAAGGGCGAGACCGCAAAATCCGGTTTTCAGGCCGTCTGGCAGTTCCCTCGGCAGTTCTCGGCCCGGAATACCCTGCTGCGTACGCTCCGGCTCTCGGCGACCGCGGTCGGCATCATTTTGGCCTTGGCGGGCATCGCCCGCGCCGGGGACGATGACGACGAACAGCCTCAGAGCAGCTTCGAACAGGGCATCGTCAAGAACCTGATCGAAGGTCTCGCCGGCCAGAATATGGACGATTCGAAAATCGAATACCGCGAGCGCTCTCCACTGGTCGTGCCCAAGAGCAACAACCTGCCGCCGCCAGCACCGAAGAAAACGAAATTCGGTGGAAACTGGCCCAAGGATCCTGACGAGCAGGCGCGCCGCGAGGCGATTGCCGCCGCCAAGGAAGGGCCGGTCGACCCGCGGGAGGCCGCTCGTCCGGTCATGCCGAGCGAGCTCGCCATCCGCAAACCCAAGAGCAAGGACGACACCAGCCCGCAATCGGCCGTGCCCTATGTCAATCAGATCCTGAACCCTTCACAGCTCGGCTACAATGGTGGGTTGTTCAGCGGCATGTTCGGAAGCAAGGAAGAGAAAACCAAGTTCAAGGAAGAGCCGAAGCGCGAGGCTCTGACGCAGCCGCCGGTCGGCTATCAGACACCGTCGCCGAATTACAGCTATGGCACCGGCGGTTCGTCCGCGAAGACTCCGGAGGTCTATAATCCGATTACGGACAAGGGAACGGTCCAGAGATAAGTTCGTCGCGTCTGTCGGGGATTTGCTCTTGGTCTCTCTTGCGCAAAAGACGCTTGAAGAGTTCGCGTCAAAATGGTCCTCGGGACCCGATAGGATAGCATGACAATTTCTTTCAAAATTCGTTGCGCTCCGTTGAGCGCAAAGCTCGGTGCTGTGATCCTTGCTGTGATCCTTGCAGCGGCCCCCGCAAGCGCACAGACTCATCCTCCTGAAAAAGTCTCGACCTTCATGCTGGCCAACGGCCTGCAGGTCGTGGTGATACCCGATCACCGTACGCCGACAGTGACGCAAATGACCTGGTACAAGGTCGGCTCGGCCGACGAGACGCCGGGCAAGTCCGGTCTTGCCCATTTTCTCGAGCACCTGATGTTCAAGGGTACGGCAAAACATCCGGTCGGCGAGTTCTCGCAGACCGTGGGGCGCGTGGGCGGCAATGAAAACGCCTTCACCTCGACCGACTACACGGCCTATTACCAGAGCGTGCCGCGTGACAAGCTCGATACCATGATGGAGTTCGAAGCCGACCGCATGACCGGGCTTGTGCTCAAGGACGAGAACGTGCTGCCCGAGCGCGATGTGGTTCTGGAAGAATACAACATGCGTGTCGCCAATAGCCCGGATGCACGGCTCACCGAGCAGATCATGGCGGCGCTTTACCTCAATCATCCCTACGGACGGCCGGTGATCGGCTGGCACTCGGAAATCGAGAAGCTCAACCGCGAGGATGCGCTGGCCTTCTACAAGAGGTTCTATGCCCCCAACAACGCCACGCTGGTGATCGCGGGCGATGTGACTGCCGACGACATCAGACCCAAAATCGAGGCGACATTCGGCAAGATTCCGCCGCAGCCGAATATTGCGCCCAAACGCACCCGCCCGCAGGAGCCTCAGCCCGCCGGCCCGCGCACCGTCACTCTCGCCGATCCGCGCGTCGAGCAGCCGACCATGCGCCGCTATTATCTGGTGCCGTCGGCCCTCACCGCCGCCGCCGGCGAAAGCGAGGCGCTCGAAGTTCTGGCGCAGCTTCTGGGTAGCGGCAGCAATTCATATCTTTATCAGGCCCTCGTAGTGGACAAGCCGCTCGCGATCAGCACCGGCGCCTGGTATCAGGGAACGGCGATTGACGATACGCAATTCGCCATCTCGGTCACGCCCAAGGCAGGCGTCACTTTCCCGCAGATTGAACAGGCGGCCGAAAGCGTAATCGCCGACATCGCGCGCAATCCCGTGCCGTCTTCTGATCTCGAACGCGCCAAAACGCAACTAATCGCCGAATCGGTCTATGCGCAGGACAGCCAGAGCACGCTGGCGCGCTGGTACGGCGCCGCCATTACCGTTGGCATGAAGGCCGACGATATCAAGACCTGGCCGGATCGCATTCGTGCCGTCACCGCCGCGCAAGTCAGCCAGGCCGCGCAGAAGTGGCTCGACAACAAGCGCTCCGTGACCGGCTATCTCGTCAAGGAAACCACAAAGCGCGAGGAGAAGCGGTCGTGAATATGATGAATGTCCTGCCGCGCCTCGCGGCCACAGGGATTGCCCTCGTCTGCCTTCAAATCGCACCGGCCTCCGCCGCGGCAAAAATCCAGCGCGTGGTTTCGCCCGGCGGCATCGAGGCGTGGTTCGTCCAGGACGCGACCGTGCCGCTGATCGCGATGCAATTCGCTTTCACCGGCGGCAGCGCTCAGGACCCTGACGGCAAGGCCGGCACCGGCAGCCTTGCCGCCGATACGCTCGACGAAGGAGCAGGCGATCTCGATTCAAAGACCTATCACGAACGTCTTGAGCGCCGCGCGATCCAGATGAATTTCTCGGTAAGCCGCGACTATCTGCGCGGTTCGCTGCGTATGCTGAAGGAAAATCGCGACGAAGCTTTCGATTTGCTGCGCCTTGCCCTGACGTCACCACGCTTCGATGCCGAGCCGCTGGAGCGTGTGCGTGCCCAGACCCTCTCCTTGCTACGCAGGGAATCCACTTCGCCCGGTTCGATCGCCAGTGACCGTTTCTGGGCTGCCGCTTATGAGGGTCATCCCTACGCTCGCCCGTCGAACGGCACGCTTGAGAGCGTTCCGAAGATCGAGGCCGCCGACCTCAAGGATTACGTTCGCCGCACTCTGGCGCGGGACAATCTCAAGATCGCCGTGGTGGGCGATGTCGATGCCGAAACCGTCGGCAAACTGCTCGACAAGACGTTCGGAGGATTGCCCGCCAAGAGCGAACTGACGCCGGTCGCCAATATCGACTTCGCCAAGACGCCGCAGAAATTCGTCGTGCCGCTCGACGTTCCCCAGACTGCCATCCTGTTTGGCGGCGCGGGTATCGCGCGCAACGATCCGGATTTCATGGCCGCCTATATCGTCAATCATATCATCGGCGGCGGTTCGCTGTCGTCGCGGCTGTACCATGAAGTCCGGGAGAAACGCGGGCTGGTTTATTCCGTCTCCTCGTCGCTGATATGGATGAACCATTCGTCGATGTTTTTCGGCAGCACCGCCACCCGTGCCGACAAGGCTGGCGAAACGCTCGACACCATCAACGCCGAATTGAAACGGATCAGCGAGGAAGGCCCGACCCAAAAGGAACTGGATGAAGCCAAATCCTATCTCAAGGGGTCGCAGATGCTGGCTCTGGATTCATCCACCAAATTCGCCGGTGCGCTGGTTCAGTATCAGCTCGACAATCTCGGCATTGATTATCTCGAGCGGCGCAGCGGCATCATCGACGCAGTGACGCTCGACGATGCCAAGCGTGTCGCCAAACGCATCTGGGGCAACGGTGTCCTGTCGGTCAGCGTCGGCCGCGCGCCGGTCGCAGATGCTTCGGCCACCCCGTCAGCCACGGCCCCGACAGCCAAAAACTGACACAGGCAAGACCCGTTCATGCTATTCGTTCCGGCATGCTTCGGGTCACCCGCGACATTGCCATCGATGAAAACGATATTCACGTCACCTTCGTCCGGGCCTCGGGCCCGGGCGGGCAGAATGTCAACAAGCTCTCGACGGCGGCACAACTGCGCTTTGACCTGCGCCATGTCGCTCTAGCGCCAGATGTCTCGGAACGGCTGGCCACCCTGGCCGGCCAGCGCATGACCAAGGACGGCGTGATCGTCATTCACGCCCAGCGGTTCCGCACTCAGGAACGCAATCGGGCCGACGCCATCGACCGGCTGCTGGAATTGCTGCGCGAAGCCACGGTCAGGCCCAAGCCCCGTCGCGCGACAAGACCGACGTTGGGTTCGAAAACCCGGCGGCTGGAGGGCAAGAAGCGGCGCGGCGAGATCAAGGCGCGGCGCGGGTCCGCGCGCTATGACGACTAGGCCCTCAGGGCCGGAACATGGCGCCGCCGGAGAGCGCAACACTGGCTAACCAGTATCAAAATGCAGATTTCAGCAAAAAGACGGGTCCAGAACACGACAGAGGGGTTCAGCATCCGGATATTCCGTGGAAATCGAGGAAATCGTCCAGAAGCCCCGCATTTTGGTCGTTTGCACCCCATACCCGGTACGAACCGGTCGTAAGATGTTGTCGGTCCGAATCGCCCCGAACTGTCTCACTGGACTACCCATGCCTGTCCGCCAATTGCCCGAGCAGATCATCAACCGCATCGCCGCAGGTGAAGTGGTCGAGCGGCCCGCGAGCGCGGTGAAGGAATTGGTGGAGAATGCGATCGACGCGGGCGCAAGCCGCGTCGACATCTTCACCGAAGGCGGTGGACGGCGGCGGATCGTCATCACCGACGATGGTGTCGGCATGACGCGAGACGATCTTGTTCTGGCGGTGGAGCGTCACGCCACCTCCAAGCTCGACGACGAGGATTTGCTGCGCATCCGAACGCTCGGGTTTCGCGGCGAGGCACTGCCTTCCATCGGGGCCGTCGCCAGACTGAATATCGCGACCCGTCACGCCGGCGAGCCGCACGCATGGATGCTGAACGTCGATGCCGGCGAAAAATCGGCCATTACGCCCACAGCTCTCGGCAGCGGCACCCGCATCGAGGTCAGCGACCTGTTTTATGCGACCCCCGCGCGGCTGAAATTCCTCAAGACAGACCGTACCGAGGCTGAAGCCGTTCGCGAAGTCGTACGGCGCCTGGCGATGGCGCGGCCGGATATCGCGTTCTCGCTGGCTGGCGAAGAACGCGCGCCCGTGACCTGGAACGCGGCGCTTCCTGGCGCACCGGGCCGGCTGACCCGGCTTGGCGACATTCTGGGAGCCGATTTCCGTGCCGCCGCCATCGAGGCGCGCGCCGAGCGCGATGGTGTCGTCGTGGAGGGCTTTGCCGCCGCGCCGTCGCTGACGCGCGCCAACGCGCTTGGGCAATATCTATTCGTCAACGGCCGCCCGGTGCGTGACAAGCTGATTCTCGGGGCCGTCCGCGCCGCTTATGCGGATTACCTGCCGCGCGACCGGCATCCCGTGGTGGCCCTGTTTGTCACGCTGGACAGCACCGAGGTCGATGCCAATGTTCACCCGGCAAAAACCGAGGTGCGTTTCCGCAATGCGGGACTCGTCCGCGCATTGATCGTGCATGCGCTGAAGGACGCGCTCGCGCGCGAGGGCAAGCGTACGGCGGCCAATTCGGATGGCGCGGCGATCATGGCTTTCCGCCCCGGCGGCATTACGCAGAGCACCGGCTGGGACTGGCGGCGCTCTCCAAATTTCCCGTCCTCCTTCGGCGGCGGCGCGGCGCCGGCCTATCCGGCTTTCAACGAAGCCGCACAGGCGGCGTTCGACACCGGAGCGCCTTCGGCCGATGTGCGTTTCGAACAGCAGCCAGCTGTTGATCTGATGGATCGTCCGCTTGGAGCGGCGCGAACCCAGATTCACGAGACCTACATCGTCTCGCAGACCCGGGACGGGCTGATCGTGGTGGACCAGCACGCCGCGCATGAGCGGATCGTTTACGAGCGGTTGAAGGCCTCGCTCGCGCAAAACGGCGTGCAAAGGCAAATCCTGTTGATCCCGGACATTGTCGAAATGGACGAGGCGACGGTGGAGGGTCTCCTGGCACGGGCCGATGAACTTGAAAAATTCGGCCTTGCGATCGAATCCTTCGGCCCCGGCGCGGTTGCCGTTCGGGAAACGCCCTCCCTGCTCGGCAAGACCAATGCCGCCGCGCTGCTGCGCGATCTCGCAGAGCACATGGCCGAATGGGACGAGGCATTGCCGCTCGAACGGCGCCTGATGCATGTCGCAGCCACCATGGCGTGTCATGGTTCGGTCCGTGCGGGACGAATTCTGAAGGGCGAGGAAATGAACGCGCTGTTGCGCGAGATGGAAGAAACGCCCAATTCCGGCCAATGCAATCACGGTCGGCCGACCTATGTCGAACTGAAACTGTCGGATATCGAAAAGCTGTTCGGACGGCGTTAGCGGCTCAACCGGCGCAGACGCGCAGGATTACGAACTCCGTGTCGTCATAGGCGCGCCGCTCAAGCTCGTCATAACCTCCGGGCGCGACAAAGCCTGCGGCCTTCGCTTCCTCGACAATGACCAGCGCATTGTCCGTCAGCCATTTGCCCTCACGCAGTGACGCAAGTGCCTTTTCCGCAAGTCCCTTGTCGTAAGGCGGGTCGAGAAACACCAGCGAGAACGGCTCCATCGGATAGGCCGGACCGAGATTCGTGGCATCGCGCCGATAGACTTTCGTCACGCCGCCGAGACCGAGCGCCTCGACATTGTTGCGAAGCAGCGCGCGCGCTTCCGCGCCATTGTCCACGAACAGCGCGAAGGTCGCTCCGCGCGAGACCGACTCGATCCCAAGCGCGCCGGTCCCGGCAAACAGATCGAGCACCCGCGCGTCCAGTACCGGATTTTCGTAGGCGTGCATCAGAATGTTGAACAGCGACTCGCGCAGCCGGTCCTGGGTCGGCCTGATCCCGTCCGATGACGGGGACGCAAGATTGCGTCCCCTCAGCCGTCCACCCACGACACGCATCGAAAATCACAGATCCCGTGGCTTCAGATCGCGCTTGCCGTGATAGCCCCGCTTCGGACGGCGCGGCGCGCCGTATCCGTTGGACTCGTCCTCGTTCTGCGAGCGCTTCTCTGCGCTGCCGGAACGCGTGACCAGCACGCGGCGGCCCTTGCTGTCGGCAATCAGCGCATTCTTGCCGGTAGCCTTGGGCCGGCCCTTTGCTCGCGGAGCGTCGTCGTCGGGCGAGGCATCGCGCTCCGGCTTATCGAACTGCGCGCCCGACAGCGCGACAATCTTGTCGCCGAGCTGATCGCGAAGCACCCGGCCCTTGATTTCCTCGACCTGCCCCTCTGCGATCTCGCCGAGCTGGAAGGGACCGTACGACACACGAATCAGCCGATTCACTTCGAGGCCGAGATGCGCCATCACGTTGCGGACTTCACGGTTCTTGCCTTCGCGAATCGCGAACACGATCCAGACATTGCTGCCCTGATCACGCTCCAGCGTCGCATCGATGGGACCGTATTTGACGCCATCGACCTCGACGCCGCTTTTCAACTGATCGAGCTGCGCCTGCGTCACATCGCCGTGGGCACGCACACGATAGCGGCGAAGCCAGCCTGTATCGGGATGTTCAAGCGCCCGCGACAGGCCGCCGTCGTTGGTCAGCAGCAGAAGGCCCTCGGTGTTGAAATCGAGCCGCCCGATGCTGATCAGGCGCGGCAAACCTTCAGGCAGATTGTCGAATACGGTCGGACGTCCCTCCGGATCGTCATGCGTCGTCATCAGGCCGCGCGGCTTGTGGTACAAAAACAGCCGAGTCCGCTCGCGCTCCGGCAGTGGCTTGCCGTCGATGGTGACGACATCGCGCGGAGTGACGTCGAGCGCCGGCGAATTGATGACGCGACCGTTGACCGCGACGCGGCCCTGCACAATCCACTCCTCGGCATCGCGGCGCGAACACAATCCCGCGCGCGCGACGATCTTGGCGATACGCTCGCCGGTCTTGGTCTTCGCGGCCGCAGCCTCGCGCGGCACGCGCTTGTCAAAATCGGGTTTGCGCTCGCGATAATCTCCGCGTCCGCCAAACGCAGGCCGCTTGGCGAACACCTTGCTGTCGTCCTCATTGTCGCGGCGTGGCCGATCTTCACGCGAGCGCCTCTCGCTGCGCGCTTGCTCGTGCCAGTCTCCGCCGCCACGGCGCTCGCCGCGCGGCGCGCGGTCCTCACGCGGCTTGTCGAAGCGCGGCCGCGAGAAACGCTGCCGCTCCTCCGAGCTGCGCTCGGCCGGCGCGCGTTTTTGCCAGGGTTTTTCTTGCCGAGGCTTTTCCGGACTCCGGCCCGGTCCGTCGAACTCGCGGCGCGGTGCGCGAGGGCGGCGCTCGTCGCGGTCCCGAGGCGGACGGTCATCGCGATTGAAGCGCGGGCGCGGCGCGTCATCGCGTTCGCCACGCGCCCTGTATGGCCGCTTCTCGCCGAATTTTCCGCCACCGGATTTCCGATCCTCGAAACGCCCCGCACCCGCGTTGCGGCTCGAACGAAATTCGCTGCGCTCGCCGCGCGGCGCTCGGTCCTCCTGCGCACGCGACTTAAAAGGGCGGTCTCCACCCCGATCCTCCCGGGGCCTGAACGAGCGGCCTTCCGTGCGATCCTCGCGCGGCCTGAACGTGCGCCCCTCGCTTCGCTCGGCGCGCACCCCGAACTCCTTGCGCGGGCCGCGTGAGGGCCTCTCGTCACGCTGCGGGCGCTCGTCTCGATTGAAGCGCGGACGGGGACTATCGCCCCGCTCGGCGCGAGGCTTGTAGGATCGTTTCTCGCCGAAATTCCCGTCACCGGATTTTCGGTCGCCGAACTTTTTATCACCGAACTTGCGCTCGCCGCGCGCCGCGGCGGGACGCGAGGGCCGATCATCGCGCGACGACCTTCGGCCATCAGAAGAGCCGCTGCGGGGACCGCTCGAGCGCCCTTTGCCCCCGCCTTTATAACCCTCGCCAGAGCCGCGGCGCGGCGGACGGCCGTTGTTTTTATCGTTATTGCGGGGCATGGATGGTCTCACTTTCGGGAAAGAGCGCCTGATAACAGAATTTGGCGCGGGACACGAGCATGACGGCACGATCTTTCATGGATTTGGCGCTGAAACAGGCCGAAATCGCGGGCAATGCCGCCGAAGTGCCGATCGGCTGCGTGATCGTGCGTGACGGCGCGGTCATCGCACAGGCCGGAAACCGCACCCTGCAGGACCGCGATCCGACCGCCCATGCCGAGATTCTGGCGATCCGTCAGGCTGCACGGGCTGTCGGCAGCGAGCGGCTGACCGACTGCGATCTCTACGCGACGCTGGAACCCTGCACCATGTGCGCGGGTGCGATTTCCTTTGCGCGCATCCGGCGGCTTTACTATGGCGCCGCAGACCCAAAAGGCGGCGCGGTGGACAGCGGCGTTCGCTTTTTTGCCTCTCCGACCTGTCACCATGCGCCGGAAATTTATCCCTCGGTCGGGGAAAGCGAGGCGGCGGCGATGCTGAAGGACTTCTTCAAGACGCGCCGCTGATGCTCACAGTTTTATTGTCATGGCCTCGTGCGAGTGTGCAAATCCGAGCCGCTGGTAGAAGCGGTGCGCGGCAACGCGGCGCTTATCGGTCTTGAGCTGCATCGAGCGGCAGCCCCGGCGGCGGGCGATCTCCATCGCCGCCTGCATCATCTTCTCACCGATGCGCTGACCCCGCAGCGTGCTGTCCACGCGCACGCTTTCCACCTGCGCCAGCCACGCGCCCTGATAGGCAATACCTGGAATGAAAGTCAGTTGCAGGCTGCCGACGATCTCTCCTGCTTCTTCCCAGACGTAGAGAAAATTATCGGGATCCGCCGCAATCTCGTCGAAGGCCTTGAGGTAGGGCTCAAGCCCCACCGACAAATCTTCACGCGTGCGCGCCAGGTCGTCATCGACCAGCATATCGAGGATGCGGCCGACCTCGTCGCGTCTCGCCTCACGCAGTGCCATCACACACCTTCGGAAAAGAAATCAAACAGCGCCGCTGCTGTTGCGTCCGGATCTTCCTCTGTGAGGAAATGTCCGGAATTCATTGCGCCGCCGCGCACATTGCTCGCCCAACTCTTCCACGTATCGAGCGGCGTCGCGGCGGATTGCGCAATCCCCGCCGCGCCCCACAGCGCCAACATCGGCACGGTGATCCTGTTGCCAGCGTCACGGTCCGCCTTGTCGTGCTCGTAATCGGCATAGGCGCCGGCGCGGTAATCCTCGCACATCGCATGGATACGCGCAGGATCGTTGAATGCGGCGATATAATGAGCCAGCGCGCGCTGATCGAACGGGTCGAGCGTTTTCGATCGAGTCCAGCTCGTCAGCTTGTTTTTGAGATAGAATGTCGGGTTCTGACCGAGCAAAGTTTCGGGCAATGGCTCGGGCTGCGCCAAAAGTGTCCAGTGATAGATTTTCAAGCCATAGAGCCGGTCCATCCGCGCCCAGTATTCGTAGGTCGGCAGAATATCCAGCGTGGCGAGGCGCGACAGTCGGCCCGGATGATCGAGCGCGAGCCGATACGCCACACGGCCGCCGCGATCGTGTCCCGCCAGCGCGAAGCGGACATGACCGAGCTTTTCCATCGCCTCGATGATGGTCTTCGCCATCGCCCGCTTGGTATAGGGCGTATGAACGTCATCGCTTTTTGGAATATCCGACCAGCCGTAGCCGGGCAGATCGGCGATCACGAGCGTGAATTTCTGGGCCAGCTTGGGCGCCACGCGGTGCCACATCACATTCGTTTGTGTGAAACCGTGCAGCAACAGCAGCGGCGGACCCTTGCCGCCGACCCGCGCGAAAATCCGCCCGTTCGATGTGCCGATCCATTCGGACGCAAAACCGGGAAACAGATCGGCAAGATCGGTCATTTTTATTTTCCTTCCTTTTCCCTTGCCACCGCCTGCCAGCCGATGTCCCGCCGGCAAAAGCCTTCCGGCCAGTCGATCCTGTCAACCGCTGCGTAGGCGCGGCGCTGCGCCTCGCTGACGCTTTTGCCGAGTGCTGAGACGTTCAACACGCGCCCGCCATTGGCGACGATATGACCGTTTTCGGATTTCGTTCCGGCATGGAAAATCTGCACGCCTTCGACCTGCGCCGCCTCGCCGAGACCTTCGATGCGCGTGCCCTTCCTGTAATCGCCGGGATACCCCTTCGCCGCCATCACAACCGTCAGCGCAGGATCGGGAAACCAGCGCAGATCGAAATGTTTCAACTCGCCATCGACAGACGCAAGCAGTGCGGGCACGAGATCGGACATCAGCCGCAACATCAGGACCTGCGTTTCCGGGTCGCCGAAGCGGACATTGTATTCGATCAGCTTCGGGCCATCACTGGTAATCATCAGTCCCGCGAACAGCACGCCCCTGTAAGGCGCGCCTTTGGCCTTCATCGCACGCAGCGTCGGCAGGATGATCTCGTTCATCGTCCGCTCGCGCACCACATCCGTAAAAACTGGCGCGGGCGAATAGGCGCCCATGCCGCCAGTGTTCGGCCCCTTGTCGCCGTCATAGGCGCGTTTGTGATCCTGCGCTGCGACCAGCGGCAAGGCATTATCGCCATCGCACAAAACGAAGAACGAGGCTTCCTCGCCCTCCATGAACTCCTCAATGACGGCTTCAGCGCCCGGCGCGCTGAACAGCGCATTGATCGCGACGTCCGCTTCCGGGATTGTCATCGCGACGACGACGCCTTTGCCTGCCGCAAGCCCATCGGCCTTCACCACAATGGGCGCACCCTGCTCGCGAACATAGGCCTTCGCCGCCTCGGCATCACGGAAGCGGTCGTAGGCGGCGGTCGGAATGTTGTTCGCCCTGCACAGGTCCTTGGTGAAACCCTTCGAGCTTTCAAGCTGGGAGGCAAGCCTGCTCGGTCCGAAAGCTTTAATTCCCGCAGCGATCAGGTCATCTACAATTCCCGTCGCCAGCGGCGCTTCCGGCCCAACCACAACAAGGTCGACGTTGTTGTTTTTGCAGAATGCAATCACGGCGGCATGATCGGCGACATCGAGCGCGACGCATTCCGCGTCCTGAGCGATGCCGGCATTGCCCGGCGCGCACCACAATTTCGTCACCAGTGGCGAGGCGGCGATCTTCCAGGCCAGCGCGTGCTCGCGGCCGCCGGAACCGATCAGAAGGATATTCATGTGATGAAGGTCGAACCGCAGTTTATGTGATGATAGAAGGGTTTATCATGGCACTTATATGCCGCAACAGATTCGACCGACCATGACCGCCAGCACCGCTGAAATCCTGCAGAATTCACAGGAATATACCGTGTCCGAACTCTCCTCCGCGCTGAAGCGGACGGTGGAGAGCGCCTATGACCATGTGCGGGTGCGCGGCGAGATTTCGGGCTTTCGCGGGCCGCATTCCTCGGGCCATTGCTATTTCGCGCTCAAGGACGATTCCGCCAAGATCGAGGCGGTGATCTGGAAGGGCGTGCATGGCCGGATGAAATTCAAGCCGCAGGAAGGCCTCGAGATCATCGCGACCGGCAAGCTCACCACCTATCCCGGCTCGTCGAAATACCAGATCGTGATCGAAGCCATCGAGCCCGCGGGTGTCGGCGCGCTGATGGCGCTGATGGAAGAGCGAAAGAAGAAGCTCGCTGCCGAGGGCCTGTTCGACGAGGCGCGCAAGCAGCTTCTGCCATGGCTGCCGGAGGTGATCGGCGTCGTCACCTCTCCCACCGGCGCGGTGATCCGCGACATCCTGCACCGGCTGGAGGACCGCTTTCCGCGCCGCGTGCTGGTGTGGCCGGTGCGGGTACAGGGCGAAGGCTCCGCCGAGCAGATCGCGGCGGCCATTCACGGGTTCAACGCCCTGGAGGAAGACGGCAGGATTCCAAGGCCTGATCTTCTGATCGTCGCGCGCGGCGGCGGCTCGCTGGAGGACCTGTGGTCGTTCAACGAGGAAATCGTCGTGCGGGCCGCTGCGGAGAGCATGATCCCTCTGATTTCCGCTGTGGGACATGAAACCGACATCACGTTGATCGATTTTGCGGCCGACAGGCGTGCGCCGACGCCGACAGCGGCCGCTGAAATGGCCGTGCCGGTTCGCGCCGAGCTCGCGGTCGAAATTTCCAATCTGGCGCGCCGCAGCTTCGCCTGCTGGCAGCGCGGACAGGAGCATCGCCGCGCCGAGCTGCGCAGCGCCGCCCGCGCACTGCCGAAACTGCAGGACCTGCTCGCCATTCCGCGTCAGCGGCTCGACCGCGCCAGCGCGCATCTGCCCCGCGCGCTGCGCGCCAACACCCATGTCTATGATCGCCGTCTCTCCATGGTGAGCGGACGGCTCACCGTCACGGCGCTGAGAACGCAGATCGAGCGCGGCCGTGAGCGGGTCGGACGGCTTGCCGATACCGCGCAGCGCTGCGGCAAGGCCGTGATCGAGCAGCGGCGTACGCGCCTGTCTCATATTGGCCAATTGCTGGCTGCGCTATCCTATAAAGGCGTGCTGTCGCGCGGTTTCGCCCTGGTTCGCGATGCACAGGGCCATCCCCTTCACGCCGCAGCGGACGTCATTCCCGGCGCGGCGCTTAACATCGAATTTGCCGACGGGCGTGTGGATGCGCTCGCGCAAGGCGAACCGCCAGCGTCAAAGCCAAAACCGGCCGCGAAACGCACAACCGATTTCGGTATCAAGAAAGTTCAGGGCGATCTTTTCTAAAATTGCACCCGTGTAAACCGCATCGGTTTCGGGCGGATTTCCGGGGTTCACAATCGGGGACGGCTCCTTATATTGGGGCGACTGATCGAAGGACGACACCGTGCTCAATAAATTCGGCCCCTCGGGCCATGGCGAAGCCAGGCTCGAATATCTCGACGGCGATTTTCGTGTGATCGCGCCCGGCTCCTACGTCACCTGTGCGGTGACCGGTGAGCATATTCCGCTCGACGAATTGAAATACTGGAGTGTCGACCGGCAGGAAGCCTATGCCACGCCAGAGGCTGTTTTGAAGCGTCATTATCCCGGTGCGCTCAAAAACAAGAGCTGACGTTAGAGCGTCTCGTATCCCTGAATCTTCGCGAAGCGGTCAGCGAGATATCCCCGTAACGCCGCCTCATCTCCGATCTCAAGCGTCACGGCAAACGGCGTGATCTGATCCGCCCATCCCGCGAGAGCGGGGGTGCTGGCAATACGCACGAAATCCTTCTCGGTCGTCACAAGCAGCAGCCCTTGATCGGCCGCATCCGAGACCACAAGCTCGATCTCCGCACGGGTGAAAGGATGATGGTCGGGGAAGATTCGCTCCTCGGCGACGTCAATGCCGCAGGTCCGCAGCGTCGTAAAGAAACGCGCCGGGTCGCCGATGCCCGCAAAGGCCAGCACGCGGCGCCCGCGCAGATGTTTCAGCAAATCCCGGTCCGGCACCAGCACGGCGCGCAGCACGGATTTTCCCTGTGCCGAAATTTTGTCGGCGATATCGTCGGCCCCACGTCCCTGCCCGATCACGATCAGCGCATCGGTGCGCGCGAGCTGGGACGCTAGCGGCGCGCGAAGCGGGCCCGAGGGAAACACAAGACCGTTCCCCACTCCGCGCATGCCATCAATCACGATCAGCGAGATATCCTTGATCAGCGCCGGGTTCTGAAAGCCGTCGTCGAGCAGAATGACGCTGGCGCCCTCGCTCCGGGCCAGCGCCGCGCCTGCGGGGCGATCACGCGAGACGACCACCGGCACGCGCGACGCCATCATCAGGGGCTCGTCGCCGACATCGCCCGCGGTGTGGCGAACACGATCGACAAGAAGAGGGCCGCGCAACCGGCCGCCATACCCCCGGCTGACCACAAACGGCCGCTCGCCCATACCGGTGAGAATTTTGGCGAGCGCCAGGGTTGTCGGCGTTTTGCCGGCGCCACCCAGATGATAATTGCCGACGCAAAAGACCGGGATTCCGGCCGATACGCCCGGTCGCGACATGCGCCGCTCGGTGATCGCTCCGTATATTTTTGCAAAGGGCCACAACAACCACGACAGCGGTGACGGCGAGCCGTACCAGAAGCCGGGTTCACGCATCGACCGACGCCCGTTCAAGGCGCAGTTGCAAAAGATATGGCTCGAGCGCCGCCAGTGTCCGGTCAAGCGCGCCGCCAAGCCGTTCCACGACGCCGGCACCCGCGCCGCTTACCCGCGTCCGCGCAACCGGATTGGACAAAAGATGTCCCAGCAACTTGACGAAGTGTTCGTCATTGTCCGCCTGCAGCGCGCCGCCATTGCTGCCAAGAGCACCGTAGATTTCGCCAAAATTGAACACATGCGGGCCGTGCACCACCGCCGCGCCGAGCTTGATGGCCTCGATCGGGTTCTGTCCGCCATGCTCGACCAGCGAGCCGCCCATGAACACCACCGGCGCGAGGCGATAGAACAACCCGAGTTCGCCCATCGTATCCGCGACATAAACGTCGGTGTTCGCGCTCGGCATGTCCGATTTCGAACGCAGGGCAGTTTGCAAGCCGGCGCTGGCGATCATACGCGCGATCGCATGACCACGCTGCGGATGACGCGGCACAATGACGGTGAGCAGCGACGGGATGCGTCCGGCGAGACGCCGATGCGCATCGAGGATAATTTCCTCCTCGCCGGGATGCGTCGAGGCCGCGACAAAAACTGTCCTGCGCTGGGTCATCAGCTTGAGACGGTCGAGTTTGGCCGGGTCTGCCGGCGGGGCCTTCACATCGAGTTTGAGATTTCCCGACGTAAGGACATTCGGACTGCCGAGCGCGGTAAACCGCTCTGCATCGACATCCGATTGCGCCAGACACAGATCGAAGCAGGACAACAACGTCGAGATCGTGCCGTAGGCCCTGTTCCAGCGAGGAAACGATCGCTGCGACATGCGCCCGTTGATGAGCACGAGGGGAATGCGCCTTTCGGCGGCACCGAGCAGCATATTGGGCCACAGATCGGACTCGATGAACAGCGCCAGATCCGGCTGCCAGTGATCCAGGAACTGATCGACAAACTGCGGCGTATCGAAGGGAATGTATTGATGGATGACATCCGGTGGAAAACGCCGCGCAGCGATTCCCGCCGAGGTCACGGTGCCTGACGTGAGCAATATCCGCACATGAAGCGCGCGCAGCCGCTCGATCAATTCGCCGGCCGCCAGAACCTCTCCGACGCTGGCGCCATGAATCCAGATGAGCGGCTCAAGGGGACGCTCGACATTGGCGATGCCGCGCCGCTCGCCGAGCCGTTCGGGATCTTCCTTGCCCTGACGCAGCCGCCGCGCCGTAATCATCCCGGTCAGCGGCACGGCCAGCCTGGAAACGGCGCGATAAAGATGCAGCGTCAGGGGAAGATCGCTAGGCATCGGCTGCCTCGTTGCCATCCTCGAGTCGATATCCGACCGAATTATAAGCGCGAGCGGTCACTTCGTTCAGGCTGGTCTCCAGCGCCTGGCGCGCCAGTTCCATTTTCTCGTTGTCCGCATCGGGCGGAATACGAATGAAATCGCCCGCGACAATGGCGCCACGCCCAAACGGCAAATGGATGACAGACCGGTCCCAATTATTCAACCGACGAAAGCGGGAAGTCGCAATCGCAACCGGCATGATGGGTCGGCCGGACTCGCGTGCCAGCATAATGATGCCGAGGCCGGCCTTGCGTGAAACTTTCGGGACATCGGCGGTCACGGCCATGTTGCAACCATCATTGAGCGTACGAAGCATTTCCTTGAAAGCGCTGACGCCGCCCTTGCGCTGAAACTCTCTGCCGTGATCGCCTGATCCCCTTATAGTGCCGACACCCAGACGCTGCGCCGCGATGGCGTTGATTTCCCCGTCCGAATGGCGGGAGATCAGAACTTTTCCCGCGTATTTACTGCGCTTTACAAAGGGCATCAGGAAATGCTGCCCATGCCAGAAGGTCATGATCAGCGGCATCTCGGGTTCGGCGCGCTTGTAAATATCCGGCGGATCAATGCTGAACCTGTTGGTAAGCCAGACGAGCCGCAGGAACTCGGCCGCGAGAAAACCCGCGCTGCGCTGGACCCAGACGCTCTTCGATAATTTACGGAGAAATGATTTCAAGATGCGGACTTCGAATCGCTACCCGGATCGAGCAGGCGATGGAGATGCACGATGAAATAACGCATATGGGCGTTATCGACCGACTGTTGCGCCTTCCCGCGCCACGCCGCGTGGGCGGTCGCATAGTTCGGATAAAGTCCAACGACTTCGACCTTATCGAGGTCCTTGAACGTCACGCCGCTCAGATCGGATAACTCGCCTCCGATGACAAGATGAAGCAACTGGGGCTGGGCAGTACTGGACATGGCTTCACTTTCCGGATCGGCTGTCGGTCGAGCGGCGCTTTGAAAGATCGAATCGAAAACGCCGCATTAAAAACCGGGGTTATTCTGAAAGTAAGTAACAAGGCGACGATGACGCTCTCGCCCCGCAGCTAATAGCAATCCGTGCGTAATATCGGAACGGTTAAAAACGAGGCGATCGCCGTTAATTTCAGTCATTGCCCCGCCTGCTTCTTGGACGATCAGGCTGGCCGCGGCCAGATCCCAATCCTGGCTACGCCCTCCGGCGCAAGCCACGTCGATCCGGCTGTCCGCAACCCGGCACAACCGGAGCGCGAGCGAACCGATACGGGGCTCAACGCTCACATTTTCCCCGATTTGCTCAAGTCGGCCGATCAGGGTTTTCGGTCCGGCGACCCGTGCGAAATCGAGTGTGTCACCGCGGCTCGCTTGTACCGCGACGCCATTGAGTTCGGCTCCCGCGCTCCGTGCCGCGAAATAGAATTCTCCGGTTACTGGCGCGAACACCGCCCCGAGAACGGGCGACCCGCCACTTACAAGTGCCACGCTGATGGACCAGTCGTCCCGGCCCGCAAGATAGGAGCGCGTGCCGTCAATCGGGTCGACGATCCAGATCAGCCTTTTATCCAGCCGGGAGGGGTCCTCGGCGCTCTCCTCCGACAACCAGCCGCAACCCGGCACCGCCGCCCGCAGGCGCGCCGCGATCAGATCGTTCACCGCGATATCGGCTTCGGAAACGGGCGACGAAACGCCCTTGGTCCAGGTCTTCAGGTCGGTGCGAAACATCCGCAGCGCCAGCGCGCCAGCCTCGCGCACCGTATCGGTCAGGAGCGTTGCGTAAGCAGAGGTGTCAGGTTCAGCGTCCGGCAACCGTCAATCCTTCGACCCGGACCGTCGGCGAGTTGACACCGTATTTGAATGTCAGATCGTTTGCGGGCTGCATCGACTTGAAGATATCGAACAGATGTCCGGCAATCGTCACTTCGCTGACGGCGTAAGTTCGTTCGCCGTTCTCGATCCAGAACCCGGCCGCGCCGCGGCTATAATCGCCGGTGACGCCATTGACCCCGGAACCGATCAGATCGGTGATATAGAAGCCTTCCTTGATATCGGCCATCAATTCGGCCGGCGTCACGGAGCCGGCTTCCAGATGAAGATTATAAGGCCCCGGCGAAGGCGACGACGACACGCCGCGATGCGCGTTGCCGGTGGTGACCATGCCGAGTTCGCGCGCGGTCGCGCAATCGAGCAGCCATGAAGTCAGAACGCCATCGTCGATAATCGCGAGTTTCTTGACCGCGACCCCCTCTGCATCGAAAGTCTGGGAACGCAACCCGCGTACGCGCAGCGGATCGTCGATAATGCGGATGTTACTGCCGAACAATTGCGCGCCGAGCTTGTCCTTGAGAAAACTGCTCTTGCGTGCGACCGACGCGCCGTTCACTGCGCCGACCAGATGGCCAACCAGCGAAGATGCAACGCGCGGATCGAACACGACCGGCACCTTGCAGGTGGCAACCTTGCGCGGGTTGACGCGCGCCACCGTGCGCTCGCCCGCGCTACGGCCGACGCTTTGCGGCGACATCAGATCCCCGGCGTGGATGGCCGACGTGAAATCGTAATCGCGCTCCATGCCGGTGCCTTCGCCGGCAATCGTCATGACCGAGATGCTTTGGTTCGAGCGCAGATACGCGCCATGAAACCCGGTGCTGGTCACCAGCACCATGCCGCCGATGCCCGCCGACGCCGAGGCGCCGCCCGACTTCGATACGCCGTTTACTGAAAGCCCGGCAGCTTCGGCTTCCTGTGCGCGGCGTTCGAGTTCGCCGACCGAAGGCAGAACCGGATCGAGCAATTGCAGATCGGCGAATTGCTTCGCAAGAAGCGAGGGATCGGCAAGACCGACATAATCGTCGTCGGGTGCCACCCGCGCCATCGCGACCGCGCGCTCGGCGAGTTTAGCGACATTGTCGCCGCCGACATCGTTTGTGGACACTACCGCCTGCCGCTTTCCGACAAAGACGCGCAGCCCGACATCGTCGCCCTCGGACCGCTCGGACTCTTCCACCTTGCCGTCGCGCACCTCGACGCCCTGCGATACGCCGCGCACCGCGACCGCGTCAGCCGCGTCCGCGCCGGCACGCTTCGCGGCATCGACCAGACGCTGCGCAAGTTCGCTGAGTGGCGCCTGATCCAGCAGATCGGATTGTGCGGGTTTGGAAAATTTCGAGGTTTGGGGATTTGGTGAAGAGATCACGAACAGGATTCCGCAGCTTGGTTTAGAATTTTCTATATTGTCAGATGTGCCCGTTTTACGGCGATTTCAAGCATTTCCGGCATCGGGTTGGAAAGATATTCGCCCGTTCCGCAATCTCTCGTCAATCATCCGCGCCAACCACTCGTCAATCATGAGATTCGAAGCAACACCTGCAACGCGCGATTAACCAGCCTTATTAAGCGGAATCCGACACCGCTCTGGCAATCTCCACACATCGACCGGGAACATAATCCCGGCAGGGAGATAAAGCCGTGAGGCGTCAATACGGAGTTGGCGGGGTGCAACCCGCCGGGTCGGGCCGCAACCTGCGGCTCGACCCGCTTTCTTTGCCGGCCTGCTACGAAGCGCGTGACATGCGCGCCGATGGCGGATCGCGGCATATCGAAATCAATCGCGAGCGCGTTCTGGTGCGCCGTGCGGTGCGCGGCATCAGCATGACGGTGCAGGTGCGCATTCGCGAGTTTCTCGGGATCGCCTGCCGCGAGACTGACGAGGGGCAGGCTCTCGTTCTCACCCACCGCGATCCTTCGCTGTCGATTCCCCTTTTGGTGAGTGCCGACGGCGACGAAATCGAACGGGCCTGGATGCAATGGAGCGACCTGTTCGCCCTTCCCCAGATCGAGGAAGAATGCGATATCGCTCACGAGCCGGCACCACGCCGCCGCCGCCGCAACGCGATTCGCACGCGCCGTCCGAAATTTCTGCTACGTCGCCGTGCCGGACGCACCTCTCAGGAAGCATCCGTCTACCGCGACGAACGCGAGATCATTGCGCGGCATTAAGCGGGTTTCAGGAAGAGCGTATCATCGCATCCGCCAGAAGTCCGGCGAACAACAGCAGCCCTGCGTCGCGATTAGACCTGAACACGCGCAGGCATAAGCCCGGATCGCGGATATCGGTTCGCGCAATCTGCCAGGCCAGATGCGCCGCGAAGGCGGCCAGACCGAGATAGGACGGCCAGCCCGCACCGGCGGCATGCAGCGACAGAGCAATCAACGTCACCGCGAGGCCGTAAAACACCATCAGCATGGCGCGTGTACGCGGCCCGAACAGAAGCGCGGTGGATTTCACACCGATCAGAGCATCGTCGTCTGTATCCTGATGGGCGTAGATGGTGTCGTAGCCAATCACCCAGGCAATCGACCCGGCATAGAGCAGGAGAGAGCTGGCGTCGATGCGGCCGAGAATAACGGCAAATCCCATCAGCGCGCCCCACGAAAACGCGAGACCGAGCACGACCTGCGGCCAGTAGGTGATTCGTTTCATGAATGGGTAGATCGCCACGACGCCGAGCGAGGCGATACCGGTCATCACTGCGAAACGATTGAACTGCAGCAGGACCAGAAAACCCGCCGCCAGCTGAGCGATCAGAAATACGTAGGCCTCTTTGACGTTCACCTGCCCCGCCGGGATCGGCCGCGAGCGCGTCCGCTCGACCCTGGCATCGAGATCGCGGTCGGTGATGTCATTCCATGTGCAACCCGCGCCGCGCATCACGAATGCACCGATCGCGAACAGCACGATCACCCAGGCCAAGTCCCGGACGGAATGCGCAACGCCCGCCGCCAGCGCGGCAGACCAGAGACATGGGATCAACAGCAGCCAGGAGCCGATCGGACGGTCCATCCGCGCCAGACGCAAATAGGGTCTCATCCAGAGTGGCGCGTGGGTATCGACCCAATTGGCCGTGGCGTCGGCGACCGGTGTCGCGATGTCGCCGGTCATCGCAGACCGGACCGGCTAGCGGGCCAGAACATTGCCGCTGAGGGTGTCAAACGTGCTGCCGCCGCTGCGCTTGGTCGGCGTCGCTTCGGGCACCGAAACCGAAGCGCCGAGTGCTTCGGTCAGGCTGGGCGCTGGGCCGCCCTGAGGCTGCTGCGCCGCCGCGCAAACCTTGGTTTGCATTTGCTCGGTCATCTTGTGACCCTGCGACGCCTGCTGTGCGACTTGCGGGGGAATACCGCAGCGCCTTGCGTTGGTCTCGAAGAATTTGATCATCTTGAGTTCGGCCTGCCCGAACGCAGCAATAGCCTTGCAGGCCTCAGCAGGAGATCCATGACGCTGGCCGAGCGCCTTGATGAACGCACCGCGCTTTTCGGCTTCCTGCTTCAATGGCGCAAACTCCGCCATGCAGTCCTGGCCGCCCTGAGCGGCGGCAGGCGGAGGGCCAAAACCACCGCCCATCGGAGCCGCTCCACCCGAGGGGAAGGCCGCCGGAGCGCGCATTGGGGCCGCGCCACCGCCGACCGGCGGAAATGGCGTGAGGGCCGGCGCCTGAGATGGCGCGGCCTCACCGGGCAACGGCGCCGGGAAAGCGGCCTGAGCGTTCGCAGAACCGGACGCTATCACAGCCAAACCGCAAAACATGGCGGCTGCCAGTGTGTTCCGGCACGAGTCATTCCGGCGCGAGAAACGCAAGACAAGGCGAATGGCGGTCAAGGCTTTCCTCCGGCGGTTCCGGGCGCTGGGGCTGTTTTTTACGATCCCTGCTTTGCCTTAACAACCCGTTGAATCGGGCAACAGCACGGCGTCCGTACGAGAAAAACCACGTCTTTACGATCTATGACGGCATCGCGCGGAACTGTCGCATGATCTAAAAGCGGCTTCGATAAGGGAGGGCTCATGCCTCAGACCGATTTCAACGCACCGCGTCTGTTCGTCGACGCCCCGATGTCGACCGCGGCCGTGCTCGAACTCGACCGGGATCAAGCCAATTATCTGGGAAATGTGCTGCGTCTGGCGCCAGGGAACACCGTGCTGGTCTTCAACGGCAGGGACGGCGAATGGCAAGCCTCGATTTCCGGCCGCAAGCGCGCCGATCGATTGACCCTTTTAACGCAGGTCCGGTCGCAGGACCGTCAGCCGGATTTGCATCTGGTGTTCGCCCCTCTCAAACATGCCCGGCTGGATTACATGGTCCAGAAGGCCGTCGAGATGGGCGCCAGCGCGCTGCGTCCCGTCATGACGCGCTACACCCAGGTTTCGCGAATCAATCTTGAGCGCATGCGGGCCAATGTGATCGAGGCCGCCGAGCAATGCGGCATCCTCAATCTGGCCGTGGTTCATGAACCGGCGACGCTGGCCCAATATCTGGCCGACCGCGACCAAGACCGCCGCCTGCTGTTCTGTGACGAACACGCGCCCGTCGAAAATCCGATCGCGGCGCTGAGCGCCATCGCGGCCGGCACCTCGCCGGGGATCGATCTACTGATCGGGCCGGAAGGCGGTTTCGCCGAGGAGGAGCGCAATACCCTGCTGCGGCAGGCCAAAATCTACCGCCTGTCGCTGGGTCCCCGCATCCTGCGCGCGGATACGGCCGCAGTGGCGGCGATGACGGTGGCGCAGGCCACATTGGGCGACTGGGCCGCGCCTTGCGCCCTGCCCGCGCAGGTTGCAGGGGGCGGATAACTCGTTAAGCCACTTTGCGTTTCCCGGTCGAAACCACGCCTGCGCCATGCTAATGGGCTGCAACTTTTGATGTTTACGGATGTGACTTTACGGACTTGACGATGACACCGCCCGCCGCCGCCAAAGACCCTGTGGCCGCAACCAGTTCTTCCGCGCAGGCGGAGGCGCTGCTGTCGTCGTTCGCGCGCGCGGGATACGCGCTGGCAAGGCCTCCAATTCTGCAGCCGGCCGAGCCTTTTCTCGATCTGTCCGGCGAGGACATCCGCAAAAACCTGTACCTGACAACCGACGCGACCGGCGAGGAACTGTGCCTGCGGCCGGACCTCACCATTCCGGTGGCCCGCGACTATCTGGCCTCGCCCGTGGCCGGCCAGCCCGCAGGCTTCTGCTATCTCGGTCCGGTGTTTCGTTTCCGCAGCGGAAAACCCAGCGAATTCAATCAGGCCGGTATCGAATCCTTCGGCCGGCAGGACCGCGCCGCGGCCGATGCGGAGATGCTGGCGCTCGGCCTTCAGGCCTTGGCTGCCTTCGGCATCGACGATATCGAAATCCGCACCGGCGATGTCGCGCTGTTTCTGGCGCTGATCGACGCGCTTGATCTCGCGCCGGTCTGGAAACGGCGGCTGGTGCGGGATTTCAACCGCAAGATTCTGGCGCAGGATCTCAGCAGCCTCACGGTCAATCCCTCGACCGTGGCGAAAGACTATGAAGGCGTGCTCGCGGCGCTGGCGGGATCGGACCGCAAGGCGGCGCTGGCGCTGGTCACCGACCTGATGTCGATCGCCGGCGCCACCAATGTCGGCGGCCGCACGGTGGGCGAAATCGCCGACCGCTTCCTCGAACAATCGACCCTCAAGGGCGGCATGCTGCCGCGTGAAAAGATCACATTAATCGAGGATTACCTCGCCATTAACTGTCATCCGGACGACGCGGTGGCGCAGCTGCGCGCGCTCGCGGCCAAGGCAAGGCTCGACCTCTCATCCGCGATCGATCAGCTCGAGAGCCGGACCGGCTTCATGGCGGCGCGCGGCATCGACACCTCGCTCATCAAGTTCTCGACCTCGTTCGGCCGCGGCCTCGATTACTACACCGGCTTCGAATTCGAGCTGCACAGGAAGAACAACGGCGACATGCCGCTGGTCGGCGGCGGCCGCTATGACAATCTGCTGACGCGTCTTGGCGCGCGCGAGCCGATCCCGGCGGTCGGGTTCTCGATCTGGATCGAGGCGCTGGTGAAAAACGGGAGCGCATCATGAGCGCGCCTTTCGTTCTCGCCGTTCCTTCCAAGGGCCGCTTGCAGGAAAACGCCGACGCGTTTTTCGCGCGGGCCGGGCTCGCGCTCAACAAACCGCGCGGCGCGCGCGATTATCGCGGCACCATCGCCGGTCTCGACAATGTCGAGATCGCGTATCTGTCGGCGAGCGAAATCGCGGCGCAACTCGCGCAGGGCACCGTGCATCTGGGCATCACCGGTGAAGACCTCGTGCGCGAAAGCATCCTCGACGCCGACAAGCGCGTGCTGCTGGTGGAAAATCTCGGCTTCGGCAACGCCAATGTCGTGGTCGCCGTGCCGCAGGCCTGGATCGATGTCCGCACCATGGCCGATCTCGACGACGTCGCGACCTCGTTCCGCGAACAGCACGACACGCGCATGCGCGTCGCCACGAAATATTTCAACCTGACCCGCAATTTCTTCGCCGCGCACGGTGTGCTCGATTATCGCATCGTCGCGTCGGCTGGAGCGACCGAAGGCGCGCCCGCCAGCGGCAGCGCCGAACTGATCGTCGACATCACCACCACCGGCGCGACGCTGGAAGCCAACGGGCTGAAGGTGCTGGATGACGGCGTGATCCTGCGCAGCCACGCCAATCTCGTCGCCTCGCATCAGGCCGACTGGTCGTTCGAGGCGCGCGAGACCGCGCGCATCATCCTCGACCACATCGCCGCCCGCGCCCGCGCCGCCAAATACAAGGAAGTCCGCACCCGCTTCACCGGCTGCAACGACGCGCTCCTGAGCGAGGCCCACAACAAGTTCGGCGTGGTATCGCCCTTCGGCGGCCCGACCTCCTCCGGCATGGTGACGCTGCACTGTCCGCCGGCGCAGCTCTATGCGCTCGGCAGTTTCCTGCGCGCGCATGGCGCGGAGACCGTCTCGATCGGGTCGCTCGATTACGTGATGGACCGCGAGAACCCGCTGTTCGCCCGGCTCGAGGCGTTTCTTGACCGCTAAACCGCTTACCTCTGGCGTAGCGACAGCGCGGAACAATTCCCATATGATGGGTTAGCCGGGATCCGGACTGACAGAGCGACTGACAAGGCTTGATCGAATGCTTGGTGCCGATGTTTCCAATCTGTCCAATGCAGCCGCCGCGTCCTCGCGCGGCCTGTCGATCGTCGTGCCCGTGTTCAACGAGGCAGCAGGTCTGGGACGGCTGCACGACTCGCTCATCGCGCTCGCCGACAGATTGAACCGGACCTACGCGCTGCGCTGCGAGGTCGTCTATGTCGATGACGGCTCGCGCGACCACACGCTCGACGTCGCACGCACCCTGCCCGCCACCGGCATTGATCTTCAGGTGGTGTCGCTGTCGCGCAATTTCGGCAAGGAAGCGGCCCTGATGGCCGGGCTCGATCATGCCAAGCTCGGCGCGATAATGTTCATGGACGGCGACGGCCAGCACTCGCCCGACATCGCCGAAAAACTGGTGAGCCACTGGCTCGATGACGGCTACGACGTCGTCTATGCCGCCAAGGCACATCGCGACAATGAATCGCTGACGCGGCGTATCGCGGCGCGCGGATTCTACGCGCTCATCAACTGGGGCGCGCGCCAGAAAATTCCCGAGGACGCCGGCGACTTCCGCCTGCTCTCGCCGCGTGCAGCAGCCGCGCTCAGGCAACTGCCGGAACGCAATCGCTTCTTCAAGGGCCTCGCAAGCTGGATCGGCTTTCGCCAGATCCGCGTCGATTACGAGCCCGAACCCCGCGCCCACGGTGTCACGAGCTTCAGCCCGGCCAAGTTGCTCGGCCTGTCGATCGAAGGGCTGACTTCTTTCTCGGTCGCGCCATTGCGGCTCGCCAGCCTGCTCGGCCTGCTGCTCGCCTTCGTCGCCTTCCTGTTCGGCCTGTCGATCTTGTGGGAAACCGTGACCACCGGAAAGTCCGTGCCCGGCTATCCCTCGATCATCGTCGGCTTCATGACCATCGGCGGCGTGCAGCTCATCATGATCGGCGTGCTCGGCGAATATATCGGCAAGATTCTCTCCGAACTGAAAGCGCGCCCGATCTATTTCGTCGCCGAGCATGAGGTGAAATCGTCCAGCAGCCAGCCCGCGAACGACGACGCCACGCCCAGGACCGCCGCTGAATGAGCGGCGAGATGCGCCGCGTCACGCTCTGCGCCGACGATTACGGAATCAGCCCCGGCGTCAACCGCGCGATTGTCGAACTGATCGGCAACAGGCGCCTCAACGCCACCTCGGTGATGATGGTCGGGCCCGCCATCGGCCGCGATGACGTCGCGGCGCTGAAGGAAACGGCGGCGGCCGCGAACTGCGCCATCGGTCTTCACGTCACGCTGACCGCGCCCTTCGCGCCGCTCAGCCTGCATTTCAAACCGCTCGTCGGCGGCAACTTCCCGCAGCTTGGCGACATGCTGCAAGCCAGCATCCTGCGCCGGCTCGACAGCGAGATCGTTCATTCCGAAATCGCCGCACAGATCGCTTTCTTCATCGAGCGTTTCGGCCGCGCGCCGGATTATCTCGACGGCCACCAGCACGTTCATATCTTTCCGCAAATCCGCGACGCCTTCCTCACAGCGGTCAAGGAGGCCGCGCCCGGCGCATGGGTGCGCCAGTGCGGACGCAGCCAGACGCGGGCCGTTTTGAAGAATCCGAAGGGACACACCAACCCGAAGGCTTTGCTGCTCGACGTGTTGAGTGCGAAATTCCGCCGCCTGTGCGCGCGAAAGGGTATCGCCTTCAACCCGGCTTTCGCCGGGGCGTATGATTTCGCCAAGGCGAGCGATTTTGCCGCTCTGATGGACGGCTTTCTCAAAAGCGTTCCCGAAGGCGGCCTTGTGATGTGCCATCCCGGCTTCGTCGACGAGGTGCTTTTATCGCTCGATCCTTTGACCGATCAGCGCGAACGCGAATATGCATTTCTCGCCGGCGACGATTTTCCGAAGATGCTGGCCGCGAATGATGTGAGGCTATCGTAATAAGAACGTCGTCCCCGCGCAGGCGGGGACCCAGCTCTTCCTCAATTCTTCATTTGCGGATTTACCTGGGTTCCCGCCTTCGCGGGAACGACATCGGTGGTGTCGCACGGTCCAACGAATGGAGACATGGCTGGATACGCCATGCCGTTTTGTCGCAGCAGTGGAATGGGTCTGGCATCAGCAAATAGGTTGACCGCAGGTTCGCCATGCGGGTGCCAACCCAAAACTCCGCTGAAAACTGATATTTACTGGAGGTCCTTTGATTCCAGCATTCGCAAATGAACTCCGCTGCAGGCACATGCGAATCCTGGAATCGGACCACCAGTCGACAACCTCTCCGAAATTTAATCGGCGGCCCCACTTACCCCGACATAAAGCGCATTTAGCTTTCTGGGGCGGAACTGTTCCGCGCAAACTGGAGGGCGATATGAATCCGCAAGAGCGCCAGATGATTGACGAGTTGTTCGACCGGCTTTCGAGCCTTGAAACAGCTCCGCGCGATCCGGATGCGGAATCCGCGATCATGGCGGGCCTGCGCCGCGCGCCGAACGCCGTGTATGCGCTGGTGCAAACCGTGCTGGTGCAGGACGAGGCGCTGCGCCGCGCCAACGATCATATCGAGCAGCTCGAGGGCCGCGCCGCCACGCAAAATCAGTCCGGCAGTTTTCTGGATTCGATGCGCAGCGCGTTCGGGCTCGACCAGGCGCAGCCGCGGGTCCAGTCTCGCGGCTCGGTTCCGAATGTGCCTCCCGGCACGAACCGTCCGGTGTGGAACAGCGGCCAGGTGCTGGGCAATGGCCCCGCGTCCGGCGGCTATGCCGACCCCCGCGCGACAAATCCGGGTTATGGCGATCCGCGCGGAAGCATGTTCGGCGGACCTCAGCCTGCGGGCGGCGGCTCGTCGTTCCTCGGCACCGCGGCGGCCGCCGCTGCGGGCGTGATCGGCGGCTCGCTGTTGATGAACAGCATTCGCGGACTTGGAGGCGGATTTGGCGGCGGTCTTGGTGGCGGCAGCCAGCAGAGCCTTGCCTCGGGCGGCGACCGCGCCAGCCCGTGGGGCAACAGTTCCGACAGCAACCTGTCCGACAGCAGCCTTGCGCGCGATGCCGGCATCAACGACATCGGCAGGACGTCGGGGTCCGACAATCGTCAGCCGGCCTTCGATCAGGCGCAGGCCGACGCGGCGCAGGACGCCGAGCAGGATCGCTATGACGATCAGGATAACTATGCCGGTGGCGACTTCGACGATGACGATTTCGACGACGGCGATTTCGGCGGCGACGACAGCAGCTACGCGTGAAGTCCGCTTTTCCCTCTCCCCTTGCGGGAGAAAACCATTATTGCGCGGCTGCGTGCGACGATCGTCACGCCCGGACTTGATCCGGGCATGACGATTGGAAGTTACAGCACGATGACCTTGGTGCCGACGCGGACGCGGCCATAAAGATCGATCACGTCCTCGTTGCGCATGCGGATGCAGCCGGACGAGACGTTGGTGCCGATGGTCCATGGCTCGTTGGAGCCGTGAATGCGATAGAGCGACGAGCCGAGATACATCGCGCGCGCGCCGAGCGGATTTTCCGGCCCGCCCTCCATGTGACGCGGCAGATCGGGACGGCGCTGAAGCATTTCGGCGGGCGGCGTCCAGTCCGGCCATTCGCGCTTGGCGGAGATCGTCTTGACTCCGGACCACAGAAAGCCCGGCTTGCCGACGCCGACACCATAGCGCAGCGCCTGGCCGTTGCCCTGCACGAGATAGAGAAACTTGTTCGGCGTATCGATCACCAGCGTGCCCGGCGCTTCCTTGCCGTTATATTCGACAACCTGCTTCTCGTATTTTGGATCGAAGCCCGGCTGCGCCGCAATCGCGGCATCCTGACGGCTGTACGCGCCGTAGCCGCCGTAACCAGCCTGCGGGTCCATCGGCGGCAGGCCGTTTTGCTGCAGCGGCGGCTGATAGCGCGGCGCGCCGGCCATCTGCTCGCCGCCACCGAACAGGAACTCGATGAAGCCGCCGCCCATATTGGAGCGTCCGCCATAGGCGACGCGCTCGGGCGCCTGCTGGGCGAAAGCGGAACCGGAGATGCCGCTGAAGAAGCACGCGCCTGCGGCGAGCGCGAGAAGGTTTTTCCTGATCATCGACGTACTCTGCACTGTTTCGTCGCGGCGCGCGGACACGACGCGCCTTCAATGCATCGATGTAAATTCAAAATCGCGCAGGTTTGGTAAACGGAATCGGCTTTGCGATTCACCATGTCGTTTAACCATGCGCTTCTTCCCGGTAGCGTTTATTTTCGGTGAAGACACGCGCCTCATGGTTAATCGTTCGTTCCGCGATACCGGCGAGCTTACGGATCTCACTGCTGCAACGGTGCGTTAAACCGCGCGCGATATAACGTTCCACTGATTTTGGGGGGACTTCATGGCTATTCAGCGCAAGCGTTTTCGTGTCGAGGACATGCAGTTTGACGACATGGAGGCGAACGAGCGGTCCGGCATGGACCTTCCCATACACGAGATGATCATGAGCGAACTGCGCGCCATCCGCGATCAAATGGGGCGTCCGCTGCAAAGCGCCGAAGTCAGCAAAACCGAACAGGACGACAAGCACGACGCGATCGAGGTGCAGGCCGCGCTCGACGTCTATCGCGCGCAGATCGCGCAATGCGAAAAGCTGAAGGTCGAACTCGACCTCATCCACGACGCGATCAACCGCACCAAGCTCGAAATCGCCGTGCTGCATGTCTCAAGCTTCGACGGCGAGGAGATGACGAAGGTGACCGGCGAGCTCGGCGCCATCGTCGGCGGCACGGAACGGGCCACCGAGCAAATTCTCGAAGCCGCCGAATCCATCGACCAGGCCGCAAGCCTGCTGGCGGCCGGTACTTCGCCAGGTCAGCAGGCACGCCTCGCCGCGGATATTTCCGATCGCGTGGTCGGCATTTTCGAGGCCTGCAACTTTCAGGACCTCACCGGCCAGCGCATCAGCAAGGTCATGAACACCGTGAAGTTCATCGAGCACCACATCAACGTGATGATGGACATCTGGGGCGGCGTTGACGCCATCAAGGCGCACACGCCAGCCGTCACCGACAGCCGCGAGGGCGATGCAAGGCTGCTGAACGGTCCGAAATCAGCGGGCGAGGAAGGTCACGCCTCGCAGAACGACATCGACGCGATATTCGGCTGAGCTGCGTTTATTGCGGAGCTGAATCCCGGGCCGGCCTAGGCATGCGGCGCGCAGCGCACATAGACCATGGTGCCGTAGCGGCTGTTGGCATCTGGATCGATGAACTTGGTCTGCAGCACGCGGCCGTCGAAGGACACGATCTCGCGGTCCTTCTCGCCGCCGGCGGGACCGGGCGGGCCGATATAGTTCTTGCCGCTCTGGCTGCCCTTCAGATTGAGTTCCTGCGGCGTCGCCTCGTCGGCCAGATGCATGATCACGCCACCGTTCTGTCCCTTGCCGATCACGTAGGGATTTTTGCACTGCCCGCGCGCGGCGTTCTCGGTGCGCACCCGGTCCTTGGGATCGTGATAGGCGGCAAGGCCCCATTTTCCGACGATCTCGTCGGGGCGGATGGTCGAGGGAATTTCGGGCGCGGCCGCGGCCTCCGGCGTCGAAGAACCACCGCCGAGATTCATGCTGGTGCAACCTGCGAGCACGCCGGCGAACATGAACGCCATCGCCAGGCCGGGAAGAATTCGCGTGCTGCCAAGGTAAGTCATAACATCTCCGAACAGATTGATGGACCAAGCCTGCCCGGCTGGCAAGCACGGACCGTCATCGGCTGGTTGATCGAAACCCGTGTGTGATTTTCCCGTTCCCCGTCGGCTTCCAGATCATCCTATAATGACCTCACCAAGGCCTTAAGGAGAATCAACTCTATCCGGGCCCGCCCGCGTGCCTTTGCTTGACAGAACTGGCGTCAGCCCATATCGAAAACGGCATTAGCACTCCGATACCGCGATTGCTAACCGCAATTTGCTGCCGGCCCGCCTCCGCCGGCGTGAGAGGAACGCCCATGTCCAAGACCACATTTCGTCCGCTGCATGACCGCGTCGTCGTCAAGCGCATCGACGCCGAGGAAAAGACCAAAGGCGGGATCATCATTCCCGACAGCGCCAAGGAAAAGCCCTCGCAGGGCCAGGTCGTCGCCGTCGGCCCGGGCGGCCGCGACGAGACCGGCAAGCTGATCCCGATCGATCTGAAGGTCGGCAACAAGGTGCTGTTCGGCAAATGGTCCGGCACCGAGGTCAAGCTCGATGGCGAGGAACTCCTGATCATGAAGGAGTCCGACATCATGGGCGTGCTGACGTAAGAATTTTTGAAACGAGCGCTGCAGCGCACTCAGCGCGTCATGCCCGGACCTGATCCGGGCATCCATCTTCAAAAGACGGATGGATTGCCGGGTCAAGCCCGGCAATGACGGGCACAGGGCGCTGATCCATTCCCCCATCAAGGAGCAACTCACATGGCTGCCAAGGACGTTAAATTCGCCGGAGACGCGCGCGACCGCATGCTGCGCGGCGTCGATATTCTCGCCAACGCGGTGAAGGTCACGCTCGGTCCCAAGGGCCGCAATGTCGTGATCGACAAGAGCTTCGGCGCACCGCGCATCACCAAGGACGGCGTGACCGTCGCCAAGGAAATCGAACTCGAGGACAAGTTCGAGAACATGGGGGCGCAGATGCTGCGTGAGGTCGCCTCCAAGACCAACGACACCGCGGGCGACGGCACCACCACCGCCACCGTGCTGGCGCAGGCGATCGTGCGCGAAGGCGCCAAGTCGGTCGCCGCCGGCATGAACCCGATGGATCTCAAGCGCGGCATCGACATCGCGGTTGCCGCCGTGGTCAAGGACATCGAGAAGCGCGCCAAGCCGGTCGCGTCCTCCTCGGAAGTCGCACAGGTCGGCACCATCTCGGCCAACGGCGACGCCACCATCGGCTCGATGATCGCCAAGGCGATGCAGAAGGTCGGCAATGAAGGCGTCATCACCGTCGAGGAAAACAAGGCGCTCGAGACCGAGGTCGATATCGTCGAGGGCATGAAGTTCGACCGCGGCTATCTCTCGCCCTATTTCGTCACCAACGCCGAGAAGATGACCGCCGAACTCGAAGACGCCTACGTGCTGCTGCACGAGAAGAAGCTGACCGGCCTGCAGGCCATGCTGCCGGTGCTGGAAGCCGTGGTGCAGACCGGCAAGCCGCTATTGATCATCGCCGAGGACATCGAGGGCGAGGCGCTTGCCACGCTGGTGGTGAACCGTCTGCGCGGCGGCCTCAAGGTTGCCGCCGTCAAGGCTCCGGGCTTCGGCGACCGCCGCAAGGCCATGCTGGAAGACATCGCCATCCTCACCAACGGTCAATTGATCTCCGACGATCTCGGCATGAAGCTCGAGAACGTCACGCTGAAGATGCTCGGCCGCGCCAAGAAGGTGGTGATCGACAAGGAGAACACCACCATCGTCGGTGGCGCCGGCAAGAAGCCGGACATCGAGGCGCGGGTGAACCAGATCAAGGCGCAGATCGAGGAAACCACCTCGGACTACGACCGCGAGAAGCTGCAGGAGCGTCTGGCCAAGCTCGCCGGCGGCGTCGCGGTGATCCGTGTCGGCGGCGCGACCGAGATCGAGGTCAAGGAAAAGAAGGACCGCGTCGAGGACGCGCTCAACGCCACCCGCGCGGCCGTTCAGGAAGGCATCGTGCCGGGCGGCGGCACAGCGCTGCTGCGCGCCAAGAAGGCGGTCGGCCGCATCCATAACGACAATTCGGATGTGCAGGCCGGCATCAACATCGTGCTCAAGGCGCTGGAAGCTCCGATCCGCCAGATCTCGGAAAACGCCGGTGTCGAGGGCTCGATCGTGGTCGGCAAGATTCTCGACAACAAGACCGAGACCTTCGGCTTCGACGCCCAGAACGAGGACTATGTCGACATGCTCGCCAAGGGCATCGTCGATCCGGCCAAGGTGGTGCGCACCGCGTTGCAGGACGCAGCCTCCGTCGCCGGTCTTCTGGTGACGACCGAGGCGATGGTCGCTGAACTGCCGAAGGAAGCCGCGCCCGCGATGCCGGGCGGCGGCGGAATGGGCGGCATGGGTGGAATGGGCGGCATGGGCTTCTGAGCCACGCTCGCCTCTCCCGACAACAAAAAGCGCGGCGAGAGCCGCGCTTTTTTCATGCGCGATGTCGTCTAACCGCAGGCGTCTTGTCTATCCTTCCCTGCCGGCGGACCGTCCATCCGCAGCCTTTGCGCTGCCCTCGCCCGCATCGTCGAGCGCCTGAATCACTGTGGCGGGCGTCAAAACCTCCGGAAGCGCCTGCCCCTGCGGCCGGCGCGGCCCGTACACCACATCCATCGGAATGCCGAAACGGCCGAAGCGCTGGAGATAGGCCGAGATCGCAGGGTTGGGACGGCTCCAGTCGGCGCGCATGCGGATCGTGCCGGGCCGTGCCAGCCGGTCCTTCACCTGACGATCCTCGAAAGCCGTCAGTTCGTTGACCTTGCAGGTCAGGCACCAGCTCGCCGTGACATCCACAAGCACCGTGTTGCCCTGCGACACCAGCGTGTCGATGGCGGCCGGATCGAACGCCTGCCACTCTCCCTCGTCAGGCCGCCCGCCCGCGCCCGACGCGGGCAACAATGCAACCAGCAGGGTCGCGGCGACCAGCGCCGCCGACGCGACGCCGGGCAATTTTCCGCCGGGGCGATAAGCCGCGAAGGCGCGCAGCGCCAGCAATCCCGTCAGCAGGAAGGCCGCCGTTCCGCTCATCCACGGGCCCGCGACGCTCCACAGCACGGCAAGCAGCCAGATCGTGGTGCCGAGCAGCAGCAGGCCGAGCGCCTGACGCAGCCGGATCATCCAGGGACCGGGTTTCGGCAGCCATGTCACAAGGCGCGGCGCGATCGCCACCGCGATGAAGGGCAGCGCCATGCCAAGGCCCAGGCAGGCAAACACGATGAGAATTTCCAAGGGACCTCCGGTCAGCGCGAACCCCACTGCAGTCCCGACGAACGGCGCCGAACATGGCGTCGCCAGCAAAGTCGCGAACATACCGCTCAGGAACGCGCCGATCAGCGGCCCGCGATCGGCTCCGCCGCCGATTTGCGCGATGGCATGCGGCAGCTGAATGGGCAGCCACTCAAAGAAGCTCGCCGCGAACAATGTCGTCACCACGGCCATCGCGATCAGGAACCATGGCTGCTGAAACTGGATGCCCCAGCCGAGCGCCGCGCCCGATAGCTTCAGCGCAATCAGCGCCGCCGCCAGCAGCAGGAACGAGACGAGAATGCCGAGCGCCGTCGCGGCGGCGCTGCGCCGCGCCTGCCTTTGCTCGCCGCCGCCATGCCGGGCGAATGCAAACAGCTTGATCGACAGGATCGGCAAGACGCACGGCATGAGATTGAGGATCAGTCCGCCAAGCAACGCGACCAGCAGGATCGCAGCAAGGCTGCCTGTGCGAAGGCTGCCGGCGTGCGGCGCGGACGATGTCTGCGAGGCTGCGGCCAGCGGCGGCGGCCCGTCGAACTCGGCCGCGCGCGGTCCATCCACCAGCGTCAGCCGGGTCTGGCTGGTGGGTTTGAAATCCGGCGGCAGCGTCGTGGTCAGGGTGACCGTGCGGCCGTCATCGCCGAAAGCCGAGGCGGGCGCGGGCGGCAGGCCATCGCCCGCGCCCTCGACAAAAAGATCGGGTTCGCGAAACGCCTCCGCCGTGCTGCGCAGCGTCACCACAAGCTGGCGTGCGGCGCCCTTCGTCTGCACCGCCTCGTCGACGATCTCGATGCCCGCCGCCTCGGGCGGTCCGGGAACGGCCGCGCGCGCGGCGGCGATCAGGCCGCTCTCCGCGGACGGCTCGCCCGTTCCGGCGGGAAGATCCAGAACGAGGCTGGCATGCTTGGGCACGCAGATTTCGGCGCAGGCCGCGTAATCGATGGTGACGGCGATATGCGCGCCAGCGCGCGCATCGGCCAGTTTCAGATCCAGCGGAAGGATGAAGTGTCCGGTATAGATGCTGTTTTGCAGATCGGAAATCACCAGCCGCGCAGGTGCCGGCCATGACACGTCCTGCGTTTTCAGATTGCGCGAGGCCGACCAGTCCAGCGCCGGCGGAATTCCGGCGTCACCCGGCGTGCGCCAGTAACCGTGCCAGGGTTCGGGATAATCGAATTCAAGCCCGGCCTGAAGGCGCGTGCCGCCGACGCTGTCCGACGCCGTGATCAGGCGAACGCTGGCCTGCTTGTCGCCAACCCACGCCGACGATGCAGCGAGAGATGGCGACACCGAAAGCAGGCAGAGACCGGCGGTGAGAACCGCCGTCCGCAAGGCACGTAAGCCGGTCATGAACCCGCGCTCCTCAGGACGCCGAATCGCTCGCACGCGCCGCGCCCACGATGCTGCCGTCCGGCGCCTCGAGCAGAACGGCGATCTCCTCGCCTGCCGGGCTTGCGACATTCAGCGTCACAGGCTGGCCGGCCCAGTCACCGACTTTCTGAAACGAGCGCACGACATTCGATTCCACGAGTGTCTGTCCGCTGTTCTCGCCGCGCGGCACCTTGGTGCTGTGCTGGGCATCGTATCCGACCAGAATGACGCGGGCGTTACCGCTTCCCTGTCCGACATTGATCGACACCGAGCCGCCCTTGCGCGTGACCGTCACCGGCGCGGATGCGGCCTCGCGCTTGGCCGCGTCGATGGCCGCTTCGCCCTGCGCGCGATGCGAGCCGACGAAACTCACCTTGCCGTTCACGACAATCTCGGGCGTGTAGGATCCGTCGCCAAAGCGCGAGCCGTAGGCGGCCTGACGCTGCGTCGCGCCTTCGAAGGAAAACGGATCGACCCAGCCCAGCCGGTTCCAGTAAGTCACATGGAACCCGAGCGGCAGGACATCCTTTCGGCTGCGAACCAGATCGGTCAGATAGGCATTAGCGGGCGGGCAGGATGAACAGCCCTGCGAGGTAAACAGTTCGACCACGACGGGCCGTTCCGACGCCCTATCCGATTCCATGGCGATGGCGGGGACTCCCAGGGCCAGAACGGCGGCGGTGGCGGCGACAATACGCGAAAGCATGAGACTCTCCGTTGCGGGTCAGCGATACAGATAATTCGCTCCGCAGGCCGGCTTCGTTACACGACCGCCTGACCATTCCCGTGGCCGGTGTTCAACTGACCGTGTTCGATGGGGTCAATTCATGGCCGGACCGCCTGACTCCCCGGCAGCAGGCGCGGCGGACACCGGGCCTGTCGCATTTGGGGAAAAATGACAAACCCCGGAAAAGGGGCGGTTTTTCGCCCTTTATGGACGCGACTTTTATCCCTGTTTCTTTTATGGTCCGCGCCGCCGCTTCGCTGCGGCCGTTCCGCCTTTCCGTTTCAGGACGATTCAGCATGCGCGTCTTCACCGCCGTCGTGACCGTTTCTCTTGCCCTCCTCGCCGCCGGGACTCCGGCGTCGGCGCAAAGCTCGAAAACCCCGGAAAAACCCGTCAGCAGCGAGCCGAACACTCACTATTTCCTGTCGCTGGGCGACATTCTGGGCGATCTGCCGGTGGATGCGTTCATGAAGGAGACAAGGCAGGGCGGCAAAACCCTCTCGGCCCAACTCGACGTGTGCTTCTCGGTCGCCGTCAATTCGGACCGCAAGGACCGTTTCGTGGTCGACCTCAAGCCGGACGGCGACAAGCTCACCGGCACCGGCACCACCACCGACGACAAGGCGCCGGTGACCGTGTCGCTGACCCGCAAGGATGTCGGCAAGTCGATCAATTTCGACGGCAAGATCACGGTCGGCAGCAAGCCGTTCCTGGTCTCCTCCACCGACAACGCCGAATCCGACGAGAAGGAATTCGCGCAATCGCAGGCGACCGACGACAACATCTCCGAGAAACCCGCCGACTTCACCGACATGTCGCCGCAGGCGATCGCGGTGAAGGTCAAGCGCGGGAATTTCATCGACCTGATGAAAAGCCTCAAGACGGAGAACGTGCAGATCACGCTCGACAGCATCGCGGCCGACTGCATCGCGCTGCGCAGCGGCGAGCAGATCGTGCGCCTGTTCGTCGATCCGATGCGCTCGGCCGCACTGGTCGCCAAGCTGAAGGCCATGCCCGGGGTTACCGCCGCCGGCTGGACCACGGGCTCCTATGACATCGAGCGGGCAATCCGCGTCTCCGCCGCCGACTGGAGCAGCGGCGGCAAACTCGACCGCACCGGGCTCGCGACCGCGATCGGGAATGCGGCGGCCAAGACCTATTCGGCCAAGATCGTGTCGTCGGAATGGAACGACACCACCGGCGAACTGACCGTGACGCTGAAGCACCCCAACACGACAGCTCCCGCGCTCGGCCTCACCGATACGCTCGAACTCACCGTCCTCATCGGTCCGGAAAAGCCCGGTGCCTCCGACAGACTGATCGTGTGGGTCGGCTCGCCCTCGACCACGACAAGGGACGAGAGCGCGGGGCCGCATCTCGATTTCGCCGAAGCCGCCAGCACCGAGGAAGAAAGCACCTTCAGCGAAGACGATGAAATCGTCCGGGCGCTCGCCGCCGAATTGAAGGGCGTACGCTGGAGTCCCGACACATCGTCATGGAAGTGAACCGCTTGAATCCTCCGTCATTCCGGACGCCATCCAGGCACGACAACAAATGACCACATACGATGCCGTCATCATCGGGGCCGGCCTTGGCGGGCTGACCTGCGGCGCGCTCCTGGCGCGCGCGGGCCGCAAGGTGCTGGTCATCGAGAAGAGCAATTCGGTCGGCGGCGCGGCGTCGAGCTACAAGGTCGGCGACCTGTTCGTCGAGGGCTCGCTGCACGAGACCAGCGATCCAACCGATCCGCGCGATCCCAAGCATGAGATACTCAAACGCGCGGGCGTTCTGGACGCCGTCAAATGGATTCCCGGCGGCGCATTCTTTGAGGTGCGCGGCGGCCCGGTCGGCGTACCGCTCAGCGTCCCCGACAATTTCGCCGGAGCCCGCGACGCGCTGACCGCGCGCTTCCCCCATCACGCGGACGGCATCGCCGAGCTATTGAGCGAGATGGAACGGTTCGCGGCCGGCGCGCCGGAAAACGATTCGCAGACATCGCTCGCGGACAGGCTGCAGCAGATTTTCGGAAACGACGAGGCGGTGAAATGCGCCATCGCCGCCAACCTGTCTTATTATCACGACGATCCCGCAACGCTGTGGTGGCCGTTCTTCGCCGCCGCGCAGGGCAGCTATCTGCAGAGCGGCGGGCGTTACGTGCAGAACGGATCGCAGCGCTTGTCCAGCGCGCTGGCGCGCGTGGTCATCAAATCGGAAGGGTGCGGCGTCGTCGTGCGCCGCGTCGTCACCGCCATCGAGAAGAAAGGCGATGCGTTCATCGTCTCGCACACCGCCAAGGACGGCAGCGATCCGAAAACAGCCGAGGCGATCCGCGTCATCAGCAACGCGGCGCCGGAAAGCACGGTGGAATTGCTCGCGCAATCGCAGCGGCCGCCGTTTCTCTCACGCTACCGCGATCTGTCGCCATCGATTTCCGTGTTCGCGCTGACCCTTGGTCTCGCAAAGCCGCCGCGCGATTTCGGCTTCACCTCCTATTCGACGCAGTTGCTGCCGGACTGGATGACTTCGCTTGCCGATTACGCGAAGGCCGCGGCGCTGATGGCGGACGAGCCGGCGGCCCGCATGCCGCCGCTGGCGATGGCCGACTACGCCGCGATCGACTCCGGTGTGCCCGCGCCGCCTTACGTGCTGTCCGTCATCGCGCCGGATCGCCTGTCGAACTGGACCGGCATCGATCACGATGCCTACCGCGCCAAGCGTGGACGCTGGCAGGACGCGATCATCGCTTATCTCGATGCCCATTATCCGGGACTGGCGAAGGCGGTCGTCGCTTCGTCCTTCAACACCGCGATGTCGGTGCGGCAATATCTCGGCGCGCCGAACGGCGCTGTGTATGGCTTTGCGCCGACAGTGCCGCGTTCAACGGATGAGATGGCCGCGCGCTCACCCGCAACAGCGGTGCCGGGGCTTTATCTCTCGTCCAGCTATGCCGGCTTCGGCGGTTACACCGGCGCCATTCAGGCCGCCGGCGCGTGCGCCGATCTGATCCTGCGGGAAAGCTGAAGCCAGGTCTCAATTCGTATTGATACGAAAGCGCAGCGTGGTCGGGCCTGCAAACGACACGAAATCGCCCTGACGGACCCAGGTCGCCGCGTCGCCGAGCGCGCGCAAGAGATCGTCGTCGGCCTGCGCCGAGGCGGGCGCGCACGACGCATCGCTCATCGCGCCGGCCACGAAGATCACCGTGTTGTTGGCGATGGAAAACTGGCCGCGTCCGCTCTTGCACCACAGATCGAGCTTGGCTTCGCCGTTGTCACCGATTTCGATGGTCGGTATCCGCTTGGAGCCGGGCTGCGGGCGTGCCTCCAGCGTCATTTCCATCCCGAATGGAAACTCGGCAGCGAATGCAGACGCACTGGCCGCCGCAAGCATGAATCCCGCAAGGACAAACGAAACCTGTCGCAAACAAAGCATGGCGTTACTTTCGCTAGCCGAAAAATAAGGGTGAGAGGCCGCCAGCGCGTGGCTCGCCAGCCCGTGCGGGTTTTACGTAACCGCATCGCCAATGGCCAGCGGCTTTTGCGCCGCAATTTTCATCACGTCCGCGCGTATTTTGCTGATTTGTCGTGTTCCCGTCATGCGGCAAACCGCGCGCCGGTCGCGCCGTCCCCAAATAAAATCCCCGCGCTTTCGCGCGGGGATTTGCAGCATTCGATTCCGGCGGACGGTTACTTGATGACCATCAGCGTGAACGGATAGACGTAGGCCTGCAGCATCACGAGCAGACCGACCAGACAGGCCAGCGTGATCGAGTGCTTGAACACGAAGCGCAGGATGGTGCCTTCGTGGCCGTACCAGTTGGTCGCGGTGGAGGCCACCACGATCGACTGCGCATCGATCATCTTGCCCATGACGCCGCCGGACGAGTTGGCGGCCGACATCAGGATCGGCGACAGGCCAAGCTGTTCGGACGTGATCCTCTGCAGGTTGCCGAACAGCACGTTCGAGGCGGTGTCCGAACCGGTCAGCGCGACGCCGAGCCAGCCCAGCAGCGTGCCGAAGAACGGATAGAGGAATCCGGTTGCGGCGAATGCCAGACCGAGCGTCGCGTCGATGCCCGACAGGCGTGTCAGGGTGCCGATCGCCAGCATTGCCGAGATCGTGATCAGCGAATAGGCGCAGATCCTCAGCGTGTTGGCGTATTGCTTGATCAGGCCGAACGGGCCGTAACCCATGATGAAGCCGGAGATGATCGCAGCAATCAGCATGCCGGTGCCGGTGTAGGACAGCCAGGTGAAGGCGAATACCGCGCCTTCCGGCGTCGGCTTGGCCACGATCGGCGCAACCTTCATGATCATCTTGTCGAGATCGGGAACGGCGTATTTCCAGATCGCCCAGGAATTGACGCTGTTCTTGAACGCGTCGGTGCCCCAGATCAGCAGGATGATACAGACGATGATCCACGGCGTCAGCGCCTTCCAGACGTCAGCCGTCGCCGGCTTGGTCACGGGCTTCACCGGCGCCATGTTCTCCGCCGAGATATCGGCCTGACGAAGGGCCGCCGAGGTCCAGATCTTCTTCGGCTGCCAGATCTTCAGGAAGCCGATCAGCGCCGCCATCGAGATCAGCGAAGCCGCGATGTCGACGATCCACGGGTTGATGAAGTTCGACACGACGAACTGAGGCACGGCAAATGAGATGCCGGTGACGAGAATGGCGGGCCAGACTTCCTTCATGCCCTTGAAGCCGGCGAACGCCCAAACCACCCAGAACGGAACGATCAGCGAGAACAATGGCAGCTGACGGCCGACCATCGCACCGAGTTCGAAGGCGGGCAGTCCGGTGACGCTGGCCAGACCCTGAATGGGCGTACCGAGCGCGCCGAAAGCG
Source organism: Bradyrhizobiaceae bacterium (assembly GCA_003963145.1). Lineage (GTDB taxonomy): Bacteria > Pseudomonadota > Alphaproteobacteria > Rhizobiales > Xanthobacteraceae > Afipia. The sequence goes on from RXJJ01000022.1 coordinate 137,114, forward strand.
ACCGGCGCGGTGTTGGCGATCAGCGACAGACCCGAAGCGGCGAGCGGCGAAAAGCCGAGGCCGATCAGGATAGCGCCGGTCACCGCGACGGGCGTGCCGAAGCCGGACGCGCCTTCGAAGAACGCGCCGAACGAAAATGCGATCAGCAGCAATTGCAACCGGCGGTCCTGCGTGACGCCGCCGATCAGATTCTGCAGCGTCTCGAACAGGCCCTTCTCCACCGTCAGTCGGTAGAGGAAGATGACGTTCAGCACGATCCAGCCGATCGGGAAGAAGCCGGTGACAATGCCGAGGATCGAGGCGCGGATCGACATGCCGGCCGGCATCGTGAACAGGAAGATCGCGACAAGGTTGGCGATGATCAGCGCAGCGACTGCGGCGATATGAACCTTGACTTTGTTGGACGCAATCATCGCCAGAAGCGAGACCACGGGTATCGCCGCGGCCAGCGTCGACAGCACCTGATTGTTGAAAGGATTATAGACTTGATTCCACATTTTCTCCCCCACGCAATTTCACGGCCCCGATCGGCGTGAGGATCGGGGCCTTCACCTGGCGATGGGAGAACTCATTGAAGCGCGATGGCGGTGAATTCAATTGAATCCAAATTCCCGCTCACAAAATCGCGACCTGTGAAGCCCCCCGGCCTCGCCACTCACCTTCATGGTAGAATTGAATGGTGACTCGGGACAAGATGACGCACAGCATCCCTAGTACAACTTTAGTTTTAAACAGCGCCAATCGGTGATTTTGTGCGCTGCCGCGCGCCTGCCCGAGGAGATTTTGCCCGTGAAAAGCCTACCCTCAATGCTTGCGACAGTTTGGCGCATCTCCAGCCCGTATTTCCGGTCCGATGACAAATGGGCGGGCCGCATCCTGCTGGCAGCGGTGGTGGTGATCGAACTGGCGACGGTGGCGATCAGCGTCATCCTGAACCAGTGGCGGAACCGCTTCTACAACGCCCTGCAGGAACACGACTGGGACGGCTTCGTCCGCGAGATCATCTTCTTCACCGTGATCTGCTCGATCCTCGTCGCGATCGCGGTCTATCAGCTCTATCTGAACCAGTGGCTGCAAATCCGCTGGCGCAAATGGATGACCGAGAACTATCTCGGACGATGGCTCGACTCGGACGCCACGCATTACCGCATGCAGCTCAAGGGCGATCAGGCCGACAACCCCGACCAGCGCATCAGCGACGACGTCAAGCTGTTCATCGACCGCACGCTGGCAATAGGGCTCGGCCTTCTGAATTCCGTCGTCACGCTGGTGTCCTTCGTCGTCATTCTCTGGGGACTGTCGGAGACCGCGCCGTTCCATCTGTTCGGCTATGAAATGAACATTCCGGGCTATCTGGTCTGGAGCGCCCTGCTCTATTCGATCGTCGGAACCTGGCTGACGCACAAGATCGGCTGGCGGCTGGTGCCACTCGATTTCAAGCAGCAGCAATACGAGGCCGATTTCCGCTTCAACCTCGTCCGCGTGCGCGAGAATTCCGAGCAGATCGCCTCGCTGAAGGGCGAAGGCGCCGAGCGCCAGCGGCTGCTGGAACGGTTCGGCAACGTGATTTCAAACTGGTACGCGATCATGACGCGGACCAAGAAGCTCAGCGCCTTCACCAACAGCTACGATCAGGCCGCCCAGATCTTTCCCTACGTTCTGGTCGCGCCGGCCTATTTCGCCGGACGCACCCAGCTCGGCGGCATGATGCAGGCGGCCGAAGCCTTCCTCAGCGTGCAGGGCGCGCTGTCGTTCTTCGTCAGCATCTATCGGCAGCTCGCCGACTGGCAGGCGATCATGAACCGCCTCGACGGCTTCGAAACCTCGATGGCCCATGCCGCCGCGACACCGGCGGACGGCGACGTCATCAAGGTGACCGAAGCTCCCGCCGATGCCGTCTCGCTGCGCGATTTGCAGGTGCAGCTCCCGGACGGCGCGCCGCTGGCCTCATCGCAGGCCTTCGATCTGCGCGGCGGCGAACGCGCTCTGCTCAGCGGACCGTCGGGCGTCGGCAAATCGACGCTGCTGCGCGCCGTGACCGGCATATGGCCTTATGGCCGCGGCTCGGTCGCGCTGCCGCAAAACGGCACGCTGATGCTGCTGCCGCAGCGGGCCTATTTTCCCATCGCGCCGCTCGGCGACGCCATCACCTATCCGGCGCCGAGCGGCACTTTCGACAAGGCGCGCCTGCGCGAGGTGCTCGGCGATGTCGGATTGCCGGCGCTGGCGGACCGGCTGGATGAAACCCAGCACTGGAACCGGATCCTGTCGCTCGGCGAGCAGCAGAGGCTCGGCATCGCCCGCGCGCTGCTGCAGGCGCCGCAATTCCTGCTGCTGGACGAGGCGACGGCGTCGCTCGACGAGGACGCCGAGGCTGCGCTCTACCGGCTGCTCGAACGCAAACTGCCGGATACGGCGATCCTGTCGACCGGCCATCGCGCGACACTCGATGCCTTCCATCAGCGACGGATCGAGCTTGTCAAACACGACGATGTGGCGGCGCTGACCGAGGCACAGGGCGCGGCAGGCTGATATCGGCCGCCGCGCGGGCGTTTTACGGGGCGGTGGTCACAAGCCAGCGGTCATGCGCTGGCGGTCATGAGCCTTCAGGCACGGGCTCTTGCGGCACGGGCGGCTTGATCAGAAAAAATCTGGCCAGAGAATGATAGAGGCCCTCGCTCAACACTGCTTTCGAGGCACCATTTGCGATCAGGGCCGCGGCCATCAGCGGAATGACCATGGCGTGGTCGTTGGTCATTTCGGAGGTGATGACGAAGGCGGTGATCGGCGCCTGCAGAACGCCGGTGAGATAGGACACCATGCCGATCAGGACCAACGCGCCGATCGGAATATCCGGAAACAGCGATCTCAGATCGGACGCGATGCCGGCGCCGATCGCCAGCGACGGCGCGAAAATGCCGCCGGGGATGCCGCTGATCGCCGACAGCACGGTGGCGGCGAATTTCAGGACGCCATAGCCCTCGTGGATGTCGGTGCCCCCGTGCAGAATCGACTTCGCCTCGTTGTAGCCGGTGCCGAAAATGTGGACGCCGCTGAGAACGCCGCACAGCGCGACGCCGAGCCCGCACACAGCGGCAAACACGACCGGATGGCGCTTGATGGACGCTCCGACACGGCCGGGCAGCCCCTTGGTGAACAGCACCAGAATGGCGCTGAACAGCCCGCCGCCAAGGCCGCAGATGATGGCGCAGACCGGGACCACGATCCAAGCGCGGCCGACGGGAAGCGCGGCGGAGGTGCTTCCGAAATAGCTGTAATCGCCCATGATCGCGAGCGACGTGAGACCCGCGGCGATCACGGCGCCGATGATCAGGCCGCTGGTGCGGGTCTCGAATGAGCGGGCCAGTTCCTCGATGCCGAACACGATACCCGCGAGCGGGGTGTTGAACGCCGCGGCGACGCCGGCCGCCGCGCCCGCCACCAGAAAGCCGGACTGCCGATAGGGAGCCCAGCGGCCGATGGTGTACATGATGGCGCCGCCGACCTGAACGGTCGGCCCTTCGCGCCCGGTCGAGGCCCCGCACAACAGGCCGAGCGTCATGACGATGATCTTGCCGATACCCGTGCGCAGCGAAACCAGCGCATCGCTAGTGGCCCGATCCTCCGCGCGCAGCGCCGCGATCACCTGGGGAATGCCGCTGCCCTGCGAGTTCGGAAAGACGCGGATCGCAAGAAAGATCGCCAGCGCGAAACCCGCGGGCGTCACCAGCAGCGACAGATAGGGCGAATAACCAAGTACGCGGCTGAACAGGTCCTGCGCATGGTCCGCCAGAACGGCCATCAGAATGGCGGCAAGACCGACAACGACGCCGCCCGCCAGAAACATCAGACGCCGGGCCCAGCGCCGGGCCGCGAGCTGCGAGCGGACACCCAGATGTTCGACGTAACGGTTGAATTTCATCGGATCGGATTAGCGCGGACGCAAATCAAGTCAAAGGCACAATAATGCAGACAGCGAATGCAGGAGCGCGCAAGGCAAGGACGGAGAAGGCGCGCAGGGGTGCCATCCACGCTTCACAAAAGAAGAAGGGCGGCAGATTTCTCTGCCGCCCTCAAAGAGCCCCTTGGAGAAGAGCTTACTTCAGGTTGCTTGCAGCGGTGAGGTCAAAGCCGAGCTTGGCAATGAAGGTGTCGCCGCACCAGTTGGAGCCGTAGCCGCTCGAGTTGGCGGGAGTGACATAGCCGGTCTGGGTGGTCTTCCAGTCGCTGGTCAGAGCGTTACAGTCACCCTTCGACATATCGGTGCCCGAGTAGCGCAGATCGAGGGTGAACACCGACTTGGTGAAGCCGACACCGACGTTCCAGGTGTTGTAGTCCTTGAGCGTCACGTTGCCGTAGAAGGAGTCGGTGGTGCCCAGCCACTGATGGCCGTATTCACCCGACACGTAGCTGCCGATACCCCAAGGCATGAAGTTCGGGGTGATCCACTTCGCGGTGATCGACGCGTAGGAGCTGTCGAAACCGAAGTTCAGGAAGTTCGGCGAATAGAAGTAGTTGCCGCCGATCGCGAGGTTGTCGTTCACGTTCCAGGTCGCCTTGGCGTAGGCTTCGTAGAAGCTCACGTCCTTCTTCAGCACGTTGCCGTTGAAGATGTAGATGTTGCTGCCGTTTGCGGAGCAGGAACCCGCGCTGATACCGGCGGTGCCGTTGGCGCACTGTCCACCCGGATACAGGTAGCCCCAGACACCGAAGTCGAAGGCGAGAGCGCCGAAGGTCGGGCGGATACCGCCGTAGATGTCGACTTCACCAGCAGCGCGGTTGGCGAACGAGACGTTCTCGAACGACGTACCGACGTAAGCCTGCAAGTCCTTGGTGAAGTTATAGCGCGGCTCGAAATAAGCGGTCACGCCCGGACCGTGGTTGGTCTGGGTGACGCCGCGGAACACGTAGTCGCTCATGACCGCCGCACCGAAGGCGAGGTCCCAAGGATTGAAGGCTTCGACCACCGGAGCCTTGACATACTTCTTCGGAAGGTCGGCCGCGGAAGCGGACGCGAGGCCCAGCCCGGTAACGACCATCGCAGCAACTGCGAAACTTACTTTCTTCATGACGATCCCCATCATCGTTAAATTCAGTGCGATTGCCGTGGTCGGAATGACAAGCGTAAATCGACTGCGAAACTAATCGTGGCAACAATTTGCTTTCCCACACGCGGAAGGTGAAGCGAAAAACCCGGGCAAATGCCGCCTTTTTAGGCGTTTGAGGGATTCCAGGGTGTTGTTTTGCCGCAGTGTGGCATTTCAACAACGAAAACACGGTGTTTTTCCCCTTAATCCGGACCGAAAGTGGAGAAAATCGGCCAATCCATGTCCGAAAAGTAGTTTGGAATTCGATCCCGCCAGCCCCCCAACTCCGCAGCCACGATTCGCCGGGTCCCGGAGATTTCAGCCGCCTCAAGCATAAAGGCCGCAGCGGGAAAGCTGCGGCCTTTGATGGGAAGTCTCTTTCGCCAGGCGACGGGCTCGCGGCGAACCCCGGCCATCAGGCCGGCGCCGCGAAGGCCCGAAGTCAGGAATTGTGCTCGTCGCCGCTCGATCCGCCGGACAGCCAGGACGAGGGTGAGAACACCGAAACCGGTTCCGGAGCGGGCGCCGGCTCCGGAGCAGCCTTGGGCGCGCTCTTCTTCGCGGCCTTGCGCGGAGCAGCCTTCTTGGCGGTCTTCTTCGCGGCGGATTTCTTCGCCGACTTTTTTGCTGTTTTCTTGGTGGCCTTCTTCGCCGACTTCTTGGCGGCCTTCTTGGATTTCTTTGCCGACTTCTTGGCGGATTTCTTCGCCGCCTTCGCCGCGAGCTTTTTCAGCTTCTTGTCCTTCTTGCCTTTCTTCTTCTTACCTTTAGCCATTATCGACCTCCTATCTGCGCCGATATCAACGGATCGGCCTTCAAGCACTCCCGATGCGGGAGCTCTTCGTGGTTGCGCCAAGTTCGGTTTCGCCGAATTCGGGTCGGGGGCCGCCTGTCATCCAATCAAGCAACTCGACGGTGTGAACCACCGGGATGAACGATCCATCGACATTTCGAATCGAACCGATCTGAATCATACACCCAATATTGCCGGCCGAGATAATGTCCGGCTTGACCGACGCGATATTGGCGATCTTTCGCTCTCGCAATTTCTTCGCAATGTCGGGCTGGAGAATGTTGTAGGTCCCAGCCGAGCCACAGCAAAGATGACTCTCCGGTACATCTTTCACCACGAATCCGCTCTTGGAAAGCAATTCTTTCGGAAGCTGCGTGATTTTCTGTCCGTGCTGCAGCGAACATGCGGAGTGATAGGCGACGACGATGTCGCTGCGCTGCTGCGGCCAGGCGACATCGAGCCCCGCGATGTATTCGGTGACGTCCTTCGCCAGCGCCGAGACGCGCGCCGCCTTCGCGGCGTAGGCGGCGTCCTCGCGAAACAGATAGCCGTAGTCCTTGATGGTGGTGCCGCAGCCCGAGGTCGTCACCAGAATGGCGTCGAGACCGCCCCGGTCGGCTTCCGCCGTCCAGGCGTCGATGTTGGCCCGCGCCCATACGAGCGCGTCATCGTCCCTGCCCATGTGATGGGTCAGCGAGCCGCAGCACTTCTCCTCCGCGACCAGCACGACTTCGATGCCCTGCCGGGTCAGCAGGCGGATCGCGGCCTGATTGATGCCGGGAGATAAAACCTGCTGGGCGCAGCCCTGCAGCAGCGCGATGCGGCCGCGTTTTGCGCCCTGCGCAGGGAAAACCGTGCCGCCGGCCGGACCGGGTTCCGGCAGCCTGATCGGCGCCAGCGCCAGCATCGCCCGCAGCCGGTCGAACACCGTGGGCGTGACGTCGTTCTTTGCCGACGAGGACGGCAGCAGGGCCGCGAACGGCCGCGCGATCCGGGCCGCGATCATGCCGAGGCGAAACACCTTCGGGCGCGGCAGCACAAAGGCCAGAACCGAGCGCAGCAGCCGGTCGAGCAGCGGCCGCGAATAGCCCTCCTCCACCCGCACCCGCGCCTGATCGACGAGGTGCATGTAGTTCACGCCCGACGGGCAGGTGGTCATGCAGGACAGGCAGGACAGGCAGCGGTCGATGTGCTTGACCACGTCGCCCGACGGCTTGCGGTCATTCTCCAGCATGTCCTTGATGAGGTAGATGCGCCCGCGCGGGCTGTCGAGTTCGTCGCCGAGCAGCACATAGGTCGGGCAGGTCGCCGTGCAGAAGCCGCAATGCACGCAGGCGCGCAGGATCTTGTCGGCTTCCTTGATGTCGGGATCGGCGAGCTGGGCGAGGGAAAATTCGGTTTTCATGACAGGCTGCCCCGGACCATGCGGCCCCTGTTGAGGATGTTGCGCGGATCGAAGCTGGTTTTGACGCGCTGGTTCAGCGCGGCGACACCGGCGGATTGCGGCGGGAAGACGTCGAGCGCGGCGCGCACGTCCTCGCTGGCACGGATCAGCGTGGCGTGCCCGCCGAAAGGCGCCAGCTTGCCGCGCAGCAGCGCGGCATGGGCATCGGGTTTCGGCGGCAGCGCCGCCCAGATCAGTCCGCCGGCCCAGTCGTAGATCACCTCGCCGCCGGTTTCGCGCGCCAGCGCCTGCCCGAACGCAGCGCCGGAGGCCGGCGGGCAGACGATGCGCCAGACCGGCCACGCGCCGAGCGGGCCGGACGCGGCGAAAGGCGTGATGTCGCGGATCGCGGCCCAGACCGCGGCGGAGTCATCGTCCTCGATCATGTCGGCTGGCCCGAAGGACGACAGCACATTGGCAACGGACTGCGCCCGCTGCACGATCGAGGCACCGATGCCCTCGAGGCGGATCAGGGTGACCGCCTTCCGCAGATCGAAGCCGGACAAGCCGTCGGTCCCGCGCAAGGATGAGGCCGGCAGATGCGCGGCGGCGGAAACGTCGTAAGAGGATCCCATCGCGGCCGTCATGGCCCGGTTGGCCGCGATCTCGTCGAGGCCGCGCAGCACCACGGTGCGCTCGTTTTCCGCCTTCGGCATCACCTTGAGCGTCACCTCGGTCATCACCGACAGCGTGCCCCATGAGCCGGCGAGCAATTTGCAAAGGTCATATCCGGTGACGTTCTTCACCACCTTGCCGCCGATGTAGAAACTGTCGCCGAAACCGGACACCGACGCCGCGCCGAGCAGATGATCGCGCACGCCGCCGGAGCGGATGCGGCGCGGCCCGGCGAGGCCCGCGCCGATCATGCCGCCGATGGTGCCGGCGTTGGCCGGGGTGCCGAGGAGCTTCGAGGTATCCATCGGCTCGAAGCCGAACAGCTGGTTTTTCGCATCCAGCATCGAAATCACATCGGCAACCGGCGCACCGGCCTGCACGGTGATGATCAATTCCTGCGGCTCATAGGACGTCACCGCGTTGAGGGCGGACAGGTCCAGTACCGCGTTGGTCGCGGTCGGCAAGCCGATGGCGCGCTTGGTGCCATGGCCGATGATCTCGAGCGGCTGCTCGGCGGCGATGGCGTCGCGCACGGCCTGCTCGACATCCTTTGCATCGCGGGCTTTCAACGTATCCACGGGTAAACCTTCTGCTGTTCGATCAGGGTGCTGCGTGCCGATGGCCTAAAATCGCGGACCTAGAACCGCGGAATATCCGGGAACGGCATCTTGCCGTGATGGACATGCATGCGGCCTAGCTCGGCGCAGCGATGCAGGGTCGGAAACACCTTGCCCGGATTGAGCAGACCCTTCGAATCGAAGGCACATTTCAGCCGCTGCTGGTGAGCGAGGTCGATCTCGGAAAACATCTCCGGCATCAGGTCGCGCTTCTCGACGCCGACCCCGTGCTCGCCGGTCAGGACGCCGCCGAGCTTGACGCACAGCCGCAGGATATCCGCGCCGAAGGCTTCGGCGCGCTCCATCTCGTCGGCGATATTGGCATCGTACAGAATAAGAGGGTGAAGGTTGCCGTCGCCGGCGTGAAACACGTTGGCGCAGCGCAGTCCGTATTTCTTGCCGAGATCGCGGATACCGGCCAGCGCCTCGGGCAATTTGCCGCGCGGAATGGTGCCGTCCATGCACAGATAATCCGGCGACAGGCGGCCGACCGCCGGGAATGCCGCCTTGCGGCCCGCCCAGAACAGCAGGCGCTGCTGCTCGGACGTGGAAATCTGCAGGGTGGTCTGGCCGCAGCCGCGCGCGATGGTCTCGACGCGGTTGATGAGTTCGTCCACTTCCACGGTCGGTCCGTCGAGTTCGATGATCAACAGCGCCTCGACGTCCAGCGGATATCCCGCGTGGACGAAGGCTTCGGCGGCGGCGATGGCTTCCTTGTCCATCATTTCCATGCCGCCCGGAATAATGCCCGCGCCGATGATTTTGGCGACGCATTCGCCCGCCGCCTCGACCTCGGGGAAACCGACCATCAGCGCCCGCGCCGTCTCCGGCTTTTTCAGGATGCGGACGGTGACTTCGGTGACGACGCCGAGCAGGCCCTCCGAGCCGGTGATGACGCCCATCAGGTCGTAGCCGTCGCTTTCCGGCGACTTGCCGCCGATCCGCAGGATTTCGCCGGTGATGAGGACGAATTCGCAGCCCAGCACGTTGTTGGTGGTCAGGCCGTATTTCAGGCTGTGCACGCCGCCGGAATTCTCCGCGATATTGCCGCCGATCGAGCAGGCGATCTGCGAGGACGGATCGGGCGCGTAATAAAAGCCTTCATGCGCCACCGCCTGGCTAACGGCGAGATTGGTAACGCCGGGCTCGACCACCGCGACGCGGTTCTCGAAATCGATCTCCCGCACCCGCTTGAACTTGCCGAGCCCGAGCAGCACCGCGTCCTTGAGCGGCAGCGAGCCGCCCGACAGCGATGTTCCGTTGCCGCGCGGCACCACCTTGATGCCGTTGTCGTAGCAATATTTCAGAACCTGCGAGACCTGCTCGGTGGTGTCAGGCAGCACGACCACCATCGGCACCTGCCGATAGGCGGTGAGCGCGTCGGATTCGTAAGGCAGCATTTCGGCATGACTTGAAATGACGCCCTCGCCCGGCACGATCTTCTGCAACGCCGCGACGATCTCGTCACGGCGGGCGAGAATGGCCTCATCGGCCGCTGGCATCATGATCGACATATCAACACGCCTCCACGGGCACTTTTATATCTTCAACCCGCGCGGATGCGGCGGCGTTCCCTGCTGCAACATAGCCATATATCAGCGCCATGTCACATGCGGGAAGCGATTGGGTGTCGCGCTTTATGCGCCGGCGGCCATTTTCACCGGCAGCACGGCCTGCACCACGAGGCCCCGGGCGCGCGCGTCGAGCACGCCGACCGCGCGCAGCGCGAACAGCGCGATGGTCTGCACCGCATCGCGCAGCTTGGCGGAATCCTCGAGCGGCTGCGGCGCGAGCGGGCCGACGAGAGATTCGTGCAGCGCGCCGATCAGCGCGGTCGCCGCCATTCCGGTGTCCTGCGTCGGCAGATGGCCGGCGCGGATCGCGGACTCGATCCGGGTCTCGATCTCGCCCGCAATCTCGCGGCGGCTGGCGAGGCGCGACTCGGTGACGTCGACATCCACCGGCTCGGCCAGAATGCCCCACGCCAGCTTGCGGTTCGACACCACATGAACGGCAATGGTCGTGACGGCGGCGGCGAGCGCGGACGAAGGTCCCGGCGCTGCATCGGCGGCGCGGCGGATCGCGACCAGCTCCGCATGCGAAACGTCGGCGATGAGTTCTGAAATCAGATCGGCCTTGGAGGGAAAGTAACGATAGACCGTGCCGGCTGCGACTTTCGCGCGGGCGGCGACAGCCGCGATCTGCACCGCCACCATGCCGCCTTCGGTAGCGGCTTCGCGCGCCGCCGCGAGAATCGCGGCGCGGCGTGCCGCGAGACGTTTCACAACCTGATGAGTGCGCCGATAGACCATTGCAGAAGGAAGTCTCCGGGAAAGAGTGAACACCAGTTCAAAAACGGTGACAAGGTTATTCCACCCGACGCGAAAAAATTGCTGTCGGCAAATAGTCGGATGGAGTTGTTACGCGGGGTGTGGCGGCAACGGCCGGAGAATTTTGCTGCAGCGCGAAAAAATTTCGCAGCGACGCGCGATCATTGCGGCAACGATCAGCGTGGCGAGAAAGCCTGTCGGCGCGCCGACGGCGGGATAGATGAATAGCAACGCCGCAGCCGCGCCGAGCATCGGCAGTTCAAGGCTGAGAAAACCTTCGCGCAAGCCGATGCGCACCAGAAACGCGACCGGCACGGCGAGAATCATCACGTCGTAGAGAAAGAGATACGGCGTCGCCAGGAGCGTGCCGGTGGCGAGCGCCGCGGCCTTCAGCGAATAACGCACGCGCGAGCGCCACAGCACCACAAGCGCAACGGCGACGAGGCCGGTCATGGCGTATTGAAGCATCCACGCCAGATGCTCCGGTCCGCCGAGATAGCGGACGGTGGCGAAGATGCTTTGCATCTTGCCCCACGGCGCGCGGCCTTCGGACAAAAACGCCTGCGAGGCCATCGGCAGCCAGTGCGCCCATGCCTGCCAGGCCTCGAACCCGAACGCGGCGGTCGCAACAAGCGCCAGCGCGATGGCAGTGATCGCAGCCGACGCGAACGCGGTCCACTGCGAGGCGGCGATCAGCACCAGCGGAAACAGAATGCCATATTGCGGCTTGTAGCTGAGCAGGCCGAGACAGACGCCCGCCAGCACCGGACGCACCGGCAGCAGATACAGCGTGCCGCCGACCAGCGCGGCGGTGAGAAATCCGTTCTGGCCGATATGGGTGTTGACCAGCACCACCGGAAACGCCAGCGCGAGCAGCCAGCCGAAGGCGCGGCCGACGATCGCGCGCATCATGATCGCGTAAGGCGCGAAACTGATAAGCGGCCAGATCATGTAGGCCGTCACATACGGCACCGAGGCCAGCGCGGCCGCGACGAACAGAAACGGCGGTGGATAGTGCCAGGCGAAATTGCCGGGATAGGTCTGGCCGAGAATCCGGACCTGCAGGTCCTTCTGGATGCCCCAGTCATAGGCCAGTGCCGCGTGGCCTTCGCGCGCGAACACGCCCGCCGACCAGACATTGATGAAGTCGGTCGGGATGCCGCGACCAGCTTCGTCGATGATCCACTGATGATTGAACCAGGCCGCCGGAAACAGCACGACATGCAGCACCGCGAGCGCGAGGCAGGCGCAGATCAACGCGGGCGGTATCGGCGGCGGTTCGGACCCGGGATTCGAGGTCTGGCCGGTGGCTGGGTTCGACATGGCCGGACCTTGAAGCCTCGGCCTTGAGGAAGGCTTAAAAATCGCGCTGCATGACGCCGATCCCCTCGCCAGGTGAATAATTAACGTTATAGTTCCTGCATATTATTTTCTGAATTCGTTTCATCAGGTTTTAAAAATCATGCGTGCGTTGGGGGCGCGAGAGGTCGCCGACCGGGTTCTGGCGTTACTGCCCTCGGACGGAAGCCCGATTCTCAATCGGGTCATGCGGGTGATGCTGTCGCAGCACTTTGAGCGGAGTATCAGCGAAGATTTATATGCGGAGGCCCGCGATCTCCTCGAATCTGAAAAAAAGATCGCTCGTCAAAGAGGCCAGGGCGGCCAGATTTGCCTGATCGCGCCTGCAGCGAATAACGGAGTCAAGGCAAAGTCGCGGAAACCCGCAGCGCAGCCGGAGACCTTGTACGAAGCCGATTTGATGGCATCGGTCGAACAATACCTCGGTACGACCTTCAGGAAAGGCCTCGATCTTCCTGAAGGCTGCTTTTCGGCAGTCCGCGACACCTCGAAAATGGGTCCACCTCTCGGCAAATGGGCCCGTCCTGATTTTATCCTTGTGACAGCGATGCGCTTCGACCTGATGCCGGTTGCTCAGGTCGATGTTCACTCGTTCGAACTGAAAACCGAATATGGCGCAACCGACCTCGCTGTTTACGAAGCCCTGGCCCACACGCGCTTCACGCATTTCGGTCACCTGATCTGGCATCTGCCCGCAAAATCGAGCGCCGAAAACCGGCTCGCCGATATTGCCGAACAATGCACAACGCACGGCATCGGGCTCATCCGGGCGCTCGATGTCAAAGATTTCGAAAACTACCAAATCATTCTCGATCCGGTCCGTAAGCCGACCCTGCCCACCGAGGTCGAGCTTTTCCTGCGGATCAGACTCGAAGACCACCACAAGAATGCCCTGCGCGAGGTGACACGAGGAAACAGGACATGAAGGGGAAGATCATCGCAGTCGCGAACATGAAAGGCGGAGTCGGCAAGACGACGACGGTCGTTTCGCTGGCGGAAACCCTGGCGGCGCAGGGAGCCAAAGTTCTCGTGATCGACCTCGATGCCCAGGCGAATGCTTCGGTATGCATAGCCGGCGACGAGAAACTCGCCGAACTGATGGAAAAACATCTGACGATCGAAGGCTTTCTGGACGATTATCTCCATGGGCGCACGAACGAGACTTTTGAAGCCCGCATCAAAACTCACCTCAGTAACGTTACGCATCGTAATGATCAGCTACAAATCGCGCTCTTGGCATCCAGTCCTAAACTCAGAAATCTCGAATATCAGCTTATTCATGCTCTGACACGCAAGAGACTGGACTGGTCGACGATCATCGACGGCATCTGGTCGTTGATGTCCACTCAGCTTAAAAACTCATCTAAGCATTACGACTTCATAATATTCGACTGCGCGCCGGGCATTTCCATCATGACGGAAGTCAGTATCCGCCTCGCGGATCTGGTCATGGTGCCGACCATCCCGGACTTTCTGTCAACCTTCGGGCTGCAAGCCTTTTGCGCCAGTGTCTGGAGTAATGGCCTGACCGAAGACAAACGGCGCATGCCCAAGAAATCTCCCTACGTTCTGATCACGCGGCGGCGGAAAGTCAATGAACACGATAAAACCGCCGAAAGAATTCGGGCCGAACGTCAAGCTCCCGCGCCCTCTTTCAAGGTCTTCGATACCGAAATACCGGAAAGGATCGGAATAGCGAAGGCGATGGGAATGATCGATGATTATCCGAATTACGTTTCGAAATGGAAAGAAATGACGACAGAATTAAACGATCTCAGCAAGGAGATCAGAAAGGCCGTCGATGCAAAGTGAAATAGACGGAACGAAAATTCTTTCGGCAATCGCGGCGAACGAGAAGACATTCTCCGAGATAAAAGCTGACATCAACAAATCTGCCAGGTCCCTTGTTGTAACTGCTCTTAAAGGCAAATCGACGGCGCTCGACAGCGCGCGCTCCATCCGCTCGGCTATCGGCGGAGAGGATTTCGAACTGATTGTGGAAGGCATGAAGCCTGCTGAAATCAAAGCATTGCTGGGAAAAGTCGACAAGCATTCCGATTTGAAGACCGCAGACGTTAGCTCGCAGCGGGCTCACATCGTATCGTTGTTGAAGGGCTCTATTGCGCCGGCGGAAAAGGCTCCCTCAAAGCGCCCTGCCGCGAAAAAGAAAGCCAAGCTACCCGTTGAGGAAACGCCCTGGCTGCAAAGTGCGACGATGACCGCCCTCAAGAAAGGATCGGGGGAGAAAACCGCGACCACCGCCGGCAAAAAAAAGAAAGCAAAGAAAAACGAGTAGAGGGAAGGCGTCACTTCACTTGATTGACCTTCATCCGACGCCCGCACTTAAATGCCAGCGCGGGGCGTAGCCGGAGGCAAGTACGCCGAGGATCGCGGGCGGGGTCAGCACTTCGGCGACGATGCCGCGCGGGCGCGGGGCCGGAGGGCCATACCCCTCCTCCCGCCACGGCAGCAGGGCATCGCCGCGCACGGCAAAAAACCCATCATCGCTAGCGACGAACGCGCCGTCCGGCAGCGTGTCGAGCGGCAGCGAATGCAAGCGCCGCTTACGGCCATTCAGACGCTGCGCATGCAACACCCTGTCCATGTCCGCGGCGGATGGCGCACTGTCACGCCGGGCCGCCTGCCGCCAGCCATCCGCAAAGGCTTTCGCATCGCGCCGGCGACATTCGAAACAGGGCCGGTGCCCGGCCGCAAACGCAGTGGGCTCGTCCAGAAAGAAAAGCTCGGTATAGCTGTCGCCCCAGACGCTGCGATGCCGGCCTTTGAAATCGAGCACGCAGCAGATCCATTGCCGTGAAACCCATCGCCGGGGCCCGAGCGTGCGATGCTCATCATGGATACGGCCGCCGCGATTGCCCATCAGCGTGCCGCGCGCGGATGTCGCGACCAGATCGCCGAACGGCGTCACGCGGTTTTGCAAAGGCATATGAGTTGCCTCAACGTCAGTCAGAACGAAGGAAGAGACCTGCATCCGCCAAAAGAAAATGGCCGGAACGGGTCCGGCCATTTTAATGTTCGTGCGAAAAATTTAAGCCTGCGGCTGCGGCTCGAAGCCGGTGTCGGGCCGCGGACGCGGCTTGCCGGCCGGCGGCACCGCCGAGGTGCGCGGGCCGGAGGGCTCCAGCACCGACTCGCGGTTCGGCTTCTTGCCGTTGAGAAGATCGGTGATCTCCTCGCCGGTCAGGGTTTCGTATTCGAGCAGGCCCTTGGCCAGGGTTTCGAGATCGCCGCGCTTCTCGGTGAGAATGCGGACCGCGTCGTTGTAGCCCGTTTCGACGAGGCGCTTGACCTCGGCGTCGATCTTCTGGGCCGTCGACTCGGAGACATTCTGCTGCCGGTTGACCGACATGCCGAGGAACACCTCGTCCTGATTTTCGCCGTAAGCGACGGTGCCGAGTTCTTCCGACAGGCCCCAGCGCGTCACCATCATCTTCGCAAGGCGGGTGGCCTGCTCGATGTCGGAGGCGGCGCCGGACGTCACCTTCTCGCGCCCGAAGATCAGTTCTTCGGCGACGCGGCCACCCATCATGATGGCGAGACGCGAGGTCATCTGCTCGAGCGACATCGACAGCTTGTCACGCTCGGGCAACTGCATGACCATGCCGAGCGCACGGCCGCGCGGAATGATGGTCGCCTTGTGGATCGGATCGGTCGCGACGACGTTGAGGCCGACGATGGCGTGACCGCCCTCGTGGTACGCCGTCAGCAGCTTCTCTTCCTCGGTCATGACGAGCGACTTGCGCTCGGCGCCCATCATCACCTTGTCCTTGGCTTCCTCGAACTCGGCCTGCGTCACCATGCGCTTGTTGCGGCGCGCGGCGGTGAGCGCCG
>RXJJ01000027.1 GCA_003963145.1 Bradyrhizobiaceae bacterium
TTGAACGGCATATCTACGGCTGGAACGAGGAGGTCGAGAGCAATGCCGTCGAATTCCTGATCCACGCGATACGCAAGAAGCTCGGCGCTGCTGCGATCCGCAACGTCAGGGGCGTCGGATGGATGGTGGACCGCCCATGCTGATTTCGTCGCTGCGCGGTCGTCTGTTCGCGGGGCTCACCGTGTTCGTCGTCGGGACGGGGGTCGCAGCGGGTTACCTGGCCTTCAGATGGGCGTTCGAGGAGGCGATCGAGCTTCAGGATGCCATCCTGCTGCAGGTCGGATCGCTGGCGTCGAAAAGTCACCTGACCGACCTTCCGGCCGAAGGGAGCATCGACGGTGAGGCGCGAGTCGTTATCGACGAACTGACGCCGCGGACCGGCGATCCCGCGCCGGCAGGTTCGCTTCCCCGCCTGCCGCAGGATCTTCCCGACGGCCTCCAGACGATCAAACGCGGCGCGGAGCAGTGGCGGATCCTAGTCCGGACGCGAAAGGACGGAAGCCGCGTCGCGGTCGGCCAACCGACGGCCAATCGCGATGAAGTTGCGCAGGACAGCGCGCTGCGGACCATCGTGCCCCTTGGCCTGCTCGTTCCGGGCCTCATGCTCCTGATAGGCATCGTCATCGATCGAAGTCTGCGTCCGCTATCGAGGCTGGCGGAGCGTCTGGACGCAAAGCAATCGGCCCATCTGGAAAAGCTGCCGACGGACGGCATCCCGAAGGAATTGCTGCCGTTCGTCGCCTCCATCAACCGTCTCCTCGACCGCATCGGGACGATGTTTGACAAACAGAGGCGGTTCGTCGCCGATGCGGCACACGAACTTCGCAGTCCCATCACTGCGCTTTCGGTCCAAGCCGAAAACCTTGAGCGTGCCGGACTTTCGGAAGACGGACGGACCCGGCTGGATTCCCTCAAGGCGGGAATTCGGCGAACCGCTCACCTGCTCGAACAGCTTCTCGCGCTCGCCAGATACGACGCGGACGCGGACGCGGAATTGCCGGATAGCGAGTTCGACCGCATCGTGAAGGAGGTGGTCGCCGACCTGCTCCCGGTCGCCCAGGAACGTTCGATCGACCTGGGATTCGCGCGGATCGAAAACGTTTCGGTGCGGGGCGATCCCGTAGCCTTGGCGATGCTCGTTCGAAACCTGATCGACAACGCTCTTCGCCACACTCCGGCAGACGGTCGGGTGGACGTGAGCCTGTTTCGCAAAAGTGAGGCAGTCATCCTTCAGGTCGTCGATACCGGACCGGGCATTTTGGACGCGGAGATCGATCGGATCTTCGAGCCGTTCTTCCGCGGAAGCCGCTCGCGTGGCGATGGGACCGGCCTCGGTCTCTCGATCGTGCGACGCATCGCCGAACGGTGTCATGGTTCAATCCGGCTCGAGAACGTGGCGCCGCCCGATGGACCCGGTCTAAGCGCCTGTGTCACTTTTCCTGCCGTTTTCGAGACGACGTCCCAAGCGTAGTTGCCAACGCATCCATCTACAACGAGTTCTGGCCTTCGGTCTTCATCGACAGACGTTCCGGCCTTTCATGAACTCGCTTCTTGGCTTTACATCCCTGGCGACGGGACGAGGAGGCAAAGTCCGCCGCATCTCGCGCCGACTAGACCACCGTGCCGAACAACCTTCCTATTACGGCGGTGGTGGCGAGGGCGAGCGCTCCCCAGAACGTCACGCGTATCGTTGCACGCAGGATCTGCGCGCCACCCGCCTTCGCTCCGACCGCACCCAAAAGCGCGAGGAAAACTAAGGACGCGGCCGACACCACCGGAACCAACACGCTCGCGGGCGCGATCACCACCATCAGCAAGGGCATGGCCGCTCCGATCGAGAACATGGCCGCCGATGCAAGCGCAGCCTGAACGGGCTTGGCCGCCGTAGCCTCGGATATTCCGAGCTCGTCGTGGGCATGCGCTTTCAATGCGTCCTTGGCCATAAGCTGCTGAGAGACCTGCCGCGCCAACTCGGGTTCGAGACCCCGCTTGACGTATATGTCGGTCAACTCTTCGAGTTCGGATTCCGGGTTCTCACTCAGCTCCCGGCGTTCGCGCGCCAGATCGGCGAGTTCGGTGTCGGACTGAGAACTGACCGAGACATATTCTCCGGCCGCCATCGACATCGCGCCCGCAACAAGCCCTGCAATTCCAGCAATCAGCACGTCGTGCGGAGCTGCTGCGGCCGCGGCGACCCCCACAATGAGGCTTGCGGTGGAGATGATCCCGTCGTTGGCTCCCAGTACCGCGGCCCGCAGCCACCCGATGCGATAGATAAGATGGTCTTCCGGATGTTGATGGAGACGGATCATTCCGCTGTTTCCTGTCTGATGGTTTAGAGTCGAACGCAGTGTAAAATGCCTTCGTCGATCTCAATCACCCTCGTCGTCAAATCCCACGCCGATCCGCCGTTCCTTCCGCCAAATCACATGGCAGGCCCGCCGGACCCGATCAGTCTCGATCACCAGGACGAACCGATACGGAATGCCGACCGGACTCTCCACTTCCAATGCCGCGCCCGTGCGCGAAATGTTGCGGACGGTGCAGTCGATCACGGCGCCGTCGAACAGTATCTTCCCGGCTTTCAAAACACGATGTCGCGATGTTTTCCGCTTGTCGTTCATCTCAAGCACCAATGCAGGTTTGACAAAAAGATCGCACGTCGCTCGCCTTCATCGGCGCCGGCACAAGTTGCTTGCGATCGACCAGCCGAAAAGGTGCTCGCCCCAAATCGTCAGGCACGCGCCGATCGTCTGCCCGACAGGCGACGAGACAGTCAACGACGATGCCGCGGCGACGCCCGCAGCGCCGGCGATGTCCAATGGGTAATGGGCGCCGACGTAAACGCGGGCCCAGCCTACGGAGAGGCCGAGGAAAACGGCGCATGCCCCGGCACGCCGTGAGGGTATTGAGGCGGATGCCCAAAGTGCGAGGCCTAGCGCAAAGAGCAGGGTGCTGTGATCGCTTGGAAACGAGCTATCCGGAGCGTGATTGAGAAAGTTGCGGGTCTGCAGAATCGCGAAAGGACGGGGATGCATCCAGAGCGATGAAATAGCGACCGCCAACGCCAGCGCCAGAAGCGTAGACAGACCCGCATCGACGGCGGCCCGCCGCTCCGCATGCGTTCCGAAAATCCACAGAAGGGCGAGCATGAACGGGCCGAGGTATACGGCCGATTGAGCCAGCAGCATCGCGAAGTTGAGTTGCGCTCCTGTAAGCGTCGGGGCCGCCGCAATCGCTTCGAAAAGGCGATCATTGAACGTTTCGAACATTTGGGATCCGGATGGCGGCCATGAATTGCGGCTCGAAACACCCGTCCAGACTTAGGGCAGAATGAGGAACCGGCCGCGGGGCACGCGTCGTCACGATCGAGCGCCGTACCGGCCGCGGGCGCTCGCCACCATGACGACGAACCGATCCGATTCGCACTTCTACGGCCGAAGCCATCGGTTTCAATGAAGCCGCCGGAAAAATCGTTCGAAATGGCGGTGCGATTGCGCTCTTTTGATTTCCGGCCGGTGCTTGAGAACATCGCCGGCGCCGCAGCACCACCTCGGTGTCGCCGAGGATTGACCCGGTCCTGAACGGCCAGGCTTGCGGCGCGCAAAAGGGTCAATCTTTCGGGGTACGCCTCTTCCTCACACCCTCGCCGGTCTGCCCGTCGGGAAAGATGAACTCGATGGAGTAATGATCCTCCATTGCTTTCCGGATGGCGTCGTGCACGGCGCGGCGACGGGCGTCGAGACGTCCTTCGGAAGCGGCTTCGATCTTGATCAACGTCCGCGTGCTGACGTTCACAAGCTCTCCGAGTTTTGCCTGCGAAATATTCAGGAGGCCGCGCGCCGCCCTGATCATCGCCGCGCTTATCGGGGGATCGTCGATGGATTTTGTTTTCGCCAATGGGAGTGCCTCGTTAACCAGGAATTAACCTTAACAGATTTTTCCTTCACATAATACGAAGGAAAACTTGCTTCTACGCTTCTGCTGCGGCATGATGATCCCAACGCAAAAGGAGCAGTCATGTACTACCAAGAATATATCGGAAGCGCGGCGTGGCGGACCAATCCGGTCCGCTTGCGCGAATTCGAAGCCGCGCGCTTCGAATGCCGCCTATGTCCAGCCGCCGCATCAGACGGCACGCCGCTGGAGGCGCACCACCGCACCTACGAACGGTTCGGCTGCGAGGCGGACGGCGACCTCACCGCACTTTGCAGGAACTGCCATCATCAGGTGACGTCGTTTCAGCGCGCCGGGCGTTACGCGCTCATCGCCCCGCTGCGCGCCGACGTCCGGCGCCTGACGGTCAGCGTGCCTCTGTTCGACCCGACGCGCATGGAGCCGGTCCGATGACCGCGGAGAAGGTCCGGCTGCGTCTCACCGGCACGCGTCCGCTGCTGATGCACAGTTCGCGGTTGTCGGATCCGCTCGACCCGGTCACGAAGAGGCTCGCCAAGCTCACGGGAAAGCGGCCGAAGACCGAAGCCGA
>RXJJ01000013.1:0-89057 GCA_003963145.1 Bradyrhizobiaceae bacterium
GGCCGATAATTCCGGCGCGCGCCGTGTCATGTGCATCAAGGTGCTTGGAGGTTCCAAGCGCCGCTATGCGACCGTGGGCGACATTATCGTCGTGTCCGTCAAGGAAGCCATCCCGCGCGGGAAGGTGAAGAAGGGCGACGTGATGAAGGCTGTCGTCGTTCGCGTCAGCAAGGACATCCGCCGCGCGGATGGTTCGGTGATCCGTTTCGACCGCAACGCGGCCGTTCTGATCAACAACCAGTCCGAGCCGGTCGGCACCCGTATCTTCGGGCCGGTGCCGCGCGAACTTCGCGCCAAGAACCACATGAAGATCATCTCGCTCGCGCCGGAGGTGCTGTGATGGCTGCCAAGATCCGCAAGGGCGACAAGGTCGTCGTGCTGACCGGCCGCGACAAGGGCCGCACCGGCGAAGTGTTCGAGGTGCGCCCGGGCGAGAGCCGCGCGCTGGTGCGCGGCGTCAACATCGTCAAGCGCCACCAGAAGCAGACGCAGAATCAGGAAGGCGGCATCATCTCGAAAGAGGCGCCGATCCATCTGTCGAACATCGCGCTGGTCGGCAAGGACGGCAAGCCGACCCGCGTTGGCTTCAAGATTCAGAAGGATGGCACCAAGGTGCGCATCGCCAGGAGCTCGGGAGCAGAGATCGATGGCTGAGACCGCATACATTCCGCGCCTGCGCGCCGAATACGACAAAAGCATCCGCACCAAGCTGACCGAGCAGTTCGGCTACGCCAACGTGATGCAGGTGCCGGCGCTCGAGAAGGTCGTGCTCAACATGGGTATCGGCGAAGCGACGGCCGACCGCAAGAAGGTCGAGCTCGCCGCCACCGATCTCGGCCTGATCGCCGGCCAGAAGCCGGTCATCACCCATTCGCGCAAGGCGATCGCGACCTTCAAGCTGCGCGAAGGCCAGGCGATCGGCGCCAAGGTGACGCTGCGCAAGGCCAAGATGTACGAGTTCGTGGATCGTCTGATCAACGTCGCGCTGCCGCGCGTTCGTGACTTCCGCGGCCTCAACCCGAAGAGCTTCGACGGCCGCGGCAATTATTCGCTCGGTCTGAAGGAGCATATCGTGTTCCCGGAAATCGACTACGACAAGTCGGGCGAAACCTGGGGCATGGACATCACGATCTGTACCACGGCGCCCGACGACGAGCAGGCGAGGGCGCTGCTGACCGCATTCAATTTCCCGTTCCGGCAGTGAGGCACTGAGTTCAGCGTCTCAAACGCGGAAAGGTATGGAGGCCATCAGATGGCAAAGAAGAGTTCGATCGAGAAGAACAACCGGCGCACGCGCATGACCAAGAACGCGGCTGCGAAGCGCGCGAAGCTCAAGGCGATCATCGCGGACAAGAAAAAGCCGATGGAAGAGCGCTTCGCCGCGACCATCAAGCTCGCCGAGATGCCGCGCAATTCGTCGGCGACCCGCATCCACAACCGCTGCGAAGTCAGCGGGCGTCCTCACTCGGTCTATCGCAAGACCAAGATGAGCCGCATCGCGATCCGTGATTTCGGCTCCAAGGGCCTGATCCCGGGTCTTGTGAAGTCGAGCTGGTAAGGAGGGTCGGACATGTCAACGCACGATCCGATCAGCGATCTCATCACCCGCATCCGCAACGCGCAGTTGCGCTCGAAGTCCAAGGTCTCGACCCCGGGCTCGAAGATGCGCGCCAGCGTGCTCGAAGTGCTCAAGAGCGAGGGCTACATCCGTGGCTACGCCAGCGTCGAGCACAAGAGCGGCCACAACGAACTCGAGATCGAATTGAAGTATTTCGACGGCGAGCCGGTCATCAAGGAGATCGAGCGCGTGTCGAAGCCGGGCCGCCGGGTTTACGCGTCGGTGAAGAACCTGCCGCGCGTCCGCAACGGTCTTGGCATTTCGGTGCTGTCGACGCCGAAGGGAATCATGGCTGACCACGACGCGCGCGACGCGAATGTGGGCGGCGAAGTTCTCTTCACGGTATTCTGAGGAAGGACGAACAATGTCACGCGTAGGCAAAAGGCCAGTCGCGATCGCCTCGGGCGTCACCGCGAATGTCGAGGGCCAGACCGTCAAGGTGAAGGGGCCGAAGGGCACCCTGCAGTTCACCGTGCACGACGACGTGTCGGTCGAGATGAAGGACAACGTGATCCGCGTTGCGCCGCGCTTCGAGACCAAGCGCGCGCAGTCGCTATACGGCACCGCGCGTGCCCAGATCGCGAACCTCGTCGAGGGCGTCACCAAGGGCTTCGAGAAGAAGCTGGAAATCACCGGCGTCGGCTATCGCGCCGCGCTGCAGGGCAAGAACCTGCAGCTCTCGCTCGGCTACAGCCATGATGTGATCTATCCGGTTCCGGAAGGCATCACGATCACCGTGCCGAAGCCGACCGAAATCACCATTGTCGGCAACGATCCGCAGCGCGTCGGCCAGGTCGCCGCCGAGATCCGCGGCTATCGGCCGCCGGAGCCCTACAAGGGCAAGGGCGTGAAGTACGAAAACGAATTCATCTTCCGCAAGGAAGGCAAGAAGAAGTAACGGAGCCGGTCATGTCGAAACTCAAGGTCACGAATGCCCGGCGCAAGCAGCGCGTGCGCAACTCGCTGCGCCGCACCGCCAACGGCCGTCCGCGCCTGTCGGTGTTCCGTTCGTCGAAGCACATCTACGCGCAGGTCATCGACGACGTGAAGGGCGAGACGCTGGCGTCCGCCTCGTCGCTCGAAAAGACGATGCGCGACGGCGCCAAGACCGGCGCCAACATCGACGCGGCGAAGGCCGTCGGCAAGCTGTTGGCGGAGCGCGCGGTGAAGAACGGCGTCAAGGAAGTGGTGTTCGATCGCGGCGGCTATCTCTATCACGGCCGCGTCAAGGCTCTGGCGGATGCGGCGCGCGAAAGCGGGCTTAGTTTCTAAGTCTCATTTTGGTTTCAAAGGATCGAGGCGTCGGCCTCTCAAGGATTGGACAGAACAATGGCAGGTGAACGCGAACGGGGCGGACATCGGGGCGGTCGGGAAGAGCGCGACAGCGAGTTCGTCGACAAGCTCGTCCACATCAATCGTGTGGCGAAGGTGGTGAAGGGCGGCAAGCGCTTCGGCTTCGCCGCGCTCGTCGTCATCGGCGACCAGAAGGGCCGCGTCGGCTTCGGTCACGGCAAGGCGCGCGAAGTGCCGGAAGCCATCCGCAAGGCGACCGACTCGGCCAAGCGCAACCTGACGCGCGTCGCGCTGCGCGACGGCCGCACCCTGCATCACGACATCGCCGGCCGCCACGGCGCCGGCCGCGTCTACCTGCGCGCCGCGCCTGCCGGTACCGGCATCATCGCCGGCGGCCCGATGCGCGCGGTGTTCGAGACGCTCGGCATTCAGGACGTCGTCGCCAAGTCGATCGGCTCGTCGAATCCCTACAACATGGTTCGCGCCACCTTCAACGCGCTGAAGCATCAGGATTCGCCGCGCTCGGTGGCGAACCGCCGCAACATCAAGGTCTCCACATTGCAGTCGCGCCGCGTCGGCGGCGATGCCGACGCGATGGCGGACTGACCGTACGCTGATTGGAGTTCAGGACCATGGCCGCAACCAAAACCGTCAAGGTCGAGCAGATCGCCAGCCCGATCCGCCGTCATTCTTCGCAGCGCGAGACCCTGATCGGTCTGCGCCTCAACAAGATCGGCCGCGTGTCCGAGTTGCAGGATTCGCCTGCGGTCCGCGGCATGATCGCCAAGGTCCAGCACCTCGTCCGCGTCGTCGGCGAGAAGTAAGGAATTAAAGCGATGAAGCTCAACGAGATCGCCGATAACGAAGGCTCGCGTAAGAAGCGCATGCGCGTCGGGCGCGGCATTGGCTCGGGCAAGGGCAAGCAGGCCGGCCGCGGCGGCAAGGGCCAGACCGCGCGTTCGGGCGTGCGCATCAAAGGATTCGAAGGCGGCCAGATGCCGTTGCATCGCCGTCTGCCCAAGCGCGGCTTCAACAACATCTTCCGCATCGAATTGACGGAAGTGAACCTCGATCGTCTTCAGGAAGCCATCGACGCCAAGAAGCTCGACGGCGCCGCGACCATCAACGCGGAATCGCTGGTGAAGTCCGGCCTGCTGCGCCGCTCCAAGGGCGGTGTGCGCCTGCTCGGCCGCGGCGAACTGAAGTCGAAGATCAATGTCGAAGTGCATGGCGCAACCAAGTCGGCCATCGCGGCGGTCGAGAAGGCCGGCGGTTCGGTGAAAATCCTGGCGCCCGCCAAGGACGAAGCCGCGCAGAAGGCCGCTGCCAAAAAGGGCAAGACGAAGGCCAAAGCCTCGTAAAGTGATCGTGCCCGGCCTTGCGCCGGGCATTCACGTCGTTACCTCTTGCACATTCCAGACGTGAGACGTGCCGCTGATCGCGGCCGGAAGTGAAAGGACCGCCGATCCATGGTCTCCGCAGCGGAACAACTCGCATCCAACCTCAATTTTTCGGCGTTCGCGAAAGCCGACGAGCTTAAAAAGCGCATCTGGTTCACTCTCGGCGCGCTGCTGGTGTACCGCCTCGGAACCTATATCCCGCTGCCGGGGATCGACCCGGCGGTCTGGAGTCAGATCTTCAAATCGCAGGCTGGCGGCATCCTGGGCATGTTCAACATGTTCTCGGGCGGCGGCATCAACCGCATGGCGATCTTCGCGCTGAACATCATGCCGTATATTTCGGCGTCGATCATTCTTCAGCTGCTCACCACCGTCTCGCCCCAGCTCGAAGCGCTCAAGAAGGAAGGCGAGGCAGGCCGCAAGACCATCAATCAGTACACCCGTTATCTCACCGTGGTGCTGGCTGCGTTCCAGGCCTACGGCATCGCCGTCGGCCTCGAAGGCGCGGGCAATGTCGTGTCCGATCCCGGTTTCTTCTTCCGCATTTCGACGGTCATCACCCTGACCGGCGGCACCATGTTCCTGATGTGGCTGGGCGAGCAGATCACTTCGCGCGGTATCGGCAACGGCATCTCGCTGATCATTCTGTCGGGCATCGTCGCCGAACTGCCGACCGCGATCGCCAACACCCTCGAGCTTGGCCGTCAGGGCGCGCTGTCCACCTTCGTCATTCTCGCGATTATCGTGATGGCGACCGCCGTGATCGCACTGATCGTGTTCGTCGAGCGTGCGCAGCGCCGCCTTTTGATCCAGTACCCGAAGCGCCAGGTCGGCAACAAGATGTTCGAGGGCCAGTCCTCGCATCTGCCGCTCAAGCTCAACACCTCGGGCGTCATTCCGCCGATCTTCGCCTCGTCGCTGCTGTTGCTGCCGACCACCATCGCGCAATTCAACGCCGGCAAGGGGCCTGAGTGGTTTCAGTGGATCACGACCCAGCTCGGCCACGGCCGTCCGCTGTTCCTCGTGCTCTATCTGGTGCTGATCGTGTTCTTCTGCTTTTTCTACACCGCCATCGTGTTCAACCCGAGCGAGACGGCGGATAACCTGAAAAAGCATGGCGGCTTCATTCCGGGCATCCGTCCCGGCGAGCGCACCGCCGAATACATAGACTATGTGCTATCCCGCATTACGGTGATCGGTGCGATTTATCTTGCAGTCGTCTGTCTGATCCCCGAAATTCTGATCTCCTACGCGTCGGTGCCGTTCTATCTTGGCGGCACATCGCTCTTGATCGTTGTCAGCGTCACGATGGATACCGTCGCGCAGGTTCAGGGCTACATGCTGGCTCACCAGTATGAGGGGCTGATCCGCAAATCCAAGTTGAGGGGCCGCCGTAAATGAGATTGATCCTTCTCGGACCGCCGGGGGCGGGCAAGGGTACTCAGGCACAACGTCTTGTTCAGAAACACGGTCTTGTCCAGCTCTCCACCGGAGACATGCTGCGCGCGGCTGTAGCGGCGCAAACGCCGATCGGCCTGCAAGCCAAGGAATTGATGGCGAGCGGCCAGCTGGTGCCGGACGAAGTCGTCGTCGGCATCATCGCAGACCGCATCGAACAGCCGGACGCGAAGAACGGCTTCATTCTCGACGGTTTTCCGCGCACGGTGCCGCAGGCCGAGGCGCTCGACGGACTTCTGAAAAAGAAAAAGCTCAATCTCGACGCGGTGATCGAACTTCGCGTCAATGAGAGCGCTCTGCTGCATCGTGTCGAAAAACGCGTGGTCGAGATGCTGGCGCGCGGCGAGAACGTACGCGAGGATGACAAGCCCGAAGTGCTGTCGAAGCGTCTGCACGCCTATCGCGAGCAGACCGAGCCGCTGGTCCATTACTACTCGGAAAAGCGCAAGCTTCTGACCATCGACGGCATGATGACCATCGAGGAGGTCACCGCCGAGATCGAGCGGGTGCTGGCGGCGGTCATCGCAGCCGACAAATCGGCGGATTCGGCCAAGGCGGCGCGGCGCAAGTCTGCCGCCAAAACCGGCAAGGCCGCCGGCACGGCTAAGAAGGCAACTAAAAAAGCCGCCGGGCAATCGGCGAAGAAAACGACCAAAAAGGCCAAAAAGGGAACCCGGACGGCGTCAAAATCGGCCAAAAAGGGCTCTGCCGGCTCCGCCCGGAGGGGAGCCGCGGTCAAGGTCCGCACCAAGGCCCGCCGGGCAGGAAAGGTTGCCAAAAAGACCGCGAAAAAAGCCGTTAAAGCCGTCAAACGGTTGACGAAACGAGGATGAATCCTTTAATAAAGCCCCATCCAGTCGGATGAATTCAAACGATGCCGGGCCCCGAAGGAAAACGGGGCGGGTGTCGTGTTCGCATTTGTGTATTCGCTTTGTGAATCACTTCGCCGAACGGACACCCGACCAGAAGTATGAGAACCACCCGCTCGCCGATTTTCTCATGCTTCGACGACCATAAGATAACAGCCGCCCAAAGGGCCGGCGACCAGGAGTGAAGACTGTGGCCCGTATTGCAGGCGTCAACATCCCGACCAACAAGCGCGTTCTGATCGCGCTCCAGTATATTCACGGCATCGGCCAGAAAAACGCGGCCGACATTCTCGAGAAGGTGAAGATTCCGGCCGACCGCCGCGTCTCGCAGCTCACCGACCAGGAAGTGCTGCAGATCCGCGAAGTCATCGACCGCGACTATCTGGTCGAGGGCGACCTGCGCCGCGAAGTCGGCATGAACATCAAGCGTCTGATGGACCTCGGCTGCTATCGCGGCCTGCGCCATCGTCGCGGCCTGCCGGTGCGCGGCCAGCGCACCCACACCAACGCCCGCACCCGCAAGGGACCGGCGAAGGCGATTGCCGGCAAGAAGAAGTAATCGAACGAATTTGCGGCGTGTGGCGTCCAAGTCGCTTCGCGCCGCCTGGTGTAGCCGCTGGCATTACGGCGGCGTTTGAGATCGCAAGAAGGAACTACCATGGGTAAAGAAGCCACACGCGTCCGCCGCCGCGAGCGCAAGAATATCGCCTCCGGCATCGCGCACGTGAACTCGTCGTTCAACAACACGACCATCACCATCACCGACGCGCAGGGCAACACCATCGCCTGGTCGTCGGCCGGCACGATGGGCTTCAAGGGATCGCGCAAGTCGACACCGTATGCGGCGCAGGTTGCCGCGGAGGACGTGTCGAAGAAGGCGCAGGAACACGGCATGCGCACCCTCGAGGTCGAGGTGGCGGGTCCGGGTTCGGGACGTGAATCGGCTCTGCGCGCGCTGCAGGCCGCGGGCTTCACCGTTACGTCGATCCGCGATGTGACCACGATCCCGCACAATGGCTGCCGTCCGCGCAAGCGCCGGCGCGTCTGATTTTTGACGACGCGGGCGGTTGGTGCCCGCTTTTTGTTTGAATGCGATGACGCGGAAGTTTTCCGCGCCGCTCATAACTCCAACGCCGACTGCCGGAAGGACATTCCGGAGAGATGGGTGACCAAGTGACGATCCAGAAAAATTGGCAAGAACTGATCCGCCCGAACAAGCTGCAGGTGAGCGCTGGTTCGGATCCGGCCCGTTTCGCGACTCTTGTCGCCGAGCCGCTCGAGCGCGGTTTCGGCCAGACGCTCGGCAACGCGCTGCGCCGCGTATTGCTCTCCTCGCTTCAGGGCGCCGCCGTTCAGTCCGTTCATATCGACGGCGTGCTGCATGAGTTCTCCTCGATTGCCGGCGTGCGCGAGGACGTGACCGACATCGTGCTCAACATCAAGGACATCTCGATCAAGATGCAGGGCGAGGGCCCCAAGCGCATGGTCGTGAAGAAGCAGGGTCCGGGCGTGGTTCTTGCCGGCGACATCCAGACGGTCGGCGACATCACCATCCTCAATCCCGATCTTCAGCTTTGCACGCTGGACGACGGCGCTGAAATCCGCATGGAGTTCACCGTCAACTCCGGCAAGGGCTATGTCGCCGCCGACCGCAACCGTCCCGAGGACGCGCCGATCGGCCTGATCCCGGTCGACAGCCTGTTCTCGCCGGTCCGCAAGGTCTCCTACAAGGTCGAGAACACCCGCGAGGGCCAGATCCTCGATTACGACAAGCTGACGCTGACCATCGAGACCAACGGCGCGATCTCGCCGGAAGACGCGCTCGCTTACTCTGCGCGCATCCTGCAGGATCAGCTCAACGTGTTCGTCAACTTCGAGGAACCGCGCAAGGAAGTCGCGCAGGAGATCATTCCCGATCTCGCCTTCAACCCGGCCTTCCTCAAGAAGGTGGACGAGCTCGAACTGTCGGTTCGCTCGGCCAACTGCCTGAAGAACGACAACATCGTCTACATCGGCGATCTCGTGCAGAAGTCGGAAGCTGAAATGCTCCGTACTCCGAACTTCGGCCGCAAGTCGCTGAACGAGATCAAGGAAGTGCTGGCCCAGATGGGTCTGCACCTCGGCATGGAAGTGCCGGGCTGGCCGCCGGAGAATATCGACGAGCTCGCCAAGCGCTTCGAGGAGCATTACTGAGAACCGTTGGTCCGGAATGCTTCCGGACCGACTTTCACGGGCGAACGCAGGAAGCCCACCTGAGCAGCATGTCCGACACGCCGTCGCGACAAGATTGAGGATCAAAAAATGCGTCACGGAAAAGTTCACCGCAAACTCAACCGCACGGCGGAGCATCGCAAGGCGATGTTCGCCAACATGTCGGCCGCGCTGATCAAGCACGAGCAGATCGTCACCACGCTGCCGAAGGCGAAGGAGCTTCGCCCGATCGTCGAGAAGCTCATCACGCTGGGCAAGAAGGGCGGCCTTGCGCTGCGCCGTCAGGCCGTCAGCGAGATTCGCGATCAGGATCAGGTCAGGAAGCTGTTCGACGTTCTGGCGCCGCGCTACAAGGACCGTCAGGGCGGTTACACCCGCATCATCAAGGCCGGTTTCCGCTATGGCGACAATGCGCCGATGGCGGTGATCGAATTCGTCGATCGCGACGAGGATGCGCGCGGCCAGGATTCGGGTCCGGTGCAGGAAAAGACCGAATCGGAAGCCGCATAAGCGGTTCCATCTCACTCTTTTCAAAAAGCGGCACTTGCGTGCCGCTTTTTTTATGCGCCCACGTGGTCGTGACACGTGTTTGCCGTCCGTTCCGGTGGCGATTTGCGGCGTGGCTTGTCATAACAAGTTACTCGCATCGTTGGGGAGCATGTCATGAAGATCGATCTGTCGGGAACCACCGCGCTTGTCACCGGCTCGACCGGCGGCATCGGCCACGCCATCGCCAAGGGCCTTGCCGGGGTGGGAGCCAGTGTCATCGTCAACGGGCGCACGCAGGCGAAGGTGGACGCCGCGATTTCCTCGATCGGCCAGTTTGCACCGTCGGCAAAAGTGCGTGGCGTCGCCGCAGACGTATCCACTGCCGAAGGCTGCGCAGCGCTGGTGAAGTCCGTGACCGACGTGGACATCCTCATCAACAACGCCGGCATTTTCGAGCCGAAGGAATTTTTCGACATTCCTGACGAGGACTGGACGCGTTTCTTCGACGTGAACGTGATGAGCGGCGTGAGGTTGTCGCGAGCCTACATGCCGGGCATGCTCAAGCGCAACTGGGGACGCATCGTTTTCATCTCATCCGAATCCTCGCTGATGATTCCGAAGGAGATGATTCATTACGGCATGACCAAGACCGCGCAGCTGTCGATCTCGCGTGGTCTGGCTGAACTGACAAAGGGCACCAATGTCACGGTGAATGCGGTGATGCCGGGACCGACCATGTCCGAAGGCGTCGAGACCTTCGTGAAGGATCTCGCCAGACAGAACGGCCAGTCCGTCGAGCAGGCGGCGGCGAACTTCATCCGGCAGCACCGGCCCTCGTCGCTGATCCAGCGTTTCGCCACCGTGGACGAGATCGCCAACATGGTCGTCTATGTCGCTTCGCGCCAATCGGCTGTCACCAACGGCGCTGCGCTGCGCGCCGAAGGTGGACTGGTGCAGACCATCGCGTAGCGGCAGTTTTTCCTGGGCGCAGAGGTTCTCGTTCTATGTCATTTATATAAAGAGGGGTGGGTTCGCAGAGGCGGCCCGAATCCCTCGAATCACGCGGCTCGGTTGATCGGTTCATGGCCGGTCCGGTTTGCTTTGGCGGAACTTGCGATTTAAGGTTCCGCAGAATTCATTCCGGGATTCTTCCATGCCGAGCGACGCCAGGCCCCCGACGTCCCTTGTCCCGCGCGGGATGCTGGGTCTGTGGGCCGTGCTGTTCGTCATCTGGATGGCGGCGAATTCCGCGCTGAATCCTGCGGTCGCGATCACGGGCGCGATTATCACGCTGTTACTGTCCTGGATTTTTGCGGCTCGCGGCAGCGCCTGGCAAACCATCCGCTGGACGCCGCGGGGGCTTTGCCACTTCGTTGCCTATACCGGCACATTCGTCATCGAGCTGGTCAAGGCCAACATCAACATGCTGGGCTATGTCTACGCGCCGCGCATCGACATCAAGCCGGGCATCGTCAAGGTGCGCACGCGCCTGACATCGCCGATCGGACGTTTGGCGCTCGCCAATTCCATCGCGCTCACGCCCGGCTCGCTGGTGATGGACATGAAGGGTGAGGCGCTGTTTATCCACTGGCTCGACGCCCAGACTACCGATATCGACGGAGCGACGAGGAGTCTGGTCGCTCCGTTCGAAACGCATCTGGAGAAGGTCTTTGGCTGAGATCATTCTCGGGATCGCCGCCGTACTGATCTTTTTCGCGATTCTGTTCAGCGTGGCCCGGCTGATCGTCGGCCGCACGCTGATCGACCGCATCGCCGCCATCGACGTGCTCACCGTCATTTCGATTTCGCTGATCGCGCTTTACGCCCACGTCTCCGGACGCTTCGCCTATATCGACGTCGCTCTGGTCTACGGCCTGCTCAGTTTTCTCGCGGTGCTGGCGATCGCTCGCTTTCTGGAAAAGAAGGGGAGCTAGCGCATGCAGGAGCTGCTCCTCCTTCTGGTGTGCGCCGGCATTCTCGTCAGCGGCATTCTTGCCGTCTGCCTCGGCAGGCTGATGATGGCGATGGTGAGCGCGGGCCTCGCCAGCCTGTTCGCCGCGGTCTCGTTCCTGCTGCTCGCCGCGCCGGATGTGGCGATGGCGGAAGCGGCGATCGGCTCGGGCCTCACCACCTTCATTTTTCTCTACACCATTCGCAAGACCGGTGACGGGGAGGGCGACGCATGATCGAATTGATCGGCAGCCTGTTCGTCCTTCTCGGCGCGGTATTCCTGTTCTCCGCAGGGGTCGGTTTGCTTCGGATGCCCGATGCGTTCACGCGGATACAGGCGGGCACCAAGGCCACCACGCTCGGCAACATGCTCATCATGATCGGTCTTGCGTTCTATCATCCCGGCTGGACGCCCAAGCTGATCCTCGCGATCTACTTCGTGCTGATGACCAACCCGATTTCCTCGCACGCGCTGTCGCGCGCGGCCTATCGGATCCGCACGCCGATGACGCCATCGACCATGACCGACGCGCTGGCGGGCGAGGATGCGGAGAAGCCGTCATGATCCGCCGAATGGT
The DNA here is from genome assembly GCA_003963145.1 of Bradyrhizobiaceae bacterium. Taxonomy (GTDB): domain Bacteria; phylum Pseudomonadota; class Alphaproteobacteria; order Rhizobiales; family Xanthobacteraceae; genus Afipia. Next base: position 11,867 of record RXJJ01000013.1, read on the forward strand.
CGTCCTGCTTGCCATTGTCCTGTTCGCGGCGATCTTCATTCGCATCATCGGCGGTTACAGCGAATTGCAGGCGTTGCGTCCGCTGGCAAAAGCCTATGTGACGCAGGTGCCCGCAGATCTTAACGTGCCCAATGTCGTCACCGGCATTCTCATTACCTATCGCGGCTTCGATACGCTCGGCGAGGTGGCGGTGCTGTTCATGGTCGCGGCCAGCATCGGCATGCTGCTGAAGGAGTGCGAAGGTGCTGAAAAGCGTGAGGCCGAGCCATTGCCGGAAGCGGGGGAGATCGTTCTCACCGGGATGCAGGTTCTGCTGCCGCTGATCCTTGTGTTCGGTGCCTATGTCATCGTCAACGGCCATCTGTCGGCGGGCGGCGGCTTTCAGGGCGGCGCCATCGTTGCGTCGGGCGCGATGCTGATGATGCTGGCGCGGCCGCGGGCGGCTTTCAACGTCGCGCTACTGAGCGTGATCGAATCCATGGCGGGAGTGTTCTATGTGGCGCTCGGCATTCTCGGTCTGGTGCTTGCCAGCGGATTTCTCGATCCGCGTTTTCTGCCGCCCGGCGAGTTCGGCGCGTTCATCAGCGCCGGCGCGGTGCCGGTGATTTCCGCGTTGCTCGGCGTCAAGGTCGGCGCGGAGCTGAGCGTCATCATCGACCGGTTCAGAAGCTGAGGACGGGATGAGCATGGGAATTCCGGTTTCAGCCATTCTTCTCACCACGGGTTTCGGACTCGCCTTGATCGGGCTGTGGGGCATGCTGACCCACCGCAACATTCTTCGTATCATCATCGGATTCACGCTGATCGATACCGGACTGAATATCGTGATGGTCGCAACCGGCTATGTCACGGACGGCACCGCGCCGATCATCGATCGCGCGCTCGCTAAAGCCGATGCCGCGCGGCATGCCATCGATCCCATACCGTCTGCGCTGGTGGTGACGGCCATTGTCATCGGCCTGTCGGTGACCGCGATCATGCTGGCGTTCGCGATCCGGCTTTACGCCGCGAAGAAGACGCTTTCCATCGACGCCTTCACGGAGTCGAAATGGTAGCGAGCCTTTTTCATCCGCTGAACATTTTCATTGCCGGGCTCGGCGGCGGCTTCGCCATTCCGCTGTTCTACAGGCTCGGCAAGCCTTGGCTGCACGGCGCGTTCATCGCCGCTCTGTGCGGCATTACGCTGATCGCGGGCGTCGCGTTCGCCGGCCTGCTTCAGGGCGGCGCGCCGATCGAGGTGCTCACCGCCGGCGCGATGCCACCGCTGTCGATCAATCTGCGTTTCGGCCTGTGGGAGGGATTTTTCGTCACCGGCGTCAACGTGATCGCGCTGCTTGGCGCGCTTCATCTGTGGGACCGCCTGCGCGGCAACTACGTCGCGCTGTTGCTGTACCTGATCCTTGTCATGGGCATCGACGGCATGGTGATGACCCGCGACCTGTTCAACCAGTTCGTGTTTCTGGAAATCGTCTCCATCGGCACTTACGGATTGCTCGGGCTCGGTGACACGCCAACGGCGACGGCGGCGGCCTTCAAATACATCATGGCGACGGTGATCGCCTCCACTTTCTTCCTGCTCGGCACAATGCTGCTCTACTACGTCACCGGCACGCTGAACATCGACGCGCTGATTGCCTCGCACGCTCAGATAACGGGGCCGGTCGGAACAGCGGCGCTGATGTTCGTTCTCGCGTCCCTGATCCTCGAAATGAAACCATTTCCGGCGAACGGATGGGGGCTCGACACCTACGAGACCGCACCGACCGGCGTTGCCGCGATGATGTCGGTCGGAGTGTCGGCAGGCGTGTTCTTCGCTTTCCTCAAGCTTCTTCCGCTTTTCGACGGACAGCTCGAAATCATCGCCTGGTCGGGCGGCATCTCGTTCCTGTTTTCGAATCTGATCGGCATCAAGCAGACCGATGCGCGGCGGCTGCTCGGCTATTCCTCGATCGGTCAGATGGGTCTCCTGCTGATGACGGTCGCGCTTTTGCGGCAGCTCGGCGCGGACAAGTCCATGCCGCTGGTCGTCGGCGGGCTGTTCGTCAATCACCTGTTTGCCAAGGCCGGTCTGTTCTGGCTGGTCGGAATTCTCAGGCGAACCGACATTCACGCCCGCGCCAGCGGGACGCGGGGTCCGCTCGCGATTGGAGTGCTCGGACTGTTTCTCGTCGCCATCGCGGGCCTGCCGCCGTTTCCCGGTTTCTGGGCGAAATGGGAACTGGTGATGCAACTGGCGAGCGCACGTAAGCTCGGCTGGATCGGTTTGATCCTCGCCGGCTCGCTGCTCGAGGCCGCTTACATGTTTCGCTGGTTCTCCCGCGAATTGCGTTCGGGTGATGTGGGCTCGGTGCCAGCGCAGGGACTGGCAGCTCGCCTGCCGGTGTTTGGGGCGGCGTTGCTTTGCTGTGTCGGCGGTGTTGTCGCCGCGCGCATGTCGGGCGCGGCGTCGCTGTGGTTGTTCGCGCCGCTGATCGCAGGAGCGGTTCTGTTCATGCTCGACGGCTTGCCCGGCCGCGTGAAGAATCTGCTGATGCTTGCAGCGGTCGCCGTCATCGGATTCTGGCTGATGCAGGCGGCGAGCGGGATCGCGTGGCTGTTCGCGGCGCTACTGCTGAGCGGCAGCCTTGTAATCGCTTTCGGCGGCCTTTACCGGAATGACCTGCGTCCCGGCTATTATCCGCTGCTCGCCATCATGCTGCTGTCGATACTCGCGCTGCTGCGCTCTTCGAGCAGTCTCGAATTTTTCTTCAGCTGGGAGATCATCACCCTGTCCTCGTGCTTCCTGATCGCGGAGGGGAGGCGGGCGGCGCCGCATGTGCTGACCTATCTGCTGTTTTCGTTGCTGTCGGCCTATTTCGTTCTTGCGGGCTTCGCCACCGTCGCGTCCATCAGCGGCGGCATCGAATTGTCGGCATTGGGAAAAGCGGGTGCCGATGCAAGCCTTGCGTTCGTTCTGTTGGCGATTGGCTTTCTCATCAAGGCGGGCGCGATCGGCGTTCATATCTGGCTTCCTAGCGCTTACGCGGAAGCCGACGACGATTTCACGGCCATGCTGTCGGCGGTGGTCAGCAAGGTCGCGATTTTTGGACTTCTGATTGATACCTATATCGCCATTCGTTCCGAGGCCGGACTCGAACTCGGCCATGCGATGGCATGGATCGGCATGCTCACCATCATCGGTGGCGCGCTGATGGCGCTGATGCAGAATGACTTCAAGCGCCTTCTGGTTTTCTCCAGCATGAGCCAGATCGGATACATCGTCGTGGCGACGGCGCTGATGAGCCATCTCGGCTGGGTGACCGCGCTCTACCTCGTCGCCAATCACATGCTGGTCAAGGGTATCCTGTTTCTGGCGCTCGCTGGAATCATCCTGCGCACCGGGACGCGCAGTTTTTCGGAAACCGCGGGACTGTTGCGCGCCATGCCGGTGACGTTCGCGACCGTTCTCATCGCTGTCATTTCAATGTCCGGCCTGCCGCCCTTGATGGGTTTCGGCGGCAAGTGGCTGCTGCTCAATGCCATGGCGGACAGGGGATGGTACGTGATGGCAGCGTTCGGGTTGTTCGGGACGTTTCTCGGCTTTCTTTATATGGCGCGTCTGGTCATCGTCCTGTTCTTCGGCGAGCGAAAGGCGGGGCAGGAGACCCTGCGCGAAGCGCCAATCGTTCTGCTCGTGCCGCAACTGATACTGATCGGCGGCATTCTGGTTCTGTCGCTGTTTCCGAAACTCCTGATTGATCCGGTTTCCGAGGCGATCGATCCGCAATTCGCGTCGTCCACGGTGTGGCAGGGCATGCCGCTGGAAAAAATCTACAGCTACTGGAACCCTCTGCCTGTGGCGACGGTGGCCGTCATGGTGACCCTTGTTCTCTTCGCGCTGCTGTGGTCGGCCTTTCGCAAGGCTGACCGCCAGAACGAAGGCTTCGCGCGTTTCATTGCTTACTATCGTCCGGTTTTCAGACACACCCTGCCGTCATTGGCCGTTGTGTTCTGGCAAAACGTCTCGTATGCGGCGCTGACAACAGCGGGAACAATCCGGAAGATCTATACCGGCAACGGCCAGACATACGCGCTTTACGTGCTGTTCTATATTCTGCTGCTGTACGTCGCGAATAGTTTCATCACAAATTGAGTCATGGGTGCGGCATTGCGACACGCGCCTGCGCTCAAAAAATCCCGCGAAAATTGACAGGCCTTGTCGTGACCGGCACAGTGCAAGCGCCGGATGTGAATCTTGCTTCCGTCGCTCTCGAATAATTTTCAATCAAGGAGCCATCACATGACGCTCATGAGCCGACGTACGTTGCTCGCGAATCTTCTGCCAGGCGCAGTCGCTGTTGCGGGAGTCGCGACTGTGGGTTTATCCCTTCTGCCGAAGGAGGCTTCGGCGATGCCGGCCTCGGGCCTGAACCCGGATCGCGCGAAGCCGGATGATATGGTCGAAAAGGTGCAATGGCATCATCCTCATCACGGAGGATGGCGCCGTGGGCCTCGTCACCGCCGCTGGGTGTGCTGGTGGCACAGAGGCCGCCGTGTGTGCGGCTGGCGTTGGTAACGTCAGACAAAATCTCATCGCAATAGTAATTAAGAGGCGCCGCGAACGGCGCCTCTTTTGTTGTTGTTCATCTCGTTGATGTCACGAAATCTCACTGAACAAGGCGCGCGCGCAGCGTGCCGTATTCCTGCTCCGTGATCGAGCCAGCTGCTTTCAGCTTGTCGAGTTTCTCGATCTCGTCAGCCGCGCTGAATCCCACGATGCGCCGCAGATTGTCCTGCGCTTCCTTCGCCATGGCCTGATTGCGCTGCGCCATGCCGCGGCCCTGCGTCAGCAGATAGGCGAAGATGCCGATATAAGGGATCAGGATCAGAAAGATGATCCAGCAGACCTTGGCGAATCCGGAAATGTCATGACGGCGAAACAGATCGCTTGCGACCGTCACAAAAAGCCAGAACCATAGCACGAACATGAATATGGCGAACACATCCGCCACGAAGTTCGAGAATGTGAAGCCGCCTTCGAATAACATTTGTAGTCTCCGATTGATTTATACGGTTGAGAAAGACAAATTGTCGTTGAAAGAAAAATGCCGCCGATTGGGGGCATCGTTTGGCGGACTGCCAAGCCTGCAACGGCGTCAAATCTGGTGTGTGTTGTGCAACGCCGCCAGCACTTAAGCAAGACGCGCTATTCTCGCGTTACATTAACAATTCACTTGATGACGTGATAGAAGCGCTGAGCTTATTAAGTTAGGGAGCGGGAAATGCGTTGGGTTGCAATTTTAATTGTTTTGCTCGGATTGGCTGCGGTCATGCCGCTGACGGATGCCATGGCGCAGAGCAGCGCCGGGCGCGGTGCCGTGATCGGCGGAGCATCCGGGGCAATCATCGGTGGCGCCATAGGAGGCGGTCGTGGTGCCGCCATTGGCGCAGCCGTGGGCGCGGGGACGGGCGCAGTCGCGGGAAACCAAAGGTCCGTGCGTTACTATTACTGGCGTCATAACCGCTGCTGGGCGCGCCTGCGGAATGGACAGTCTCGCCACGCATCCAATCATCATTGCCGCCGCTGATAAGGCTTGTTGAAGCGGTAATGTGTGCACAGCACAATGGGGATTTGAATGCCGATAACCATGATGGTGCTGGGAATCGTCTTCCTGCTCGCGGCGGCAATTTCATTTTTTCGTTACGAAAGCAGGCATTTCGACCTTCTGCTTTTGTGCGGCGTGATTTTTCTGAGTGCTGCAGCGCCGTCTTTCGAGGTGGATGCCTCGATTGAGGAGCTGAAAGCCATCAATCATCGTCTTGCCGATATCCAAAAAGCCGTCGAAAGCCTACCCAAACGCTGATACAGGCTGTTCATCCTGTCGCAAGGGTGCGATGGCTTTTGCGTCCCTGCCGGGTTAACTGGACATGGAGCGTTCGGGCTGTTCAATTCGTCTGGTTCATAAAGGAGAGATGTATGCGTAAGATTTGGCTGATGGCCATTGCCTGTGTCGTAGCTGCTGCTTTTGCCGTGCCTGCGGAAGCGCGCGTCCGGGCTGGAAGTTTGAACTGCACGTCGGGCACCACCGTGGGGATGATCCTTGGTTCGCAGATGAATCTGCGTTGCGTCTTCACCTCGAGCGGCAACGACCATCGTTATTCCTATGCGGGCACGGTGACCCGCGTCGGTGTCGATCTCGGCATCACCTCGGGAGCAAGGTTTGTGTGGGCTGTGTTCGCGCCGACCGCGCATCTCGGGGCGGGCTCGCTTCGGGGGAATTATGTCGGGGCAAGCGGCAGCGCGGCGGTCGGTGTCGGCGCGGGCGCCAATGTCCTGATTGGCGGCTCCAACCAGACCATCTCCCTGCAGCCTCTTTCGGTTGAAGGCCGCAGGGGTCTCAGTGTTGCTGCCGGCGTCGCCAATCTGGAATTGCGCTAAGCCACAAGGCGCCGGACAAGACACCGAAAATGAAAATCGGCCCGCATCGCTGCGGGCCGATTTTTTTTTGCCATTACCTGCGGTCACGTCTGCCGTCACCGCCGCCGCGTCCGCCGCCGCCACCGTGCGGGCGTCCGCCGCCACCGCCATGCGGCCGGGCCTGAGGTCGTGGCTGAGGCCGCGCCTGAGGTCTTGCCTGCCTTTGTTGAGGCCGGGCCTGGGGTCTTGAGTGCTGCGGCCGTGCCTCTCTGGTGGCGGGACGATTGAAGTCCGGGCGTGATGCGCCGGGGCGCTGTCCGCCCCCCGGACGTGATGGACGGCCTTCAGGCCGCGTGTTCGGACGTCCGCCGTCGGGACGGCCAGCCCCCGGCCGATTGCCTCCACCGGGGCGGTCCGGCCTGAAGTCTGGACGTCCGGGCCGCGTCGACGGAAGCTCCGGCCTGCCGCCGGGCCGGCCACCCGGTCCGAGATTCGGGCGATCCGGTCGTCCACCGGGGCCGCCAGGTCGATCCGGCCGGAAGCCGGGACCACCGGGACCACCGGGCCGATTGCCACCCGGTCCGTCTGGGCGGAAATGCGGCCGGTCCGGGCGTCCTCCCGGAGGCCTGTTTGGACGCCAGTCTGGCCGGTTATCCGGCCGCCAGTGGGGCGGTCGTCCTGGAGGACCGGGGTAGGGTCGCCAGCCGTGAGGCGGCGCGATCCAGACTGAATTCCAGGTCCGGTTATTCCAGCCCCAGCGGTTATTCCAGTACGAGCCGACAAAGAAGGCGGTGCCGAAGAACAGTGCCCCCGCTACTGCGGTGCCGAACACAATGCCCGGATCGTAAACGGGGACGTAAATCCTCTCCGGATCGGCGGGCGCGATGTAGATGACTGGCGGGCCGCTGCCGCCGCTCGGCTGCGTGGTCACGACCTGCTGAGGTGTTGACTGAAGATTGCCGACGTCTTTCGCCTTCGCGCGCAGAAGCTGAATCGCGGCCGAGACATCCTCATGCTGAACGGAGAACGCCCAGGCAATGGATGCGGTCCATTCCGGCTTCTCGGTCAGCATGTCGATCACGTCAGGGAAGCGCGTCAGCGCCTGAACCGACGGATCCCAAGGCATCGAATCCACGCCCGAGAAATCATTGTTCGCCACCGCCTGAGGATTGGCGGCGATCCAGTTCTTTGCTTCCGTCAGCTGATCGGGAAAAGCGCTGGCCGGGAAGATCAGCGCCAGCAACGGATCGGGATATAGCGCGATCGGTCCAAGGATGTATTCGAGATCGCTCATGGAATAGCCCTGATCGCTTTGATCGGCAGGCGGCGCCTGTTGAGCGGGGGGCGGCGGCGGTGTCTGCGCGAAAGCGGGATAGCCCGCCGTCGTCCAGGTAAACAGCGCAGCGGTTGCGATCCGCAGGCAGTTTTCTGCCGGGAATCTGATGCCGGTTTTGGGCGATCGGACCATGCGATTTTCCTCGGGAAATTGAAGGACAGTTATTGTCGTTGTGCGTCGATCGATTGGCATCGTTCAGCGATGCTGGGCACCACTGTGTCAATGCAAGGATGTACCGATGATGAAGCAATATCGCCGCGATGGCAAATGACGCGATGCGTTGCATGCGGCACCGCGTCATCGAATTTGTTCAATTTGCGGCAGACCTCTGTGCCAAAGCCGGTTCGCCGGGCTTGCCCCTGAACCAGGCGACGTAAAGCGTCGGCAGAAAGATCAGCGTGAGAATGGTTGCGACCAGAAGGCCGCCCATGATCGCGAATGCCATCGGTCCCCAGAAAACGGTGGGCGCAATCGGAATCATGCCAAGCACGGTCGATACCGCTGTCAGCATGATCGGCCGGAAGCGCGCGCTGGAGGCGTCGATCGCGGCATCCCAGACGCTCTTGCCCTGTTCGCGTTCTGCATCGATCTGCCCGATCAAAATCACGGCATTCTTCGTGATCATGCCAAGCAAAGCGAGAATGCCGAGGATGGCGACGAAGCCGAGCGGCCTGCCGGACAACAGCAGGGCACCGACGACACCGATCAGGCCGAGAGGAGCAACGCTGAGCACGAGGAACAGGCGCTGGAAGCTTTTGAGCTGGAACATCAGGACGGTAAACATGATGAGCAGCATCACCGGCACGACGGCGATGACCGAAGCCTGAGATTTCGCGCTTTCCTCCACCGTGCCGCCGACGACGATGCGGTAGCCCTGCGGCAGGGTTTTCGACAATTCGTCGACTTGGGGAGTCAGCGCATTGACCACCGTCTCGGGCAGCGCGGGCTGCACGACGTCGGCTTGTACCGTCAAAGTCGGCACACGGTCACGCCGCCAGATCAGCGGATATTCCTGTCCGTATTCGAATGTCGCGAACTGGCTGAGCGGCACAGTGCGCCCGCCGGGAATCGGCACCTGCAGCGAGCCGAGGGTTGCCAGCGACACACGCTGTTCGTCGGTCGCGCGCGCGACCACGTCGATCAGGTAAATATCGTCGCGCACCTGGGTCACGGCGGAGCCGGACACGACGGTGTTGAGCACACTGGCGAGGGCCTGCGAACTCAGGCCGAGCAAGCGGGCCTCGTTCTGATCGACCACGATGCGAACCTGACGCGCCGGTTCGAACCAGTCGAAATTGACCTTTTCGGCTTTTGGATTCGCCGCAACGATGCCGGCGAGCTTGAGGGCGATCTCGCGCACCTGCGACGGATCTGGGCCGCTGACGCGATACTGGATCGGCCAGCCGACCGGCGGTCCGAGTTCAAGCGGTGAGATGCGCGACACCGCCGCCGGGAATTCCTCCGCCAAAAGTTTTTCCAGCTTGGCGCGCAGACGCTCGCGCGCGGGCACATCCTTGGCGACGATCACGGCCTGACTGAAGAAGTCGTTCGCCAGTTGAACGTTGAGCGGCAGATAGAAGCGGATCGCTCCGCGTCCGACATAGGTGCTCCAGCGGTCCACGTCGGGGTCGCCCTTGAGCGCGGCGTCGAATTTCTCCGCCGCCTTCTGGCTGGCGTAGATCGACGCATTCTGCGGCAGGCTGATATCGACGAGAAGCTCGGGGCGGTCCGACGAGGGAAAGAACTGCCGCGGAATCAGCGGAAGCGCGAGAAAGGACCCGACGAACAGCGCAAGCGAGAGCGCGATGGTGAGCCATTTGGCACGCATCGCGCCGGTCAGGAAACCCCGATACGTTCTGAAAACGACGCCGGGCCTGGCGTTCGGATCCGCCTTGGCGGGAGGCTTGAGGATCCCAACGCAAAGCAGCGGCGCGAACACGACCGCCACCAGCCACGACACCAGAAGCGCGATGCTGACCACGGCGAACAGCGAGAAGGTATATTCGCCGGCGGATGAGGCGGCGAAGCCGACCGGCACGAAGCCCGCGATGGTGACCAGCGTTCCGGCGAGCATCGCGAAGGCGTAGGTCCTGAATGCGAATTTCGCAGCTTCCACCTTGTCGTCGCCCGCCGCAAGGCGGGTCAGTGTGGCATCGGTGGTGGTCATCGCGTCATCGACCAGCAGTGCCAGCGCAATGATCAGCGCGCCGAGCGAGATGCGCTGCATGTCGATGTGCGCCATCTGCATGATCGGGAAAACGATCGCGAGGGTGAGGGGAATCGACAGGGCGATGATCAGGCCGGGGCGCACGCCGAGGCTGATGAAGCTGACCACCAGAATGATGCCGATGGCCTGCAGCAGCGACGTCATGAATTCCGAAATCGCGCCGTCGACGGTCACGGCCTGATCCGCGACCAGCTTCGCCTCGATGCCGATCGGCAGGTTCGAGGTGATCTGCCGCATCGTGTTCTTGATGTTGCGGCCAAGCGCAAGGATGTCGCCGCCCTCGCGCATGGCGATGGCAAGGCCGATGGCGGGCTGGCCATTGACGCGGAACATCGGTTGCGGCGGGTCGGCGAAGTCGCGGCGAATGGTCGCGATGTCGGCCAGCCGCAGCATCCGCCCGTTCACGGCGAAATTGGTGTTGGCGATATCCTGCTCCGAGCGGAAAGCGCCGGAGACGCGTAGCGACAAGCTCTCGTTGCCTGTCTGGATCGTGCCGGCGGGGCGTACGACGTTCTGCGCCTGCAATGCCGCGATCAGCGCGCCGCGGTCGATGCCGAGGCTGGCAAGCTCCTTCATCGAGAATTCGACGAAAATCCGTTCGTCCTGCGCGCCGAGCAGTTCGATCTTCGACACGTCGGGCACCAGCAGCAGCTTGCTGCGAATGTCCTCGACCTGATCGCGCAGTTCGCGCTGGGTGAAGCCGTCGCTGGTAAAGCCGTAGATGATGCCGAAGGTGTCGCCGAAATCGTCGTTGAAGCCGGGACCGACGATGCCGGCGGGCAAAGTGTGGCGGATGTCGCCGATGTTCTTGCGGACCTGATACCAGGTGTCCGCGACCTGCTGGGCGTTGGCGTCGCCTTTCAGATTGACGAAAATGGTCGTCACGCCGGCGGTGGTGTAGCTGCGCAGAAAGTCGAGATGCTGGGTTTCCTGAAGCTTACGCTCCAGCCGCTCGGTTACCTGCTTGAGGGTATCGTCAACGGTCGCACCGGGCCACGCGGCCTGCACCACCATCGTCTTGATGATGAAAGTCGGATCCTCGCTTCGGCCAAGACGGTAATAGGCGATGATGCCCGCGATGACCGAGACGATCATGATATAGGCGACGAGCGAACGGTTCTTGAGCGCCCATCCTGACAGATTGAATTCGCTCATTGCTCGGATCCAAGCAGACGAATCTTCTGGCCCGGATGCAACGCCTGTACGCCAGCCGTGACGATGATCTCGCCGGTATCGAGTCCTTGCTCGACGACGACATTGGCCTGATCGAAGCGCAGCACATCGACATTGCGTGTCGAGACCGTGCGTGTCGCGGGATCGACGACCCAGACGGCCGGCTGCTGGTTGGCGCGTGTCAGGGCGGTGGCCGGAATCTCGATGATCGGTCCGTCCGATACCTGCATGCGTCCGGTGACAGTCGCGCCGAGCCTCATGGCCGGAGGCGGATCGGTCAGTCCTACCTTGATCGCGAATGTGCGTGTCACAGGGTCGGCCTGCGGGGACACTTCGCGGATGCGGCCCTGCGCCGTCACACCGGTGTCATCGGTGAGATTGACGTTGATGACAGCATCGCTCGGCATCGAGCGGAGCACCTGCGCGGAGACATCGAACACGGCATCGCGTCCGTCCTGCCGGGCGAGGCGGAGAATCATCTGCCCAGCCTGCACGACTTCTCCTGCGCCCGGTCCGGTCGCGGTCACGACACCGGGCGCGTCCGCCTTGAGTTCGGTGAAGCTGACGAGATCGTGAGCGGTCTTGAGCTGGGCTTCCGCGGCATCGACCTGCGATTGCGCGGTTTGTGCGGCCTGGACGGCCTGATCGTAAATGACGCGCGTGGTCCAGCCCTGCTTAAGCAGCGTCTGCTGGCGCTCGAGATGATTGCGCGCCTGAACCAGTTGCCCCTGCGCGGCGGCAAGGCCGGCCTGCGCCTGACGCAGCGTGTTCATTTCATTCTGCGATTCGAGCCGGCCGACCAACTGTCCAGCCGTCACCCGGTCGCCGAGCTTGTTGTTGTTCTCCAGAAGACGTCCCGCGATGCGAAAGCCGAGGGTAACCTCGTCCTCGGCCTCAATGCGGCCGGTGAAGGTGAGGGGCGTGCCGCCTTCGCGCTTTTCGATCGTGATGGTGCGGACGGGACGGACATCGGTGGCGGTGTTCTCCGCTTCGCGCTGGCACGCGGCAAGCAGCACCGGAAGTGTTAATGTCATCATGACGGTTTTTAAAAAACGGTGCGTTGTCCGCGAACCGCCGGCGCGTGAAAACATATCTGGCCCACCCATTTTCATTGTGCGCACCGGAAGCGTGTCCCATGCACGTATCGCATCATGTTAAAGTTCGGCTTTCGTCGGTAATCCTTGACGAAAATCAACGATGACACGTCCATTAATCAAACGGCGCGACTATAGGGGAAGCGTTTTGGCGAGTCGATGCACGCTGTGAACATGAACAAAGAGAGCCTTTAAAGTCACTTTGGCGACTTCCTGCGGTCCTTTTCCTTGCACCGAGTTTAATCTGCGGAAGGTAATTTTAATGTTGGAAAGCTGGTCCTAGCTGGCCGCACAAAGGCAGGCGGGGATGCAGAAATAAATCTTTCAAATGCGCTGGACCTGCGCGTGCGGCGCAGCGCAACGGCTTGTTTCAGCGAATCCAACTTGACGATTCTTGTGGCGGATCTGACGGCGGCGGCAGGCTTAACTTGCCAAGTGGCGTCAGAGGGTGCTCACTCTCCGCAATCCGGGGGGGGCAGTCAATGAACAAGCAGATCGATGTCGATGAATCGGACGACTATTCCTACATATCGACCGGCCATTTGCCGCCCGCCGAAAAGGTCGCGCAGCTTTTGAAGGATGCGCACGCGCGCTACAAATCCGATACGCAGGGCAAGAATTCGCAGGTTTATCCCGCTCTGGCCCGTGTGCCGGCCGAACTGTTCGGCATTTGCGTAGTCGGCACCAATGGCGCTGTGCATGCGGTGGGGGATGCCGAGCACGAATTCTCCATCATGAGCGTCTCCAAGCCTTTTGTTTTCGCGCTGGTCTGTCAGGCGATCGGTGCGCAGGAGGCGCGCAAGAAGCTCGGCGCGAATGCCACCGGCTACGCCTTCAACTCGCTGGCCGCCGTCGAGCGCAGCAGCGACGGGCTGACCAACCCGATGGTGAACGCCGGGGCGATCGCAACCACGAGTCTCGTGCCAGGCGAGACCGCCGAAGCGAAATGGAATTTCATCTATGAGGGTCTGTCGAAATTCGCGGGTCGGCGTCTGCCGCTGAACGAGGAGGTCTATGCCTCGGCCTCGGCGACGAATTTCCGCAATCAGAGTATCGCGCGCCTGCTGCAGAGCCTGAACCGGATCTATTTCGACCCCGCCGAGGCGACCGACCTCTACACCCGGCAGTGTTCGCTCAATGTCAGCGCCCGCGATCTTGCCGTGATGGGCGCGACGCTGGCGGACGGAGGCGTCAATCCGATTACAAAGCAGCGCGTCGTCGATCCGACAGTGTGTCACTACGCGCTCGCCGTGATGACCACGGCGGGTCTTTACGAGACGTCGGGCGACTGGCTCTACGATATCGGCCTTCCGGGCAAGAGCGGGATCGGCGGCGGCATCGTCACCGTGTCGCCGGGCAAGGGTGGGCTCGGCACGTTCGCGCCGCCGCTCGACGCGGCGGGCAACAGCGTGAAGGGCCAGCTTGTCGCGAAATATCTGTCGCACCACCTCGGCATGGATTTGTTCGTATCGAAAGCCGAAGAATGATCGCGCTGCTTTGAAATTTGCGGGGCTTTGAATCTTGCAGGGTTTGGAATCTTGCAGGGCTTGGAATTTTGCAAGACTTGGACTTTGCAAGGCTTGCACGAATGGCAATTCACGTCAGTTCAATTTTTTAGAAAAAGGGGCGTCATGACAACACTCACAGCAGCAAGCCAGCCGACGAGCGAGTCCAGGGAATCATGGGTCCCCATGATCGCCATTGCCCTGGGTCAGGTGCTGATGTCCTTCAACGTCGCGTCGCTGCCGGTGGCCATGGGTGGCATGGTCAAGAGCTTCGACGTGCCGCCGACCACGGTCGCCACCGGCATCGTGATGTATTCGATGCTGGTGGCCGGCTTTGTGATGCTCGGCGCCAAGCTCAATCAGCGCTTCGGCGCGCTCAGGGTTTTTCGCGCGGTCGTGGTGCTGTTCGGCATCGCGCAGGTGGTGATGACCTTCAGCCCCTCGGCGAACTTCATGATTCTCGCGCAAGGCATGTCGGGCGCAGCCGGCGCGGCGCTGGTGCCGTCTCTGGTCGCGCTGATCGCGGAAAATTATCGCGGCGCTCAGCAGGCGACAGCGCTCGGCGCGCTCGGCTCCGCCCGCGCGGGCGCCGGCGTCGCGGCCTTTTTGATCGGGGGCATTCTCGGCACCTATATCGGCTGGCGCCCGGCGTTCGGAATCCTGATCGCCTTGTCGGCGCTGGTTTTCGTGTTGAGTTTCCGCCTCAAGCCGGACGCGGGCCGTCCCGAGGTCAGGATTGATCTTGTCGGCGTTCTGCTCGCGGCGGCGTCCATCGTGATGATCAGCTTCGGCTTCAACAATCTGAATCGCTGGGGCCTCGGTCTGGCGACGCCGAACGCGCCGTTCGATATTCTCGGCCTGTCGCCCGCGCCGGCCCTGATCGTGATCGGTATCGTGCTCGGTCAGGCCTTCCTGATGTGGACGCGCCGCCGTCAGGCGGCGGGCCAGACGCCGCTCCTTGCACTGGAGGTGATCGGCTCGTCGCAGGAGCGCGCGGCGGTCTATGCGATGTTCGCCGTCGTCGCGCTGGAGGCGATGCTGAACTTCTCGGTGCCGCTCTATATCCAGATCGTGCAGGGACGGTCGCCGATCGCGACCGCGGTGGCAATGCTGCCATTCAACCTCACGGTATTCTTCGCCGCGATGCTGATCGTCCGCCTGTACAATCGCCTGAGCCCGCGCCAGATCGGTCGCTACGGTTTCATGCTCTGCACCGCAGGTCTGCTATGGCTCGCTTTCGTCGTGCACAATGACTGGAGCGCGCTGCCGGTTCTGCTCGGCCTGTTTATCTTCGGCGTCGGGCAGGGGTCTCTGGTCACGCTGCTGTTCAACGTGCTGGTCACCGCGTCACCAAAGGAGCTTGCAGGGGACGTCGGATCGCTGCGGGGGACGACCAACAATCTCGCCGCCGCCGTGGGTACCGCTGTTGTCGGCGCCTTGCTTGTCGGATTATTGAGCGCGACCGTATTGCGTTACATCGCGGCCAATCCCGTCTTGCCGCCGGCGATTCAGGCCGAACTCAATCTCGACAACATCAACTTCATCACCAACGACCGGCTCAAGAGCGTGATGGAGACGACGTCGGCAACGCCGGTTCAGGTCGCCGAGGCCGTTCGCGTCAACACCGAATCCCGGTTGCAGGCCCTCAAGATCGGCCTGCTGCTCATGGCGGGTATCGCGATGCTGGCGATTTTCCCCGCGGGGCAGTTGCCGAATTACATTCCGGGCGAGGTGCCGGACCCGTCGCCGCGCCCGCACGTCAAGAAGGAATAGCGGCCACAGGAGGGCAGGCGCGTAAGGCGCCTGCCTTTCAGGTCACCAGCCTTCGAGCACAAGCTTGCCGACCGACTTGCCGCTCTCGATGGCGGCATGCGCCTTTTTCAGATTGGCGGCGTCGATCTTGCCCAGCACCTTGTCGAGCGTGGTCCTGATCTCGCCTTTGTCGATCAGCGCCGACACGCGGTCGAGCAGTTCGTGCTGCTTGATCATGTCGGGCGTCTGGAAGGTCGAGCGGGTGAACATCGATTCCCAATTGAGCGAAACGGCCTTGCCCTTGAGCAGGACCGCGTCGAGCTTCGTTGGATCGTCGATCACGCCGATGTGGCCCTGCGGGGCGACGATGTCGGCCAGCGCGGGAAAGTGCTGATCGGTGCCGGTCAGGCTCGCGATCAGCGAAACCGGCGCGACATTCAGTTTCTCGATCTGCTCCTTCATCGGCTTGGAGTGATCGACCACGTGATGCGCGCCGAGATCGAGGCACCACTTCATTGTTTCAGGCCGCGAGGCGGTGGCGATCACGGTCAGGCCCGTCAGCTCGCGTGCGATCTGGATGAAGATCGAGCCGACGCCGCCCGCGCCGCCGACGATCAGGATGCTTCGTTTGTCGCTTGCGCCTTCCTGCACGCCGAGCCGGTCGAACAATAATTCCCAAGCGGTGATCGAGGTCAGCGGCAGCGCGGCGGCCTGCGCGAAGGAGAGCGATTTCGGCTTGTGGCCGACGATGCGCTCATCGACCAGATGAAATTCGGAGTTGGTGCCCTGGCGCACGATCGCGCCGGCGTAGAACACTTCGTCGCCCGGCTTGAACAGCGTCACGTCAGGGCCAACAGCGTCGACCAAGCCGGCTGCGTCGAAGCCGAGAATTTTGAATTCGCCCGCCGGCGGCTCGGCGCGCTTGCGCACCTTGGCGTCCACCGGATTGACCGAGATCGCCTTCACCGCCACGCGGATATCGCGTCCTTTCGGCTCGGGTTTGGCGGCTTCGAAATCAACCAGCGAATCCGCCGCATCGATCGGCAGCGACTTTTTGTAACCCACGGCCTTCATTGCAATCTCCATTCAGAACATGTCCGCGCGGATGAAGTGCCTTTGCCGGGTATGGATTGCAAGTACTGTCGATTTTGTGGCATAGTCCCCGAACGGATACTATTGGAATTCATCCCATGAAATTGATCTCATGAAACGCCGGAATTTCGATTGCGGGGACGCCTGTCCGGTCGAGGTCACGCTCGATCTGATCGACGGCAAATGGAAGGGCGTGATCCTGTTCCATTTGCAGAAGGGGTTTCTGCGTTTCGGCGAACTGCGCCGCGAGATGCCGGGCATTACCCAGCGCATGCTGACCAAG
This sequence comes from Bradyrhizobiaceae bacterium, assembly GCA_003963145.1. GTDB lineage: Bacteria > Pseudomonadota > Alphaproteobacteria > Rhizobiales > Xanthobacteraceae > Afipia. The sequence goes on from RXJJ01000013.1 coordinate 28,726, forward strand.
CAGCTTCGGGCGCTTGAGGAAGACGGCCTCATCACCCGCAAGGTCTATGCCGAGGTGCCGCCGCGCGTGGAATATGCGCTCTCGGAGACGGGCGAGCGGCTGCGGCCGGTGATCGACGCGCTCCGCTCTTGGGGAATCGAACACAAGGCGCGGCTGGAAGCCGAGGCCGCCATCGAGGCTCCCACGAAAAAACCCAAAATCGCGCCCAATCGTGCGGCCTGACCGGTCTGTTTCGCCGGTTGTTTGCTTCTCTTTGGGAGCCCCACCGACTATATGTCAGCCGTCAAATTCCGGGATTTTTTCATGACCTTGACCCGCGTGCTGCCTGCGCTCGTTCTTCCGCTTCTGATGCTGTCACCCGCGCTGGCGCAGGATCGCGTCGTGCCGAGCTCGCAAGGTCAGATTCAGCTGTCCTACGCGCCGATCGTGCAGCATGTGCAGCCGGCGGTGGTGAACGTCTATGCCGCCAAGGTGGTGCAGAACCGCAATCCTTTCCTCAACGATCCGATCTTCCGCCAGTTCTTCGGCCAGCAGCCCGCCGAACAGATGCAGCGCTCGCTCGGCTCCGGCGTGATGGTCGATCCCTCGGGTCTTGTGGTGACCAACAACCACGTCATCGAGGGGGCCGATCAGATCAAGGTGTCGCTGTCCGACAAGCGCGAATTCGAAGCCGATGTCGTGCTGAAAGACAGCCGTTCGGACCTCGCGGTGCTGCGCCTCAAGGATGTGAAGGAAAAATTCCCGACGCTTGAATTTGCGAATTCCGACAACGCACAGGTTGGCGATATCGTGCTTGCCATCGGCAATCCGTTCGGCGTCGGCCAGACCGTGACCCACGGCATCATCTCGGCGCTTGCGCGCACGCAGGTCGGCATCACCGACTATCAGTTCTTCATCCAGACGGATGCGGCGATCAATCCCGGCAATTCCGGTGGTGCGCTGGTGGACATGACCGGCAAGCTGGTCGGCATCAACACCGCGATCTTCTCGCGCTCCGGCGGCTCGCAGGGCATCGGCTTCGCGATTCCCGCCAACATGGTGCGCGTGGTCGTCGCCTCCGCGCGCGGCGGCAGCGCGGCCGTGAAGCGTCCATGGCTTGGCGCGAAACTGCAGGCGGTGACGCCGGAGATCGCCGAGACGCTCGGCATGAAGCGTCCGGCTGGCGCGCTGGTCGCCAACGTGACGCCTGGAAGTCCGGCGGCACGGGCGGGATTGAAAATCTCCGACCTCATCGTTGCCATCGACGGGCAGGCGATCGATGACGGCAATGCCTTCGACTATCGTTTCGCCACGCGCCCGCTCGGCGGCGTCGCGCAGATCGACGTGCAGCGTGGCGGCAAGCCGGTGCGCCTGTCGGTGCCGCTGGAGACCGCGCCGGATACCGGCCGCGACGAGATCGTGCTGAAGTCGCGCTCGCCGTTCCAGGGCGCGAAGGTCGCGAACATCTCGCCCGCGCTGGCCGATGAGCTGCATCTGGATTCGACTGCCGAGGGCGTCGTGGTCACGGCGCTCGCGGACGATGCACCGGCGGCGAATATCGGTTTCCAGAAGGGCGACATCATTCTCGCCGTCAACGGCCAGCAGATCGCCAAGACCAGCGATCTTGAGCGCGTGACCCGCGATCCCGCGCGGCTGTGGCGCATTGTTGTGGTGCGCGGCGGCCAGCAGATCAACGTCACGCTGGGTGGATGAGCGCCAAGCGCACCACGCAATCCTCGAACCTCTTCGCCGCGGCGGGGCTGGAGCAGGACGCGCCGCGTCCGCTTGCCGATAAACTGCGTCCCCGCACGCTCGCCGATGTGGTGGGGCAGGATCACATCCTCGGGCCTGACGGCGCGCTGACGCGGATGCTGGAGACGCGCACCCTCGGCTCGCTGGTGTTCTGGGGTCCGCCCGGCACCGGCAAGACTACTGTGGCGCGGCTGCTCGCGGACGCAACCGAACTTCACTTCGAACAGATTTCGGCGGTGTTCTCCGGCGTGGCCGATCTGAAAAAGGTGTTCGATGCCGCGCGCGAGCGCCGCGAAATGGGCAAGGGCACGCTGCTGTTCGTGGACGAGGTGCACAGGTTCAACCGCGCGCAGCAGGATTCGTTTCTGCCGGTGATGGAAGACGGCACCGTGGTGCTGGTCGGCGCGACCACGGAAAATCCCTCGTTCGAACTCAACGCCGCGCTTTTGTCGCGCGCGCGGGTGCTGGTGTTTCATTCGCTCGACGAAGCGGCGATCGAAAGGCTTTATACGCGCGCCGAAGGTGTCGAAGGCAAGCGCCTGCCGCTCGACGACGAGGCGCGCGCCGTGCTTGTGCGGATGGCGGACGGCGACGGACGCGCCGCGCTGACGCTGGCGGAGGAAGTCTGGCGTGCAGCGCGCACCGACGAGATTTTCAGCGCCGCGCAGCTGCAGGAGATTCTCCAGCGCCGCGCGCCGATCTACGACAAATCCGCCGACGGCCACTACAACCTGATCTCCGCGCTGCATAAGGCGGTGCGCGGCTCCGATCCCGATGCCTCCCTTTATTACTTTGCGCGCATGCTGGATGCCGGCGAAGACCCCTTGTTTCTCGCGCGCCGCGTGGTGCGGATGGCGGTGGAAGACATCGGCATGGCCGATCCGCAGGCGCTGGTCGTCGCCAACGCGGCGAAGGATGCCTACGACTTTCTCGGGTCGCCCGAGGGCGAACTCGCCATCGCGCAGGCGGTGATCTATGTCGCCACCGCGCCGAAATCCAACGCCGCCTACAAGGCCTTCAGCGCGGCCAAGCGCGTGGCGAGGGAGGGCGGCTCGCTGCTGCCGCCCAAGCATATCCTTAACGCGCCGACCAAATTGATGCAGTCCGAAGGGTACGGCAGCGGTTATCAATACGACCACGACACGCCGGACGCTTTTTCCGGGCAGGACTATTTCCCCGAGGCGCTCGGCCGGCAAACCTTCTACAATCCGCCCGACCGTGGATTCGAGCGCGAGATTCGCAAGCGGCTCGATTACTGGGCGAAACTGAGAAAAGACAAATCGTCATGAGCCGCCGTTTTCGCAAGCCGCTTGAAAAGAAGGCCGTGCGCGAGGCCCGCAAAGGCGACAAGCGCGGAGCGACGAAAGCCGGCAAGCCGTCGTTTGCCAAATCTTCGTTCGCCAAAAAGGCAACGGACAAGCGTGGCCCGGGCCAGCGCGGTCTGGACAAGCCGTCCTTCAAGGATCGCCGCCCCGCGAAGCCGCCGCTCGAACCGCGCGAGCCGGTCAAGGCGGAAAAGCCCGACGCGATTTTGCCGACCAAGGTCGAGACAGTCACCGTCACGGCGGACGAAGCCAACATGCGCGTCGATCGCTTTCTCGAGGCGCGCTATCCGGGCCTGTCGTTCTCCCACATCCAGCGCATCGTCCGCAAAGGCGAACTGCGCGTCAACGGCAAGCGCGCCGACAGCAAGGACCGGTTGAGCGAAGGCGACGCCGTGCGGATTCCGCCGCTCAAGCTCGATACGCCGAAGGTCAATGAATTGTCCGAAGCCGCGCGGAAGACCCGCGATGAGCTTGCGAAAATGGTCCTTTACGAGGACGACGATGTGATGGTGCTGAACAAGCCCGCCGGCCTTGCGGTGCAGGGCGGCTCGGGCCTCTCGCGTCACGTCGATCAGATGCTGGAGACCATGCGCGACGCCAAGGGTCAGCGTCCGCGTCTCGTGCATCGCCTCGACCGCGAAACCTCCGGCTGCCTCCTGATCGCCAAGACGCGCTTTGCGGCCTCGGTGCTGACCGGCTCGTTCCGCCATCGCTCCGCGCGCAAGATCTACTGGGCGCTGGTCGCCGGCGTACCGAAGCCGAAGCAGGGCCGCATCTCGACCTACCTCGCAAAAGAGGAGAGCGAGGAGGATTCGATCATGCGGATCGCCGAGCATGGCGAGGAGGGTGCGGCGCACGCGGTGACGTATTACGCGGTGGTCGAGGCCTCGGCACAGAAGCTGGCCTGGGTCTCGCTGAAGCCGGTGACGGGCCGCACCCACCAGCTTCGCGCGCACATGGCGCATATCGACCACGCCATCGTCGGCGATCCGAAATATTTCAACAAGGAGAACTGGCAGCTGCCTGGCGGGTTGCAGAACCGCCTGCATCTGCTGGCGCGGCGCATCATTATCCCTCATCCGCGCGGCGGCGTGATTGACGTCACTGCGCCGCTGCCGCCGCACATGCTGCAATCGTGGAATCTGCTCGGGTTGGAATCCGATCGGTTCGACCCGATCGAGAATGCGCCGGAGGAGTGAGGCTTGTCGCAGTCACCTCTGAACACGATATGGAATGAGAGCACGTCATGGCCGGGCTTGTCCCGGCCATCCACTTGACCATTGGCAAGGAAAGACGTGGATGCCCGGAATAAATCCGGGCATGACGAACGAGAGATTGGAGGCGGAATGGACGCAAAGATCGTCTCGATCGGGCCTTGGCTGGCCGCCGCACTCGTTTTGCTGATTTGTCTCGGTCCGGCCGCCGCCCAGATCTTCCAGACGCCCGGCACGTTTCAGGGGCCGGGCAATTCGCCTGTGATTCCGTATCCGACCGCGCCGCCGCGTCCGGCGCCGCCGCCGGTTTACGTGCCGCAGGTGCCGCAGATGAATTCGCCGCCGTCGTTCCAGCTTCAGAACACGAAGCCGAGCCTGGTCGAGAGCGATCCGCCGCAGACCAGTCTCAAGCCGCAGCACCGCAAATCGTATGGCCAGCGGTTTACACGCTGTCTCAACGAAGGCGCGGCGATGGGGCTGACGCCGAACGAGCGCAATTCCTACGCGCGATCCTGCGCCCAACAATGACGCTCGCATGAAAGAACTGTTCGAGGAAGTTGCCGGGCATTCGCCGCTCGATCCGCAGGAGGCTTCGCGCAAGTCTTCGCGCACGCCGCTGCGCAAGCGATTTTACGAGAAGGCGGCGGTCAGCGAGACACCGGACGGCTTCGCCGTCACGCTCGACGGCAAGCCTGTCCGCACCCCAGGCCGGAATTTGCTCGCCGCGCCGGTGCGCGCGATTGCCGACACCATCGCCGCGGAATGGAACGCGCAGGGCGAACAGATCGATCCGATGTCGATGCCGATGACGCGGCTCGCCAATTCCACCGTCGACGGCGTGAGCGGCAACACCGGCGCCGTGGCCGATGACATCGCCAAATATTTTGGATCGGACCTGCTGTTCTATCGCGCGAGCTTTCCCGAAGGGCTGATCGCGCGGCAGGCGGAGCATTGGGACCCCGTGCTGCGATGGGCGGCGGACGATCTCGGTGCGCATTTCATTCTGGGCGAGGGCGTGATGCATGTCGCGCAGCCGGACCCGGCCATCGCCGCCGCGCGCGCGGCGTTGCCGGACGATGCATGGCGGCTCGCGGCGATGCATGTCATCACCTCGCTGACCGGCTCGGCGCTGCTGGCGCTCGCGCTGAAGCATGGCGCGCGCAGTCACGATCAGGTCTGGGCCGCCGGTCATGTCGACGAGGACTGGAACAGCCAGCAATGGGGCGAGGATGAGGAAGTCGCGCAGCGCCGGGCTTCGCGGCGGCGCGATTTCGAGGCGGCCGCGCAGGTGCTGAAGGCACTCGGTTGAACGGTCGCCGCCATGATCGGGCTGAAACCGGCCATCGCAAGCGATCGGTTAACAGACCCTTTACGACGCCGGGTTAGCTTTCCGTCCTCACTGGACACCCCGCATGGCCGTCGCCGTCAATCCCGTTTATCCGGTTATCGCCGCACAGGGCGCGTCGACGGATATCACGCTGCAGCCCGGCACGGTGATCGATGCGCGCGTGCTGAAGGTTCTGGCCAACGATTTCGTCCGCATCGCAGTCTCCAATCTTGCCATTGAAGTGATGTCGGAGGTGCCGCTGCAGGCCGGGCAGGCGCTGCAGCTCGCTGTGTCGCAGACGCCGGATGGCGTACGCCTTCAGATCGTTCCGCAAGGCGCAGCCGTTGCCTCGCCAGAGGCGCCGGCGACAATCGTCACGACAGGCACGAGCGGAGGATCGCAGGCACAGTCTGCTGTCTCGTCGGCATCCGTATCGTCCGCCGATGCTTCTGTCGATTCGGCGCGCGTCGTTCGTCAGTTGACCCCCGTCGAGGCGCTCGCGGTTTCGGCCGCGCTGCAGAGCGCCGCTGCGAAGCAGGGCAGCCTGTCGCCCTTGTTCGCCAATCTCGGAGCGGCAGTGTCATCGGGCGCGCTGCCCGCATCCGTGCAGCAGGCCGCGCAGCAGCTTCTGTCGATGAGGACAACGCTCGATCCCTCGCTTGGCGGCGAGGACGTCAGGGCCGCATTCGAGACATCGGGTCTGTTTTTCGAGCGAACCCAAAGCACGCAGGGCATGGCTTCCGCATCGCAGTCGGCCGCGCCCGATATGAAGGCCGCGTTGATCGTGTTGCGGCAGGCGTTGTCCTCGTCACTTCGCGAGGTGCCGTCTCCCCAAACAGCGGCCGGCAATGCAGCCAGTGCCGCATCCGGCGAGACGGTGGTGACTGACGATCACATTCAGTCCCCGGCGGGGACCTTCGCCCAGCAGGGGCAGGCGCGTGTGCAGGCCGATCTGGCTTCGCCGCTCGCGCCGCCGATGGCGCCCGAAATCGAGATGGATGAGATCCTGCTTCCCCAGGCCGTGCTGCCGGTGGCCGAGGATATCGACGACGCCGGCATGATCTGGCGTGATGTGACGCCATTTTCCGCCAATGCTGCGCGCGCCGTCAATTCGGGCGATATTTTCAGCGCGCTTGCGGGAAAAATGTCAGGCGCGCCGGCGTTCGACGATGTTTTGCAATCGTTTCCGAAGGGCGTGCAGGACGCAGTCCGAACGCTTCTTGAAGCGGAGGCGGAGCCTGCAATGCAGCGATCCGCACAGCCCTCCGGAGTCAAGGGCGAAGCTGGCGGCCCGCTCGCGCTTGACGACGTGCCGCCGCCGCCATTTCGCGGCGCGGCCCCCTCTGCGCAGCACGTTGCATCGCCTTCGCTTGCCCCCGATGCGTCGCCGGATGAGACCGTGCGCCAGATCCAGGCCGATACTGACGCAGCGCTTGCACGGCAGACACTGCTCCAGATCGCCTCGCTGCCCGACCGCGCCGATCTGGCGGGCGCGCGCACGGACCTCAATACTCCGCGCTGGAATTTTGAAATTCCCTTCGCCACGCCGCTGGGGACCGCTATGGCGCAGTTCGAAATCTCCCGCGACGGCGGCAAGGACAAGGATAGCGCGGCTTCCGCGAACAAGGTCTGGCGCGCGCGCTTCTCGCTGAATGTCGAACCAGCGGGGCCTGTCCACGCGCTGGTGTCGCTCAGCAGCGAGAAGACATCGGTGCGGATGTGGGCCGAGCGCGCCTCGACCGCGCAGCAGCTGCGCGCGGGCAAACTTGAACTGACCCGGGCGCTGCGCGAAGCGGAACTCGACCCCGGCGACATCGTGATCGCCGAGGGGCAGGGACCGTCATCCGCCGCTCCGCCACGCGGCCATTTTCTGGATCGCGCGCTATGACCACGACGCCTGTCCAGAATACGCTCGCGGTCGCGCTGCACTACGACAAGAAGGACGGCGCGCCGCGCGTTGTCGCCAAGGGCCGGGGCGCAGTTGGCGAGAAGATTATCGAGGTCGCGAAACAGCACGACGTTCCGATCCAGGAAAACGAAGTGCTCGCGGGCGCGCTGTCGAACGTCGAACTCGGAGACGAAATTCCGGCCGAACTCTACAAGGCCGTCGCCGAGGTTCTGATCTTTGTCATGAAGCTGACCGGACGGCTCCGCTGAAATCGCCTGCTACTGCAAATCGCTAACGCCGCACACAATGTCCGCGCGAGCCGCGCACATACCCTGTGGGACATGTGCGAATCAACGGCACCATGACGGTGCCGTCACGGCGGCAAATACCCGTCGAAGTGCGGTGAAATCCGACACCGCACCCGCCATGAACATGGACGATATTGTTCGCGGATATTCCTGACGGCGCGAACGGCATTGACCGCGCGGGTAAAATCATAATCGCGACAGACAACGCAATGGCGGCAATTGCCTTCATGAATGTCCCTTCCCAAATCGATCGTACACGATCACGTATTTGCATTGCGACTGGATGACGCTTTCTCACAGTCGCGGTGGAACCATGCAACATCTAATGCGTTGCGATGACGCTCGACATGAAAATGTGCGGCGCGGTGATCGAGAGTTCGGATGACGCTTTCATAGTTCAGCTTGCATTCATTTGGCATAAACGAAAATTCGGAGCGCGATATTGAATCCGGGAGAGGGTGACATGGAATACCAGAACATGGAACGACGGCACTTCCTGAGGATTGCATTCGGCTTTGCGGCGGGTGCGGTCGTCATGGCCTCGGCTGCGAAGGTCGCGGAAGCGGCGCCGATTGCACCGCAATCGTTGCCGCCACTGGATACCGCACCGCAGGCCGCGCTCGCAACGCAGGACGATCTCGACAAGGCCCATGTCGAGCAGGTGCGCTGGCGCTGGCACTGGGGTCACCGGCGTCACTGGCGTTGGCATCGCCGTCATTACCGTCGTCATCATCGGCGTTATCGCCGCCGCTGGCACTGGTAAAGCTGGCACACCAGCCGTTACGGCAAGGTCTGCACGCGCAATCGCTACTGAAAAAGGGGCGGGAAAAATCCTGCCCTTTCTTTTAGCGTCGGCAAATTTTCATCGCGGCACGGCGCGTCAAATTCGTTTCAAACCGCGAACAATTTTCTGTTTCACGCGTTGGTCCGGCACGTTCCATTTGAGAATTTGCAGGAGACATCATGGCATTTCGTCGCGGAGGCTTCGCCCTCACACCCCCGTCCATTGTGGTGTTCATGATTTCGCTCGTCCTGGCGGCGATCGCGCTTCTTGTGCATTATGCCGGTATGCGAATTCCGATCGTCAGTGCCGCGCACATGTTCGATCTGCTGGCCATCGGCTATATCGTGCTGATGGTCGGCGTCCTGTTCAGGGGCGTTTAGCGCGGAAGCTACAGCTTCGGAGCATTACTGGTGGAATTGCGGCTGGCGTCGTTCTTTTGCGCTGCCAGTGCCTCACTGTCGATTTTCGCGGCGCTTGTGGCGAGCTTGAAGTCGATCACCGTAAAGACGGCCTTGCCGACACGGTCCGGAGACGTTCCCGGTGACAGGCCGACCGCGACGAGGCCATCGCAGTTCGTTTCCGTGGTGGCGGCATTCAACTGATCGAGGCTTCTGTCAGTCAGCGCCTGCGCGCGCTTGAGCATGGCGACGCAGCTGCCGTGACCGTTGGCATCGTTCAGCGCGACGGCGGCTCTCGGCGCGATTGGCGCATTCAGCGCATCAGCGGCATTCGCGGGCGTGTATTTCTGTTTCACCGAGACGAGTTTGCCGCCCTTGTAGAAGAAATAAATTACGCCATCGCCGATCAGCGTTGGCGTGCCGTATTTGTCGATCACGCGCTGGATCATTTCGGCTTTGGTCGGCTGCTGGCCGCCCAGGAACCCGAGGTCGCGCGAGATGAAATAGGCAAGGTTGCCGCTGGCGGGACTGGAAAATGCGGCCGATAGCGATTCGGCGGCGTGATCGGGAGCGGCCGGCCGATCGAGCCGCATGACGCTTACATAGGTGATGTTGCTGCTGCCGAATTTCTGCTGCGTTGCCTGTGGCGCAACGCCGAGTTCCCGGGCGTGGGACTCGAAGATCGAGCCGGCCTTGCTGGCGTCGATATTGCTGGACAATCCGAGAATGTCGGGCTGCAGCTTGCCGGAAAACGCGCTGTCCGGCGTGCGTGGCTTGATCTCATAGGCCGGGCTCGCTGAGGTCAGGACCACAGAGGCGAGAACAACCACAGCCATCGCCAACGCGCGTTTCAACATGAATCACCTGTTCGAACGGTGTGAAATCGACAAAGAAACCCGGCGGATTACGCCGAATTTCAGAGGGCGATGTCAACAGCGCAATAGTCATGTTATCGGTGAACCTGCAAGGCGCTATCGGACACAAAGCGCCGCTGACAAAGGGGAGACGACATGGCGGTATCCACCGAGCAAAAGCGCGCGCAATTTCGCAGCCTTCATCAAAGCGGCTGTTTCGTATTGCCCAATCCGTGGGACGCGGGCACTGCGAAGATGCTTGCGGGCATGGGCTACAAGGCTCTCGCTTCGACCAGTTCGGGCTTTGCGTGGTCGAACGGCAAGCCGGATAGCGCGGTGAGCTGCGAGGATGTGCTGGCGCATCTGACCGCGCTGTGCGCGGCGACCGATCTGCCCGTCAACGCCGATTTCGAGGCGGGCTATTCCGGCACCGCGCAGGGCGTCGGCGCCAATGTGCGGCGCGCTGTCGCGACCGGCGTCGCGGGCGTTTCGATCGAGGACGCGACCGGCGATCCTGCCGCACCCTTGTTCGATGTCGATGTTGCAGTGGAACGTATCAGGGCGGCGCGCGCAGCCATCGACGCGACCGGCGAGAATGTCATGCTGATCGGGCGCTGCGAGGGGTTCCTGCTCGGTGAAACCGATATCGGCAAGGTCATCGCGCGGCTCGCCGCCTATTCGGAGGCGGGCGCCGACTGTCTCTATCCGCCGGGCGTGAAAACCAGGGAACATATCGAGTTAGTGGTGAAGGCGCTGGCGCCAAAGCCCGTCAACATCCTGATGGGTGCGCCGGGGATGAGCGTGTCCGAGCTTGCGGCGCTTGGCGTGCGGCGGATCAGCGTCGGCGGCGCGATGGCGCGGACCGCGTGGACGGCGTTCCTGCGCGCCTCGAAGGATATCATCGAGAACGGCTCATTCGCGCAGTTCGGCCATGCGATCAGCTATGCCGAACTCAACGGCATGTTCGCTGCGATGGCAAAAGAGGAACCCCGGCCCTGATCTCTCAGGGCCGGGGTGCCGGACTGGTGTGCAGGCAGATCGGCTATCTGATTTACTTGCTGTCCGAACCGGTCTGAGCCGGGGCCGGGTTGCTGTTCACGCCGGCGTCGGCCGGGTTATTCGATCCGGACGAGGGCGTACCAGGCTGAGGAGCGGGCGCCGAGCCCGTGGTCTGTCCCGGGTTGGCGTTCGGATTTGCCGGCGATACCGGGTTCGGCGACATGGTGTTGCCCGAGCCGTTCTGTGCCGTGGAACTTGTCGTCGCCGGCGGATTTTGCGCCGTGCTCGGTCCCGTGGACGAATTATTCAGTCCATAGAACACGACGCCAAGAATGGCGATCACGGCAATGGCGAACAGCGCCATGCGTCCGCCACTGGCGGGACCTTCCGCAAGTTCCGGATCGGCCTGCAATTCATTATCGAGTGCCTGACGGCGGCGCAGATCTTCCGTGCGATTGAGATCGCTGGGATCGCGTTCATAAGCCATTGCATCCTCCTTTTTGGGTTTCGTCCGGTACTAACCAGAGGCGGATGCACGGGTTCCTGTGCTGCGGCGTTTTCGCCGCGCATCGGAACAGAACAGACACGGTTCCGCGGTCCAAAATAGCCAAAATAAAAGGCGGCGCATTGCTGCGCCGCCGCCTTGGTTTGAGATTTCGGTAAAGCCTATTTCACCAGGTCGAAACGATCCGCGTTCATCACCTTGGTCCACGCCGCCACGAAATCCTTGACGAACTTCTCCTTTGAATCGGCGCAGCCATAGACTTCCGCGAAGGCACGAAGCTGCGAGTGCGAACCGAAGATCAGGTCGACTCGCGTCGCGGTCCACTTCACGTCTTTCGTCTTGCGGTCGCGTCCTTCATAGACGTCATCGCCAGCGGGCTGCCACTGCGTGCCCATGCTCAGCAGGTTGATGAAGAAGTCGTTCGTCAGCTTGCCGACATCCTTGGTGAAGACGCCGTGCTTGGAGCCGTCTGCATTGGCGCCAAGCACGCGCAGGCCGCCGATCAGTACGGTCATTTCGGGGCCGGTGAGCCGCAGGAGCTGCGCGCGGTCCACCAGTGCCTCTTCCGGCGCCATGAACTGATGCCGTTTGCTGTTGATGTAGTTTCGGAAACCATCAGCACGCGGTTCAAGCGGCGCGAAGGACTGAACGTCGGTCTGATCCTGCGACGCATCCGTGCGGCCCGGCGTGAAGGGCACGGTCACGGTGACGCCGGCATCCTTCGCCGCCTTTTCGACAGCGGCCGCGCCGCCGAGCACGATCAGGTCCGCGATCGATACCTTCTTGCCGAATGCCTTTTGAATTTCTTCCAGCTTGGCAAGCACCGTCTTGAGCTGGGCGGGGTCGTTGACTTCCCAATCCTTCTGCGGAGCAAGGCGGATGCGCGCACCGTTGGCGCCGCCGCGCTTGTCCGAACCGCGGAATGTCGAGGCCGACGCCCACGCGGTCGAAACGAGTTGCGGCACGGTGAGACCGGAGGCGAGAATCTTCGCCTTCAGGTCGGCGATGTCCTTGTCGCTGACGACTTCATGGTCGAGCGCGGGGACAGGGTCCTGCCAGATCAGGGTTTCCTTCGGCACCAGCGGGCCGAGGTAACGCGCCTTCGGACCCATGTCGCGATGGGTGAGCTTGAACCAGGCGCGGGCGAAGGCGTCGGCGAACTGATCCGGATGCTCGTAGAACCGGCGCGAGATTTTCTCGTAGGCCGGATCGAAGCGCAGCGACAGATCCGTGGTCAGCATGGTCGGACGATGTTTCTTCGAGGGGTCGAATGCGTCGGGAACGCTGGCCTCGGCGCCCTTTGCAACCCACTGTTTCGCGCCCGCCGGACTCTTGGTCAGTTCCCACTCGTTCTCGAACAGGTTCTTGAAAAAGAGATTGCTCCACTTGGTCGGCGTTTGCGTCCAGGTGACTTCGGGCCCGCCTGTGATGGTATCGGCGCCGAACCCGGTGCCGTGGCTGCTCTTCCAGCCGAGGCCCTGGTCCTCGATCGCTCCGCCTTCCGGCTCAGGACCGATCAGCGAGGGATCGCCCGCGCCGTGCGTTTTGCCGAAGGAATGGCCACCGGCGATCAGCGCGACGGTTTCCTCGTCGTTCATCGCCATGCGGAAAAATGTCTCGCGAATGTCCTTGGCGGCGGCGACTGGATCGGGATTGCCGTTAGGGCCTTCCGGATTGACGTAGATCAGGCCCATCTGCACCGCGCCGAGCGGTTCGGACAATTGGCGCTCGCCACTGTAGCGCTCGTCGCCGAGCCAGGTGCCTTCCGGACCCCAGAACAGTTCTTCAGGCTCCCAGGTGTCGACGCGGCCGCCCGCGAAGCCGAACGTCTTGAAGCCCATCGATTCCAGCGCGACATTGCCGGTGAGAACATAGAGATCGGCCCATGACAGCTTGCGGCCGTATTTCTGCTTGATCGGCCAGAGCAGGCGGCGCGCCTTGTCGAGATTGGCGTTATCCGGCCAAGAATTAAGCGGCGCGAAACGCTGCTGCCCGCCGCCGGCTCCGCCGCGCCCGTCGGTGATGCGATAGGTGCCGGCGCTGTGCCAGGCCATGCGGATGAAGAGGCCGCCGTAGTGGCCGAAGTCAGCGGGCCACCATTCCTGGGAGTCGGTCATCAATGCGGTGAGATCCTTGATGACGGCGTTCAGATCGAGACTTTTGAACTCCTTGGCGTAGTCGAACTCCTTGCCCATCGGATCCGACAGGGATGAATTGTGGTGCAGGACCTGAACATCGAGTTGTTCGGGCCACCAGTCGCGGTTGCTGTGGCCGTGGCGTCCGCCCGTGAACGGGCATTTGCCCGAGCCTTTGTCATCGGTCTTTGCGTCCATTTTTCTCTCCAATGGCTTTCTTCAGATTTGTCGGAGTGTTCCTAGGCGATTTCTGTGACGTTCGGTCGCGAATGCGGCCTCGCGCAGGTTTTCGGCCCGGTACGCCGGATATTCCGGCCCGCCTTCGGCGCGGACGATAGGAGGGGTTGTCCATCAGGTCTAATCGTATTAATAATCGTTCTAGATAAGAAATTCTGATCGAATGGTTTCGCTCAAACAGCTCAAATATTTCGACGCGGTGGCGCGCGCCGGGCATTTCGGCGCGGCCGCCGAGCAATGCGCGATCAGCCAGCCTGCGCTGTCGATGCAAATTCAGGAACTTGAGAAATCGCTCGGCGTCCAGCTTCTCGAGCGGAGCCGTCGCGGGGTGATGCTGACAGAAAGCGGCCGTGCCATCGCCCAGCGTGCGGCGCGGGTGCTGGCCGATGTGCGTGATATTGCCGATGTGGCGCGGCGGCAAAACGAAGTGCTGACCGGGCCGCTGCATTTCGGCGTAATCCCCTCGGTCGCGCCTTATATCCTGCCCCAGCTTCTGCCGATGATGCGCGACGGATTCCCGGGTCTCGACCTGCATATCCGTGAAACGCAGACCCAGTTTCTGACCCGTGAACTGCTTCATGGCCAGCTCGATCTGCTGTTGCTGGCCATGCCGGTCGAACATCCCGAGATCGAAACGCTGGCGTTGTTCGACGACAGGTTTCTGCTGGCGATGGCCTCATCGCACCGCATTTCCGGGCTTGCGCGCGCGACTGCAGATCTCCTCGACAGCGACCGTCTCCTGCTGTTGGAAGAGGGACATTGTTTCCGCGATCAGGCGCTGGCGTTCTGCAGTCTGCAGAAGGTCGAGAACATCAACACGTTCGGCGCGTCGAGTCTGTCGACGCTGGTGCAGATGGTCGCCAACGGTCTTGGCCTGACTCTGCTGCCGGAACTCTGCGCGCCGCTTGAGACGCGGCGCAGCGATATCCGTCTGATGCGGTTTGCAGATCCGCAGCCGAAGCGTACCATCGGCCTGGCTTGGCGCAGGACGTCGCCGCGTAAGGACAGGTTTGCGGAACTTGGTGCGATGATTACCGCAGCGGCAACGCCGCGCGAAACGGCTGCGGTGGCGTGAGAAGCCGCAACTCGCAAAACCTCCGGCGCAGTTTCTAGACCGCGCCTACCATGGCCACGCCGAGGATGGCCAGAACGGCAAGAACGACCGCCGTGAGAAGGTTGTAGAAATCGTTTTGCTTCAAGGCCCGCATTCGATGACTCCCGCATGTGGACATGGATGGAACATCACGAAGGCAACGCCGCGCACAAGCGCGCGTTCCCGGAACGCTAGCACAGCCGCCGGACGCCGGGGAGGGCGGAATAGGAAACAGGCTTCAAATTCCACAACACCCGGCCATCCCCTATGGTCCGCGCCAACCGCCGCCCTGAGCGCGGATTCGATATTGGAGGGATACGAGGTGATTGTCGCTGCGCTTTATCGCGATGAGAATGATTGCGCCCTGGTGTGCTTTGGGACCACGACCGTGATGGTCCCGCGCTGGCGTTATGAGCACAACAAGTACTACAAGGTGCCGTTCGGCGAATTGCCGACCCGGGCCGAGTATGAGCGCCGCAATGCGCCGGGCGTGGCGGCGTAGCTTCGATTTGCCGGCGTGATCGTGCCGCCTTTTTGTTTGATCGCGGCCTGAAATCGGCTATTCCAGCGCTGACGCGCTCCTAGCTCAGCTGGATAGAGCATCGGATTTCGATTCCGAGGGTCGGGAGTTCGAATCTCTCGGAGCGCGCCATTGTCTTCGCCACCCGTACTGGAACTGGGAAAACGGCGGCCAGCGCAGCTGGCGCTGCGTTCACAGCGGATCGCCGAGAAAAAATGTCCGCATGGTGCCCGAGCCCTTGATGTGGGTCGGGCCGCGTTCTTCCAGCGCGAATGTTCCGCCAAGCGCCGTAGCAACGCTTTCGCTGAGATGCACCTTGCCCGGCAGGCCATGCGATTCCATCCGGCTGGCGATGTTCACGGTGTTGCCCCAGACATCGAACGCGAATTTCCGCTGGCCGATGACGCCGGCAATGGCCGGACCGGTGTGAAGGCCAAGGCGCAGACCGATCGGCTCGCCGTCATGGCCGCGGAACGAGCGGGCTGATTTCAGCATCGCATGCGCGAGGGTTGCGGCGGCATGCGCGTGATCCGGCCTCGGATCGGGCAGGCCGAAGGCGACCATATAGGCATCGCCGATGGTCTTGATCTTCTCGCCGCCGGTTTGCTGCGTGAGCCTGTCGAACTCCGAGAAAATCGCGTTCAGGAAACGGACCAGCTCGACCGCCGACTGTCGGCCCGCCATCGGCGTGAAGCCGACGATATCGGCGAACAGGATCGTTACCGCGTCGACATGATCCGCGATCATCTCTTCGCCGGCATTGATGCGGTCGACGACCGCGCGCGGCAGAATTGAGAGCAGGAGATCCTCGTTGCGGGCCTTCTCCCGCTGGATGTCCATCAGCATGTCCTTCTCGCGGTCGCGCAGGAACTTGTTTTCGAGGCTCGCACCGATGCGGGCGTAAAGCAGGGTTGTATTGACCGGCTTTGAGAGAAAATCGACCGCGCCCGCTTCGATGCAGCGGATCGTGCTGTCGATCTCGTCGAGCGCGGACATGATGATGACGGGAATGTCCCGCGTGCGCGGATCGCTCTTGAGCCGATGCAGGACATCGTAACCGCCGATCTGCGGCATGATGAGATCGAGTAGAATGAGATCGAATGCTTCCCCCGCGACCATGGCGAGCGCGGTCTCGCCGCCATCGGCCTCGACCGGCGTATGTCCGACATGGACGAGTTGCCGGCTCAGAAGATCGCGATTCGAAGGATTGTCGTCGACAATGAGGATCCGGCCCTTGATGGTCGAATGCGCCGCGCCGGCAGCGATGGAGCGGATCGAGCGCGCCGCTTCGATGGCGCTCGCCGGCATCTGACTATCGGGATGCGCCTGAAAATCGACCAGCGCGTCGATTTTCTTCAGCACGCCGTCCGCGGCGTCCAGCAGCTTGCCGAGATCGGCGAGAAGGGCGGCGTGGCCGTCACTCTCCGCGTCTTCCGCCAGCATCTCGCCGTAACCCTTGATCGCGTTGATCGGCGTGCGCAGATCGTGACGCAGTTCGGCCTGGTGAAGAACGGCGTCCTCGCTGCCAGGATCGCGTTCGAGCACGGCGCGCAGGGTCGACAGCAATGCGCGCCCGGCCGCGCCGATGCGTTCGAGATCGGGGAGGTAGCCTTCCAGCGATTTGTCGCGCGCTTCCTCGAGCAAAATCTCCGAATAGCCGGCAATCGACATCGCCGGCGCCATGAATTCCTGGCGCAGGTGTGCCAGCAGCGCCCGATGGACGCGTTGCTCGTCGTCATCGGGAGCCGCGGCCATCGCCCGGTCAGCCGGCTTTTGCGCCGAGAAGCGTCTTGATCTTGTCGAGAAGGCGCGGAAGGTCCACCGGCTTGGTGTCGAAATCGTCGCAGCCCGCCGCGATGCATTTCTCGCGATCCTCGGCCATCGCGTGCGCGGTGAGGGCGATCACGGGAATTTCGCGCGTCGCGGGATTCGATTTGACCTTTTCCGTCGCTTCCCAGCCGTTCAGGACAGGCAGGCTCATGTCCATCAGGATCAGGTCGGGCTTTTCGCTGACCGCCATGTCCACGCCCTGTTTGCCGTCGACGGCGAGCGCGATCTCGAAGCCCTGCCGCGCAAGACGCCGCGAGAGCATGTCGCGATTCATTTCGTTGTCTTCGACGATCAGGATTTTTGTCATTCCCAGGGCTTTCAGTCTGTTGTTTTGTTTGGACGCTCCGCGAGGCCGCGCTCGGCGATCGCAGCGATGGCGTGGCCGATGCTGCCGACCGGCTGGGCGCTCTTGCTGAGCACGAGAATGGTGCGCTCCGCGAGGAAAACCCGTTCCGGATCGCTCAATTCCTTCGCGGTCAGGACCACGACCGGAATTTCAAAAGCATCCTTGCGTTTGCGAAACTTGGTGAGGAATTCGAAGCCGTCCATCTGCGGCATCATCAGATCCAGCAGGATCAGCGATGGCCGGTCGTTCTTCTCCAGCCAGGCGAGGGCGTCGCGGCCGTTTTCGGCTTCCGCCGCGATCAGCCCTTCGCTTGCGATTGCCTCGCGGACGATCCCCCGGACGTCCGGGTCGTCATCGACCACCAGCACCACGGCGTTTTTGGGTTGCGAGAACCGCTTGATGAGGCTGACGAGCCTCGTGCGATCGATCGGCTTCGTCATGAACTCCGATGCGCCAAGCGAATATCCGAGGTTCCGATCGTCTACGATAGTCAGCATGATCACCGGAATATTCTGAAGCGCGGGTTCGGATTTCATGATGCCGAGCAGCGACCAGCCGTCGATCTTGGGCATCATGACGTCGAGGGTGACGATGTCCGGATGGACCGTCCTCATTGTCTTGAGCGCTTCGTCGCCATCATAGGCGTGCAGGATTTCGTAGCCCTCGCGGGACAACATCGCCGAGAGCACTTCATGGACGGCGGGATCGTCATCGATGACGAGGACTTTCGTCGCGGCCGTGCCATCGACATGACGCGGCAGCCGGAGCTCGGCGGATGCCTGTGCCGTCGGCTTTGCGGTCTGATCGGGAAGGATCATCGTGAAGGTCGAGCCCTTGCCGGGAGAACTCGCAACGTCGATGGTGCCGCCAAGCATCGTGCAGAAGTGCTTAGTGATGGTCAGTCCAAGGCCGGTCCCGCCGAAATTCCGCGTCGTCGAGGAGTCCGCCTGCGTGAACGACTGGAAAAGTTTTCCGAGCTGTTCCTCGCTCATGCCGATGCCGCTGTCGGAAACGTCGAAACGGATGTGCTTGACGCCATCCTCGCTGTCGAAACGGGATAGCGCGAGCTTGACTTCGCCATCCTTGGTGAATTTGGCGGCATTGCTGAGCAGGTTGATCAGGTTCTGCTTGAGCTTGGTCAGATCGGTCCTGAGTGAGCCGATCTTCTCCGGACACTCGATCACGAGGTGGTTGTTGTTCTTGGCAATCATCGGATCGACGATGGTTTTCACCTCGCCGACGAGCTTGGAGAGGAACACCTGCTCCAGATAGATGTCCATGCGGCCGGCCTCGATCTTCGACAGATCGAGAATGTCGTTGATCAGGCCGAGCAGATGCTTGCCGGCCGACTGGATCTTGTTGAGGTCGGCGATGCTAGTTTCGTCGCCGCGGTCCTGCGCGTCTTCGACGAGAATCTCGCTGTAGCCGATGATGGCGTTGAGCGGCGTGCGGAGTTCGTGGCTCATGTTGGCGAGGAAGGCCGATTTGACGCGGCTTGCGGATTCGGCGGATTCCTTTGCCTGTTTCAGTTCTTCCTCGGCGCGGACGCGGTCGGTGATGTCCACGAAACTCGCGATCACGGACTGGCCGCCGTGAAATTCGAGGTCGGCGAGCGAGATCATCACCCAGCATTGCTGGCCCGCGCGTTCGAACCGGAATTCGGACTGTTTGCCGGATTCGCCGCTGAGGATGACCTCAAGCGCAGCGGCCTGTGCCGCGTCCGGCAGCAGGGCGGAAACAGGCTTGCCGAGAATGTCATTCGGCGCGCGGCCGAAGATTTCGGCGAGACTTCTGTTGATGTGCTGGATGGTGTTGTCCTTGCGGCCGACAATCATCAGGCCGACGGGAGAGGCGGCGTCGGTCGCGCGGAAGCGTTCCTCGTCCTCGCGCAGTTGCTGCTCGGCCTGCTTGCGCGCGGTGATGTCGGTATAGATCGCGATGAAGCCGCCGCCGGGGACCGGGTCGCGCCGCACTTCCAGGATCGTGCCGTCCGGCCGCTTGCGTTCGAAGGCGTGGGATTTGTGGAGCAGGGCGATACGCTTGGAAAGCTCGGCTTCGATATCAGCGTCCGGTCCGAATTCGCCGCGTTTGCCGATATAGCGGATATAGTCGGAGAAGGTCTTGTCGGTGCCTAGGAATTCCTCGGGCATATCCAGATATTCGACGAAGTGTTCATTCCAGGTCACGAGCCGGTGTTCGGCGTCGTACATCGCAACGCCCTGCGACATGTTCTCGAGGGTCGCGCGGAGGAGAGCGTTTTCCTTTCCAATCGCGGAGCGTTTCAAAAAAATCATGTGGCCAAAGCAGTTCAGGCGGGGTTTGAGACGTTATAAATGACCGGGAGGCATGCCATGGTCAACGAAATGGTTGACACGCTGCCGGTCCTGACGACGATTTCGCGATCAATGACAGGATGAAGGTTCAAAAGCATCGTGCGCTGCAATATTTAACGATCTCCTCTATACAAAATTCTGTCATTTACCCTCGGCATTCATCCCTCCCTTTTAGCGAAAGTTGTCCATGTCTTCCGTCACCGTCGATGCTTCCGGCGTGCCAACCCCGGCCAACCCGCGCTCGCGCGTCATACTTGCCAGCCTGATCGGTACGACCATCGAGTTCTACGATTTTTACGTTTATGCGACGGCGGCGGTGCTGGTGTTTCCGCATCTGTTTTTTCCGGCGGGCAACGACACGACCGCGCTGCTGGCCTCGCTGGCGGTATTCGGTGCGGCGATGATCGCCCGCCCGCTCGGCGCTGTATTTTTCGGGCATCTCGGCGACAAGAGGGGACGCAAGGTCACGCTGATCGGCGCGCTGCTCACGATGGGAATCGCGACATTTCTGATCGGGTTGCTCCCGACCTATTCTTCCGTGGGCTGGTTCGCGCCGCTGATGCTGGTGATCCTGCGTCTCGCGCAGGGTTTCGCGCTCGGCGGCGAATGGAGCGGCGCGGCCCTGGTTGCGACCGAAAACGCGCCGGCCGGCAAGAGGGCCATCTTCGGCACGTTTCCCCAGCTTGGCGCGCCGCTCGGCTTCATCATCGCCAACGGACTTTTTCTTCTGATTGCCGAGCTTCTGCCCTCGAACGATCCGTCGCGTCCCTCGGATGCGTTCCTGAACTGGGGTTGGCGCATTCCGTTCCTGTTTTCCGCCGTGATGGTGATCGTCGGCCTGTGGGTGCGTTCGACCCTTGTCGAGAGTGCCGCCTTCGAAAACACCGTGAAGAAGGGGCAGGTCCAGAAAGTGCCGCTGGCGGCGGCAGCGAGGACGTACTGGAAGGAACTGATCCTCGGCACATTCTACATGCTCGCAACCTATGTGCTGTTTTATCTGATGACCACATTCTCGCTGAGCTACGGCCGCGCGCCGGTGCACGGCAAGCTGCCCGGCCTTGGCTATGATTACCGCTCCTTCGTGCTGATGCTGATCGCGGGCGTGGTGTTCTTCGGCATCTTCACCATGGTGTCCGGTCCGCTGGCCGACCGTTTCGGCCGCCGCAGGACGCTGATCTGGATCACGCTGGCGATTGTGGTCTTCGGCCTCGTCTGGGTGCCGATGCTGGGCGCGGGTTTCATTGGCGTGATGTCGTGGCTGATCGTCGGCTTCACACTGATGGGCCTGACCTTCGGCCCGATGGGCGCGGTGCTGCCCGAACTGTTTCCAGCGAATGTGCGCTATACGGGCTCCGGCATCTCCTACAACGTCGCGTCCATTCTCGGCGCTGCAGTTGCGCCGTTCATTGCGGTGGCGCTGTGGAATGCGGGGGGCGGCAGTCCGTTTCTGGTGGGCGTGTATCTGTCCGCGATGGCGGTCTTGACCCTGATCGCGCTGTTGCTCGGCCGGGAGACGCGGGACGTCGACATTGCCCTGTAGGTTTCGGCTGATCGGTCGTCCGGTGTAAGGGGCGGCAACGCGGTCAACCATCCGCGTTGCCGTACTTGCCGCAAGATCAGAAATGATAGCTCGCGGACGCCTTGATAATGTTCAGCTTCACAGCACTATCGGTGCCGATGGAGGCGCCGTTGAGCGGTCCGCTGAGGTTCGACGTGTCGAACGCATAGGTGTGCGTGCCGAAGTCGGTATACAGATATTCGACACCCAATGAGAAGTGTTGCGATACTTTGTACTGTGCGCCCGCGCCGACCGCATAGCCAGTGAGCGTCGCCTTCGAGACCACATCATGGGTACCGTCGATGAAGGTGTCGCGGGCTTCCGTGCCGGCGAAGGCGACACCGCCCGTGGCATAAATCAGCCATTGCGGCCCGACCGCATAGCCGAGTTTGCCGCGTACCGTGGCGAGCCAGTTGACCTTTCCTTTGGCGTAGGAATCGTCGGGATCGTTGTGGCAACCGCCGATTTCAGCGCAGGTGCTGCCGGTCAGATTGGCCCACGCGCCGTCGCCGACAATGCCAAGCACGACGTTATTCGAGAATTGGTAATCGTAGCCCAGTTGTCCGCCGACGAAACCGCCCTTCAGATTCATCGAAACCGGATAGGCTCCGTCGTCGAGGAGGAGGCTGCTCGGAGTCGCTTGCGAGGTTCCGTCGGCATAGCCGCCGATGACACCTGCGTAAAAGCCCGTCCAGGTGGCGACGGGCGGGGCGACTGGAGGGGCCTTGTAAACGGGGGCCCGGGCACCGAGGTCTGCCGCCGAAACGGAACCCATTGCGCCCAATGACACAATCGTCCCCAACCCCATCGCTCCTACCAACCCCACGAGCCGCAAATGCATCTTGATTCTCCATTGCAATAAATGATGCTAACCACGCCAGCGGTATCCCGGCGACTACGCCACTGCCCAGATTGGGCATGTCGCTAGAGTTCGGGTCGTTTTGCCCGCTTCGCGCGTGTCCCGATCCCGCCGCCACGGGCGCATGTTTAACGAAATGCCAACACAGTCCCGCCAGAGTTGTCCTGTTGGGTCGAGTCCGGAAGTGCTTTTCGGATTCGTGCGTCCCTGTTCAGGTTCCGGCGGCTCATGCACACGAAAATTCTCTGGATTGTGGCCATTGCGATGCTGGCGGCTGCGCCCGCGCGCGCGGCCAATGTTCGCATCACCCGCGATCACGGCGGTTATGTCGAGGAATACAAGGCGAAATACGAGAAGATCCGCGAAAACGGCGACCGGGTCATCATCGACGGTATCTGCAATTCAGCCTGCACGCTGGTGTTCGGCATCGTGCCGAATGACAAGATCTGCGTGACCCCGCGCGCCAGCCTCGGCTTTCATCAGGCCTATTATGACAAGTCCTTTACATTCGGCATCAAGGTGACGAGCGCGGAGGGTACCTCCGAGCTGATGTCGTATTATCCGGACCCGATCAAGGACTGGATCAGGACCAATGGCGGGCTGACGGTCAACATGAAGAAGGTCGTCAACGGCGTGGCGCTGTGGAAGATCGCCGATCCGTGCCCGGAAGAGTTTTTCTGAGTATAGGCAGGATATTGCGCGGCAACTGTCCGCGTCCGGTCAATCTCGTCCTCCATAGGTACTAATGCTATGATCGCCGCGGCTGGCGCCGATGCCGCGTGACCGATGCCCGTCAGGTGTCGGAGATCGTGCGGCGTCATGTGACTGGCAGGCCGGGGGGCTTTTCATGAACGTTGTTTTTCGTTGTGCCGACTGGCGTCCGGCGCGCTGGATCGTGACCGGTCTTGTGGCGGCTCTGGCCGCCTTTCACATCGTTTCGGCCTCTGCTGAGGGGGCATCGCAGGCAACACAGAAGCCGCACGTTCTGGCGCTGCCGGGCGTGCGGGCATGGAACGGCGATCTGGACGGCATGCTGAAGCGCCGCACGATCCGTGTCCTTGTGCCGTTCAGCAAGACGTTCTTTTTTCTCGATGGCGGACGGACGCTTGGCGTTGCCGCCGAACTCGGTCACGAATTCCAGAACGTCCTGAACAGGAAATACGGCAAGAAGCCCTACAAGATTTACGTCGCCTTCGTCCCGACCCGGCGGGATCTGCTTTTATCGGAATTGATCGCCGGCAAGGGCGATATCGCGGTCGGCAATCTTACCATCACCTCCGAGCGCAGCGCGCAGGTCGATTTCACCCAGCCCTGGCTGACCGGCGTGAAGGAGGTTCTCGTCACCGGTCCTTCGGCGCCCGAGGTCAAGTCGCTCGACGATCTTGGCGGCAAGGAGATCAAGCTGCGCCGTTCAAGCAGCTATTACGAACATCTTGCCGCGGTAAACGCACAGCGGAAGAGCGAAGGAAAGTCCCTGATCAAGGTTGCCGACGCCGACGAAAATCTTGAGGACGAGGACCTGCTCGAAATGGTCAGCCGCGGCCTGATGCCATGGGTGATCGTCGACGGCCACAAGGCAAAGCTGTGGGCCGGGATCCTTGGCGGCCTGACGGTGCACGACGACATCTTCGTCAATGACGGCGGAGAGATTGCGTGGGCGATCCGGAAGAATAGTCCGCTGCTCAAGGCGGAGCTGGATGACTTTATATCGAAGAACAAGATCGGCACGGCATTCGGGAACGATCTCAAGCTGCGGTATTTCACGCCGGCCCGCGTCATCAAGAACGCGGCAGCGCGCAGCGAGAAGGACAAGCTTGCGCCGCTGCTCGGCTATTTCAGGACCTACGGCAACAGCATGTTGCTCGATCCGCTGCTGCTGGCGGCGCAGGGATATCAGGAATCGGGGTTCGACCAGAAAATGCGAAACGCCACCGGCGCGGTCGGCGTCATGCAGATCAAGCCGAGCACGGCGCGGGAGAAGCAGGTCGCGATCAACGATGTCGTGACGCGCGCCGAGGACAACATTCACGCCGGTGCGAAATACATGCGGTTTCTCGCCAATACCTACATCAAGGACCCGGCCATCAATGCGCGCGAGCGCACGCTGATGGCGCTCGCGGCCTATAATGCCGGCCCCGGCAATCTCAAGCGCTTCCGCGATTACGCCGAAAAGCACGGCTTCAGTTCGACCAGCTGGTTCGGCAATGTCGAATATGGCGCGGCCGCCATCGTCGGGCAGGAAACGGTCCAGTACGTGTCCAACATCTACAAATATTATGTGGTCTATTCGTCCTCCAATCTCGTGAACGATGCGTCGCCTGCGGCGGCTGCATCGAGCGAGGCGGCGGCATCGCCGGCGAAATAAAGCGGCGCGACGGCATATTGGGGAGTCAGTTCCGGACGGTCTGCGGCTCGGGCATGGCGAGCGCGAAAAGAACAGCGCCGGCGGCGCCGGTCGCGCCCAATGTCAGAAATGCCGCGCTGTAACCGCCGTGCACGACGACAAGACCGGCGAGGGCGGTCGAGATCGCGGCGCCGATTCCCTGCGCGGTGATGACCGCGCCTTGGGCGAGATTGAAGTGGCCAGTGCCGCGCATCAAGTCGGCGATGATAATTGGAAAGATCGCGCCGAAAATGCCCGCGCCGATGCCGTCGAGAAGCTGCACGCCGACAAGCCAGTAACGGTCGTCGGACAGCGTATAAAGTGCCCCGCGCAGCGGCAGAACGAGCAGCGCTGCAAGAAACAGCGGCTTGCGGCCCCAGCTGTCGGCCTTCGCGCCGACCAGCAGCGCCATCGGCACCATCACGATCTGCGCGGCGACGATACAGGCGGACATCAGGCTGGTGCCGATGTTCTTGTCCTGCAACGACAGCTTCTGCCCGACCAGCGGCAGCATCGCGGCGTTGGCCAGATGAAACAGGAAGGTACAGGCGGCGAAGATCAGCAAAGGCCGACAGGTGAGAAGCACCGTGACGGCCGAAGGCTTTTCATCCGATGTGTTGCCGTCCGGTTCGCCTTCCGCGTCGTGCAGACCGCGAGCCAGGTCGTTATCGATCATGCGGTCCGGAATCGCGATGACGCTGACAAAACTGCCAAGTGCCATCACTGCGAGAACATAAAACACAGCGGTGGGTCCCCACACCAGCGAAAGCGCGCCGGCCGCGGCGGCGGCAGCCGCATTGCCGATATGGTTGAATGTCTCGTTCCGTCCGATGCGGCGGCTGAAGGCGCGGTGCCCGAAAATGCCGAGCGAAACGGCCGCCAGCGCCGGCGCAAAGATCACGCCGGCAGCCTGGGCAATCGCCTGAGACGATGCGATGGCTAAAAATCCCGACATCCACGGCAGCAGGATGGAGGGAATGGTCACCAACAACGCGGCGGCGGCCATTACCATGCGCTTGGACTTCGTCGCGTCGACCAGCGCGCCGGCGGGTGTCTGCGCGGCAATACCGGCGAGCGCGGCGATCGACATCACAAAGCCGATACTGGCCTCATCCCAATGCTTTTCCGTCAGCAGGTAGACGGCGAGGTAGGGCCCGAGCCCGTCGCGCACATCGGCCAGAAACAAATTCGCGGCGTCCAGCGCCCGTCCGGCCTGTCGCAGACCTGTTTGTCGGGAATCAAGATTATGCATCCGCCGCGCGGCCTTTTTTCTGCCAGACACAAACGACACGGCCGCCGCGCGGTTCCATTTAATTGTTGGTGCCGGCGATCAGAACGTCACCACGCCCCGGATCGACTCGCCTTTTTTCATCAGTTCGAATCCCTTGTTGATGTCGGCAAGAGGCATGACGTGGGTGATCATCGGGTCGATCTGGATTTTGCCCTGCATGTACCAGTCGACGATTTTCGGCACGTCGGTGCGGCCGCGCGCGCCGCCGAACGCGGTGCCCTTCCAGACGCGGCCGGTGACGAGCTGGAACGGGCGCGTCGAGATTTCCGCCCCCGCCGGCGCAACCCCGATCACGATCGATTGACCCCAGCCGCGATGACAGGCTTCCAGCGCCTGCCGCATCACCGTGACGTTGCCGGTGCAGTCGAAGGTGTAATCGGCGCCGCCGATCTGGTCCGCGCCCTGTTTGGTCATGTCGACGAGATAGGGCACGAGGTCCTTTCCGAGGTCCTTCGGATTGACGAAGTGCGTCATGCCGAAGCGTTCGCCCCACGCCTTGCGCTCGTTGTTGATGTCGACGCCGATGATCATGTCCGCGCCGGCGAGGCGCAGGCCCTGCAGCACGTTGAGGCCGATGCCGCCGAGCCCGAACACGATGGCCTTTGCGCCGATCTCGACCCTGGCGGTGTTGATCACCGCGCCGATGCCGGTGGTGACGCCGCAGCCGATATAGCAGACCTTGTCGAACGGTGCGTCCTCGCGGATTTTCGCCACCGCGATCTCGGGCAGCACGGTGAAGTTCGCGAAGGTCGAGGTGCCCATATAGTGATGCACCGGCTTGCCCTGATAGGAGAAACGCGATGTGCCGTCGGGCATCAGGCCCTGACCCTGCGTCGCGCGGATTGCAGTGCACAAATTGGTCTTGCGCGACAGGCACGAGGGGCATTGACGGCATTCGGGCGTGTAGAGCGGAATGACGTGATCGCCCTTTTTCACGCTTTTCACGCCGGGGCCGACATCCACCACAATGCCTGCGCCTTCATGACCGAGGATGGCGGGGAAAAGCCCTTCCGGGTCCGCGCCGGACAGCGTGAATTCATCGGTATGACAGATGCCTGTGGCTTTGACCTCGACCAGAACCTCTCCTTCGCGCGGCCCTTCGAGTTGAACGGTGGTGACTTCGAGGGGCTTTCCGGCGGCGATGGCGAGTGCGGCGCGAACGTCCATTGGCATATCCTTGTTTTGTAGTCTTGCTTGAGGCTTTGATCGGGTGTCGTCGTGGTGTCATGCGAATTGCGGTCCCGCACTCCGCGTTATTGATCATTGCCGCATAACTCGGCTTCGGGCAATCAGGTCCGCAAATGAATCGCCCCGCCGAAAAAAGCACAGGCCAAAAAGCCGCATACGAAAAGACGCTGGCCCGTGTCGCGCCATTGTTGTTTGTCGTGCTGTGGAGCAGTGGCTTCATCGGCACCAAGGCGATGGTGCTGAATTCCGAACCGTTCACGGGTCTCACCATTCGCATGGCGCTCGTGGTGACGGTGATGGCGATCATCGTCGCGATCGTGCGGCCAAAATGGCCGAACTGGCGTGAGGCAGGCCACAGCGTCGTGGCGGGCCTGCTGGTGCATGGCCTTTATCTGAGCGGCAGCTCCATCGCGATGGCCCATGCCGTGCCAGCGGGCCTGTCGGCGCTGGTGCCCGGCCTGCAGCCAATCCTGACCTCGACACTTGCCAATCGCTGGCTGGGCGAGCGTGTCACGAAGCTGCAATGGATGGGGCTTGTGCTCGGCCTCGGTGGCGTGCTGCTCGTGCTTTACACCCGTTCGATGGTGGGCGAGCTCGGCTGGGGCTATCTCGGTACGGTCGTCGCGCTCATCAGCATCACCTTGGGCACGCTCTATCAGAAACGCTATTGCAGCCAGATCGACTGGCGAAGCGGAAATCTGATTCAGTTTTTCGCCACAGGCTGCATGTTCGCGGTCGGTTCGGCTATTTTTGAAACGCAATATGTAAACTGGTCGCGCGAGTTCATTCTGGCGCAGGCGTGGCTTGTTCTGATGCTGTCGATCGGCTCGATCGGCCTCCTGTACTGGCTGATCCGTCATAGCGGCGCGACGCAGGTGGCGAGCCTGTTCTATCTCGTGCCAGCGGTCACGGCGGTGATGGCATATCTGCTGTTCGACGAGCACGTCGGCTGGCTCGGAATTCTCGGCATGGCGATCTGCGCGGCTGGCGTGTTTCTGGTGAACAAGCCGCAACCGAAGGACGAGGTCGAAGTCTCGCCGGGAAGCTAATGCCGCCGCGAAAGCGGCTTACGGCTTTGAGATGAACCCGGTGATGATGTCGACTGCTTGTTGCGGCTGTTCCTCCATGATCCAGTGGCCCGAATTCGTAATGACCGCGCCCTGCACGTTGGTCGCGGCAAAGCCGAGTTCGTCCGCCATTCCCGCGCCATAGGAGTGATCGCCTCCGATTGCGAGAACAGGCATGCCGAGCTTTCCATTTCTCGCAAACAGCTGCTTGTTGTCTTCCGCGTCCTGCGCGAAGGCGGCGAATTGCCCGCTGAAGGCATCGTGGATTGCGCCCTTGCGCGCGTAGAGCGCGGCATAGTGGTTGCGGGTCTGTTCGTCGATCCGTGAGGGATCGGCCGAAAGATCGTTATAGAACCTGTCCAGCAAGATCCTCTCACGTCCGGCGACCAGGCGTTCGACGTCCGGCCCGCGGAAATTGAAATGCCAGGTCTTGGGATTGACCAGTTGCTTGTCCCAGGTGCCGAGGCCGGGAAGCGGCGCGTCCATTACGATCCATTTGGTGACCCGGCCGGGATACCCGGCGGCCAGAGCGTAACCGACCATGTTGCCGATGTCGTGTGTGACCAGAACGACGCTCTGGATTTTAAGCTGATCGAGGATGCCGACAAGATCGCGGGCCTGATTGACCTTCTCGTATCCGGCGGAGGGATGTGAGGACAATCCCATGCCGCGCAAATCGGGCACGATCACGGTGTGGTCCTTTACCAGCACCTTTGCGAGCGGCTCCCACATGTCTCCGGTATCGCCGAAGCCGTGCAGGAGCAGGACGGCGGGACCCTTGCCGCCGATGCGGACATATTGCGTTCCATCCGACACGACCATCTGCTGGGCGTGGAAAGATGAAGGAAATGGTTTGACCTCGGCCAGTGCCGGAGACATGGCTGGCAGCGTCATCGCCGCCATGAGCCCGATCATCCGCCGGTCGAGAACGCGGTAAAAAAATGCCATAAAACAATTTTGCAATGAATTGTGCATGCCGCCCGCCAAGTGCCGATGCTTCTGTCCAATTGTTATCGTGTCTTCGCATAGGCCGCCAGCGCGCGTTCGCGGGCGGCTTTATGATCGACGATGGGTTCGGGATAGGTTTTGCCGAGCGTAATACCTGCGGCCGCCAATTCCATCGGCGTCGCATCCCACGGGCGATGGATCAAAGACGACGGCAGCCTTGCGATTTCCGGGACCCATCGCGACACGTAAGCGCCGTCGGGATCGAACTTCTCACCCTGCAACACGGGATTGAACACGCGGAAATAGGGCGCGGCGTCCGCGCCCGAGCCCGCAACCCACTGCCAGCTGGCCGGATTGCTGCCGGGATCGGCGTCCACCAGCGTATCCCAGAACCAGCGCTCGCCCTCGCGCCAGTCGATCAGGAGATGCTTGACCAGAAAGGAAGCCACCACCATGCGCACGCGATTGTGCATGATGCCGGTGTGCCAGACTTGGCGCATGCCGGCATCGACGATGGGATAGCCGGTCCGGCCGCGCCGCCAGGCTTGCAGGGCGCTCATGTCGCGCGTCCAGGGAAACGCATCGAACGATGCCTGCAGGTTCTTTTCGTGCAGGTCCGGCAGGTCGAACAACAGATGCCGCGAGAATTCGCGCCAGCCGAGTTCGCTGAGAAATTTCTCGACATCCCGCGATAACGCAGGCTGACGTGCGGCGGCGAATTTCGCGGCATGCCAGACCTGACGCGGAGAAATTTCGCCAAACCGCAGATGCGGCGACAACCTTGACGTATGGTCGCGGTCGGGACGGTCGCGTCCGTTGGAATAACCCTTGATGTCGTCATCGAGAAAATCGCGCAGACGATGCTGAGCACTGTCTTCGCCGGGCGTCCAGGTCTCGCGCAGACCGCCGGCCCAGTCAGGCTGCGCCGGCTCGAGGCGCCAGTCCTCGAGCCTGTCGCTCGCAATATCTGCAGGCGGGGGCAAGCGGCGGGGCGCGGGCAGGGGCTGCGCCGGCTCGCCAAGGCCCAGCAGGCGCTTCCAGAACGGCGTGAAGACGCGTGGACCGCGCCCTTCCTTGGTCCGTAGATCCTGAGGTCTCGCCAGCAGATCGCTGCGGACCGTTTCCGCTTCGATGCCATCGCGCGCGAGGGCTTGTGAAACATCGCGCGCCTGCCGCATCAGCCATGGAACCTCGCTGTCGATCCAGAACACGCGCGAAGCGTTCGTCTGCCGGGCGATTTGCGGAATGATGGCCGCGGCGTCGCCTTTGCGCAGCACAAGAGTCTGGCCGAGTTGTTTCAGGCTTTCATCCAGCGCGCGCAGCGATCCGGCCAGCCACCAGCGTGATGCGCCGCCCGGAAGCCGCTCGCGATTGACCGTTTCGTCGAGCACATAAAGACACACGAGCCTCAACCCCGCCGCCGCCGCGGTGAGCGCGGCATGGTCGGACAAACGCAGATCGTCGCGAAACCAGACGACGGCCGCATCAGTTTTGTTATGGGACATGCGCGAATGAGCTTTTTCTGGCGGGGAACGCGGGGTGGTACCGATTTAACACAAAGGTAAGCATAACCCGCCACACTCCGGCTTCCGCAAATCGCGGCTGGGGACAACACGATGCCTGCCTTTTCGCTCCCGCGCATGAAGCTCGGGACCAAGACTGCCTTGTGCGCCGCACTCATGATCGCCCTCAATACCGCTATGGTGGTGGGCGCGGCCTATTGGTCGCTATCGCGGTCCTTCGAGGCGCAGGCGCGGGCCGATATCGAAACCAATCTGCGGGTCCTCTCTCTGCAGTTCGCCGGGGCCTACAACAATGTAAAGCTCGATATGGCGGACGGCGTCGTGCAACGCACCGTCATTCCGGCAATGCCGGATTTCAGGGATCACGCGATTGTCGATCGCGCCACGTCCTATGTCGGCGGCACCGCGACCATTTTTGTCTTTGACGACGCCTCCGGACAATTCGTCCGTCGCACCACCAACGTGAAGAAGGAAAACGGCGAGCGCGCTGTGGGTACGCAGCTTGCGCCGGATCATCCGGGCCAGGCCGCGCTGCGCGCCGGCGTGCCTTACAAGGGGCCGGCCATCCTGTTCGGCCAGCGTTTCATCACCGCCTATCAGCCGGTGTTCGATGCAGCCGGCAAGGTCATCGGCATTCTTTACGTGGGCATTCCGACCGCGCCGCTCGATGCCATGCTTGCTCATGCGCTGAAGGTGATGGCAATTGCGGCTGCCGTCGCGGCGCTGCTGGTGCTCGCGCTGGCGATCTTCGTGGCACGGCGGGTAACGACCCCGTTGAATTCCGTCGCGGGTTCGCTGACCCGGCTTGCGGAGGGCGATGCCGATGTCGCCATTGAATATGCCCATCGCTCCGATGAGATCGGCGCAATCGCGCGGACCATCGATGTGTTCAAGGCCAGCATGATGGAGCAGCGCCGGCTTCAGCAGGAACGCGCCGAACTCGAAAGGCACGCTTCAGAGCAGAACAAGGTGGGGCTTAATCGTTTCGTTGATGAGTTCGAGGCCGGCCTCGGCGGCATTATCGACAAGGTTCTGGAGTCCTCGCACCGGTTCGAGGGCGCGGCCCGGCAAATGGCCGAGATCACCCGCAGCACGGCCAAACTCTCGGCGGAATCGGCGGACGCCTCCAGGCACGCGTCCGATCATGTCCGTAACGCCGCGGCCGCCTCCGAGGAGCTGTCGAGTTCGATTGCCGAGATCGGCCGTCAGGTTCAGGCTTCCAACACTGTTGCGGGCGAAGCGGTGAAACAGGCGAGCGCCACCGACCAGCGAATGAACGACCTCGCCCGGGCGGGCGACCGCATCGGAGATGTCCTCAAGCTGATTACCTCCATTGCCGACCAGACCAATCTGCTGGCGCTGAACGCGACCATCGAGGCGGCGAGGGCAGGGGATGCCGGGCGCGGGTTCGCGGTGGTCGCTTCCGAGGTGAAGAATCTCGCCGGCCAGACCGCGAAGGCCACCGAGGAAATCTCGAGCCACATCGCCAACATGCAGATCGCAACCGCCGAGTCGGTCGATGCGATCAAGACCATCAGCCAGACCATCGAACAGATCAACGGCATTGCCTCCTCGATCGCCAGCGCGGTCGAACAGCAGGGCGCGGCGACGCAGGAGATCGCGCGCAGTTTGCAGGCGGCGGCCAGCAGCACGACGCAGATCGCGGCCAATGTCGAAAACGTCGCGCAGGGTGCAACCGCAACCGGCCAGACATCCGAAGTCATGTTCAGATCGGTCGGAGAATTGTGCACGGATGCCGGCAGCCTGAAATCCGAAGTCGCGCGTTTCCTCGATGGCGTGCGGGTGGCGTAGCTTCGTCATACACAAGGAAAAAAGGGACGCATGACGCGTCCCTTTTGTTTGGTCCCGGTCTTTTGATTCCAGGCCGATCGCTCAGCGCGGCTGCGGCACGATCCGGATATAGGGCTTGGGGGATTTCCAGCCGTTCGGATAGATCTTCTTGGCATCCTCGTCGCTCACCGAGCCCGCGATGATGACGTCGTCGCCCTGTTTCCAGTCGGCCGGGGTTGCCACCTTGTGCTTGGCGGTGAGCTGCAGGGAATCGATCACGCGCAGGATTTCATCGAAGTTGCGGCCAGTGGTCATCGGATAGACCAGCACCAGCTTGATCTTCTTGTCCGGCCCGATGATGAACACGGTGCGCACGGTGGCGTTATCGGCAGCGGTGCGTCCGTCCGCGCCGCCGGAAGTGTCCGCCGGCAGCATGTTGTAGAGCTTGGAAACCTTCAGCTCGGTGTCGCCGATCAGGGGATAGTTCGGGGCAACGCCCTGCGTCTCCTTGATGTCCTCGGCCCAGAGGGTGTGCTTGGTGATCGGATCGACGGACAGGCCCAGCAGCTTGACGCCGCGCTTGTCGAATTCCGGCTTCAGCCGCGCCAGCGTGCCGAGTTCGGTGGTGCAGACCGGGGTGAAGTCCTTCGGGTGCGAAAACAGCACCGCCCATTTGTCGCCGATCCAGTCGTGGAAATGGATATGGCCTTCGGTCGTATCGGCTTCAAAGTCGGGCGCGGTCGCGCCGATTTGCAGGGTCATTGTTTCGCCTCATGTCTTGCGATCGTCGCAGGGGGAAAGTGGCCGAAATATAGGCTCGGAGACGCTTTTCTGGAATACGGCTGAAAAATAGACAACATCCTTCTCCGTTATCGCGCCATCACAAAAGTCCTGTCCCGCTTACTCACCTGTGTCGGGAAAACCCGTTCGCAGGTTTATTTTCAGATGCCCCGAATTAGCCCTTGATGCGCCGCACGCGCGCCCGGTCGGGCCTCCATCTATCGAACCACGAAGAAGCCGGTTGCGACCAATCGGCAACTCTTCAGAAAGTTACGGGCCGTCATCTGGTTTCTTAACGAATCATTTAGGCCCGCATGGAAATGCTGCAAGACACAAAAACGAGTTAGTGACCATGACTGCCCAGCCCGCGCCATCTACCCTCGCCGAACTCATCAGTTCAATCGAAGACCTTCAGGACAATTCCGCACGCAACCACGCCGCGACCGCCCTCGCGATCGTCCGCGACGGGGTCATCACCGGAGAGGGACCGACCACCCAGGGTCGCATCCATTTCTCCCGTGCCCTCGACGCCGCCGACGTCGCCTGGTGCACGCGCATCCTCACCGCGCAAGCGCTTTCCAACCAGCCGGTGAGCCGCGCCGAAGCCGAGGCGCTGTTTCAGATCAACGAAGTCGCTTCCGATCGCTCCGACGGCGGCCTGTTCGACGATCTCCTGATCAAGGCGGTCGTCCATCACGCCGCGTCCGCATCGGGCCTGCCGGTGCCGCCGCGCAGCGTTGCTTTGTCGCCCGAAACCGAGATCGACTCCTGGGCGCCGACAAAGGCGGTCGGTGTCAATACCGAGGTTCTGGAATGGATTGCCGCCCAGATGCGCGGCAAGCAGCGAAGCAACCAGCTTCTGAAGGGTCTGATCGCCGCCACGCTGATCGGCGCGGCGACGATCCCTCTGGCTCAGTCACTGCCGATGGTCATCGACCTCAGCATGTAACACGGCCTCAGTTACTGTCCTTAAACGCGGCGAACGTCATTTCTTGGCGTTCGCCGTTTCCGTTGCATCGAGGCCGAGCGTGCGGCCGGGGAAACCGGCGGCGTCGAAATAACGCTGGCCCTGCACGTTCTGGAATTGCACGACGGTCCGGGTGCCGTCTTCCGCCGGCTTCTTCGAAACCAGCCGGCCCGCCGTCGCCTTCGGCGTGATTCCGTTCGGCAGCGCTTCGGAGATCACACGGCCGACGAGGCCGCCGGTCGATGTCGGCTTCAATCCCATGATCTGGGAGATGGTCATGCCGATATCGGCATTGCTGACCGGAAGCTGGTTGACATATTCCGTTTTGAAATCGGGACCGATGGCCGCCATGAAGTTCATGGTGTCGGCGCGGCTGAAATTGCCGTGCATGCCCTGACCCTGCTGCAGACGGGTATCGGCGACTTCCACGCCGCACAGCAGCGGCTCGCCGCAGTCCGTCGCGTAGGAGCGGAAATTGACGACGATGGAGGGTGCGGGCGTGACGCTGTTACCCTTCAGATTGATGGCCGACATCGGCAGCGTGCCCGGAATGAGGCCGAAGCTGTCATGCACGAAGATGCCGCTGACGTAATCCTGCTGTATCAGCGCGCTCACGACCTTGCGGGCGAGGTCCTTGTCGACCTTCTTGCCCTTCTTCGGAATGTAAACGAGATCGGAGCCGCCATTGGCTGCGACCACGACGTCCGGCGCGCTTGCATCCTTGCCGATCAGGCCGTTGGCGAGACGGGGATAGGTGCCGTCGGCGACCGGCGCATTCTTGCTGTCGGGGTCGAACAGCGGAAGGTTCAGTGCCTTCGACAGATCGATGGCGACGAAACCTGGCGGCAGCTGGCCTTTCGGCACACCTTTATATTCAGCCTTCGCGGCGGGGCTGGTCGAGGTTTCCTTCGAGATGGTCGAGAAGCCATGGTCGGCGGCGACCACGATGTTGGTCGTGGCCTCGAGGCCGAGATCCTTCAGCGCCTGCTGCACCTGCGCGAGATTGTCGTCGGCGTTCTTGATCGCGGCCAGCGAGGTCGGACCGTTGATGCCGGGAGTGACGCTTCCGAGGCTGTCACCCTGATTGTGCTGGGTGCCGTCCGGGTCGCGCGACCACAGCACCAGCACGAACGGTTTGTTGCGGGCCTTGAACATCGGCAGGATCGCCTTGGTCACGGCATCGGTGAAGTATTTCTGCTGATCGACATTGGCGACGGTGGTGCCGGGCTTTTCCGAATCGCCGGCCTTGCCGTTCTCGCCGCGCGAGGGCGCGGCAAGCGGCAGCTGCGCAGCCGTCAGGGCGGCCTTGGTCGCATCCGACAGCGGAATGCCGAGCAGCTTGCCGTCTTTCTCGGCGCCGGTCTGGTCGTCGATGATGATGGTCTTGGCGCCGGTGCGGTCGGTGTGATCGAACATCAGGGTCGGACCGAGCTTGCCGACGGCGGCGGTGGAATAGCCTTCCTTGCGCGCGGCGAGCAGGATGGTTTCCTCGTTCACGTAGTTATGTCCGAAATGATCGTCGACATCGCCGAGCACGGGATCGTTCTCGAGGAACGGCGTCATGCTGCTGCTGGCGGGGCCCACCGAATAGCCGGTGAAGATGGTGTTGCTGAACACGCCAGTGTCGCCGAGATGGTGGCCGGTGGACATCGCGGACGAATTGGGCATGGTGAAGGTCGGAAACAGCGAGTGCGGGTTCTTGAAGTTGACGCCCTTGTCGCGCAGCGCCGCCAGAGCGGGCGCGGTTTCAGGGGTGACTTTCAGCGCGCGCAGTCCATCCGGCACGAAAAGAATGAGGTTGCGCGGAGTGTTGTTCTGGGCGAGAGCCGCCGAGGATGCGGCGAGGGAAATGCTGAGAACGGCAATGATCCGGCGCATGGAGAATCTCTTTTGGTTGGAGCGGAAGAGGCTGCCAAACGTCTAGTTTTTGTATGTGACAGTTTTGTTACAAACGCTGTCACAGGCCCTGCAGTACAGGAATAAACATGCAGCGCGTCATTCGGCGCATCGCCATTCGCGGCCGGGTCCAGGGCGTGGGCTTTCGCGCGTGGACGCAAGCGCAGGCACTCGCTCACGGCGTGGAAGGCTGGGTCCGCAACCGCCGCGATGGCTGCACGGTGGAGGCCGTGTTCGCCGGATCGGCGCAAGCCGTTGCAGACATGGTGGAAGCCTGCCGCTGTGGACCGCCCGGAGCCAATGTCATCGGTCTCGATCAGTTCGAGTCTAGCGAGGCGGAGCTGGCCTTGCGGGGTAATGGCGGCGGTTTTGCGGGGCTGCCGACGGTCTAGGCTTCACCGTTTGATCGGTGCGTGAATCTCGGCGATGTAGCCGCCCGGAAATTCCACCATCGCGGCCTGGCGCTGACCTGACGTGAAGGGCTCGACAAGGACTTTCACATTCGCGGCTCTGGCCTTGTCGAGGGTGGCTTGCAGATCGCCGACCTCATATCCCGTCATTTCGTGGCCGTAGGGATAGGGCAGATGACCGTCGATCACAAACACCGCCAGATTGCCGAAGGGCGAGGTGATGCGGACGCGGCGATAGGTGTCGCCCGGCCGGCCGATCTCGATGCCCGGCGCAGCGGTGTCGTCGGACGTCACCGTTCCCTGCGAGAAGGCGATGAACTGGCTGATGAAGGCGTCCGCGCTTTCCGCCGGCAGATAGAGGCGATTTTCGGGATTTGCCTGTAGCGGCGGTGCGGGCGTGAATTTGGTGTGCCAGTAAAGCTGCATGTTCACGCCGCCGGGCCACTGGATGATCGCATCGCGTCCGATGGCATCCGGGAAGGGCGCGACAAGCACGGCCGCGCCGAATCGCTTTGCGGCGGCGATCGCATCGTCGATGTCGGTGACAAGATAGCCGGTGCGCTCGAAGCCGAACGGATAGGGGATGGGCGTGGTGAAGCCAAAGGCGGAGACGGCACCGGCGGGTGTGCGGATCGCGCGAAACACGGTCGAACTCGGCGTCGGCGTGATCTGCGCCACGTTCGGCGGGCTGGCGTTGCCGCCGAAGGTGGCGACGAAGCTGGTCACAAAATCGTCCAGCCTGTCCTCGGGCACATAAACATGCGTGGTGCCGTATTGCGCGCCGACGGCGACCTGCCGGATCGGCCTGACCTCGTCGGCGCGCACGGTCGGCGCGCCAGTCACAAGGCAGGGCCATAACAGTAGCTGCAACGTCATGCGATGCAGCAGCTTGCGGATCGGCGAACGGTCCACCGGAAATTGAAACGGCACGGCGGGGTAGACTCAGGAAAGTCCCAGTTTTTTCTGAAGCGCGTCGCGCTCGGCCTCCAGTTTTTCGAGCTCTGCCGTTTGCGCGGCAAGGCGGTCGGCCGCGAGGTCTTCGTCGGCGGCGCCCGATTGCGCCGCTGCCTGCTCGACCAGCTGGCGGATATTGTCGCGCAGGATCGCGATGCGGTCCTGAAGTTCGGGAAGCGAAAGCGATCCGGTCATTGATGTGTCTCCGTAACCAAATGGGCCGAGTTTAAAGATTTTCGCACGACCGGCGCGTGGGTGCCAGCCTCGTCGTTGATACTGCGATCATGCCGATCGCGCCACCTTGCGGAAGGCCGCAGCGACGGTGCGAAGCGCGCCGAGTTTCGCCGCGTCGCTGACATTTGAATACAGCATCACGCGGGACGCCGGGAGTTTCGGCAGTCCGCGCGCGCCCCCGATATCCATCAGGCCGGCCGGCGCGATGCGGCGGGCGAGGGGCGCGACGCCAAGTCCGGCCTGCGCCGCCGCCACGACGGCTGTGACACCGCCGCCGATGAAGGTTTCGGTCCAGGGAATTCTGGCCTTGTCCAGCGCGCGCACGACGACGGCGCGCACGCCGCATCCCGAGGCAAGCGTGGCGAGAGGCAGCTTCTCGCCCGCGCGCCATGTCAGCGACGGCGAAGCGAACCAGCCCATCTCGTCCTCCGTCAGTCTTTCGCCGCCGCGGCGGCTGCCCTCCTGCCGCACGATCACGGCATCGAGCCTGCCGGCATCGAAACCATCCAGAAGATCGCGCGAAAACCCGATCTCGACGCTGATCGTCAGCGCCGACGCCACGGCGCGCAGCCGCTCCATGATCGGAACAAGCTCGGGGCCCGCCGCGTGATCGCTGCAGCCGATGCTGAGACGGGCACGGCTGAAGCGTTTGCCTTCCAGCGCCCGGTCGTGGGCCTCCATCAGGGCGCGGGCGTCGGCCTGAAACGCAAAACCCTCGGCGGTGATTCTGACCGAGCGCGGTGAACGCTCGATGAGGCGCTTGCCGAGCACGGCTTCCAGCCGCTGCAGTTTCATGCTGACCGCGGCCTGTGTCGTGCCGAGCGACTCGGCCGCGCGCGTGAAGCTTTGCAGTTCGGCCACCAGCAGAAAGGCCTGCACGGTCGGGATATCGAGGGCGGTCATCTTATCATCATTATACGTTATGATTGATATCAACAGAGATAAGATACCAAAATCATGATGGCGGGTCTACCTTCCGTGACGACATCAGACAAGGAGACCGTCCATGCCTCTCATCACCGTTCACTATTCCACGCCCCGCCCGTCGCCTTCGCTCAAGACCGAGATCGCGGCCGCGGTCAGCCGCCTGTCGTCGGATGTCCTGCACAAGGATCCGAAGGTGACCGCGATCATCGTTCAGGAGGTGAATGCGGCAGACTGGTTCGCGGGCGGCCGTCCGCTGGCCACGCAAAATCTCGCCAGCGTCTGGCTCGACATTCACATCACCGACGGCACCAACACCAAGGACGAAAAGGCCGCTTTCGTGGCCGCGGTATTCACGCGGTTCGGCGAATTGCTCGGGCAGCTTCACGAGGAGAGCTATATCCACGTCCACGAGGTGCGTGCCGACGCTTATGGATATGGCGGGCTGACGCAGGAGCGGCGCTATATCGCCGCGAAGCTGTCGGCCGCGCAGCAGGGCAATGCGGCCTAGAGCGCGGCCTGCGGAGCCGCTGGTATCGAGGAGCCGAAAATCTCCTCGAACGCCTGCCGCAGCGCGACGTCGACATCCTCCATCGTCACCGGCAGGCCGAGATCGACGAGGCTGGTGGTGCCGTAGCGGGGGTCGGCGACGCCGCAGGGCACGATGCCGGAAAAATGCGACAGATCCGGTTCGACATTGATCGAGATGCCGTGCAGCGACACCCATCGCTTCAAACGCACGCCGATGGCGGCGATCTTGTCTTCGTAACCTGCGCCCTTGTCGGGCCGCGCCACCCAGACGCCGACGCGGTCCTCGCGCCGCTCGCCGCGCACATTGAAGGCGGCCAGCGTGCGGATGATGAGTTCCTCGAGGCTGGCGACATAGGCCCGCACGTCCGGGCGGCGGCGCTTGAGGTCGAGCATCAGATAGACCACGCGCTGGCCGGGGCCGTGATAGGTGAACTGGCCGCCGCGCCCCGCCGCGTGGACCGGGAAGCGGGCGTCGAGCAGGTCGTTGTCTTTGGCGCTGGTGCCGGAGGTATAGAGTGGGGGGTGTTCCAGCAGCCAGACCAGTTCCGGCGCGGTGCCGTCGGCGATGGCGGCGGCGCGCGCTTCCATGGCGGTGAGCGCGTCCTGATACGCCACCAAAGACGGCGCGATCCGCCATTCCGCCGCATTGCCCGGCGGGGCCTGAAACGGCGTCAAAACAAGGTTTTGCCGGACATTCAGAGAGGGGTTAACCATTCGCTAACCATAGCCGTGTTGATCTTTCAGGAGCAGCATTTTGTGAGTCAGGACCGTTCGTGCCAACCCTCGATAAAGTCTCCGTCGATCTGATGGTGGTCCTCGGCACCACCACCATGCCGATTCACCAGGTGATGCGGCTCAGCCGCGGCGCGATCATCGAACTGGACTCCACGGAGCAGGACGAGGTCAAGGTTCTGGCCAACAATCTGCCCGTCGCCAGCGGGGTGGTGGTGGTGAACCGCAACCGGATCGCCGTCGAGGTCAAGCAGATGCTGCCCAAAGCCGCCGGCCAGCGCTAAAAGCCCGCCGGCCAGCGTCACAATCCACCTGATCAGATAAGCCGCAATCCGGTTTTTGCACGATCTTGCAAGGAAAACCGGGCCTGACGATATTAGGGTAAAGCTGTCCCAAGCAGGCTTGTCCCCCCATCATCGATTTGTTACATCGGCGCCGTGACGCGGGGCCGGATTCACGGCTCCGGGCCGGCTTTGTCCGGTGTCAGTCCCAAAAGCGCTCGTGGCGGAATTGGTAGACGCGCTGCCTTGAGGTGGCAGTGAGTAAAATCGTGGGGGTTCGAGTCCCTCCGAGCGCACCACAATCCCAGCTTAAAAACAGAAATCTTTGTCCGGTCTGTCGTCACAGATCGCCGCGACCTGCGGCGGTTCGACCTTGTGATTGGCTTCGACGAACTGCGCCGGAACGTCTGGTGGGTGTCACGGTCATTTGCCGTTCCTTCACGCGTTCGTGCCGCCATCGATCGTCAGGTTCGCTCCGGTGATGTAGGCGGCTTCGGGACTTGCGACGAACGCCACCAGCGCGGCGATTTCTGTTGCCGTTCCGTATCGTTTGAGCGAGGTGTTGGCCGTTTGCGGCGCGGCCCAGTCACCAGAGGCGGGATTGAGGTCAGTGTCGATCGGGCCCGGCTGGATGTTGTTGACCGTAATTCCGCGATCGCCGACCTCTCTGGACAGGCTCTGGGCGAACATCTTCACCGCGCCCTTCGTCGCCGCGTAGGGCACAAGACCCGGCGTCATATTCCGCTCACCGACGCACGAGCCGATGACGATGATACGGCCGCCGTCGTTCATATTCTTGAGCGCGGCGTGCGTCGCGATGAACATGCCGCGGATGTTGATATCGATCACGCGATCCAGTTCCTCGAGCGTCGTTTCCTCGAAGGGTTTGGGAATGGCCGTGCCGGCATTGTTCACGAACACATCGAGGCGGCCGAAAGTCTTGACGGCCTGTTCGACACCGGCCTTGTTGGCTTCCGCATCGGTGACATCGGCCTGGATCGCAATGGCTTTTCCTCCGGCCTTTTCGATGTCGCTGACGACCGATGCCGCTGCGTCCTTGCCGTTTGTGTATGTGATGGCGACTTTGGCGCCTTCGGCCGCGAGACGCTTTGCAATCGCCGCGCCGATGCCGCGTGAGCCGCCCGTTACAAGTGCAATTTTTCCATCGAGTTTTCCGGACATCGCCTTCTCCTGCTTGTCGCGCGTTGAAACGCGTGCGACTCGTAATCGCAGGGTGGCGCGGCGTCCTGAAATCGCTCCGAAATCGCCCTGAAATTTCGATGATTTCCGCGGCGGCCTTGCCTTGCAGGCGCAACAGGCCGGGTGCAATCTCACCGACGAAATTCAAAATCCGCAGTCAATGCCGGAGCAGGGAGTGAGCGAACTTCTCCAGAGCGTCAGATCCGGTGATCGTAGCGCAGCCGACCGGCTGGAGATCGCGGGCCTCACGCTCGATCTTCGGCAGGAGGAACTGCGCGACGCCGCCGGCATGCGGGTTGAACTGCGCAACAGGTCGTTCGGCGTGCTACGGCATCTGGCGACCAATGCGGGACGCGTCGTGACCAAGGACGAGTTGCTGGCCGCCAACTGGCCGGGCGTCACCGTCACCGAGGATTCGCTCACCCAATGCATTTCCGAAATTCGCCGCCTGCTGGGCGATGCCGGTCGCGATGTCATTCGGACCGTGCCGCGCCGGGGCTACATGATCCTGCAACCGGAGCGGATAGTCCCTCCGGCCGGTATCGTTTCGGGCGGGCCGACGGTGGCCGTCCTGCCATTCGACAACAATACCGGAGATGAAAGTCAGCAGGTGTTCGCGGACGGCCTGACGCAGCAGATCATCTCCGCGCTCGGCCGCTTCGGTGAACTGCGCGTTCTCGCTCGCGGCGCGACGGCTGTTTACAAGGGCCGCGTCCAGAACGTGACGGATATCGGACGGTTTCTCGGTGCCGATTATCTGGTGGACGGCAATGTGCGGCTGGACGGCGACCACAACCGCGTCGACATCCAGTTGTCCGACTCGCGGACCGGCGCGCTGATCTGGAGCAAGACGTTCCGGGCCGCCGGCGGCGCCGCCAACATGCTGGCGGCACAAGACGAGATTTCAGGTCAGGCGAGCGCGATGATCGGCAGTTACTGGGGCGCGATCGGTGCGGCGGAATACAGGCGCATTCAAGCCAAGCCCGGCGAGGACCTGACGCCCTATGAATGCGTCGTGCAGGGCGTGATCGGCACGACGACCGATGCGACCGTGCTGGAGCCGGTGGCGAAGGCGCGGGACTGTCTGGAACGATTGACCCGCAGGGAGCCGCGCAACGCGGCGGCGTGGGCGGCGCTGGTTCTGGTTTTCAACAATCAGAGAAACTGGGGTTTTGCCTCGCCAAGCGGAAAACTGGAGAGCGTCGAGACGCGTCTTTATCTGGCCGATCTGGCAGTCGAGGCGGCAAACCGGGCCGTCGAGATCGCGCCGAACGACGCGTTCGTTCGCGGGCTTGTCGCGCGTGCGGCGTGGATGGCGTGCCAGCCGGATCTTTTGCAGATCGAGACGGAGCGGGCGATTGCGCTCAACCCGAACGATCCGCAAAATCTCGGTCCGCTCGGCAATCTCATGGCTTATTCGGGTTTCTGGGACGAGGGCGTCGCGCTTGCCG
Organism: Bradyrhizobiaceae bacterium; assembly: GCA_003963145.1. Lineage (GTDB taxonomy): Bacteria > Pseudomonadota > Alphaproteobacteria > Rhizobiales > Xanthobacteraceae > Afipia. Next base: position 71,521 of record RXJJ01000013.1, read on the forward strand.
AAAGGGGGATTGCCCTCACGGCCCCCAGCACGCCGCGCTGGTGGTGGTGGGCCATCGCCAAACGGGCCTGGGCGCGGGACGACTACGGGCGGGCATTCGATGCGTTTCGCCAGTCCTATGTCGAGCAGCTTTGGCTGAGCCATCTTCACATGGCTTACACGCTGCCGTTTCTGGACCGGATCGGCGAAGCCAAAGCCCACGTGGCCACTCTTTTAAAGATGCGGCCCGGATTCACAATCCGCGAGGCGGATGCCTATTATAAAATGTGGTCTTTCACGCCGAGCTATCGTGACAAGATGTGCGAGGCTCTGCGGACCGCGGGCCTTCCGGCGGCGGAGGCTTGAGGTGGCGGCGAACACTGCGAGCGTAAAGTCCTTCCGCCTGGCGTTATCCTGTGTGGCAAGCGGGTTCAGGGGATAAGCACGGCCGCTCCCTGAAAACGGCCGGCGCGCAGATCGGCGAGCGCCTCGTTTGCACGTTCGAGCGGGTATGTCGTCGTGGCGGTTCTCACATTCGCTTTCGGTGCGATGCCGAGAAACTCCTCCGCGTCATGGCGCGTGAGATTGGCGACGGAGACGAGCTGACGCTCCTCCCATAATATGTCGTAGGGAAATGACGGGATATCGCTCATGTGGATGCCGCCGCAGACCACGCGCCCGCCCTTGCGGACCGCGCGCAATGCAGCCGGCACCAGCGCGCCGACAGGCGCGAAGATGATCGCGGCGTCCAGCAAGTCCGGCGGGCTGTCTTCCGAGCTTCCGGCCCAGCGCGCGCCGAGCGAGCGCGCCATCGCCTGCGCCGCGTCATCGCCCGCGCGTGTGAAGGCGTAGATCTCGCGGCCCTGCCAGCGGCAGACCTGCGCCAGAATATGGGCGGCGGCGCCAAAGCCGTAGAGGCCGATCCTGCGGCCATCGCCCGCGATGCGCAGCGAGCGCCAGCCGATCAGTCCGGCGCACATCAGCGGCGCGGCGTGAACCGGATCGTCGAAACCCGTCAGCGGAAAGGCGAACGCGGCATCCGCGACGACATGTGTGGCAAAACCCCCATCGCGGGTGTAGCCGGTGAACAGGGGATCGTTGCAGAGATTTTCCCGGTCCGTCCTGCAGTAGGGGCACGTTCCGCAGGTGTGGCCGAGCCATGGAACGCCGACGCGCACGCCGACGGCGGGCGCCGTAACGCCGCTGCCAAGCCGATCGACGATGCCGACGATTTCGTGGCCGGGAACGATCGGCAATTTGGGATCGGGCAGATCGCCATCGACCACATGCAGGTCCGTACGGCACACCGCGCAAGCCTCGACGCGGATGCGAATTTCGCCGGGGCCGGGCAGCGGATCGGGCCGCTCCTCAAATCGGAGCGGCTGTCCGATAGCGTGAAGGACCATGGCTTTCATGGATCATCTCCCGGCCGTATTCGCGGTCGGCGATCGACCGATTTGCATGCCCGGACAGCTTAACGCGCGTAGCCGATTGGTCTTGATTTCGATCAACATACAGACTGACATGCGGGCTTACCTGCCATGCCGGGAAACTTCTGTAAGTCGTCCTAATCGGGAGCGGCTGTTGATGGATCGGTCTGATCGCAATCTTGTCAAGCACGGGTGCGGCGGAGAAAACAAATCCGCCGGAGCGCCATTCGCCGACATTGCGCTTCGCCCGTCGGCCGGCATGGCCGAGGCCTTTCAGGTTATCTGCGGAAATATCCGGCGTCAGCTTGCCGAGGCGCAACACGATCTGGGCTCATCGAGTCCCGACGCGCTTCACGAGATGCGTGTGGCGCTGCGGCGGCTGCGCGCTGCCATCGGGCTTTTTCCCGATGCGCTGAAAGCAAAGCAGAGGGCCTGCATTCTTGCCGACATCAAATGGATCAGCAAACATCTTTCCTTTGCGCGCGATATCGATGTCTTTGTTGCAGAGGTCGTGTTGCCACTGAAAGTGAGGCATCCTGACAACATTCCAATCCATTCCCTCTATCGCAAGTGCCTTGACCGGAAGATAGCTGAATACCGCCGTATCCAAACCGCTCTCTGTTCGAGACGATTCTTGATGTTCAGTCGCAGGATTGCCGGGGTTGTCGCCCCGAGCGTGTCCGGGCCGGGTCTTGACCAGCCGGCATCAGCTGTTGCCGCTGACAGTCTCGCCAGAATGAAAAAGAAGATAAAAAACGGGAAACCGTTGAAGAAGCTCGGACGCCGCGAACTTCACAAGTTTCGGCTGCGGATCAAGGCGATGCGCTACGCGCTGGAACTCACCGGGGGGCTTGTTTCCGGAGATCGGCAACGCAGGCATTTTGACGAGATGCTGACGTCGCTTCGGCACCTCCAATCGGCGCTCGGAGAGATCACCGACATCGCGGCGCGGCGCAAGACGTTTGAGAAGATCATGGGACGATCCGGATTGTCCGCGCGATCGGTCAGGCACCGGTTTGCCGGGCTTGAGCTGGACAACGCGCGGCGGCAGCGCAAGTGCTTGAGTCGGTCGATTGAGGCCCATGAGCGCTTTTTGCGAACCCGGCCATTCTGGAAATGATCGATAGCGAAAATGACGTCTTGAAGTTCCTCGGAGTTGTGCCGGTTTAATCCAGATCAATGTGGATGGGTGCTCCACCTTTATACGAAGCAAGGCATTGAAGAGGAGCAGACAATGGACATCAGAATCGCAGAGGATTTCTGGGCGGGACGCATGCTGCCCGAGGGGATTGTCGAGCGGTGGATCGCGGAGCACGGCAGCCAGGTCGAGGCCGGTGCGCCGGTCGCCGAGGTCCGCATCGAAGACTCACTGCATGAGATCATCGCGCCGGTGAGCGGGCGTCTGGTGGCGTATGTCGCGAAAAACGATATTGTCGAGCCCGGCTCCGTGATTGGGCAAATTGCCTGACGTCATCCCGGATGCATGCAAATCTGCGATTGGATAAGCCATCCGGCGTGACACAGCGGAAATTTCATGACCGATGCCGTTCTGGTTCTGAATGTCGGTTCGTCGACATTGAAATTCTCCGTGTTTCCGGCGCTGGCAAAGGTCACGGGAAACGATTGGCTGGTTCGGGGCAAGATCGAAAAGATCGGGCCGGACGCCTCCATGACAGTCACGCAGGCCGGATGCGCGACTTCGGATGTCAGGCTTGAACACGTCACGTCGCACCCGCAGGCGCTCGCATTTCTGCTGGCCTGGATCAGGGAGCACCTGACGCATTGTAACATCGTGATGGCCGGGCATCGGGTCGTGCATGGCGGCCTGCGCTACACCGCGCCCGTGAAGGTCGATGCTGCCATCCTGGGTGCGCTGCGCGAACTCATTCCCCTGGCTCCCTTGCATCAACCCTCCTGCCTCGCGGGCATCGAGGCGCTTTTTGCGATGGACCCGGATCTGACGCAGGTGGCGTGTTTCGATACCGCATTTCATCACACGCTGCCGCTGCCCGAGGCGACCTTCGCATTACCCCGCAAATTCACGGAGCAGGGTGTGCGCCGCTACGGATTTCACGGACTGTCCTACGAATATATCGCCAGCGTGCTGCCGGATTATCTCGGGCCGGCGGCGGAGGGGCGCGTCATCGTCGCCCATCTTGGCAGCGGCGCGAGCATGTGTGCGATGCTGAACCGGCAGAGCATTGCCACGACCATGAGCTTCACGCCGCTGGACGGTCTGCCGATGGGGACGCGCTGCGGCAGCATCGACCCCGGAGCCATCCTTTATCTCGTCGAGCAGAAGGGCTTGTCGCCCGATGCCGTCAACAAGATGCTGTATCACGACTCGGGCCTGCTCGGCATTTCCGGCATCAGCGACGATATGAGAACGCTGCTGGCGAGCAAGCAAGGTTCGGCGGGCGAGGCGGTCGATTTCTTCGTTTATCATGTCGCGCGCGAACTGGGGTCGCTGGCCGCTGCGCTGGGCGGCGTGGACGCGATCGTGTTCACCGGAGGAATTGGCGAGCACGCCGCCGAGATACGCCGCCGGGTTCTGGCCGGCGCGGTTTGGCTGGGCGTGAAGACCGCGGACGACACCGGGCCGCGGCTGACGACTTCTGACAGTCCTGTGTCGGCCTGGGTTATTCCGACAAACGAGGAACTGGTCATCGCGCGCGCCAGCATCGAGATTGCGGGCGCGAGCGATGGTTCGGTCGTGGGTTAGCCTTTCGCAGACATGACAGCCTGCTTCCTTATCGCCGCAACTGGCGTCCGTAAGCCCAGCGCGGATTGATCCGGCAGTCGGCGACACGCCCCGATGCGGAGGCCTGGCACTGGGCGTAGGTCACGAACGAACAATCGCCCGCCGCGACCTCGCCGCCTTCATAGAGGCAGTATTTGTAGTCTCTCGCCTGAGAAGGCGCTGTCGCCGCCAGCATCGACAATCCGCCTGCGGCAATACCGATCATCAGCATTTTCATGGTATTTTCCTTTTTTGACGAACGCCGTGATTTTCCAACTTTACCAGGATTCAAGCGCCGACAACCATCCCAGTTCCAGCTTCCGCAAGGCATCTTCGATTTTCGATTGATATTGCCCTCAATCGTCAAAATAAAAACCCCGCGAAAGCGCGGGGTTCTAATTTAGAAAATCGGCGCCGGAGGTGGCGGAGGAGGGCCCATATTGACCATGATTTGAGTCCTTGTCGTGTGAACGCACCGCAAATTATCCGTAAATTCGGGGCTGGCAATATCAACTTTTTGTTTTTCATGCACTGTGTCTTGCGCCGCACACTCGGACGCCCCCTTGCACTCGCGTTCTCATTGAGTTTCCCGGCGCGGCGCGCATGTTCCTCGCATAAAGCCGATAATTAGGACTCGCCAAACCGGAATTGGGCGCGCATTGTCAGCCATTACCGCATGGCCCGAGGCATTTTATCGGTGACTGAGAGCATTTGGAGCGCCCGCCCCTCGAACAGGGAAGAGCAATGATGAATATGCTCAAGACTCCCATTGAATCCAGTTGGAAGACGCAGGCGGACGACGCCCGCACCAAGGCTGATCACTTGCGTGAAGGCCAGAGCAAGGAGCGGCTTCTGAAAACGGCCCGCCAGCTCGATACCGCCGCGAAAATGCATCGCTGGATGGAATCCCCGGGATTGAAACCGCCGCAGGGCAAGTAGTCGCGGCATATCTGCCTTGCCGGCCGCCGATCTTGATGCGGCAATGGAAACCTGCTGTTCACTCCGCCGGGCCGGTCTTGTGCCTGACGGAGTGTATCACATGAAAATCGCCATCATGGGCGCAGGCGCGGTCGGAGGCTATTTCGGCGCGATGCTGGCGCGAGCAGGTCATGACGTCGTGCTGATCGCGCGGCCGCAGCACGTCGAGGCCATCGCGCGGCAGGGCGGTCTGATGATCGAAGCCCGCGACTTTCACGGTGTGGTCCCGCTCAGGGCAACAGCCGATCCGTCCGGCGTTGAAGGAGCTGAACTGGTTTTGTTCTGCGTCAAGTCGGGCGATACGCAGGAGGCGGGCCGTTCGATCGCGCCGCATCTCGCGTCCGGAGCGACGGTGCTATGTCTTCAGAATGGCGTTGATAATGCCGAGCGGTTGCAGGCCACAATCAAGCAGCCCGCTGTCCCCGCGGCGGTCTATGTCGCGGCCGAGATGGCGGGACCGGGACATATCAATCATCGCGGCCGTGGCGAACTGATCATCGGCGCGTCACCGGCGAGCGCCGACATCGCGGCGTGTCTTAGCGCCGCGTCGATTCCAACCCATGTGTCGGATCGCGTCATGGACGACCTGTGGACCAAGCTCGTGATGAATTGCGCGCTGAATGCCCTGTCGGCGGTTGCCCAGCTGCCCTATGGCCGCGTGATCGAAGTCGAGGGCGTAAGTAGCGTCATACGGAACGTGGTGGATGAGTGCACCGCCGTCGCGGCGGCATTGGGCATTTCGGTGCCGAAGGATGCGTACGACAAGGTTCTCGCGCTGCCTTCGACCATGCCGGAACAGTTTTCCTCGACCGCTCAGGATCTGGCGCGCGGCAAGCCGAGCGAGATCGACTATCTGAACGGTTATGTCGCGCGCAAGGGCGCCGAATTGTCGATACCCGCGCCGGCCAATCTCGCTTTGCAGGTGATGGTCAAATTGTGCGAAGCCGCGGCTCGCTAGCTGCCGAACGTCTATCTTGAGCGCGGTCATGTCCGCGCGGGGATTGAACGATCCCGCTATTTTTCCTCCCGCTCCGGCTCGCATTCCGGACAGGTATCGCCGATCGAGCGCATGACGTCGTCGATCGCCTTGAGGCGATCGTCACGGGTTGTTCGATTGAAACGCTCTTTTGCTGCGATCGCTTTCGCGCGCTCCCATGAATGAGGATCCGAGCGATCTTTCATGTAGCCGTGGTGTTCGCATTCGGTGATGGCACCTGCTTCCAGCAAGGTGCCGATGGCCCAGCCATGTAACGTCCGATAAGTCATTCCGCGCTCCGTATTGCGGTGCAGGCGATAGAGAGGGTGAGAGTAAAATCGGGAGACGCCCTGCGATTCGCTAGTCCGAGTCGAATCTTCAGCATTCATCTCCGGTACAGGAGCCCGCGCGAATAATCACGGCTGCGCGGTCGTGATATTGCGATTGATCAATGATTGCCCGGCGCATGCGCGGAACTATATCGCGCCTTAAAACTTTTAATGCATCGCTCCTTTGCCGGAGGCCGACATGCCGAAAGTCACGTTCAAGATCATTGCTGTTTCTGCCGCGGTCGCGCTCGCTGTGTCGATGTCGCCCGCCGCATTCGCGCGCGGACATGGCGGTGGGGGTGGACATGGCGGCGGTGGTCACGGTGGCGGCGGAGGTCATGGCGGCGGGGGTCGCGCCGGCGGTATGCACATTGGCGGCGGCCACGGCGGCGGAATCCGTTTCGGAGGCGGCGGTCATCACGGCGGTGGCGGCGGGCGGCATGCCGGAGGCGGTGGCGGCCGGCATTTCGGCGGCGCCAATCGACCCGCGACCCGGGCCAATCGTGCGGCAAACCGTGCCGTGAGTGGCAACAACAATCCCTCTGCACGCAATCGCGTCAGCGATCGCGCCGCCGCGCGCAATCAGCGTGAGGCCAACCGGCGGACCAACGCCGTCCGCAACACGATGAATTCGCGGGCGGTCGCCGGCGCGATGCATGACAGGCGGCATTTGCACGATCCGCACGACCGCAATCGCATTGCCTCCGCAGCGGCGATGGCGGGCTGGCAGCATCATCATCACGATCATGGCGGCTGGTGGCGGCATCCCCATGGCGGATATGGCTGGATCGGCCCGCTGTTCTGGCCGTTCGCCTATTACGATTTCTACAATTACGCGCTGTGGGGCGGTTACGACGATTCGTTCTGGGATTACGGCTACAACGATATCTATGCGGGCCTGTTCTCGCCTTACGGCTATGACGATCTGGCCGGCTATCTGCCGCCGTCCGGAGGCTATGCGGGCGCGGCGCCGGCACCGGCGACGACAGGCTCGACCCCGCCGCGGGACACCGCCGCGCAACAGGACCAGCTCACGCAGATGTGCGGGCAGGACGGCCGCGATATTGCGGGCCTGCCGATCGACCAGATTCAGCAGGCGGTCCAGCCCAATGACGAGCAGCGCGCGGCGCTCGACGATCTCGCCAATGCTTCGGTGAAGGCGGCGCAGGACATCCGTGCGGCATGCCCGACATCGGTGGTGCTGACCGCGCCGAGCCGTCTCGCCGCGATGCAGAAGCGCATCGAGGCTTTGATCGCTGCAGTGCAGACCGTCCAGCCGCCGCTCGAGAAATTTTACGGCATGCTGAACGATGAGCAGAAGGCGCGGCTTACCGCGCTCGGTCAGGACCAGCGCAGCACGCGTGGCTCGTCTGCGAACACCGACACGACGCAGGCTTGCAATACCAGCGTCATCGAATGGCCGACGCAGCGGCTCAATGACGCCTTGCAGCCGACGGAGGCGCAGCGCGACAGCCTCAACGCGCTGGCGGCCGCCAGCGCCAAGGCCGCCGACATGCTCAAGGCATCGTGTCAGCCTCCGGTCGCATTGACGCCACCGGCGCGTCTCGCGGCTGCTGGGCAGCGTCTCGATACGCTGCTGCAGGCGACCAAGGTGGTCAGCGTCGCGCTCAACGATCTCTACGGCAAACTGAGTGACGAGCAGAAGGCGCAGTTCGAGGCGATCGGGCCCAAGCAGGGCGGCCTGGTGACGGGTTCGGCCGACGATGGCAGCGATGCTGGGAACTCAGGATCGTCGCCGCGCCGCCATCGTCATCACGCCAGCATCCGTAGCATCATCCGCCACTTCATTTCGTGGTGAGGGCGTGTTCCGCCGCGGCGGTGCGGATCGCGGCATTCGCGGCCACATCCATGGTCGGCCGAGTCTCGATTTTTGATGTCTCGATTTTTGATGTCTCGATTTTTGCCGTCGCGATCTCGGCTGTCTCAATCCTGACCGGCTCGATTTCCGGAAGCTCGATTTTGACAACCGTATCGGTTTTCGCGATCTGTGGTGTCCCCGGTTTTTCGGGGCCATTCGCCGCCACGTTGACAGCGTCGTCGCCATGGCGCGCCATCGAAGCCAGCGCGCAGCCTTCACAGTAGCGGCGGTCTTTGTAGTCCACCCAGTTGTGCGCGAAAATCCGGTCGGTCGGAATGCCGTAACGGGCCTGCAGCACCTTGACCAGCATTCGCCACGCCCCAATCTGCGCCTGCGTCGGCAGGACCCGTACATTCGGATAATTGCCGACGAATTCGATGCCGAGCGAGTTGTTGTTGGGCACGAGGCGGTAGGTGTCGCTATTGCTGATGTAGCGGTCGTCGTTGCGGTTGCCGCTGCGGACATGGCTTGGCGTCGCCCATTCTCCGGTCGCCCAGTACACCGTGCCGTCGGTTTCCACCCAGATGCTCGCGCCGCGCTTATCGGGCTTGAGCGCCTGCGCCATCGCGTTGGCGAGCGCGGAGCCCGCCGGGCCTTCCGACTGATGCACCACGATGTTGTGCCAGAGATTGGCGTCCTCGCGATCGCCCCACGGCGTGATCCAGACGATGTTCAGGCCCGGAATGTCGGGCGTGCCGCGCGAGCGGGCCGCGATCTCGAAACTCGACAGTTCCTGCGCCGCCGCGCGGGACATTATGGGCGGACAAGCGGCGCCCGCCAGGATGAGGGCTGTGCCAACGGCAGCAATGTCGGCGCGGCAAATCATGATAGATAGTCGAAAGCCGGAACTCCGGTTTGTCAACGGAGCAAATGCATGGCTCGGCCGCTGATTTGAAGCCCCAGCGTCGTTTTCGGCCGCCAATGTCGGCAGCCCGTAATGAGCGATTTTGCATTGGATCGCGGAGACCGGTCTGGCTAAATGTATTTTGCGGCCGGCCGCAGAGTTCCCGAGTTCCGAGAGAGACCCGCCCGGCTTTGTGGCCGCATTCCGGGTCATGGTAGCGTATGGTTTTTGAGAAGCGATATCCGGTGCTGCATCTTGGACGGGGCGGGCCGATCTACGGTCTTTCAAGGCAGCTTCTGTATCTGGTGGCGGGGCTCGAGACCGGTCCTTTTTCGCAGACGGTCGCGATCAGCGAGCCTGGCAGCCTGCAGGGTGAACTCGCGGCGCTCGGCGTCGACTGCCGCGTTCAGAGGATGTTGCCTTGGCGTTCGCTGTTCTATGCAGGCGCGAGGTATGCGGACGCATGGCGGCTGTCGGCGCTGGCCGCCGAAAAGCAGTGTGCCATCGTTCATGCCCATGATGTCTGGCGCGCGGAATATGCTTATTTCATCGCGAAGCGTCTCAATATCCCGTCCGTGGTTCATGTTCGCGGGCCGTTGACGAAGCGCGACATTCTCAAGCACCGTCTTTTTCGCGCCGACGCGATCATCGCCATCGCCCAGCGTTATGTGGACGATCTGACTGACGCCGGTATTGCCGCCGGCCGCATCACGCTCATCGACGACGCAGTCGATCTCGATCTGTTTTCCGCGACAAGCCATCCGCGACAGCCGAGCAATGTGGTGCGCGTCGGCGTCGTCGGACGAATCTCGCCCGAGAAGCGGATTGGCGAATTTCTCGAAATTGTCGCGTCGCTGCCCCCGCCGATTTTGGCGTCTGCGCAATTTCAGGTCATCGGGGACTGGGTGGATCTGGATTATCGCCGTCAGGTGGAAAAGGATCTCGATCGTCTGCGGCTGCGCAAGATTGTGCACTTTACCGGCGGATACGACAGCGGGGCCATGCCCGACCAGCTTGCGAAGATCGATCTGCTGGTCACGCTCGCGGGCGGTTCGGTGATGTTCGAGGCGATGGCGATGGGCGCGGCGGTGCTCGCGGTGCGGCCCGATGGCCGGCATTCGCAGCACACCCGACACGATGAGACAGCCTGGTGCGTCGCCACCGGCCACCCCGAACTCGCCGCCGAGGCGTTATGCCTGCTTCTCACAGATGCCCGGCTGCGGCATCGTCTGGCGCGCGCCGGGCAGGGTTGGATCACGCAAAATCTCGGCGTCGCCTCGATGGTGGAAAAAACGCACGCCTTTTACGAACGGTTGCTGGCTTCGCGTCCCCGGTCGCGTGTCTTTGGGCAGCGCGACGAGTCCGCGCCGCTTCAGACGAGTTCGCGATTGCTCATGCAAAATCACCGTCACTGAGACGGCAACGATACGTTCGTGACGAGAGCAGGGTTTCGGTCCGCGAAACTAGCGCCGACGATCATTCCTGCGGCGTGCCGGGAGCGATTTTGGCGCCGGACAGTTTCGGCGCTTCCTCGCCGAACTCGAACGTTTCAGGTCCCGGTTCGAGCAGTTTCATCGCCGCATCGTCGGCGCGTATGGTGCTGGCGTGCCAGATCGGCGTCAGGTCGCTGCGCGTACTGGCGCGGGCGGGTGTGGGAATCCCGATGCTCACGCTGCGCAGTCCGGTATCGGCCAGCGACAGTTTCGGCGGATCGAAGGCAAAGCGCATGTCCGGCGTGCGGCTCGCGACCGCCGGCAGCTGTCCCGGATCGTGCGGATGGATGTGCCACTCCCACGGCTCGCTCGGCGTCTTGGGCAGTTCGGGTGTCGAAGGCACGACATGCACGATACGGTAGCCGCGCGCTTTGAGTTCGCGCAGGATGGTCGGCAGGGCGGCCTGTGTGCGCGCCTGGATGTCATGCAGCAGAAGAACGCCGCGGCCATACGCCTCGAGCCTTCTGATCGCGAGTTCGGCAACCCGCGCCGACGAAATATGACGCCAGTCGTCGGCCAGAAAATCGGCGCTCCAGGTCATGATGCCTTTCGAGGCCAGATATCCTTCGACCGCATTGGAGCGCAGCAGGCCGGGCACGCGGAAGAATGGCGCGACCTGCGCCGAATCGCCGAGCGCGGCGGCGGTGGAAGCAATGCCATTGTCGATCTCGGCCTTCGCCTGTTCGATCGGCATACGGTCCATTTTCAGAATGTGGTTCTGGGTGTGCGTGCCGATGGTGTGGCCGGCGGCGGCGACATCGCGCAGGGCCTGCGGATTGTATTGGGCCTGTTGGCCGATGATGAAGAATGTCGCCTTGATGCATTCGGCGGCCAGCATGGCGAGCACCGGCTTGGTGTGCGCCGGCAGCGGGCCGTCGTCGAAGGTCAGCACCACCTCGTGATCCTTGAGCGGCAGGGTCTCGTGGTACTGCATGACGCCGATGCGCGGATGTTCGGTCGGGTCGACCACAAGCGTGCGTGAGGTCCCGAGCGCGTTCGGATTGCCGGGGCAATCGACGTGCGTGTCCGATGCTGCTGTAGCCGGTGCAGCGGCGTCCGAAGCTGCCGTGCTCAAAGCAGCCGTGCCCAGCGCAGCTGCACCCAATGACGTCCTGGCTATTTTGGTTTTGGCTGTTTTGGTTTTGGCCAGCCTGGCCTTGGCTGGCGCGTGCCTGGCGAAAGCCGGCGTGACCAAGGAGGGCGCAACAAAGGCGGGCGCGGTGAGGGCCAGCGCGGCGAGGCTGCCGACGAGCAGGGCGGTCAACGCAGTCCTGTTCAGGGAAGGGGCCTTAAATAAACGCATCGGATCCATCATCAACCTGCATTGATGCCGAAACTTGGTATTAAGGCAATGAACGCAGCCTTAATCGCCCGTCTTTTCCGGTAAAGTGTGACTTGAAAACGTGATTTTTGGGACGCCGCGGCGGCTGACGCCGCAGATTTGGGCGATCAATGCTGCCCCGGCGGTACCACATGGACGATCCGGTAGCCGTTCTGCTTCAGATAAAGCAGAAAGGCCGGCACCATGGCGGCGGTCTGCCGTTTGGGATCGTGGAGCAGGATGATGCCCTTGCCCTCGTTCTCCAGCCGCGCAACCAACAGATGCAATTGCTGGTCGGGAGTCATCGGATTCCAGTCGCTCGCCCACAGGTCTGCGCCGAACACGGCGGTGTGCCGCTGTTCGAGTAGCGTCAACAACGCCGGGGTGGAGGCGAAATAGGGAAACCGGAAAAACCGGATGGGCTTCGGCACGCCGGGGATCGCTTCGATGGCCGCCAGCCCGCGGTCGATCTCGTCGACCGCGCGGGCCTGGCCGATGCGGCTCAGATTCGGATGCGACCAGGTGTGATTGCCGATGCTGTGGCCGGCTGCGAGGATGGCCCGGACGGTCTGGGGATTGGCCTGCGCGTTGCGCCCGATCAGGAAGAACGTCGCCTTGACGCATTCGGCCGCCAGCGCGGCCAGGATCTTGTTGGTCGTCGCCGGGAAGGGGCCGTCGTCGAAGGTCAGCACCACCTCCTTGTCGGCGAGGGGAAGCGTCTGCGGGAAGCTTTTGGTCCCGACGCGAGGAAACGAGGCGGGATCGACTGTCAGCGTCCGCGCGGTGCCGAGCGTGTCAGCGCGCGGACAGTCCGCCGCCATGGCGGGAGCGGCCGCCAGCGCGGCCAGACATAACGCGGCCGTGATAAAAGCGGGTGGGATAAAAGCGGGTGCGATCGCCGCCGGACGTGAAATCATTGCCGTTAAGACCTTACCCGATACCTCTTGCCGCGCGATCATGTATCCAAACCATTGCGTATCGATCTTGTAAGCCGGTGGCCTGAGTCAGGTTTTAAGGCAGGCTTAAGGCATTTTTAACCATACCTCGCCGACCATGCATTTGCACGGAGCGACCGATATGCAGCGTTTGCGGCTGAAAGCGGACGGACGGATCGTCGAGATCAAGGACGGTCTTGAGGTGCCGCTTGCGCCTTCGCTCTCTTCCATGATCCCGCGCCGCGAACCTATGCCTCAGGTCCGGCAACTGCGCCTGCGCGCCAGACTTACGCAGGCCGAATTCGCCTCCCGGCTGTCGGTCCCGATCGAAACCATCCGCAACTGGGAGCAGGGCAAACGGATGCCGCGCGGTCCGGCCCGCGCACTGCTGGCGGTCATTGCGCATGCGCCAGACACGGTGTTCGCCGCGCTGGCGGGTGACGCCGCCAAGGCCTGACCCGACCTCGCAGGCCAGGCCGAACGCCACGTATTTCGTCCCCGAACCAAAATAGCTGTCGCCGATTATGCCGTGGGTCCGTGTATGGACCCGTGTATGATGTCGCGCCGGAGGGAGCATCCCATGTATTTCGTCGAGGCGAGCGGTGCCAGTATTCCGGCCATCGGGCTCGGGACCTGGGAATTACGCGGCCGCGACTGCGCGCGCGTCGTCGAGCAGGCGCTGCGGCTCGGCTATCGCCATGTCGACACCGCTCAGGTCTACGAGAACGAGCGCGAGGTCGGCGCGGGTCTACGCGCCTCCGGCGTGCCGCGCGACGAGGTGTTCGTCACCACGAAAATATGGACCACGCATTTCGCGCCGAACGACCTCGAACGATCCACCAAGGAAAGCCTCGCGCGTTTGCGGCTTCCCGCTGTCGATCTGCTGTTGCTGCATTGGCCCAATCCGCAGGTGCCGCTCGCCGAGACATTGGGTGCCCTTGTCCGCATGAAGCAGATGGGACTGACGCGCCATATCGGCGTGTCGAATTTCACCGTGGCGCTGATCGAGGAAGCCACCTCGCTCAGCCCCGAGCCTCTGGTGTGCGATCAGGTCGAATATCATCCCTATCTCGATCAGCAGAAAGTCCTCGGCGCCTGCCGCCGCCACGACATGGCGCTCGTTGCCTACAGCCCGATCGCCAAGGGCAGGATCAAGAACGACACAACGCTGTCGCGGATAGGCGCACGCTACGGCAAGAGCGCCGCGCAGGTGTGCCTGCGCTGGCTGATCCAGCAGAACGCGGTTGCGATCCCGCGAACCTCCAAGGTGGAGCGATTGTCCGAAAACATCGACGTGTTCGATTTCAATCTCGATGACGAAGAGATGACGCAGATTTTCGCGCTGGGCTCAAGGCGCGGGCGGCTGACCGATTTCGGATTCGCGCCGAAATGGGACTGAGCGTCAAAGGGCTTCGCGCCGGCGCCGGGAGGGTATAAAGCACCTCCCATGTTCTTCGTCTTTTCCAAGATATTCGGCTTCGTCACCACGCCTTCCAACTTCGCGGCGCTGCTGTGCCTTCTCGGTCTGCTGCTGCTTGTCACCGAATGGCGCGTGCTGGCTTCGAGGCTGATTGTCAGCGGCGTCGTGTTGCTGTTGCTGTTCGGTTTCTCGCCGCTCGGCAACGTTTTGCTGTTGACCCTGTCGGAACGGTTTCCGGCATGGCATGATACCGGCCGGGTGCCGGACGGCATCATCGTCCTCGGCGGCGCGATCAATCCGGAATTGTCGGCGGCGCGAGGGACAGCGGAAATCAATGCTTCGGGCGAGCGCATGACGGCGGCGGTCGAACTGGCGCGCCGCTTTCCCTCCGCGCGGATCGTGCTGACCGGCGGAAACAACAGCCTGATCCATCCGGTGTCCACCGAGGCGTTCGCCGGCGCGCAGTTTCTCGAAAGCCTTGGCGTGGCGCATGACCGGATCGTGCTGGAAGACAGGGCCCGCACCACGGCGGAGAATGCAATCTTCACCCGCGATCTGCTGAAACCCAGGCCGGGCGAATACTGGCTGCTTGTAACGTCAGCGATGCATATGCCGCGCGCGATGGGCGTATTCCGCGCCGCGGGCTTCGATGTCGCGCCCTATCCGGTGGACTGGCGCACGCGCGGCTGGCGCGACGCGGGAGCGCCGTTCGACACGCTGAGCGGCGGCCTCTCGCGCATGGATACCGCCGTGCACGAATGGATCGGGCTGATCGGATATCGGCTGAGCGGGAGAAGCCGCGAACTGTTGCCCGGGCCGCAATAGGCCCGGAAAAATTGCGCCGTCAGATCGGCTTTTCGCCCGTCGCGCTCAGTGCAAAAGTCGGAACGTAGCTCGTCGACATCGGCACGTAATTGTTGCGCGGCGGCGGATAAAGCTGCCCCGATTCCAGATCGTTCGGCAGGAGGTGCTTGCGCCGCTGCGGATCGTCGTCATTCGACATATCCCTGGAGACGAGCCAGTAGCCAAGCGCCAGCATTGCCCCGGTGGCAACAAGGCCGGCGATCACGGCACCGATGATCTGCAGGGGCGTGAGCTTCTCCATCCGCGCTTCATAAGGCCAATAGGCAAAAGCGTAAATCACCCGATGGTCGGAAAAGCCGGTGGGAGGGAACCCGGACGATGTGAAGCGGCCGAAAGGCTCTCAATCGTGCCGCGGCAATCCAAGCCGGTACACGCCGCGAAAATCGTCGGGGTCGGCGGGCTTGCCCTTGCGGTAGATGATGAGACGGCCGGATTGCGCGAGCGTCACGGCCGCCCTGCGGATCGGCACAAGCAATCCATGCCAGTCGCCTTCGCGCTGAAGCGCATGGGCGATCTCGGGCGCGCTCAGCGTCTTGCCGCCGGCATGGGTCAGCACGGCGAGGATGGCGTCGTCGAGCGGCAGATCGGGAAGGGAAGGCGCGGCGGACGAATCGCGGTGGGGCATGTCATTGCCATGCCGGATCGCAAGCCATCGCACAAGCGCGCTAAACGGGTCCGCACCTCATTAACGGCAGTCTCGCCGTGCAGTTGATCGTTTCTGCCGCGTCATGCGAGACTACGGGTGTAACGGGACATGAGGCGCGGCTTTGAAACTTTACATTGGCAACAAGAACTATTCCTCGTGGTCGATGCGGCCGTGGCTGGTGCTGAAGGCGTTCGGCATCGCCTTCGATGAGACCATGATTCCGCTCTATACCGGCCCAGCCGACAAGCAGCGCATTCTCGACGTCACGCCATCCGGCAAGGTGCCCGCGCTGGTCGATGACGACACCACGGTGTGGGATTCGCTGGCGATCATCGAATATCTGGCCGAGCGTTTTCCCGATAAGGCGATCTGGCCGAAGGAGCGCGCGGCGAGGGCGCAGGCCCGCGCCATCAGCGCGGAAATGCATGGCGGGTTCGGGCCGCTGCGCCGCGAGTGCGGGATGAACATCCACCGCCCGGTTCGCGCCAAGACGCTGTCGGAGGATGCGCTGGCCGACATCGCGCGCATTCAGCAGATGTGGACCGGCTGCCGTGCGCGCTTCGCGCAGGAGGGTGCGTTTCTGTTCGGCGCGTTCGGCGCGGCGGACGCGATGTACGCGCCGGTGGTGCATCGCTTCCGCACCTACGCGATCGACGTGACGCCGCACGTTCAGAGCTACATGGATTCGATGCTGGCTCATCCGGCGATGGCGGCATGGACCCGCGAGGCGCTGGCGGAGACGCTGCTGATCGAGCGGTTCGAGACGGATTAAATTTAACGGCAATGTAATACGGTTGTAATCCGGCCCGTCGGACCGATTCCGCCTCGCGAAAAATTGGCTGAAATATCGGCAGCTGCGTGCTTGACGCCGCAACGGGAACTGCGTTTGGCTTTTTGCGAGGCGACCATATTAAACGAGGATTCGATTATGGGTTTTTTGGATACGTTGAAGGCGTGGCTTGCGACGCCCGAAGCAAGTCAGCTGGAAGCCAGCGTCCTGCATCAGGTTCTAGGCGACGGCAACCAGGGCGGCTTGAGCGCGATCGTCGACAAGCTTCAGAAGGCGGGTTACGGCGATCAGGTGAAATCGTGGCTCGGCGACGGAAAGAACATCCCCATCACCGGTGAAGAGCTTCAGGAAGTCCTCGGCAACGCCCAGGTCAAGGAACTGGCCGCCAAATACGGCGTCCCGATCGATCAGATCGGTCCGCTTTTGGCGCAGTACCTGCCCAAGGCCGTCGACAAGGCCAGCCCCAACGGCACGCTGCCACGCTCGGCGTGACAGATAAGGCCTTGATTTCTTAATGAAATTCGTGCCGCCACACCTCCCGGGGTGCGGCGGCGCCTTTTCCGGAAGCGCGTTTGCAGTCCTTCCACCTTAACTATCGCACTGAAATACCTGCTAAATCTGCGTATTTGCCATGCTCGGTTTGGCTGGCCAAAACCGCCTCCCGCGTGGTATACGCTCCGTGGCGTCCTTGGATGGCCGGCGCAGATCGGCCACCGAAAGTTTCGCGTTTTGCGTATGGAGCAGGGTGTTGAAGCACAAATTCGTCGTCGGAGAGACCGTTTATTTCACCGCCAGCAATGTCGCGCGTCCCGCGGCCAGCGGCACCTATGAAGTGATCCGCTTGCTTCCCACCGACGGCGACGATTTCCAGTACCGCATCAAAAGCTCCACCGAGGCCTTTGAACGCGTGGCCA